>CAVSYY010000012.1:0-199827 GCA_963732315.1 uncultured Acidobacteriota bacterium
TCTTCTTTAGAATAAATCACTTCCAGCATTGGCTGAGTTAGTCGATGCTGAGTTGCTACCAGTTGGTAGCAACTGCACCGTTTACGGCCAATACCTGTTCGCCCGCCGGCAGAAGTCTTAAAGATTCTCACCTGCCCCGCGTGATGGTGAACAGCCCCTTGCAGTGATCGCCTTCGTGGAACAGAACTTCCCCTGCACCGAACATCTTTCTGTCCGTTCTAGCAGTTAGCAACTGTAACTCGGGCTGAGAAAGCCTGGAAAACAGGGCTGTCTTATGAAGGACCGCCGCCAGATCTATACGCTTCGTGTTCAATCGTATCCCTCGAATCAATGCCTTCGGCACCAAGAGGGCGCCACCAGCGACAAGTTCTCTCAATTGTTATTTGGACTGCGTATTCTGCAAGTGACTTTGGTCGCTGCGGCAAACACCGCACCATTCTATTTTCAAGATTCAAGGAGATTGATATGCCCACTGTCACTGAAACCGTCCGTGAAATCGCGCTTAACCACCCATCGTCGATTCGAGTCTTTGAACAGTTCGGAATCGACTACTGCTGTGGAGGGCGAAAGCCTCTCGCCATTGCCTGCACCGAACAGGATGTCGAGGTCGGCACCGTGCTGGCCGCTCTGGCAGACGCCGCATCGGAGTCCGGCCCCGCGCTGATGGACTGGAGCAAGGCATCGCTCGAAAGTCTGGCCGGACACATCGTCTCGCAGCACCACGAGTACGTGAAGAAAGAGCTTCCACGCCTGGACACGCTGGCCAGAAAAGTCGTTGCGGCGCATGGCACCAATCACGCGGAGCTACCTCACATTCAATCCGCATTGCAGGCTCTGGATCAGGAGTTGACCCAACATCTGATGAAAGAAGAACAGATCCTGTTTCCTTACATCGCCCAGTTGGAGCGTGCCCTGGCCACCGGTAGCGCGAAACCGCACAGCTGCTTCGGAACCGTCGCCAACCCCGTTGCCATGATGATGCAGGAACACGACGGCGCAGGAGTACTGTTGGCGGAGATCAGGCAGCTCAGCGGCAACTTCACCCCGCCTTCAGATGCCTGCCCCACTTATCACGCATACTATGCTGGCTTGCATGAATTCGAGCAGGACCTGCACCAGCACATTCATCTCGAAAACAACATTCTGTTTCCGCGCGCGATTGCGATGGAGGCCAGGTAGCCTTGCAGATTTCGCATTGCTTACAGAGGGCCCGCGTGCGCGGGTCGCTTGAATGTAAGAGCGCGCGATGCAGGTTGCCTTGGTATCGCTCGGGTTAGGGGTGACTTATGGGATTAGTGAAAAATGTAACTCCAGCGAGCGATGAGCAGCTGCACAATCGTGCCTCGGCTACCCGCGAGCGGGAAGCTGCTCTGTCCCGTCTCGTGGTGCTCTTCATCGGCACCGGCTTGGCTTTCATGCTGCTGCCAGGGACCTTTCTCGGCGTTTGGAATCTGCTCTCCATCAGCAACAAGCACGCGGCTGCTTCGGTCTCCGCCTCGTGGATTCAGGCGCACGGCCACGCTCAGGTCTTTGGATGGATCGGCACCTTCATTCTTGGTATCGGCTTCTACTCGATTCCGCGGGGTCGCAGCGCTCAGCGATTCGGGCTGTGGGAAGCCTGGAGTTGCTGGCTGCTGTGGACCGTGGGCGTGACCGCAAGGTGGGCGGCCAGCGTTTACGAATGGCACTGGCGCGCCATCCTTCCTATCTCCGCTTTCCTTGAGCTGCTGGCATTTCTCATCTTCTTCCGCGCAGTGTCCACGCACAAGCCCCCGAGCTCGTCGCAAGAACGCCCCAAGTTTGACACCTGGATTCTTGTGGTCATGGCCGGAACGGTGGGCTTGCTTGGAACTCTCGCTGCCAATCTTGGCGGTTGCATCTGGACAGCCATCCACGCTGGCTCTCCCGCCTTTCCGCAAAGCTTCGATCAGCGCTACCTGGCGTTGATGGCGTGGGGCTTTATGGTGCCGTTCGTGTGGGGATTCAGCGCGCGCTGGCTGCCCACCTTCCTGGGAATTCGCACTCCCTGCAATCGCGGACTCCTGATCGCGCTCGCACTCGACCTCGCAGGAGTAACGACTGCGTTGCTGGGTGCCTTCCCCGCCGCAGTGGTTCTGCTGCTGGCTGCCGCCGTATTTTCAAACTTCGCCCTTCGGGTTCAGACCCGGTCGATTCAGCCGCCGAAGACGAGGGGCGTTCATTCCGCCTTCCCGTACTTCATCCGCCTGGCTTACGCATGGCTGGTCGTTGCCGCCGTGTTGGGTGTGTGGGCAGCCTTCGCGGCGAACCCCGATGGCATCTGGGGCGCATCACGCCACGCCCTGACCGTCGGCTTCGTGTCTACCATGGTGTTCGCAATCGGCCAGCGGGTTTTGCCGGCGTTCAGTGGGATGCGATTGCTGTACAGCCCGCGCCTGATGGGCGCAAGCCTCGGCGTGCTCACCGCCGGATGCCTGCTGCGTGTCTCCTCCGAGGTGCTCGCCTACCAGGGCATTCTTCAAAGCGCCTGGAAAGTCCTGCCAATTTCGGCGCTCACCGAACTTGCGGCGGTCACGCTCTTCGCGGTGAACATGATCCTGACCTTCCGCTCCCAGCCGCCCTCCGCACAGTTGGTCCAGGTTGACCTGTGCGCCCTTCAAGCCGGTGCAGCCGGCAATGTCGTCCAGCTGTGACTTGAGTCGCTTCGGCGGCAACCGGAATCTGCGAATCTGTAACAACAGTGAGGTGGCACCATGCGGCAAAATGGGAATTCGGCAAGTCCGGCAGCTTACTTGAACATTGACTTCGACGAACGGCCGTTCCTGGTGATCTGGGAAACCACGCAGGCCTGCGACCTCGCCTGCCTCCATTGCCGGGCGTGCGCCCAGCCGGCGCGCAATCCTATGGAGTTATCGACGGAGGAGGCGAAGAGTTTGATCGACGAAATCGCAGCGCTCCAGGCTCCGCTCTTCGTTATGACCGGCGGCGATCCCTTGAAGCGGACCGACATCTATGAACTCGTCCGCTACGCGGCGGATCGCGAATTAAGACCTTCGATGACTCCCAGTGCTACTCCGCTGCTCACCCGCGAGGCCATTGTGAAGCTGAAGGAGAGCGGACTTGCTCGTCTTGCCATCAGCCTCGATGGTCCCACCGCCGCTATTCACGATGGCTTCCGGCGCGTTGCGGGCTCCTTTGACTTCACCATCCAGGGCGCGCGCTGGGCACGCGAGATCGATCTTCCAGTACAGATCAACACCACGATCACGCGCCACAATCTAAAGTACCTCGACGCCATCATCGCGCTGTTAGAGGAACTCGATATCGCGCTGTGGAGTGTCTTTTTTCTGGTCCCAACTGGGCGCGGCGCGGATGTCGATTTGATTTCTGCGGATGAGTTCGAGCAGGTGTTTGCAAAGTTATATGAGACCTCCCGGCGGGTGAAATTCGACATCAAGAGCACGGAGGCCCAGCACTACCGGCGCTATCTGCTGCAGCGCCGCACCGAACTGCGGCGTGCTGGAGCGACCAAGCCATCCGATTTGCCTTCGGTACTCGGCACCGCCTCCGCTGACGGAATCGGACGTGCGCCCAAGGGAATCAATGACGGAAAAGGTTTCGCTTTCGTCTCCCACACCGGCGAAGTATTTCCCAGTGGATTTCTGCCAATCTCGGCCGGCAATGTACGGAGCGAATCGCTTACAAAGCTTTATCGCGAGAGTCCACTATTTCAGTCCCTGCGCGACGAGAGCAATCTGCTCGGCAAGTGCGGGCGTTGCGAGTATAAGCAGATCTGCGGAGGCTCACGCGCCAGAGCCTACGCCTTGACAGATGACATTTTCGCTGAAGAGCCGTGTTGCAGTTATCAACCGCGCACGACACAAAACACCCAATCAGCCGAGGTCGCAGCTTCCATCTTCGGGTAGTCCGATTGCATCCGATACAGAAGCGTTTTATTACTTGTCGACAATCTGCTTTGCATAGCCGCACCAGGGAGAAACCCACAATGAGCGAACCCCCCGCATCCGCCGCCAGCCAAACGCCCCGCCTGACCGGCGCTGAGATCGTCTGGGCTACCCTCGAGGGCGAGGGTGTTCGAGAGGTATTCGGCTATCCCGGCGGAGCCATCCTGCCCGTCTACGATGCCCTGCGCAAATACCCGATCCGCCATATCCTGGTGCGACACGAGCAATGCGCTGCCCATGCGGCAGACGGATACGCGCGCGCCTCCGGCAAGGTGGGCGTAGCGATTGCGACCTCCGGCCCGGCCGCGACCAACCTGGTCACCGGCATCGCCACCGCTATGTCGGACTCGGTGCCAATGGTCTGCATCACCGGCCAGGTCTCCTCCAAACTGCTGGGCAGCGATGCCTTCCAGGAAGTCGACATCACCGGGATTACGCTGCCCATCACCAAGCACAACTACAGCGTGACACGCACGGAGGAGATTGCCCCGGCGCTACGCGAGGCTTTCCTGATCGCACGTTCCGGACGCCCCGGCCCCGTTCTTGTGGACATCACCAAGGACGCGCAGCAGGGCCTGGCCGATTTCGATTTCGATGCCGCAGCCCCGTCGCCTCACCGCCCCCACCCGATGCTTTCGGCCGAGCAGGATGCTATCAGCCAAGCCGTCGAGCTGATTCTCTCGGCCAAACGGCCGATCATCCTGGCCGGGCACGGCATTCTGGAAGCAGGCGCGATGGACCAGGTGCGGACCCTGGCCGAGCGCCTGCAGATTCCGGTGGCCTCGACACTGCTGGGCCTGGGCGCCTTCCCTGCCTCGCATGAGCTCTCGCTAGGCATGATGGGCATGCATGGCGAAGCCTGGGTGAACAAGGCCATTCAGAAGTCCGACCTGGTCATCGCCTGCGGCATGCGATTTAGCGACAGGGTTACCGGTGTGCTGACGCGCTATGCGCCCAATGCCAAGAAGATCCACATCGAGATTGACCCGTCTGAGATCAACAAGAACGTGATGGTCGACGTGGCGCTGATCGGCGATCTGCGCGAGATTCTGGAAACCATCCTGCCGCGAATTGCGCCGCGCAAGGACAACAGCTGGCTGCACTCGGTGAACGTGATGAAGGGCGATGCTGCGGTGCGCGACATCAAGAACCTTCCGGATCTGGGCCATCTCTACGCCGCACACGTGATTCATGACCTGTGGCGCGCTACCGAAGGCAAGGCCTTGGTGGTCACCGACGTGGGACAGCACCAGATGTGGGAGGCGCAGTACTACAAGCATGATTCGCCGCGCAGCCTGCTCACCTCGGGCGGACTGGGAACCATGGGATTTGCCCTGCCGGCGGCGATCGGCGCCAAGATCGCCTGCCCGGAAAAAGAAGTCTGGGTAATCGCCGGCGACGGCGGATTCCAGATGACCGCCGCCGAACTCTCCACCATTGCCCAGGAAAATCTGAACATCAACATCGCGGTGATCAACAATGGCTTCCTCGGCATGGTGCGGCAGTGGCAGGAGTTCATGTACGCGCGCAATTACGCCTGCGTGTCGATTCTTTCCCCTGACTTTGTGAAGCTGGCCGATGCCCACGGCATCCCCGGCGCCACCGTCCGCAGCCGCGCGGAGGTGCTTTCCGCGGTGGAGGAGGCGCGGCGCACAAACGGCCCGTTCTTAATTAACTTCCATGTCGAAAAAGAGGACGCCGTTTACCCGATGGTCGGCCCTGGCTCGGCTCTCGACGAGATGATCCGCCGCCCCTCGAGCGAACCCATTCCGCTGATCGAGACATCGGAAGAGCCCTGAACTTCTGGATAGCCTTGGACCTCCGCGGTCGCTGACACACTGAGTTGTTAACTCACTAACTTGCAAAAAGGTCAGGATGGGACAGACCCAGACCTGCAGCCGCGAATCGTTATATCGTGATACGATACAAGAAGAGTATCGCTGAGTTTCGCGTTCATTTCAATCGCACTCGCCCGGACGTGGGGAAGCGGGCCTGTGACTCAGGAGGAGAAGAAGACAATGAAATTCAGAAAGCTTTGGATCGCCCTTGGACTCGTGATGGTCGTGTCTTTCGCTGTGCTCGGTGGCGTGGGCTATAAGGCCATTAGTAATGCTCCTCCGATTCCAGCCCAGGTAGTCTCCAGCGACGGAAGCGTGCTGTTTGACGCCAACGCGATTCAGACGGGGCAGAACGTGTGGCAGTCGATCGGAGGTCAGGAAGTCGGCACGGTTTGGGGGCATGGCGCCTACGTAGCTCCGGATTGGAGTGCCGATTACCTGCATCGTGAGTGCGTCATCATTCTGGACCGCTGGGCACAGCAGGAAGGCAGCAGCAACTATGCTGCGCTGAACGTGGAACGCCGCGCCGCACTGCAAGGCCGATTGCAAGCGATGATGCGCCGCAACACCTACGACCCTGCCACCGGGCAGATTACCGTCGATCCAGTGCGTGCCGACGCCTTCCGCGAGCTCTCGGCTTACTACTACGACGTATTCCACAGCGGCCGTGATGCTTACGCGATTCCTCCGAACGCAGTGGATGATCTTGGGCGAAGCCGGCAGATGACTGCATTTTTCTGGTGGACGTCGTGGGCTGCGAGTACCGATCGCCCTGGCGGGGATATTACATACACCCAGAATTGGCCGCATGAAGAACTCATCGGCAATCGTCCAACCGCCGCAACCATCGTCTGGAGCGTAATTAGTTTCGTTCTGCTGTTGGCCGGTGTCGGAGGGATGGTGTGGTGGTACGCCTCACAAAACGTCAGTTCCTCGGAACACGCCCTGGCGATGCCAGCGACCGATCCACTGCTGGGACTGAGCCCGACGCCGTCGCAAAAGGCTACGGTGAAGTACTTCTTCGTGGTGGCGGCACTCTGGGTGGTGCAGGTGGTGCTCGGTGCCATCACTGCCCATTACGGAGTCGAAGGCAACGGATTCTATGGCTTTCCTTTATCGAAGTGGCTTCCCTATGCGGTCACGCGCACCTGGCACTTGCAGATCGGTATCTTCTGGATCGCAACCTCCTGGCTGGCAACAGGCCTCTACATCGCTCCGGCGGTAAGTGAGAGCGAACCGAAGGGGCAAAGGCTCGGGGTCAACGTTCTTTTTGTTGCCCTGATAGCGGTCGTCGTCGGGTCGCTCGCGGGTGAGTGGGCGAGCATCGAACACAAGATCGGCAACCTCAATCTCTCCTGGTGGTTTGGAACTCAGGGCTACGAATATGTGGACCTGGGCCGCTTCTGGGCGATCCTGCTCTTCGGCGGTCTCTGCTTCTGGTTGTGGCTGATGTATCGCGGGCTGGCGCCGGCATTGCGAAAGCGTGACGAGAGCCGCCAATTGCTAATGTTGTTTCTGGTTTCGTCCATCGCCATCCCGTTGTTTTATGCGGCCGGATTGATGTACGGGCACCGCAGTAATCTGGTCACCGCCGAATACTGGCGCTGGTGGGTGGTTCACCTCTGGGTAGAAGGCTTCTTTGAAGTGTTCGCGACCGTGGTCATCGCGTTTCTCTTCACCCGCCTGAAACTTCTGTCGATGAGAACGGCGACTTCCTCGGTGCTGTTCTCGACGGTGATTTTCCTCTCGGGAGGCATCCTGGGAACTTTCCATCACCTGTATTTCACCGGGATGCCTACCTCTGTGCTGGCACTGGGAGCGGCATTCAGCGCGATGGAGGTGGTGCCTCTGGTGCTGGTAGGATTTGAGGCCTGGGAGAACATTCGTTTGGCTCGCGGCAGCGAGAGCGCGCCCTGGGTGACCGCCTATAAGTGGCCCATTTATTTCTTCGTCGCCGTGGCCTTTTGGAATTTCGTGGGCGCCGGCCTGTTCGGTTTCTTCATCAACCCTCCTGTGGCCCTTTACTACATGCAGGGTCTGAACACGACCGCCGTGCACGCCCATACGGCGCTGTTCGGAGTGTACGGCATGCTCGGCCTTGGCCTCATGCTCTTCTGCCTGCGTGCTCTGCGGCCGGGACGCGCCTGGAAGGGCAAGCCGATTGCTCTTGCTTTCTGGTGCATCAACATCGGTCTGCTGACGATGGTTCTGATCAGTTTGCTTCCCGTGGGACTGATGCAGGCCTGGGCATCGGTTGAGTACGGTACCTGGTACGCCCGCTCATCAGAGTTTCTTCAGACGCCTATGATGAACACGTTGCGCTGGCTTCGTGTCATCGGCGACACCATCTTCGCCTTCGGCACCCTGGTGCTGGGATGGTTTGTGCTCGGCCTGGTTACCGGGCACTCCTATGCCGAACATGGATACGTACGCGAAGGTGAATGGAAGGTCGAGGAGGAGCCCGTTGGAAAGCGTTGAACAAAACGGATAAACACTTTCGAGGCGAGAAGCTTGGAACGAGGACGACAACGATGACCAATCCGAAACCGACCGAAGTACTCGAGCGCGAGCATCATTACATCCAGCAGGTGGTCGCGTCTTTGTTGCTTTTCGCGGAAGATTTGGAGAAGGGAGAAGCTGTGTCGGCAGAGACCTTGGCCGACACATTGGAGTTCCTCAGCACCTTCGCTGATCGCTGCCATCACGGCAAGGAGGAGGCGTGTCTGTTTCCTCTCCTCGAACAGAAAGGCGTGCCGCCTCAGGGCTGTCCACTTGGTGTTTTGAAGAAAGAACATGTCGCCGGCCGGAGCCTGGTTGCGCAGTTTGCAACCGTCTCCGCCAGTTACACAAAGGACGGCAGCGAGAAGGAGCTGTTGCGAACTACACTGCTCAGCCTGGCCGAACTCTACGGCGGTCACATGTGGAAAGAAGACTACCTCCTGTTTCCGATGGCGAACAAGATTCTATCCGCCGAGGAACAAGACCAGCTAACCAAGCAGTTCAACGAGGTCGAGTCCAGCATCGGGCCCGATGTTCAACGACGCTTTGAGGAGCTTGCGGGAAAACTCCAGCGCCGTGCTTTCCACGAATAGTTCACGAGCGATATGAGGAAAGAAAAAACCGGAAGCGCCGTGATCATGTCGACCAGTTCTATCGCTAAATCGGCAGGCGGTAGGCAACTCATGGGCGGGTGCGCGCATTGGAAAGGGTTTAGGGGGAGAAGCAATCATGCCGATGAATTACGAGCACATTGCGATTCCGGATTCGGATATTCCGTGCGCATCCCAGCCGGTGTTTCAGCACATGCTGAACACCTACGCCAGCGAGACCAATAAGGTGATTTCAGTATGGCGCTGCTTTGATCTGCCGGACCTGGCATTTCGTCCGCATCCGCGATCCCCAACCGTACTCGACATCATGAAGCATCAACTGCTGTCGGAACGCCGTTTCTTCGGCGAGTTCCTGGCGGCGCCGGAACCGCCGGCGTCGGAGGTTTTGCCGGCCGGCCAAACGCCGCAGGATTTCTGGATGCGAATGCGGGAGTTGGCACATCCGCGCATGGCATTCCTCGCCGTGCAGAGCGAGGTGTGGTGGCTTGAGGAGGTTCCGTTTTTCGATGTTGCCCGCCAGCGGATCTGGATATTCTGGCGGCGTCTTCTACACACCTGCCATCACCGCACTCAGCTCACCGTGTATCTGCGGCTGCTGAATAAGGAGGTTCCCTCGACCTATGGACCGACCGCCGACGTTAGTTGGACAGGTGCCGATCCAACGCAGACGGTCGAGGCTGCGGGCCGCAAAACGGCCTGACGGATTCAGCACGCCCTGCGCGACTCGGCCGGCGCCGGCACCAATCAACAGCGCTACTGAAGCTAGCAGCCAGACGCCGCGATCCACCATGAAGTCGCGCAATGTGGACGGTCGTGACCTCATCGTGTGCTGCCATCGGCATCGCCGAGTGCATAGGCGCGGATGCGCTCCAGGGCTTCTGCCAGCCGCGGTGCCATCTGCAACTCCCGCGCATGGTCGGCTGAAAGTCGGGCTAGCAGGCGTTCGCCCTTGCGCGTCGTTCGCAGCAATACTCTCCGCTGATCGTCCACGTCCACGGTGCGCACCAGCAGCCCTTCACCTACCGCCCGATCGACCAGTTCGACCACGCTGTTATGCCGCAGCCCCAGCCGCTCTGCAGCATAGGCAATCGTGACCGCCGCATCATCAGGCGCGGCCGCCACCTGCAGCAGGAGTTGGTGCTGCTGTGGATGCAGTCCTGCGGCCACCGCAGCTTTTTCGCTGAACTGCAAAAACCGTCGCAACTCAAAGCGAAAGTCCGCCAAACTCGTGAGCAGCAAGCTAGGGCGAATTGCCGATGGTCGAGAAATCATACTTATATCGTCTCACGATGTACGAAACTCCACAACGGATTGCGCTCTTGCCGAATTCGTAGTGGCCAAGCAGACGTGCTTGCATCAGATGGGAAGCAGGCGCGGCACCATGGGAAGCCGTCACGCTGTTCCGAAGCGAATCGCCGTGGCAGATCGAACGTGCCAATATATGGACATGGCAGAACCCAAAGCCGCGGTAGCGATCGTCCTTGCACACCATCCGCTGGAATCCGTTCTGCTCATCCGGCGCTCGGAGCGACAAGAAGATTCCTGGTCGGGACACTGGTCGTTTCCCGGTGGCCGGCGTGATCCTGACGACCCCGACCTTCTGCATACTGCCCTCCGCGAACTTGAAGAAGAGTGTGGAATCCGCCTCGTCCGAGAACGTAATGGAGTGCCATTGCCGCCGGTGCTGGCGCGGCGGAGGACGGGCCCATTCGTTTTGGTGGCGCCATTTGTGTTCGAAGTGGAGGGCGAGCTGCCCACGGTTTTGGATCCTCGCGAGGCGGTGGAAGCGGTTTGGGTTCCTTTGGATGTGTGGCGAGACCCCAATCGTCACTACCTCAGAGCTGTACCAGGCCTGCCTGGTGATTGGCTGTTCCCGGCAATCGACCTGAACGAACTGCCGCTGTGGGGATTCACCTACCGGCTGGGAACGGATTGGCTGGGCCTGCTCCCTGGGCAGAGCCCGATCGAAGAGGCCGGGTATCGGGTGGCTTGCCGGTTGCTGGATTTCCTTCTCTGCCATGGACTGAAGCTCAGGAGCGGATGGGAGGATCGCATTGAGCAGCCGGCAATCGGTGAACCGCAGATTGCGAAGGTAGCCATGGTGGAAGGCGCGATTCCCGCTGCGTTGGTGGTCGCCCATTTTGCGATGCCAGGAGAGCTTTTCCCACGCATCAACCTCCTCGAAGTACGGCCGGACCATATTCGCGTGGTGGGACTGGAGTTTGAGGAGTATCTGATTTTGGTTTCCGGGTAGGGTAGTTAGAGCCCCTAACGTTGGAGATGGCGCCGGCTGGTCTGTCTGCAACGGATAAGTAGCGTTAAATTAGGAGCGGAGCGAAATGAGGATTCACAACCCCGAAGGCCCGAGGCCACCCGTGCACAGCGCGGAGCCGGAAAACATCTTTCTATTTCACGGGAAAGGAGGCAGTCCCGGCGGCTCCGTCCTCCAGCTGGAGGAATTGTTGCGCGGCAGGTTTCCGCGAACTCGGTTTGTTCGGCCTGCGCTTCTGCATGGCGATCCAGAGGTCACCGCAGAGGCTTCCCTTGAAGGTCTCCGTAATCTCGAAATCCCCAACCGATCCGCGGTAATTGGCATCAGCCTTGGCGGACTGGTGGCGGCTAAACTCCAGGAGAGCGGGCGGGACGATCTGCACGTAACCTGTATCAGTTCGCCGACCTGGGCCGACGGTGTGGCATTGTCGCAAAGGATGACTCGCCGGCTCGCCGTCTATTCATCGCTGGACGAGGTCATCAAGGGACGAACCGGCAATTGGCCGCAGCTCGCCCGGGCGTATGACCTGCCTTGGCTGACGCACGACACGGACAAGCACAAGGAAGCTTTGTCGCACATCGTCGCAGCCGATCTCGACAATGACGATGTCGTGGCTGGGATCATCGAGATGGAGCGTATCTTGAGAGACCGGGGGATGTTCTCCCAGGGGGGCCGACCGTCATGATCCACTAACCTCAGAGAAGCCTCCGTCGATCATGGATCGGAAATGCACGTGTGGCGCAGCGAGTGCCCCGTTCCCGGTTTGTGCCGTTTTCATCCCGATCAGACAAACGATCACAAGCCGCAATCCAGCCCGCGGCCAACCCCAATCGTGACACCACCGTCAGAAGACACGAGGGACGCAACATTTTCCCTCTTAATCGATATCCTGAGTGGCTGGAGCAGCGGATGTTCAACTGATATGCGAGACGAAGGAACAGTATGGCCGCCAACCAAGTTCCGATTGCCGATTACGTTTCCAGGTTGTTGAGCCGAGCCCAGGTCGCGGAAGGCACGATGGCCTTCCACTTCGAAAAGCCATCGCACTTTGCATTCACTTCCGGGCAAGCGGCGGACTTTACTTTGTCCGATCCTCCGGAAACGGACTCGGAGGGGAACACGCGCACTTTTTCCCTCGCTAGTTCTCCGTTCGAAAGCCAGTTGATGTTCACCACCCGCATGCGCGATACAGCGTTTAAGCGCTCACTCAAGCAAATACCTCTGGGTACCGAGGTGAGGATCGGCCCGGCGACGGGATCTTTCACGCTGCATAAGAACTCGGCCAAGGCGGCCGTGTTCCTGGCCGGTGGCATAGGGATCACTCCTTTTCTCAGCATCGTGCGGCAAGCCGATCACGATCGTCTTCCACACAAGTTGCACCTCTTCTATTCCAACCGGAGACCCGAGGACACCGCCTTTCTCGAAACTCTCCAGAGGCTGGAAAACAGCAACCCGAATTTCCATTTGATTTGCACCATGACCGATCTGGGGCAAGCCCAAAAGGATTGGAAAGGGGAAACGGGTTTGATCTGTAAAGAGATGTTGACGAGACATCTGAGCGCGCTGCAGGGGCCAATCTATTACAGTGCCGGGCCTCCCGCCATGGTTGCCGGCATGAAGGCGATGCTGGTGGGTGCCGGCGTGGACGAGGACGACATCCGAACTGAGGACTTTGCCGGATATTGATGAGTTTCGATCTATTAAGATCCCATCGCGAAGCGACTTGCCGCGCTTTTTTTTGCAAGCGTCGGAGCCGCAGACGATCTCAGCCCCGCATCGCCCGCAGGCCCCTGTCGAGGTCGGCGATCAAGTCCGTTGTGCTCTCCAGTCCAATGTTCAGCCGCACCAGGCGATCGCCGTACTCTGTGCGGCTGCGCACCCGGCTCATGTCGTAGGCCAAAGCCAGGCTGGCTACCCCGCCCCAGCTGTAACCGATTTTGAACAGCTCCAGCGCGTCCACGAAGCCCCTTGTCTGCCTGCCGCTGAACTCCGGCTTCAACACCAGCGAGAACAGGCCCGAAGAACCCGTGAAATCTCGCTTCCAGTGGTCATGTCCGGGGCAGGACTCCAGCGCCGGGTGCAGCACCGTCTGCACCTCGGGCCGGTTGGCCAGCCAGCGTGCAATCTCCAGCGCCGACCGTTCCACGTGTTCCAGCCGTACCGCCAGTGTCGTCATTCCGCGCAGCGCCAGGCTACAGTCATCAGGAGAGACCGCCAGCCCTAGCCACGCCCGCACGTCGCCGAGCCGGTCCAGCTGGGCCGGGTCGCGCACCGTGACTGAGCCCAGCAGCAGGTCACTGTGACCGCCAAGGTATTTCGTCGCCGCCTGCACCGAGACGTCCACGCCGTGATCAAAGGCCTGGAACAGCACACCCGCCGACCAGGTATTGTCGAGCGCCACAGGGATAGCATGCTCATGCGCGGCCGCGCAGATAGCAGGAACATCCTGCACCTCCATCGTGATCGAGCCCGGGCTCTCGGTCCACACCAGGTGAGTATTGGTGCGGAAGTGGCCGGCGATACCACCGCCAATCTCTGGCGGATAGAACGAGGATTCGATACCCAAGCGGCTTAGCAACTTTACGGCCAGTACGCGGTTTGGGTCGTAGACGTTCTCCGGGATGAGAACATGGCTTCCGGCGGATAGAAAAGCCAAGTCCACCAATCCGATCGCCGCCAGTCCGCTCGGAACCAGCAGAGTACGCGTGCCGCCTTCCAACTCCGCAATACGCGCCGCCAACTCCACGGTAGTGGGTGTGCCGTGCAAACCGTAGGAGTAGCCCACCTCTTCCTGATTCCACCCCGAGCGCGTTGATGAGCTATCCCGAAAAACGACGGTGGAGCCGCGATAGACCGGCGGCACCAGCGACTCAAAGTCTTGGGGAACGTTCCCATCGGAATGGATCAGCCGGGTTTTCCAGTCTTTCGTCATAGCAGCCGGGTCCCGGAGCGCGCGCGAACGAACGCTCCCGAATGAATTCTACTGAGGACCGGGCGCCAGCAGGATGATTTTTCCGATGCCGCCCTTTTCCGCCAGCGCCTGTGCCTCCGCCGCATCGCGCAGAGCAAACCGGCGGCCGATCGGCAAAACGAACTTGCCGTCGCGCACATCATCGGCGAATTCACGCACCTTGGATGGATCGGGCTGGGCAAACACCCGCGTGATCTTTACCGCGGGGTACAGCGCCGCCGTGCCTTCCGGTAGTACAGATGCATACCCAAAAGCTCCCCCCGGCATCACCTTGGCGATCAACTTCACTGCCACTTCACCGCCAACCGTATCGGCAATTGCATCCAGAGAGCTGAGCTTCGCAATCGATTCGTCGTCGTCAATTGCCACCACGCCGGAGACACCCAGAGAGCGAGCGCTTTCAATTTGCCGCTTGCGAACTCCCGCAATCACCTGTGCACCTATCTTCTTCGCCGTATGCACCGCAGCGCGACCCACGCTGCCCACCGCTCCCGTTACCAGTATCGTCTGCCCCTTCTGCAACTTCGCCGCATGGCGCACCAGTTGGTCTCCGGTCAAGCAAACCAGCGGAATCGCCGCTGCATCCACCAGGTCCACCCCATCGGGCAGATGCGTCACCTCCGAATCAGGCACTGCCACCAGTTCGGCATAGGTCCCGTTGGACAGGGCCAGTACCCGCTCCCCTGGCTTAAAGTGCTTCACATTCGCCCCCACGGCGCGCACGATGCCACTCACATCGCGGCCAAGAATCGCCGGGAACGACAACGGGAAATCCTTCTGCCTTGCCCCCGAGCGAACCTTCCAGTCAATCGGATTCACGCTCGTGGCAGCCGCCGCAATCAGCACCGTATCTCCGCTCACCTGCGGATCGGCAACGTTGTCTTCATACTTCAGCACCTCAGGACCGCCATACTCATGCAGCACAACTGCCTTCATCGCGTTTCTCCATGCACGAGCGCCCGCGGCCGGAGCGGCGTCTGTCGCCGCGTACCCGCCGCGAAGCTCACGGCCGCTCACCTCGCGGGCATCGGTTTTCCATTCGATGCGCACCCGCCAGCCTTCCCCGCTATTGGATTGCATTCCAGGCCGCCTTGGCTGCCCCAAAACTACTCTGCCCCAGTTCGCATTTCAGAGTGTCTCCATTCATGCGTATCGGCTGATTCAGAGCCTGGTCCTTCAGCCATAGCTCGGCGTAATCGGAGATCGCGTCCACCTGTGCCTGTTCCACCGCATCCATTCCCAGGCTCGCCAGGTATTTGAATTGGATCTCATCCATCGTGCCCGGTGCAGCCCACACCTGCTGCCCGTTAACGGACTTCTTCACCGGGCTGATCAGCGGATTCATGCGCACCACCCGGCTGTCGGCATCCGGCAAGTTCAATCCAGCTCCGCCGCCCGTAACTACATGCGCCAGGAAGGAAGCGGCATCGGGAGGATCATCCAGGATCGAAGTCGCAAGCTTTTCGAGATCGTTCTTGATTCCCGGCTTTATGAGCTCACGGACGAATGCAGAAGGCTGCTCTCCCGGCTCCGGTCCGGGCAGGGCGACAGTTGCCGTCCCTATACTGAGCACCGCAAGGTTATCCGGCGCCTGACCCAGCACAATCGCCTCCGTTACCGCGGCCAGCACCGGATTGTTGCAACCCGAGATCGCTCCATCCCAGTACCTCCCATCATCGCCGGGGAAGGTTGCCGGCGCGTCGAAATAGTTGACCGGCGCGTTGGTGGAGGCGTGGATGGCCTGTGCCACCGTGACATTGGCGCGTGAACCCTCGCCCCACTCCGGGCCGCTCGCCTCCGCCGAGCGGAAAAATACCGCGCGATTGCGGTCATAGTCGAATCCGATTACCAACGCGTGCAGATCCGCATCGGCGCCGGCTCGGCGAATGCCCGCCACCGCCGTGGCCAGAGGCTGATCCCCCGTATCGACCAAAACTTTTTGCAGGGCAGGAAGCTTGTCCTTCGTGTCGTACTTCGGACCAAGCCCCGTCAGGTCGTGCAAAACGTGATCCCCGACTGATTTGGTAGGCGAGAAGATTGCCTTCCGCTGCGCTTCATCGTTGAAGAAGGCGAGGATCGCGGCCAGCGTGAAATTCTCCAGCAGGCATCCCAGCACAATGCTTCCGCCCGAGTTGGCCGCCACCAGATTGAAATCCCGCAGAACCTCCCGGCCCAGCGCATCCGGCCCGTACAGCTCCATCAGTGCCTTCACCTGAATCAACGCCCAACTGCCACCGCCGTCAAGAGACAGAACGCGATATCGATCCATAGATGCCGCCTCATAAATCGGTTTTGAAAGGGCACGACTTCAGTCGTGCCGCAAGAGAGGCTCGTTTCACGCGGCTTTAGCCGCTGAGGGAATCGCCCTTCGGACGCCCCAAGCCAATTAAGAGACCGCTTCTAGTATCCTTCTCATGAAAGCGAAGTGTTGAATGCCACTGAGCCGGGCGTCGTACGCGCTCAGCTCCCGCAGGTCCCTGGAATACGAGCAGCAGAGTACGGGGCCAGTCCTGCTCCTGTCAACGGAGCGCGCATGTGCCCGTGGGTGTCCACATCTGAGGTAGGTTCAATGCGATTTCTCAATTCGATGGTTGTTTTCGCCGCGCTGCTTACATGCGGCACCGCGCTGGCACAGGCAGCGCCTCCCGCGCCGGCCAGCTTTGATCAGTCGGCGATGGATTTGAAGGCTGATCCCTGCCAGGATTTCTACCAGTACGCTTGCGGCGGATGGCGGGCATCGCATCCCATTCCCGCCGACAAATCGCGCTACGGACGATTCGACGAACTGCGCGAATACAACCTCTACCTCCTGCGCTCCATTCTGGAAGACGCCGCCCAGCCGGGTAAGCACACCGCAATTGAGAAAAAGGTTGGCACCTTCTACTCTGCCTGCATGGATGAAGCAACCATCGATGCCAAAGGCATTCAGCCCATCGAGCCGTGGTTGCACAAGATTGACAAGATCAAGGACCGGCGGCAGATTCTGGACGTGATGGCCCATATGCAGGCCAAGGGACTGAGCTCGGCCTTCAACTTCGGTACGGGACCGGATCTGCACAACTCGACCCTCAACATTGCTCACCTCGACCAGGGCGGACTGACTCTGGCGGATCGCGACTACTACCTGAAGCAGGACGCGAAAATGGTGGAAGTCCGCGGCAAATATCTGGAGCACATCCAGAAAATGCTGGCGCTCGCCGGAGAGACGACCCAACAGGCGCAGCAGGACGCCAACGCCATTCTGGCTCTTGAGACCAGCATCGCCGAAGCTTCCATGGATAAGGTAGCGCGCCGCGATCCGAAAAACCGCGATCACAAGATGACCGTCGCCGACTTGCAAACCCAGGCGCCGGAGATCGATTTCCCCCGCTACTTCAGGCTAGTGGGCGCCTCCAAGTTCGATTCGCTGAATGTGGCCAACCCGGAGTTTTTTCAGAAGCTCAGCGGACTGCTGGCCTCCGAGCCGCTCGACCACTGGAAGACCTATTTGCGCTGGAGGATCATCAAAAGCTCGGCCCCGCTATTGTCCAAGCCGTTGGTGGACGAGAACTTTGCGTTCCAGGGCAAGTATCTCTCCGGACAGAAGGAGTTGGCGGCCCGCTGGAAGCGCTGCACCGCGCTCACCGACAGCAGTCTGGGCGAGGCGCTGGGCCAGCTCTACATCGTCCGTGCCTACCCCAAAGAGGCCAAACAGCGCATGGACGTCCTGGTGGCCGCCATCGAAGATGCGATGGGCAACGACATTCAAAGCCTGGATTGGATGAGCCCGGAGACCAAACAAGCCGCCGAGGCCAAGCTCAAAAAAGTGAGCAACAAGGTCGGCTATCCTGCAAAGTGGAAGGACTACAGCAAAGTCGTCATCAAGCAAGACGATCTCGTGGGCAACGTGCGCGCCGCCGCCGTCTTTGAAGAAAAGCGCGACCTGGCCAAGCTGGGCAAGCCGGTGGATAAATCCGAGTGGAACATGACGCCTCCGACGGTCAATGCCTACTACGACGGAAGCGAGAACAACATCAACTTTCCCGCCGGTATCCTGCAGCCGCCGTTCTTCAGCACCAACGTCGATGAGGCAGTCAATTACGGCGGTATCGGCGTGGTCATTGGACACGAACTCACGCACGGCTTTGACGACCAGGGCCGCAAGTTCGACAGCGACGGAAACTTCGCCAACTGGTGGGGACCGAACGACGGAGCCGAGTTCGAGAAGCGGGCCGATTGCATTGCCGACGAGTACTCCAATTTCGTCCCGGTCAAAGACGACAAGGGCGAGGTTCACCTCAACGGCAAGCTGACGCTGGGCGAAAACACGGCGGACAACGGCGGCCTCAAGCTGGCCTACATGGCCATGAGCCGGCAGGCGGACGGCCAACTCGTCCGGAAGGTGGACGGCTTCACCACCGGGCAGCGCTTTTTCATCGGCTTTGCCCAACTGTGGTGCGAAAACGTCACCCCCCAGCGCGCCCGTGAACTGGCGCTCACCGATCCGCACTCGCCCGGCAGGTTTCGCGTCCTCGGCACGGTACAGAACTCGTCTGGGTTCGCCCAAGCATTCGGCTGCAAAGCCGGGGACGCCATGGTCTCGCCCAACGCCTGCCATGTCTGGTAAAACAGCCGCCGGGCGCACGCGTCCGGGTGCCGCAGGTCCCGCGCCGCGTTTTTTTGCGGCGCTGACCTGGGAAAGCAGGACACGTCAATCCGGCAACAGCTTTGGCAGTGTCCGCTTTTGCCCGCGTTCCTGGCCGCTACGCTATTCCTGCTTGGCAAACCCGGCTGCTGCTGGTTCGCCGGGTTGCCGGGAGGTACAATAGACTCTTGGTATCGTCAAACTGAATGCGGCGTTCCGTCCGTCCTTTTCGGCGGCCGGAATCGCTATGCACCCTGGACCTCAATGAAGAAGTTGGCTTTGTCGCTGATCGTACTCTGTTCCTTGGCCGCGCCTGTCCTTGCCGAGCAAGACTCCGCCGTTGCTCATCAAGACACCGGCGCGCAGCAGGACACCGTCGTCGAGGAGATCGTCGCGCGCGTCAATAACGCGATCGTTACGCGTGCCGACCTGCGCCACAACGAGGAGCAATCCGCGCAGGACAGTAAGCAGCAGAGCCTCACGCAGGAGCAAATCGACCAGCGTCAGGCCAACTCCCTCCGCGATCTCATCGACCAGCAGTTGCTTCTGCAAAAGGCCGCCGAGCTGGGAATCTCCGCCGACGCCGAGCTGGTCAAGCGCCTCGACGAGCTGCGCAAGCAGATGAAGGCCACCTCCATGGAGGACCTCCAGAAGATTGCCGAGTCCCAGGGCGTCTCCTGGGAGGACTTCAAGCAGAACACCAAGAACGGCATCCTCACCCAGAAGGTGATCGGCTCCGAGGTCGGCTCCCGCATCCAGATCACGAAGGACGAGATCCAAAAGTTTTACGACGCCCACCTGTCGGAGATCGCCCAGCCCGAGCGCATCCGGCTCAGCGAAATTCTGATAGCCAATGACCCCAACGCGCCCAAGGGCGCGACGCTGGAACCCACTCCCGATCAGGTAGCCGCCGCCCAGGCCAAAGCCAGCCAGATCTATCAGCAGCTCAAGGACGGCTCCAAATTCGACGAGATTGCCCGCAAGGAATCCAACGGTTCCACCGCCGAACAGGGCGGCGATCTCGGCTACTTCAAGCGCAACGATCTCGCCAAACAACTCGAGGATCAGGCCTTCGCCCTCAAAGCCGGCGAGTTCACCCAGCCCATCCGCACCCGCCAGGGCTTCATCATCCTGCACGTGGACGACCGCATCGAGGCCGGAACGCCGCCGCTCGACCGCATCCGCGACCAGATCCAGGACCAGATCTACACCCTGAAGATCCAGCCCGCCCTGCGCACCTACCTCACCAAACTGCGCGAAGAGGCTTACATCGATATCAAACCCGGCTACACCGACAGCGGCGCCAGCCCCAACCAGACCAAGCTGATCTATGCCTCTGACATCGGTCCCCAGACCAAGCAGGTGCGCGGCAAACTGGGCATGGGAAAGAAGAAGACCATCGTGATCGCCGGCGGGGACAAGAACGCCCCGATCGTCGGCAGCACCTCGGAACTCGGCTCCGCCAAGGCCGAGGTCGATGCCAAGCAGAAGGCCATCGCCGACCGCAAGTCCGCCGACGCCGCCGAGGCCGCCGCCGCCGCCGAAAAAGAGAAGATCAGCCACATGTCGCCCAAGGAGCGCTCCAAGTACCTGGCTGCCAAAAAACGCGACGCCAAAAAGGAAGCCAGGCTGCGGCGCCAGGAAAAGATCAAGCAGAGAGAAGCCGCCGAGAACGAAGCCGAGGCCAAGGCCGACCAGGCCAGAGCCGCCAAACGCGGGAAAAAGTCCGCCAAAGCCGCGCCCGCCAACACCACCCCGCAGGCCGACGCCGGCGACAAGGATAAGACCGCCAGCGTTCCCGCCAAGACCGAGGTCGCGCCCAAACCCGCCATGACGCCCCAGGAGGCCGAGGCAGCCAAGGCCGCTGAATTAGTGAAGCTGAACCATATGACCCGCAAGCAGCGCGCCCAGTACCTCGCCCAGAAAAAGCGCAACGAAAAGCTGGCCAAGGCCGGCAAGCCGATACCCGCCGACACCAGCCAGCAGGCCGACGCCAGCGCACCACCTAAAAAGAAGAAGTCCATCTCCTGGTTCTAGGCTTCTCGACGTATGCAGCGCGGGCCTCAAGCCCGCGCTTTTTTTCTTGCGCCCACGCAAAAAGGGCGGCCCGTTTCGCCGGGCCGCCCTCGCACCACCCATCGCTTCGTTATTTCCCAAAGCCTTTGCGACGCTGCTTGCTGTAGGCGGCCAGCGCCGACTCAATCACCGGATACGCATCCTGCGGCGGCTGCACTTCGTCCACCTCCACCGCTTTGCCTTCCAGCAGCTTGTAGTCCTGGAAGAAGCGGCGCAGCATCATCAGCCGGTGCGGAGGCATCTCCGCCGCCTCCGTATAGCTGTTGAACTCCGGGTCCTTGCTGGCCACGGCGATAATCTTGTGGTCCTTTTTCCCGCCGTCGATCATGGTCATCAACCCCACCGTCCGCGCCTGGATGATGGTCAGCGGAACCACCGGCTCCTGGCAAAACACCAGCACGTCCAGCGGGTCGTCGTCCTCCGCCAGCGTCTGCGGAATGAATCCATAGTTGGCCGGATAGTACACCGCCGAATACAGAATGCGGTCCAGCTTGATCATCCCGCTGCTCTTGTCCAGCTCATATTTCACGCTCGAACCAAACGGAATTTCAATCACCGCGTTAAACTCGCCCGGAATATGCTCACCCGGCGTAATGTCGTGCCATGCATGGATCATGAAGCACCCCTGGGAAACCTGATCTTCCGCCTATTGTACTGAATCCCGCCCGCTTCGCCCATGCACGGCACCTCTCGGCAGCGGGATTGCTTCCGGCTTGCGACCAAACAACCACCGCTCGGCATCGCGGAATTTGTGCACCGTAAGTGAATCGGAATAGAATGCGCCTCATCTTTAATCCCGAATCAAAATGCGGATTGAAAACGCGGTTGCCCTCATAAAAGCATTCAATGGATTCCACCTGGAGTGCCGGATGCGCCCCTTATGTCTGCTGCTCGCAGCTTCCGTAGCCTTTGCGCAAGTCGACGTGCTTACTCAGCACAATGATAACCAGCGCAGCGGACTCAATACGCGGGAAATGGTTCTCAATCATCAGACCGTCCGAACCCGATTCGGTAAATTGTGGACGCTTTATTCGGACGCCAAGGTCATGGCGCAACCGCTTTACGTTTCCAGCCTGAAGAGCGCGAAGTGCCCCGCCGGCTGTAACACCGTAATTTTCGCATCGATGAAAGGCACCGTGTATGCCTACATGGCCGACCAAAAGCCCTCAACCGCCAGCGACACACTGGTTTGGGCCAGGTATTTGGGCGAACCGCAAAAGGGCAACACAAGTCTCGACCCATGGGCCGCCACCGATGATCCTTGGTGGGGGATCCTGGGCACACCGGTAATCGACCGCGCCAGCAGTTCGCTCTACGTGGTGGCATGGAACGACGACGGCCAGTACCGTCTTTACAACCTCGATCTCAACTCCGGAAATGTTAAGCAAGCTCCCGTGATCGTCCACGGATCCGTAGCCGGCCTGGACTTCACGGAAAATCGCAAGGGTTGGAAGCAAGTGCGCAAACAGCGTGCGGCGCTGCTGCTTGCCAACGGTGCTCTCTACGTAGCTTTTGGCGGCGACAATCCGGAGGGTCCGGCCGGTTGGTTGTTTGTGTACGAAGCCGCCACCCTGACTCTGAAGACTGTCTGGAGTCCCACGCCGGCCGGGCGCAACGGCGGAATTTGGCAGGGTGGCCAGGGTCCAGCCGCCGACAGCGAGGGAAACCTGTACCTCCAAACTGGCGATGGCGACTTTGAGCCGGCACGCCAACTCTACGGGAATAGCCTGCTCAAGTTACACCTTGGCAATGAGGGTCTCACCGTTGCCGATTACTTCACCCCCTGCAATCAGCTTTTTCTGGATCGCTGTGATCTCGACCAGGGCTCGTCGGGCCCGCTTCTGTTTAACGGCTTTGTGGTGGGCGGCGGCAAGGCAGGCGTTCTATATCTCATGCACGCCGACAAACTGGCCAAGTATTACCCCGCGCGAGCCCTTCCAAAGAGTGGTGCGTGCAACTCGATTCCGATGTGCCAGGATGGCCCCCTGATGGTTCAGAAATGGAAAGCGGCCAAGGGCCACATTCATGGATCACCTGTGTTCTGGGAAGGTCCGGGAGGCAAAAGCTGGCTGTACGTAATGGGGGAAGGCGATCACCTCAAGGCCTTTCCCTTGGTGAACGGCAAATTTGAATGGACCGGACTGCGCCGAAGCAAGTGGGTGCCTCCCAAGCCTGGTGTCGTGCCCTGCGGCCCTCCAATGGAGAACTGGATGCCGGGCGGGATTATCAGCGTATCCAGCAACGGTAGCAACCCCGGTTCGGGTATCGTTTGGGTTTTGGTTCCAGCCAACGGGGATGCCAACAGCTACCGCGGTGTAAAGGGTATGCTCCTCGCGCTGAATGCGGAAGACGTAAGCCAGGAGCTTTGGCGAAGCCAGGGGCAGGATGCGCTGCTCTCAGACACTGGCAATAGTCTGGGACTGCTGGCGCGCTTCGCGCCTCCCACGATTGCCAACGGCAAGGTGTTTGTGGGCACAGCAGGCGACAAGGAGCCGCTGAAACGGTGGTGCGGCGGGTTACGGCCTAAGCACTTTCCAGAAAATTATGGAGTCGTTGTTTATGGTTTGAAGTGATGGAATTGCGTGACTCGCTTTCCGGGCCGGCGGCAACAACTGTCAGCTCGCCATCTTCGGTTCCGAGCGGCTAACGGGCAATCCGAGACCGACCCACTACCCACCTCCGGCCAACCGCTGCGCAGCATGTAGAATCGAGGAAAGCCAGCTCGATTTCACACCCTGGCCGCCCCTGCTCACTTTGGGCGGAACGCTGCTCGAACCGTTAGAATAGATACATTCCTTCTATGCCTTCTTTATTGATTGCGGGACAGTTTTGAGCGAAGCGGCCAATACGGGTGTGCGGCCCAGCCCGGTCGCGCGCGTGCTGCGCGTGCTCCGGCCGGGCCATACCCATACGGCAGCCACGGCAACCCTGCTGCTAATGATCTCGGCGTTTCTCTCCCGCATCATCGGCCTGGTGAGGGAGAAATTCACCGCCTACCTGTTTGGCGCGGGCGGCCAAATGGACGCCTACCGTGCGGCCTTCCAACTGCCGGACACCATCGCCTACTTTCTGGTGGGCGGGGCCGCATCCATCACCTTCATCACCATTCTGAACCGCTATTACGAGCGCGGCGAAGAGGCCGAGGGCGAGCGCGTCATGTCGGTCATCATCTCCGTCATGCTGGTGGTGCTGGGCGCAGCACTCGTGGTGGCGGAAGTGCTGGCCGGGGCGTTCGTGCGCTGGTACTTCGCCGGATACTCGCCCGAGAAGGCCGCGCTGGCCACGCACATGACGCGCATTCTGCTGCCGGCGCAGCTCATGTTTTTCATCGGCGGAGTGCTCAGCGCCGTGCTGCTGGTGCGCAAGCAGTTTGCCTACCAGGCGCTTTCACCCCTGATCTATGCACTCGGCATCATCGTGGGCGGCCTGCTGCTGCATCGCTCGCTCGGAGTCTCGTCGCTGGCCGTGGGAGCCACCGCGGGCGCTTTCGCCGGACCCTTCCTGCTGAACGCCATTGGAGCCCATCGCGCCGGCATCCGTTTTCGCTTCGAACTGGACTGGGCCGATGTGGGCTTGCACGAGTGGGTGCGGCTTTCCATCCCGCTGATGCTGGGGCTCTCTCTGGTTACGGTGGACGGATGGATCATCGCCTGGCTCACCTCGCATGAGAACGGCCTCTACGCCAAGCTCTACTTTGCCAAGCAGCTGTTCATGGTCCCCATCGCCATCGTGGGGCAGGCCGCCGGCGCCGCCTCCATGCCTTTCTTCGTAACGCTTCTGACCAAGGGCGAACGCGGCAAATTCGCCGAGGCGGTCAACGGCTCGGTCACCCGAATCCTGGCGCTCTCGTTTCTGCTCTCGGCGTGGATGATGGCCCTGTCGCGCCCCGCGGTGGATCTGGTACTGCGCGGCGGCGCGCTGCACCGGCCCGAAGCCGCAATCATTGCGGCCTTCTTCGCGCTGTTCTCCGTCTCCTTGAGCCTGTGGTCGGCGCAAGCCATTTATGCGCGGGCCTTCTACGCCACCGGCAACACGCTCCGCCCCATGGTGGCCAGCACCATCGTGACTTTTCTGTCAGTGCCCATCTACTGGACGCTCTACCACGCCTATGGCGGAACCGGGCTGGTGATCGCCTCCAATGTCGGCATCCTGGCACAGACGCTGGTGCTGGCGGGGATGCTGCACCACGCTGGACTGGTGAAGCTGAGCGGCCTGGGCTGGGCGGAGTTGGGGCGATCCCTGGCGGCAGCCTGTGCGGCCGGAGCGGTATGCGCCGCGATCCTTCACGCCATCCCCATGCCAAGCGGCTTCCGCTTCGACGCCTTGGTGCTGGCAGCGGCAACCCTGGCCTGGTTCCTGGTGGGCTTTGCGGCGCTGCAAATAATGGGATCGAGCCTGCCGGCAGAAGTGAAACGCAGACTCATCCGCAGCTGATTCGAGACGGAGAACAATTCCCGGGCGGCGCCAGGAATTCCGAACCAACCATTGCCACGAGAGTGAATCGTTTGGGGGGCCGATTGTTACCAGTGAGTACATCGTTCCGCTTTTTGCGCAACGATGTACTACTTTCTAACCCTGTGGATTGAAACCATTGACCGGACTGGCAATCCTTGCCCAATAAGAACGGCCCGCAGGACCTACCCCGCGGCCTTCATCTTCGTCTTGACCACCCTCATCTCGCTCCAGTCATAACCAAAGCGCCGTCCACAATCCAGACACACTACATAGTGCGAGCAACCGGTTGGCAGCTCTTCCGACCAGTCCAGGTGCGCCTGATTTTGCCGTGCCGTCTCCATCGAAAACGGCACCGAAAGGCGAGTATGCCGGCAACCAAACAGATTAAAAACTTTTTCCAGCATATTCAGATCACACCTCGCGCCCTTCGCGCCTACCGCGGATGACTCCGCCCATTAGAAAATATCGTGAACGACTTCCAGACAGCGTCGCCCTCCTTGAAGTCCGAAGCCCGGCAGCACCGCTGCCGGGCCCTCGCAACTCGTCTCCGCAACTTTCAGGCTTAGACCCGGATCGCCGGCTTGTCCGCTACCGGGGCGGCAGCTTCCGCCGGCGGCTTTTCGCCCGCGTTCGGCTTGCGAATATCGATTCCGCCCTTAAAGAACGCGCCATCTTCAATGCTGATCCGCTGCGCTACCACGTCGCCGGTCAGCGAACCTTCGTTGCGAATGTCCACCCGGTCGGTGGCCGTGACGTTACCCCGCACCTTGCCCAGGATCACCGCTTCGCGGGCCGTGATGTTGGCGGCGACTACGCCGTTGCGGCCTACCGTTACGCGGTTCCCCGGCAGATGGATCGAGCCTTCCACCCGGCCGTCGATGTAAAGCGATTCCGATCCCGTGACTTCGCCCTTGATTACCAGCGACTTTCCGATGGTGGCCTGGTCGGAGACCGCGGTGGCCGAACTCAACGGCTTGGGCGTACTGTTGTTGTACTCCGGTGCAGGAGTCGGTATAGAGGGCTGGCGCTGCGCATCCGCAGGCGTTGGATTAGTGCCGGGCTGTGTTGACGGCTTCCACATGTTCTCTTGAGTCCTTTCATAAACAGGTCTGCACCTGTATCGCCATTCTTGCTGTTATGTGTAAATCTGAACCGTGCAATGGCTTCCAGGGTTGGCTGCGCTCCGGTAAAAGCCTGCCGTGCTCCCCTGTAAGCACTATATTCCACTCTGCGGGAACTTTCTGCACTGTTCGTACAACTTCCGAGGCTGTACTAAATCGCCCGTCGCGTCCGGATTAGCGCTCCGGCCCTGCGCCCGCAGCCGGCAGCGCAGCGTTACCCGCCGCCATCTCGATTCGCGCTCCGGCCACGGACGCGATACCATCGTGGGAGCCACGAATGATCTCGGAAAGCGATCTGCTGCAGCACATCGAAGACCAGCCCCAGCGCGCCGCCGGATACAAGCAGCTCGTCCGCGAACTCTCGCTGCGAGGCCGCGAGCGCGAGGAACTCGAATCGCTCCTCGCCGACCTTGTCGTGCGCGGCAAGCTCGTGCTGGTCGCCCGCGACCGTTATGCCATCGCCGAGGCGGCCATCAACCGCAATCTCGTCGTCGGCTCGCTCACCATGCACCGCGACGGCTTCGGCTTCGTCCGCCCGCTGGACCGCAAGGTGCGCGAGCGTTTCGAGGGCGATATCTTCATCCCGCCCTTCGACTCCGGCGAGGCCATGCACGGCGACCAGGTCCTCGTCGAACTCTCGCCACACTCCCGCCAAGGACGCACCGAAGGCCGCATCGTCCGCGTCATGGAGCGCGCCCACCCCACCGTCGTCGGAACCTTCCACTACGGGCAGCGCCACAACTACGTGCGTCCCATCGACGACCGCATCAAGATGGATGTCATCATCGCCGAGGGCGATGAAATTCTTCCCGAGCCCTCCAAAGCAACCAGCCGTCTCCAACTCGACCGCGTCATCGGCAGCGAAGCCAGTCACCGTCCCTGGGAAGACCTCGAAGGGCTGGTGGTCGATTGCGAGATCACCGGCTGGCCCACGGCGACGAAAAATCCGCGCGGCCGCCTCATCGAGGTGCTCGGCTACGAAGACGACTTCGGCGTCGATGTCGAGATCATCATCCGCAAGCACCACCTGCCCCACCACTTTCCGCCATCGGTCATCGACGAGGCACGCGCCATCCCCCCCGCCATTGCGCCCGCCGAACTCAAGCGCCGGCGCGATTTCCGCGAACTCCCCATCGTCACCATCGACGGCGAAACCGCCCGCGACTTCGACGACGCCGTCCTGGTGCACCCACTTCCCGGCGGAGACTTCGAACTTCAAGTCCACATCGCCGACGTTTCCCACTACGTCCGCCCCGGCATGGACATCGACCGCGAGGCCGAGATCCGCGGCACCAGCGTCTATTTCCCCGACCGCGCCATCCCCATGTTGCCCATCGAGCTCTCCACCGATCTCTGCTCGCTGCGCCCGCAGCTCGACCGCCTCGTTCTTTCCTGCATCATGCACATCGACGCACGCGGCGAGATCCGCTCCTACCAGCTCATGCCCGGCGTCATCCGCAGCGCCGAGCGCATGACCTACCAGGCCGTCCAACTTGTGCTCGATGGCGACGCCGAAGCGCGCGCCCGTTACGCCCCGCTGGTGGACAATTTCCTGCTCATGCAGCAGCTTGCCGAGATCCTCAACCAAAAGCGCCAGCGCCGCGGCTCCATCGACTTCGACCTGCCCGAGCCGCTCATCGAGTTCGACGAGAACGGCCTGATGAAAGGCGTCACGCGCTCCGAGCGTCTCTTCAGTCACCGCCTTATCGAAGAGTTCATGCTCGCCGCCAATGAGACCGTTGCCACCTACCTCGAACAGAAAGGCGTTGCCTCGCTCTACCGCGTGCACGAGCCGCCCGACCCCAAGCGCGTCTATGACTTTGAGAACCTCGCCGCCGCCTTCGGCTACTCGCTCGGCATCGGAGCCCTGCCCATCTCACGCTTCCGCATCAAGCCCGATCACCGCCCGGCCAATGCACGCTCCACTGCGCACCGCAATAAGCCGAGTGAGATTGAAATCCCACAGGAGACGCCGATCACCCCGGCCATGTACCAGAAGCTCGCCGCTAAGATCGCAGGCAAGCCCGAGGAGCGCATCGTGAGCTACCTCATGCTGCGCTCGCTCAAGCAGGCGCGCTATTCGGAAATCAACGACGGCCACTTTGCCCTCGCCGCCACTTGCTATACGCACTTCACCTCGCCCATCCGCCGCTATCCCGACCTGCTCATCCACCGCATCCTTAAAGGCGTCCTCGCCTCCAGCGCCGAACAGCACGAGGGCGCACTTGCGATCGGCATCGGCGGCCACGTGCAGCAAAACGCGGATGCGCTATGGCCTTCCACCGCCACGGCGGCCCGCAAGGAAGCGGCTAAAAAGCCCGCGGCGCAGCCTGCGCATCCTCACGCTCCCACCAGTCCCATCCCGGAGGACGATCTCCGCCATCAGGCCGAAGATGCCAGCTTCGCCGAACGGCGCGCCGATGCAGCCGAGCGCGAACTGGTGGAGTGGAAGAAGATGAAGTTCATGGCCGACCGTGTCGGCGAAGACTTCGACGGACTCATCATCAGCATCACCAAATACGGAATGTTCGTCGAGCTTACCGATCTCTTCGTCGAGGGACTCATTTCCCTCAACAGCCTCTACGACGACCATTACGTCTTCCACGAAACCACCCGCCAGATCATCGGCCAGCGCAGCCGCAAAACGTACTCGCTCGGAGACCGTGTCCGCGTCGTCCTCGACCGCATCGACCAGGTCGAGCGCAAGTTGCAGTTCTCCCTCATCGGCGAGCGCCCCGCTCCCGCGCAACGCGGCCGTAAACGCCGCCGCTATTAGCGTGATTGTTTGTTCAGGCGGCTTGCCGAATAGGGGCACAGTGCTTGTACAATCTTTGTGAAACACTGAGAGCGAGGATCTCCCGAATGGCACGAATGGTGCAATGCGCAAAGCTGGGACGCGAGGCCGAAGGCTTGGATGAGGCGCCGTTTGACGGCCCTCTCGGCCAGCGAATCTATGAGAACATCAGCAAACAGGCCTGGGAAGACTGGCAGCACCACATGAAGATGCTACTCAATGAGTATCGCCTCCAGCCCTGGAAGAAAGAGCACCAGGACTTCATCGTCCAGCAGATGGAGCAATACTTCTTCGGCACGGGTGGACAGGCTCCCGAAGGCTACAAGCCGCCTGAAGGCTGACCGAAGGCCGCCGAGCTTCGCGTCCCGAGCCCATGGCACACCGGTCCGTCGCACGATAGCAGAATCCGGTTGCGCAGGATGGTCTGGCGCAACGCGCTGGCGATAGCGAACGAACGAAATCCGGTTGCGCAAAACGGGCCCCGGAGAATTGCCGGAGAAACGCGGCGCAAAAATACCAGACGCGGGCCTAGTGTCCGCGTTTTCCACTGCGCTGGCTCGTTCGCAGTGCTAAAATCGACTTACCCCTTCGGCGCACCCGCGCCGTAAACCGTCGGGATGTGGCTCAGCCTGGTAGAGCACTCGCTTGGGGTGCGAGGGGTCGGCAGTTCAAATCTGCCCATCCCGACCATTCTTTCCTTTTCGCCCTTTCAAAGATCATGTCGAACGGCCTTCTGTAGGTGGGAGTTACACTTACAGCGTCTATGGAGCAGTGCCAGAAGTCTTCATCTGCTCTCAATCGGCATTCAGCAACGAGAACACGTGGGCCGCTTACCGGAGGATGGCTGGCGTTGTATGTATTTCATCCACAGATCTCTGCGGAAAGTCTATCCGCGCGGCGAGTCGCGGGGCGCAGCTCCCAGTTCCACTTCCAGATGGCGAACAGCGGCGGATAGACCACCAGTTCCATCAGGAACGACGTCACAATGCCGCCGACCATGGGGACGGCGATGCGCTTCATCACATCGGCCCCCGCCCCGTTGGACCACAAAATGGGAAGCAGTCCGAAGAGCATGCAGGCCACGGTCATCACCTTGGGACGCAGGCGCTTCACGGCTCCGTGCTCGACGGCCTCGCGCAACTGGGGCCAGGTGAAAAGCTGGCCGCGCGCGGCCGCCTCGGCACACGAGAGGTCGAGATAGAGCAGCATGAAGACCGCGGTTTCGGCATCGACTCCCAGCAGGGCGATCAGCCCCACCCACACAGCGACGCTCATGTTGTAGCCCATCCAGTAGAGCAGCCACACGGCTCCGATGCCCGAGAACGGCACGGCCAGCAGGATGATGGAGGTTTTGGCCACCGAACCGGTATTGGCGTAGAGCAGCAGGAAGACGGCAAACAGGGTGACTGGCAGCACCGTGATCAGCCGCTGGCGCACGCGCTGGATGGACTCATATTGACCGCTCCAGACAAGCTGGTAGCCGGTGGGGACGTTGACTTTGGCGTCCACCGCGCGCTGCGCGTCGGCCACATAGCTGCCCAGATCGCGTCCGGCCACATCGACAAAGACATATCCGCTCAACCGGCCGTTCTCGTCGCGGATCATGCCGGGACCGCTGCGCAGGGAGAGCGTTGCCAACTCGCCGAGCGGCACCTGCGCACCGCTTTGTCCGTTAGCCCCGGGGATCTGCACCAGCACGCGCTCCAGCGATTGCAGGTCGCTGCGGTATCCGCGCAGGTAGCGCACCGAAACCGCGTAGCGCTCGCGGCCTTCGACGGTGGTGGTCGCAGTCTGGCCGCCGACGGCGGTCATCAGCACGGACTGGGCATCGTCGATGGTGAGGCCGTAGCGCGCCAGCGCGTCGCGCTTGATGGTGAAGTCGAGGAAATATCCTCCGGTGGTGCGCTCGGCGTAAACACTGGCGGTTCCGCCAACTCCGTGCAAGGCCTGTTCCACCTCGTGGCCGATGCGCTCGATCTCTTCCAGATTGGAGCCCAGAACCTTGATGCCGAGCGGGGTGCGCACGCCGGTCGTCAGCATGTCGATGCGCCCCTTGATCGGCATCGTCCATGCATTGGTCACGCCGGGCATGGTGAGGGCTTCGTTCAATCCGCCCATGCCGTAAATAAGATCGTTGGTGCTCTGGTGGTCGGGCCAGATGCGCGCCAGCAGCGAATGCGTCCACTTTGGCATGCGGTGGGAGTACCAGCGGTCAACTACGGGCCACTCGTCGCGCGGCTTGAGCACGACGACGGTTTCCATCATCGAGAGCGGAGCGGGGTCGGTTGCGCTCTCCACGCGGCCCGCCTTGCCGAAGACCGACTGCACCTGGGGAAAGCTCGAAAGGATGCGGTCCTGCTCGTGCAGCAATGCGCTGGCCTGGCCCACGGAGATACCCGGCGTGGTGCTGGGCATATAGAGCAGCGTGCCCTCATCCAGCGGCGGCATGAACTCCGAGCCCAGCTTGTTGTAGATGGGAATGGTGAAGGCCATCATGAGCAGGGCAACCGTAATGGGCAGCCACTTGTGATCCAGGCAGAACTCCACCACCGGCTGATAGATCTTCATCAGCGGCTTGCTGATGGGGTGCTCCTCTTCGCTGCGGATCTTGCCGACCAGCACTGAGCTGGTGAGACGCGCCAGCCAGGCCGGACGGAAGGTGAAATCGTCGACGCGCGTCATCATCAGGCGCATGGCGGGATCGAGAGTGATGGCTAAAATCGCGGCGATCACCATAGCCAGCGTTTTGGTGAGGGCGAGCGGCTTGAATAGCCGTCCTTCCTGCGCCTCCAGGGCGAAGACGGGAAGGAACGAGACGGCGATCACCAGCAGCGCAAAGAAGCTGGGGCCGCCGACCTCCTTCACTGCGTCGATCACCACGCGGCGGAAGTCTTCCTTGCGGCCGCCCGCCTCCCAGTGCTCCAGCTTTTTGTGGGTCTGCTCCACCACGACGATGGCCGCGTCCACCATGGCGCCGATGGCCACGGCGATTCCGCCCAACGACATGATATTGGCGGTCATGCCCGACAGCTGCAAGGGAATGAAAGCGATTAGAATCGTGATCGGAATGGTGACGATGGGAATGACGGCGCTGGGAAAATGCCACAGGAAGATCAGGATCACCAGGCTGACGATGATGAGTTCCTCGATGAGGGTATGCTTCAGGTTGTCCACGGCTCGGTCGATGAGCTCGGAACGATCGTAGACGGGCACCACGCGCAGTCCCTTGGGCAGCGAGGGCCCGAGCAGCGCGATCTGCTCCTTCACCCGCTCGATCACCTTCTCGGCGTTTTCTCCCACGCGCATAATGACCACGCCGCCGACGGCTTCGCCACGGCCATCGAGATCGGTGACTCCGCGGCGCTCGGCTGGTCCGTAGTTGATTGTGGCCACGTCGCGCACGCGAACCGCGGTGCCGCTGCCGGCGTTGTTGAGCAGGACGATGTTTCCAATGTCGTCGAGCGAGTGCAGATAGCCGCGCCCGCGCACCATGTATTCACGCCCGCTGAATTCGACGAGGCGTCCGCCGACATCGTTGTTGGATTTGCTGATGGCGTCGGCCACGGCGTTGACCGGAATCTTATAGGCCTGCAGGCGGATGGGGTCGATCTGCACCTGGTACTCGCGGACGAAGCCGCCGACCGGGGCGACCTCGGCGACTCCGGGCAACGATTGCAGGGCGTAGCGCATATACCAGTCCTGGTAGCTGCGCATCTGCTCCAGACTGTACTGGCCTGTGTCATCGACCAGAGCGTACTCATAGACCCAGCCGACGCCGGTTGCGTCCTTGGCCAGCTCCACGGTGGCTTCTTTGGGCAGTCGCGCGGTGATGGCATTGAGATATTCGAGGGTTCGCGAGCGCGCCCAGTAAAGGTCGGTGCCCTCGTCGAAGATGATGTAGATATAGGAGACTCCGAAATCGGAGAAGCCGCGGATGTCTTTCACCTTGGGCATTCCCAGCAAGGCCGAGGTGATGGGATAGGTGAGCTGGTCCTCGATGATGTCGGGACTGCGGTCCCACTTGGCGTAGACGATGACCTGGGTGTCGCTGAGGTCGGGGATCGCATCGATTTTGGTGTTGCGCATGGCGCGGTAGCCGAACATGGCAGCCACGGCGACCAGAATCAGTACCAGGCCCTTGTGACGCGCGCAGAATTCGATGATCGGCCCGGTCATTTGGCGCCTCCCATGTCCATTCCGGGCATGCTTGTCCCGCTCGTTTTTGCCCCGCCCGTGCTGGTCCCGCCCGGATTCGTCCCGCTCATGCCCATGGGAGCATTCAATTGAGTCTCGGAGTCGAGCAGGAAGTTGCCGCTCTCCACGATGCTGTCGCCCTTCTTGAGCCCGGCGGTGATGATGGTCTGGCCATCGACGGTGGCGCCGATGGTGACCTGGCGCGGCTCAAAGGTCGCTGGGTCGCGCGCCACAAACACCGTCTGCATCGTGCCGCTGTCGAGCACCGCTTCTGCGGGCACGGCGAGATGCCGCCCGTAGGCGATGTGCAGTTCCACGTCGGCCAGCATGTTGGGCTTCAGCACCAGGCCGGGATTGGCCACGTCGATGCGGATCTTCGCCGTGTGGGTCTGCGGATCCAGCTCCGGGTAGCTATACCCAACCCGTCCGGTGATGATCTTGCCCGGCGCGTAGGGGAAGTGAATCACCGCCTGTTCGCCCACCTTCACGTACGGCAGATCGGCCTCGAAGACATCGGCCGTGACCCAGACATGGGAGAGATCCGCGATGGTGTACAGGTCGGTATCGCCGGTGGCTGCGGCGTTGGGATAGACCTTGCGGTCGGTGACGAAGCCGCTCACCGGAGAGTAGATGGTGATGGTCTTGCTCACCTCCCCGGTGCGGTCCAGCGCGGCAATCTGCGCGTCGGTGAGGTCCCACAGCTTGAGCCGCTCGCGCGCCGAGTCCAGCAGAGACTGCGAGCTCTTGGCCACTTCGTCGTAGGGCGACTTGCCCAGTTGCTGCTGTCCGCGGCGCGCAATCAGGTACTCCTGCTGGGTCGCCACCAGGTCAGGGCTGTAGAAGGTGAACAGCGGCTGCCCCTTGTGAACCAGCTGGCCCACAAAGTTGGCATAGACGTCTTCGACCCATCCCGAGGTCTTGACGTGTACGTGCGCGATGTTGCGCTCGTCGGCCGTTACCACGCCGGAGGTTCGCAGGGTGCGGCTCATGTCCTGCTCATCCACCGTAGTCAGGCGCACGCCGAGCGCACGCTGCTGGCTCTGCGGAAGGTGTATCAGTCCGGCGTCGGTCGTGGCCTGCTCGGCCGGAGTCTTCGACTCGTACATCGGCACCAAGGCCATCCCGCAATCGGGCGCAATGCCGGGCTTGTCCGAGTGATAGGCCGGATGCATCGGGTCATACCAGAAGAGAATGCGCTTCTGCGGCTCCGAGGCCACGGGCGATCCCGCCGTCGGCGCGGCGCTCTGAGGGGAGGAAGAAAGATGCCATGCGACTTGCTTGCCCACCAGCAGGAAGGCGATCAGCGCCGCGGCGGCCAGCACTGCAAGGATGCGGAGTGCGATGCGGATACGTGGGGTCATTACTGTGCCTCCGGAGCGGCTGGTGCGGTACTGGGCTCGGCGTTGGTCGAGGCGCTGGGCACTGGGCTGCGCGTTGTGTCGAGCGTATTCAGGTCGCCGGTCAGCCCCTCGATGCGGGCCACAGCGATCTCATAGTCGGCGCGCTGCCGGCGATCGTCGAGTTCGTAAGAATAGATGGCCGTATAGTTGGTGATCACCGTGAGGAAGTCCACGTTGCCCACCGAGTAGGAGGACTGCGCGGATTCGCGCGCCAGCTCGGCCTGGGGCAGAATCGCCTTGTCGTACAGATCGCTCATCTGCCGGGCGGTCTGCGCCGCCGCGTAGGCCTGGCGCAGCTCGTAGCTGGCTTCCAGCCGCCGGGCCTGCTCGCCCTGCTGCGCGGCGCGAACCCGCAGCTCGCCCTCGGCTACCTCCTGGCGAAGCCGGTCGCGATGCAGCGGCAGGTTCACCGTGAACTGCGCCCCCTGCATGGTGGGATTCCCCGTCCGCTGCTGCACCATGTAGCCCACGGTGAGATCGGGCGTGCTGTCTTTGCGGCTCAGCGCCAGGGAGGCGCTCTCGCGCTTCTCCATGCTGGTCTCGCGCGCCAGCATGGGATCGTTGGCCTCGACCAGCGGTGCCAGGGTCTCCAGCGCCGGCAGGGGAGTCAGACCGTCTTCCGCCGCCGCAGCCGCCAGAGGCGAATCCGCGGGCCTTCCCATCAGCGTGTTGAGCCGCGCCGCCGAGGTCAGCCGCTGCTGCTCCAGCGCCGCGCTCCGCTGCAGCAGCATGGAGATCTGCAGCCGCGCCTGCAGCACATCCTGCTGCATAGCCTTGCCCACGCGGTAGCGCGCCTCGGCGATTTCAGCCAACTGTTCCAGGCTCTGGCGATTGCGCGCGGTGATCTCGAGCGCCAGTCCGTAGTAGCGATAATCGAAGAACGCGGCTTTGGCCGCGGTCACCAGGTCGCGCTCGGCCGCCGTGCGCGAAACCTCCTCCACCGCCACGTCCTTGCGCGCCACATCGCGCTGCAACCGAAGCTTGTGTCCCAGCGGCACCATCTGCATAAAGCTGAAGCCCCGATAGCTCGACGGATCGTTGTCCTGCACCTGGAAGGGAACAGCGTTGCCCATCCAGGAGAGGGTGAACGAAGGGTCGGGCAGAACGCCCGCCTGCCCCACATGGGCGCGCTGCGCGTCGATCAGGGTTGCGGCGCGGCCCAGCGAGGGGTTCGCCGAGAGCACCTCGCGCACTACGTCATCAAGACGAAGCTCAGCGGCTGCCGCTGTGGCCGCGGTAGAAGCCTGCTGCGCCCAGGCCATCGGCGCCAGCAGAAGCAAGCAAAACAATTTCTTGAACATGGATCATCTCTCTCTACACAAACCAATGCCAATATAGGCGCGCGGTAGCCAAGAGGCTAGGCGCAGGTCAGCAGCAGCCCTGAGATATCAGATAAGAAGAGTGCAGAGCAGAGACAACGGAGACGCAAGCGGTGGGGAAGAGACGAGGCTCTCGGCACGAACCACCGGCAGCACAGGCAGCGTGGCAACCGGGAAAGCCGAAGGCAATAACGCAACCTGCAGCGGCGCAACAATCACCGCCGAGGACTCGCCCAGAGCTGGCAGTGAAGCCCTGCGCTGGCAGCACGGAGCCACAGGAAGCTGCGAAGCCGGTCCTTGTTGGCGAGCCGAACTCGCACCCGAAGGATGACCCATCCTGGTGCAATGCGAGCAATGAGACATGGTGACAGCAGACGACATGTTGCAAAGCGCAAGCCCCAGTGCCGGCGCCAGAAGCACCGCAAGGAGCAGCCCGGAGACGATGAGCCTGCGCAATTGCATGATTTGTTTATACACCAGTTGTACACAGAGAGGCGAATTCCAGTCGCGAGCAGGTGTGTGCTTATGAGTGCCTATAGCGGCTTACAACGTGCCGACGGGAAGCCGACCATTCAATGTGGTGTCAGAGGATTACAGACGTACCCGTGAATCAGGTTAGGACTCATTCGCGCGCGGGGCGTCTATCGGGGAGTTTCTGTTTTAGATTCCGGCTGGTCCACGACTTGAAAGACTTGGACGCGACGATTGCCTGAGTCTAGTACGTAGGCCCGGTTTTTTTGGTCTGTACAGATCCCCTGGGGCCAGTGGAACTCTCCGGGTTGGTCACCGTTATGGCCGAGCCGGAACAGCAACTTTCCATCTTGATCGAACCCTTCAACCCAGCCGAGGGCCACGGTGAGAAGGCGCCCTTGAGCATCGAACGCCATTCCCTGCACCTCACTCGTTGCGCTCCCCTCTAATGCGAATTGCCGTTGAAAACGCCCTCCAGAATCCAAAACCTGAATCCGGGCATTCTGCTTATCGAGAACAAACACATCATTCTTGTAGATTGCAACTGCAGTCGGCTCCCTGAATTCGGCAGGACCATCTCCGCCGCCGCGTTTGCCCACTTGAGCAAGAATTTTCCCGCTGAGGTCGAGGATGATGACAAATCCACGCGATGTATCGACCAGAAAAATGCGCCCGGTTGCGCGGTCAATAGCAATGGATTCGGGGCGCTGAAATAAGCCTTCGCTCTTAAAGTTTCCTATGTACCTTATGAATTTGCCTTGAGGGCTGTAAACGGCAATCCTGCCGCGCTCAAGGTCCGTGACATAAATTTTGTCATCGGCGTCCGTGGCGATGGCGTAAGGAAAAGACATCCGGTCGCCTTTGGTGACATCAATTCGCAAAAACTTTTTGTTCGCAAAATCGAGAATATGAACGGTCCGCTTGCCCGGCTCGGAGAGCAAAATACGCTGGTGGGAATCAACCGCAACCTTTGCGGCCTGGATCGGCTCCATTACGTCCTTGGGTAAGCGATTAGCCCTCCCTGCAATAATGTCGAGAACCTGATCGCATACCGCCGAGGATTCCGGAGCCACATCGTGCGCCGCCGCGGAAGGTTTCACAATGTCGCGAAAGCGCTGGCAAGGGGTACGGTCTCCCAGCACGTCGCCGTCGGCGCGGAACATGCCCACATATCGCATGGGAATGGCCTCGTTCATTCCGGCACTGCCAGTCTGGCCGAATGCCAGGAGCGATAGGATCAGGGGGAGAGCTAAGACACTACGGTAGCGGTGCCGCGTCAAATCGAGTTGAAGATCAGAATGGTGAGACAACGCCAAAATATCCTGAGACTTAAAAGCACATTCCTGCGACCAGTTGGTTTTTGCGCCAAGCGGGTTGAGCGACCCCAGAGCGCTCAAGACCAGCCACGACACTGGCTACTATAGCCACTATTTCAGACAAGCTCGCTGCTTTTTTGAGTTACCAACATAGTTGCGGGGAAACGGATCTTCGCAAGCCCTTGGACCAGCCAATGGTTAAGCGCCAATAGTCTTGAAATCCGCTTCGCGAAGAGGCAGTGCCAGACTTCCTCCATTATCCGCAGAGTTCTACGTTCCTTACCGCAGCTTGAAGACTTTGGTAACCACAGCGAGCGAGACTTCCGAGGAGTTCCCTTGATTCGTTTTGCTCTGGTTTGTAGGGTTGCAGGTACAGGTTCATCCGCCTATTCAGCAGGCTAAAACTGCCTATGAGAAGTTCGCCAGAGACGCCGACAACGACGACCAGAACCAGACCGGGACTGCCCGTGGTAAGCAGGAACGAGCGGGAGATTCGGAGAATACGCATTCTGCTGGTTCTCCTGGTTTTGATTGAATTGATCTCCGTGGCAGTGCCGAAAAATTCCAGCCTGTGGCGGGTCGAGATCAACGCCGTCCCGCAACTGCTGATCGGGTTCGTGTTTCTGGTGCTGATTTTCGCTCTGCACCTGGCCTCACAGCACAAATTGCTGGACGAGGTCTCGACGGCGCTGGTTGCCGCCAACTCGTATGTCAAACGGCTGGAGCAGCTCTCCCTGATTGATCCGCCGACGCAGCTTTTTAACCGGCGCTATCTCGACCAATTGCTTAATCAGCAATTAAAGTGGCTCTACCGCAGCGGCAAGTCGGCCACATTGTTAATGCTTGAGCTGCTGCCAGTGGGACGGGGAATCGCGGCAGAGGAGATTGTCATCGAGACGGCGTTTGTTCTGCGCACGAATTTCCGCGGCTCCGACTACGTGGTGCGCTATTCCAACGATCAGTTCCTGGTGGTTCTGCCGGACACGGTCGAGCAGCAGGCGCAGATTGCCCTGAGCCGGCTGATCGACAAGGTAGACCACTGGAACTTCGCCAACCAGAAATGCGAGATGGCGTTGCGGCTGGAGCTGTGCACGTGCCCTCCGGGCGGGAACCTTTGGGAGAAGCTGGGCGAGTTGGAGGAGAGGATGCGGAGCGAATCCGGAGGCCGGACGCTGATTCCACAAAAGCCGGCTGCAGGCGACGAGAACGATCCTTGCCCTCAGGAACATGTTGTCGAGTAGTCGGTCCTGGTGGGAGACGCACACGAATACCTCTGCGGACGCGTGAGCGGCAGGCTTCGCATAAGCAGACTTTCCCTCCGGGACATTCGGGGTATCCCTACGACCGCTTCAACCGCCGGAGAGCTCTTTCCCGATCATCTTTCAGGCGCTCTTTTTGGAAGTGACGGCATAGAAGCGAGTGAACTCCTGGGCCACGTTTTTGCCGCCGCACTTCGGGCAGGTAACCGGCTCCCGGTCATGCGCCGCCAAGGTAAGAGTCTTGTCAAAAGTGCTGTGGCAATCCTTGCATGAGTACTCATAGACAGGCATCGCTATACCGCCTCCTGGATAGGTAACGGGTGGGATTCTATCGCAGTTCCAGAGCTGGCCGTAGGGTCTCCGCCATAAATTCCGCAAAAATCGAACGAAGCGGCAGCATCCAAGGTAGGAGCGTGCCGGAGGCTGCTAGAAACATGGGCAGAAAGATAGTGTTGGCGGCGGCCGCCGCAGTGAGCGCCGCAGGAGTGGCCAGCTGCTGGCCGCAGGCGGTGGTGTGCCTGCTGCGGATGGCGTTTCCCGGTTTGATCTGGGAGTTGTCCACCACGGAGCGGGCGGTTGCGATCAGCTTCGATGACGGCCCGGACCCGGTCTACACGCCGCAGGTGCTGGAAATTCTGCGCGAGCACGGGGTGAAGGCCACATTTTTTCTGGTGGGAGAGCGGGTGCGCCGCTCTCCGGAACTACGGCAGAGGATCGGCGAGGAAGGCCACGAGGTTGGCAACCACAGCGACTCGTGGCGGCGAAGCGTGCAGTTGAGCGCCACGGAATTCGAGCGCGACCTGCTGCGCGCCGAGCAATCGCTTGGCCTGGGGAGCGGGCGCAAGCTCTTCCGTCCGGCGGGTGGGTGGATCCGTGGCAGCCAGCTAGGGGTGCTGCGCAAGCACGGCTACCGCGCCGTCCTCGGTTCCGCGTTCGCGTTTGATCCGTATCGGCCTCCGAGAAAGTACATCGAGTGGGCGATCGGCCGGGGGCTCAAGCGGGGCGCCATCATTGTGATGCATGACTCAGGAGGAGACAGGTCGAAGACGGTGGGAGCGCTGCCTGCAATTCTTCAGCGCGCTCACGCCGAAGGATACCGGTTTGTGAAGCTCTCCGAGTACCTTTGAGCCAGCAGGCCGGCAGATGACTCCACCGCTGTTTCTTGCTACTCTTGCGAACGGGTTATCGCCGACGGAGGCGAGCCAGGTGCGATGAAGTTCAGAGCAAAAACCCCTCTTTGGCAGCAGATTTCGTCCACGGGCTCGATTGTGTTTGTCGCTGCCGCCGCCGGAGTGGCAGTACTCGGCGCCGCAATTCTGTTGCAGTGGATCATCTACAACGACTGGCTGCACCAGGCGGGGCTGCGGCTGGTGGGAAGCGTGGTGGCGGGCATTCTGACATCTCTGTTCGCCTATCGCTGGCAATGGGCGGTGCGCGAACAAAAGCTCGAGATGCTGCGGCGCTTTGAAACCATTTTGCGGATGAACGACCGGATTCGCAATGCACTGCAAATCATCGAGTGCGCCACGTATGCCAATAACCCGGAGGCCATCGAGCCGGTCAGGGATGCGGTGGATGCAATCGAAGGGGTTCTGCACGAAGTTCTTACCGAGACGCACCCTGCTCTAGCGAAAGTACCCGACGACAAGCCCATAGCGCCAATGCCGGAGCTTTAACTGCGGTATTCGGGGTAATATTTTTCTACGCACGCAGGGCAGATTCCGTGGGAAAAATCGACCCCGATATGATCGTGGAAATATTATTCGACGGTCTGCCAGTATTCGTCGTCGTTGCGAATCTTTCTGCACTGCATGCACATGGGAATGATGTCCTTCAGCTTGGACATCTCGGTGATGTCCTCGATGATGACCAGGGCCAGGGTGTCGCCGCCGCTGGTCATGGGACTTGCCGTGACTAACCGTTCCATGGCGTTCTGGGCGGTGACGGGCAAAAACTCCATTTTCATGCGGGCGCGGCTGACCGATTTTCCGTCGAGACAGGCGGTTACCGCATTGCGGATGACGCAGTGCGGGCAGGCCGGTCCGCGGCCGCATACCGTCTTAAACGTCGGCAGAGTGCAGGCAGTGCAGCACCTCTCCGCCGCGCCGCTTGAGAACGGTATCCTTCTCCTGCCCGGACATGGCGGAAGCGACGCGGTTGAGGTCCGCAATCCGTACGTCGTCGTCCACGACGAACACCGCTGAGGGGATAGCGTTCAGGGCGATGGACCAAATGCGCAGGTTACCGGAGGAGCATTTCGCCGATTACTTAGATCAGCTCCGGATGCTCCGGCGAATGGATGATAATGATAGGCTGGGAAGTTATTGCTAAAGAAAGAGGATATCCGTGCGCCGTTCTGCTTGGATTCAAAATCTGGTTCTGATCGTCATGGTGTCCGGTGCGGTGGCTGGAGCGGCGCAGAAATCTGCTTCCCAGCTCCCGGCCCCCACGGAAAAGGCCACCGGGGGTGCGGTACGGCACGGCCTGCTGGCGCTGGACGAGGATCTGCAGGCGCTGGCCGAGCGGATTGGGCCGTCCGTGGTGACGATCGACATCACCGGATTGACGACGGTGGAGGACCCGAACACGCGGCAGACAAACTACATTGCCAAGGAGCAGGCGCTGGGCTCCGGTATCATCGTCGATCCGACGGGATACATCCTGACCAATAACCATGTGGTGGAGCATGCGACTTCGATCTCGGTGCTGGTGTACCGCCGGCGCAACAAGCCGGGCGGCGGGCTGGAAGAAGGCCAGCGCTTCCCGGCGACGCTGGTGGGGCGCGACTCGCTGACCGACCTTGCGCTGCTGAAAGTGACCGCCGATGGACTGCCTGCATTGACCCTGGCCGACTCCGACAATGTGCACGTGGGCCAGCTTTGCCTGGCCTTCGGCAGCCCGCTGGGGCTGGAGAACACGGTAACGCTGGGCGTAATCAGCTCGACGCGGCGACAGCTCAACAGCGCCGCTCCGGTGGTGTATCTGCAGACCGACGCGGCCATCAATCCGGGAAATTCGGGCGGACCACTGGTGGACATCAAGGGCGAGGTCATCGGCATGAACACCATGATCGCCTCGCAATCGGGCGGCAGCGAGGGCGTGGGGTTTTCGATTCCCTCCAACACCATCCGCCTGGTGTATGAACAGTTGCGCGAGCACGGTCACGTCCGCCGGGGGGCGATCGGCATCATTGCCCGCGACATCACTCCCGCGCTGGCCAGCGGGCTGGGCATTAAGCAGCAGTCCGGAGTGATTCTGGAAGACGTGGTTCCGGGTTCCTCCGCCGACCGCTCCGGGCTGCATCCGGGAGATATTGTTTTGAGCGTGGACGGCAAGTCTTTTCCGGATCCGCGGGCGTTGTCCGTGCTGCTCTTCCAGAAAAAAGTCGGCGATCTGGCGGTGTTCACGATTCAGCGCGGCACGGAGGTGATGACCTTCAAGGTCCCGGTCACCGAGCGCGAAGGCGATCCGGAGAGCATTCTCGATCCGACTCACTCGGAGGGCAACATTATTCCCAAGCTGGGGATTGTGGGGGTGCAGATTACGGAATCGGTGGCGAAGTTAATTCCTCCGACGCGCCTTCCAGGAGGCATTCTGGTGACGGCGCTGACGGCGGGCGGCAACGCATCGCTGTTCGGTCTGGAGCCCGGCGATATTCTGCACGCTCTGAACCGCACGCCACTGGATTCGCTGGAGACGCTGCGCAAGGTGCTCTCCGATCTGAAGCCCGGCGATCCGGTGGTGCTCAGCATTGAACGTGGGGGACAGCTGAACTACACCGCGTTTGATAATCCGGAATAGCGGCGAGCCGGTGCGGCGAATTTGCAATCACTGACTCTGGCTAGTTTCAGGGGAGTCTGGGCTGGTTTCTGGTTTATCCTGCACCAGCTCTGCGGCCGAGCAAATGGAAAGGGCCATGCCGCCGAGCACCAAGAGGACGCCAATCAGCGGCTTTGCCGTCAAGCCGAACAACCCGGCAAGCAGCGCCGAGTATCCGGCCAGCAATACGCCTACACTGACTGTCCTCCTGCGCCTCACACTCATCGGACTCGTCCAGTTGTTCCGGTCTCACGCACTTGACCGTGCCGAGCCAAAGACGTTCCACATTCGAATTCCGCCTCGTCCCGTTCCGATCCCTCAACCCTCCGCGAGCGCCGAGTTTGAGTAACGTAGCGCAACCTGGGCCGGAGTGGAAATTGAAAGAATTTATGGTTTCGATCAGGCGTGGCTATGCAAGCGCAGCGCGACCGGCGGACGGCCAAGAAGTGAAAGAAAACACGTGGGGAGATCTCAACGGCACGCCTTTAAGATCGGCTACCGGTTATCTCTCCTATAAATACTTTGCATAAGATGGTATGCGGGACACATGAGAACATGATGCTTTGGAGCGGCTTCGGAAAGGGGAAATCAACCCCACCGGTTTTTGGCGGTATCTCGACATTTTGCGGGTTCCATTCACGGGTGACAATGAAAGCAATCGGCAACGACCTCCGGCAAGACGCTTTAACGCGGGGGCGGCGAAGCGATGCCGCTCCGTCCCTAGGTGAGAGCTGATGGGAATTCGCGTCGCGCTTCATCACAAGACAGTTTATGAATACGACCGGCTGGTCACGCTTTCGCCGCAGGTCGTGCGCCTTCGTCCGGCGCCGCACAGCCGGACGCACATCTCCAGCTACTCGCTTCGCGTGCAACCGGAAGAGCACTTCATCAACTGGCAGCAGGACCCGCAGGGCAATTTCCTGGCCCGCCTGGTCTTCCAGAACCCGACGCGCTTCTTTTCGGTGGAAGTGGATCTGGTGGCCGAGATGGCGGTCCTCAATCCCTTCGATTTTTTTCTGGAGACGGAGTACGAGAAGTTCCCATTTCGCTATGGGAGCGGGGACCGGCACGAGCTGGGGCTGTTTCTGGAGGCGCCACCGCCCGGTCCGCGGCTGAAGGCACTCCTGGCCACCGTCGACCGGCGGGAGATGCGGACCATCGACTTTCTGGTCGGCCTCAACGCACGGTTAAACCGGGAGATCCGCTATGTGGTGCGGATGGAGCCCGGGGTGCAGACCTCGGAGGAGACGCTCAAGTTGGCCAGCGGCTCCTGCCGCGACTCGGCGTGGCTGCTGGTGCAAATCCTGCGGCAGCTGGGATTGGCGGCGCGCTTTGTCTCCGGGTATCTGATTCAGCTGAAGCCGGACGTGAAACCGCTGGAGGGTCCGGTGGGGCCGTCGGAGGACTTCACCGATCTCCACGCCTGGGCCGAGGTGTACCTGCCCGGAGCGGGCTGGATCGGCCTGGACCCGACTTCGGGACTGTTTGCCGGGGAGGGACATATCCCGCTGGCGGGCACACCGGAGCCGGGATCGGCTGCGCCGGTCACCGGCCTGGTAAGCCCCTGCGAAGTCGAGTTTCAGCATGAAATGAAAGTCACCCGCATCCACGAGGACCCGCGGGTGACCAAGCCGTACACGGACGAGGAGTGGCAGCGGATCTACGAGCTGGGAGAGCGGATCGATGCCGACCTAACGGCCAGCGACGTGCGGCTCACCATGGGCGGCGAGCCAACCTTCGTCTCGGTGGACGACATGGACGGCGACGAATGGAATACGGAGGCGATGGGGCCAAACAAGCGCCGCCTGGCCGACGATCTGCTGGTTCGGCTGCGCGACAAGTTCGCGCCCGGCGCCCTGCTGCACTTCGGACAGGGTAAGTGGTATCCCGGCGAATCCCTGCCGCGCTGGGCGCTTACCTGCTACTGGCGCAGCGATGGCTTTGCGCTCTGGCGCGACCCGCAGTGGCAGGCATCCCCCGACCGCAACTATGGATTCGGCCGCGAAGAGGCGTTGCAATTTGCCGAGGCACTTTCAGAGCGGCTGAAGGTCGATTCCGAGGCGGTGGTGGCGGCCTACGAGGACCCGCTCGCCTTTCTCCTCAAGGAGCGCCAGCTTCCGGTCAACGTCGATCCGCTGGAGAACAAACTGGAGAGCGCCGAGGAGCGCGAGCGGCTGCGGCGCGTCTTCGAGCGCGGCCTCGGCAATCCCGTCGGGTTTGTATTGCCTCTGCAGCGCGGCTGGGGCAAGAACGGACCGGAGTGGCAGACCAGTTTGTGGATGCTCCGAGCCCGGCATATTTTTCTTATTCCTGGGGATTCTCCGGTGGGATTCCGTCTGCCGCTGGAATCACTTCTCTGGGAGCCGGCTGGAGAGAGGCAGCAGCCGTGGCAGGTCGATCCGCTTGGCCCAGCCTCACCGTTGCCACCTCCGCCCAAGCCGTTTGATTCCTGGGTCCGGGGGTACGGGGTTCAGGCGCAACAGCGCGGGCGGCAGAGTAATTCGCCGTATTCCTACACCCAGCTTGGGCCGGTGGTGCGTACGGCTCTGACGGTGGAAGCGCGGGGGGGAGTTCTCTATCTGTTCCTGCCGCCGCTCAACTCGGCGGAGGATTTCGTCGATCTGGTGGCCTCGATTGAGGACACGGCGGCCAAGCTCAAGATGCCGGTCTGCATCGAAGGCTACCCGCCGCCCTTCGACTGGCGCGTGCGGATGCTCAAGGTCACGCCGGACCCCGGCGTCATCGAGGTGAACATCCAGCCCTCCGCCAGCTGGCGCGAGCTTGCCGAAAACACCACGACGCTCTACGAGCAGGCGCGGCTGAGCCGCCTGGGCACGGAAAAATTCATGCTGGATGGCCGCCACACCGGCACCGGCGGCGGTAACCACATGGTGCTGGGCGGTCCGACCCCGGCCGACAGCCCGTTTCTGCGCCGTCCCGACCTGCTGAAGAGCCTGGTGGGCTACTGGCTGAATCATCCCTCGCTCTCCTACCTGTTCTCGGGCACCTTTATCGGGCCCACCAGTCAGGCACCGCGAGTGGACGAAACCCGCGCCGATGCGATCTATGAGCTGGAGATCGCGTTTAACCAGCTCAAAGACGCCAATCCGTACGGGCTTCCGCTGTGGCTGGTGGACCGGCTCTTCCGCAATCTTCTGGTCGATGTGACCGGCAATACGCATCGCGCCGAGTTCTGCATCGACAAGCTGTATTCTCCCGACAGCGCGACGGGACGGCTGGGACTGCTGGAGCTGCGCGCCTTTGAGATGCCTCCCCATGCGCGCATGAGCCTGGCCCAGCAGCTGCTGCTGCGCTCGCTGGTGGCTCGCTTCTGGCGCTGGCCCTACGAGGAGACTCCGATCCGCTGGGGTACGCGGCTGCACGATATGTTTCTGCTGCCATACTTTGTGGAAAAGGATTTCCGCTGGGTCATCTCGGAGTTGCAGCAGGCGGGTTACGAATTTGAATCCGAGTGGTTCGATCCGCACAAGGAGTTCCGCTTCCCGGTCTTCGGGCGGGTCTGTTATGAGGGCGTTGAGGTCGAGCTCCGGCAGGCGATCGAGCCGTGGAATGTGCTGGGCGAGGAACCTGGCACCGGCGGGACGACCCGTTTTGTGGATTCGTCGGTGGAGCGCATTCAGGTGCGGGTGCGCGGCCTGGTGAGCGAGCGCTACGCGGTTACCTGCAACGGCCGTCGGCTGCCGCTGCATCCCACCGGGACGAATGGTGAGTTTGTCTGCGGCGTGCGCTATCGCGCGTGGCAGCCGCCGCGCTGCCTGCATCCCACCATTCCGGTGCATACGCCGCTGGTGTTCGATGTGGTCAATCTTGCGGCGGGACGTTCGGTGGGTGGATGCACCTACCACGTGGCGCATCCCGGCGGGCGAAGCTATGATACGATCCCGGTTAACTCGAACGAGGCTGAGGCTCGCCGTATGGCGCGCTTCTTTGCCTTCGGGCACACGCCGGGGCCTATGATTGTGCCACCGGTCGAAGAAAATCCAGAGTTTCCGCTGACGCTGGATCTGCGGCGTGCGGCGAGCACCGGGGTGAGACGTTAGGGGGAGTCCGCTGGCCAATAGTCGTGGGAACGGGAGCTCGGCGGCGACGCGCCGGAACGATTGGAAATATACCGGTGTCGAGGGGCACTGGGACGAGGTTCTAATGCCTTCCGGTCTGCCGCGCCGCCACTGGAGGGCGCTCACGGCCGCCATGGGACGGCAGGGCCCGGAGGAGTTGAGCCGCGCCTGGCAGATCGGCCAGCAGCTTTTGCGCGCCAACGGCACCTCCTACAACGTAGGTGGAGACCTGAACGGGAGCGAACGCTCCTGGCCGCTGGATCCGCTCCCGATGGTGATCGAAGAGCACGAGTGGGCGCAGATCGAAGCAGCGGTCATTCAGCGGGCCACGCTGCTCAATGCCATGATGGCCGACTTTTACGGCCCGCAGCGTCTGCTGCATGAACGGCAGATTCCCCCGGCGCTGCTGCTGGCGAACCCGCAATTTTTGCGTGCCTGCCACGGCATCGAACCCCGCAATGGCGTCTTTCTGCATTCCTACGCGGCGGACATGGCGCGCTCTCCCGATGGCCGCTGGCAAATCACCTCCGACCGGACGCAGGCGCCTTCGGGACTGGGCTACACGCTGGAAAACCGGCTGGTGAGCGCCCGCAGTCTAAGCAGCGTCTTCAGCACCTGCCAGGTGCGCCAACTGGCGCGCTTTTTCGACATTAGACGGGACGCGCTGCTAAATCTGGCGGCAAGCCAACAGCATAATCCTCGTGTCGTGCTGCTCACCTCCGGGCCGCACAGCGAGACGTATTTCGAGCATTCGTTCCTGGCCGGCCACTGGGGCTTCCCGCTGGTGGAAGGCGCCGATCTGGCGGTGCGCGACAACCGAGTTTATCTGAAGACGCTCACCGGACTCGACCCCGTGGATATCATTGTGCGACGTCTCGACGACGTCTTCTGTGATCCGATTGAATTTCGCGGCGACTCGCTGCTGGGCGTGCCGGGACTGGTGCAGGCGGTGCGCAGCGGCAGCGTGGTGATTGACAATGCGCTGGGCAGCGGAGTGCTGGAGGCCCCCGGATTCCTGGCGTTTCTTCCTGGAATCTGCCGTCATCTGCTGGGGGAGGAGTTGCGGATGCCGTCGGTCTCCACCTGGTGGTGCGGCGAGGAGGACGCCCGCAATTATGTGCTGGAACATCTTGACGAGTTGGTGATCCGGCCCAGTTTTCCGCGCTCGCACCGGCAGACGGAGACGCCGGCCGCGATGGATGCGGCCAAGCGGGAAGAACTGATCGGCCGGATCCAGGCGCAGCCGGAGCGGTTCGTGGCCCAGGAACAGGTGGCGCTCTCCACCGTGCCGGTGTACACCGAGAGCGGACTGGAGACCCGGCATGTCGTGCTCAGGGCCTTTGCCGCATGGGATGGAAGCTCCTACACGGTGCTGCCCGGCGGGTTGACCCGGGTCTCACGCGAGGCCTGGTCGCCGGCGGTTTCCCTGCACGACGGAGGTGGCACCAAGGATACCTGGGTGCCCGGCGGCTCGGGCGAGCCGGTTGCCGTATCGCGTCCGGCGCTGGGGCCGATCGCGGCTCATCCCAGCTGGTCGAATCTTCCCAGCCGGGTTGCCGACAACCTTTTCTGGCTGGGCCGCTATGCCGAGCGCCTCGAAGACCGGGTGCGCCTGGTGCGGGCCCTGCTGCCGGCGCTCTCCGGCGAAGAGGATTTTGGCCGCACCGCCACGCTGGAGTCGGTGGTCCGCTTACTGACCGGGCTGAAGTATCTGCCGCCGGAGGTCTCCCGCGCCGCCCTGGGAGAACAGCTATGGCAGGTGCAGCGGCTGCTGCCCAAAATGGTTCGCGATGAGAGCCGGCCCACCAGCCTGGGATGGACCCTGAAGCAGATGCGCCGGGTTGCCCTGAACCTGAAGGAACGCCTTTCGGCAGATACCTGGCGTGTGTTGCAGCAGATTGAAAACGATTTTTCGGAGGATATTCCCACCTCCGCCGGCCCCCGCTATGTGGCTGAGATAAATCTGCTCGACAAGGCGATTGTGACGCTCTCAGCCTTTGTCGGCCTGGTGATGGAGAATACGACGCGGGGCCCGGGATGGCATTTCCTGGAGATCGGCCGGCGAGTGGAGCGCGCCCGTCACATGGCGCACCTGTTGGAGGCGGGAGTGGCGCAGGCACCGGAGGAAATCGAACCGTATCTCCGCATCCTGCTCTACATCGCGGATAGCTCCATTACGTACCGCACCCGCTACCTGACCGCTCTGCGCACCGATCTGGTGCTGGATCTGCTGCTGGTGGACGAATCCAATCCGCGTTCCATCGGCTTTCAATTGGCCTCGCTGCTCAGCCATCTCGAGAAACTTCCGGAGCATGACCACGCGGTCTGCGATTCTGAAAAGGCGTTGGTCGCCAAAGCCATCCATGCGGTTCGCGTGGCGCCGATGGCAGAGCTCTCGCGCAGAGACAAGTTTGGCCGCATGGGTGCGCTGACCGAGCTTCTGGAGCAGCTGAAAGACGACATGTACGATCTATCGGATGCGCTGGCCTCGCACTATCTGAGTCCGGTCGTCTCCTCGCGCTTCGTATCGTCCCGGTGAGCATCGCATGATCTACTCGGCTACCCACATTACGCGCCACATTTATCAATCGCCGGTTTCCCAGTCTCTCAACGAGCTGCGGCTCACTCCGCGCTCACTGCCGGGGCAGCAGGTGCTGGAGGCGAACATCTGCATCGAGCCCGAGCCTGCCACCTGGCAAAGCCGCAAGGACTACTTCGGCAACGAGGTAATCACGGTCGGTGTCTATGAGCCGCACAGCCGTTTCGTGATTGAAGCCAAGAGTGTGGTGGAGGTGGAGGCGCCATCATTGGACGCGCTTTCTCCCATGTCCTGGGAGCAGGCGCGCGACCTGATTGCTGCACATCCTGACGATGAATCGCTGGCGGCGCTGGAATTCGTTTACGATTCTCCATTCATCGCCGCTGCCGACGAACTGGCGGAGTATGCACGGCCGAGCTTTCCTCCGGGACGCCCGCTGGCGGAGGCGCTGCTCGAGCTCTCGCATCGCATCTACACCGAATTCAAATACAAGCCGAACTCAACTTCCATTGAAATGCCCCTGCTCGAAGTGTTGGGAAACCGCCAGGGCGTCTGCCAGGACTTTGCGCACGTGATGATCGGCGCGCTGCGGTCGTTGCGTCTGCCGGCCCGCTACACCAGCGGATACCTGCGCAGCAGTCCCGGCAGCCATGGCGCCGAGGCCTCGCACGCGTGGGTTGCCGCGTTTGTCCCAGGAAGCGGGTGGTTGAGCTACGACCCCACCAACGACGTGATGCCCACCGACCGCCACCTGACGTTGGCCTGGGGCCGGGACTACGGGGATGTGACACCGGTCAAGGGTGTTGCCGTAGGGGGAGGCTCCCACAGCGTGGAGGTCGAGGTGATGGTAAAGGCGATGGAAAGCAACGAAACCGCCGGCCCGGTAGCGGACTGAGTAAGAGGAAAAAAGCCAGGGCGTCCGGCGTATCCGGGCGCCCTGGCCTTTTCTGACCTCGTTCCAGCAGAGACTAAAGCTCGATATCTCCGTGGGCGAGTTCACCGCCGGTTTCCGTGACCCGGAAGCCGAGTTTCCTGCAGATGTGGTGCATCTCCTGGTCTTCTGCAAGCATGTTGCAGTGCACGTGTTTCAATCCTTCATCGCGGGCCACTTCCAGAGCGCGGCGGAACAGGTCCGTGCCCAGTCCCTTGCCCTGGTAGTCATCGCGGATGATGACCGCGGTGTAGGCGGAGTTGGTGCCGTGCTGCTTGCTCATGCGGCTGACTCCGACAATCTCCGGCGAGCCCTTCCCATTTCTGGTCTCGGCTACCAGCGCCATCTGGCGGTCGTAGTCGATGAAGCAGATGTGGGTGAGGCGCTCGTGCGCGGTGCGCTGCCGCAGGTTCATGGGTTGGAAGTAGCGCTTGGTAACCGTGCGCTCGCTCAGCTTCTCGTGGAATTTGACGATCGCGGGCTCGTCCTCCGGGCGGATCGGACGGACCGAAAGGACCTCGCCGTCTTCCAAGGTCATGGAGCCAACGTACTGGATCGGATAGGGACGGATAGCAGTCTTGGGCAGCTTGTCCTCCGTCATCTCCGGCCCGTGCACCACCACGCGCGCGTCCAGCGCCAGCAAGCGCTCGGGCGAAGCCAGCAGAGGATTGATGTCGATCTCCTTGATCCAGGGCTGCTCGACCACCAGGTGGCTGAAGCGGACCAGCAGATCTTCCAGGGCCGCCAGATCGACGGCTTTGCGGCCGCGCACGCCCTTGAGCGCTTCGTAGACCTTGGTGTGCTCCATCATGCGGCGGGCCAGGGTACTGTTGAGCGGCGGCAGGCCCAGCGCGCTGTCCTTGTAAACCTCGACCAGCTGACCGCCGGAGCCGAACAGAAGCACCGGGCCGAACTGCGGATCGAGCGAGGAGCCGAGGATGACTTCGTATCCTTCCAGCTTTGCCATGGGCTGCACGGTGACGCCCAGGAAGTGGCCTTCGCCGGCCTTCTCGCGCACCGAGTCTCTCGATCTGCTTATACGATGTCCGGACCGCTTCAGCATTGCGGACATTGAGTTGCACGCCGCCTACGTCGGTCTTGTGGGTGATGGTCTCCGAGTGCAGCTTGAGCACCACCGGGTAGCCGATCTCGTCGGCGGCCTTGACCGCTTCCTCCGCGGTGTGGGCAATGCGGGTCTCGGTAACCGGGATGCCGTAGGCCTTCAACAGCTCTTTCGACTCGAACTCGGTCAGGATGGTGCGGCCGGTCTGGCGCACGTGCTGAATGAGTTCGGAGGCTTTCTCGCGATCGATCTGAGCCGATTCCGGCTTCACGTCCGGCGTCTCGTACAGAGACTTCAGGTTCCTGGCGTACTGCCACATATAGTTAAACGCTGCGCAGGCAGCATCCGGATAGGCGAAGGTTGGAATGCCGGCGCGGTTCAGAATCTGTTCGCCATAGGAGACCATCGAACCGCCCATCCAACTTGCCAGGAAGGGCTTGCCAAGGGAATTGGCATAAGGGCGCAGGTTCTCGGCGATACTGGTCGGGTCGGTCATGCCTTGCGGCGTCATGATGACGAGAATGCCGTCAGTTTCCGGGTCCTGCGCCGCGACTTCCAGCGCCTTGGCGTAGCGGTCCGGTTCGGCGTCGCCGAGAATGTCGACGGGGTTGCCATGGCTCCATGCGAAGGGTAGGAACTCGTTGTACTTTGCCATCGCCTCCGGTGACACCTTGGAGAGTTTGCCGCCGCCTTTGGAGAGCGCGTCGGTCGCCAGCACGCCGGGACCGCCGGCATTGGTGACGATGCAAAGGCGATTGCCCTTGGGACGCGGCTGCTTGGCCAGCACCTCGGACATATTGAATAGGTCCTGGATGGAATCGACGCGCAGCACGCCGGCGCGCTGGAAAGCGGCGTCCAACACGCCGTCGCTGCCGGTCAGCGAACCGGTGTGCGAGGCGGCGGCCTTGGCGGCCTCGGCAGTGCGTCCCGCCTTGATGACGATGATCGGCTTCTTCATGGAAACTTCGCGCGCGGCGCTGAGGAAGCTGCGCGGATCGCCGATCGACTCCATGTAGGCCACGATCGAAGTGGTATGCGGATCGGTGCCGAAGTATGTAATCAGGTCGCCCCAGTCCACGTCCAGCATGGAACCGATGGAGATAAAGGTGCTGAAGCCGACCATCGCCTTGTAGGACCAGTCCAGTACAGCGGTACAGAGCGCGCCGCTCTGGCTGATGAAGGCAAGATTTCCAGGCCGCGCCACGGTATGCGCGAAAGTGGCATTAAAACCGGTGAGTGGGTTCATCACGCCGAGGCAGTTAGGGCCAATCAAGCGCATCTTGCCCCGGATCGCTTCCTTGATCTGGCGCTCGTACTCCACTCCCTTTTCACCTATTTCCTTGAATCCGGCGGAGATGACGATAGCCGCAGGAACTCCGAGGCCTACGGCATCCCGGATCAGCTCAGGGACGCCATCCGAGGGCGTGGTGACCACGATGCAATCGGGCCGCTCGGGAAGGTCATGAAGATTCTTGTAGGCGTGAATACCGAGGATGTTATCGCGCTTGGAGTTGACCGGGTAAACGGTGCCGCCGAACGGTGAGCCGATCATGTTGCTTAGGACCATGCGTCCCACACTGCCCACGCGGTCGGTGGCTCCAATCAGGGCGACGGACTTGGGCTTAAACACCGCGTCCAGCGGAAGAGTATCAGGTCGTAGAAGGTCATGTGCCGGGTCAATGAGAAGCGCGGCATCGGGGCTAGGAGCTTTCAGCATAGTCATTTGGCTACTCCAAATTAGTTATGATTAGATCTTTCGACAGTCACGACAGTTACGGTGACTACAGAGAACACACTAATGACTGAGAAGCGGCTACTTTCGGAACCCACACATCCGCTATGCGTGCACACCAATACATCTCTCACGCGGCCGCCTTGCTCAACCGCTGATGTCTGCATTCGGGCATTCAGGTACGCTGCTTGCTGGAGCGCCAAAATGCGGACTATACCATATCACACAGCTCTACCTCGTCCGGTACCGCTGGGGTCCTAAATTCTTTATCTGTATATTTCACTCCAAGCGAGCCCGGATGTCCGGACTTGGCCTGCAGTACCGCGTCAAGCGAAAGCGCGCGAACAACCGCTCTAAGCCGCGATGCGGAAATCCTCTGCGTCCGTGGCGACGGGGTTATGCCAGCCTCCGGTCAGCGAAATTTTCTGGTCGACCTCACTCGGCCCCCAGGTGCCTGGCTCGTATTCATAAATGGGAGAGTTGGCCTTTAATACCGGATCGACGATTCGCCATGCTTCCTCCACGTAATCCTGCCGGGCAAACAGAGTGGGATCTCCTGCCATGGCCTCGCCCAGCACTCGCTCATAGGCTTCCATCTCCTCCGGACGGGGATGGCGGCTGGCCACCATCTCGATGGTCTCGCCTTTCATAGCCTCGCCGGGAGTCATAACCATGGCGCCCATGGCGATCGTCATCTCGGGACTGATCCGGAATCGCAGATAGTTTTGCGTCAAAGCACTCTCGCTAATGACTGCGGGCGGCTTGCGTAAACGGCCGAGAATCTCCGTACAGGTCACAGGCAGGTTCTTGCCCGCGCGAATGTAGAACGGAACTCCCTTCCAGCGCCAGGAATCAAGCTCCAGCCGCAGTGCGGCGAAGGTTTCCGTCTTCGAATTGGTTGCAACGCCCTTTTCCTGAAGGTAGCCGCGGAACTGCCCGCGGACGAGATGTTCCGCTTCCAGCGGTGGAATCGATTTCAATACCTTCACCTTCTCGTCGCGAATGCTCTCACTGTCCGTGCGGACGGCAGGCTCCATGGCCAGGTTGCAGAGGATTTGAAAGAGATGATTCTGGATCACGTCGCGAATCGTGCCGACTTCATCATAGAAGGCGCCGCGTCCCTGCACTCCGAAATCTTCCGCCATGGTGATCTGCACGCTTTCGATGTAGTTGCGATTCCAGAACGGTTCCATGAACGCATTGGCGAAGCGGAAGAACACCACATTGTTCACGGGTCGCTTGCCAAGATAGTGGTCGATGCGGAAGATTGCGGACTCGGGAAAGGCCGAGTGCAAGATCCGGTTCAGCTCCTGCGCAGAAGCGAGATCACGGCCGAAGGGCTTCTCGACGATGACACGGGCACCCTGCGCGCAGCCCGCGTTCGCAAGTTGTTTTACCACGGTTTCGAACAAGAGGGGTGGGATAGCCAGATAATGCGCCGGGTGTTGGGCTCCCTTGAGTTCGCCGCGGAGCGCCTGAAAAGTTGTCGGGTCCGCGTAGTCGCCGTCCACGTAACGCAGTAAGCCGCTCAGCTTATCGAATGCCGCGGCATCAACCCCGCCGTGTTTTTCCAGGCTGTCGTGCGCTCGCGCCCGAAGCTGTTCCAGGTTCCAGCCGGCCTTGGCGACGCCGATGACAGGCACGTCAAGGTGGCCGCGCTTCAGCATGGCCTGCAGCGCAGGGAAGATCTTCTTGTAGGCCAGATCGCCCGTGGCGCCGAAGAAGACCAGAGCATCGGCATGTGGATTCGTCATTGGTTCACTCCTTTACGCGGCCTCTGTCTTGTCCTTCGGTTTTTCCAGGTGTCCGCCGAAGCCGAAGCGCATCGCCGAGAGCAACTTGTCCGGGTAATCCGCCTCACCGCGCGAGCTGAAGCGCTGGTAAAGCGCGGCGGAGAGAACCGGCGCCGGCACCGCCTCGTCGATTGCCGCCTTGATCGTCCACCGGCCTTCGCCCGAGTCCGAAACACGCCCGCTGAACTGGGAGAGATTGGGATCGTTCACCAGACTGGCCGCGGTCAGGTCCAGCAGCCACGATGCGATTACGCTGCCGCGCCGCCATACTTCCGCAATGTCGCGCAAATCGAGGTCAAACTGATAATGCTCGGGGTCGCGCAGCGGCGTCGTTTCTGCGTCAGCCGCATGCTGCTGCCTGCCCACGTTGGCGCCGCGCAAGATGCCCAAGCCCTCGGCGTAGGCAGCCATGAGACCGTACTCGATGCCGTTGTGGACCATCTTGACGAAGTGTCCGGCGCCGCTGGCGCCGCAGTGCAGGTAACCCTGTTCGGCAGTGCCGTCCAACTTTTCCCGCCCCGGCGTGCGCGGCGCGTCACCGGCGCCGGGCGCCAGCGTGGCGAAAATCGGATCGAGATGGCGAACCACGTTCTGTTCGCCGCCGATCATCATGCAGTAGCCGCGCTCCAAGCCCCACACGCCGCCGCTGGTCCCCACGTCCACGTAGTGAATGCTCCTGGCCGCCAGCTCTTTGGCACGCCGAATGTCATCCACGTAATAGGAATTGCCGCCATCGATGAGGATGTCTTCCGGGTCAAGATGAGGCACCAGGGCCGCGATGGTGGTGTCCACGACCGCTGCTGGAACCATCAACCAAATCGCCCGAGGCTTCTCCAGCTTGGTCACGAAATCCTGCAGCGAAGAGCTGCCCGTCGCATTCTCCTTGACCATCTCATTCACTGCTGCCGGCGACATATCGAATACCGCGCACTGATGGCCGCCCTTCAGGAGCCGCCGAACCATGTTGGCCCCCATTCTTCCCAGCCCAACCATTCCAAGTTGCATCACTTGCTCCTTTTCGAATGTCGTTGCACGGCTTCACGCTTCCTTGAGCTTTCGATAACGGCGGATAAGGTTGTTGGTCGAACTGTCATGACTGAGCGCGGGATCCGCCTTGTCTTCGAGCTCAGGAATAATGCGCTGCGCCAGCGCCTTGCCAAGTTCCACGCCCCACTGATCAAACGAATTGATCTGCCAGATGGTGCCCTGAGTGAAGACGCTGTGCTCGTAGAGGGCTACCAATTTGCCGAGAGTCTGCGGCGTGAGCCGATCCGCAAGAATTGTGTTGGACGGGCGGTTACCATCGAAGACGCGGTGCGGTACGAGCCAATCCGGCGTCCCCTCGGCTTTGACCTGCTCGGGAGTCTTGCCGAACGCCAGCGCCTCCGTCTGGGCGAAGACGTTGGCCATCAGCATGTCGTGATGGCGGCCGAGCGGATTGAGCGTATGGGCAAACGCGATGAAGTCACAAGGGATCAGCCGGGTGCCCTGGTGGATCAGCTGATAGAAGGAATGCTGTCCGTTGGTCCCCGGCTCTCCCCAATAAATCGGACTCGTCGCGTAGCTTACTTTGCCCCCATCGAGCGTGACGCTCTTGCCGTTGCTCTCCATGGTCAACTGCTGCAGATAGGCTGGGAAGCGCTTCAGGTACTGCTCGTACGGCAATACCGCAACCGTCTGCGCGCCGAAAAAGTCGTTGTACCAGACATTCAGCAGCCCCATCAGCACCGGCAGGTTACGCTCGAACGGCGTGGTGCGGAAGTGCTCGTCCATCTGGTGAAATCCGTCCAGCATGGCGCGGAAGTTGTCCGGTCCGATGGCCAGCATGGTCGAAAGACCAATCGCCGAATCCATCGAGTAGCGTCCGCCAACCCAGTCCCAGAAGCCGAACATGTTGGCCGTATCGATGCCGAACTTGGCTACCTCTGCGGCGTTGGTTGACACGGCCACGAAGTGCCTGGCCACTGCCTTTTCGTCGCCACCCAGGCCCTCACCGCCCACGCCCTCCAGAACCCAGGCACGCGCCGTTTGCGCGTTGGTCATGGTTTCCAGCGTGGTGAAGGTTTTCGAGGAGACAATGAATAGCGTTTCTGACGGATCGAGGCCGGCGACGGCTTCGGCAAAGTCGGTGCCGTCAACGTTGGAGACAAAGCGGAACGTCATGGCGCGATCGCTGTAATACTTCAGCGCCTCGTAGGCCATCACCGGACCGAGGTCGGAGCCGCCAATGCCGATGTTGATCACATTGCGAATGCGTTTGCCGGTATGGCCTTTCCACTCTCCGCTCCGCACGCGGTTGGCAAAGTCGGCCATCTTATCCAGCACGGCGTGCACCTGAGGCACCACATTCTCGCCGTCCACCATGATGGATGAACCCTTCGGTGCGCGCAGGGCCACATGCAGAACCGCCCGCTTCTCGGTGATGTTGATCTTTTCCCCGCGAAACATCGCGTCGATCCGCGATTGCAGGCCCGACTCTTTGGCCAGTTCGATCAGGAGCGCGAGGGTTTCGTCCGTAATGCGGTTCTTGGAGTAATCCAGAAAGAGCCCCACCGCCTCGGCCGTCATCCGCTCACCGCGCTTGGGGTCGTCGGCGAAAAGATTCCGCAGATGCAGTTCCCGGAGCTTTTCGTAATGGTTCTGGAGTTCCGTCCATGCCTTGCGTTTGGGCAGCGGCGCAATACTCTGACTTATGGAATCGATCTCTACAGGTGTTGCCATCGTAGTGCTCCTTTGATTTCGGCTAGGCCGCTTTGAGAGCGGCGCTCTTGGAATCGATCACCGCCATCAGATCGTTCCAGGACTGAACAAAGGACTTTGCGCCTTCCTCCTGAAGCTGGGCAGCCAGCGCGTCGGCGTCGATGCCGGCCTTGGCAAACTGCGCCAGCACTTCCTCGCAGTCGCCGCCGTCGGCCGGCAGGATCGTGCCCAATTCGCCATGATCGGCCAGGGCTTTCAGCGTAGCATCCGGCATGGTGTTGACCGTGAATGGCGCCGCGAGCGCCTTGACGTACAGTACGTCGGATGCCTTGGGATCCTTGGTTCCCGTGCTGGCCCATAGCAGCCTTTGCGGGCGGGCACCGGCGTTGAAGACGCGCTGCCAGCGGAGGTGAATCCAGCAACTCGCGGTAAGCCTTGTAGGTACGTTTGGCGATGGCGATGCCGAGTTGGTCGCGCAGTGAGTCAGGCACTTTGTTGCGCCACCGCAACGTCCCAGCGGCTGATGAAGATGGAGGCGACCGAGCCGACATCGGGGTCGAGTCCGGCCTCGATGCGCCGCTCGATGCCGCGCAAGAATGCCTCGGCGGCTGCCAGATACTGCTCGCGCGAGAACAGCAGGGTGACGTTGATCGGAACGCCGGCAAAGATGGCTTCCTCGATCGCGGGCAGGCCTTCTTTGGTGCCGGGAATTTTGATGAGAAGATTGTGCTGTCCGGCCCGCGCGTGATAGATCCTTGGCCGCGGCCAGGCTGCTGGCTGTGTCATAGGCCAGCAAGGGAGACACTTCGAGCGACACCCAGCCGTCCACGCCGTTCGTCCGGTCGTGGACTGGTCGAAACAAGGCGGCGGCTTGCGTGAGGTCCTCCAGCGCCAGTTCGAAGAAGAGCGCCTCGCCCGATTTGCCCCTGCTCAGCTTCTCGCGGATCGCCAGAGTCGTAAGCCGTGCTGTTCTTGATCGCGTGGTCGAAGATCGTCGGATTAGAGGTAAGCCCCGTGACCGAGAGTTCGGTGATGTAGCGCTGAAGCGTGCCGCTGTCCAGCAGATCGCGCGTGATGTTATCGAGCCAGATGCTCTGGCCCAGATCGTGGAGCAATTGTGTCGCTTTCATGACTCACTCCTATCTCGCCTCCAAGCAGATCGCTTTCCGACGTCGTCTGCCTTGCCTGCCAGCAGCATTAGGCGGATGCCTCCAGCGCGTTCTTGACGATCTCCTGGGCCTCGGCGACGATCGCGTTCAGGTGGCTTTCGTCCCGGAAGCTCTCCGCGTAGATCTTGTAAATGTTCTCCGTGCCGGAGGGGCGGGCGGCAAACCAGCCGGTCGCGAGCCACCACTTTCAATCCGCCAATGGGGGCATCGTTGCCCGGAGCGCGGGTCAACTTGGCGGTAATCGGCTCGCCTGCCAAGTCCGATGCCTTGACCGCCTCCGGCGACAGCTTTCCCAGCTTCGCTTTCTGCTCGGGAGTCGCTGCTGCATCGATGCGCGTGTAGTAGGGAGTGCCGAACTCCGCGGTGAGTTCGCGATAGTGCTCGCTCGGGTCCTTGCCGGTCCGCGCGGTGATCTCGGCCGCCAGCAGGTCCATGATTAGGCCGTCCTTATCGGTGGCCCACGCGCTTCCGTCCCGCCGCAGGAAACTCGCGCCCGCGCTCTCTTCGCCGCCGAAACAGCACGAGCCATCGAATAAACCCGGCGTGAACCACTTGAAGCCCACGGGAACCTCGGAGAGCCTGCGGCCAAGTTTATGTACCACCCGGTCGATCATGCTGCTGCTCACCACGGTCTTGCCCACCGCCGCGTTCTTGGGCCATTCCGGACGCTCCGTGAGCAGGTAACCGATGGCAACGGCCAGGTATTGATTCGGGTTCATCAAGCCGGCAGAGGGCGTCACGATTCCGTGCCGGTCGGAGTCGGGGTCATTGGCAAAGGCGACGCGGTACTGGTCCTTGAGTCCGACCAGCCGGGCCATCGCGTACGGACTGGAACAGTCCATGCGGATCTTGCCGTCGTGATCCACGGTCATGAACGAAAAGGTCGGGTCGATCTTCGTGTTCACGACAGTGACGTCGAGTTGGTAGATGGAATTGATCGGCTCCCAGTAAGGCAGTGAAGAGCCGCCCAGCGGGTCCACCCCCAACTTAAGGCCGGCGGCACGAATGCTGTCCATGTCGATCACGTTCCTCAGATCGCGGACATAGGGCAGGATGAAGTCTTCCTGATGCGTGCTGCCGGATTGGATCGCTGCTCTGAGCGGTACCTGCTTTACCCCCGCGTTGCCCTCGCGAAGCAGTTCGTTCGCCCGGTCTTCGATCCATCGCGTCACGTCGGTATCGGCCGGACCGCCGTTGGTCGGGTTGTACTTGAAGCCGCCATCCTCGGGAGGATTGTGCGAGGGCGTTATGACGATACCATCGGACAGGTGATCCTTGCGGCCGCGGTTGTAAACCAGAATGGCGTGCGAGATGACCGGCGTCGGAGTCACGCCGTCGTCTGGCTGGATGATCGTCTGCACGCCGTTGGCTGCCAGAACCTCAAGCGCGGTATTCTGCGCGGGACCGGAGAGCGCGTGCGTGTCTTTGCCCATGTACAGTGGTCCGTCCGTGCCACGACGGCGACGGTAATCGCAGATCGCCTGCGTAATGGCCAGGATGTGGGCTTCCGTGAACGATCCTCGCAGCGACGAGCCGCGATGTCCGCTGGTGCCGAAGCTCACCATCTGATTCGGGTCTTCGACATTGGGCCGGCGCTCGAAATATTCCCTTTGCAGCCGGGCCACATCCACCAGCATATCTTTGGTTGCAGGCTGGCCCGCCAGAGGAGAGATCGCCTCCAGGTTTTTCGCTGCATCCGGCCCGGACGGCACCTCGGTCTCACTACGCATGATTCCACCCTTCAAATATCCGCTGTGTATTGGATGATGGTGCGGTCCCGGAGAATTTACCGCCGTCCGCCACATTTAAGCCTATAAGCTAAACGAATAAGCCCAGATTTCTGTTGCACGCACACCCCAGAGCCGAAGTGCAATGCTTCCGGCCACTGCTATCCTTCGGTGCCGCGACCCTAATCATCCCTAGTTCCATTCGGACGCGGCGCTCGGGGATGCTCCGAGTGATGCTTGCGCTCGCTGGCGTGATGCCTTTCCCGCAGACCCCCGGGCGCAGCCGTTTTTTGAACGGCACATCGAGCGCACTTTCCGATCTGTTGAGTTCGGAACAAAGGGTTAGTCGTCTTAACGAGCAATTCACAATCATTTCAAAATAGACCGTAGCCGCTCATGCTGAATTGAAGCGCTCACCCTCTTACGGAGTGGAGTTCGAGCGTGAGTACCAGCTTGCTCCGCAGTCAATATACACGCACCGTAGGCTCCGGTGCTTTGCTTGAATTCAGCCGTGGTAGGCTGTGACGTAAGGTTTGTCACGGTTTCCGGCATTCGAGCTGTGAGGAAGAACTATGGGAGTAGTCGATCTTCTGTTTGGGCGTCCGCTGGCGTCCAGTGAGGACCAGGGAGAGAGGATTACGCCATCACAAGGCGTTCCGACCTTCGGGCTGGACGCATTAAGTTCGGCCGCGTACGGTCCGGAAGCGGCATTGACAATCTTATTGCCTCTCGGCCTCGCGGGCGCTCATTATGTTGTTCCCTTGACCGGCGCCATCATCGTGCTGCTGCTGATTGTCTACTTCAGCTATCGACAAACCATAGCGGCTTATCCGAGCGGGGGCGGCTCCTACACGGTAGCCAAAGAAAACCTGGGCCCCGGAGCAGGTTTGTTGGCAGCGGCGGCACTGATGATTGACTATCTGCTGAACGTGGCCGTGGGAATTTCCGCCGGGATTGGAGCCCTGGTTTCGGCGGTGCCCTGGTTGCAGAGATACACCCTGCCGATGTGTCTGGCGGTGCTGGCAATCCTGACCGTTGTGAACCTGCGCGGAGTTCGTGAAGCTGGATCCGCATTTATCGCGCCCACCTATCTTTTTGTCGGCACCCTGGGCGTGGTGATCGCGATGGGCATTTTCAAGGTGATCATGACGGGAGGACATCCCCATGCCCTGGCGCCGCCCCCTCATGCACCGGTGGCAGCGGCGGGGACCGTGGGACTTTGGTTGCTGCTGAGAGCTTTTGCCAGCGGCTGCACCGCGCTGACCGGCGTGGAAGCGGTGAGCAACGGCGTGCAGGCGTTCCGTGAGCCTGTGGTGCCCGCAGCGCGAAAGACCTTGACCATCATTGTGCTGACGTTGATTGGCCTGCTGGGCGGTATCGCGGGCCTGGTGTACTTCTACGGCATTTCGGCGACAGATCCAGGCCAGCCGGGCTACCAGAGCGTGCTGTCGCTGGTCGCCGCGGCGGTGGCTGGCAGGGGAGCACTGTATGGTCTGACAATGTTTTCCGTCCTGCTGGTGCTTTGTCTTTCCGCGAATACCTCGTTCGCGGACTTTCCCCGATTGTGCCGCGCCGTCGCCATGGACGACTACCTGCCGCACTCGCTTACGGTGCGCGGCCGCCGGCTAGTGTACTCCCAGGGCATCGGCGTGTTGGCTTTGCTGGCGGCTGTATTGCTCATCATCTTCGGAGGTATCACCGATCGTTTGATACCGCTCTTCGCTGTGGGAGCCTTTCTGGCGTTCACTCTCTCGCAGGCGGGCATGGTGGTACATTGGCGAAAAAACAATGGGTCGTTCCATCATCTGCTGATCAACGGAATCGGGGCGGCGGCAACCGGAGTGACCGTCGTCGTGGTGGTCGCCGCCAAATTCACCCAGGGCGCGTGGATCGTAGTGTTGTTATTGCCGGCGGCGATTTTACTCATGGCGCGCGTACGGCGTCACTACCGCTTGGTAACGCGAGAGACCGAGGCCAAAGGGAGCCTGCTTGGAACCAACAACCAGCACCCGCCCATCGTGATTGTGCCCATCGATCAATGGAATGCGGCGGCCCAGAAGACCTTGCGCTTTGCCATGACGCTCTCTCCGGATGTGCATGCCGTGCACGTGGCCTGCGGGGAGGACGACAGTATCGCAGCGCAGTGGCAGAGCACGGTGGAACAGCCGGCGCTCGAAGCCGGAGCGCCAGTTCCACTTCTGATCACCCTGAGTTCCCCTTACCGGCTGGTCCTCCAGCCTGTCGTGGACTACGTATTGCAGGTCGAAAAGGAAAATCGCCATCGGACGGTCGCAGTGGCGATCTCCACCATGGTTGAGCGCCACTGGTACCACTATTTCCTGCACAATCAACGGAGCGAGGTGCTGACCGCGATGCTGCTCCTGGGCGGAGACAGGCGCATCAACATCATCAATGTGCCATGGTATCTGCGCGCTTGACCGGGCTCCAGCAGACTCGCAATTCGTCCGCCTGGCGGTCGAGAACCTCAAGAAATGAAATCGCCCTATCTCTTTGTCGGGGTCGTATGTTCCCATTCGCTTTCAATCGCCACGGCCATTAGTTCGTGTTTGGCACGCTCGGCCAGCGTATCGTTTTCCGTGTGGCACGCACACACGTACTGATTCAGCAGGTTGTTAAGCTTGTGAATATTAGCTCCGGTTTGATTCCGTTGGACAGCAACGATCAGTCCCCAATCTGGTTTCATACTTTATCGCCCTAAGTCACAATCGACCCCGGTATTCACGTTCAGTCACTATGTTCGATGGTGCCGTCGTCTCGCGCAGTTAGAGGTCTCTGGGGCTCTGAACCATGACGGTAAACATGGCAGAGCATACCTCTCGCTGTATGGGCCACCAGCAAACGATCTATGACGGATTGTTCCGAGGTTCCTTGCGGGTCAAATACCACCTGTGCAGCTTTCTCAGTGAGAGTGCTGGTGGATATGGCGGCAATAGTAGCCATCGTGGTGGAGCAGGTCAATGACTCGAAATCGGTGCAAAACCCGGTTTTCGCACCACCTTTGCACCCCTTTTTCACAGTTCATCGCCTGCAACCAGCAGCATTGCTTTTGCTCAAAATGAGCTGCGAGACTTGCACCTGTGAAGAGGCAATGAGCATATCGTCACCGCCCGGCTTCAAAACAAATGCGGAAGCCAATGTGCGCCGATTTGTTATCCGGGGCGCCCACGACTGATGAAAAGCCGCACCAGAGAATAAAGCGGTTATTTCAGGTTCTCTGTGCACCTTCAGTTCACCCAAAGCCAAAAACAGCAAATTGGTAGGTCGGCTGTCGATCATTTTAACTTTCAGTTAAGTCGTTTGGTTGCCATGCCATAGCGGAGAGAAAGGGATTTGGACCCGCGATACAGGTTGGCAACACCTAGGTAATCGACCGGCGTCGTCGAGTTGCTCTCACAGGGGCTTTCGTGCTCAGGCTGCGCGGAACCAGGTATCGGACCGCCAGGCGCCAGTGGAGCGCCGGTCACGACTCCTTCCCCTTCCCGCAAAACGCTGGTCACTTCCCTGCAATTACGAAGGTGCCTGTACCTTAGCGGTTTTGTCTTCCCAAAATCCCCGTCTTGAGCCGTTATAGAGGCAAGTGTCGGGTGCGGTCCTGCCACCAAAAGGAATAGGGCGGTCGCGGCGGAGTCCGGCGCGCGGCTGCAGTCCAGCGGGAACGCTGCCGCTGCAGGGAGTCCCAGTGACGATGAATCGAGACGAGCAGAAGATCCGGACGCTTCGCCGCACCGAGCGGGCAAGAGAGCTGCGGAAGATTCTGCTGTTCTGTGCCAACTGGTTATCCACGCCGCTGTTCCTGGTTTTTTGGGGAGCGGATTACTTTTACGCCCGCAATCATTTCTTTCTTTTTGGATGTCTTCGGCTGTTGGTTCTACCGTCCGGCTGGCTGCTCAACATCGAGGTAAAAAAGACCCGCAACATTGTCCGGATTCAGAGCTGGGGAGCCTTCCACGTTTTCGTGGACGCGATGCTCATTACCATCATGGCGTTTCTTGCGGAAGGAAAAACCTCGGTTTACTACGCGGGCCTGAACTTGTTGACCATCGCGGTGGGCTCGTTTATTCCCTGGACGACGCTCGCCCTCGCAGGCAATGTCGGTCTTATTTACTTTCCTTACATCGTCTGGTCCCTGCTGACATGGCGCAGGGGAGGACACGCAATCTTTCTCGTCAACTGTTTCTTCATGGCCACCACGATCATTCTCACGCTGGTGATCCGCAGCTTCAACGAAACCTACCGCGTGTCGGCCATTCGCAGCCGTGTGGCCTTGCAGAATGAATTGCACCGGCGCGCCGCCATCATTGAGGAGAAAACCGCCGAGGCGCTCGGCTTGCAGGAGCAGTTTCGGCAAGCGCAGAAGATGGAAGCGATCGGGCGGCTCGCCGGAGGAATTGCGCATGATTTCAACAATCTGCTGATGGTCATCCAGGGCTACGCGGAGGTCATGCGCGACGATTATCCCGCCGATGCCGCCCATCGCGATAAGACGGAGCAGATTCTGAAGGCTTCCAGCCGGGCGGCGGCTCTCACCCGGCAAATGCTGGCCTTCGGCCGCAAGCAGATGCTCTGCCCCGTCGTACTGGAGCTGAACGGTGTGATCGACGAGACGGCGAGGATGCTGAAGCGGCTCATCGGTGAAGATATCGAGTTTCGAGTCCTGCCCGCGGATTCGCTTTGGGCGGTGGAGGTGGACCCGGACCAGATCGTTCAGGTGGTGATGAATCTTTGCGTCAATGCCAGGGACGCGATGACGCATGGCGGCGTGCTCACCGTTGCAACCGGCAATGTGACAAGCATGGAAATGCAGCAGGGACGATGTTCGGATGCACCTCCGGGGGAATACGTGAAGCTGTCGGTTGCCGATAGCGGCATTGGCATCAGCAAAGATATGCAGGAGCGGATCTTCGAGCCCTTCTTTACGACCAAAGAGGTCGGGAAAGGCACCGGGCTGGGGCTTGCCGTGGTATACGGCATCGTGAAACAAAGTGGCGGCTTCGTCACGCTCGAGAGTGAGCCGGGGCACGGCGCCTGCTTCACCATCTACCTGCCCAGAGCAAGGCAGCCGATCCGCCACGAAACCGTAACAGCCGGCGAAGCGCATCAGGCGGTTGGCAACGAAATACGGAGTTTCTGATGTCGCATTCACAAACAGTGCAGGAAGATAGGCATCACACTTCCCGGGCGCAGCTACTGGGCAAGGAAGACCAGCCAGAAGGAACCTTGATATCCTTGCCCCGACTTCTTTCAGAGGTTCGGCGTGGCCGATGGCGGATTCCAATCATGACCGAACAATAAGGAGCGTGCGAGTCTCCGGCATATATCGGGGCATTGTTTTCCCGCAGCCGTTATGATCGTAGGCGTAACTTGAGATTGACTGTAAGTGAGGCCCGCTCATGCAACTTTCTGCAAGCCGTATTTGGCGACAATTGCCTAACGAGATTAGAGTCTCCGCCAGTAAAGTATTTTGGGCGGAGACACCGAAAGAACAGAAACAGTTCCTCTTTGCCGCTCTCGCGAAAGCAAAAAACGTTCGTGAGATTAGTGTCCGCCGAGCCCCGGTTGAACGGCTGGTCAACTGGACGGCAGCAACGCTGTCTCTTCCTGAACAGACAGCGAATTATCTGCTGCAGGAGTATTTGCTCCACGATCATCTTGCAAAGATTGTGACCTATCTTGATTTGCTGGGGATTCCGCATTCCGCTGGAATCATCGAGGAGAGCTTTGACCTCGACTCCCTGCCGAACGAGCGCGTCCAGGATGCTGCTCGAACCCTCCTCGCGTCCACTGATCGCCCAGCAGCCGAACTTTACCTGAAGTATCTCGTGGTTCAAGGTGGGCCCTGGTCGGTGCTTGAAGAAGTCCTGTCAGCCGGGGACTCCTAAACACTTACGGCATCGCGAGTCGAAAACCTATGATTGCAACACTCATCGGCGGCACAGGTCTTACGGGTTCATCTCTGGTTCGACAGCTCTTGGCCGACCCGGCGATCACGAAGGTGATTTCCATTTCGCGAAAGTCATTGGAGATTTCAAATCCGAAGCTGGCCGAGGTTTTGATCTCCGACCTGGCAGAGTTATCGTCGATCGAATCGAAGATTCGCGGGGATCTCTATATCTGTTGCCTCGGCACGACGATCAAGGCGGCGGGCAGCAAAGAGAACTTCGAAAAGGTCGATCACGCCGCCATCGTCGCTTTCGCTAACATCGCGAGGGTTCAGGATGCGAAGGCATTGACTTTCGTCTCCGCTATGGGCGCGAACGCAAACTCGATAATCTTTTACAACCGGGTTAAGGGTCGGACTGAAAACGATGTGAGAGCTGTTGGACTACGCTCCCTGATCATCTTCAGGCCCGCACTCTTGGTCGGCCCGCGTCACGAATTCCGCTTAGCTGAACGCATCATGGCCAAGACGCTGGTTCCGCTATCGTTGATCCTTCCGGCTCGGATTCAGAAAAACCTTGTGACGAAATCCGAGGCATTGGCGTCACGGATGCTGGCCGAGGGAAAAGCGGCACCTGTCGGAGTTCACGTCATACCGGCAAAAGACATCTAGGTGCCAAGATCCCCTAGAAACGGATTCTCATCCAACCCGCGCGATCGAGCGATCTATGCGCTATTTCTTGCGTCGGGCCTGCGGTTGTCGGAGTTGCACCAAAGTGGATCGTACCGGACTAAAGATCGAATGATGGATTGATCAATCAGGACAGGAGTGTGTACAAGGTGCAGGCTGGGTAATAGGCAAAGGATCGAAGCGACAACAGTTCCGCTTCGATAAACCGGCGCTGGACTCGATCGGCGAGTACCTATCCAGCAGAGCAGACTCGAATCCCGCACTGTTCCTCTCTGAATGAAAGCGGCGGATTTCCAAGAGGTCCATCCAGGACATTTTCGCGCGCTGGTGCGAGAAGCTGTCGATGAGTCATATCAATGTTCATCGCTTCCGACACTCGTTTGCAGCCAGGATGGCCAATTCAAATATGGACTCCCTGGTATTGAAAGACCTCATGGGGCACGTAAGTCTTCCCACCACAAACAGGTAGATAAAATTATCGGATCGAACCATCTCCAGACAGTATTTCGCCGCATCAGCGTTCACCCGGCACACGCCGCGATTCGGGTGATTTGGAAAACCATCCACGCACTCAGAGGATAGGCGGAAGATGAACGCGAAGAGTTGCGCGAGGGGAAAACAGGTGTTCAGGGCCATCTGATCACCCAAGAGCCCAAAAACAGCAAACCGGCAGGTCGGCTGCCGGTCATGCAATTGAAGTTAAGTTGTTTGTTTTAAGTACTATGGCGGAGAGAGGGGGAGTCTACACCATATGCACGTAAATAGGCGTAAATACTGGATTATCGTGATATTCTGCTCATGTTGTAATGCTTTTGTAATGCATTATGGGGGTAGCATGAACGCTGTTTCACTTGTTTGGCTCGCCAAGACCGAATCTGGCTGGAAGCGGTTCGTCGTCATCATGGGCCGCAACGGCCGCATCAAGAAGGGCGCCGTCCTGGTGGACGGCAAGGAGCGCAACTACCCCGAAGGCCACTTCGAGCTGCGCTTTTATGAAGGACGTAAGCCTAAGTATAAAAATGTCGGAACCGACGCGACGGAGGCCGTGAACGCCTGTGATCGACATCAGAGCCTCCTCGACGCCAAAACGTCTGCGACTGCGGCCGGCGTCACGGTGAACGAGCCTGAGATGCGGAAAACCATCAAGAGTGCTGTAACGAGTTGGATCAAGGACACCGAAGACCGCGGCGCTATGGAAGCTGCGGATGTCAATGCGACCGCGCTTATGGATTTCATCAAGGCAAATCCGGCTCTCGTTTATCTCGACGAGATTGGTCCTGACAACGCGAAGCGGTACTGGGTTTGGCTCAGAAAGCTCGGCCTTTCAGATCGCACGGTTTACAACCGGCACATGAGGCTGACGGGATTCCTCAAGTTTTCCGGGGTCGATTACAGATCCTGGAAACTACGTGCGCCGAAGTACGAGAAGAAGCTGCCAGACATCTATGAGGTCGAAGAGATCGAGAAACTTTTGAGAGCGTGCAAGCGCGAGTACAACCGAATGTTGATTCTCGTACTCTGGAAAACCGGCCTCCGTGATCAGGAGCTTATATATCTGTGCTGGAGCGACATCAACTTTCATCGAGGGGTACTGCGCGTCACTGGCAAGCCCGACTTCGACTGGACGATCAAGGACTATGAACAGAGAGATATTCCACTGCCATCCGACCTGCTGGATAGATTGAAAGCGTGGAGAGATCTCAACCCGAAGACGAAGTTCGTACTGGGCACAGGAAACGACACCCCGAACGACAAGTTCTTGCGCGCCTTGAAGGGAGTAGCCAAAAGGGCAGAAGTCGAGAATGCTACCTTGCATCGTTTTCGGCGAACATACTGTACAACATTGCTTCGGGGAGGGATGGACCTGCGGACAGTACAGTCTCTTATGGGGCATTCAGACTTGGAATCTACGATGCGGTATCTGACGCCAGCCACCGGCGCAAACGTGCGATCGCAGATCGACTCGATCTTCAACTGAAAAGAGAACGGGCGGCCTGGGGCCGCCCGATTTCATTTGCTTGAGGTCTGCTTAATTGCCCATCGACTTCGACTTCAGCCAGATCGAAAGAGCCCCGGGGTCAAAGCGGACCATACCGTCGATGCGGTAGGATGGAATACGACCCCGCTTCGCCATCTTGCATACATGTGCGTAGTCGCACGCCAAGAGCACTGCAACCTCTGCTGCTTTCAACGCGGTCTCCCGCTCAGCAAGGCGGGTCACCAGGTTGGCGACAGGTTCAACCTGCTGCTGGTCATGGCCTTTTATTCCGGGCACCCGGCATGGCCGCGAATGGGAATCATCATTAGAACACTTCCTCTTGGGTCGGTTACTCATGGTGCTTTCCGTTCATCGCGTATTCGTGCGCGGAATAGTTCTTACGGGTAATCCTGACGTCAGAATGCCGCAGTTTCTGCTCGGCTTCGACCTCGGTCAGCAGCAGGTTGCACAGCGAAATGTTGGCGGTAGAGTGACTGCGACCGTGAGGGTGGAGGGCCGCACGGACCCGCTTGCATAATGAACACATGGTGGAACTCCTTGCGCGAATTCTTCGCGCTCTCCTGAACTTATTACGTTCGTTGAAATCTGTGATGGTCGCGTTGGTACAACATGGTGTTGTACCAACGCGATCTGCGTACCGAATTAGCCTCATTGACGCGGCCAGTTGGGCGGCTCTGAATCTGGACTGGGTACCAGCTTGGCGCCAGTGAGCGCCGCGCAAACATACCCAAACCGGAAGGCGCGCTTCAGCGTTTCTTTTGATCTGTCAGGCTGTGGTAGATCGGCAAGATCGGCCATCTCTTTTTTCTCCTTTCGTGTCAGTTGTCAGCTTTGCATGGTGTCCGTATCGGGCCAAAGCCTCTGCTCTAAACGGGGGAGGTCTGGCTGAGGTATTCCATGACGCTGAAAAATTCCCTTGTAATCCGTTCCTCCTTCATGTGGAAGTACCTCTGAGTTGTGTTCAGACTGGCGTGACCCAGCAGCATCTGAAGGACTGTATCGGACATGCCAGCATTGACGTTGCGTGTGGCAAAACTGTGCCTGAGCTGGTGAACGTGAACATGATCAACTCCCAAGCGCTTACACCATTTATCCACTACCTGCTGAATCGTGCGGCAGCTCACACGCTGCTTGCGTGACGAACGGAACAGGGCGGGGTCGGCGTCGTTCTTGCGGTAGGCCGCAAGGTATTTTGCGAGCGCCCCGATTGCCTTCGGCCCGACCCTAAATTCACGTAGCTTCCCTCCTTTGCCGACAACTTCGCCGAATCCGAAGAATTGGAACGATCCGTCTGCCACCCGGCAACGCCGGATCGCGATCGAATCCTTGTTCAGCCCACGAAGCTCCTTGAGGCGCAGTCCGCTGTATAGGAAGAGCTGCACCATTGCAAGATCGCGCAAATCGGTGATGCCTTCGACCAGGGTTGCGAGTGTTTGATCTTCAACGTCGCGGTGAACGAAAGCGTTTTCAACCTTGGGCCGTTTCACTTTATTTACGGGATTGGGTACATTCTCGTCCGAGTCCTCGCCCAGGAACTTGTAGTAAGCGGACACGACCGCGAGCCAGCGCGAGACCGTGGCGGGCGCCGGAGCGCCAGACACGGTACGTCCATGGTGTTCGGACCGATACCTGATGAACTCCCGGATAGTGCTGGCCTTGGCTTGGGTGACGTGGATGCCCATCATGAGAAGGAATGCCTGATACTTCTCGATGTCCTGCCGGTATGAGCGCAAAGTTTCCGTGCTTTTTGTGTCGAGGGATTCCAGAAAACCGTTTATATCCATGATTGTTTTTCCTCAATTGGAGACATTGCGGGTAAGGTGATTTACCCGCAATGTCTCCAATGACCACTAAGCTGCTGAATCGGTTGATGTTGCAGGTGTTTCTGCGTCCATATTGGCCAGATCGAGCAGAGAAAAGGTTTCTTCCACTGGCAGTTCCAGCTTCTCCTCGATCTTGGCGCAGGCATCCTTATACTCACGGTCAATGGTGGCCGGGCGGATCTTTGCGTAGATCTGCACCGAATTCAGGTTCTTCCAGCCGCCGAGTACCATCAGGACCGTCAACTGCATGCTGGCGTTGACCAAGCGGGTGGCCCAGGTGTGCCGCAAGCGATGAAAGATGAAACTCGATGCTGGCTCCGGCTCGGTTCCAAGCTCGTCATGGAACCAAACGCGCAGAGTTTTCTTGGTCATGGGATCGAGCAGGGTATTGTGAAACAGATGGTCGTGCTGACAGCGCGGGTCGCGCTGTGCCAACCACAGTTCGAGGTACTTCTTGACCTTGTCCCCGAAGCGTACCGTGCGCGGAGACTTGTTCTTCGTCGGCAGCCGGATGTAGATGGTCTGCGCTTCGAGGTCGATATCGGAAAGACGAATGTTACAGACTTCGCTGATGCGCGGCCACAACCCTCTCCTATGCGAAGGCCGCCTTGAGAAGCGGGTCATCGCTTTCCTCGATCGCCTTGCACAGGACCAACATCTCGTTTTCTTCGTAGGGCTGACGGGTACGGGGTACCCAATTCTTGGAATGACGGCCGCGGATGACCGGGCTGACCTCGATGACCTCGTCCTCCACCAGTTCGTCGAAAAACGTGGATAGACGTCCGAGTGCACCCCCGGTGGTCATTCCACGGGCACGCTCGGCCGCAAAGAACCGCTTGATCATGCGCGGCTTGCACTGGTCAATCTCTGTGGCGCCTTCGTTGACGGCGAAGCCAAAGAAATGACACAGACTCACCTTCACATTGGGCAGCGAGTTTTTGCCATATTCGTTGACAGCCAGGTATTCCTCAATCGTCGGCCGGAAGGGTCCGGTGGGGCCAAGCGTAGGCTCGGCCTCATGCAGAGCTTTGCACGTCTCATTGCAGTGCTTCTGTTTGCCCATCTTGTACTTTGGGCCGCGTATCTCCTTACCATCCCACTCGCAGATCCCGACCACGTGGAGTTGGCGGCCAATCTCATAACGGCACACTTCGGAGCAGACACGGTACTTCTGCCCGCCCATGACATAGCCGGCGCAAACCACGTTTTCGCAGCCCGGACCTTCGCACGGTCCCTCTGGGAGGAACTGCCGCCCTGGGGTTGTACGTTTTGTGGGCTTGATACCGGCGTCTCGCCGGCTCTTGTCATTGGCATTGTGGAAATTTCGCTCGCAGTCATCCGAGCAGAAGTAATGCTTTTGATTCCTGTGTACGAAACCGGCTCAACAATTTGGTCGCAACCAGTCCCCTCACAGTTGCCGGCGGGACGATGATGCAGCTCCATCTTGCGGACGGTCCCTTCCTTTCTTCGCTTCTTGGTCTTCTGCTGGGTGCAGTAGCTCTTGCAGGCTACCGAGCAAACAAACAGCTTCTGCTTACCAGGGAAGTCCCCGGCAGGAACGATGTCAGAGCAGCCGGGAGCTTGGCATACCTGTTCATCGTGGTGTTGCTTGGGCTGGCAATCGGCGGTGAACCAATTCTTTTTCTGTGGGACTGCAATTGGAGAAATGATCTCCGGTAAGAAGAGGGGGTCCGGGCAATATTACTGGACATAGGTTTTCCTTTTGGCTATCTGTCGTAGGTGGCGATGAGCGCGTCCAGTTCACGGGAAGTGAACCCGACTTCGCCGGCGATGCGGACTGGACGGAGCTGGCCGGTTTTAACTAGCCAGTCGACCTTGTCCTGGGTGAGTTGTAAAACTTCCGGGAGTTCGGCCGCGTGGTAAAGGAGTCGATCGGGGGAAATTGGCACGTTTGCCTCCGATGACAGAATCTGATATTTGGGGCGTGTACCAAAAGAAGCAGCCAAGTAACTTATTACAAATACCTTACGGCTGATTTCAGCTCTATAACTGGTATTTGTATTCCAATTGGAATATAGTTAAATTTGCTCTTGCCGACGAGGTCAGCCATTGGACGGAACCGCAGTGTCTCTCGAGATGTTCGATCGGTGGAAGTCGACTGCTGGAAAACTGGCGCGGGAAGATCCCCGGATTTTCCTCCTGATCATCAAACTCTCTTCAGCCGTTGGGGAATTTTACAGCGGGCGCTTCGGCAAGAACTGAAGATCAATCAACCGCGGCTCAGCAAGCTGACCAAAAAGTTGGCGAGAGGCTCGTGGGTTGCGTTGCGAAAGTCGCCATCCGATCGCCGAGTCGTGCTCACAGTTGCGACTGCTCAAGCCAAAGAGAAAGCCCGGTACCTTGAGACCGAGCTGGCGGGGATTGTTAAGATGAATACCCAAGCCGCGCCGAAAAAAGCCAAGGCCTCCAAGGCACCCGCAAACAAGGACAAGGTATGCCTCTTGTAGCTAACCGCCACCTTTCCCACAGTGGGTGGCGCAGACGCGGGCGGGTCAAGAATTCAGGTTGCTGGTTACCAGATCGATGGGATACTCTCTAATGCACAAATGCACTACTGCATTAGTGGCGATTGGCGGTCGAGATGGCGCGAGTTCAAGTGGTAAGAAGCACCTGCAAGGACATGGGCGAAGGCGAGAAGCTCTGCCTTCAATGGTGCCGCTACTTTTACGAACAAGGGGAATTACGGTACGGTTACAGATTCGTCTGGTGGCGCGGCGGAAGGCTACTTGCCGCACGCGGCCAAGGCCGGATACCCACGCTCGCGATCGCCCGGGAGCTGATGCAGCGAGCTGTCGATGAGGGTTGGGGCGAGTTCGATCCCGCCTATGACTTCATTCATCATCCGTTCGTCAACTCTTAAGCGGACTACTCGAGCTTCCGGTGCTCCCGCACATTGTCGTAGCTGGCGGCCAATTCCTGGCCGAGGTGCATACACGCAGTCTGATCGCAATGCCAGTCCTTACCGCATCGCTGGCAGTGGTGTGTCGTCATGAGGAATCTGTCCAATCTCTATGTTCCGGAATCAATTCAGTCAGGATTAGTCTGCCGCCGCCGACCGGGATTGCCCATATGTGTTCTGAATCGCCAATATGCGTCGACCAATGAACTCGGCAATGGGAGGAGCTACGGCGTTGCCAATGAGTCGCCCTCGTCCTACCGTCCAGCCTTCCGGGAACCCCATCAGTTTCTCGCACTCGTTCCAAGTCAAGTTTCTGGCCACATAGTATTGGTCTGTCAGAGTGGCCTCCTTGATGCTTTCCAGTTTGGGCGCGTATCGTGGGGCTATAGCTCGTTGCTTTGGTGTACCCAAAGCCTCCGCGACGTTGGACCAGAAGCGGAGTGTCTGAGACAAACTCTCCTGAAGATCGGGTCCAGTTTCCGTCCCGCGCGCTTTTCGCGGCGAATCATCCCTAAGCAGTTCGCCGCTGTCAAAATAGAACTGATGGGAAAGTTCCGATCTATAAGATCCGACAAGGAACACTCTTTCGCGGCTGTGGGGAAGGCCCGCGCTGAGAGTGTTACACGTAAACCAGACCCCCATATACCCGATCTCTTCGAGCTCGTCGATAACTGACTCAAAGGCGGACTCCTCCGTCTGAGCTGAGGAGGCCCGGGACATTCTCCAAGACAATCCAAGGCGGTCGAACTGTTCTAGCAAGCTCTGCAAATGTGAAGAAGAGTCCGCTGCGGGCTCCGCGGATGCCTTTACGCTGGGCGTTCGCGTGGCTGACATCTTGGCATGGCCAGCCGCCGGCCCAGATTTCAGCTTCTGGGATGTCTTGAGCTTTGAGCGTGGTGATGTCGTCATGAAGTGGAACCTCCGGCCAGTGGCGCTTTAGAACGCGTTGACAGTATGGATCAATTTCGCAATGGAACGCAGGTATAATCCCAGCATGCTGGAATCCAAGATCGAAACCGCCGATCCCTGCAAAGAACGAAGCTAAGCGCATTCTATAACCTCATAAAATGGCCAAATCTCGCGCCAGCAAGGGTCTTCTCCTCACCCCCAGGGTCACTCCTAATGAGTCGGAGGCCCGTAGGGAGAAATGGCTTGCTGACGCCGAGTCTGGGTTTGTTTCGCCGAGTCGCCACCAATAAAACGTACTATTCGGTAATCCTGAGGGCACTTTGGCCCGCAGGACACGGCATACCCGGGCCAGTACTTACCGAAAACGACATTCGTGCAGCCGTCGATGCGTTCCGCCAGCCAAGGTGAAGGGCAATACAAAGACGTTTTCCGGCGCATGAGGGAGTTGCAAGGGGAGGAGGGATTTACTGCGATCATCAAAGAAGGAACCCGGTACCAGTTGCAGAGTCTGAATGTGAGCCAGAAACGCGAGCCGAGGGCCAAACTCAGCAAAGCGGATTGGCAGCAACTGAAGGAGCGATACAGTCACAGATGCGCGTCTTGCGGGCAACAGGAGCCGGATGTAAAACTCAGCCCGGACCACAAGGTCCCGCGTTCCCGGAACGGCTCGAACGATCTGGGAAACTGGCAGCCGCTGTGCGAGCAGTGCAACAACATCAAGAGCAGCGTTTGCGGTGGATGCACATTGAACTGCTACGTATGTTCTTGGGCGTTCCCCGAGGAATACAAACAGCTCGTCATCGCGGACGCCAACAAGGAGCTTATCAGGCGCGAAGCTGATAACCGCGGAGTCGCTCAGTCCGAATTCGTAAACATCATCCTGCGCGATTACTTCAACAAAGTTCAACGGTAGAATCTCCAGTTGCGTGACTTACCTTGCACGTTCAGTGCCGAGGAGGATGGTCTCGCTCATCGGCAAACAAGTTCGGCTGCTGCTGGGCTCGGACGTATTCCTTCGCACGGTCAATGAACCAGTCTTTCAGCGACATGCTGTTCCAACGATAGCCTGAATGAGCCGACGTTTGAGCACCGGGTCCACCTCAATTACGATCCGTCCTGATCCACCAATCATGCGGTGTAATATACCTCACATTACATATGTTACATAAAGTTTATTGTAAGCGAATAAAAAGCGAACACAAAGGGGTTGAAGCGTCCAGTCGCATTCTATTTTGGGATACTATGAACCCAGAATGAAACTGGCTGCAGGAGTACCCGGTCAAGGATCATGCTGGGGAGCGATTCGCTCTCGCGGAAACTTTAACCACGGAATTGCGTTTCGCGTCGATGTTGCGGGCCGCACATCTTTCCGGCTGGAGACGGCACCTCAGGATCTACCCGGGCGCCCGGGACTTTTTATCTTCAGAAAGCGAGAGACTCGCGATCTTCATTGACGGTTGCTTTTGGCATGTCCTGTCCTCGCTTGTGTCAAAACCACCGCGTGAAAATCAGCAGTATTGGAGACCGAAGCTGAGAGCGCAATCGTGCACGAGACCGAGAGGTTTCAGCACAGCTCCGTAGCGGAGGATGGAACGTAATGCGCATATGGGAACATCAGCTTGAGCATCCCGCACGAATCCTTGGTAGAGTTCAGCTCAAGCTGCAATCAGGGCCAGCGGTGCCGGGGGAAAAAACGGCGTCAGCTAATGGAGTTTTCACTCGCTAATCCTGGTTGCGCGGGGGGTGCAGACTCTGCCGGGGTTTGCCGTGTTCTTCCGAGCTAAGTTGTTGATCTCCTTTGTTATCAACATCGGTTGAAGCACTCATAATCCGCGGGGCTGTGGTGGAGAGCATCGGATGGCTGAATTTCACCAGACATAGAAAAGCCCGCCACGGTATGAACCGGGCGGGCATCGCGTATCGGGGCGCTTAATCTGCTGGATGCCTGCAATCGCTCTGAGCGCGGCCCTGATCAATTTCTTCGAGTTCCTTGATGGCCGCTTTGTCGCCTGAATTGGCTGCAAGTGTGAACCAGCGCACAGCGGCTGGGTAGTCTCGCTCACGGCATGCTGCCTTTATGGATAGCCAGCCAATAGCCTCTTGAGCTTTTGCGTCTCCCCCTGTTGCGTAAGGCTCCAGTTCTGAGATGTCACTCTTGTCCAAGAGGGATGCGGCATCGTATACGGCGTCACCCTGATGTTCGGCATTCGTCAGAATTGGTATTGCATGAATCAAACACGCGGCCTTAGCATTGCGGTATAGTACTGCTCGGTCCCCCGCCCATGTAACGGGTGTCCAGCCCACGATATCCGATGAAAATCTTGTCTTCAGACCGGCCTTTCTTATAGCGTCGAGCATCGGTGCCGACATTTTAGCTTCGATCCGATCTTTCGATGGGTCATCAAGCTGAAGATAAACCGTTCCGTCAAGTAGTGCTTTTGTATCAACCTCGTTGTTCTCAAAATGAATATGTTCGCCAGCAAAGTTCCCGGACGTCTTCTGTTCGACTCGGAGTTCGTGCCCATCCCAGTCTATTTCAGCCACAGTAATAATTTCGCAGTCTGTTTCGATTGGCCAATGAACTAATGCCCTCATGCTCACTGTCTTGATGCTCTCGAGATAGTTCAGATTGGCGGTGCTCCAGCTAACTGCGGCACTCTGGGCATCGCAACCAGGAAGGTGCGTCGTCGGGTACTCTGATAGAGTTCGTCACACATCTCCTTGATACGCGCCGGGCTTTCCTGATGTTTTACGTCTGTCACCGACTCCAACTGCGAACAACCGTTCTCTTGCGTGGCCTCCCCGTAAGTGACATTCACCCAATGCTTTCCTACAAACTGGGACTGAACATCACCACAAAGGATCAGTTCAGTACCGCTAGACCATGTCACGCGGCTGTTTTCGTCCGCGTTTTCAGGAAATTGGCTCAGAGATACTGGCGTGAAACGAATAGCTGTGACTCTCCTCTGTCCCGATTGGGGGTAGCTATAGGTCAATTCACCCCCACTCACATGGCCGGTGATGGTTTGAAGGTTTTGCTGGCTGTAAATGTGCATGCCGACCAAGATCAGGACAACGATAGCGATAATCCCGCTAATTCGTAATACTCCGCGTGGCCGAAGCCCTCGCTCATTCAAAGTCACGCCCCTTGTTCTTTCTTTCCTCTGCCTCAGGAATCTGAATTCGCTTTGTATCGCACCTGCATTCGCACGCAGATTGAGATTGAATCTGCCACTCTGGGGCCGCTGCAACCTCGAAAATTCACCTACAACAGTACCAGCTACAAAGGTCGCGCAGCATAGAAATGCCCGATACGGCATGAACCGGACGGGTTGTTTTTCGTTGTGCAGTAGCACGGCTTGCACACTCAGTTGCACATTCGGGTGCCGAACTGCCCTCCGGCATCCTTCTCGTCGCTCAGCCTCCTATTTACAAAGCCCCGGCACGCCGGAGGCTTTGTAATGCACATCTTACTTTGTAATACAAATCAGTAGAAACAGCCCAATAACAGCCATTTCTGAGACAATGGCCACTCTGGCCACCACCAACTAAGTTGTTGTTGTTGCTGTATTTACTTGAAAATAGGAGGGTTATTAAAATTACTGGCGGAGAGAGGGGGATTCGAACCCCCGGTACAGCTTTTGACCGTACAACGGTTTAGCAAACCGCCGCCTTCAGCCACTCGGCCATCTCTCCGCACTACTGGCTGCATTGATTATAGCGGAAGCATTTCTGTTTCGTATATCGGCCGGGGAATTCCTCTCAAATTCTTTTTCCTCGCATTGCAGCCGCTTCCTTTCCGGATCGTAACCCGTCCTCTGCGGACTGAGGGATTAGGAACTCGGACTCGCTGATCTGCTCGAGATCAGGCCAAGTGACCTTCTTTACCGTGATGGGGGTCACAGACGAACGGTCACGCAGGATGGAAAATCTGCGCGTTCGAATTCGCAATGGTGCTTGACTGGTGCTGCCCACCACTGCGCAACAGGTCGTATATATAAAGGACCATCATGAATATCGCTGATTCCTCCAGTACACGCGGGAGAACGCTGTTCGCTCACTTGTTATCTGCATTTCTTCCCCAGCCCAGCGAAACGCCGCGACTGGATCGCGGCTGGATCATCGCCAATCACAAACTGGTTTCCTTTCACGCCGCATTCCTGACCTCTCTGCTTAGCATCTCTCCGAACGTGACATCGAGATTTGATGTAATCCGGCAGATGTTTTTGAGCGTTGAGGTCGTGATCTCCTGCTTATGTGGTATGCGGCATGGCATTGCAATATTGCGATTCATGAGATTGGGCACTACATCGCAGCGGTCAAAACCAACAATCTTCGTCCCGAGCTTGCGGTCCGTGCCGAGCAAAAGATGAGTCAGGCGCGCTTGGCCGCTGGCTCTGGTATATCGAAATGTTCGTAAAGATTCCCTACGGAGCATTCGAGGGGGTGAATAAAGAGGGCGGGAACTACCATCCCGCCGTCAAGACGCAGAATCTGGCGGTCTCTGCTGCAGGGCCAAGGGCGAGCAAAGTGCTTAGCCAGCTCTGCTTTCTGCCCGGAATCGTTTTGATCCTGCTAGGTATGAAGATCTCCGCTCCCGCTGCCGTTTACGTGGGCAGGCTGCTGTTCACGATCGGCGTGGTTGCCCTGTTCGATTTCCTTCTTGCAGATGCAGGAAAGTACAAGGCGTTCCAGGAGCGGCAGCAGGAAGCAGCCGCAAAAGCGGCCGAGGTGAGGGCCGCCGAACCAGCCCAGGTCTTCGCTGGAGGACGCGCACGGGAAAGCCATCTGAGCTGCGGCGTAAGCTCAGGCTGCATCGACTGCAGGAGCTGAAGCTACCGGACGGCAAGATTGTGTTCGCTCCATGGGAGTTCCGAAACTCCATCATGGGAGGGCGTCACACTGAAGAAATGGGCGGCAATCTGAGCTTCCAGGAGTTGATGTTCCTGCCCCTCACCGCCCACGATTACATAGAGGCTCAGCGCGTCACGAACCTTCTTCAAAGCCGGGCGATTCAAATCATCCAGGACACAGAAGGACTCAACTTTGTCGGCATTGGCCTGGAGGGAGGGATCGTAGCTTCCTACGCGCAGAGAGAAGGACGACATGACTTCCCGGAGGAGCGGGCACTGAAGGTCGCCGTTCAGGCCATTCAGGAATGCGGCTTTGTTCCCGACCGGGATGTTTGCCTGGCGATTGATCCGGCTGCCAGCGAACTCAGTAATGCATATCGCGAAAAGACAGGCGAAACAGGATCGGTGGGCCAATACCTGTTCTGGAGAGCAGAGGATCCGAAGGTATTGACTACCGATGAGATGGTCGATCTCTATGTTCGCTGGGTCAAGAAATATCCGATCGTCTCGCATCGAAGATGGCTTTGCGGAAGACGACTACGAGGGCTGGAAGAAACTCATGGCCGCCCTCGATAAAGACATTCTGATCATCGGCGACGATCTGGTTACGACTAAGGATTCCACCATTCGCAGATGCGCCGAGCAAGGTCTCATTAACACCGCGCTCATCAAGGCCAACCAGATTGGAACGCTGAGCGAAACACTGCTGGCGACCCGTACGGCAAAAGAGCTTGGGGCTCGCTTTGGTTGTCTCTCATCGCTCCAAGTCACCCAATGAGGTAATGGAAGCCGACATTAGCTTCGCAGTTGGTGCGCTCGGCCTGAAGTGCGGCGGTGGCGCCAACACGGAGCGCCTGGTGAAGTACGGCAGGATCGTCGAACTGATGGAGTTGGCGAAGAAGAATATCAGGATCACGCAGAAAGCTCGATCCCGATAGCATCATCGTCGATATCTCCGCTCACGAAGAGCCAACCAACGCCGGCATCCCAACGGTCGGCGTCGTGGTGATGCTCGACAACGGGATGAAATTTACTGCCGCCACGCCGCTGGGAACTTCGGCTGGGACGGATGAGGCCATCCACCTGGTTGACAGCATCATCGAGGCAAACCCACTCACGCGGAAATACCCGAATTACTTCGTCTTCAACGAAAAGGAGAAGACCTACCGCTTCGTACCCAACCTTAAGGCGGATGCGATCACCAAGGAGAGCAGCGAACTTGCCGACCTTTGGATGCAGGACAAAGAGATACGGTGGCAAAGGCTGCCTCAATGCCGTGGATAACGTCACGCAAATCATCGCGCCGCGATTCCTGGGACAAAGATTTCGGCGCTGGGCACGCTCGCCGACATCGACCGGGAGCTGTTGACGCTCGAACTGGATCTGGCCGATGAAACGGGGAAAGATTGCTCCCGAACGCCTCTGCGGAGGAAAAAATCCAGATCATGCAGAGAAAAGCCAACCTGGGCATGAATGCAGTGCTTTCCATTTCGCTTGCGCTTCGGGCGTTTGATCGCCGCAAGGGAGGGACAAGAACTTCCCGATGTGCTTCGGGAGATGGAACCGGTGATTGACCGCGATTCTCTATACGGAGTCGGGTCGGCGAGGCGCTGGAGCAAATACTGCCAAGGCTGAGTGCGGTGCTGGTTTGAAGCGCAAAGCGCTGCTCGGCTCGCTTACATTCGGCGCCGATCGCGACCGGGTCTATCGGTCATCCGGCTGCGGGAGGGGGATATTCTCCTCCTCGCATATTTTCTCCAGCTGGCGAATGGACCAGCATGCTTTGAAATCATAGAAATCCCGGTAGGGCTGCTGGAGAAGTTCCAGCACATGCACCGATTGAGGATCACTCCATTCAGGCAAGGAATTTTTAGCTTCCTCCAGCGGCGTGCCGCTCAGTTTCAGCGTGATAAGACACCACTGCAGATTTGCTGCGTGAAGAGAGAGCTCTTCGAGCCCATTCTTGAGAATCTGTTTTCGAGCCAGAAGGACTTTTCTCTCGCCCACATTGTGCAGCACCTGCATGTATTTTTCGAAGAGAACCCACTCATTCACAAGCAGTCCGATTTCCGCGGAGCTGAGCGCTCTCCAGAAGGCGATCGGATAGCGCATGAGCACAAGAAACGTCCCAGCATAAACGCACCCGCCTCGTATCCGGAGATGCGATCGTCGAGAGCATCTTGCAAGAGCCTGCTTGAAGAACTTGATTTTGCGGTCCAGCGTCAGCATGTCGAAAACGTTACTTTGGCCAAGGTGATCACCGATATCGCTCTTGAGAACCTCTTCCGTGTACAGTGCTTCGTGGTTGTCGAACCAGCCGTTCACAAGCTGGCGTGCCTGTTCGGGCGCGCCCCTCAATTCAAAATTCACCAGCCTGATAACTTCACTGAGCGTGGAGGTCTGGTCAAACTCGAGGCCGCGATTTAGTTGCTGATAGTAGCGGAAGGCATAGGCAATCGAAGCGAAGCTTTTTCTGTTCGTCCTCATCCAGATCGAGAGGCTTCTCCCTTCATGTAGCGCAAAAGCCTGCCCGGCTTGAACTTTGCCTTGCCCCTCGTAGATAGCCCTGTGCCGCGAGGAGATCGTGATCCAATCTCCCTCCTTGATCTCCATCCCGGTGAGAATTGGTCAGCCGTCCCTCGGGCTGCAGACTTACGCCGCTTTTCTCCAAACTCAACAGGGCAGGTATGCCCAGGCTCTGGCAGATCGTGACTACATGGACGGCTGCCGAGGTCAGGCTTATGATTGCGTCCATCTCGCGCATGACCACCGAGTCGGTAGGCAGAAAAGTTTTCTTGCAAAGACACACTTTCTCGCCCTCGCCCTTCGCCGTCAAGGCGGCGGCGGCCGCTGAAATATACGCGGGCTGACACGGCGGTTCGAGGCAGAACTGATACTCCGGAACAGAAGCACTTGAGTGGCTTGAATCCTTTTCATCGATCGTATCGCTGGTAAGTTGCTTGATGTGGTAGGGCCGGATGAGTTCGGTGACCCGCTGCCGCGAAATGGTTCCCGCCTTGTGCATGTCCACCGCGGAGATGATGGCAGCGCGGCCCGACCATTCCCGTCTGATTCAGTTGTAGAAGCGCGAATAACTGATGTCTGGTTGTTGCCTCGACTGCGAATTCGATCGTCACTGGAGACTCAAACTCTCTTTCAAGATCTTCCAAGACGATGGAACGAAATGATGCACGGCTGGGAAACATGTTCTTAATTGCATCTCTGTCTTCAAAGACCGATGGACTCGCTCTCCGCCGTTCCCGTCATCATCTCCTCGCCAAACAGGTTGCGGGCGGTCTGCAGCTCGATCCCCAGCCCGGTCCGCGTGTGACGGCTGGACAGAACTCCGACATAGGCATTGTCATGCCGGACCGTGCAGATCATCTTCTGCAAGATAAGGCTGGGAAGATGTTCCGCTCCTCTGCAGAGCGTCAGCACCAGTTCCTGGTTTGCTTCAAAATGCTTGTATGCCTGCTTGGCCAAAAAGGTGGCCTGGCAAAAAGGGTCGTCGACAAGCCTGCGATCTGTTTTTTGGATAAGGTCGCATAACATTTCCGTCAGTCGCACGACCTCATCAGGAGGGAGATCTGAGTGGATGGTATTGACAATTTCAGCGTGCTTCTCACGACCGAGACATTCGGCAGAGATTCTTCAAGTTATTCAGAAACATCTTATGCGCGGCCACCGAGCCATACATCTTCTCCAGGTAGGGCACCGAACTCTCGGTTACCCCGACGTTGAGGTAGGTGTCCAGCAGTCCTGGAATGTAGTGCGCGGTGGCACACCGGATTGCGAATACCAGAGGTGCCTTTGAATCACCGAGGCCCTGCATGGTGAGGATCTCGAGTTGCTTGATAGCGTCTGCAAGATGCTCCTCGAGGTGCTTCCCGATCCGAGTATGCCTCGGTGGTAAGCACCGTGAAGTCCGGCACCGGATAACCTAGTTGGCTCAACTTCAGAAGGATGAATCCTTTTTGACTGATGTCCTGCTCGGAGTGGGGTTCGCAACTGGTGGACGGGACGACAAACCTGCTTTCGGATGGGTGAACCGGGTCGGCCCCTCTCATGGAGTACTCTTGATCCGCGCATGTTAGCTGATTTACAGCATCCGGGTCGCCTTGGCGGGCATTTAAGATCAGCGAGAGGTGTCTCTTGGCTTTCTCGAAATCATCGTTGCACAGTGCAGGGATATCGGCGTCGCTGATGGCGATGGTGCCCGTGGTGCCGTCGTCGAATTCGAAGTCGACGCTGGGCGGCAAGTATCCAGGGCAGTTCGAAGTGGCTTCCTTCTTAAAAGAATGCAGCGCCCGCCTGGACGCAAGACTGCGCTGGTTAAAATAGTTTCCACGAATGCTGAAGTTGCGAATTTCAACTCCCGTCAACAGTGCCATAGGGCGACACGGTGACTCTCCGCTTATTTTTTGTCTGTGCGGAAAGTCACGGCACGGAGTGATAACTTCCTCTCCGCGTGCCGTTGCCGGAATTGCAGTAGGCGTGATGCCGGGCGCTATACCCGGCCGGTCTTGCAGTCGAGAACGCCCAGGCTGTAGTGATTCATCAGCAGGCGGACACTTTCCGGCACGATGCCGGTGACCAGGACGGTCCAACTGCCGTCTTCCTCGCGAATCGTCGGATCGCTTTCGAACCACAAGCGCAAGCCATTCACAATGGCCTCCGCGATTTCCTTGGTACCAACCGTTATGACCTGGGATTCCATGGTGTATTTTCCCCAATTCGCCGGAGGGCGGGCGCGACTTTAGGCCTTGCCGCTGAGCGCCTGCCTGGCGCCGTCCAAGGTAGGAAAGATTTGAAACAGCTTGTCCAGCCTGGTTACCTGGAACAGCGTCTGGACCCGCTCATTTACGCCCACGAGAAGCAATCTGCGCCCGTTCTTCTGATGGGAGACATAGGAATTCGTCAAGATTCCCAGGCCCGCTGAGTCCATGTACGGAACGCCCGTGAGATCGAGGATGGTGGTGGCGGGTTCTGACCGCAAGACCTCCTGGAACGCGAACATGTTGCCGAGGACCATCGGGCCTTTCAATTGGTAAATGTGCTCGCTCGGGCTGGCGCCCTCCAAAAGCTCGAATGTCAAATTCTCTGTAGACATGGGCGGAGTATACTGCAGCCCCGAAATGCCTGTCACCGTGGAGAGCGCTTTTATTGGTTTGCACCGGTAAATTTTCATCGGATTGTAACCAAACGTTTTTCGCGCAGCGCGATGCGCGAAGTCACGGTCAACGCCATCTACCATGGCAACCAATATGACCCCGCCAAACACGTCACCGTCTGCTTTGAGAGCACGCCCGAAAGCTCTTCCCGATCCCTTGGCTCCCGAAAACTTTCTCAAATCCTCCGGACGCGGTATCTTTCTTATCCGGACGTTCATGGACGAAGTCAAGTTTCCCGCGGTCGCCTCCGGCACCGAGATCACCATGACGAAGTTCCGGCGCCCGCCCGCCGGCGGTTCCGAAAAGGACGCCCCGGATGCGCCAACGGCCGGTGCGAAGCACGATCAGGAGGCTAGCCAGTGACCATGAAAACCAGTTCGCGGCAAGTGGACGGCGTCACCGTCGTCGCTCTCAGCGGCCGCATCACGCTCGACGAGGGCAGCGCGACGCTGCGCAAAACGGTGCAGGAACTGGCCCTGCAGGGCAGCCGCAGGATCGTGCTCAACCTGGGCGGGGTCACCGGCATGGACAGCACCGGCATCGGCGAATTGATCAGCGCCTACACCAGCCTGCGCAACGCCGGCGGCGAACTCAAACTGCTCAACCTCACCCGCGAGGTGCATGAACTGCTGCGCATCACCAAGCTGAGCACCGTCTTTGACGTGCAAGACGACGAAACCGCGGCCATCGCCGCCTTCCAGCCCTGACCGGATTCCGGCACCGGCTTTTGCGCTTTGGGGATTTGGCGCACTGATTCTTTGGTCCGGGCAGCATTGCCGGCGTGGTAGTATTCTCGACGTTCCCTCTGCTGCCCGGCCGAACGCTGGATGTGTGCAACTCCGCGGTCGCCAGGCACGCTATTACGAACCACGCGTTAAGGAGCTCAACCCATGATCCGTGAGGACATTCTCCAAAAATTCCCGGGACTCTTTGGTACGAAACCGGTGAACGGGCGGGAAATCAATGTCGAACAGACCATTGACACGCTCACCCGAGAGCTGCGTCCCGATATTGCCGCGGCTTTAACCGCACGCCGGATGCTTCTGCAGACCGAAGCGCCGGTTACAAAGAAGTACGCATGGCCAAGCTGGGACGAAACCTTTGCCGACCCGGTTACAGGCAAGTCCTGGACATTCCGCCAGATCGTGCAAGGCATGATCGACAATTTTCTAGGCCGCGACAGCCAGTGGCGCTGGCGGCTCAACGACGAAGTGCCGGTCCCCAAGGACGCTCTTCCCCTGACCAATCCCGGACTGGAACTTACCGGGCCGTGGAATCCGCTCGACATGGCCTTTAATGCCCTGAACAGCCCGGCGCCGATGAATATGCCGGATTTTGAGGACGCCTCGCCGCCTCATTTCCAGCCCGACGGCGCGCCCACGACGCAGCCGGTGGGGACGTTTGCCGCGCTGCAGAACGCCAAGGAGATCTTCGCGGGCCAGTGGACGGACCGTCCCTATGAGGTGCCTAAAAAAGGAGGCAAGCGCTCCTACAAGCTCGATAAACCTCCGGCGCAGTGGCCGATCCGCTTTGTGCGGCCTCCCAGCCTGCATGTGCGCTACGACCACGTGCTGGTGGACGGCCAGCCCGCGCCGGGTCTGGTCGCCGTCACAGTGCTCTGGGTCGCCAATAACTTCGATTCTCTCCGGCGTGCGGGCACGGGCGTGTATTTTTACATCCCGAAGCTGCAGACCCCACAGGAAGCGCTGATTGTGGAGAAGCTTCTGAGCCGGCTGGAAGGCATCATCGGCGTCGAGGCCGGCACCCTGAAAATCAAGATCCTCTATGAGGAGGGGAACGCGGGCCGGACATTGCCCGCCATCGCATGGGTCCTGCGGCGCAGGCTGCTGGGCACGAACGTCGGCCGCTGGGACTACCTGGGCAGCATCATCGAAATGTGGAAGAGCGACCCGAACGGCATCTTCCCCGATCCGCAGTCCATCGGCATGGCGTCGCCGAACATGATTGCCTATCAGCGCTACAACGCGCTCATGATGCTGATGGCCGGGATGAAGAACGGCGAACTGACCCAGGGCGCTCCCATCGGCGGCATGGCTGCGGTCATGTTCTATCAATCGGGCGATCTGTATGGGCGTTCCCAATACAATCCGCTGGCCATGCGGGCGATGGTGATCGACAAAATGCGCGAGCGCCTGCTGGGTCTCATCTTCGTTCCCGAGGATGGGGCGCCCGCGGGTCAGACGCCGACACTGGAAGACGTGCTCGCCAAGCGGGTGAAGGGACGGCTTTACGATTGCCTACCGGCAAAGCTGGGTTGCTAGCCCGGAACCCGCCTACGTGGCCGCCGGCAACCGGCCCCTTCAACTCGATCTCGCGCAGGTCCAGTCGATCCTCGATGCGCCGCTCGAGACTGTGGACGTGAAGGGCCGGGCGGTGGCAACCGCCGCCAGCGGTCTCACGGAAGCCGAACGGGCGCTGCTGCACTCGCGCGGGGTGTTGAATGCGCAGGGCAAGATTACGCCCTGGGTTCTCACCAAGGAATCGCTCGATGCGCCGGAGAAGGTGCTCACCCCACAGCTCTGGGAGAGCATCTACGGCGTTCCCAAAGGCGACGTCACCATCGAGCACATTCAGCATGCGTTCTACATGAGCGCCAACTATGGCTTCCAGATTCTGAACGGAAACTTTGCGGCGGCCATTGACGACTACGAGTTGAAGCTGCGCTTTATGAACGATCTGGCCACCTACCGGATCGATGCATCGTGGCTTTGGACGCTCTCTCATCACCAGGCTGTCATCACCAAGGACGGCTATCTCAAACGGCCGGCGCTCACCGAGGACGGCGTGGAACCGTCGGTGAATGCCGAGTTCATCAAGGCCGGCACCCGCTTTACACCCGATCTGTTCGAGAAGGTGTGGACCTACCACGAAGAATGGACCGAGGCGTTTTTCGCGGAACTGGATCGTCGCGGCGATCCCGGGCGCTTCGACCGCGGCAAGGCAGCCGTGATCATGGACCTGTTGAAGCGGCAACTGCTCTCGCCGCGCTACATTCAGCACAGTGCCCGCGTGCTCTTTGTCGTCGGCCACTCCAATGCCGAAGAGCGCAGGCAGATCCTTGAGGCGATCTTCGATCTTACGCGCGAAGAGATCGTGAAGCGCGTCGAGTCGGGTACGCTAAGCGCTGCGGCGTTGTTCGCGCACGACTATGTCTTTGACATCTTTCCCGGCAGCGGCGGCGCGCCAAGCCCGGCGTTGAAATCGCAGGAGAAGCCAGTCGTCGCCGATAAGTAGTGCTCTACACCGCTGAAATAAACCTGCCGCCCTTGTCTTCCTCCGGGAGGGCGGGGGCGGCAGGTTATGGCCAGCCGCACTGACTGCCGCTCCGGGCACAAATTCTCAGGCGGCTACGGCCCGGTCCGTGTCACACGCGGGGCATTTTGTGGCGAGCACTGCTTCCCCAAGTGAGTTATCCTTGACGGGTGCCGGGACGAACTCGGCAGGATCCGGAAAATTAAACGAAAATCCCGCCTTAGGAGAAACCATGGGCCGCTTAGCCAGGAGTGTGTTTACCCTCTCATCCGTATTCCTCTTAAGTCTCGGAAGCTTCGCCACGGACCGTCCGGCGCCGCCGGTGACCTACAACGCCTCGGTCGAACGCGTCTTTGCCGCGGAGTTACAAGCGTTCGGAGCTTCCCCCACGAGTTCGGAGAAGGGAAAATGCCTGGTGCGCTACCAGTCCACGGGACGGTATAGCCTCTTGTGGACCGCCTCCTGCAAGCAGATCGGGAACGGTCAGGTCAGCGTAGTCTTGACGGCGGAAGGGCAATGGTTCTTCGGAGTTGGGGACGAGAAGAGTAGAGTGGCCAAGATCTTCTGGGACAACATGAATACGATCCTGGTGAATGAGTCGTCCTCCGGAGGTGCGCCGGCAGCATCGCCTCTGGTTGCGCAGCCTGCTCCCTCGCTCGCACCACCTGCTCCTTCGCCGCAACCGCTAGTTGCGAAGCCTGCTCCTTCGCCAAAACCGCTGGTTGCGAAGCCTGCGCCCCCGCCTTCACCTCGAGTTGGGCACCCTGCTTCCCCGAACTCGGCAATGGTGCAGATATCTTCCGAGCCGAGCGGCGCCGACATCCTGGTAGACGGCGCGTATGTCGGATGCACACCCAGCCAGCTCAGTCTTAAACCGGGTCCTCATTCCGTGAGGATCGCGAAAAAAGGCTTCGAAGCTTGGGAGCGGTCGATCACGGTGGAATCCGGGGAGTCTCGCAATCTTGCTGCAGACCTGGAACAATCAAGCCAGTAGCTTTCGTTGCCCCGTCCCTGTATGCGAGGTTGGAGACGATACGTCCGTCGCCAAAATCGTGAAATGGGCAACGCGATCTAATCGCGGGTTTTCTTTCGCGGAGACATCGAGCGCTGCATCAACATGAAACGAATGTAAGTCTCCATCGATCAAAACAGCAGCGGCAGATATGGGGTGCACCACATCTGCCGCCGCCGTGATCACCTTTACATTCAGTTACGAAACAAAGCCGCGATCACCCGTTCTTATCGCATCCCTGTCCAGCAAACCCCGCGCCGGTCTCTGGTCCGCCAGAAATTCCTTCAGGATTTCCGAAAGCTTATCCGGCTCCGCCAGGAACGAATCGTGCCCATGCGCGGACTCGATACATTCATACGCGCAATCCACTCCCGCCGCGCGCAGCTCTTCAGCCAGCGCCCGCACGTCGCTCTCCGGAAACAGCACATCGCTGGAGATGCCGAACAGCAGCACCTTGGCGCGGACCCGCTCCCAGGCTTTGCCATTCCAGTCGCGCTGCGGATCGAACAGATCCATCGCGCGCGTGATCGATCAGATACGCGTTGGCGTCAAAGCGCTTCCAGAACAGCTTTCCCTGATACTCCAGGTAGCCCGCAATATCGAACCGGCCGTTCTCGGACTCCCACGGCGCCTCGCCCTTGCGGTCGGCCTTGCGCCCGTGCCGCTGCGTGGAAGAGCTCCGCCGATTTGTACGTGGTCATCGCAATGCGCGCGCGCCTGCGCCAACCCAATGCGCGGCCCCGGCCCGTCGTAATAATCTCCGCCGCGCCACTCCGGATCCAGCCGCATCACCTCGCGTTGCAGATGGTTCAACCCCAGTCCCAGCGCGCTCAACTGCGTTGTGCCCATGGCCACCACGCGGTCCACCCACTCGGGATATTCCACCGCCCACTGCAGTGCCTGCATTCCGCCAATCGAAGGACCAATCGCCGTCCTCAGATGCCGGATGCCCAGCTCCTGCAGCGCGATCTTCTGCGAGCGCACCCAGTCCCGCACCGTCACCTGCGGAAAACTCCCGCCGTAAGGCTTGCCCGTCGCAGGATCGAGCGAGGCCGCGCTGGTCGAGCCGTAGCAGCGCGCCGATAATGTTGAAGCACACCACGCAGTCCTGCTCCAGGTCGAAGATTCTCTCCAGCACGTCGGGCCACCACTGGTCCACCCGCGCCGAACCCGATAGCGCGTGGCACACCAGGGTGACGTTGCTGCACTCCGGGTTCGGCTCGCCATACATCGCGTAGCGCAGGTTCACCGGATCCAGCGTCTTGCCGCAGTCCAGCTCAAACGGGCCCTCGCTTCGTCACCGAAACCGTGCCCTGCGTCAGGTGAAGCCTCACCGGATGAACCAGGTCTCCGGGGGAGTACACATGATTTGCCGCCATCGCTATTTTCCTTTTCCCTGGCCTGCCTGAGCCGGCTGGGTGTGCGTCATGCCATTGGCGGCTTCAATCGCCTGCGCCAGGTCGGCGATAATGTCGCGCACGTCTTCAATGCCCACCGAGAGCCGCACCAGCTCCGGCGTCACGCCTGTATCCAGCTGTTCCGCCGCGCTCAGTTGCTGGTGGGTGGTGGAGGAGGGATGAATGATCAGCGATTTTGCATCGCCGATGTTGGCCACATGGCTGAACAGCTTCACCGAGTCAATCAGCTTGCGTCCCGCCTCGTAGCCGCCCTTGATCCCGAAGGTCAGCAGCGCGCCGCTTTCCGTTCGGCAGATACTTGTTGGCACGCTCATAGTACTTGCTCGATTCCAGCCCCGGATAATTCACCCACTCCACGCCGGGATGCGTCTCCAGATAGTTGGCCACCTTCAGCGCATTCTCCGAGTGCCGCTCCAACCGCAGATGCAGCGTCTCGGCCCCTTGCAGCAGCAGGAACGAGTTGAACGGCGAAAGCGCCGCTCCGGTGTCGCGCAGCCCCTGCACGCGGCACTTCAAGATGAACGCCAGGTTGCCGAACGCCGCCGTGTAGCTGATGCCGTGATAGCTCGGATCGGGATCGACAAAGTCGCGTTTGAAGCGCGGCGACGCCGCCCAGTCGAATTTCCCCGCGTCCACAATGATGCCGCCAATGGTCGTCCCATGTCCGCCGATGAACTTGGTCGCCGAATTCACCACGATGTCGGCACCCCATTCAATGGGACGCGCCAGCGCCGGCGAAGCCGAAGTGTTGTCGATCACCAGCGGGATCCCGGCATCATGCGCGATCTTGGCCAGCGTTTCAATATCAGCCACATCCAGCTTCGGATTGCCCAGCGTCTCGGTGTAGAGAGCCTTGGTCTTCTCGTTGATCGCCGCCCGCAATCCGTCGAAGTCGTCGGCATCCACAAACTTCACTTTGATGCCCAGCCGCGGCAGCGTGTAATGGAACAGGTTGTAGGTGCCGCCGTAAAGCGAGGTGGTGGAGACGATCTCCTCGCCCGCCCCCGCCAGCGTGGTAATAATCAGCGTCTCGGCCGCCTGCCCCGAAGCCGTCGCCAGCCCCGCCACGCCGCCTTCCAGCGCCGCAATCCGGTTCTCGAACACGTCGGTCGTCGGATTCATGATGCGGGTGTAGATGTTGCCGAACTCCTGCAACCCGAACAGACGCGCCGCGTGCGCGCTGTCGTCAAATACATAGCTGGTCGTCTGGTAGATCGGCACGGCGCGTGCCTTCGTGGTCTTGTCTACGCTTTGGCCGCCGTGAACGGCGATCGTGGCAAGCTGCTGCTTCTTTTCGTTCTCAGGCATCGCGTCTGCTCCCTTTTCTAAATGTCGTTTAAATATCGTTCACAACAAAACAACCCCGGCTGGTTGCCGTGGGTCGTTTGGAAACTCTTGATCTCGCTTAGCTTGTGATTCCGAATCTTCTTGCCGAATCTTAGTTCCGGACTGAGCTTTGCGAACCTTCGAGCGCGCCCACGGCAGCAGGCATGCACATCATGTACATGCACATGGCCATGGCCGTCATGAGGGTCGCGGTCAACATCGTGTCGTGTTTTTACCTGAGTCGGCCCGGCATTGTCAAGCGTGCCTCCCCAAAAAACATCCGCCTCTCCATCCGCCTCATTGGAGCTTTTTCCCAAATTGCCGATGATCTCCCCGGAGACCTTCTCATGAAAATTTGCTGGATTCTCGTCCTGCTCTGCTCTAGCTTTCCTGCATTTGCCCTCAGCGGCGGCCTGCAGAGGGCAGTCGTCCAAGCCATGCGCAAATCCCACTGCGCGGACGGCCAGAGCAGCGGCCAGCACGGCGCCATCTCGGAAATCTTCGGCAACGGCGGCGGCAACGAGTGTGTCGAATACGTGCTGCTTACCGAACGGGTTCGCTATGTCATTCGTCCCCGCGTCGCCATCCTGCTCCTGCTCGGCGATAACGTTTACATCAAACTTGCCGGAGACCAACTCCTGCTGCGCACCAGCGAAGCCCGTAAGGACGTCCACTGCGCCGTCCTCTCCATGACCCTGCGCGGCAGCGAAGAAGAAGAGGAAGAGAATGAGGCGAGGGACGAACGGCACCGGCCGTCCGTCTGCCTCTCCCAGTCCGGCGACGAAGTCCCCTGCTCCGCCGATCAGGAGGCTTTCCGCTGATTCAAATCACCAGCACTTCCCGGTATTCGCCAAACACCCGCCGCATGGCATCGCAGATCTCGCCCAGCGTGGCCAGGCTCTCCACGGCTTCCACAATCGCCGGCATCAGGTTCTCGCCGCTGCGCGCCCGCTCCTCCACCCGGCCCACAGCCGCCAGTGCCCGCTCGTTATCGCGTCTGGCCCGGAAGGCCCGCAACCGCTCCGCCTGTTGCCGTTCCAGTTCAGGATCGATCCGCTGCAGCGCAACCGGCGCATCCTGCTCTGCATCTTCCGGCTTCGTCTGAAATGCGTTCACCCCCACCAGCACCTGCTCTCGGCTGTCCACCGACTTCTGGAATTCGTAGGCCGCGTTCTGGATCTCCCGCTGCACAAAGCCGCTCTCGATCGCCCGCAGCATTCCACCCATTGCGTCGATCTGCTCCAGATATTCCAGCGCTCGCCGTTCCATCTCGTTGGTCAACCACTCCACGTAGTAGGAACCCGCCAGCGGATCGATCACCGCCGTCACCCCGCTTTCGTACGCAATGATCTGTTGGGTGCGCAGCGCCAGTCTCGCGGACGCCTCTGTCGGCAGCGCCAGCGCCTCGTCATACCATTGGTATGCAGCGATTGCGTTCCGCCCAGCACCGCCGACATCGCCTGCAGCGCCGTCCGCACAATGTTGTTCTGCGGCTGCTGCGCCGTCAGCGTCGAGCCGCCCGTCTGGGTATGGAAGCGCAGCATCAGCGCCTTTTCCGCGGTTGCCCCAAAGCGGCCGCGCATGATCCGTGCCCACATCCGCCGCGCTGCCCTGAACTTCGCGACCTCCTCCAGAAAGTTGTTATGACAGGCAAAGAAGAACGAGAGCTGCGGCGCCATCCGGTTTACATCCAAACCCGCGTCCACGCCCGCCTGCACGTAGGCAATCCCGTTGGCCAGCGTGAACGCAACCTCCTGCACCGCCGTCGCGCCCGCCTCCCGCATGTGATAGCCGCTGATCGAAATCGCCTTCCACTGCGGAACCGTCTCGCCGCAATAGGCAAACATGTCGGTAATCAGCCGCATCGCCGCCGACGGCGGATAGATATAGGTCCCGCGCGCAATGTATTCCTTCAGCACGTCATTCTGCACCGTGCCATTCAGCTTCTTCAGGTCGAAACCGTTGCGCCTCGCCACCGCGATATACAGCGCCAGCAGCACCGCCGCCGAGGAGTTAATCGTCATCGACGTGGAAACCCGGGTCAGGTCGATGCCCTCAAACAGCCGCTGCATGTCCTCCACCGTGTCGATCGCCACCCCCACTCTGCCCACTTCCCCCTGCGCCAAGGGATGGTCGCTGTCGTAGCCGATCTGCGTCGGCAAATCGAAGGCCACCGAGAGACCTGTGGTCCCGTGGCTCAGCAGATAGTGATATCTCCGGTTGCTTTCTACGGCGTCGCCCATCCCGGCATATTGCCGCATCGTCCACAACTGCCCGCGGTACATCGAAGCCTGCACCCCGCGCGTAAACGGAAAATGCCCAGGCGCGTTCAATTCCTTTTCGTAGTCAAATCGGGAGAGATCTGCGGGCGTGTAAAAAGGGTTGATTACGATATGCGATGTGGTCTGGAAAACCTTCTCCGGCTTCTTCGCGGCCTGGGGTTCGCGGGAGATGGGTTCGCGGGAGATGGCTTGGTGGGACTCGGCTTCGTCGGACACGGCTGTCCTCTCTGCCCTACATCTTGGAACGCTTCTGGCGGGCCTGCCAGAACGAACTCACTCCAAAATAAAGAAACATGCCGCCGACGGCTCCGGCCAGCGCCAGATGGTGCCAGCCAACCTCATGCGTTACATACTTTTTGTATTCGCGGAAGAAGGCGACGGTCACCGCCAGCGAGAAGAAAAGAAACATGACTCCACTGAGTTCCAGAAACAACACGCGCAGCGCAGCCATCACCGGCTTCAGAAAGCCGCCCACGCCCGCCTGCACGCCGCCCAGCAACTTCTTGTTGCGCCCCGGCTTGCCGCGCAGCATGCGGAACGCCGTTCCCGCACCCGCGCCCAGCGTCCCGCCCAGCGAGAATTGTCCTCTCGAAGATTGTGCTTCGGCCATGCTTTTTATTGTAACGCCGCAGCCTGCGCCTCCCACAGCGACATGGATCACAAACCGTCCGCTCCGCACTTATGCCCTGCCGCCGGAGCCCACAAATCTCCAGACGCCGTTCCCGCATCTAACTACCCAGAGAGAGGAGTCGGCCATGGATACACAACTGGAAAATCTCATGCGGCAGCTCGGGGAAGCCATCAACGAGTCCATCTCCTCCTCTGCGCAGGTGGCCGAAGTCATCGCCCGCGTCAGGTCCGGAGGCTATGACATCTTCGTCGTCCTGGAAGCTACCGTCGGCTTCAATCAGCGCGACGAGCACGCACCGGTCGTCCCCACGCCAGCCCGCCCCGGCGAACCCGATCCGCACTTCAGCGTCCAGGATGCGCGCTTCCTCAAATCGCTGAGAATCTCCATTGACCCGGTGGCCGGCCGCGACCGCGACAAATCTTCCTGAGTCTGGCAACGTGACGGCTCGTACCTTTTTGAGCACGGAAGCGCAGCCCATCCTGTGCTACCATCCTCTTTTCATCGCCGCGCGCACTTTTCTTGGCATCTCAATTCGGCAGCGCTCGTAGCGCGTGCTTCGCGTCGCATTTGGCAATTGGCAGTCGAACCGATTCGTTTCAGGATAGAAGATGAAGGACACTCTGGGAGTTCTGCTAGCGGGCGGCGCGGGCGAGCGGCTTTATCCGCTCACCCGCGACCGCGCCAAGCCCGCCGTAACCTTCGGCGGTATCTACCGCATTATCGATGTCACGTTGTCCAACTGCATTAACTCCAACCTGCGCAGCATTTATATCCTTACCCAGTACAAGGCTCTCTCGCTCAACCGTCACATCCGCGAGGCATGGCAGATCGTGGCCAGCGAACTGGGCGAGTTCGTCGAAATCCTTCCTCCCATGAAGCGGGTCAGCGAGGACTGGTACAAGGGAACCGCCGACGCCGTCTACCAGAACATCTATTCCATCGGCAGCGAGCGCTCCAAGTACGTCATCATCTTGTCCGGCGATCATATCTACAAGATGAACTACGAGCTCATGCTCGAGCAGCACAAGCAATCCGGTGCTGACGTCACCATCGCCACCATCCTCATCGACCCGACCCAGTCGCGCAGCTTCGGCGTGGTCGAAATTGCCAAGGATGGCCGCGTCACCGGATTCCAGGAAAAACCAAAAACCACCGACCTGCGCTCGCCCTACAACCCGAACATGATCTCGGCTTCCATGGGCATCTACCTGTTCAACACCGAAGTCCTCATCCCCGCCCTGCTCAAGGACGCCGAAGACCCCGAGTCGCGCCACGACTTTGGCTATGACATCCTTCCGCGCATGGTCGATGACTACAAGGTGTACTCCTACAATTTCATCGATGAAAACCACAAAGAGGCGCTCTACTGGCGCGACGTGGGAACCCTCGAGGCCTACTATGAGGCCAACATGGACGTAGCCAGCGTCTCCCCCATCTTCAACCTCTACGATCAGAGCTGGCCGATCCGCGGCTACCAGCGCCAGTACCCGCCCGCCAAGTTCGTCTTCGCCGAGGCAGGACGCACCGGCACCGCCGTCGATTCCATTGTCAGCCACGGATGCATCGTCTCCGGCGGTTCGGTCCGCGACAGCGTCCTGTCGCCCGACGTGCGCGTCAACTCCTACGCCGAGGTCGATTCCAGCATCCTGTTCAGCCACGTCAGCATCGGCCGCCACTGCCGCATCCGTAAGGCCATCATTGACCGCGACGTCCACCTCCCCGAGGGAACGGTGATCGGCTATGACACCCAGGCCGACCGCCAGAAGTACTTCGTCACCGAGAGCGGAATTACCGTCGTCACCCGCGACTACTCCCTCTTCGAGAGCCCGGCCACCGTCGATTACTACACCAGCGAATAGCCATCTATCTTGCCCATCAATGCAAAGGCCCCGATTCCCTCGGGGCCTTGCGCGTTCCAGCCGTCTTTTCCTGCCGATTTAAATTCAGAGTACATGCAAACTTTCGGCCAGCTCTGTCATCCAGTTTAAGTGGGGATCGAGGCGTTTCATTTCGCCATCCACGGTGTTCCTCCAGCGCAATCGCCCACAAGCCCCAAATGAACCACGCTTGCTGCATCGCGGAAAGAGGGAAGGGTGACGGGAAGAGCGCCAAGCTGGGTCATCTCTTTTCTCCTCCTCGCGCCTTGCGCCACGTTCTGCCAAAGCTCTGCTTCCACTGACATGCATCAGGAATCGCACACCGCCAGCCCCAACCCGCCGGAGGTCCAGCGCCCGGAGACCCGTTCCTGGCAGTCGCTGCCGGATGCTCCCACGCCGGTGCAGCCTTCGTTTCAGGCAAACAGCGCCGCGGCGGAAATCGAACCGGCAAACCTCACGCCGCCACTGGAGCCCGGCTCGACCACAACCTACCAGCTGCGGTTTACTCAAAATCAACCCCACGATTCCTTCGCGAATTACCTGCAGTTCCAACTGCCCAAGCCGGACCCGGCCTATGCTTCCACCGGCAGCAGCTTTCTGGGCCGGGCCTCCTACGCAGTTTCCAGCACATTTCTGACCCATAGCGCCTCCGGCAGGCCCCGGCTGAACACCGCGTATTTCCTCGGTATGCTTGCGTTGGCGGCGGTCCACACCGGTTACCGTCCCTATTGGCAGCGAACCGGGGGAGCAGTCGCCGGAGATTTTGGAGTCACCATCGGCAGCAACGCCGGCATCAATGTCTTCCACGCGTTTGAGCCCGCCATCCTAAACAAGACGCGGGGCTTCACCCCCAAGTTCCTCTATAAGCTCCAAGAACGATTCACTGGCTCCCCGGCACCGAGGGATTCCCTTTCCACCCCGGGACAATAACGCGCCAGTCTGCTCTCCCCACGCAAAAGCGCTGCGCTCCATGGCAAGAACCGTGTCATGGAATCGCGGCGCTCAGCTTTGTTTCGGGTCCCTTCCAACTCTGAAAAGGCTGGTCTCCCGCCCTTCAGGAGCGATGGAACTGAATGACCTGCCGTCCCCCCGCGCCCTGCGGCGCAGGTTCCTCGGGAAACAACCGGTGCTGCTCCAGCGTGTCGATCAGCATATCGATCAGCGACATGACGATCTCCGGTCGGTGCCGGGACTCCTCCACCAGATGGTGGGAGCAGATCGGCTTCCCCTCCCAGTCCGGCAGTCCCTGCTCGTCGATATCGGCGTACATCTGGTAACGCCCCTCATTCGGGCACTTCGTTTTATGGCAATGCTGGGCATACTTCTTATGTGCATCGGGGAGATTGATGGCAACCAGATTGAACATGCTTGTTCGTCTCCTAATAGATTGGGTCCCGCTTACTTTTTGAATTCCATTTAACGTACTCCAAATCGTTTCCGCGATCAGCCGCCGGTGCCCGTCCGCTCCGGCTCGCTCTCCGCATCCCCGGCCACTGTCCCGCGAAAGATTTGCAGCAGCTCCTCAGCACCCAGCGGCGACTTCCTTGCAACCGAGCGTCGCCGGATCTCCGGCAGCATGCGATTGGCAACGCTGCGCGTGGTCTTGATTCCAAGCCGCGAAAGAGCGAGCAGCACGCTCTCCGATCCCGAGTGCCGCCCGATGACAAACTCCGGGGCAATCCGCCCCAGTTCCGCGGCCGAAAACGGCTCGAAGCTCTGCCGGTCCTTCAGTAGCGAATGGCAGTGAATCCCCGATTCGTGCTGGAAAATCGCCTCGCCCGTGATGGGCTGGCATGCCGGAATGGCCCGCGCCGAAGCCCGCGCAACCAGCTCGCACAGCGCCTGCAGGGCCCGGCAGTCGATCCCCGGCTCCACTCCCAGCGAGTGCCGCATCGCCATCACAACCTGCTCCAGCGCCGCGTTGCCCGCGCGCTCGCCTAGCCCCGCTACGGTGACGCTGATGCTCCCGCATCCGGCCTGGATGGCGGCAATGGTATTGGCCGTAGCCATGCCCAGGTCGTTATGCCCGTGGAATTCCAGCGACGCGTCTCCCGCAGCTTCCCGCAGCCCGCAAATCGTTGCCGCCGTCTGCAGCGGGTTCCACAGCCCAACCGTGTCCGCGATCCGAACCCGGTGCGCCCCTAGCCCCGCAGCCACGTTGATAAACTCCCGCAAGAATTCCGGAGCGGTGCGCGCTCCATCCTGCGCCCCCACCGAAACCCAGGCAAAGCGCTCCAGCGCGTAGCGGACAATCTTGCGCAGCTCCCACATCACCCAGCTTTCCGTCTTGCCGATCGCGGCCAGTTGAATGGCTGAGGTGGGAAACGCAATGTGGATCGCCGCCAGCCCGCAACTGGCGGTGGCGTCCACATCGGATTCGCGCGCCCGGCTCCAGCCGGTCAGCCGTGCCGGAAGCCCAAGTCCGATCAGCGCGCGAATGTCCTCGCGTTCGGCATCGCCCATGGCGGCGATGCCGCATTCCAGCTCGGGCACGCCCGCGTCGCTCAGGGTCTGCGCAATGGCCAGTTTTTCGGCGCGACTGAACGCTACGCCTGGCGCCTGTTCGCCGTCGCGTAGCGTGCAGTCGATGATTCGCACCCTGCTCTCACTCATGACATTTCACTCAATTCGTCTCGCTTAAGCGGCTGCGGCGCACGCGCTCCTAACCTGCCTAGCACAACAGCAGATCGGTGGCTTCCTTGCCTTCCTGCAGCGCGTCCAGAATCGTGTCGATCTTCTCTTCGTTGACTTCGCCGTACCAGGATCCCGCCGGATAGACGATCATCAGCGGGCCGTTATCGCAGCGGCTCAGGCATCCCGTGCTGGAAACCATCACGTCCTCCATGCCGCGGTCGCTCAGCTCACTCTCAATGTAGGGCAGCAGCTGCGCGGAGTCCTTCTTGAAACACATGCCCTTGCTCTCTCCGCCTACGCGGAAGCTGGCACAAACTAAAATGTGGTGAGTCGGTTTCTGCATTGCACATCTCCTTCTTTGTTTATGAACATCCCGTACCGCTGCCCTGGCAGCTGGATTCCACACTGGCCTTCCCGCCGCTGCAACCCTTCATCTTGCTCTTCATCGCCGCCGGAACATCTCCGCTGCGGTGCAGGCTCTCCATCGCCTGCGCGATCAGTCCGTTGGCCTCGATCACGCGCAGGCCGCTCTGTTCCAGAATCCAGCGCGGCGAACGGCCCGCGGCGTTGACCAGAATCGAATGGCAATCGCTGATCGTCGCCGCCAGTTCGCGCCAGCGCAAACTTCCATCGCCCGGCTCCGGAACCTCGCGCATCTCCACCAGCCTGGCGTCGCCTTCCTCTTCGTCGAACTCAAAGATCCAGAGGTTGTCCGCCTCGCCCAGGTGCTCGTTGATCAGGATGCCTTCCATGCTGGCCACCGCAACATACGGACGCCCCTTGCGGTCGTCGAACAATCCGTTCTTGGAGTCCTGCATCAGGGTGACAAACTCAGAAGACTGATCGGCGCCCAGCATGCCGACAGCGTCGGCGCGGCAGCGCGAGCAATGCTCCATCTGCGGCAGCAGCGCGGCAACCTTGGCCCGAATCTCCTTCACCGCCATGGGCGCAACCTCTCCAAGATTCTCGAACGGCGTGTCCGCCACCGGCAGAAGAGGGATGCAGTTCATGATGTCGGCACCCAATTCGCGCATCTTCATCGCCACGGCCTCCACATGGTCTTCGTTGATCCCCGGTAGAAGGATCGTGTTGATCTTGATGGTCACGCCCGCCGCCTTCAGCGTCTTGATCGCCGAAAGCTGGCGCTCCAGCAGAAGCCGCGCCGCAGCCGGCCCGCGGTAAATCGTCTTATGATCGCGAACCCACGAGTAAATCTTCTCGCCGATCTCCGGATCGACCGCGTTCATCGTGATTGTCACGTGGCTCACCTGCAGCTTCGCCAACTGCTCGGCATAGGGCTCCACATTCAGCCCATTGCTGGCCACGCACAGCAGCATCTCGGGATACTTCTCGCGCACCAGCCGCAGCGTCTCCATCGTTTCATCGGCATTGGCAAACGGGTCGCCCGGCCCGGCGATGCCCACCACCTTCAGCTGCGGAACGCGCTCCAGCACTTTATCCAGGTAGGCCAGCGCCTGCCTGGGCTCCAACACCGCGCTGGTCACCCCAGGGCGGCTCTCATTCATGCAATCGAATTTCCGATCGCAGTAGTTGCACTGGATATTGCACTTGGCCGCCACCGGCAGATGGATCCGCCCCGTGGTGTGACGGACGTCCGCGTTGAAACAGGGATGTTGAGTCAGGTCCAGTGCCATGGTTTTCACCTCTTATAAATAGCTGTAGCCGATTGCGTTCGAGTCCTGCTTCACTTCCAGCAGGGTGTTGACGACCAGATCGAAGAGCCGCTGCGCACCCTGGTAGCCAAGATGCAAAATCCTCTGTCCTCCCATGCGGTCGTGAATCGGGAAACCCACCCGGATCAGCGGCACGCCCAGCGCCTTCGCCAGCTTGGCGGCCTTGCTGTTGCCGATCACGAAGTCCGGCTTCAGCTCCCGCAACTCCACCTCGTCGGCAATGGTCATGTAGTCCACTCCGTCGCGCACCGCAACCGGCTCGCGCAGATGGCCGCAAACTTCCGCAATGCTCAAAGCCAGCGCGCCGCTCTTGCCGCCTGAGGCGCACAGCACGGGAACCACCCCGGTCTCCGCCAAAAACGATGCCAATCCCACCACCATGTCTTCGTCGCCAATCACAATGGCCCGCTTGCCGAACAGGTACTTGTGCCCGTCCACATAGGCGTCCACCAGTCGGCCGCGCTCCCGGAGGTACTTTTCCGGAGTCTTGTGCCCGCTCAGCCTTTCCATTGCCTCAAAAAAAGTGTCGCTTTCCTGCACCCCGATCGGCAGTCCAATCCTCTCCGCCGGAACCAGGAAGCGGTCCCGCAGAAACGATGCCGCCGTCTTTTTGTTGCGCAGCGTCCGTCCAAACTCGATGCTGCCTGCCGCCGAACCGCTGGCGCGCAGTGCGGCAATCTTGGTGCCGCCGTCGGGAATCTTGGTGTACTTCACCATCGACTCGCCGTCGAGCGTCTCCGAATAGTCGGGAAACAGCGTCATCGGCAGCTTGAAATCCTCGGCCACTTGCTTCAGGTAGCGCAGATCCTCGGCCGACACCAGCCCTGGGAACAGATTGATAAAGCGGCTGCTGTCATACGCGCTCGGAGCGGTCCCACGCTCTGCCAGTTGCTCCACCACCGCGCGCACCGCGTCGTGGAAACCGTCCATGTGCGTACCGCTGTAGCTCGGCGTTGAAACATGCACCAGCAGCGGCTCGTCCGTCCCGGTGTGATCCTTGCGGTACTCGTGCAGCATCCCGGGCATGTTCTCGCCGATGGTCTCGGTCAGGCAGGTGGTGGCGATGCCGATCAGTTCCGGATGGTATTGCGAGGTCACGTTGCCCAGCCCCTGCTTCAGGTTTTCTCCCCCGCCAAAGATCGTGGTCGCTTCGCTGAAGCCCGAAGTCGCAATGTCCATCGGCTCGCGGAAATGGCTGATCAGGTAGCGGCGCATGTACGTCGCGCAGCCCTGCGAACCATGCAGAAACGGCAGCGCGCCTTCAATGCCGCGCATCACCAGCGCCGCGCCCAGCGGAGCGCAGGCCTTGCAGGCATTGCGCGTCGAAACCCAGTTGGGCCGCGGAGCTTTTTTGATCTTCGTCTTGGTCTCAGGCGCCGGCGTGCTCATTTCAACACCTCCAGTGTGTTCGCGACGCCGCGTTTGCGCGGAGTCAGCCGCCACACCGGACTCATTACACTGCCGTGCACCTCGCGGGCGAAGTTGAGCATGCCTTCAAAGCCGGCCAGCGCTTCCTTGCGCTCGTGGTTGTGATCGCAGAAGCCGATGCCCAGCTTGTAGGCGATGGGCCGCTCCTTCACGCCGCCGATGAACAGGTCCACATCTTTTTCCTGGACGAAAGCGCGACAGCTCCAGCGGGTTCGTGTCGTCGACGATGATCGTGCCCTCGTCGCAGATCTCGCCGCAGCAGTTCGTAGTCTTCCTGGTTGCCGGTCTGCGAGCCGACCAGCACCGTCTGTCATGCCCAGATGTGCGCAGCGAGCGGACCAGCGAAAATGCCTTGAACGCCCCGCCCGCGTAGATCGCGGCCCGCTTGCCCTGCAGATCCTTCGCGATACTCGGCGCAGCAGCGGCATGATCCTCGGCAACTTCTTCGCGGACCAGTTCTGCGTGCGCGTCAGCATCTCCTTGTCGCTCGAAGATGCTCGGCCACGTCGTAGAGCGCCTTCGACATGTCCTCGATGCCGAAGTAGGAGACGCGGAGGAAGGGAATGCCGTATTTCTCCTTCATGTCTTGGCCAGGTACGATCATCGAGCCGGAGCATTGCACGACGTTCAGCGCCGCGCCGTGCGCGCGGCGGATGTCGTCGACGCGGCCGTCGCCGGTGATGCGTGGCGACCACCTCCACGCCCATCCGCTTGTAGTAGTCGCGGATCATCCAGGTCTCGCCGGCCAGGTTGAAATCGCCGAGGATGTTGATGCTCTGCGCGCTGATGCCGTCGGTCGAGCCGGTGCCGACGAGCTTGGAGCAGCGCGTCGCAGGCCGCGCGGTAGCCGTCCTTCTTCGTGCCCTTGAAAGCCTTCCGAATGGACCGGCAGCACGGGAATGCCCTTCTGCCGGCTCACGCGGCGGCAGACGGCGTCCACGTCGTCGCCGATCACGCCGACGATGCAGGTGGAATAGACGAACGCCGCCTTGGGCTGGTAGTGCTCGATCAGCTCGCAGAGCGCGGCGTAGAGCTTCTTCTCGCCGCCGTAGATCACGTCCTTCTCCTGCAGGTCGGTGGAGAAGCTCAGCCGGTGCAGTTCCGGGCCCGAGGAGAGCGCGCCGCGGATGTCCCAGGTGTAGGCCGCGCAGCCGATCGGGCCGTGGACGAGGTGCAGGGCGTCGGCGATCGGGTAGAGCACCACGCGCGAGCCGCAGAAGACGCAGGCGCGCTGGCTCACCGAGCCGGCCAGGCTCTGCTTCTCGCAGGCCATCTCGAAGGACGCCTCCTGACCCTTCCGGATAAATCTGCTGCTTGCGCTCCCGTAAAATATCCGTCATCGCCTATTCCTCGCCGTACTTCGGTTGCTTGTTTGGCCACGCTTGCTTGGACCGAAAACTACATCACCAGTTCAAAGCTTTCTTCCGGCGCGTCGCGGTCCTGGTGGTCCATGATGACACCGAGGATCTTCTCCAGCAGCCGCATCCCGCCCTTGTAGCCGACCGTGGGGAAGTAGGAGTGGCCGACGCGGTCGAGGATCGGGAAGCCGTGCCGCACGAAGGGAATGTTCTCGTCGCGGGCAATGTACTTGCCGTAGGTGTTGCCGATCAGCAGGTCGACCGGCTCCTGCTTGATCCACTGGTGCAGCAGGAACATGTCGGCGCTGGCGCCCTGGCGGACCTTGGCCTCCGGCAACGCCCGGCACTGCCAGATGCGGCTTCGAACTGCGGCGTCTGCGAATGCCTTGCCGCGGCGTGCCGGTGACGATGTAGACCGGCCGCATGTCAGAGGTCGGCGAGGAACTCGGCCAGCGAAACCAGTTGATCGGGATCGCCGCACAGAGCGCCACGCGCTTGCCGTAGAAGTACTGGTGCATGTCGGTGATCATGTCCAGCAGCCGGCCGCGCTCGTCGGTGATCGACTCCGGAACTTGCACGCCGGCCAGCTTGCGGAGCGCGTCGATGAAGCGGTCGGTCGCCCGCAGGCCGATGGGCAGCTCCAGCAACTCGCCGGGCACGTTGCACTTCGTCTCCAGCTGCTTCGCGCCGCGGCTCGGAGAGCCGACGGGCCCAGGCCGAGCGTCGCCTGGCTGCCGCCCGAAGCGGCAATCTCCTCGATCGTCACGCCGCCCTTGGGATAGAACACGTGCTTGCCGGTCTGCGGGGCATCCAGCACGTCGGACGTGTCGGGGAACATGATGATCTCGACGCCCATGGTTGCTGCCAGCGGCTTGATCTCGCGCATGTCGCTCGGCTCGACCCAGCCGGGGATGACGTTGACCGTCTTGTTCTTCTCCGCGTCGGGGTCGGCGAAGTAGAGTGACCATGCGCCTTGACCATGTTGGCGAAGCCGGTGACGTGCGAGCCGACGTAGCTGGGCGTGTTGGCAGTGGATCACGCGCTTGCCGGCCGGCATCTTGCCTTCGTCGCGGGCCTTGGCCATGATCTGCGGGATGTCGTCGCCGATGGTCTCCGAGAGGCAGGTGGTGTGGACGGCGATCACGTCGGGGTTGTAGACGGTGAAGATGGTCTGAATCGCCTGCAGCAGGTTGGCCTGGCCGCCGAACACCGACGAGCCTTCGGTGAACGAACTGGTGGCGGCCATCACCGGCTCCTTGTAGTGCCGCGTCAGCGTGCTGCGGTGATACGAGCAGCAGCCCTGCGAGCCGTGGCTGTGCGGCAGGCAGTTGTGGATGCCCAGCGCGGCGTACATGGCGCCGATCGGCTGGCAGGTCTTGGCCGGATTGACCGTCAGGGCGCTGCGTTCCGGCAACTTCGGCAGTGGTGTGTCGTAAAAGCATAAAGCATTCCGCCTTCTGCTTCAGGAGCAGTGTCGTGCGTGCTAGCTATGGACGTTACACGTTGCGCGGTCTAGTCGGCGGCACGACTACGTGCTTCGCTGCTTGGCCTCCGTCTCCCAGGGCGGCGTCAGATGAACGACCAGATCCGCGTGTTGACCATCCGGTCGATGTCGCGGTAGAAGTTGATCGCGCCGCGAAAGCCGGCGTACGGCCCGCCGTAGTCGTAGCTGTGCAGCTGCTTGCAGGGAATGCCCATCTTCTGGACGCCGAACTTCTCCTTGATGCCGGCGCAGAACACGTCGGGCTTGTAGATCTCGATGCAGCTGCTCGCGTTTCGTAATGGCTGATGTCGTCGATCACCAGCGTGCCGGCGTCCATCTCCGCCATCATGCCTTCGTAATCGTTGAACTCCATGCCCGTCGGCCGCCAGGCGGCGCCATCTCCTCGCTCGTTGCGCGGGCGCGGTACCGCTCCGGATCGGGATCGACGTGCAGCTCCTCGATGTTGCGGCTGTCGGCGTCGACCTTGATGGTGGGCAGCACGCGGCGGCCTTCGTAGTCGTCGCGGTGGGCGAACTCGTAGCCGGCGGCAACCGTCTCCATGCCGATCTCGCGTGAACAGGTCCTGGTAGTGGTGGGCCCGCGCTGCCGCCCACGAACAGCATGGCCGTCTTGCCCTGGCAGCGCGCTGCGGATCTCGCTCGCGCACCGTCTCGACCTCGGCCATTTCCTCGGCGATCACCTCTTCGATCCGCGCCATCAGCTCCGGCATCCTCGAAGTACTGGGCGATCTTGCGCAGCGACTTGGCCGAAGCCTCGGCGCCGATGAAGTTCACCTTGATCCACGGAATGCCGAACCTCTTCTCCATCATGTCGGCCACGTAGTTGATCGAGCGGTGGCACATCACCACGTTCAGGTCGGCCGTGTGGGCGTTCTCGAACTTGTGCCATGGTCGAGTTGCCGCTGAAGGTGGCCACCAGGTTGATGCCGCAGCGCTCGACAGAGGTCTTCCAGCACGAAGGCGTCGCCGCCGATGTTGTACTCGCCGAGCATGGTTGATCGTTGAACTTGCCCTTCGGGCGGCGTGTCGTCCAGGCCGATGACGTGCTTGAACAAGCCGTTGTTGGCGATGTGGTGGCCGGCCGACTGGCTGACGCCGCGGTAGCCTTCGCAACTGAAGCCGAAGACGTTGATGCCGAGCTTCTCCTTCATCTCGCGGGCCACGGCGTGCACGTCGTCGCCGATCAGGCCCACCGGGCAGGTGGAGAAGACGGCGATCGCCTTGGGTGGAAGAGTCGAAGGCCTCCTGGATCGCCTGCCTGGAGCTTCTTCTCGCCGCCGAAGACGATGTCTTCCTCCTGCATGTCGGTGGAGAAGCAGTAGGTGATGAAGTTCTCGTGCTTCCAGCGTGGGCGGACTGCGTCTGGTTGCGGCGCGTCAGCCAGGAATAGAAGCCGCAGCCGATGGGGCCGTGGGTGATGTTGACGATGTCGCGGGTCGGGCCCAAGCACCACGCCCTTGCAGCCGGCATAGGTGCAGCCGCGCTGGGTGATGATGCCGGGGATGGTGCGCACATTCGACTTGATCTCCGGCACGCTGCCATCTTCACGATGTTCGTTAATAACAATCTGCTCGGCGCGCTTCTGGCGAAGCTTCTTCGGATAGATCTGAATCAGTTCCTCTTTGACGTCGCGCGGATCTCTCGACATTTCTCACTCCCTGAAGTTTTGGCTGGCCCTCATCGGGCGTTCTATTTTTCGTCTTGGGTCGTTGGACCCGGAACTAGACCGCGACTTCCGTGCCCGGAGCAACTCCGTCCACCAGGCCGAAATCGATCAGCAGCTTTTCCAGGGTGTCCATCGGCAGCGGCTTCGGAATGACGAACTTCTTATTCTGGTCGATCGCACGGGCCAGTGCGCGGTACTCGTCCGCCTGCGTAGCTGCCGGATTCCACTCGATGACCGTCTTGCGGTTGATCTCGGCGCGCTGCACGTCGTTGTTGCGGGGAACGAAGTGGATCATCTGCGTGCCCAACAAGCGGGCAAACTCTTCGATCATCTCCCTCTCGTTATCCACGTTGCGGCTGTTGCAGATGATGCCGCCCAGGCGTACGCCGCCGGCCTGCGCAAACTTCACCACGCCCTTGCAGATGTTGTTGGCCGCATACATCGCCATCATCTCGCCCGAGCAGACAATGTAGATCTCCTGCGCCTTGCCTTCGCGGATCGGCATCGCGAATCCGCCGCACACCACGTCGCCCAGCACGTCGTAGAAAACGTAATCGAGATTCTTCTTCATAGGCGCCCAACTGTTCCAGCAGGTTGATCGAGGTGATGATGCCGCGGCCGGCGCAGCCCACGCCCGGCTCCGGTCCGCCCGACTCGGTGCACTTGGTCCCGCCGTATCCTTCGCGCATCACGTCTTCCAGGTCAACCTCCTCGCCCTCATCGCGCAGCGTGTCCAGCACCGTCTTCTGGGCCAGTCCGCCCAGCAGCAGGCGGGTCGAATCCGCCTTGGGGTCGCAGCCGACCACCATGATCTTCTTGCCCATCTCGGCCAGTGCCGCCACCGTGTTCTGGGTCGTCGTGGACTTTCCAATTCCGCCTTTTCCGTAGATAGCAATGCTTCTTCTCGCCATGTTATTGCTCCTTAAAAGTATTCAAGATTTTGTCTGAAGGCTGTGGATACACTCGTCCCGGCTTCCGGTTGGGAGGTGTAAATACACCGCGCCGCATGAACCGATAACGGTTCGCATCACGCTGCGCAGCAAAATTTGACTTAGCTTGGAATCCGTCCTGCCAGGGCTGACAAATCGGCTAGAACAATGGCTCAACCAGGGAGCGGGTAGAACACACGCGAGCTACATCGCTGCGTCGTTTCGGGAAGAGACACTTGGAGTGGTCGACGGCCTCGGTCTCCCACTGGGTGTTCCTGTGTAGAGCTACACAATACGATGAAATGAAATCTGGAGTCCAATTCAATTTCTTTATTGCCGCGATAAGCGCCAACCACACGTAATCCCCGAGCTGTCCGTCTAGGGAATTGATTATGGGCGGCATAAGAACTTTCAATTGGCTTCCCCGCGCGCTCCCCTTTACTCTCGACTTAATTGCTGTAATCCCGCGTGGGGTCGGGGGGGAGTTGTGAACAGAATATGCGGAATCCAGAGAACGATGCAGCATCGTGGCAAGTCGCAATCTTGCATCGTACAAGCCGGATCGTTAGTTCCGGCCTCTCCATCGACGATATGCTGCAGGAGCTCATCGCCCTTACCGTCGAGGTAACGGGCTGCGATGCCTGCCTGGTCTATCTGCCTGACCACGACACCGGGGACATCGTACTGCGCGCCTCCCAGCTGCCGCACGACGCCGAGATCGGCTCCGTGCGCCTCAACGCGGGCGAAGGCATCGCCGGATGGGTCGCCCAGCACAAATCGGCCGTGGCGCTCACTAACCACGCCTTCGCCGATCCCCGCTTCAAACACTTCACCACCCTGATCGAAGACACCTTCGAGGCCCTCATCTCCGTCCCCCTGGTGCGCGGCGGAGAGGTCATCGGCGTGCTCAACGTCCACCATCGCGAACCCCACGAGCACACCCCCGAGGAAATCTCCGTACTCTGCTTTCTGGGCGAACAAATGGGCGGTGCCATCGCCTACTCCCAACTCGCCGACCACAATGTCAAGCTCCGCAAGGAGGCAGTTCTCGTCCGCCAGCAACTGGAGGAACGCAAAATGGTCGAGCGCGCCAAGGGAGTCCTGCAGCAGCGCTTCGGCCTCAGCGAAGAAGAGGCCTACCAGCGCCTGCGCGACGAGAGCCGCCGCCTCCGCCGCAGCATCCGCGATGTCTCCGAAGCCGTGCTGCTCGTCGAAGGTCTCGGCCACGAACGCCCGCGTCCCAAGGATCCCGGCGAAAAGCGCTAGCTCTTCACCGCATCTTGGCCCCCCGGGGTTCGCCACGCGTCTGTGCCCCTGACGGGTGGCTGTAGATGATCAAGAGGTTGTACCTGGGTCAGCGCGGCTGATTGGTGGAGCGTAGTTGAGGCTACCATGGGGTCGGGCGAAGTTGTAGTAGGCGGTCCATGGCTGCAGGTGCTGGTCGCGTTCGTCGGAATCTTTCCAGTGTTTGGCGTAGGCCCATTCGCGCAGAGCGGTCTGGATAAATCGTTCGGCCTTGCCGTTGGTTCGCGGCGTGTAAGGCCGGGTGCGTTGGTGTTTGATATTGAATTGGCTGCAGGTAGCTCGGAACTGGTGAGATCGGTAGGAACTTCCGTTGTCGGTGAGTAGCGCGCGCACGCGGATCCCGTGTCGGGCATAAAAGTCGAGGGCATCGCGGAGAAATCCGATGGTGGTTTCGGCCTTCTGGTCGGGCAGCATCTGGGTGAATGCCAGGCGGGAGTGGTCGTCGATGGCGACGTGCAGAGCCTCGAAGCCTGGGTGCTTAAGCAGTCCTCGGCGGCGGCCGTCAGCGCGCATCAAAACCTCCTGATAACGGGTAAGGCCCTTGATATCAAGGTGGAGCAAATCGCCCGGGAAGGGGTGTTCGTATCGCTGCACGGGCGGAGCCGGATGGAGATCGCGCCAGCGGCTGAGTCGGACGCGGCGCAGGATGCGGCTAACGGAGGCGGGCGAGAGACCGGTGGCGCGTGCGATCTGATAGCCGGGAGCATGTTGCCGGCGCAGCTCGATGACGCGGTTGACCAGTTCGGCGGGTGCGGCGCACGGACTGCGCAGGGGACGCGAGGAGCCGTCGTGGAGCCCGTCGATGCCGAGGATGCGGAATCGGCTGACCCACTTGGCGGCGGTCTTGGGAGTCACCAGAAAGCGCCGTGCGGCGGCGCTAAGAGTCTGGCCAGAGATTACAAACTGTGCCAGTTGCTCTCGACTACGGAGGGTAAGTCGGGCATTCTTGTGGATGTCCATTCGATCTCTCTCGGGAAACTGGATTGCTCGTCACAATCAGCTTCTCCGGTCCTGATCGAATGGACAACCTCTTGAAAGATCACAGGTGCCCCATATCTGCCCTCCTTTGGCAGATGTGGGATCACCGGCCAGCCTCGCATCGCCTACCCACCCCATCCCGTAGAATTGATTTTGCCCATGTCCAATTTCCCAGCCCCGCTCCGCGACCCAGCGCCAGCAGCCGGCGGAAGCGCGATCCCCGTCTGCAACCTCCTCACCGGAGCCTTCCTTTTCCTCGCCACTGCCGCCTTCGTCTTTTGGCAAAACACGCACCTCACCGTGCTGTGGGATCTCAGCTACATCCTCGAAAATGCCACCCGCATTTCACTCGGCCAGCTCCCCTATCGAGACTTCCCATTCCCCTACGCTCCGCTCACCTTTCTCGCCCAGGCCGCCATCATCAAGCTCTTCGGACGCGCCGTCCTCCACCACTATCTCTACGCCTCGGCCGCCGCCGGATGTGCCACGCTCCTCACCTGGAGAATCCTGCTCCGCCTCCTGACTCAATCGCTGCTACCCGCGCGCCTCATCGCTTTTCTGCTCTCCCTGCCACTCATCTTTCTTGGCACCAGCAGCATCTTTCCCCATCCCTTTTACGACTCCGACTGCACCCTGTTCATCCTCTTCTGCCTCTGGCTGCTCCTGCGCCTGGAATCTCTTAACTTTCCTCCGCTCCCGACTTTCGCCACGGGAATCCTCGTCGCCATCCCTCCCTTCATCAAGCAGAACACCGGACTCATCTTCCTCCTCGCTGCCGCGGCCTGTATCGCCTGGCTTGCCGTCCGTAACGCCGTCCGCAACCCAGCCACTGGCCGAGCCTGCGCCCTGCTGCTGACCGGAGCCGCCGTCGGCTTCTCTCTTACGCTCGCCCTCATCCAGCACACCGTCGGACTTGCCAACTACTACCATTGGACGATCCAATTCGCCGCCTCGCGACGCCTCCCCGGGCTGCCCACCATGCTCGGCGTCTATCGCGACTCCACGCTCCTCTGGAGCCTCCCCGTCTTCGCCACTGGCCTCGCGACCCTGCGTTTGTCCCGCCCAAACCAAATGGCCTCCCGCTGGATCGCCGACCCAGCGCCAGCGGCCGGCAGCAAAGCGTTACCCGGCGCTCAATGGATCGGCGCTGCTCTTCTCTCTGTGCCTTTCCTCTGGGCTTTCGCCGCGCTCTGGATAGAGCAAAACGACTCCGACCGTGTCGAAGCGCTCCTGCATCTCTGGCCCGTACTGCTGATCGTCGCTCTTGCCTTCGCCCTTTGGCAGCTCCCGCGCGCCTACACCCTGACCCAACTCGTTCCCCTCATCCTCCTCGCCGTCATCCACGGAGCATTCCTCTCCCAGCAGCTCTGGGGCAGCACCTACGCCCTCTGGCCGTTCCTCATGATCCTTCTGACGGCCATACTCATTTCATTGGCATCCGACCGCCCTGCCACCCTCCCGCTCACCGCTCTAACCTTCGTCATCTCGCTCACACTTCTTACCGCCGGAGGCTACTATGCCCTCAGCCACGAGCGACTCCAATATGTCGATCTCTCCGGAGACACCCTCGCCCACTCCGCCCTGCCGCCTCTGCGCGGTCTCGCCATGCGCGGCGACTGGCTGCCCGACTTCGAAGAACTGGTCGCCTACACCAACCGCGAAATTCCGCCCACCGACGCCATCCTCATGGTCCCTGGCGAAGACCTCTTCTACTTCACCTCTGGCCGCACCCCGCAATTCCCTGTCCTCATGATGGACAACACCGTCAACCCTTACTCCTCCGCCCAGATAGCCCAGATCGCCCGCCAGCGCAACATCCAATGGCTCATCGTCAAGCGCAACCTGCAGCTCCAGGAGGAGCCGATCTCCTTCCGCCCGCAGCTTCTCCAGCTCCTCTCCCGCGATTACTCCCCCGTCGAATCCCTCAACAACTACGACATCTATCGCCGCAATCCGCTCTAGCCACAAATGAAAAAGGCCCGGAGTTTTCGCCCCAGGCTGTTTGCTTTTTCTGTGATTGCTCCTACACCCGCCGCAGCCAAACCTCCTGCACCCGGTGATCCGCGCCCTTCTGCATTACCACCTGCGCCCGCTCCCGGGTCGTCGCCACATTCCTCACCAGGTTCACCAGGTTGATCCGTTCCCACACGTCGATGGCGAACGCCTGCGCATCCTCATCCGCCATCTCGGCAAAGCGATGAAAATACGAGCGCGGGTTACGGAACGCCGTGCTCTTCAGCAGCAGGAAGCGCTCCACGTACCACTGCCGGATGTGCTCTTCGGCGGCGTCCACGTAGATGGAAAAATCAATCAGGTCGCTGGCGAAAATCTTCGGCGCCTTCGACCCGCCCGGCAGATGCATCTGCAGCAGGTTCAGCCCCTCCAGAATCAGAATCTCCGGCCGCCGTATCTCAAGAAACTCGTTGGGAACGATGTCATAGCTGTCATGCGAATACACCGGAACCTTCAGCTCCTGCTCGCCCTGCCGCAGCGCGATCATAAAGTCCAGCATCCGGCGCAGGTCGTAACTCTCCGGAAAACCTTTCTTCTCCATCAACCCGCGCTCTTTCAGCACCTGGTTGGGATACAGAAATCCATCCGTCGTCACCAGCTCCACCGAAGGGTGATCCGACCAGTGCGACAGCACTCCGGCCAGCACCCGCGCAAACGTGCTCTTTCCCACCGCCACGCTGCCCGTCACCGCAATCACATAGGTAGGCCGCTTGGTCGGCAGACCTAGAAACGAATCCTTCACCCGCCCCAGCCCGTTCGCCGTCGCAACATGAATGTTCAGCAACCGGCACAGCGGCAGATAAATCTCCTCCACCTCGTCCAGCGTCACCGGGTCATTCAACCCGCGCAGCACATCCAGGTCCTCGCCGCTGATCTCCAGCGGCATACTGGCCCGCAGCTTCGCCCACTGCTCCCGGCTAAACTTGTCATAGAGATGCGGAAACTTCCTGCGTCTTTCCGCCGCGCTGCGATGTTCGGCTACCTTGCCCTCTGCCATCCAGTCCTTTCGCCAGCCAAAGGTCCCCCGGGCACTCCACCCCGAGTATTTCCAACGAGTGTAGTCCAACCGCCGCCCAGCGCCTAGAGCCAGCGGCCGGAGCGGCGTCTTGTGCCGCGTACCCGACCGCGCAGCAAGAACTCCCTACTGCCCAGCGCCAAAATCGCTCGCACTCGCCTTTTCCCCGGTATCATCCAATCAGCTGATCATGTCTTCCCCGGCACAATCCGCCTCCGGCTGGCGATTCCTCCTGCGCGCCCTCGGACGCCGCAACTACCGCCTCTTCTTCAGCGGCCAGAGCCTCTCGCTCATCGGCACTTGGATGACCCGCATCGCCACCAGCTGGCTGGTCTACCGCCTCACCGGCTCGGCCTGGATGCTTGGCCTTATCGCCTTCCTCGGACAGGTCCCGGCTTTTCTGCTCGGCCCCTTTGCCGGAGTCTGGGTCGATCGCTGGAACCGGCACCGCACCCTGGTCTGGACCCAGAACCTCTCCATGCTGCAGTCCTTCGCCCTAGCCGTGCTCGCCTTCACCGGACGCATCAACGTCTGGCAGATTGCCCTGCTCAGCGTCGCCCAGGGCATCATCAACGCCTTTGACACCCCCGCCCGCCAGGCCTTCCTCATCGAAATGGTCGAAGACCGCGACATCCTCCCCAACGCCATCGCCCTCAACTCCACCATGTTCAACTCCGCCCGCCTCATCGGCCCCGCCATCGGAGGCTTCATCATCGCCGCCTTCGGCGAAGCCTGGTGCTTCACCATCGATGGCATCAGCTACGGCGCCGTCATCCTTAGCCTTCTGCTTATGCGCGTCGCCGCCACTCCACCCCGCCACCGCGAGGAGGAAAACCTCTGGCGCGAGCTGGCCGAAGGCTTCAAATACGTCTCCGGGTCGGTCCCCATCCGCTCCATCCTCCTCCTGCTCGCCATCGTCAGCCTCGCCGGCATGCCCTACGTTACCCTGCTCCCCATCTTTGCCCGCCAGATCTTCCACGGCAGCGCCAGCACCCTCGGCATGCTCATGGGCTCCATCGGAATCGGCGCCCTCATCGCCGCCATCACCATGGCTGCCCGCCGCTCCGTCCTTGGCCTGGGACGCCGCATCGGACTCGCCACCCTCGGCTTCGGCATCGCCATCCTGGTCTTCGGAATCTCCCGCAGCCTCCCGCTCTCGGTCGCCATGCTGCTCGCCGCCGGCTTCGCCATGATGCAGCTCACCGCCAGCAGCAACACCATCCTGCAAACCATCTCCGACTCTGCCATGCGGGGCCGCGTCATGAGCTACTTCGCCATGGCCTTCATGGGCATGACGCCCTTCGGCTCGCTCCTCGGAGGAGCCCTTGCCGCCCGCTTCGGAGCACCCCGCGCCCTGATCTTCAGCGGCCTCATCTGCATCGCCTCGGCCGGCATCTACTTCACCGTTCTGCCCGACATCCGCCACGCCCTGCGCCCCATCTACCGCGAACTCGGCATCCTCCCCCGAATCCCTCCGCCCATCGCCTCCGCCACCATGGTCTCCGACTCCACCCCGCAATAAGTTGTGAAGAGTATAAGAGCCCGGTGCCCGTTCAAACTTCCTTTGGTCATGAGGTATTCATACAGGAAAAGATTGGCATTTCTGATAATCGTTTCGAAAGGGGAGATTACTGGATGGATAATCTTTGCGCAGAAATCGCAAGGATTAACTGTCTGGCCAATGATTTGGGAAAGAACGTAGCTGAATCGTCAATCGTTAGGGAGATACTCAATCACAACGTCGGGTTTCTACCCCAGCGCCCGTTCCAACTCCCGCGCCGCACTCAGCGCCACCCAGTCCTTCCCCCACCCGGAGCTCACCTGCACTCCCACCATCCTGCCGCACGGCACCGTCACCGACGGCCATCCCAGCACGTTAAACGGCCGCGTATTGCGCAGCATCTTCACCTCCACCGCGCGAGCCTCCGGCCCCATCATCTCCTCGATCTTCGGCGGCAGCACCGGCGAAGTCGGCGTCAGCACCACGTCCAATCCCTCCACGCCTCCGCGCCAGCGCTCGCGCATCAGTTCCATCCCCCGCCGCGCCTCCACATACTCCTCTATCTTCACCAGTCGACCGTTCACAATCCGCGCCAGCGTCCGCGGATCGTACAGAGCCCCGCGCTCCTCCGCCCATTTCGCATGGAAGGCCCACGTCTCCGCATTGCTCACCCGCCGGTCCTCGCTCACTTCGATTTCCACCTCGCGCAATTGCCAGCCGAGTCCGCGCGCCGCCTCCACCGCTCGCGCAAATCCCTCCTCAACCTCCGCATCCAGCCCCTCGCAAAAATATTTCCGCGCGATACCGCAACGCACCGGCTCCTTCGGCCGGAGCACCATGCGCCCGCGGCCGGAGCGGCCGTCGTTGCCACGTACCCGACGCCAAGACTCCCACCCCGCCGTCTCGCCCGCCAGCACCGCATACAACAAGCCAGCATCTTCCACCGTCCGCGCCAGCGGTCCCACGTGGTCATACGACCAAGCCAGGGGAATCACCCCCGCCACCGGAACTGCGCCCCACGTCGGCTTGAATCCCACCACACCGCAGCACGCCGCCGGCAAACGCACCGACCCCGCCGTGTCCGTGCCCAGCGCCCCAAAGCACATCCCCGTCGCCACCGCAGCAGCCGAGCCCGACGACGACCCTCCGCTCACCCTCGTCCGGTCCAGCGGGTTCGGCACCGCCCCGTAGGCGCTCACCACCCCGCTGCCGCCAAAGGCAAACTCATGCAGATTCGTCTTCCCCAACACAATCGCCCCGGCCGCCCGCAGCCGCCGCACGCACTCCGCATCCGCCTCGGCCGCCGGCGCACCCTCCAGCACCCGGCTCGCCGCCGTCGTCCGCATCCCCCTGACATCGATCAAATCCTTGATCGCGATTGGAACGCCTGCCAGCGGTCCTGCGTCCTGTCGTTGGGCTTCGCGCCGAGCCCCATCCTCATCCACGCTCACGAACGCCCGCAACTCCCCGTTCTCCGACGCAATTCTCTCCAGGCAGCCGCGCACCGCCTCCACGGCGGATACCTCCCCGCTCTCTAACCGCGCCCGCAACTCCGACAAACTCCACCCGCTCAAGTCCGCCCCCGCCTACCGGTGGTGCAACGCTTCCACGTGCACCGCTTCCTCGGCCACAATGGCGATCTCCGCCGCGTCGGCCGCCGCAATCACCTTCTCGCGGTCCAGGATCAAACACTTGTTCGCATCCAGAGCCAGACAGCTTGCCCCCGCCCGCACCATCGTCTCAATCGTATGCATTCCCACCACCGGCACGTCGAAGCGCATGTCCTGGTTCGGCTTGGCCACCTTGACCACGGTCAGCGCCCGGCTCAGCGTGCTGGCTTCGCCGTGCAAACTCTGCATCAGCGCCCCGGCCCGCAGAATCGCCTCGTCCGTTCCCTCCATCGCCTCAATCGCCACGCAGGCCGCCTCGGCAATCACCACCGTCTGCCCAATGTCAAAGCGCGCCACGTGATGCGCCACCGCCCGCCCATACGTGATGTTGGTCAGCTCCTTGTCTCCCGGAGCCCGCTTGGTCAGCACGCCCGCCGGCGCCAGCATCGGCTCCAGCAGCTCGGTCGAACTCTGCAAATGGATACCCTCGTCGCTCAGCACCTTGGCCACCGCTCCAATCAGCGAATCCGTATTCCGCGTCGTCAAACTCAGCAGCAGTTTGGCCAGCTTCAGGTCCGGACGAATCGCGCTGAAGATCTGCTTGTGCTTCACCTGCCCGGCCATAATCGCCTCGCTGACGCCTTCGGCCTTGAAGGTCTCAATCAGCTTGCTCAGCTCGCCCAGGCTCAGCCAGTGCACCGCCGCCGCGCCGTGCTTCTCAATCGACGCATCGGCCTCCTCGCGAATCGCCGCCACCACCACGTCATACCCCTTCGCCCGCGCCGCATCCAGCACCAGCAGCGGAAACTTCCCATTCCCCGCAATCAATCCCAGCCGTGTCCCCATCCCGCGCTCCTCATCCCTTTTCTTGTCCCGCTCTGCACGATAAAGCCGGAGCATACCGCTCCGGCCTCACCATCGTCCACACGTCCTCTCATCTTTAAGAGCTCAACATACTCTGAGGTCTGTGCATCTTCGTGTCACCCCACCCGCCGGTACCAGTCCCTGCTGTTTCACTTCCGCTCAATGAACCGGCCGGGTGCCCCACCTTCGCCGCGCCGCTTTTGCGCGGTTAAGGTGGGAAGCAATGCCTTCCACCCCTTCCGGCTTTTTGCCCTTGCCATTGCGGTTGTCTTTTGAAACCTGGCTCCCCTACTTCACAATCCCGCGCTCGCTCTTGCGGATAAACTCCACCAGCAGCTTCACATCCTCGGTCTGTTCCACCTCGCGTTCGATCCGCTCCAGCGCCTGCGTGGTATTCAGCTTGGCCGCCAGCAGAACCCGGAAGGCTCTCTGTATCGCCTTCACCCGTTCCTTGCTGAAGCCTCTCCGTTCCAGCCCGATCGCATTCGCCCCATACGCATGCACGTCGCGCACCGCGCAGGCCTTGGCAAACGGCATCACGTTCTGCGTAATCGTCGTCCCGCCGCCAATATAGGCGTGCTTTCCGACGGTCACAAACTGATGCACCGGACTCAAGGCTCCCACCACCGCCCACTCCTCCACCGTAACGTGTCCGGCCAGCGTCGCCGCGTTGGCCATAATCACGTTGTCGCCGATGAAGCAGTCGTGCGCGATATGCGCGTAGGCCATCAGCAGGCAGTTAGAGCCGATCTTCGTCAGCCCGCCGCCCTTCACCGTCCCGCGATGCACCGTCACATACTCGCGAATCTCGTTGTAGTCGCCGATCTCCAGCCGCGTCGGCTCGCCCCGGTAGGTCAAATCCTGCGGACCCATCCCCACCACCGCGAACGGATGAATCCGGTTATAACTCCCCAGCCGCGTCGGGCCCGTCAGCACCACGTGCGACATCAGTTCGCAGTGCTCGCCCATCTCCACGTCCGCGCCCACCAGGCAAAACGGCCCAATCGTGCACGAATCCGGCACCCGCACACTTGCGTCCACCACGGCGCTGGGATGAATGGCCATCGTTCCTACTCCGCGCTCGTTTCCGGCCCAGGCTCCGGCTTCTTCAGGCTCACCAGCTGGCAGGTCACTGTCGCCTCGCATACCACCTTGCCGTCCACCAGAACCGTGCCTTCCATCTTCACCGCCGTCCGGCGCCACACAATCACGTTCACTTCCAGATCGCAGCTGGTCGCCCGGAATCACCTGCCGCCGGAACTTCGCCCGCTCGATCCCCGTGAACACCGTCAGCATCTCCGCGCGGTTGGGAATCTCTGTCATCAGCAGCGTGGCTCCGGTCTGCGCAATCGCCTCCACCATCAGCACGCCAGGCATAATCGGATTCCCCGGAAAGTGTCCCCGGAAAAACTCTTCATTCACCGTCACGTTCTTAATGGCGACGATCCGCTTCTTCCGCTCCAGTTCGATGACCCGGTCAATCAGCAGAAACGGATAGCGGTGGGGCAGAATCTTTTGAATGGCTACGCTGTCGAGAGGTAGGTTCGTCAGCACATCTGGCGTTAGGCTTGCATCTGGACCGTGAAGTTCGCTCAATGGACCGTCCCGAGGATAAAATCCTGAAAAATCCCTTAAAAAAATAAAGTATAGCAGCCTGGGACTCGAAGGACGCAGCGGAGCATGCGGCAAACGACGGCCGCCTCTCTGCCTCGCCGCAGAGCCGCGCCGCCCTCATCGCATTCATCGTTTGTCTGGGATCGTTCCGGAGGTGTTGGGCGTCATAGCTGCGCCGCAGCCATGACGCCGTGATGTGTTTAGCTGCGGCCCAAGGTAGCCTTGGCTTGTTGCACCGCAAGTTCCAGAGCCTTCTTCTGCACTTCCACGGTACGCTCGATCGACTGTTCGATGTTCTTGGTAAAGGTCTCGGCAACTTTCTGCGCCGAAATGCCGCTCCCTTTCGTGCTCTCCACCAGCGCGGTGGTCTGCTGCACAACCTGGTCGATCACGGTCTTCTGCGCTTCGATATAGCTTTCCAAAGCCTTCCCCGCGAGTTCGAACACGTTCGGCATCGTCGCCGCCTGCGCGCCCTTTTTGTAGGTGGCAATCGCCTCGGCATTCTGCTGCAGGGCGGCTTCCAGCGACTTCTTCTGCAACTCGGCCGCTTGCTCCACTCCCTTCAAAAAGAGGTTGGTGAAATCGGCAGGGGCGGTGGTCTTTACATCAGCCATGGTGGATCCTTTCCGCTACCGCCGTCTGCGGCGGAGCGCGTTCGGTGATGAATGGTTTCGCACGTCCGCTCTGTTGTTCCCAACAGCGCGACGGCATGAGGCAATTAACGATAGCATTGGATGCCGCGCAGTGTCCCCGCACCAACGAATATTCTTCCATGAAAAATTGGCTGCCATCGATTTCTCGTAACAACCCTTCACGCCATCCATCCCACTTAAGCCTGACTACATAACCCCAACCATTCACAATCACGGTTACAATCATCATCGCTGGCTCGCACCCATGCCCAAACCATCACCATCGCCGCTGCTCCACACCTTAACCGCCCAGCTGCCGGAGATGGTCGCCACCCTCCGCCGCTACGTCGAGCACGAATCCCCCTCCGCTGCGCCCGAAGCCATCGCCGCGCTCGCCTCCCTCGTCGCGCTTGATTTCGCGCCGCTCAATCCGCGTATCCGCCAGCACAAATTCCCCGGCCTCGGCCCCGCTCTGCAAGTCGATTTCGCCGCCCCGCGCCGCGCCCCGCGCATCCTGCTCCTCGGCCACACCGACACCGTCTTTCCCAGCGGCACTCTCCAGGCCATGCCCTGGCGCGAAAACGGCCCGCGTCTCTACGGCCCCGGCATATTCGACATGAAGGCCGGCATCGTGCAGGCGCTCTTCGCCCTGCGCGCCCTCGCCGCCCGCGGCCCGCTGCCTTGCCGCGTCACGCTCCTGCTGGTGCCCGACGAGGAGATCGGCAGCCCTGCCTCGCACCCGCTCACCCGCCGCCTCGCACAGGCCGCCAAGGCCGTCCTCGTCCTCGAACCCGCCGCCGGCCCCGATGGCGCCTGCAAAACCGCGCGCAAGGGAGTCGCCCGCTACACCCTCCGCGTCCACGGCCACGCCACCCACGCCGGACTCGACTTCGAGCGCGGTGCCTCCGCCATCGTCGAAGCCGCCCACCAGGTCCTTGCCATCAGCGAACTCTCCCGCCCCGCCACCGGACTCACCCTCAACCCCGGACTCATCTCCGGCGGCAGCCGCTCCAACGTCGTCGCCGCTCATGCCGAAGTGGTCGTCGATCTCCGCTTCCGCACCGCATCCCAGGCCACCCGCGCCGATGCCGCCCTGCACCGCCTGCGCCCCCGCGATCCCCGCTGCCGCCTCGAACTCCACGGAGGCGTCGAGCGTCCGCCCTTCGAGCGCTCGAGGGAAACCGTGCGCCTCTACCGCCTCGCCTCCCACTGCGCCGCCCAACTCGGCTTCTCGCTCGGCGAAGCATCCGTCGGCGGTGGCTCCGACGGAAACATCACCGCCTCGCTGGGAATTCCCACCCTGGACGGTTTGGGCGCGGTCGGTGACCACGCCCACTCGCCCAACGAATTCGTCCTTGCCCGTCAATTGCCGCGCCGCGCCGCGCTCCTCGCCCACCTCATCGAATCCCTGTCCACCGCATAACCGCAAACCAAACGCCCCATTCAAGCCATCCCTCGGCTTGAGTGGGGCGTTTGACCCTGTCTTTGCTCCTGTTGTTGTTGCTCTTGCTCTTCCCGATCAGATCCGCGGCACTCGCGCCTTCACCAGCATCGCGCTCACCCGCGCCACCGGCAGACCCACTACGTTGAAGTAGCATCCCCGTATCCGCGGAATCCACCTTGAAGCCACGCCCTGGATTGCATAGGCTCCCGCCTTATCCATCGGCTCGCCGGTCGCAACGTAGGCGGCAATCTCGGCGCCGCTCATGGCCGCAAATTTCACCTCGGTCACTTCGACGCCCACTTCGAAATCCACTTCCGCGTCCGTCGCCTTGCGCCACGTCACGCACACCCCGGTCATCACCTGGTGGACGCGTCCGCTCAACCGCTTCAGCATCTGCTGCGCGTCGGCGGCATCCACCGGCTTGCCCAGGCACTCGCCACCCAGTACCACCGTCGTGTCTGCGCCCAGCACCACCGCGTCGGCGGGAGCCGTCGCCAGCACCGCCAGAGCCTTCTCCTGCGCCAGCCGTTTCACGTACTCCTCGGGCGGCTCTCCGGCGCGCACCCGCTCGTCCACATCCGCCGGACTAACTTCGAACGTGTACCCGGCGTTGCGCAACAACTCAGCCCGCCGTGGCGATTGCGATGCAAGAATCAGCATGGCTCCATTCTACTGCGTCTATCCAAAATTCCTGTTTGCACAACAATAACGCACCACAACCGACGCCTCGGCGGCCAGCCCGTTGCCGAACCCGCCCGAGGCGTCTGTGAAGCGGGTCTGGCCTAAAACTTAACCGCCAGTCCCGTCGTAAATCGTGCGTTGTTCTGCCATGCGCTATGGAAGTTCGTCTGCAGCGCATCCAACTGCACTCGCCAGCTCAGGTGCGGAATCAGATGGTAGTCCACACCGCCGCCCAGCGCGTCCGCATAGGCGACCTCGCTATGTTCCCCCTCGGCAAACGCCGATTCGTGCAAGTAGCCGGCACCAATCAGCGCATGTACAAAGGGCCGGAACTTGCCCACCGTAAACGACACCCGCGGCCCGAACAGGTAACTGCTCGTCCGCTCTGATGCGTTTTCCCCGAACCCCGGAATGTACAGCGAGCCGTACTGCTGGCTCACATCGGCCACCATTCCGACATGTGGAAAGATCTTGCCTTCGAGCGATCCTTCCCATCCATTCAGAGTCCCCGTATCGGTGAGCCCCGTGCTGCCATGATTGAGCGAATAACCGAAGTAAACATTGCCAGACGTGGGAACCTGCGCCATCCCAACCACGGTCAATAGACAAAGCGAGAAAACAATTGCAGCAATTTTTCGCAAAATAATCCTCCTTCTGTTTTCTATCAACCCAATTCTCTATCCAGAGTTGCTGTACAGCTAGCGCGCGAACTATGAACTGACTTGCAAATCTAGGTGATCAACTTAGGTCTGCGAGAAATTCCACCGCCGGAATACGACGCGCCCTTGTCCGCGTCCCTTTTGTGCTAACGCTTCTCAGACATCCGCCAACGGCGCGCTCTCCGCGCGAATGCTAAAATAGAGCATTACTTCAGCGCAGCCTCGCAATTCCTGCGGGCGTTTGAAAGCAAACAATGGACCGCACCTCGATTCGGAATTTCGCGATCATCGCGCACATCGACCACGGCAAGACCACGCTCTCCGACCGCATGCTGGAGATCACCGGCTCGCTCAGCGCCCGCGAGATGGCCGGCCAGGAGCAGGTCCTCGACGCCATGGAGTTGGAGCGCGAGCGCGGCATCACCATCAAGGCCCACGCCGTCCGCATGATGTATCTGGCCCAGGACGGCCAGACTTATCAGCTCAATCTCATCGACACCCCCGGCCACGTCGATTTCTCCTACGAAGTCTCCCGCTCGCTGGCCTCCTGCGAAGGCGCTCTGCTCGTCGTCGATGCCACGCAAGGCGTCGAGGCGCAGACACTGGCTAACAGCTACATCGCCATCAACCACGGCCTGGAAATCATTCCCGTCATCAACAAAATCGATCTGCCCAGCTCCGACATCGAGCGCACCAAGGAAATGATCGAAAGCGCCGTCGGCCTCGATGCCTCCACCGCTCTGCCCATCAGCGCCAAAACCGGCGCGGGCGTCGTCGAAGTTCTCGAGCAGATCGTGCACCGCGTTCCTCCGCCCAAAGGCAGCATCGATGCGCCTCTGCAGGCCCTCATCTTTGACTCCTGGTTTGACAGTTATCGCGGTGTCGGCGTCCTCGCCCGCGTCGTCAACGGCCGTCTCTACAAGGGACAGAAGATCAAGCTCATGGCCAAAGGCACCACCTTCCTGGTCGACTCCATGGGCGTGCTCACACCCAAACCGCAGGAGATCGGCGAGCTCACCGCCGGAGAGGTCGGCTTCTTCTTCGCCACCATGAAGACCGTCGGCGACGTGAAGATCGGCGACACCATCACCGACGCCGACCATCCCGCCATCGAAGCCATGCCCGGATTCGAAGACATCAAGCCCATGGTCTTCGCCGGACTCTACACGGTCGATTCGCACGAGCACGGCCTCTTGCGCGATGCGCTCGAAAAGCTTCGCCTCAACGACGCATCGTTCTTCTTCGAGCCCGAAAGCTCCACCGCCCTCGGCTTCGGCTTCCGCTGCGGCTTCCTTGGCCTGCTCCACATGGAAATCATCCAGGAGCGTCTGGAGCGCGAGTACAATCTCGATCTCATCATCACCGCACCCAGCGTGCGCTACTTCGTCACCCTCACCAATGGCGAGGTCCTCCAGGTCGAGAACCCTTCGCGCTGGCCCGATCCCACCCTCATCGATAAGATCAAAGAGCCCATCATCACCGCCACCATCCTCACGGCCGAAGAGTACGTCGGTGGCATTTTCAAACTGGTCGAGGAAAAGCGCGGCAAGCAGAAGAACTTCGAGTACGTCGGCTCCAGCCGCGTTCTCATCACCTACGAACTTCCTCTCAACGAAATCGTCCTCGATTTCTACGACCGCCTCAAGACCGTCTCGCGTGGCTACGCCTCGCTCGACTATCACCTCTCCGGATGGTGGGAGTCGCCCATGGTCAAGCTCGATATCCTCGTCGCCGGCGAACCGGTCGATGCGCTTTCCATCATCGTGCATCGCGACTACGCCTATGATCGCGGCAAGGCCCTGGTCTCCAAAATGCGCGAACTCATTCCGCGCCAGCAATTCGAGGTCGCCATCCAGGCCGCCATCGGAGCCAAAATCGTCGCCCGCGAAACCGTCGCCGCGCTGCGCAAAAACGTAATCGCAAAGTGTTACGGCGGAGACATCTCGCGCAAACGCAAACTGCTGGAGAAGCAGAAAGAAGGCAAGCGCCGCATGAAGCGCATCGGCAAAGTGGACATCCCCCAGGAAGCCTTCCTGGCCGTGCTGCGCGTCTCCAGCGACGAGAGCTGAGCCCCCAGCGCCAGCGGCCTTCCGGCCGTCTGTCTTGCATCCACAAACCACAACCAGCGAAGCATTCGCAAGTATGGATGTGTGCAAAACTCCCAGACGCAGATGGCGAAAAGCGCCGGAGCTCCGCCGTCAAGGAAATTGTTTAATTTCTTTTAAGCTGTTTACCTGCAATCATTTACATGGATAAAACGGGGCTCGTCACCCGCATGATGCCTGAAATCTGCTGTTCACAATCCATTTCGGCATAAATTTGCACCGGATTTCCACAGGGGCAAAAATTTCCTCGCAGCACAAAAAAACCGCCCATCGAGTGGGCGGCTCTGTATTCCATTTTCAGGCTAAATCTTACTTCTTGGCATTCGCCGCTGGCTTGGCGTCAGCAGCGGCCGCCTTCTTGGGTGGCGCGGGAACGCCCGACTGGGTGTTGTAGGCTTCCATCACAGCCTGCGTAATGTCCACCGAGCTGGCTGCCCACAGGACCGGGCTCTGCTGGCCGGAGACATCCAGAACCACCGTGAAGCCATTGTCCTTGGCATACTTGTCCAGCACACTCACCAGCTTCTGGCCAATGCGGTTGGCAATGTCGTTCTGCTGCGCCTGGATGTCGGTGTTGGCATCTTCATAGTTGCGCTGCAGCTGCTTCTTCTTGGAGTCAATCTCCTTCAGCAGTTCGGCCCGTGCCTCGTCGTTCAGCTTGTCGCCCTGGGCATTGAACTTCTTCTGCAGCTCCTCCACGTCCTTGTTCAGGCCTTCCAGTTCCTGGCGCTTCGGGTCGAACTTCTTCTGCAGTTCCTCGAAGTCGCGCTGCCCCTCGTTCGAGCCCACAATGGCGGCTTGGATGTTGACGATGCCAACCTTGGTGACTGCGGGCACTGCGGCAGCGGCAGGCGCACTGGCCGAGGGCTGAGCAAAAGCGGGTACGCTGAGAATCATTGCCAGCGCCGCGGCTGGGACCAGACATGCAAAGTAGCGATTCATGAAAATTAGCCTCAACTCCTCTTCGGAGTTCACGGAGATTCCGCAGAAACCTTTCAGCTGGCGGGCGAGCCGTAAACGTTTCAGCTCCAGCCCTGATCTAAAAAATTCCTCTGACGGATGTCCTGATTATAGGTTGTGGGAAATAAAGCGTCAAACTAACAATCTATCCGTTTGAGCGTATTTTCCCTAAGCTGTCATCGCCCGGTTAAAAGGTCGTCGACACCGTGAACCGCAAGGTCTTCCTGGGTTCCCGCAGGCGGTATCCCGGATCATAGGTCGCGAGAGTATTCAGATAGGTGTACTCTCCGGCTTCGCCCGCCGGGAACATACTCCGCGTGATCAGATCTGACGGCGGAGCGATGGTATCGACCCGGGAGGGATTGTAGGCGTAGTAAAGCCGGAACGGCGCGTTCACCATCGGCAACAGAATCTGCAGCTCCGCGCCGGTCGACACGCGCAACGCATAATTGGTGTGGGGCAGCGGACGAATGTTCTGGGGGAACTTCAGCGACACGGTTCCCACGCAGCTGATGTAGGCCGGATCATAAGCCGGGCAGCCGAACTGCGCGTTATCCAGCTCGTTCACCTGCTGTCCGGCCAGCCGCAGCTGCGACTCGCGAATCGCCATGTTCATACCGCTATCCACAAACAGCGCCAGGGTCACCGGTCCGGCGATCGGAATGCGGTATTCCAAGTTGGCCACAATGCTGGTGTCGCCGCCCGGATACACCAGCCGCTGGATAGGAACGTTAATGGTGTAGTTGCCCGCCAGGGCGTTGTTCGGGTCCCTGGGAACCGGAACTCCATCCGGGTTGGTCAAGGGCACCGCAACCTGGTCGTTGATCAGCGCTGTCGGCGAGGCGGTGCGGATATCAAAGCCGCGCAGATCGGTGTCGCCGCCCTGGAAGAAGCGCTCAAACGGAGGCGCGGTCTTCCCCGCGAATCCGGTGATGAACGAACCCTGTACACGGAAGCCCAGGGTCTGCAACCCCTGCTTGTTGGCGTGGAAACCCTTCATCGGAATGAACTTTTTGTACTCGCCAATCGGACGGAGGTAGTCCACGTTGCCGCCCAGGCCGGCGATATCCATGCCGACAAAGTAGCTGCTCCCCCGGTGCGGCCGCAGCGGACTGTCGATCGTGCTTTTGCTGAAGCTCGGAACCAGCTTGCTGGTCATAATACCGTGCACGGCGTTGGCGCCGGAAACGCTGCGGAAGGCCAGCTCGTAAAAATAATCCTTGGATGCCAGCGAGATCGGGTTGATGTCCGAATCGTCCCACGAGTAGGTGAGACCGAAGCGCTGGAACGAGCGCCGCACCGCATAGGCGCCCGAGAGCGTAATTCCCCGGCTCGACTGGGTATAGTTCTGCAGCGCACTCTGAAACGCAGTGCTCTCCATCGCCGCCGCGGTGGAGGAGATGCCGGCCTGCTGCGCCTGGTTAAACTTGAAGGTGCGGTAATACGCCGTAAACCCGGTCTGAATCGGCTTGTCGAACAGGTACGGCTCGGTAAAGCCGATGGTCGCGTTTTTCTGGAAGGTGCCCAGCGAAGCGGATAAGGTCAGCGATTCACCCAGGCCCAAAAAGTTGTTGGTCTCGTATTTCAGCCCTACGAACGCTCCCGTCTGTCCGCTCAGGCCGCCATTCAGTCCAATCGAGTTCTTTCCCTTTTCCTTCACCTTCAGGTTGATGTCCACCGTATTGTCGGCAACATTCTGGTGCACTTCCGAATCCTGTTCGGGCTTCAGCGCCTCAAAGTAGTTCAGCTGGTTCAGGCGCAGCAGGCTCAGCTCCCACAGCTGGGAGTTGTACACCTGGCCCTCTTCCAGCGCCAGCTCGCGTCGGATCACCTTGTCGCGCGTCGTCGTGTTGCCGTTGAATTCGATCCGCCGCACGAAGAACTGCTTGCCTTCGTCCACGTCGATCTTCAGCGTGATCGTCTTGTGCTCTTCGTCGATCTCCGTGTTCGGAATGTTGGTCTCGTTGATGTAGCCCAGCGTGCTGTAGGCCTTGCGCAGCTCATCCAAACCCTTGCTGACATCCGTCCGGCTGAACCAGTCTCCGTCCTTGGTCTTGAACAGGCGGCGCAGCGCGGCCGTGTTGGTCAGCGCCTTGTTCCCCGTGAAGGTGATCTCCTTCAGCTTGTAGCGGTCACCTTCTTCCACCGGGACGGTGATGTCCACCACCTTGCCGTGACGGCCCCCGAACGGAACGTACCAGGCGCCTTTGGTGTCGCGCATCTTCGTCTGCGGGTCCTGCACAATGGCCTTGAAGTATCCACGGTCCTGGAAGGCGAAGCGGACACGCTCGGCGTCCTCGCCCAGCTTGGTGGCATCGTAGGTGCGCGCAAACAGATTCTCCAGAATCAAGGAGTGGGGAATCCCGACCGGCTTCAGGTTCGTCATCGCCCGGCGCAGGTCTTTGCTCGGAACCTTCTTGTTGCCTTCAAAGCTGATCACCCCCACCTTCACCGTGGGACCTTCTTTCACGTCGAAGGTGATGGAGACGGCCGCCGGCGGAATCTGCCGGATCTCCGTGGTAATGGTGGCAAACTGGTGGCCTTTGGACGCCAGCATTTCCTTCAGCACCACCTCCGCCCGCTTCACGTGCGTCGGATCGAACTGGCTCTCCTGGCTCAGTCCCACCTTCAGTTCCTTGAACTTGTCCAGCACGTCGCTCTGCGAAACCGCGTTCAGCCCGATGTACTTGATCTCGCGAATGGTCGGCTTTTCCTTCACGTAGACTTGAACGATCCATCCCTTGGGACTCGCCTCGCGCTCAATGCGCACGTCGTCGAAGTACCCTGTGTTCCACAAGGAATGGAAGTCCCGCTCCATCGCCGCCTGGTCATACACATCGCCGGGACGCGTAAACATGCGGGCGCGAACCGTCTCGGCCGGCACGCGGCGGTTGCCGTGAATGCGGATGTCTTCGATGATTCCCTGGGCCAGCGCCATGCCGCCAAGCAGCATCAGCACCACGCAGAAGCGAAGCAGATGGATCAGGCCGCGGCGCAATGGGCGGCTCAGGCGAGGCGTGGCGCAGGCGTAATCTGAACGTAAAATGGCGAGACCCTCATACGTAAATCTTCGGCGCGGAAGGCCCCATTATACAGGTTCAGGTGCTCTGATTGCCATCGGCGGCAAACAGACTTTACTCCCTCACTATCCAGCCTTGGCAAATCCGGCGGCGGTCTTCACGCCTTCTCAACCTCCACCAGCGCCGAATAGAACGTCGCCCCATTGCCCATGTCGGTCAGCCGGTCGCTGGTCAGCGCATTGATGTTCTTGCCCCCCGGTGCGCTGCGCGCCCAATCCAGATAGCTCGCAACCACCCCCGGAGGCACCCTGTCATCCACCCGCGCCCGCAGCCGCAGCTCGCCGCGTCCGTTGTACACCCGCAGCTGGTCCCCGCTGGCAATGCCGCGCGCCCCGGCGTCCACCGCGTTCATCTGCAGCTCGTGCCGGCGCTCCCGCTTCTGCATCTCCGCCACATTACAAAAGGTGGTGTTGAGAAAGTTGTCATGCTTGCGCCCCAGCAACTCCAGCGGATACTGGTTTAATGGATTACGCCCCTGCCCGCCATGCCGCGACTCCCTGGGCGGGGTAAACGCCACCACCGGGTCCAGTCCCGCCTTGGCCAGCGATTCGCTGTACAGCTCGGCCTTGCCGCTCGCCGTGGCAAACCCTTCGGCAAACGGCAGATACGCACCCTCGCCATCGCGCCGAACCCGCAGCTCCATCCAGTGCTCCCGCTCCAGCGCTTCGCGCGTAATGCCCTCCAGAAACTCATGTCCCTTGGTTGCCCCATCGACGCTCAGCGCATCGTCGATCAGCTCGTCGTCGGAGGCGCGCAAACACCTGTCGTCAAACCCCATCCGCGCCGCCAGCCGGCGGAACACCTCGGCATTGCTGCACGCTTCCCCCAGCGGCTCCAGCGCCTGATCGGAGAGCTGCAGCGAAAGATGCCCATACGAGGTCAGCAGCTCCTTCTGCTCCAGAAACGTCGTCGCCGGCAAAACAATATCCGCATAATCCGTCGTGTCGGTGAAGAACTGCTCGTGCACCACGGTAAACAGATCCTTGCGCTTCAACCCCTCCACTACCAAATTATGATTGGGGCACACCGCCGCCGGGTTCGACGCATACACAAACAAGGCCTTCACCGGAGGCGTCAGTTCGGCATCCGTCAGCACCTCGCCCAGCCGCACCATATTCAACACCCGCGCCGGCCGTCCCAGCGCCTTCGTCATCAGCTCCGGACGCTGCAGCGCCGTCTTGTTCAGCGTGAACGTCCCCGAAGTCGACAGCGACATCCCGCCGCCCGGATGCTTCCACGAGCCCATGATCGTCGGCAGCATGGTAATCGCTCGCACCGCCATCCCGCCGTTTTCCGACCTCTGCACTCCATAGTTCAGCCTTATGACCGCCGGACTGTTGGCGGCATACTCGTGCGCCAGCCGCACAATGTCGTCCGCCTGCAGGCCGGTGATCTCCGCCACCCGCTCCGGCCCATACTCGGCGGCGCGCTTCCGTAGCTCCTCAAAGCCCGTGGTGTGCTCCGCCACAAACCCCTTGTCGTACAAATCCTCGCCGATGAGGATGTGCATCAGCCCCAGCGCCAGCGCCACGTCCGTCCCCGGACGAATCGCCAAATGCCAGTCCGCAGCCTTGGCCGTCCTTGTGTAATAAGGATCGATCACCACCAGCTTGGCGCCCTTGCGCCGCGCCTCCTGGATGAACGGCCACAGGTGAATGTTGTTGCCGATGATGTTGGCGCCCCAGGCGATAATGTAGCGCGCGTGCGGGAACTCCTGCGGCGGCACGCCGTACTTGGCTCCGGTCACCGACGTCAGTCCCACTCCGCCCGCCTGCGAGCAGATGGTCCGGTCCAGCTGCGAAGCCCCCAGCCGGTGGAAAAAGCGCCGATCCATCCCGCTGCCATGAATCTGTCCCAGCGTCCCGCCATACGAATACGGCAGAATCGCTTCCGCCCCGAACTCTTTGGCAACCGCCGCAAACCGCTGCGCAATCTCCGCCAGCGCCTCGTCCCAGCTGATGCGCTCAAACGCCGCCGCCCCGCTGCAACCCTGTCCCTTAGGCGCAGCCCTCCGCATCGGATAGAGCAGCCTGTCCGCCGAGTACACCCGGTCCAGATACTTCGCCACCTTGCCGCAGAGAAATCCCCGCGTCACCGGATGATCCGGATTCCCCGCAATCTTCGTCGCCCGCCCGTCCTCAATCGTCACCAACACCGAACACGCATCCGGACAATCATGCGGGCAAGCCGTATGTACTACATGTGCCATCCCAAAATTATAGCCCCCGCGCCCAGCGGCCGTTGAGACCTTATGCATCTCCGGGTGGCCCACATCTGCGTCGTGCCTTTCGACGCAAATGTGGGGATGCAACACTTTTGCACCTCAATCGCAGGTGCCCTATATCTGCCGCAGTTAGCAGATGCGGGGCCTTTGCTCTTGCCCTTGATTTTGTTTCTGAGGTGTCATTCTGAGCGAAGCGAAGAACCCCTACGCAGCTCAGCCGCACCAAGGCCACTTTCTGCGCCCTTCCGCCTTACAATGAATCCACTCATCCCGGAGGGCGCCCTTGAAGGATACGATGATCGGATGCTTCATTGTTCTGGTGATGGTGCTGTCCGTCTTGCGATTCATCGCTCAGGTTAGGGAGATGAACCAGCACCGCCCCACAGAACTGGACGATGACGATGAAGCCCACGTTGGCGCTCCTCTCAAGCCGCGTCCTCACTTGAATGCAGGTGCAGTGGCCCTAGAGGAACCCGACGAGGACGACGAGGAGCAGCAGTAACTCACATACGCAGAAAAGCCCGGGAAATCGCCCCAGGCTTTCAACTTCCCACCACGCTGTCGCCAGCCTCACACCTGCATCACTTCCTTTTCCTTCACCTTGAGCATCTCTTCCATCTTCTTGATCTCGTCGTCGGTGACCTTCTGCAGATGCTCCATCGAGCCCCGCTCTTCGTCCTCGGAGATCTTCTTGTCCTTCATCGCCTTCTTGATCGCCTCATTGCCATCGCGGCGAATGTTGCGCACCGCCGTGCGATGCTCCTCCAGCACCTTGTTCAGGTGCTTCACCATATCCTTGCGCCGCTCCTCGTTCAGCGCCGGCACCGGAACCCGGATCACCTTGCCGTCGTTCTGCGGATTGAACCCCAAATCCGAGCTGCGGATCGCCTTCTCGATCGCCGGCGTCAGCGACGTGTCCCACGGCTGAATCGTAATCAGCGACGGCTCCGGCGCGCTGATGTTGCCGACCTGCGTCAGCGGAACCATCGCGCCATAGGCTTCCACGTGCACGCTGTCCAGCATGTGCACGTTGGCGCGCCCGGTGCGCTGCGAAGCCAGCTCCTTGCGGAAGTCTTCCACCGCCTTGTCCATGCGCGTCTTAAGCTGAGTAAAAACATCTTTCAGTGCGGGCAATGCCGCCATACTGATCTGAGCCATCGCTTCACTCCGTTCCAGCGGCCGGTTCTACTCCCGGCCTCTATTCCGCCGCCAATACAACGCCGCCTACTCTACCAAATCCCCCGCCCTGTGAGAACCCTTCAATGCCTGGGTGCTGGGGATGTTGACCTTGACCGCATCTGCGTCGCGCTTTTCGGCGCAGATGTGGGGGATGTAGCCGCCTCTCACGCCGTCACAATCGAGCCGACCTTTTCCCCCAAACACACCCGCCGGATATTGCCCTTGCAATTCAGGTTGAAGATCACGATCGGCAGGTCGTTCTCCCGGCACAGGCTGATGGCCGTGGCGTCCATCACGCCCAGCCCCAGCTTCAGCACGTCGGTAAACGTAATCGAATCGAACATCTTGGCGTCGCCGTTCTTCACCGGATCGCAGTCGTAGATGCCCTCCACCTTGGTGGCCTTCATAATCACGTCGGCCTTGATCTCCATCGCCCGCAGCGACGCCGCCGTATCGGTGGAAAAATACGGGTTCCCCGTCCCCGCCGCAAAAATGGCAACCCGCCCCTTCTCCAGATGCCGGATCGCCCGCAGACGGATGAACGGCTCGGCCACCTGGTTCATCTCGATGGCGCTCATCACCCGGGTATGCACGCCCTGCTTCTCCAACGCGTCCCGCAGCGCCAGCGAGTTGATCACCGTGGCCAGCATCCCCATGTGATCGGCCGATACGCGGTCCATGGTCTTGGCCTGCTGGGAGACTCCGCGGAAAAAATTCCCGCCGCCCACCACCAGTCCAATCTGCACTCCCAGCCGGTGCACGTCGGCCACCTCGGCTGCAATTTCGTGCACCCGGTCGTTATCCACGCCAAAGCCCTGGCCCGCTGCCAGTGCCTCGCCGGAGAGCTTCAGAAGTATTCGCTTGTAAATGGGATCGGCCATGTTTGATTTCCGTATCGAGTGTAAACGATCCGGCCCCACCCGGTCAGCAGGTGCCCCCATCTGCCGCATTTAGCAGATTGCGACCGGGCGGGTGGCCCGGGCAAATACTTTGAGGGTGCCACGTCCTAACCTGTTGTTGGTTAGGGCGGGAGTTTCGATCTTGCTCTTGCCCTTGCCTTGATTTTGTTTCGCCGCGCAATTCGCTTCACTAAAAAGCGGGGCGGATTTTTCTCCGCCCCGCTCGACTCACGCTCTCATAAAACTCTTCTACTCGGCTGCTTCCGCTGCCGCCTGTGGCTTGGCAACTGCGACCGTCTCCGTCGCCTCGCCCACCTTGAAGCGCGCAAAGCGCCGCACCGAAATGTTTTCCCCCAGCTTGCCAATCACCGTCGCAATCAGCTGCATGATGGTCACCGACTGCTCCTTGATGAAGGGCTGCTCCAGCAGGCACACTTCCTCGTAGAACTTGCCCATCTTGCCTTCCACCATCTTCTCGGCGATATTGGCCGGCTTGCCGCTGGCCACGGCCTGCGCCAGATAAATTTCTTTTTCCTTCGCCATGTCCGCCGCCGTCACGTCTTCTTTGCGGACGTAGCGCGGGTCCACGGCGGCAATGTGCATCGCAATGTCATGCACCAGTCCCTGGAACTCCGCCGTGCGGGCCACGAAGTCGCTCTCGCAGTTCACTTCCAGCAGCACGCCGATCTTGCCCCCGGCGTGAATGTAGCTGGTCACCACGCCTTCGCTGGTGGTGCGCGTCGCCTTCTTGGCGGCCGACGCCATGCCGCGCTTGCGCAGCACCACCATCGCCGCCTCCACATCGCCGTTGGCCTCGGTGAGTGCCTTCTTGCAGTCCATCATGGGCGCCCCGGACTTGTCGCGGAGCTCTTTTACCATTGCTGCCGTAATCTCTGCCATTTGCCAAAACCTTTCTGGAATGAATGCCGCCGGGCCAAGCCAGGCTCCTGGTTGTTCTACCTGCCGATCTCAATCAATTCTCGCAAAACGACCCGCGCCGGAGTATGCAGCGCGGGTCGCCTTTACGAAATATTCGCGGGCTTACCGCGATTCCACCTCTACATCGTTGTCGGCCACGGTCGGCTCCACCTTGCGCACGCCCTTGCCGAGCACTTCTTCCATGTTCACATCTTCGCCGCCGGCGGTCTCGGCCAGCACGACTTCGGTTCCGGCTTCGTTCACTTCTTCGCTTGCCGAAATCCCCGCCGCCAGCTCCGCGCTCTGCTTGTCGCTCATCGCCTGCGAGCCTTCCACTACAGAGTCGGAAACCTTCGAGGCAAACAGACGAATCGCCCGCAGCGCGTCGTCGTTGCCGGGGATAATGTAGTCCACTTCGCTCGGATCGCAGTTGGTGTCCACCACGGCCACCACCGGAATGCCCAGCTTGCGCGCTTCCTTCACCGCGATCTGCTCCTTGTTGGAGTCGATCACGAAGATCGCGTCGGGCAGCCGGTTCAGGTTCTTGATGCCGGCCAGGTTCGCCTGCAGGTGCTTGCGCTCCCGCTCCAGCTTGACGACTTCCTTCTTCGGCAGCAGCTCATAGCGGCCATCGGTCGCCATCTCGTCCAGCTCTTTCAGCCGCTTTACCGACTTCTGCACGGTCACCCAGTTGGTCAGCAATCCGCCCAGCCAGCGCTGGTTGATGTAGAACATGCCGCAGCGCGTCGCCTCTTCGGCAATCGCTTCCTGCGCCTGGCGCTTGGTGCCTACAAACAGAATCGTCCGTCCTTCGGCTGCGTTGTCCTGCACAAACTTCGACGCTTCCTTGAACATCTTCAGCGTCTTCTGCAGGTCGATGATGTAAATCCCGTTGCGCTCGCCAAAGATGTATTCCTTCATCTTCGGATTCCAGCGCTTGGTTTGATGCCCGAAGTGCACACCAGCTTCGAGCAATTCCTTCATGGTGATATTGGCCACTGAACCTCCTTGGATGGATTTGCATTGCCTGCTTGCGTCATGAGAACGCCAGACAATTCAATTCCCGTTGCCCGCCCCGTATTAGCGGGAGGGGGAAAATTTTTCGCAATTTACGCTCACGCAAAGTTGCGAAATGCTTTGGTTCCGCAAACGGCAAACCGCCTTGCGCCGCCGGAACCCACGGCACAGGGCGTCATCTCTAAAACACCAACCAGCAAAATGCCCGGTGCCCCACATCTGCCGTAGTTGGCAGATGTGGGAAATAACCGTTTAGCGCTTGCTGAACTGGAAGCGCTTGCGGGCGCCCTTCTGGCCGTACTTCTTGCGCTCTTTCTGGCGCGCATCGCGCGTCATCAAGCCTTCGGCCTTCATCTTGGCGCGCAGCTCGGGATTAAACTCCTGCAGCGCGCGCGCCGTGCCCATGCGGACCGCGCCCGCCTGCGCCGTAATTCCACCGCCGGAGCAGTTGGCAATCACGTCGAAGCTGTTCGCCGTCTCGGTAAGTAACAGTGCCTGGCGCGCAATGATCCGCTGCACGTCGGTCACAAAGTGTTCCTCGAAGGCCTTGCCGTTCACCTTAATGATGCCGGTGCCGGGGCGGAGGAATACGCGGGCCACGCTCGTTTTGCGGCGCCCCGTTCCATAGTATTGAACCAGTTCAGCCATGCGATGTTAATCCTTCGCCCATCTTCAAAACGGGCGTCAAAAATTTTTCGGCGGCGTTTCTTTTGGTTACGCCCGCCGGTTACGCCACCGGAGCAATCGCCTCAGGCTTCTGCGCCTGGTGCGGATGCTTCTCGTCGCGGTAAACCTTCAGCTTGGTGGCCATGGCGCGGCCCAGCTTGTTCTTGGGCAGCATGCCTTCAATGGCGTCCTGCACAATCAGCTCCGGCTTGCGCGCCAGCCGCTTGGTGAACTCTTCTTCCCGCAATCCGCCCGGAAATCCCGTGTACCGGCGGTAAACCTTGGCGTTGGCCTTCAGCCCGGTCAGCTTAACTTTGCCGGCGTTGATGACTACGACATGGTCGCCGGTATCCAGAAACGGCGTATAGCGGGGGTTGTCTTTGCCGCTCAAAATGCGCGCGACGCGCGTCGAAAGCCGTCCCAGTGTCTGCCCATCGGCATCCACCACGTACCACTTGCGCGCAATCTCCCCTTTGGGGAAATAGGTTGACATGCCAAACTCTCCCAGATGTAAATACCGGCAATTGAGCTGACCGTCCGGCCCGCTCCGCCTTTTTTTTCTCTTCCCCGCAGGCACCGCTACGCCCCTCAGCGATCTTTCTCGACGAGGGGATGAAGACCCAGGACTTTGGTCTGGGAACTTCTGCACGTGCATGCGGGACAAAAACCGTCAGCCGAACCGCTTCTTCTTCCCGGCCCGTGAGGCCGATGCGATCCACGGAGACAGCGTACCGTCAGGCGGGCAACCGCTGGACAGCTCGAAAGACCATACGGTAGCGCATGCTGGAGTCCAATGTCAACGCCAGCCGCGCGCGGGAACCCAAGAGAGCTCTCGGCTCCCTCTTCCAAACCTGCTCCCGATCTCCGCAAGTATACCACAGCGCAATCCGCCGAAAAGCACGCTGCATGGGCCATTCACTAACGCCTGCCCTGCGCCTTTTCCCTGATCTCCCTATCTCAGCACATCCACCGTAACCGTGGTCGTCTTAGTCGTGCTCCCGCTCTTGCCGGTGATCGTGATCGTGTGATTTCCGGTCGAGGCTCTCCGGCTCACCGTGACCTTCATGCTGGAGGTTCCAGCACCGGTGATCGAGCTGGGACTGAAGCTTACCGTCAGGCTGCTCCCTCCGCCCGAAGCGGACAGGGAAATCGCAGAGCTGAAGCCTCCTGTAATCGTTGATGTGATGGTGGAACTGCCTGAGCTGCCCTGGGCGATGCTGATCGACGTCGGCGATGCGCTCAGCGAGAAGCCTGCCGCCGTTCCCGTCACCGTCAGCGAGACCGTCGTGGTCGAAGTCGTGCTGCCGGAGCTTCCCATCACCGTGATGCTGTAGGTGCCGGCGGCGGTAGAGGACGCAACCGTAAACGTAAGCGTTGCACTGCCGGTCCCGGTGATGGAGGCCGGGCTGAAACCAACCGTCACACCCGTCGGCATCCCCGAAGCCGACAACGTGACCGCCGCGTCAAACCCGCCGCTCACCGTGCTGGTGATCGTGGAACCGCCCGAACTGCCCCGCGCCACCGAGACCGCACCGGGCGAGGCAGACAGAGTGAAGCCTGAGGCTGCGGGAGACCCGGCCAGCGCGTTGAGCAGATTGCCCCCGTTCGGGCTGCCCCACCCGGTCGCCACATCGTAGCCCGTCGTTGCCGAGTAGCCATTGCTGCCGCTGATGATGTCGTGGAAGTCCGTGTCGTAATTGGACCCGTTGCCGATCGTATAAAGGCTCGGGTTGATAAAGCCCAGCGTCTTATTTCCGTTGGCCACGGACTGCTGATTCACCAGCGCCAGATATCCGGCCCACAACGGTGCCGCGAAACTGGTTCCGCCATATTCGTTCGCGGTGCAGGTAGTCTGGTCGGCGCAGACGTAATAGGTAAAATTCGCGTTGGCGGAAACATCCGGGGCGTTGCGATAGCTCTGCGAACAGCTTGCGCAACCGCTGGCCGCGGCCGTCTGCCACGAAGGAATCGTATACCGATCCGGCGAAATGCCCCCGCCGCCATCGACCCAGGCGCTCTCGGAGCTCCAGGGCCCGGCCGCCGAGCCGGTCGCCAGGTCCGTTCCGCCCACCGCCGTGAGATACACATCATCCGCCGGGTAAATCGCCGAGCTTGAAGTCCACGCGCCACTATCGCCGGCCGCCTGGAAGAGGTTCTGCCCCTGCGCCGCAAACTCCTCGAAGTACGGATTGTCCGTGTTCGGGTCCGCCGGGGTCCAGGTCCAGGAAGAGCTCAACTGCGCGTTCAGCGTCTTGGCCGTAGCCATGGCGTTGAAGATCGCCGCATCGCTCGAGCCCACGTACATCACCAGGCTCGCCAGGCCCGGAGCCATGCCCAGCGCCTGCGTCATGTCGAGGGTCTGCTCCGTGTCGTCGCAGTTGCCGCCGGCTCTGCTGTACACGCAGCTCGTGCTGGTTCCATCCGTGGAGAGCAAGGTGATCGGGACATTATTGGTCTGCTTCGCGTTCGAGTAGTAGGTGTTCAAGTCCGCCAGGTCCGTGCCGTAATATTCCAGCAAACCCAGCGACTGGCCGCTGCCGGTCAGCGCCGTTCCCCCGTAATACGCCGCCCTCATGTCGCTGCCCAAAAAAGACGCCGACGGCCCGGAGCCGGTGGTGGCGCTGGGCTTGGCCACCAGGCTTTTATGCAGCCCGGCGGGATGCGGGATTGAGTAATTATCCAGCCCCGAGATGTGCCACAGCGAAAACGGCAAATCGACCGTAGGCTCCCGGTCCGGCGCATAAAAGGCGCGGTTTTCCATCGGATGCTGATAAGCGTTCAGTGTCAGATGGAATGCCTTCTCGATGCTCTCCACCGTCCCTTCCACATCCACGTTCAGCCGGTTGCGCGAAGTGCCCACCACGGCCAGGCCGCTGCCATTGGCCAACCCAACCACCGTGTCGTAATCGTCCTCGGTGGGGCCAAACTCCGCCGTAAACTCATCCACCGTCAGGAACTGCCGGTAAGCAGGACTGTTCGGGTCGTAAACTTCCTGCAAAAAATCCTCCAGCTCGTCCTGATTGCGCAGCGGCAAGGTAATCACCAGGCGCAGGGTCTGCGTTGCGGCAAGATGGCTCACCAACCGCGCGCCGCCATTCTGCGTCGCCGGCCGCACATGATGCGTCATCATCTTCTGCGCCTGACCAACGGCAGCGGCAATGCACACGAACGCGATGAGCCCAGACACAAATCTGCTTGGTTTTCGCATCACAATTGCCTCACTTTGAATGCTCGGGGATCGGCCCCACCAGCAACAGCTACCTTGGGTTGGATGCGCTTTTCTGGTTAAAGGCAGCACACGCATGGCTACCAAAATGGCTCCGAGCAAGGATCTAGGGACTCTGTAGCATGCGCCCCTTTCTGAAATCGACACCCGCGATGGCACCCCGCCCCGCTTCTACGGCATAATCTCAATCCTGACGGGACTCTCATGAACAAAGCACGCCTGGAAGCCTTCAGCGACGGAGTCATCGCCATCATCATCACCATCATGGTGCTGGAGCTGAAAGTGCCGCGGGGCGGCAGCCCGCAGGCGATCCTGCCTCTGCTGCCGGTCTTTCTCAGCTACATCCTCAGCTTCGTCTACGTCGGAATCTACTGGAACAACCACCACCACATGCTCCACACCACCACCCGCGTCACCGGAGCCATCCTCTGGGCCAACCTCCACCTGCTCTTCTGGCTCTCGCTCTTCCCCTTCGCCACCGGATGGCTGGGCGAGAACCACTTCGCACCCGTGCCCACCGCGCTCTACGGCATCGTGCTCTTGATGGCCGCCATCGCCTACTACATCCTGCAGCAGCTCATCATCGCCTCGCAGGGTCCCAACTCTCTGCTCAAACGTGCCATCGGCAGCGATTGGAAGGGCAAGCTCTCGCCAGCCCTGTATGCCGTCGCCATCGCCGTCACCGTCCGTTCCCCCGTGCTGGCCCAGGTCATCTTCGTCTTGGTCGCCCTCATGTGGCTCGTTCCCGACCGCCGCATCGAGCGCGCTCTCCGCCAATCCGAACCCTGACCTCTAGGCGGCTCTCTGATACACGCGCATCCGTTCCAGTTCGCCCACCATGCTCTGCCGCTTGACGATGATCGCAGCCCGGCAGGCTCCGGCCATCATCAGCGAGACACCAACCAGCGTCCCCATCGCCCACAGCGTGCTCGCCGGCCAGCCCGCAAGAATCAGCGCCCCCATCAAAAAGCCGGTCACCGCATCGCAGAGCGCCCACTCGCGTCCTTCCCCCGGCTTCAGCAGCAGCGCGATCCCGCCTTCCACTCCGGCGCCGGCCAGCAGCATGGCCAGCAGCAGCGCCGTCAGCGTCTCCATCTCCTCCGGGTGGAAATAAACCAGGCACACCCCGGCGCCGCCCAACAGCACGCTCCGCAAAGCGAAAAGTGTGAAACTCCAAAGGGTTTGCGAATAGATCGCAAACACCAATTGCGCCACGCCAACCAGTATCAGCACCCAGCCGAGCATCCCCATCGGCAGTCTGCCCGCCAGCAGCGGATACGCCAGCAGCAATAGTCCCAGCACCGCCGTCGCCGCTCCCATGGAAGCGCTCGTGAGAATTTGCCGGGGTGTGGAACTGGCTCCAATTGGCGCGAAACTGCTTCCCATCGGTCGAGGCATATGTGCACTCTCCCCGCGCCTCGCAGATAATAAAAAGCGCGTATCATGAGAAGCTCTGATTCGCAGCAGAGTTGGATGACAATCTTCCGCAGCTCCACTTTTTTCCCGTCCATCGCGCATCCGGACCCATTTCCTGCACTGCCAGTAGTGCAAATCATCCTTCCCCCAAATAAAATGCCCCGGATCGCATCCGGGGCACGGTTCTTCGGGGTTTTCGTCTCGCCCTACTCGTAGGCCAGTGCCTCGATAGGATCTTTCTGCGCCGCGGCCAGCGCCGGATACAGCCCGCCCAGCAGCGCGCCGACGATGGCGATCACCGAGGCGCGCAGCACCCAGTAGTTGTCCCACACCACCTTGTGGGTGGGGAACTTGTAGTTGATCGCCATGCTGGCCAGCCAAGTTAACAGCAATCCCGTCAGCACTCCGCCCACGGCCAGCAGAAACGATTCGCGCAGCACCGCGTTGACGATGTACAGCTTGGTCGCGCCCAGCGACTTCAAGATTCCAATCTCCCGCGTGCGCTCCATCACCGCCGTATACATCGACTGGAAGATCACGATGAAGCCGATCACCACGGCGATGCCGATCACGATGTTGAGGAACGGCCCCAGCCCCGGCAGGTTGGCCACCGTCATCAGCGAAGCGTATTCGGTCAGCGAGCGCACCACGTACTGCTCCATGCCCGGAATCTGCTTGATGGCCGTAACCACGGCGTCGGCGTTCTGCGGCGTGTCCGTCTTCACATAGAACATGCTGGCCTTGCCCTCGGAGCCCGCCAACTCCTGCAGGGTCTGGATCGGCACATACCGGCGCGCGCCCTTGCCATGCTCCACGATGCCGCAAATGCGGAAGCTCTGGTTGAGCAAGTCGAGGTGATCGCCGACCTTGACATGATGCTGATCGGCAAAAAAGTCGTCCACGATCATGTCGTCCGGTCCCTGGAACGGGCCGCCGGACAAGTAGTGGAAGGGCTGACCCATCCGGTCGAAGTCATCCGGCGATTTGGGATTCAGGTCGATGCCGTCGAGGACTTCCAGCGCCCCGGTGGTGATCATGTGCATCACGATGGGAGCCACGGCGGTCACGTGCGGAACCGCGCGGATCTTGTCCGCCACTTTCATCGAGACCGGTGCGCCCGTAATGCCCGTCAGGAAGCTGGAGCCCGGCGGTGAAACCATCACGTCAAAGCCCACGCCCTCGGTCCGTTTGGCGGAGTCGTTCAGCATGCTCAGGCACAGGCCCACGATGAGCAGAATCAGCGTGACTTCCAGCGCAATCGCAAACACACTGATCATGGTGCGCAGCGGCCGGTGCACCAGGTTGGAGAAAACCATTTTATTCACCTCTTCAGGATAACACCCGCCAACCGGCATCCAACCCTGAGGGACATGGAGCGCGGCGTAGATCGGCGGGTCGCCCACTCAACCTTCTTTTCGTTGAGTGGGGCGGTTGAATCGACAATCAAGAGGAACCCGGAATCGCAAGGAGGAAACAATGTTCGGACTGCGTCATAAAAACCAGTGCGAGTTGCAGAAGAGCGTGGCGGTGGGCGGCGCAGGTTTAGGCGCCGCGGCAGCCGGAGCCCTTGCCGTGGGCGCATTTGCCGTGGGCGCGCTCGCCGTGGGAGCCCTGGCCATCGGCCGCCTGGCCATCGGTTCGGCCCACGTCAAGCGCATCGAAATCGACGAGCTGGTGGTGGGCAAGCTGACCATTCGCGAACAGTAGTTCCCGTGATCTGATTTATCGAAAAACTGTATCCCGCCGCGATGGCGGGTGCCCCAGGTTCCGCGCCCAGCAGTTGGGGCGCTAACCTGGGAGAGCAGAATGCTTGGGCTACACCTTGCGTGAGCGCTCTATTTCCCGTGGACGAACTCCACGGCGGCGTCCAGGATTTCCTCCAACGTCTCCGGCGCGGCCGCTTCGCCATAGACGCGCAGCAGCGGCTCGGTGCCGGAGCCGCGCAGCAGCACCCATGCCTCGGCTCCGTTGTCTCCGCTGGGCGCATCCAGAAAGAACTTGAAGCCGTCCAGATCCTCCGCGCGCCGCACGCGGTATTTGCCAATGGCGCAGGGCCGGGCCGCGGCCCGTTGCAGCGCGCCCTGTTTCATTTCTTCTGCCAGGTGCAGGTCGCGCCGTCCGTAGCAGTGCCGGCCATATTTTTCCTGCAGTTCCTCCACCAGTTGGCCGAGTGACTTGCCCTCTTCGGCCATCACGTTGGCCAGCAGCAGGGCATTCAGCGTGCCGTCGCGCTCCGGCAAAAAGCGCGGGATGCCGATCCCGCCCGACTCCTCGCCGCCGATGAGCACCTCGGTGCCGCCCAGCACAATGTCCACCACGTGCTTGAATCCCACGCCGTGCTCGATCAGCCTGCGCCCATGCGCCCGCGCGATGCGGTCGAGCATGCCGGTGGTATTGAAGGCGCGGGTGACGGCGCCGGGCCAGCTCTTGCGCCGCAGCAGCCACTCCAGCAGCACGGCAAAACACCGGCTGGCATCCACCACATTGCCGTCTTCATCCACGGCTCCGATGCGGTCGGCGTCGCCATCGGTCGCCAATCCGGCGGCGCAGTGCCGGGCCACCACCACCTGCTGCAGCTCGCGCAGGTGCGGTAGAATCGGCTCCGGATTCATCCCCGGAAAGAGCGGATTGATTTCGCCGTGAAGTTCGATGCAATCGACGCCGATCTCTCCGAAAATACCCGCGAGGATTCCCCGCCCCGCGCCGTACATCACGTCGATGGCAAACTTCTGCCTGGCCGCGGCGATTTGCTTCAGGTCCGCGAAAGCCTTGATCGCAGCGATGTAGCCGGTCTTGAAGTCGGCTTCCACCACCGCGCCGCCCTGGGCTTCGATGGGCGGCGTGTCGAGGAGCGCCTCGATCTTTTTGGTGATTTCCGGCGTCGCCGAACCGCCGTAGCTGGCCTTGTACTTCACCCCGTTCCAGTTCCACGGATTGTGGCTGGAGGTGATCATCACTCCGCCGGCGGCGCGCAGTTCGCGCACCATGTAGCTGAGCGCGGGCGTCGGCGTGACCTCGCGCGCCACTTGCACCCGGATGCCGCTCGAGGCGATGGCTTCGGCGGCCACCATGGCAAAGTGGTCCGAGGCAAAGCGCGTGTCATACGCCACCAGCACTCCGCGCGACGGGTCCTCATACTGATGCACATAACGTGCAATCGCGTGGGCGACTCGTCTCACATTGGCGTAAGTGAAGTCGTCGGCGATCACGCCGCGCCATCCGTCGGTGCCGAACTTGATGGGCTCACTCATCTCGTCGTTCCCTAAACACTGGAGGCGGACTCATAAATCGGCTTTGAAAGGGCACGACTTCAGTCGTGCCGCAAGCAAGTCTCGTTGCACACGGCTTTAGCCGCTGAGGCCGCTTCCAGTCCCTGCCGCTACGTCAGCTTCGACCCCTTCTGCTGGTCCAGATGCTTCACGATCTTGCCCACGTCCTGCGAGCGCGCGATGGTGGTAATCAGCAGCGCGTCGCCGGAATCCACCACGACCAACCCCTCCACGCCGATTGCGGCAATGAACTTATCCGGCGCATGCAGATAATTGCCGTGCGCATCGAGAAGATAATTGCCCGCCGAGGAGATGACGTTGTCCTTATGTTCCCGCTGGGTCAGCCGGTGCTCGAAGTGCGCTGCCCAGGAGCCCAGGTCGTTCCATCCCCATTCGGCAGGAATACAAAAGATGTTTGAGCCCTGCTCTCCGGCGGCCGAGCGCGGCTCCAGAATGCCGTAGTCCACGCTCTTGTCCGCACACTTGGGATAGAGCCGCGCCAGCGTCGCCTCGAAGCTGCGGGTGCCCCAGGCGGCGGCGATTTTTTCCAGCAGCGCCGCGCTCTCCGGCAAATATTGCCGCAGGGCATTCACCAGCGTCTGCGCCGACCACAGAAACATGCCGCTATTCCAGTAGAAATTCCCTGCGGCCACGAACTGCTCGGCCACATCCTTCTCCGGCTTTTCGCGAAAGCTGCGCACGCGGGTGATTTTATTTTGATAAGCCCCCTTCTGATCCGTGGACCCCGCCTCGACGTACCCATAACCGGTTTCGGCCCGCGTAGGCTTCACGCCCATGACGACAATGTTCTCTCCGGCCGCCGCCAGCGCAATGCCGCTCTGCAGGTCTTTGCGGAATTGCCTCTGATTCCCAATCACCTGGTCGGAGGGAAACAGCCCGAGCACCGCATTGGGGTTGCGGCGGTGCAGAATGAACGCGGCCAGTCCGATGGCGGGTGCCGTGTTGCGTCCCACGGGCTCGGCCACGATCTGCTTGCGGGGCAGCGCCTTCAGCTGGCGCGCAATCGCCGGGCGCAGGTCGCCGTTGGTGATAATCCAGAAATTTTCCGCCGGTGCCATGGGCAGCAGCCGCTCCACCGTCTCCTGAATCATGGACTGCGCCGTGTTGAGCGGCAGCAGTTGCTTGGCAAAGCTTTTGCGGCTCAGCGGCCAGAAGCGCGTGCCACGGCCTCCAGCGAGGATGATGGGATAAAACTCCGGCTTGCGGCTCTTCGCCAAAATCGCACCTCGAATCAGGAATGGGGGGAATGGGTGTTGCCGTTATGCATTGTGGTACCTGGCTGCTCCACGGCTTGCGAAGGCAGCCTCATGCGCAGGATCTCCGCCTGCCACTGCGGGCGCAGCGTCACCGGCGGCAGCGTGGCGGGAACCACCACGGCATCGCCGCGCATGAATGAAACCGGCTCGGAGCCAACGCTCTCCACCACCGCGCCTCCGTCCAGGCACACCAGCACCTGCACCGAGCTGTCGCCCGCCGCGGCAATCAGCGTGAGCGGCTCTTCGATTTTATAGCGCTCGACGATGAAGCACGGCGAGCTGACCAGCACCTCGCAGGCGTGATGCGGCGCCGCTTGCGACGTATTGATTTGGGGCGTGACCCATCCCGCGCTGGTCTTCTCGCGGATCGCGGCCATGCCTTCCTCCAGGTGGAGTTGCCGCGGGCGTCCGTAGTCGTAGAGCCGATAGGTGAGGTCGCAGTTCTGCTGGGTCTCCACCAGGATGCTATTGGCCCCCACCGCATGGATGGTGCCCGCGTCCACGTAGATCATCTCGCCCGCCCGCACATCCACCCAGTTCAGCATGTGCTCGGCCTGGTTGGCTTCGATGGCCATGCGGAACATTTCGCGCGTGATGCCGGGCCGCAGGCCGAGACCGACCTGGGCTCCCTCGACCGCGCGGGCCACATACCAGCACTCGGTTTTGCCGCACGGCGCGCCCACCCGGCGCGCACCTTCGTCGTCGGGATGCACCTGCACGCTGAGCTTTTGCCGCGGATAGAGAAACTTGATGAGCAGCGGAAAACGCGCCGCCTCGGGCGCGGCCTCGCCGGTCAGCGCAGTCCCGTAGCTCAGAGCCAACTCGCGCAGGGTCTGCCCGGCCAGGGGGCCGTTGCCAACGCGGCACGCTTCGCCCGTCAGCCACACCTCGCCGATCGGCTCGGCTTCCACTCCGCGGCTGAAGTAGGGACGCAGATCACGCGCTCCCCAAACCCGCTCGTAAAACTCCGGCAGCATGAGAAATGGATACAAGGCTGACATGATTCAAGCGCTTCGTTTCAGAATGACTCCAACACAGTAGCGCACTCGAGCGTGTTAACACTAGTAAGCACGCCCTAAAGTCGGTCTCATAAGTCGGTTTTGAAAGGGCACGACTTCAGTCGTGCCACAAGAAACGCTCGTTTCACGCGGCTTTAGCCGCTGAGGGAAACGCCCGTCGGACGCCCTAACCCATTTATGAGACCGCTTCTCGACTAACCCAAGTCATCCGCTGGATGGAGATTGCAACTGGCCCCATATCTGCCGTAGTCAGCAGATGTGGCTCCTTTCGAAGCTAAAGCGCCGCGAAGAAACTCCCCACCCGGTCCAGCCCGCGGTCGATCTCGGTGGCCGAGGTGGCGTAGGAGAAGCGGATGTGGCCGGGCAGCCCAAAAGCCTCGCCGGGGACGCCCACCACGTGCCCCTCGCGCAGCAGCCGCGAGGCCAGCGTCGTGGTGTCGATCCCGGCGCGCGAGGCCACCGCACTCACGTCCGGGAAGGCATAGAACGCGCCCTCGGGCAGGTTGCACTTGACGCCGGGAATGGAACGCAATCCGGCCACGATGCGGTCGCGCAGCTGGATATATTCGGCGCGCATCTCGGCCACGCACTGCTGCGAGGCGGTCAGCGCGGCCAGTCCGGCCTTCTGCACAATCGACGTCGGGTTTGACGTGGACTGGCTCTGCAGCTTCTGCAGCTGGCCGATCACCGCCTTGGGCGCCATGGCAAATCCCAGCCGCCATCCGGTCATCGAATACGTCTTGGACAGCGACCCCATCAGCAGCAGCGAATCCTTGTACTCGGTGAGCGAACCCACCGAGAACGGCCGCCCGGTGTAGTCCAGATAGACATAGCACTCGTCGCTCATCACGTAGATTCCGCGCGAGGCCGCCAGCTTGACGATGGCGGTCAAATCCTCCGGGGCGACCACCGCGCCCGACGGGTTGTTGGGCGTATTCAGCAAAATGATGCGGGTGCGCGGCGTGATGGCCTTCTCCACCATCGCGGCCGTCAGGCGGAAACCCTCGTCGGCCCGGGTCTGCACAAAAGCGCACTTGCCACCGCAGTACTCCACCATGTCCTTGAAGGAAACCCAGTATGGCACCGGGATGATGACCTCGTCGCCCTGATCGATGAGCACCTGGAAGGTGTTGAACAGCGCGTTCTTGCCGCCGGTGGTGACGATGGTCTCGTCCCAGCTGTAGTGGGAGCCGAAGTCCTGCTCGTGGCGCGCCGCAATGGCCTCGCGCAACTCCCTGATTCCGGCCACCGCCGTGTACTTGGTGAAGTTCTTCTGAATGGCATCGATCGCCGCCAGCTTGATGTGCTCCGGCGTGGCAAAGTGCGGCTCGCCCGCGCCGAAGTCCACCAGGTCCACCCCCTGCGCGCGCATCGTGGTGGCGTCGTTGTTGATGGCCATGGTGGCCGAGATTTCAATCCGGCCGATGCGGGCCGTGAACGGCGAAGCTCCTACGGTCGATGCCATTGCAATTCCTTTCCAGCCAATTACCCTACGAATTCGGGTGCCCCAGGTCCCGCGCCGCCGAGCGCCCGCGGCCGGAGCGGCATCCTTGGCCGCGTCCCCGGCGGCGAAGCGTTTTTGCGGCGCTGACCTGGGAAAGCAGGAATACGCCCCCGCTCGCCCCGCAAAGGACGCCCTACTTGGAAATCTGTCCCACCACTCCGAGCCGCGCGCGCAGTCGGCTTTCCACCGAGGGGGGAATCATGCCTGTGAGTTTTCCGCCCAGCGAGGCGATCTCGCGCACCAGCCGCGAACTCAGGTAGGAATATGCTCCGGCGGGCGTCATGAAAACCGTCTCCAGGCTGGAGTCCAGTTTGCGGTTCATCCAGGCCATCTGCAGCTCGTACTCGTAGTCGCTCACCGCGCGGATGCCGCGCAGCACCGCCTGGGCTCCCACGCTCCGCGCGTAGTCCACCAGCAGCCCTTCAAAGGACTCCACCCGCACATTGCTCCACTCGGCCGTGCACTCGATCAGCATCTCCTGCCGCTCCTCCACGCTAAACAGCGGAGTCTTCTCCGAGTTCCGCAGAACCGAGACGATCAGCTCATCAAAGATCCTGGCCCCCCGCTGAATCAGATCGAGGTGGCCGTTGGTCGGCGGATCAAACGTTCCAGGATAGATCGCAATGACTCGCTTCAATGTCCCTCGAAGCCGCCGTCGTAAGCGGCAAAAGCAACGCTAATAGTATGCCCCGGTGCTGAGCCGAATCAACCCCAGCTCCTGATGCCCCATATCTGCCCGCCTTTGGCAGATGTGGGTCTGTTGACTCTGCGGGTGCCTCGTCCTAACCATCCTTTGGTTAGGGCAGGGTCGTTGCCCTTGCCTCTGACTTCGCTGGCGCGGCCATTGTCCCGGACGGAAAACCGACCCACCACTGCCGCCGCCCGGCTTTTCTACCCCTGGCCAGGAACGGCCGTGCGCCGCCGCCCCGCTTTTTGAGAGACAATGGGAGCGCACTGCAAAGGGCCACCCACCGCATGAGCCTTCTCGACCGGACTACGCTGCGCATCCTGTTCACCGTTCTGGCCACCCTGGGGACGCTTGCCTTGGTCTGGCTGGCCCGCAAGCCGCTGCTGGTCTTTCTCTTTGCCATGCTCTTCGCCTACCTGCTGGAGCCCCTGGTGGCGCGGCTGCAGAGCCGGCTGCGCTGCAGCCGCGGAATCGCCATCGCCGTCACCTACGTGGCCATGCTGGCGGTGCTGCTCGTCGTGGGACTGTTGGTGGGGCCGCGCGTGGTGGAGCAGGGACAAAATCTGTATCAGTCCGCCCCGGAGCTTTACAGCAAGGTGGCCAGCGGAAACATCGCCTTCCAGTTAGGCAGGGCGCGCGGATGGAGCTATCAGACCCAGGCCGCGCTGCAGCAGTTGATCGCGTCTCACCGCGACGAGGTCTTCAACGCGCTGAGCGCCCAGGGCGCCAAACTTGCCGACCTCGCCGCCAACGCGCTCTGGCTGCTGCTGATTCCAATCCTGGCAATATTTTTCCTGCAGGGCAAGAGCCGCTTTGCCCGGGGCCTCGAGGGCTTGCTCGACGATCCTCACAGCCGCCTCCTGCTGGGCGCAATCATGAGCGACCTCGATGAGATGCTCTCCCACTTTGTGCGCGCCCAGGTGTACCTGGCGGCGATCTCCACAGTCGTCTACCTGGCCATACTGACGCTCATGCGCGTGCCCTACTCCTGGGCCCTGGGAACCCTGGGAGGGTTGCTGGAATTCATTCCCTTCGTGGGACCGCTGCTGGCCGGCGCGGTGATTCTGGCCGTCAGCTTTGGATTGAACTACGGCCATCTGGGCTTGATCCTGCTGTTCCTGCTCCTGTGGCGCGGCCTGCAGGATTACCTCATCTCGCCGCGCATCCTCGGCGGACGGGTGCAGGTACATCCCCTGGCGGCCATCTTCGGCGTGCTGGCTGGCGGAGAGATCGCCGGCGTGATCGGCATCTACTTTGCCGTCCCCATCATGGCGGCGGCGCGCATTTTTTGGAATCGCTGGCGGCTGCGCAGCCGCGGCCCGGACGCCACCATCCAGGACACCGGCTTCCTGACACCTCCAAGCTAGCGTAGTGCGTCACAGGTTCGCGACAGACATGCTGTTGTCATCCTGAGCGGAGCAAGCCGCGTTTTTTGCGGCTTGCGGAGTCGAAGGACCCCTATAGATTCCTCCGGTTTTCGGAAACGTATTTCCGACGCACCAAGCTAGCCTGATCCTCTCAAGGGAACCTTCACACATTCTTCATTTGCCGTTCATTCATTTGCAACCGTCTTGCCCTAACCTTGAGTCCGATAAAGAAGAGTGAGAGTTCAACCCAAGGAACGGGGAACCATGGATTTGATTCTGGAAGTACGTACCGGCCGCCGGCGGGTGACCATGGCCTGCCATGGAAAACTAATCGGAGGCGAAGAAGGCGATGCCTTCCGCCGCAGCGCCCTGCTGCTGATGGGCGCGTTCGACAACATATCCATCAATTTAGAGGGCGTGCGCCACGCCGACTGCGGCGGACTCGCCAGTCTGGCCTCCGTCTTGGCCCAGGCGGTGGAAAAGGGTAAGCAGGTGCGCATCACCCACGCCAGCCCCATGTTGACCGAGATGCTCTACGCCGCCGGCCTGGAGCAATTCTTGGAGCTGCGCGTCCCGCTCGCATCTCCGGCGGTGGGCGAGTTCGACGCGGCTGCCATCGCCTGAGGCAGACGCACACAACCAAGTCTATTTCCCCGGAAGCCGCGGTGGAAATGCACCAGGGGCGGAGACCATCTCCGCCCCTGGTGTTTTTTCTGGGTCAGGCCCGAGCGGTCCCAGGATAGGTTCATTCCCGATATGCTCCCCTGCCGCTGGCCTGCATCTTATCCAGAGAAGACGGCGGGCCGAGCGCCAGCGGCCGGAGCGGCATCTGTTGCCGCGTACCCGGCTGCGAAGCTCGTGGGCTGCTACTTTTGGCCCTTGAACAAGGCGAGGACCTCGTCGGGGTGCCCTTCGGGTTTTACCTTGCGCCAGATGTGGCCGATGGTGCCGTCCGGGCCGATGAGGAAAGTGGTGCGCTCCACACCCATGACGGTTTTGCCGTACATGTTCTTTTCCTTGAGGACGCCGTACAGAACAGCGACTTCTTTTTCGGCGTCGGCCAGGAGGGTATACGGCAGGCTGAATTTTTCCTCGAATTTCTTCTGCGCCTTCGGGGTGTCCGGGGAGATGCCGAGCACGGTGAGACCGGCCTGGGTAAGCTTCCCGTACTGGTCGCGGAATCCGCAGGCCTCGATGGTGCAGCCCGGAGTGTCGGCCCGGGGATAGAAGAACAGCACGATGGGCTTACCCTTGAGGGCGGAGAGAGTGACCGGCTCTCCGTTCTGGTCGGGCAGGGTAAAGTCGGGAGCAAGCTGGTTGACGTCCATGACTATGTATCTATACCGCAAATCGAGGCAGGCCGTCACTGTGCTGGCGGCGGTGATGGCGGTTGTGGCGGCGCTTTCCCCCCTGGCCTCGGCGCAATGGAGGCGGGCGCCGCAGCAGGAGCGCAAGACTCCCCGCGCCGTGGCCGTGCTGGAAACCTATGCCGACGGCCAGCGCCGCCTGATTCCGGTGAGCTTCTTCTACCAGCGCCATTACTACGACGCGGCCCTCTACCGCGCCGCTCCGGTGCCGTTCACCCTGAGCACCGAGACCGTCTACGAGGTCGAGCAGTTCGGCAAGGCGCTGGGAACCTTTACCGTGTTGAGCGCCCTGCGCCAGGGCCAACCAGGACGAGGCCGCCTGGTTCGCCAGCGGACGCTACCGGGTGGCTCCCGACCCGGCGACTCTGGCCAGGAAGCGGGCGGCCGCGCTGGTGGTGGTCGACGACCCGACGCGTCCCGTGCTGCACCGCCGCGCCGGAAGCGAAGGCGACCGCCCGCCCGGCCATACGGCGGCGGCGAAGAATAGCACGCCGAATGCCCCCAGCGATTCGGATCGTCCGACGCTGCACCGCAGCCCAGGCTCGGCCGGCGACGCGCCCCAGACGCAGCCGGCAAACCCTTCTGCGGCTCAGACTGCAACCCAAACAACCCCGGCGCAGGCCACAGAGACCCAGGCCAGTCCGGAGCAGGATGCGGATCGTCCCGTGCTGCATCGCCATGACGATGCCGGGGATCAGAAGACAGCGGCCAGCGCGACCACCCCGGCGGCGAGTGCGACAGCTCCCACGCCCACGTCACCCGCATCGGCCAGCAAGGCTGAGGGCGGTGCGTCAGCCGATGCGGCCACATCTGACGAGGACACGGACCACCCCATTCTGCGGCGTGGCAAGCCGCGCGAAGAACAGAGCGGAAGCGATCTGCCGGAGTTCAATCCGGCGCTGGTGCCGGCGGTGAATCCGGGAACCGGTGAGGCAGGCGTGCGCGCTCCCGAGCCCATGGCGCGCCAGGTTGCGGTGAGCGACGCGGGAACCTCCGACCCGCAGGACGTGACCTTTGCCTGCCGCCCGGAGCAGCGCCTGCAGATGGAGGCCCAGGCGCGCCAACTGGCCGAAGCTGAGCTGCGCAAAGCAGCATCGATGCGCGGCCTCCTTCTGCCGGAGGCGGTGAAGGCGGATGCGGCGACGGCTGAGACTGCAAAGACTGGGGCCGCAAAGGCAGCTGCCGTGAGGACAAAGACGCCAGCGGGTTCGCAGACGAAGGCGTCTGCGCCCTCGTCCCCATCGGCCTCAACTCTCGCGGCCACCCCCGCAGCTCTGCCATTTGACGACGAGCAGTTTGTGCCCTACGACCTGGACTACGACGACTATGCGACCGTGGTCTTTTCGGGGCGCTACCGGGCGGGGGCGGAGAATCGAAGCTGGGTGGTGACGGTGATTGCGCGGCAGGATGGGGACAAGCTGGTGAAGCTGTACAGCGCGGTGAGCGATCCGCGAGAACTCGACCTGTATCCCGAGGTGCGGCTGGTCGATGCGGTGGACCCGGATGGCTACGGGCGCTATGCGCTGCTCTTCCGCAAGCAGGGGCGCGACGGTGTGAAGTGGCTGCTGGGCCGGGTGAGCGGCTACGAGTTGGAGACGCTATTTGAAACGTCCGAGCGCTGAGCCTTGCGGCGCGTGTCTGCCGTGCTAACCGCCAACCCGTTCGCCTCCGACAGAAAGCCGCGATAAAACTCAGCCATTAAGGCCCAAGCGCCTCCTCATCACATGAACATCAACATTGAACCTTTCGGCTAGCTGTTGGGGGTCGTTCATCCCGGCGGAACGAAGACCGCTAATCAGCGCTCGCGGCATTAGTAGATCGAATGCCAACTCCTCTGCTTCTCTTTCTTTTGTTGACTCGAGTCGGCTGCTATACATCCGATCATCCACGAGTCTGTTCCCGATGCGATCGCGATGCCGAAGGAAGTGGGCAATCTCATGAGCGGTAGTGAGGCGCTTTTGTTCGGGAGAGTGGTCGATATTTACTCTGATGGTAAACCCGCTAAAGCCACCTCGATATAGATCAGGGAATATCTCACCGGCGACATCCGGCCCCAAAACTGCTTGCCGCACTGCCAAGCCATAGCATTTGCAAGTCCAACGATATTGACCGGCGCCGCGGATCTGAATTGTCTGGAGATCCGTTCGATGCGCGTCATTCCGCGTGGTGCCCTCAGTCGATAGTCTGTAGTTGCTGCCTCGAAGACCAGGATCTGCTCGCGGAGAACCTCCATCTCCCGCCTAATCTCGGCAGGAGCGCTGCCAGCTAGCCCCGCTGCTACGAGTTGTTTAGCCTGCTGAACGTCACCAATTCGCAATGCTATGGAGGCCGCGCTTCGATGAAGAATTGAGCGAGTTGGCTCCAGAGTGTATTCGGCGGCCACAGAATCAGCTGCCGCAGCCTCCTTATCGAGCGCCATGCTGAACAGTCGGCGACTCTTCTCAGAGTCGCCCGCACGAGCCGCGAGCAGGGCCTCTTCAAAAAGGTCCATTGCGCTGTCGTGCAACTCCCTCGTGTCGCTCACTGCATCTTCTCCACGGCCTTCTTAACAAACCTCGCCTCCGGGCGGCCAAAGTGGACGATTACGATATAGGCAGGCAGCCCGGCCGAGTCTGACGGCTTGGGCTGAGTCAGTTTCTTCCGAACCCGAGCTACGATCTTTGTTTCGTCCCCGCCGAATATCCCAGACACCTCTAGTCGAGCGGTGCACTGGAAAATACCGCGTTGATCCCTGCCGTCGCCCAGCCAGTAATCGATTCCCGTTCCCTTTGCTGACCGCTCCACCTGTGCTGTTTCGGTGAGAGGCAAAGCAACCAGGATTGCAACGCCATACGCCCCATACTCCGCGGCTTCCTCCAGGTCATTCCAAGTACCGTCTCCCGTTTCAGACAAATTGCACCACTTCAGGCTCCAGGGCGCGCAAACGTCGCCTGTAACGTGAAGGAGCGCGGGATTCAAATGATTTTTGCGCCGCAAACAATGCGAGGCCGCCTCGGCAAGAAATGAGCCGTACGCCACCGAAATTCCCATTTGTCCAGTTTTGAGAGCATCGAGGCTGAGGGTAAAATCAGTTCCGTTCATTACGCACTCGCGATGGGGAGGGAATTGAAGTTATCACGCTGGTTCGGGAGATCACAAGTATGCGGGGCGGGGGCCCCAGGCGAAGTACCCGTCCAAGTATCCTTCGCCCGAGCGGGGTAGTTGACCCCCGTTGTTCTTACTCTTGCAGTCGCACCCGGCCGCGATACAATCCCCACCATGCGCCCCCGCTTCCAATGGAATCTCGGCCGCCGCTCACTGCCGCTCGGCGAGCGCACGCTCGTCATGGGCGTGCTCAACGTTACGCCCGATTCCTTCTCCGACGGAGGCCGCTATCTCGATCCTCGCGCCGCCGTCGATCACGCCCACGCCCTGCTCGACGAGGGAGCCGACATCCTCGACATCGGCGGCGAATCCACCCGTCCTGGCAAGCCTGTCTTAAACGCCGAAGGAGCCGTACCCGCCCAGCAGGAGCTCGACCGCGTCCTGCCCGTGCTCCAAGCCCTGCGCCGCGAGCGTCCCGAGGCCATCCTCTCCATCGACACCTATAAATCTACCGTCGCCCGCGCCGCGCTCGATGCCGGAGCCGAAATCATCAATGACATCAGCGGCCTCACCTGGGACCCGGAGATGAGCGCCCTCGCCGCCAGCCGCCGCTGCGGCCTCATCCTCATGCACACCCGCGGACTGCCCAGCGAGTGGCCGAGCCTTCCGCCCCTGCCCGATCCCGTCGCGCTCGTCCTCGACGAACTCCGGGCCCGCGCCGCCGCCGCGCTCCAGGCGGGCATCGCGCACCAATCCATCGTGCTCGATCCCGGATTCGGCTTCGGCAAACGCCTCGACGAGAACTATCCCTTGCTCGCCCGCTTCTCTGAGCTGCACGCGCTCGGCTTTCCGCTGCTCGCCGCCGTCTCGCGCAAGGGCTTCCTCGCCCACACCCTCACCGAGCGCCGCGCCCAACTCCCCGTCTCCCCTGCCGACGAGCCGCCAACCGCCGCGCTCTCCACCAATGACCGGGAGGTCATCCGCCTTGGCGCAACCATTCAAAGTGAACTTGCCGGAGCCGAAAATTTCCGTGGTGTTTATAACATCAGCCCAGCCTTCGAGGCATTGCTCGATCTAAAGATCCGTGCTACACGCGAGTCAGCCACTCTCGCCGCCTGCGTGGCCGCCGCCCTCGCCGGAGCCCACCTGGTCCGCGTCCACGAAGTCCGTCCCGCCGTCGAGGCCCTCGCCATCGCCGATGCCATAGCGTCTGCGACCGGCCCAGCGTCTGCGACCGGCAGCGAAGCGTTACCCGACTAGCGGCCGGCAGCACCGGAGCCCGAATCATCGGACCATGCCCATCGGGACATTGCCGGCCACGCCAGCAGCCGTCGCCAAAGTTGACCGATTCGGCAATCGTGGCCAATTCCGCGCAACCATTGCCGATTCAGTGACCCCGGCTCGCCAAACGATTATCCAATTCGTATATGGTTAGAAGTTTTTTTCCGAGTCCAGCAGAATCGTCACCGGGCCGTCGTTGACCAGTTCCACCTGCATCGGGGCCTGGAATTGCCCGGTTTCGCAGCGCAATCCGCCGGCCCGCACGCGCTCCACGAAATGCTCATACAGCCCGCGAGCCTGCTCTGGACGCGCCGCCGCGTCAAACGAAGGCCGCTTGCCGCGCCGCGCATCGCCGTACAGCGTAAACTGGCTCACCGCCAGCACCGCGCCGCCCGCCTCGCTCACATTGCGGTTCATCTTTCCTTCCGGATCCTCAAAAATCCGCAGCGTGGCGATTTTTTCCGCCAAATATTCGGCGTCGCTTTCTTGGTCGCCGGAACCCACTCCCAGCAGCACCACCAGGCCGCGCTCAATCTGTCCGGTCGAGCGCGCATCCACCGTAACCCTTGCTCTTGAAACCCGTTGCACCACTGCTCGCATCCGTTCAGTAGAACTTATTCAGCCGCCATTGGATAGTGCCGTTCCGGCTTCCTCTCGCCGCGCCGCGCCAACAATCGTGCCTCTCACGCACACTTGCGCATTGACCTTCACAAAAACGAACGGTTAGGATGCTAATCGGCTCAACTTTTAGCAGGAGGCGCCAAAACAAAATGGCTGCTGTCGAAGAGAAAATTAAGCAGATTATCGTGGAACAGTTGGGTGTGGATGAAGCCGAGGTGACTTCCTCCGCTTCATTCGTGGATGACCTTGGCGCCGATTCGCTGGACATCGTCGAGCTGGTGATGGCTTTCGAAGAGGCCTTTGACATCGAGATTCCGGACGAAGACGCTGAAAAGATCAAGACCGTAAAGGATGCGACCGACTACATCAGCGCACACTCCAAGGCCTCGAAGTAACCAGCTGACGCGCATCCCTGTACAATAAATCAACGGCCACTGGAACCAGCGCCGGGCGTCACTGCCCGGCGTATGCCGTTTCGAATTGCCGTCTCGATTTCACAAGGAGAATCCAATGTCTTCCGCAGAAGAGAAAGTCAAACAGATCATCGTGGAGCAGCTCGGGGTGGACGCAGCCGAAGTGACCGCCAGCGCTTCCTTCCAGGACGACCTGGGCGCGGATTCGCTGGACATTGTCGAACTGGTCATGGCGTTTGAAGAAGCCTTCGATGTCGAGATCCCCGACGAAGACGCCGAGAAGATCAAAACCGTGCAGGACGCAGTCAACTACGTCAACGCACACGCGAAAGGCGGAAAATAAGCGTGAGCCGCCGAGTCGTTGTCACCGGTCTTGGAATGATTTGCGGTGTCGGCAATACCACGGAAGAAATGTGGGCGGCCCTGCTGGCCGGTAAAAGCGGCGTTGCGCCCATCACATTCTTTGACACGGCGCAATATGCCTGCACCATCGCGGCCGAGGTGAAGAACTTCGACCCGCTCAACTTCGTCGAGAAAAAAGAACTCAAGAAGATGGGCCGCTTCATACACTTCGCGCTGGCCGCCGCCACCGAGGCCGTCAACATGTCGGGCCTCAAGGTAACGCCGGAAAACGCGGAGAACGTCGGCGTCTACATCGGCTCGGGCATCGGCGGCTTTGACGTCATCGAACGCGAGCATACCGCGCTGATGGAAGGCGGACCGCGCAAGATTTCGCCGTTCTTTATTCCCGCCAGCATCGTCAACCTCGCCGCCGGGCAGGTCAGCATCCGCTTTGGCGCCAAGGGCCCCAACATGGCCAGTGCCACCGCCTGCGCCACCGGAGCCCACGCCATCGGCGACAGCTTCAAGATCATTCAGCGCGGCGATGCCGATGTCATGATCGCCGGAGGCGCCGAGGCCGCCATCACGCCGATGAGCGTCGGCGGATTCGCCTCCATGCGCGCCCTGTCCACCCGCAATCACGAACCGGAGCGCGCCAGCCGTCCCTGGGACAAGGACCGCGACGGCTTCGTCGTCGGCGAAGGGGCGGGCGTTCTGATTCTCGAAGAGCTGGAGTACGCCAAGGCGCGAGGCGCTAAGATCCTCGCCGAAATCGTCGGCTATGGCATGAGCGGCGACGCCTACCACATCACTACACCGGCTCCCGAACACGAAGGTGCGTTCCGCGTCATGCGCAATGCCATCCGCGACGCCAAGCTGACTCCCGGCGATATCGGCTACGTGAACGCCCACGGCACTTCGACTCCGGTGGGAGACGGGCTGGAAGCAGCCGCCGTGCGCAATCTCTTCGGAGAGTACCGTGTGCCCGTCAGCTCCACCAAGTCCATGACCGGCCACCTGCTGGGCGGCGCGGGCGGACTGGAAGCGGGCATCACTATCCTCGCCCTGCGCGATCAGATTCTGCCGCCCACCATCAACCTGGAAAACCAGGACGAGGACACCATCGGGATGGACTTTGTTCCCAATCAGGCGCGCCGCGCAACGCTCGACTACGCGCTGTCCAACTCGTTCGGCTTTGGCGGAACCAACAGCGCGCTGGTCTTCAAGCGCTGGAGCGAGTAGCCGGCGGTAAGCAAACTAGATACGCAGAAGGCAAAGCCCCGACCGTATGGTCGGGGCTTTGCTTTCTGGAAAACTTATTTGGGACACGATGCGCCGGTAAGCACCTTTTCGCAAAGCTGATCTACAAATTCCGGAGTTACCGCGCCATGCCCCACCAGGAACCGCATGTAGATGGGGCCGTACAGCGCATCGAGGACGAAATCGAGATCGAGATCCTTGGGCAGTTCGCCGCGCGCGATTCCGCGGCGCAACGTAATGTATGCCTCTGCCCGGCGCGGCTTAAGAAACCGTTCGCGGAAGGCCTTCAGCAACGTGGCGTCGCTTTGTCCCGCGCCCACGATCACCGAGAGGATATGGCCGCGGCGGCTGCGCAGAATCTGCACCAGCTGCTGCATCTGCTGACTCATGTCTTTGCGCACCGAGCCGGTGTCGGGGAAGCGTAGCTTCTGGGTGACGCCGGTGGCGAATGCGTCGGCCACCAGCGCGGCCTTGTTGGGCCACCAGCGGTACACCGTGGCCTTGCCCGCGCCGGCCTCTTCCGCCACCCGTTCAATCGTCAGGTCGGCGAATCCGTTGCCTTTGGCTTCCAGGAACTTCAGGGTGCTGTTCAGGATCGCCAGGCGGGTCCGCTCGCAACGCGGACGTCCCGGCGGGCGCCGGCCGCTGTTGTCTCCGCAGCGATTCTTTACGCTTTCTCCCATTGCCTGATGCTAGCATGGCATCCTGGGTTTATGATGGAAATATAATTCAATACGTTTTGTATCGAATTTACTAAAAAGAACCGTAAACGGCTCGTGTTTATGCGGAGTCTGGGCCGGTGCGCGGCCGGCTCTAGGGTGAGATTGATTCATGTGGATTGTAGCGTTAGCCCTTCGGCGTCCCTACACGTTTGTGGTGATGGCGCTGCTCATTCTGATCCTGACGCCGGTCACCGTGTTGCGGATGCCCACCGATATTTTTCCGGAGATCGACATCCCGGTGGTCTCGGTGATCTGGTTCTACACCGGCATGGCGCCGCAGGATATGGCCGACCGCATCGTCGCCAACTCCGAGCGCGGCATCAACGTCGCGGTCACCAACATCGAGCACACCGAATCGCAATCGGTCTACGGCCTGGGCGTCATCAAGATCTTCTTCCGTCCCGGGACCGACATTCAGGGAGCCATCGCGCAGATTACGGCGATCACGCAGGTCACGGTGCGCGGTTTGCCGCCGGGTACCACGCCCCCGCTGGTGATCTCCTATAACGCCTCCACCACCCCGATCATTCAACTCGGCCTCAGCAGCAAGATCTTGCCCGAGCAGCAGATCTTCGACCTGGGCAACAGTTTTCTGCGAAACTTCCTGGCCACCGTGCCGGGAAGCGCCACGCCCTACCCTTATGGCGGAAAGGTGCGGCAGGTCCAGGTGGATCTCGACCTGCCGAAGCTGCAGGCCTACAATCTTTCGCCCGTCGATATCGTCAACGCCGTCAATGCGCAGAACCTGATTCTTCCCACCGGAACGGTCAAACTCGGGCCGCTGGAAAACAACGTGGAGATGAACGGCTCCCCGGCCACCATCGCCGAGTTGAACGATATGCCGGTGAAGACCGTCAACGGCGCCACGCTCTACATGCGCGACGTGGCGCACATCCGCGACGGCTTTGCGCCGCAGACCAACATTGTGCGCCAGGACGGCAATCGCGGCGCGCCTGATGTCGATTTACAAGAACGGCAAGGCGTCCACGCTGGAGATCGTGGCCGCGCTCAAAAAGATCGTTCCCGTGGCCGCTGAGTCGCTGCCGCCGGAGTTGAAGATCAGCTTGCTCTTCGATCAGTCCCTGTTCGTGCGCGCTTCCATTCAGGGTGTGATCCGCGAGGCGCTGCTGGCGGCCTTGCTGACGGCGGTGATGATCCTGCTCTTTCTCGGTGACTGGCGTCCTACCATCGTCATCGCGATTTCGATTCCGCTCTCCATCTTCTGCTCCATCCTGCTGCTGGCCGCCATCGGCGAGACGATCAACATCATGACCCTGGGCGGACTGGCGCTGGCCGTCGGCATCCTGGTGGACGATGCCACGGTCGAGATCGAAAACATCGAGCGCAATCTCGCCATGGGCAAGGAGATGCGAACAGGCCATCCTCGACGGCGCGCAGCAGATCGCCGTGCCCGCGTTCGTCTCCACGCTCTGCATCTGCATCGTCTTCGTGCCCATGTTCTTCCTCAGCGGCGTGGCGCGCTTCCTGTTCGTGCCGCTGGCCGAGGCGGTCAGCTTCGCCATGCTGGCCAGCTATCTGCTTTCCCGAACCCTGATTCCCACCCTGGTCATGTACATCATGCGCGGGCACGAGCATCGCGCCGCCGGGCCAAAGACATTCCTGGGACGCTTCCAGCGCGGCTTCGAGCGCGGCTTCGAGCGCTTCCGCTGCGACTATCAGCGCTGCTGGAGACCGCTCTGGAGCACCGCGGCATCTTCGTGAGCTGCTTCCTGCTGTTCTGTCTGCTCTCGCTCGGCTTGTTGCGGTGCTGGGGCAGGACTTCTTCCCGCAGGTCGATGCCGGCCTGATGCGGCTGCACGTGCGCGCCCGCCCGGGCCTGCGCGTGGAGGAGACCGCGCGGCTCTGCGACCAGGTGGAAGCCGAGCTGCACCGCCAGATTCCAGGCAACGAGATTCAGACGATTCTCGACAACATCGGCCTGCCCAACTCCGGCATCAACCAGTCCTACAGCTCCTCGGGAACCGTGGGCAGCAGCGATGCCGAGATCCTGATCTCACTTGATCCCGAGCATCATCACCCCACCGCGGGCCACATCCGCAATTTGCGCAAGCTGCTGCCGCAGCGCTTCCCCGGCGTGGAGTTCTTCTTCCAGCCGGCCGACATCGTCACCCAGATCCTGAACTTCGGACTGCCGGCTCCGATCGACGTGCAGGTGATCGGCACCGACCAGCAGAGCAACTACAACATCGCGCAGCAGATCGCCAACCAGATGCGCCACGTTCCCGGGGCCGCGGATGTCCACGTGCAGCAGTTGCGCTCCCTGCCCACCCTGCACATGGATATGGACCGCACCCGCATCACCCAGGTGGGGTTGAACGCGCAGCACGTGGCGCAAAGCGTTCTGGTCTCGCTCAGCGGCAGCTTCCAGACGGCGCCCAACTTCTGGCTGAATCCGAAGAACGGCGTCACCTACCAGATGGCGGTGCAGGCGCCGCAATACCGCATCACTAGCCTCGACGACCTGATGGCGGTTCCGGTGAGTTCGCCGCAAGGCTCGCAGTTGCTCGGCAACCTGGTGCAGATCAATCCCGTGGCGCGCCCGGCGGTGGTCAACCACTACAACGTGCAGCCGGTCATCGACGTTTATGCCAGCACACAGGACCGCGATCTGGGCGGCGTGGCAGCGGACACCGAAAAGATCATCCACGGCTTCGACGGCCATCTGCCGCGCGGCACGCACATCACTCTGCGCGGCCAGGTCACCACCATGCGTTCCTCGTTCGTGGGACTGGGCGCCGGACTGCTGGGCGCGATCGTGCTGGTCTATCTGCTGATCGTGGTCAACTTCCAGTCCTGGCTCGACCCGTTCATCATCATCACCGCCCTGCCCGGCGCGCTGGCGGGCATCTGCTGGTTCCTGCTGCTCACCCACACCACGCTGAGCGTGCCGTCGCTGACCGGCGCGGTGATGTGCATGGGCGTGGCCACCGCCAACTCCATTCTGATGGTCAGCTTTGCGCGCGAGCAGATGGATGAGGGCCTGGCCGCCGTTCCGGCCGCCATCGCCGCCGGATACACCCGCATGCGCCCGGTGCTGATGACCGCCCTGGCGATGATCATCGGCATGGTTCCGATGGCGCTGGGCCTGGGCGAAGGCGGCGAACAGAACGCGCCGCTGGGCCGGGCCGTAATCGGCGGATTGCTCTTTGCCACCGTGGCCACCTTGTTTTTCGTGCCCAGCGTCTTTGCCATGATCCATAGCCGCCGGGAAGCCCGGCGTGCGCGCCAGGAACAGACGCCACAGATGCCGCAAGCGTGACAGACGTAACCAGTTCCCCGGAAACCGGAGTGAAACATGAGTGACCAAAACGAACCGAAGCCGCCGCAATCGCCGGGAGAAATGACGCTCGATTCGGAGCATCGCTCCGAGCAACAGGCGGCGCATCACCTGACCCAGGCCGAGCGTGACGAGGAGATCGCGGCCATCTCGCAGCACGCCAAAAAGCAGCATCCGGGCATTGAGTGTCCGCCCGAGCGGCCGCCGGTGCCGCCGGGCAAGGCAGTGCTCATGGGCGTCGTGGTCCTGCTGGTGCTGCTCGCCGCCGGTGGCCTCACCCTGGTGGAGCGTTTGAGTCACAGCCGCGTTCTGGCGCGGGAGACCGAGCAGAGCGCCGTGCCAACCGTGGCCGTGGTGCATCCGCTGGCGGAAAAACCGGATGTGGAGCTGGTGCTGCCCGGCTCGCTGCTGGCCTTCAAGGAATCGCCCATCTACGCCCGCACCAGCGGCTACCTGCTGCGTTGGTACAAAGACATCGGCAGCCGGGTGAACAAAGGCGAACTGCTGGCGCACATCGATACGCCGGAGGTGGACCAGGAGCTGAACCAGGCGCGCGCCGCGCAGCAACAAATGCAGGCGCAGATGGAGCTCGCCAAAATTACCGCCACGCGCTGGGAGAACCTGCGCAAGACCGACTCGGTTTCCGCCCAGGAAGCCGACCAGCAGAGCAGCGCCTACACCCAGAGCCAGGCCAACCTGGCCGCCGCCGCCGCCAACGTGCGCCGCCTGGAAGAGCTCGAATCGTTTAAGGATGTTTATGCGCCGTTCACCGGCGTGCTCACCCAACGCAACGTCGATCCCGGCGCGCTGATCAACGCCGGGGCCGGCGGCAAGGAGCTCTTCGACTTCGCCCAGGTCGATACCTTGCGCGTCTTCGTCAGCGTCCCACAGGCTTACGCGCCCTTCATCAAGGCCGGCATCAACGCCGCCATCACGCTACAGGAGCTTCCCGGCCAGAAGTTTGACGCCAAGGTGGCGCGCACCGCCGAGGCCATCGACCCGGCGACCCGCACCTTGCTCACCGAGGTGGACGTGCCCAACCGCGATGGCCGCCTGCTGCCCGGCTCCTTTGGGGAAGTGCATTTTGCTATTGGCGCCAACGTGCAGAAGCTCACGGTTCCGGTCAACGCCATGCTGTTCCGCTCCGCGGGCGCGCAGGTCGCCGTGATCGGCCCGGATCACAAGATCGAGTTGCGCTCGCTCAACATCGGGAAAGATTACGGCACCGCGCTGGAGGTGCTGGGCGGCCTTTCGGTGAACGACCAGATCGTAGTCAACCCGCCCGACTCGCTGGAGCAGGGCCAGCAGGTCAACCTGGCACAGCCTGCGGCCCAGCCTGGCACTCAGCCGCAAGCCGCCCAGCAGAAGGGAAGCGGGTCGTGATCATTCACAACCCAATGCGCAAGCCGAATCGCAACTTTAATCGCAGCTTTAATTGCAACCCAAAGCGCCGGGCCGCGCTGGCTGCGGTGCTTGCCCTGCTCGGGCTCACCACCGGATGCACCGTCGGGCCGCGCTATCAGCGCCCCGCAGCCACGGCTCCCACCACTGCCGTGCCCTCGGCATGGAAGACCGACACTCCCTGGCAGCCGGCCACGCCCAAGGATGCGATTCCCAAGGGCGCATGGTGGCAGGTGTACCACGACCCCACGCTCGATGCCTACGAGCAGCAGCTGCTTGCGGCCAACCAATCTCTGGCCGCCGCGCGCGATCGTCTGGAACAGGCCCGCTCGCTGGCGCGCGTGGCAACCTCGGCTCTATTCCCCCAGGCCTCCGCCGATCCCAGCGTGCTGCATGAAGGCGCTGGAGCCAATCGTCCTCTGAACGGCGCACCGCCTCCGGCCACTCCCTACATCCAGCAGGTCTACGCCGTTCCGTTCTCGGTCAGCTATGAGGCCGACCTGTTCGGAAGCGTGCGGCACGGTGTGGAAGCCGCCAACGCAACCCTGCAGTCCACCGCGGCCGATCTGCAGAACGCGCAGCTGGTGCTGACCGCCGAGCTGGCAGCCGATTACTTCTCCCTGCGCGAGTCCGACGCCGAGTACCAGGTGGTCGAAGAGTTGGTGGGCTATGAAACCAAGGGCATGGAACTGGTGAACAACCGCCACAACGGCGGCATTGCCAGCGGACTGGAAGTGGCGCAGCAGGCCGCGCTGCTGGATGCCACCCGCAGCCAGCTTGCGCTCGTCCGCCAGGCGCGCGCGCAATATGAGCACGCCATCGCCGCCCTGATGGGAACGCCTGCGCCAAGCTTTGCGGTGGCGATTGCGCCGCTGACTGCCACGCCGCCTGCGGTGCCGCTGGGAGTTCCCTCCGATGTGCTGGAGCGCCGCCCGGACATTGCCTCCTACGAACGCCAGATCGCCTACGCCAACGCGCAGATCGGCATTGCGACGGCGGCGTTTTATCCGCGCATCACCCTGGGCGGCAACGGCGGCTGGCAGAGCCGCGACATCGCCACGCTGGCCAACGCGCCCAGCCTCTTCTGGGCACTTGGGGCGGATGCTCTCGAGCCCCTCTTCGAAGGCGGACGCAACCGCGCCAACCTGGCCGCCACGCGTTCGGCCTATGACGCCTCGGTGGCCGACTACCGCCAGTCCGTGCTCACTGCCTTCCAGCAGGTCGAGGACGGCATCAGCAACCTGCAAACATTGGAGCAGGCCGCAACCACGCAGGCCGCCGCCGTTGAGGACGCGCGCCGCGAACTGGCCATCGCCAACAACCGCTACGTCGGAGGCGTCGCCACCTACCTCGACGTCATCACCGCCCAGAGCACCCTGCTGACCAGCGAACGGCTGGCGGCGCAGTTGCATGGCCAGCGCATGGTCAGCTCGGTGTATCTGGTGAAGGCGCTGGGTGGCGGATGGCAGGCCAGCGATCTGAACACGCAGCAGGTCCATCCCCACGCCGGTCAGTTCTTCCAGCCATAGGCGCGCGCGATATAATTCCACGCGATTCCGTTCCGCGGGAGGACAAATCCGATGCCAAGACGCGCCCTACTGGCTCTCGTTGTTCTTTGGTTCGCCAGCCTGGCTTTCGCCGCCGAAGTGCGCAACCCCAGGGCCCTGCCGCCCGATGTCGTCCGCGCCAACCAGGAACTGGACCGCAAGTTCCTTGATGGCCACCGCGTGCTCGACACCGACATGATCATGGGCCTGTTCACCAGGAGCCCCGACATTTTCTTCATCGGCCCCACCGGCATCATTTACCAGGGACGCGAACAGGTCCGCCAATCCATCGAAAAGTTTTTCGGCCGGGTGGTGACGATGACTGGAGTGATCGACCACGTCACCTACCTTCCCTCTGGCAACGGAGGCGTGATCGCCTACGGCCAAGTCACCTACCATCGCCAGCTGCAGGGCAGTGCGCCCGACCAGCGGGTCGTCGTCTGGACCGATTACCGGCGCAAGGAAAATGGAAAATGGGTCTTCGTCTTCCGCCACGCGCACTGGCCCCTGGCGAGCAACTCTCTGCCGTGCGCCACGCCGGCGGCAAACAGCTCGGCGGCCGGGCATTAATCGCCCGCCGCTACAGGGACACAGCTCTGCCTGGCTGGACGCCGTCCCTCCAAAAATACTTGGGAGAGTGAATCGAACTAAAGCTTGGCGAACTGGTGGGTCTCGCGCAGGGTTCCGGGGGTCTGTTTGGCTTCGTCGCAGCCGGTGCAGCCGGGGCAGCGCACGATCACCGAAACTTCGGGATGATTGGCCTCAAGCTCCGAGACCATGCCGTTGCGCTCCTGCTCAGACCACGAGTGCAGGCAGACAATGACGCCCTTCACCGCATCGTCTTTGATGACCCGTCGCGCCGACTTCATGCTGGCGGTGCCCACCAGTTCGATTCCCGAGGCATACAACAGCGATTGCGTGCCGCAGAGTTGCGCGGTGCGTTTGGTGATGGCTAACACTTTTCTCTGATTCAAGTCAGCAGCCCTCGGAGATATTTTCTCCCACAATCCGGAGTACCTGCAATCGGGCAAAAGGCTTACTCCACCACCCCCTGCGGTCCCATCGAGGGATTTCGGGAGCACTCCAAAACAGGAAACATCTTCAGGAAACCAGATGGTAGTGCCCGTCGTGCTCGGTGATGTGCACCGGACAACCGAATAGAGGTTCCAGCCTGGCCGAGGTCAGCAGCTCCGCCTTGCCGCCATCCCCTACAATCCGGCCGTCGCGCATAAAGATTACGCGCTCGATCTCGGGCACGACGTCAGGCAGATGGTGGGTGATCAACAGCAGGGCGATGCCGGATTGCGCCAGCTTGCTCATGGTGCGCCGCAGCTCGACCTGGGCGAAGACGTCGAGGCTGTTGCTCGGTTCGTCAAACAGCAGGGCCTTCGGGTTGTGGACCAGGGCACGGGCAATCATCACCCGCCGCACCTCGCCGGAGGACATCTCGTCGACCAGCCGCCCGGCCAGATGCGCAATCTCCAGCCAGGCCAGCAGCTCATCGGTTTTCTGGCGCATTTCCGGCAGGATTCGCTGATGTTGCGGCAGGCCGACACTGCTGAAAAAACCAGAGAGCACGGCGTCGCGCCCGGTTACGGGACGCCCGTAGAACGCAGCCACGTCGTTGGTCACGATCCCCAGCATGGAGCGCAGGTCGAAGACGTTCCAGCTCTCCTGGCCGAAGATCTTCATCGCGGATTGCCCGTCATAACGCGGGTAAAGCTCGCGCGTGATGGTCTTGATGAGCGTCGATTTGCCCGAGCCGTTCGGCCCCATGATCGCGACGTGCTCGCCCGCCTCAATGCGCAGGTTCACTTCCTGCAGCACCACGCGGCCATTGCGGACAACCGTGACGTTGCGCAGTTCAACTAACGGAGGGTTCGTGTGGGTGGTCATGGTTTTACGAGATCCATGTTACTCGAATCACGGGCGTCGGAGTTCCGGCGCTCCGGCGTCCTCCTGGCGTTGACCAACCAACAAATCGGAGTATTATAGTTGCTCCTGTGAGGTGGCACTGATGCAACTTTCCGAGTCGATTCGTCCCATCCTGAAAAGAAAAGGCAGCGAGATTTTCTCCGTCTCTCCATCGGACTCCGTTTACACGGCAATCGCCATGATGGCGGATAAGCAAGTGGGAGCGCTTTTGGTGATCTCCGAAGGCCAGATCGTCGGTATCGTCTCCGAGCGCGACTACGCGCGCAAGGTCTTCCTCAAAGGGAAATCTTCCCCGAGCACCACGGTGGCGGAAATCATGACTTCTCCCGTGATCGCCGTCTCTCCCGACCACACCGTCGGCGACTGCATGGAGATCATCACCAAAAATCGCTTCCGCCATCTCCCGGTCATGGAGCATGAGCGCCTGGTCGGCATGATCTCCATCGGCGACCTGGTCGATTCGATCCTCGCCTCCCAGCGCGAAACCATCCGCCACCTGGAGGCTTACATCACCGGCACGCCAACCTAGCAGGCGCGTCCCGCCGGCAACATTATCGGGTGCACTCGCGGCGTGAGGTTTCGCTGCGCCGTGGTGTGTCGCGGTGAGCGTTGAAGATGTGGCTGCTGTTCTACTTTACGAAGCAGCCGAGTCAGCGAAACTCATATTTCGGGCGGCTGGCGTTGAGCGCCAGATGTGGGCCGCTCACCCGGAAAAATCGAGGATTTCTCATGGGGACAAATCGCCCGCTGCTTCTTATGCAGGACCCGGAGAAGCTTGCACAAGAGGTTGCGCAGCAGCTCACCGATAAGCTGGACGGATCAGAAAGGATGGACATCTCCAAACCGGTGGAAGCGCGCTATCCTCTGATGGGAGATGTCGAGTTCGCGATCGAAGAGTTACACAATGTGTTGATGTGGGCCAGCCGGGCGCAGACCCGAATCGCCTGCATCCGTGAGGACGACGGCTTTGTGCCCGTCATTGGCGTTCCTCTGGGACGTGCCCTGCTCCGGCGATTCCCGCTGGATCACCTCCCGCCGCATTCCGGCTTCTCCCATGAATCATTTCACTACGAGCGGCTGCTGGGGCAGTTCTTGCGCCCGGATGAGATCCTGTGGGCGCTACCCGGCGAGATCCCTGAGATGGTCTTTTTTCCGCTGCTGAAATTTCTTGCCGTGCGCTTCCAGTGGCTGGCCGGCAATCCTGGGTTTCAACGCGCGCTTCCGGCTTCGCCTGCGTCTGCTTCCACGGAGTCGATCAGTCCCTACCTGCCCTTCACGGTTGAGACGCTCACCTCCGGACTCCGAATCCACTACTCCAACACGTTCGCCATCAACTTCAACCACGTCTTCGGCGCGCCAACCACGCCGTTAAAGGGCTGGATTCTGCCCGGTATCTACCGATTCGCCGGCATGGACACGACGGGAAACTTTCTGTATGACAGGTCGACGTTCAGCACTCCTCCCGACCACGCTGCGAACTTGATGATCTAACTTGGACGCCGGAATGCGTGGTGGCCGCCGCAAATGGCTAGAAGAGCCGGCAGCAGCTTGTGCTGAAATCAGGAGAGCAGTTCAAGCACTTCGCAGAGTTGCCGGCGCAAGCTCTGTAGCTCTTCTTTGCGAAGTTCGCGCTTCGACGATACGGGAAACGGCAATCCAGCCTGCGATTCGTTCCGCGCCTCCATCCCATCCTGGCTGCCGGACTGGCTCAGAAGCTGGCTCATGGGAGGATTCTGCGAACGGTGGTCTCGCGCCTCTTCACGCAACCTCTCGCGCGCGCCTGCAATGGTGAAGCCGTCTTCGTAAAGCAGCTTGCGGATCTGCATGACGAATTCCACGTCCTTGCGCCGGTACATCCGCTGGCCGGTGCTGCTCTTGATGGGCCGCAGTTGCGCAAACTCCGTCTCCCAGAAGCGCAGCACATAGGTGGGCAGCTTCGCCAGGGCGCTCACCTCGCCGATGCGAAAGTAAATCTTCTCCGGAATGATAACTTCGGTTGGCGCCAGGGCGTGCTTGCGTTTGGCTGTCGGCATGGTCAGCACCGCTTCTGCTACCTGTTTGTAACACGTGTCTCGCACCGCTTCAATGCATGGCGTTCAAACGAAAAAGTCTCCGCCAGCGGAGCGGAGACTGAACAGTGAAAAAACGAGGTCTAGCCACCCCGTAGCTTCGAAGATACGACACAGCTACAACAGCACCCGCCTCGATCCTCCTCCCTTGAAGGAATCCGCTTGAGCTGCAAACTACGTCTACATCTTGGACCGAATGGTGTGCTAGTCCAAGATTTTGTAGCCAGTTACTCTGTTTGTCAATAACTATTCATCTTTATTTACTTGACCGCTTCCCGCTCAATCAAGCGGCGCGCTCGGCGGCGACGTTCTCCCGGCTTATCCCAGTGCGATGATGATCGCCCCAGCCAGGATCAGAAATCCTCCGGCAGCTTTGGCAACGCTCATCCCCTCTCCCAGGAAAAGTGCGCCAAAGACGATGACCAGCACGACGCTGAGTTTGTCGATGGGCGCAACCTTGGAGACCGGACCAATCTTCAAGGCATGGAAGTAGCACAGCCAGGAAAGCCCCGTAGCCACCCCGGAAAGGAACAGGAACAGCCAGGTTTGGCGCGAGAGCATCGGTACCTCATAGGTCTCTCGCGTCAACGCCACCATTAGCCAGGTGAACACAACCACCACGGAGGTTCGGATGGCGGTGGCAAGATTGGAATCCACTCCGGCAACGCCGACCTTGGCGAGGACCGCCGTCACGGCCGCGAAAAAAGCGGAGAGCAGGGCCCACGTAAGCCAGTTGCCCATCGTCAACCCCATCGTTTTTTCCTCCGAGCCTTCCGCGCGCCGCAGTGGTTCGCATCGCGCCGCGTTGGAACTATTCTCTTGCGAGCTCTGCCAGCAATTCTTTTCCAAATCGCTCCGCGCGCTTCGGTCCCATGCCATTGATCTCCAGAAGTTCGCGCATGGTCGTTGGCTGGCAGCGCGCAATCTCCAGCAGGGTTGCGTCCTGCAGCACGCAATAGGCCGGCCATTGATGCTTGCGGGCCAGTTCCAGCCGCAGCGTGCGCAGCCGTTCGAAGCGTGCCTCCACCGCGCGTCCATGCAGAACTCCCACCTTGCCGCCCGCAGTTTCTTTGGCCGCCGCAACCTTCGCCCGCGATGTGCGCTCACTCCGTGGAAGGGACGGCCGCACGGAAGTTGGCCTCACTGCAACCGGCGCGGCGGGAATTGGGTTGGCGGAACTCGGTGCCCTCGCTTCGCTCATGCCGGCAAAGCTTCGCGGCTTTTGTTCTGAACTCACCAACTGCAGGATTCGCTGACCGAAGTTCTCAATGATTTTGTGGTGCACTTCATAATCGTCGCGCAACTGCTCCAGCGATTTCGGCGGCTGTGCGATCAACTGGTCCAACAACTGATCCGGCATATGCTGAAAGAACATGGTGCCCAGCGAGCGGACGACTTCGCGGCGCAGCTCCTTCAACCTGGCCAGCCGCCCGTCCGGAGGCGTCAGCACCACCGGGCCCAGGGCACGCTCCACGGCCGCGGCGCGCGGAGCCGCCGCGGACGGGCGCAATGCGGGCTCGCGCTCTGTATCCATGGCCGCCGCCGGTCCCGTCAGCTTCAGGGTTGGCTGGCGGGCGCAACACACGTCGCAGTGGCAGTTCTCCGGAATCTTCGCTTCGCCAAAGTACTCCAGAATCTGGCGACGCCGGCAGCGCTCCCATCGCGCATAGTTCTGCATGGCGTTCAGTTGTTTCTCTGCCCGCTTCCGTAATATCGCAATTTCTTTGTCGGTTATTTGAAGGTTGGTATCGCCGATCTTATCGATAAAAAACTTCTGCATCATCACATCGGCCGGAGCAAAGTACAGGATGCACTCGGCGGGCAAGCCATCGCGCCCGGCGCGTCCTGCCTCCTGGTAATAAGCTTCCAGACTCCCCGGCAGGTTGTAGTGAATCACCCAGCGCAGGTTGGGTTTGTTAATCCCCATGCCGAAGGCGTTGGTCGCCACCACAATGGCGTCTTCGCGATCGATGAAGCGATGCTGATTGCTGCTGCGTGCCTCCTGCTCCATCCCCGCGTGATAGGCCACCACCGTGCGTCCGCGCAGGCGCTCCTCCAGCAGTGCCGAGAGCTGCTCCACATTTTTGCGCGTCGAGCAATAAACAATCCCACCCGACTTGCGGCGCAAAAGATAATCGATCAGCTCCGCATCCTTGTTCTTCGCCTTGGCAAAAACGATCGACTGATAGCTGAGGTTGGGGCGGTCGAAGCCGGTGACGTGGATCGCAGGGTGATCGAGTGCCAGGTTGCGCACAATGTCGGCGCGCACCTCGGGCGTCGCCGTCGCTGTCAGCGCAATGGTCAACGGATTGCCCAGCTGCTTGCGTACCTCGCCGAGGCGCAGATACTCGGGACGGAAGTCGTGTCCCCACTGGCTGATGCAGTGCGCCTCGTCGATGGCCAGCAGCGACAGTTTGCGCCCGGCGATGATGGAGAAAAATCCCGGCGCGCTGAACCTCTCCGGCGCCACATAAAACAGTCCGCGGAATCCATCGCGCAACTTCGCCATCACTTCACGCTGCTCATCCCGGCTCTGCCCGCTGCACAGCATCAGCGCCGGGATGCGCAGCGCGCGCAACTGCCGCACCTGGTCGGTCATCAGCGAAATCAGCGGGGAGACGATCAGTGTAAGTCCGCGCAGCGCCACCGCCGGCAGCTGATAGCACAGGCTTTTGCCCGCGCCGGTCGGCATCACCACCAGCGAATCGCGGCCGGCCAGCACGTCGGTCACAATTTCGCGCTGCTGCAGCCGGAAGCTTTCGAGTCCGAAGATCGAGGTCAGGATTGAATCGGCGTCATGCATGACGGGAAGTTCCACTCTAACAGCAAAAGACCCGCTTGCTCAGCGGGCCCAGCGTGAACTCAATCTTCGCGGCAGCTTTCTTCGCGGCAGTCGCGACTACAGTTCGTTGAATACGACCTTACCGCCCACAATCGTCGCGCGCACCTTGCCGTAGAACTGCATTCCGTCGTACGGGCAGTTGCGCGAACGCGAGCGCGTCTTCGTCACGTCGTAGGTCCACCGCTTCTTCGGATCGAAGATCGTAACGTCGGCCACCGAGCCTGCGGCCAGCGTGCCCCGGCCGCGCAGGTCCACAATTTTCGCCGGGTTGGTGGACAGCAGTTCCACCACGCGCGACAAGGTAATTTTGCCGGTGTGCTGAAAGGTCGTGATGGTTGCCGCCAGTGCAATCTCCAGTCCCGTGATGCCGAAGGCGGCCTTGTCGAACTCCACTTCCTTTTCAAACAGGGCATGCGGCGCGTGGTCGGTTGCGATGGCGTCGATGGTTCCGTCGATGAGCGCGGCGCGCATGGCTTCCCGGTCCGAGGCCGAGCGCAGCGGTGGATTCATCTTGTAGCGCGTGTCATAGGTGGCGCAGTCCTCTTCAGTGAATAGAAAGTGATGCGGCGTGACCTCGGCAGTCACCTGCACCTGTGAGGCGCGGCCCAGCCGCATCATCTCCAGTGATTTTGCAGTAGAGACGTGGGCCACATGCAGGCGTCCGCCCTCCTGGCTCGCCAGCCGAATGTCGCGCTCCACCATCTGCCACTCCGAGGCCGCGGGCTGCCCGCGCAGTCCCAGCTGGAACGACGTGACTCCCTCGTTCATGGGATTGCCATGCGAGATCTTGGTGTCTTCGGCGTGCTGAATCACCGTCAGCCCCACCTTGGCCGCCAGCGCCAGCGCCTCGCGCATGATGTGGTCATCGAGAATCGGCCGCCCGTCGTCGCTCAAGGCCACCGCGCCGGCCTCTTTCAGCTCGCGGTAATCGCTGAGCTTTTCTCCCTGGCTGCCCAGCGTCGCCGCCGCAATGGGAAACACGTTCACCACCGCGCCGCGCTCCTCATCCTGCATCCATCGCGTCAAGGCCGGCGAGTCATTGATGGGGCGCGTGTTCGGCATGGCGCAAACCGAGGTAAAGCCTCCCGCCGCAGCCGCCGCCGTGCCGCTGGCAATGTTTTCCTTGTGCGTCTGCCCCGGCTCGCGCAAGTGCACGTGCAGGTCGATGAAGCCGGGAGCGACGATCAAGCCTTTCAGGTTGAGCGTCTCCTCGGCCACGTTCTTCGCCTCGCCCGGCTTGGCGACCTCCAGCACGCGTCCGTCGCGGAGCACCAGGTCGGCCGGCGCGTCGTGTCCGGTGGCGGGGTCGACCAGATGCCCGCCCTTCAGCAGCAGCGTGCTCATTGTTTTGCTCCCCGCGCTGCTCCCGGCTTCGTCGCCAACAAGGATGCCAGAATGGCCATGCGCACCTTCACCCCGTTCAATACCTGCTCCAGCACCACCGACTGCGGGCAATCGGCAACCTCGTCAGTCATCTCCATGCCCCGGATCATCGGGCCCGGATGCATCACCAGAGCGTCCTTCTTTGCCAGCTTCAGCCGGGACGAGGTTAGTTGATAGCGGCGGACGTATTCATCCACGTTGATTTGCATTCCCGAAAGCCGCTCCTGCTGAACGCGCAACATCATCACCACATCGGCGCCGCGGATCGCCTCCTCCATGTCGCGCACAATCTCCACCCCCGGCACCAGCTGCCGCGCCGCGTCGGGCAGCAACACGTCCGGCCCGCACAGCACCACGCGCGCGCCCAGTTTGCTGAAGATGTGCGCGTCGCTGCGGGCCACGCGGCTGTGGAAGATGTCGCCGATGGTGACGATCTTCAGACCCTTGAGACTCTTCCGGTGGTTCAGGATGGTGAAGGCATCGAGCAGCGCCTGCGAGGGGTGCGCATGCATTCCGTCCCCGGCGTTGATGATTGGGATATCGATGAGCCGCGAAAGAAACAGCGGTGCGCCCGAGCTGGGATGCCGCATCACGATCGCGTCCACGATCGACTGCAGCGTCTGCCCGGTGTCTTTCAGCGATTCGCCTTTTTCGATGCTGGCGGTGGTGGCATGAATGACCACGGTGGAAGCGCCCAGCGACTTGGCTGCGATCTCAAAGCTGGTGCGGGTGCGGGTGGAGTTCTCGTAGAACAGCAAAGCGATGCGGCGGCCGCGAAGAGTGAGGCGCGGCCGGCTCGGATCCATGCGCTTGGCCAGCGTGAGAATTTCCAGGATCTGCCGCGAATCCAGCAGCTCGATCCCGAGCAGCGACCGGGGCTTGGCTTTCATGCTGTCCTTCGCTAGCTCCCGGATTCCGGAACCCGCTCGACCAGCAGAACCTTTTCCATCTGGTCGGTTTCGGTGAGCTTGACCTCGATGATTTCCAAGTCCGTGGTCTGCACCCGGCGGCCCACGAAGCTGGCCTCGATCGGCAACTCGCGGTGTCCGCGATCGATCAGGGTCAGCAGCTTTACGCTGCGCGGGCGGCCCTGGTCAAACAGCGCATCCAGCGCCGCGCGAACCGTGCGCCCGGTGTAGAGCACGTCGTCGCACAGCACTACGTCTTTGCCGGTGATGTTGAAGCCGATCGGCCGGGGTTCCACCACCGGCTTGGGGCCCACGGTGGAAAGATCGTCGCGGTAGAGCGTGATGTCCAGCGTGCCCACCGGCACCGCGGTCTTCTCGATGCGCTCGATGTGCTTGGCCAGGCGCTCGGCAATCGGAATGCCCCGGCGGCGGATACCGATCAGACCGAGGGTGCTGACGCCATTGTTTTTTTCCACGATCTCGTGCGCCAGGCGAACCAGCGTGCGCTCGATTTCGGAGGCAGACATGAGCTGTTCTTTTTCACGCAGATGAGGCGGCCGTGAGATGACATTCATAACTGCCCGATGATACGCGACCTGTCCTCGCGCGGCAAGCGCCGAGCGCAGCGGCCGGAGCGCGATAGCGCGTACCCGACTCGACCCCGCCGCCTGCGGACGGAGCGGCGTCTGGCGCCCCGTGCCCGTCCCCATCATCCGTTGCCTAGCAGAGAGAACCCATGGCTGAGCGGATATTTGCCGTGGACGACGAGAAGGCTATCGCCGACACGTTGGCGGTGATTCTCCGCCAATCCGGTTACGAAACCACCAGAAGAACAGGTGCGTCTGGCAGTCACCGTCTGACGACCCGAACTCAGCCAGTGGCACCGACGCCTCCGGCATCTTGGCGAAGCACCTCGCCCTCGACAAACCGGGGCCACCCACCACGTTCGTTACTCCCGCGAGTGACCGTTAGCACATCAGTGTTGCCACTCCATCACTGAACGCGATTTGGAACGGGGCTACTCTGGACGACTAACCTGGGCTGGTAATCGGGTGACGCAGTCAAGGGGGACGTATGGTATTGACCATTTTTATGGTCGCATTTGTCGCATGGATGGGTCTGTCCATTGGCGTTGGCGCCATTGCCGGTCAGCGCGAGAGAGATCGTGTATTGTGGTTTCTCATCTCTCTTGTTACCTCTCCAGTTCTGGCAATTCTGATGCTGATTGCTTTGCCACAAAGAAGTACAGAGGTGACTTCTCTTGGATCGCAACGTGTGAAGTGTGAGCAATGTGCAGAGTTGATTCTGCCCGATGCGAAGAGGTGTCGGTTCTGTGGAGCAAGCCGGATACCATCAGAACCAAAGATGGAACCAGAAACATCTCAATCAACTTCGGCGACAGCAAGTGAAGAGATTGCGGCAAAAATAGGTCTATCGTTCGTGGCCGTAGTTTTCATACTCATAGCACTTCAGATTTTGTGGTCGAGGTTCCAATACTCATAAAAGTTTGTTGAGCGTACCGAGACCTTGAAGGCGTCGGGGCTCAGGGCTGGAGTTCGGGCAGACCGCACCGAACTCTATACACAACAACCATGGGACTGCATTGGTGGGCACTTCACAGACCCGTAAGAACAGAACACGCAGCAGTCCCTTGCCTTCGGACGCAGCATGGCCATGCATCTCTCGCATTCGAAGAAAAACTGACAGGCCGCGGTCGGCATGACCTCTCGCTTGGAGTGGCCGCACTCCGGGCACGTTAACACCGATTCGAGAATCACATCCGCCATACGTTCACAACCTCACTCCTCGGACCACACCCAGCTAGGCACCCAGCGCGCCCCGCTCTGCTCAACTCTCCCTGCGGCCGCTGTCCCGTCCAAACAACGCCGCCCCCAGTGCCCCGCCCAGCGCGCTGAATACCAGAAACAGCACCGCCGCAATTCCCAGAAACAGGAGCACCATCAGAATCAGGCCGTGGTCGGTGGAAATGTAGTTGCGAAACTGTTCCATGGCCTGGCGCACGTCCGGATCGGATGCATTGGCCATGGCCTCCTGCATCTTCTCCCGGAAGGCGGTGCGCAGCTCGGTGCGTTCGCTGGCGGCAAATAACCGCAGCGCGCTCAGCAGCGCCAGCAGTCCGAATCCCAATCCGCCGGAGAGCACACCCAGCTTGGCGCCCATCCATGGCGTCACCGTCTGCGTAGTTACGCGGCGGCGATAGAGCGTGACCGCCAATCCGCCGGAGGCAAACATGCACAGCATGGCCAGCGGAATCACCGGAATTGAGGTGCCAACCGCAGCCAGCAACCCGGCCACCAGCGCCGAACCGACCGCCGGACGCCAGAGCAGCGTGCCTTGCGGCAGCGGCTGCAACGGCGGGGTTGGCGGAGCTGCGGGCGTACCGCTCTCGCTCACCATGGGCTCGGCCGGGGGCTGCACGTCCTCCGGAGTTCCCGGCGGAAGAGGCTCGGTAACCGGCGCCGTCGGCGGACGCACCGGAACCTTGATCTGCGGCGCCTGGCACTTCGGGCAGAAGGGCCGCCCGCCTTCTACCACCGCACCGCATTGATTGCAATTGTGCTCCATTGCTCAAAAGCTATCAGTCCGCGTCGCCCCGAAGCAAATATTCCTCTCCGTTCGCAGAGCACTCTTTCTGCTCTGCCGCTCGCCCTTTACTCAAAATGTTTGACTTACCCCGTCGCTACCTCATACCCTTTTTGGTTGGAGAATCCATGAAAGTTCTGGTGCTGGGCGGCGGCGGCCGCGAACACGCCCTGGTTTGGAAATTGAAGCAGTCGCCCCGGGTCACCCAACTCTTCTGCGCCCCGGGCAACGCCGGCATTGCGCAGGAGGCAACCTGCGTCCCCTGCGATCTCAACCATCTGGATTCAATCCTCGAAGCGGCCGTCAAGGTCAGCCCGGATCTGGTCGTCGTCGGCCCCGAGGTGCCGCTCCTGCTCGGCACGGTCGATGAGCTCCGCCGCCGCGGCATCCCCGTCTTCGGTCCCACCCAGGCCGCCGCGCAGCTGGAGACCAGCAAGAGCTTCTCCAAGGCCTTCATGACCCGCCACCGCATTCCCACGCCGCTCTACGTGCAGGTCCACTCGGTCTCCCAGGTAAAGGACGCGCTGGCCAACTTCAGCCCGCCCATCGTGGTCAAAGCCGATGGCCTCGCCGCCGGCAAGGGCGTGATCATCGCCGCCAGCGAAGAAGAAGCCGCCCGGGCTGCCACCGCCATGCTACAGGGCCTGCTGGGCGACGCCGGACATCACGTGCTCTTCGAGGAGTTCCTCGAAGGCGAGGAGATCAGCTTCCTGGTGGTCAGCGACGGCGAACGCGTCGCGCCGCTGGTGGCCGCGCAGGACCACAAGCGTATCGGCGATGGCGACACCGGCCCCAACACCGGCGGCATGGGCGCCTATTCCACCTCCGGCCTGATCGACGACAACATGCGCGACTGGCTGGTGCGCCACATCGCCAAGCCTGTCATCGACGGTATGGCCGAGGAGGGCAACCCCTACACCGGAGTCCTATACTGCGGGCTCATGATGACTGCCCGCGGCCCCGAGGTGCTCGAGTTCAACTGCCGCTTCGGAGATCCCGAGACCCAGCCCATCCTGATGCGCCTGGACAGCGACCTGCTTGAGGCATTTGAGGCCTGCGTCGAAGGACGCCTCAGCGACGGCATCTTCCGCTGGAGTCCTGACCCCAGCGTCTGCGTCGTCATGGCCTCCGGTGGCTACCCCGGCGCCTATCAGTCCGGCCAGCCCATCACCGGACTGGAACGCGCCGGTGCCCTCGACGGCGTCAAGGTCTTCCACGCCGGCACCAGCCTCGCCGATGGCCGCGTCGTTACCTCCGGCGGCCGCGTGCTCGGCGTCACCGCCCGCGCTCCCAGCCTGGAGTCGGCCGTCGCCCGCGCCTATGAAGCCGTCGGCTGCATCAGCTTTGATGGAATGCAGTATCGCAGCGACATAGCCCATCGCCGCCTGAAGCGCTAATACCGAAACGAAAAAATAAGAAACCGGAAGCCGCTTCCGGATTGAGAGCAGAAAACGATGCACACAGAGCCACTAGTCTCCATCCTCATGGGCAGTGACAGCGACCTCGACATCATGAACGAGGCCGCCAAGGCCCTCGAACTCTTCGGCGTTCCCTACGAGATCGATATCTGTTCGGCGCACCGCTCCCCGGCGCGCACCAGCGAATTCAGCCGCCAGGCCGCCGCGCGCGGCATCCGCGTCATCATCGCCGGAGCCGGCGGCGCGGCTCACTTGGCCGGCGTCATCGCCGCCGAAACCATCCTGCCCGTCATCGCCGTCCCCATCGCCGCCACCTCGCTGGGCGGTCTCGACGCCTTGCTCGCCATGGTCCAGATGCCCGCCGGAATCCCCGTGGCCACCGTCGCCATCGGCAAGTCCGGAGCCACCAACGCCGGAATCCTCGCCGCGCAGATTCTCGCCACCGCCGACCCCGCCTTGAGGGAGAAGCTCATCGCCTACAAGAAAAAATTGGCGCGCGGAGTGGAAGAAAAATCTCTCAAACTGCAGCAGAGCCGCATCAAGTAAGAAGACAGAAATTGCCTTACCCGGAGGGATGAATTGTCCAACAGCGCACTGGTGTTCACGTTCCCGGAGATGCTTGCCGCACAGGATATCGAGATCGGCCGTTGGAAGGAGTGGTTCCTGCAGCAGCCGGCGGACCTGCTCGATCTTCCCCTCGACATCGCCAAAGCGAAAGACCTGCGCTCCGCGCTCTTCCACATGTTCCTGGTCGAGCTGAGCTTTGCCCAGGCGCTCAACGACCTTCGCGACCCCAATGCCTCACGCGCCGATCTGCTCGCGCTTCCGCACGCAACCTTCGACGAACTCTTCGTCATCCACCAGCAGGCCTTTGCGCTGTTAAAGCAGTGGGTCGAGCGCGCAACCCCCGAAGACGCGGCGAAGCTCTTCATTCGGGGCGAACTGCGCGTCTCCCGAAAGAAGTGCTTCATCCAGGTGATGGAGCACAACGTACGCCACTTCGCGCAGCTCGCTGTTGCGCTGCGCGTGGCCGGCCACCCCACCGACTGGATGCACGATTTCATCTTCAACCCTTCCATGCCGTAGCCAAATAAGAGAGGGCCGGCGCTCCTGCCGGCCCTCTCACAGGTGGCCCATATTTGCCCGCAGTTGGCAAATGTGGGGAACATCAGGAATCAACCTCAGCCCTATACCGCCACGGTCTTCCGAATCGCGATCTCCATCGCCGGCGGATGCGTCAGCGTGTTGTGAATCAGGCAGCGGCGCACCGCCTCGTCCACGCCCTTCACATGCTCGTCGCCCAATCCGGCCGGCACGTCCACTTCAATCTTGAACTGATCCAGCCGCGCCGGGTTTTTCGCTTTCTCGGCCGTCACCCGGACCTTGGTTCCCTCCACCGGCAGCTTCTGCCGTTTCAGGTAGTCAACCGCGTAAAAAGCGGCGCAGGAGCCCAGCGAGGCCAGCATCAGCTCCGGCGGCGTCATTCCCTCATCGAAGCCGCCATTCTCCTCCGGCTGGTCGCTCACAACCGAGTTCTTCCGCGCCTTGATCTCAAACTGCACTGCTCCCAGATGTTCCACCGAAACTTCCAGCATCGCGATTCTCCTTCCAAATGAACTGATCTGCCTGCCAGTGCCCGCACCGCCTGCTCTGGCAATTGTAAAAACGACCTACCTGGCTGCCGCTCCAAACGGCACCTCTGCCCCCGCACGCATCTGCATCATCTCGGTCACCGTGGTAAACAGAAATCCCCGGTCTTTATATTCGCGGATGAGTTCGTCGGTGGCCCGCACCGTGTGGCTGCGGTCTTCGCCCATTCGCAGGTGGCCGCCATCGTGCAGCAGCACCACTTCGCCGCCCGCAATCTGCTGCCGCGCGTGCTTCAGAATTACCTCGGGAGACTTCGCCGACCAGTCAAAGCAGGTCACCCGCCACATCACCGGAAACATCTTCAGCTCCCCGACCACCCTGAACGTCCCCGGCCTGCGTCCCCCGAACGGCGGACGGAACAGGAACGGACGCTCGCCCGTCGCGTCCTCGATCGCCTTCGAGGTATCTTCCAGCTCCTTGCGCAGCTCGGTCTGGCTGGCAAAAATCAGGTTCCGATGCTGGAAGCTGTGATTGCCCACCGCGTGTCCCGCCGCGAACACCGCGCGCGCAATCTCCGGACGCTCCCGCACATAGCGCCCCAGCATGAAGAACGTCGCCGGCACCTGGTGCTTGCCCAGCACCTCCAGCAGCTTCATCGTCCACGGGTCGTTCGGCCCGTCGTCGTAGGTCAGCGCCAGAACCTTCTGGCCTTCCTGGATGCCGTTAAAGTTTTCGCCATAGAGCTGCGACCACGGAACCATGGTGTGCGCTCCGGCAAAGGTAGCGGCGCCCGCCGCCAACGCTCCCGCTAGATAGCCGATCATCGCCATAATTCTACGCTCTCCAGCTCGTCCGCTCACCTGTTCTCATCCAATCCTGTTGCTCCCACCGCACACCCCGCGCTATGCTTCGGGTGAGCTCCTCAAACAATCATCGACGGCGCCTCGACCATGGCCAATCTTTTTGAAGCACCCCGATATATCGCCGTAGAAGGCCCGATTCGCGTCGGCAAGAGCACGCTCACCCGTTTTCTGGCCGCCCAACTGCACGGCCAGCTGGTGCAGGAAGCCGAGGAAAACCCATTCCTCTCCGCCTTTTACGACGGAGAACCGGGCGCGGCGTTCCAAGCTCAGTTCGCCTTCCTCATCCGCCGCTACGAGCAGATGCGCGCCTTGTCGGCCGCCCGCAGCGCGCAAAAAATCATCGTCACCGACTACATCTTCGAAAAAGACAAGCTTTTCGCCAACCTCAACCTCACCGACCCGGAACTGGCCATCTACGACCGCTACTACAAACTCTTGCGCAGCGAGCTGCCCACCCCTGACCTGGTCATCTACCTTCAGGCCCCGCTCGATGTCCTCCGCAAGCGGCTCCGCCGCAAAAACGTCGCCAACGAGCGCGCCATCAGCGACGAGTACATGGAAGAGGTCGTCAAGGCCTACGAACATTTCTTCTTCCACTACTCCGCCAGCGATTTGCTGGTGGTCAATACCGCCGAGATCGACTTCGTCGAGCGCAGCGACGATCTCCAGGTCCTGCTCCGCCGGGTCAGCGAGCCCATCAAGGGCACGCAATATTTCCTGCCCCTCGGCCAGCAGGATCACGAGCGGGAATAGCGCGCTGGAATCCGCTCCCCGGTTGCCTCGGCTCTCTCCCAGCGGCTACAATCAGCCCGGCCCCTTTGGCCATTCGCGCCCCGGCGTCAGCGGCCGGAGGGCTACCAGTTGGCCCGTGCCCGTCACAGTACCCGAGGGGAAGCACAGGCGGCATCCGCTGATTTGCGAAAAATGCGGAGCTGCACTGGAGGATTCTATGAGCATCACCAGCGGCGATTTCCGCCAACGCGTCACCGTGCAAACCCTGGCGGAGAAAAAGCACAAGCGCGAACCCATCGTCTCGCTCACCGCCTACGATTACGCCACCGCGCGCCTGGCCGATGAAGCCGGCGTGGACCTCATCCTGGTCGGAGACTCGCTCGCCCAGGTCGTGCTCGGCTATGACAGCACCCTGCCGGTCACCGTGGAGGAGATGCTGCATCACACCCGCGCCGTACGTCGCGCCGTGCACCGCGCCTTTCTGGTGGCGGACATGCCCTTTGGCTCCTATCACGCCGGCAGCCGCAAGGCGGTGGAGAACGCCGTGCGCTTCGTCAAGGACGGCGGCGCCGAAGCGGTCAAAATCGAGGGCGGAATCTCGCGCCTTCCCATCATCCACCGCATCCTCGACGCGGAGATTCCGGTCATCGGCCACATCGGATTGACTCCCCAGTCCGTGCACCGCATGGGCGGCTACAAGGTGCAGGGCAAGACCGCGCCCGCCATCGACGCTCTGCTCGCCGACGCCGAAGCGCTCGACCGCGCCGGCGTGGCCGCAATCGTTCTGGAAGGCATTCCGCGCGAAGTCGCCGCCCGCATCACCGCCCAGGTCGCAACTCCCACCATCGGCATCGGTGCCGGACCGGAGTGCGACGGGCAGATCCTGGTCTTTCACGACCTCGCCGGACTCACCTTCCATCCCCCCGCCAAGTTCGTGCGCCGCTACTGCAATGCCGGCGAGCTCATCGCCCAGGCCATCCACTCCTACTGCGACGACGTACGCAGCGCCGCGTTTCCCGCCGATACCGAGTCCTACCACCTGCCGCGCGAGGCCAACCAGTCTCCCGGCGAAACCGCTCCGGCTCCGCTTGCCGGACGGAAATAATCATCCATGAACGCACCCACCAAATCCGTACTCGCAATCCTCTGTCTCTGCATCGGCCTTTCCGCGCAGCCGCATCCGTCCACCGCATCCGCAACCGCCAAGAAGGCCGCCGGGCGCGCCGAATGTGTCAGCTCCGTCGGACTCTGCGTCACCGTACCTGCCTCCTGGCAGCGCCTTGGCAACATCTTTGACGATCTTGGCTTCGTCGTCGCCGAGCCTCATCCCGGAGCCGACTCCGGCAGGTTGCCGCAGCTTACCGTCGCCGCCATCGGCCCGCTCCCCAACGAAGACAACGGCGAGCCGCCATCGCTCGATTCCGTAATGGACCTCATTCTCACCCCAGGCGACACCTTCGCCTCGGTCGAAACCCTGCAACGCTCCCGCCAGCTGCTCAACGGCGCCGAGGCCGAAATGGTGCGCGTCCAGTTCCACGACAAGTCCGGCGATGCCGGGCCCATCGAAGATGTCGCGCTCATCCAGGGAAGCGACGGGCTCGTCTACTCCATCGCGCTGCGCTGTGCGCCCGAGGATTTCCCGCGCCTCGAACCGCTCTTCCAGCAGACCGCGCAGAGCTGGCATCTCCAGCCCGTAGCCTCCGCACCCGTGGCTCCCGCTCTGCCCACTCCGGCGCCTGCACCTTCGGCGCCCGCATCTTCGTCGCAACCCAAACCGAACTCCGGAAAGCCATGAAGATCATCCACGACATCGGCGAGATGCAGGCCACCAGCCGCGCCGCCAGAGTGCAGGGCCTGACCATCGGCTTCGTTCCCACCATGGGAGCCCTGCATGAAGGCCATCTCTCGCTGGTGCGCCATGCGCGCGCCCACGCCTCGCTTGTCGTGGTATCGATATTTGTCAATCCACTGCAGTTCGGTCCCGCCGAAGACTTCGCCAAATACCCACGCACCCTGCAATCCGATTGCGCCCAGCTCGAAGGCGAAGGCGTCGAGCTGGTCTTCGCTCCCTCCGCCGAGCAGATGTATCCCGCCGGAGCCACCACGGTGGTCCACGTGCAGGAACTCAGCGAGCGGCTCGATGGCCGCTCCCGCCCCGGACACTTTCGCGGCGTCAGCACCGTGGTCGCCAAGCTCTTCCACATCGTGCAGCCCGATTGCGCCGTCTTCGGCCAGAAAGATGCCGCGCAGGTCGCCGTGCTGCGCCGCATGGTGCGCGATCTCAATATGCCCATCGAGATGATCGTCGCGCCCATCGTGCGCGAAGCCGACGGACTCGCGCTCTCCTCGCGTAACGCCTATCTCTCTCCGGACGAGCGCCGCCAGGCTCTGGTCCTCCACCGCGCCCTGCTGCAAGTCGAAGCCCTGGCCGCCGCAGGCGAAACGGATTCCGCTCGCCTGCGCGCCGCCGCACTCGCCATCCTCGCCTCCGAACCCGCCGCCCAACTCGACTACTTCGAAATCATCAACCCGGATACGCTCGAGCCCATCGCCGACATCGCCCAGGGCGCACTCGCCGCCGTCGCCGCATCCTTCGGCCCCACCCGCCTCATCGACAATCTTCTGCTGCCCCCGCGCTAAAAGCCTCAGGGTGGCCCACATCCGCCATCTTTTGGCGAATGTGGGATCTGGCCAATGCGCTTTCACCCTTCCGCAACAGTGCTAGAATTCGCTTCTGATGCACCCGCGGTTATGCGCCCTACCAAAGACGCTTTGTGGCTTTCGAAAAACGCTTCGCGGATCGCTGAGAGCGCCTGCGTGGACCGGCCTTCTGCTCTTGCTCTGCAGCGTGGCTGCCTCTGCCGCTCCGCACAAAGAGCTCGCCCGCCGGGTGGATGCCATCCTGGCGCGCGCCGATGTAGTGCGCGGCTTCTGGGGCGTTGAGATCGAGGATCTGGACACCGGGGAGGTGCTGTACTCGCACGAAGCCGACCGCCTCTTTTCGCCCGCTTCCAACACCAAGCTCTTCACCACCGCGGCGGCCCTGGCGCTCATCGGCCCCAACTACCGCTTTCGCACCACCATCGAATCCGCCGCCCCGCCCGACGCATCCGGACGCCTCACCGGAGACCTGGTGCTGGTGGGCCGCGGAGATCCTAACCTAAGCGGCCGCGCCCTTCCCTTCGACCTGAAAACCGAGCGGCCTTTTCCTCCCGCTCGCGTCATCGAGGAACTCGCCGATCAGGTAGTGGCCCATGGCGTTAAAGTCATCGAGGGCGACATCATCGCCGACGACAGCTTCTACGTCGATGAACCCTACGGCCAGGGATGGTCGCAGGAGGACCTCGTCTGGGAGTCGGGCGCTCCGGTCTCCGCCCTGGCTGTCAATGACAACGTGGTGTACTTCAACATTGTTCCCGGCGCACATCCCGGCGAGCACGCCCTCGTCACCGCCTCGCCTTTCGCCGCGGGCTACGAGATCGAAAACCGCATCGTGACCACGCCTGCCGGCAGCGGCCCGCGCAAGATTTCAATTGATCGTCACATGGGCTCCAACCGCGTGCAGCTCTGGGGCACCATTCCTGTGAACGACCCTGCCACCAGCGAGGCGCTGGCCATTGAGGACCCCGCGCAGTGGTGCGCCCGCCTGCTCGCCGAATTGCTGGCCAGGCGCGGCGTCGTCCTTCACGGCCGCACTCGCGCTCATCATCTGGAGAGGAATGAGCTCAGCGCCTTGCCGGTGAAAGCAAATACGGCCAATGGAGCGGGCCCGGCGAACGGCGGCGCTGCGGAGGGCAGTGCGACTGGCACACCGCCGCAGGCTGCTCCGCTCACCAGCGCCCTGGGCGACCATGTTGGTAACTATGCTGGCGCTCTCCCGCGCTCTCAGCCCGTGGTTCTCGCCGTTCACGATTCGCCGCCGCTCGGCGTGGACATCCGCGTCATCAACAAGGTCAGCCAGAATCTCCACGCCGAAATGCTGCTCCGCCTGCTGGGACGCGAGAAAGGCACCAGCGGCTCGGTGGCCGCCGGCCTGGAAGTATCGCGCGGGTTTTTAACCCAGGCGGGCCTGTCGCAAGAGGAATACATCTTCTACGACGGCTCCGGACTCTCCCGTCTAAACCTGGTCTCGCCCCAAGCCACCGTAAAGCTGCTGCGTTACGCGGCCAGCCAGCCCTGGGGCCCGGAATTCATCGATACCCTGCCGCTTGCCGGAGTGGACGGAACCCTGTCGGGGCGCTTCCAAACCCTTCCTGCCGGAGCCCTGCTGCGCGCCAAGACCGGCACGCTCGATCACGTCAACGTTCTCTCCGGATATCTCACCACCGCCACCGGCCAGCGTCTCGTCTTTTCCATCCTGGGCAACCACCACACCCTGTCCGGCAGGCAGGCCAGCGAAGTCATCGATCAGATCGTCCTGGAAGCCGCGCGCGCCCGCGACTAACCAGCGCCTTTGCCGTTGCACTTGCCTTTGCCTTTGCCGTTGCACTTGCCTTTGCCGTTGCACTTGCCTTTGCCGTTGCACTTGCCTTTGCCGTTGCACTTGCCTTTGCCGTTGCACTTGCCTTTGCCGTTGCACTTGCCTTTGCTCTTGCATTTGCCACTGTTCTTGAAGGGTCATCCTGAGCGCAGCGAAGGACCCCAGCGCCGCCCAAATCTCCCGCGCCGCTCCAGAGGCACTTCAACCCGCACTCGATTTCCCCCCGTCCCGGCTGCGCACCCGACTCCGCTTCGGCGTCGGCGAAACGCCGATGCGCTAGACTTTCAAAAATGGTTATGGAGGACGAGCATGCTCCAGATTCGCGCGGCCCAGGCCGAAGACGTGGGAACCATCCTGAAGCTGATTCGGGGTCTGGCCGAGTACGAGCACGAACCGCATGCCGTCGAGGCCACCGAGCAGGACCTGCTACGCGACGGCTTCGGCGACCACCCGTGCTTCCACTGCGCGCTCGCCGAATGGAACGGCGAGCCGGTCGGCTTCGCCCTCTACTTCTACAACTACTCCACCTGGAAGGGCCGCCAGGGAATCTTCCTCGACGACCTCTTCGTTTATCCCGAGCATCGCGGCAAAGGCATCGGCAAGGCGCTGCTTCTGCATGTCGCCCGCATCGCCGCCGCCCAGAACTGCGGCCGCTACGAGTGGCTGGTGCTCGACTGGAACACTCCGGCCATCGAATTCTACGAAAGCTTGGGCGGCAAGCGGATGAGCCAGTGGCTTCCCGTTCGGGTCGAAGGCGAAGCTCTTCAGGAACTCGCTAAAAAGAGTTAGGCCCCGCGCCTGCAGCCGGCAGCGCAGCGTTACCCGACCTGGCCTCTGCAGCCGGCAGCCAAGCGTTACCGGGCCCGTGAGCCTGCGGTTGGCGGCGCGCCGTTATCCGACCCGGCGCCATCTGAGTCCTTTCCTGCTGCCCCGTGGGCGAGCCAAAGCCTTCCCGCTTCATCCGCAGATCGGAGTCCAGAAGCACAAAAGCCTCCAGCGGGTGGCGGTGGTGCCCCGAATCCGTACCGGAATAGCTCTCCAAGGGGGAGTCCGGGTACATAAAACGCACGTCGCTGAAGTGCACCAGGTAGCCCGGAGTCGGCTCGCCTAGCGCCTCGGCCTCCACCAGCGGGAATCGGGCCCACTCCAAATACGCGCGTCCCAAGCCGGTCTTCTCCGCCGCATCCGTCGCCGCCGCAGGTTGCGGCTTGTAGTAGGTTTCGGCGCGATTGCCAGGATCGACTTCCGGGCGCAGCGAATCCACCTCCATCGAAACGTAGGCCTCGGAGGTCTCGGCCACTCCCGCCCACCGGAACGGGTTCACCATATACGGGAAGGCGGCGGTGCGAATCGACGGCTCCCCCTGAAACTCGACGCCATCCATGGCGGCCAGCGCGCGCCGGTGCTCAAAGTCGCGCACTCCCCACAGCACCACGATAAACAGCAGCGCGGCAATCGCGGCGCCGCGTCCCCGTGGGCCGCTGGAGCGTCCGCCAATCTCCTGGTTCACCAGGCCGAACAGCCACGGCAGCACCAGCGCCGCCAGCAGCGCCGCTGTTATCAATGGCTCGAAGATGAACACGATGTCCCACGCATACCAGTGCCGCGAGAAGGGATAGAAGGGCCGCAATCCGTAGCTGTTGGTAAAGTCCAGCAGCAGGTGGGAGAGCGCCGCCACGCAGGCCAGCAGGTAGAGCAATCCCCATCGGCGCAGCGGAGCTGCCGCCAGCGCTCGCCCGCGCCGGTGCCGCTGCCAGAATGCGTCCACCAGCCAGATCACGCCCACTACCAACCCCGCAAGGAACGGAATCGCCACGAAGGTATGGGTAATGCCCCGGTGCTCGATGAACTCGCAAGCCGAGCCCTTGACCATGGCTAGGATATCCAGGTCCGCAGCCTCGGCCGCAAGCATCATGGTGACCGTGGCCAGCGCAGTCTTCCGGTTGAAGCCCGTGCGGGCCAGGGTAGCGCCGGTAAGTAGGTGGGTAACAGGCTCCATGACGTAAGTCTCAGGTTGGCAAGCTTCGTTGTAAAAGTCAAAGCCGAAGCGCAGTCGGGTAACGAGTTGGGTAACGCAAGGCTGCCAGCCGCTGGCGACCCGCGCCCGCGGCCGGAAGCGGCGTCTGTCGCCGCGTTACCCGACCGCCCAAGCGCGAGTTAGTTGCGCAGCGCCGCCAGTGCCGAACGCCATTCCTCGGCCGGAATCAGCAGCTTCAACGCCTGGGGAACAATGGAGAGATCGACCGGCGCCGGGCCCAGCAGTTCGCCATCGGCCTGCACCCGCAAGCTCGGAGGCGCGCACCTCAGGGACAAAGCACCGCACCGACTTGGCGAAGACAAACGAGAAGTCGGCGTCCGGCGTCTCCAGCTCGTCATAGGGAGCAATGCCGGTCAGCGCCTGCAGCGTGTAACGCAGAATGTGCGCCCGGCTGGCATTGCGCAGCAGAACCAGCCGCAGTTCCGGCGAGAGCAGGGAACTGCCCGGACGCCAATGCCGCAGCGGCCCGCCAAACGACCGCACTCGCATGGCAACCATCTCCAGCGCGGTGGTCTCGATTACCTCCCCGTCGTTCGTCGTGATCTCCACCGGAAAGGCCACAAACGGATGCCGGAAGAGCAGCTTCATGCCTTGCGAGTAGTAGGCAAGGTAGCCGCCTCTCTGCTTGGCCCGGGCGTTGGCCCGGTAGATCAGCTCGGCATGCACGCCCACCCCGGCCGCAACCGTAAAAAAGCGCGAGCGGCCCATCGACTGAATTCGTCCCAGCGAGATCCTGTGCGGCGTAAAGCCCAGCAGCTGCGCCGCCGCACGCTCCGGGTTTCCCGCCAATCCCAGGTCGTGGGCCAGTACGTTGCCCGTGCCCAGAGGAATCACCCCCATCATCGCATTGCTCTCGGCTACGCCCTGCAGCACCTCGAAGACCGTGCCATCCCCGCCGCAGGCAATCACCGCGTCGCAGCCGGAGGCGATTGCCGCCCGCGCCTGCTCTCCGGCCGAGCCGCGCGCCCGCGTGGCGTCGATGTGCACCTCCACTCCGGCCCGCCTAAACATCTCGGCAATGCGGCGAACGGTCGCCACCCGGCGCTCCAGGTGGCTTCCGGCAACAGGATTGAATAGAAGGAGGGCTTTATGAAATGCGGGCATTCTTTTGGAGTATATCGCAGGGCACCGGCAGGAAGGTTACACGCCGGATGCGAGACTCAGATGGGTAATCGCCCGAGATGCGGCTGACAAAGGGTGCCCCAGGTTCCGCGCCGCGTTCTTTGCGGCGCTAACCTGGGATTGCATTAGAATCCGAAGGCGGAAGCCGGAGCGGCCGTCGAGGAGGGTGCAAGCCCCGCGCCCACTCCAGAGCTCTCTTCCGTCTCTCCATCGCGCTGGGCCTCGTCGAACAGCCGCAGTGCCTCCATCAGCACCGACTGCGTACTGCGGGTGACCGTCCGCGGACATTCCCTGCGCTCAAAATCGATCCGGAACGCGCCGTCTGTCCAGGCCACCACCTTGTACACCGCCGGCTCTCCGCCCAGACGAGCCCATGGTGGCGTGAACCAGTTGACCGTCATGGAAGACCATTTCGCAGCGCTGACCATTGCGGGTCAGCAGCCAGAATGCAGCTCTTGCGCCCGATATCCAGGGTCTGCAGCAGGTCCATCACGGACATCTGCGCCAGGGTGCCGCGCACGCTGGTCGAGTCGCCGGCCTCGCGCGTCGCCTTGCTCAGCACCACGCGGTCCAGCACCCGCTTGATCCGCGCCGTGGCCTCATCCACGAAAAACGGCTTTTCGATAAACTCTTCCACCATCGGTCCGCAGCCCGCCAAAGGACCGGCAATATCGGCCCGCGATGCCAGCATCACCACCGCGGCCTGAGGGCAGGCGCTGGCCAGCTTGCCCAGCAGCTCCAGGCCGCTCAGCCCCGGCATCCGGTAGTCGCACACCACCAGGTCCGGCGCCTGGGTTTCAGTCCGCCGCAGCGCCTCTGCGGCACTGCCAACCGCATGTACCGACGCCAGGCGCGAAAGCGATTTCAGCAGCAACTCGCGAATCGAAGCATTATCGTCCACCACCAATACGTCGATCTCCGGGCCCATCATTTCGCCTTTCTTGCATCGCAATCCGCGCTCTTGCCGGCGGAGTTGCGCTGGTACTCTCCGCTCTTGCCGCCCTGCTTGCGCTCCAGTTGTATCGAACGGATCTCGATGCCTTTGTCTAAAGCCTTGCACATGTCATAAATCGTAAGCGCCGCCACCGAGACCGCCGTTAAAGCCTCCATCTCCACCCCGGTTCCGGCTGTCGTCGTGGCCCGGGAGAGCAGCGCAACCCCATCTTCGCACAGCGAATACGAGATATCCACGAAGCTCAGGGCCACCGGGTGACACATTGGTATTAGCTCCCACGTGCGTTTGGCCGCCTGTATCCCCGCAATCCGAGCGACCTCGAACGGATCGCCCTTGGGATTCGCCGGCAGCGCCGCCAGAACCTTCGGGCTCATCACCACCCGCGCGCTGGCCTCCGCCGTGCGCACCGTGGGCGGTTTTCCCGAAACATCCACCATGGTGGCCCGTCCCGAGCTGTCGTAGTGCGACAGCTTCGGCTGGGCTTCGCCGCTCCCGGCTATCGCAGTCTTGCGCATTTTGGACTTGGCCGCCATGCCAGTTCACCTCCTGGGCTCCATGTAAAACATGTCCCGATCCGCCGCCAACCTCCGGCAGCATGGGCCATTGTATGGGATTCCCGCCCGGGCGTCTGCGCCGGACGGGCCGCTGGAACCGATCCGTGCAGGGGTGAAGATTTGTAACGGCTGGCGCGTCCCCGAAACTCTGCCACTTCACCGCAGCCGCCGCATCTGCGAAAATAAAGACGTGAGTCACCAAACAATGCAGGTAGCCGTAATCGGCGTGGGCTCCTTTGGACGCAACCATGCCCGGGTGTACAAAGAACTGAGCAGCGAAGGTGTGCAGCTGGCTGCCGTAGTGGACGCCAACCTCGAGCGCGCCCAGGCCGTGGCGGCCGAGTTCGGCGGCCAGGCCTTTGCCTCCGTCGGCCAGATGCTGGCCGCCTGTCCCGATGTCCGCGCCGCCAGCGTCGCCGTCCCCACCGTCGCGCACCTGGAGACCGCACGCCAGCTCATGGAGTGCGGCATCGACGTGCTCATTGAAAAGCCGCTGGCTCCCTCAGTAGCCGAGGCCGACGCTCTCATCGCTCTCGCCCGGCAGCACGGCCGCATCTGTCAGGCCGGTCACCTGGAGCGCTTCAATCCCGCGGTGCGCGCCACCTGGGCGCTGCTCACCCGTCCCATGTTCTTCGAGGTGCACCGCCTCAGCGTCTTCACCCCGCGCTCGCTCGATGTCGATGTCGTCCTCGATCTCATGATCCATGACCTGGACATCGTGCTCAAAATGGCCAACTCTCCCGTGCGCGAGTTGCGCGCCGTCGGCCTTCCCGTCCTCACCGGCAAAGTCGATATCGCCAGCGTCCGCATCGAATTCGAGAGCGGCTGCATCGCCAACTTCACCGCCAGCCGCATCAGCACCGAACGGGTCCGCAAGCTGCGCTTCTTCCAGCCCGCGCAATACGTCTCGCTCGATTACTCGCGCCGCGATGTCTTTTCGCTCAACGTCAAGCCAACCGCCGGGGGCTTCCCCGAGATCGCACCCTGCAAGCCGGCCGTCACCGACGAAGAGCCCTTGCACGCCGAGCTGCGCAGCTTTCTCGCGTCCGTCCGCCAACGCACCGTCCCCGAGGTCACCTTGGAGGACGGACGTGCCGCACTCGACCTGGCCATCGCCATCCAGCAGCAGATGGTGGAGCACCAGAAGCGCGCGGGCCTTGACCAGGTAGCCGCCGCCATGCGCGGAGCCATCTCACTTGGGGTTACCCCATCTGAAGTTTAGGAGTCCCACGATCGAATCCGAGAGCAACAACCCGGTCGCGCCTCCACCTCCGCCTGAGCCTCTGTTCTCCCGGGTGCGCCCGCGGCGGCGCATGCGCGACCATGATGATCCCGAGTACATGCCGCACATGCTGGCTGAGCTCGAGGACGAATTGGCGCGCTCGCGCAAGCGCGAGGCTTTCTGGATCTCGGTCGTCGTCCACATTGTCTTCATCCTGCTCATCATCTTTTCGCCCGAGCTGCTGCCCCAGTGGGCGCAGCCCCACCTGCTGCGCGCCGAGGACCTGGCCCACTCCAAGGAACCCACCTTCCTCGTCCTGCCCAAGGACATGCAGAAGCCCCCGGAGAAGGTTCATACCAACAAGCTGAGCGACAAGAACCGTATCGCCGAAACCCCGCATCCCCAGATCGACCGCAAGACCCTGGAAACCCTGCGCAGCCAGGGAAACATGAGGCCGCCCTCGCCGCCGCCCGCGATGCCGTCCATGCCCCAGCCGGCCGTCGCCCCGCAACCGGCCCCCGCGCAATCGGCCTTCAACCAGCCGCCCCGGATGCAGCCCAGAATGCAACCCACCGAACCTCCGCAGGAGCAGCCCATGCCCAACGCCTTCAAGATGCCGGGCTCGGTGGGAGACTCCATCGCCCAAGCCGCCCGCAATACCCGTCCCCGCTTCCCTGGAGGAGCGGGCGGCGCGGGCGGCACCGGCTACGGATCGGGTCCCAGCGACCGCAATGCCCACATGGGCTCCTTCGCCATCCTCAGCGACACCCAGGGCGTGGACTTCGGCCCCTACCTGTCGCGCATCCAGCAGTCGATCCAGAACAACGTGTATCTCCTCGCACCCGAGGAAGTCCGTCCGCCCATGATGAAGCACGGCAAAGTCGTCATTCGCTTTCTCATCATGGCCGACGGCAAGGTGATGGGCACAAACGTTGAATCCTCCTCCGGAGATGTCCCCATCGACCGGGCCTCCCTGGGATCCATCACTGCCTCAACCCCATTCCCGCCGTTGCCGAACGAATTTCACGGCCCCTACATCGAACTGCTCGCCAGTTTCTACTACAACCCCAAAACCGGCGAAATGGAACGCGACCAGTAACCGTCAGGTGCCCTCCCTAAATCTGGGTCCTCCCCCTTCTCTTCCTCCCCCCCCCTCCCCTGCGCAGACCAAAACTTCTCGTACGATTCTGACCAATCTCCCGCCGCCCGTTTCGCGTAGAATGGCCGCGATGCCACTTCTGAACCGCCAGCCGGAAGCCCCCTATATCCGTGGTCTGCTCGTCGTCCTCGGACTCATCCTGGCCATCTCCGCGCTGCGCTACCTCCCATTTTTCCTGCATAACGTCCTGGGCGTGCGATGAACCCCGCCAACGAAACTCCGCCCGCAATACCATCAACCCAGTCCCCGCTGCTGGTCGTCGCCGGCCCCACCGCCAGCGGCAAGTCCTCGCTCGCCATCGCCCTGGCCCTCGAATTCGGTGGCGAGATCATCAGCTGCGACTCGGTTGCCGTCTACCGCGAATTCGAAATCGGCACCGCCAAACCATCGCTCGAAGAGCGCGCCATCGTCCCTCACCACCTCATCGACGTCGTCTCCCCCGACGCCTGGTTCACCGCTGGAGACTACGCCCGCCAGGCCCGTGCCGCCGCCGCCGCAATCACCAGTCGCGGACGCCTTCCCATCGTCTGCGGAGGCACCGGCCTCTACCTGCGCGCCATGCTCGAAGGCCTCTTCGACGGACCCGAGCGCGACGAGGATCTTCGCCGCCGCCTGCGTCATCGCCGCCGCCCCGCTTCGCTCTGGCGACTGCTGCGCCGCCTCGATCCCGAATCCGCTCTCCGCATTCATCCCAACGACGAGCCCAAGCTCATCCGCGCCATCGAGGTCTGCGCCACGGCGGCCCGCCCCATGAGCCAGCTCCTGATCCATGGCCGCGATCCCATCCAGGGCTACCGCATCCTGCGCATCGGGCTCAACCCCCGGCGCGACGCCCTCTACGAGCGCATCAACCTGCGCTGCGCCCGCATGTTCGACGAGGGACTGGTCGAAGAGACCCGCGGCCTGCTCGCCCGCTACGGACCCGAGGTCTTTGCCATGCGCTCGCTCGGCTACCGCCAGGCCGCCGGCTTCCTGCGCGGCGAATGTGGGCTCGCCGAGGCCGTCTCCGCCGCCCAGCAGGGACACCGCAACTACGCCAAGCGCCAGCTCACCTGGTTTCGCCGTGACGTTGATTTTTGCTGGCTGGAGGACTTCGGAACTTCCGCCACGGAGCGTGCCTCCGGCTTCGTGCGTGACTTCCTCGCCTAGCGGCGGGTGGCCCATATTTGCCTTCTTTTGGCGAATGTGGGGAGGCAAAATGCACGTCCCTGAACCTCTCGGCCGCTGTCCCTGCTCGCCCAGAGCTCTCCCTCATGAGAGAATCTCTGTGCAATGGCGCGCATCCAGAAATCATCTCCCAGCAAGCTAGCTAAAAAACGCTCCCTCCATCACGGATTGACCGGCCCGCAAAAACTGCGTCGCATCGTCGAGTCGTTCTCCAACCTCAGCGTGCTCGTCATGGCCGACCTCATCGCCGACGAGTTCGTCTCCGGCGAGATCGCCCGCGTCTCCCGCGAAGCGCCCGTGCTCATCCTCAAGCATCGCGAGCGCACCCTGATTCCCGGCGGCGGAGCCAACGCCATCATGAACCTCGCCGCCCTCGGCGTTACCGCCCTGCCCGTCGGCATGGTGGGCGATGACGAAGCCGGCCGCGCCCTCATCCAGATCTTCCGCAAGAACAAGATCTCGGTCAGCGGCATCTCCCGCCTCAAGGGTCACAGCACCACCACCAAGACGCGCATCCTGGCCTACTCCTCGCACTCTTCGCGCCAGCAGGTAGTGCGCATCGACCGCGAGTGCGAGCTGTTGCCGGAGACCCATCACGCCCTGGTCGAACTGGTCGCCTCCGCCCGCGAATACGCGCCCGCCGCCGATGCCGTGCTGCTCAGCGATTACGGCTACGGAGCGGTCTCCCCGCGCCTGTTCAACTTCGTCCGCGCCAAGGGAGCGCTCGGCGACACGCCCGTCACCCTCGACAGCCGCTACCGCATGTTGGACTACGAGGGCGTGACCGCCGCCACTCCCAATGAGTCCGAGGTCGAAGCTGCGCTACGCCTCAAAATCGGCGACGACCGCGCCATGCTCCTCGAAGCTGGCTGCGCTCTCATCCGTCAGATGAAACTCGAATCGCTGGTCATCACCCGCGGCAGCGACGGCATGGTGGCCTTCGAGAATGACAAAAAGATCGCTCCGCTGGAGATTCCCACCCACGGCAACAGCCAGGTGGTGGACGTCACCGGCGCCGGCGACACCGTCATCGCCACCTTCACCGCCGCCCTCGCCGCCGGAGCCGACACCGCCAGCGCCGCCCGCCTCGCTAACTACGCCGGAGGCATCGTCGTCATGAAGCGCGGCACCGCGACAGTCACCCGCGACGAGCTCCTGGCCGCAATTGGGGAATAAATCAGGCGGGCGGGTGGCCCCATGTAAGCCTTCTTTTGGCTTGAGTGGGGTAGTTCAAAGCATCGCTGGAGGAAATTTGGGAACCATCGTCGAGCGCGGAGAGCTGGCCGCAGTCGTCGCCCGCTGGCGCGATGCCGGAGAGACCATCACTCTCGCCAACGGCTGCTTCGACCTGCTGCACGTCGGCCACGTGCGTTATCTGCAGGGTGCACGCGCCCTCGGGGGCAGGCTGGTCGTCGCCATCAACTCGGACCAGAGTGTGCGCCGCCTCAAAGGCCCCGGACGCCCTGCCATGCCCGAAAACGAACGCGCCGAGATTATCGCCGCGCTCGCCTGCGTCGATGCCGTCGTCATCTTCGACGAACCCGACGTCCGCGCCCTCATCTGCGAGATCCGCCCCAACATCCAAGTCAAGGGAACCGACTACACCGCCGACACCGTGCCCGAGCGCGACGAAGTATTAGCCTACGGCGGACGCGTCGAAATCGTCGGCGATCCCAAAGACCACTCCACCACCGATCTGCTGGGCAGGATCGGGCAGTAGCCTCCATGCTTCCTCGCGTGCTTATCGTGCGCCTCGGCGCCATGGGAGATGTCGTGCACGCCCTGCCTGCCGTGGCCATGCTGCGCTCCGCCCTGCCGGAGGCGCACATCGGCTGGGTCGTGGAACAGCGTTGGCGCGAGCTGCTGTGCGCCCCCGGAACCGAATTGGCCGGCCCGCGCGTCCCCGGCCGTCCTCTGCTCGACGAGCTTCATCTGGTCGATACCCGCGCCTGGCGCAAACGTCCTTTCAACCCCGCCGTGCGAAGCGAATTCCTTTCCGCCTTCCGCCGCCTGCGCCTCCGCCAATATGACTTCGCGCTCGACTTGCAGGGCGCAATCAAATCCGCGCTTCTGGCTCGCCTTTCAGGCGCCGGACTCATCTTCGGCTTCCGCCAGCCGCGCGAATCCCAGGCCCGCTGGCTCTACGCTCGCTCGGTCAAAACCCACGCCGCCCACGTCATCGACCAAAACCAGGAGCTGGTGCAAGCCGCCCTGCAGCACATGTGCCTTTCGCCGGACGCAGCCATCCTGCCACCGGGTACCGCCTTGCTGCCCAGCGATCCACTCAGCGAGGCCCGCATCAGCTCGATTCTCGACGCCCGGAGTCTTGCGCGCACCCCCATCGCCATCCTCAATCCCGGCGCCGGATGGCCCGCCAAGCAGTGGGCGCCCGCGCGTTACGCCGAGCTGGCGGTCCGTCTCTCCGAGCGCGGTCTGCCCTCGGTCATCAATTACGGCCCCGGTGAAAAGGACCTTGCCGAACAAGTCGCCGCCGCCGGCAACGGACGCGCCCTGGCCCTCCCCACATCCCTCGGCGAGTTCATCGCCCTGGCCCGCCGCGCGCACCTGTTCGTCGGCGGAGACACCGGCCCCATGCACATAGCCGCCCTGCTCGGCGTCAACACCGTCGCTCTCTTCGGCCCCACCGATCCTGCCCGCAACGGCCCCTACTGGCCCGCCACGCGCGTCCTGCGAGACCCCGCCAGCATCACCAGTTACAGCCACAAACGCACCACTGACTCCGGCCTAGAAAACCTCACTGTCGAGCGCGTCCTGGCCGAAATCGACTCTCTCCTGGCTTGACCGTCCGCCCGCCGCTTCGCCCCTTTTCCTCATTTCCGGAAGCCAGCCATCGCCGCCCTACGCGCCTTAACCCTCCCGATGCCGTAGAATGCTAAGAGATAACTCTAAATAAAGGTCGTTCATGGACTGGGGACGTATCGCCAAGAGAATTCGCGTGCCGTTGGGATTCCTCTTCACGGCTTTTTTTCTCGTCTTCGCCCGTCCCCGCCCGTGGTCGCTTGCCACCGGATCGGCCGTGGCCCTCACCGGGGTCTGGATTCGCGCCATCTCCAGCGGTCATGTCAAAAAGAATGAAAAACTTGCGACCAGTGGCCCCTACGCCTACACCCGCAATCCCCTGTACTTCGGCTCCATCGTCATCGCCACCGGCTTCGCCCTGGCCGCCCTGCGCTGGGAGATTGCCGTCGCCCTCGTCATTCTCTTCGCGGCCATCTACGTCCCGGTGATTCGCGGCGAGGAGCAGTTCCTCGGCCAACGCTTCGCCAATTACTCCGAATACTGCTCTCGCGTGCCCCGCCTGCTGCCCCGTCTCCGCGCCGGCGACGAAGGCCGCTCCCGCTTCTCGCCCGAACTCTATCGCCAGCACCGCGAATACAAAGCCCTGCTCGGGACCCTGGCGGTCATCGCCGCCCTGGCCCTGCGGCTTTGGATGGCGCACTGAACCCATGCGAACTCTGACGCGAATCCTTCTGCCGACCCTCGCCGCGCTCGCCATCGGCCCCTGGAGCCCAGTCCTTTCCGCCCAGCAGGCGTCGATCTCGGCCAGCCCCCACTCCGCCATCGAACCCGCCGGCGAAACCTTCCACTTTCCCACTCAAACCCTCCATTACGACGCCGAGTGGCGCCTCTGGAAGGCCGGTACCGCAACCATCCGCATCGAACCCACCGGCGCAATGGAGCACGTCATCGCCACCGCCGAGGCCTCCGGCGCCGTCGCAGTCCTCTATCGCGTCGAAGACCGCATCGAATCCTACTTCGATCTCCGCACCAACTGTTCGGACCGCATCCTCAAGCACTCGGAAGAAGGCTTCCACAAGCGCGAAACCGACCTCGTCTTCGACGCCACCCGCGGCAAAAGCGTGCTCGATGAGCGCAACCTCCGCAGCGGCGAAACCCAGCACCGGGAGACCGACTCCCCCGCCTGCGTCACCGATGTCCTCTCCGGAATCTTCTACGTCGGCTCCCAGCGCCTCGAGCCCGGCGCCGTACACGTCTTTCCCATTAACGATGGAGGCAAAACCGTCGATGTCACTGCCTTCGTCGAGGGTCGCGAACTGGTGAAGACCGATGCTGGAACCTTCCGCACCGTGCGCGTCGCCGTTTACTCCAATGCCGCGGCGCTCAAGGGACGCGGAAAAGTCTGGGTCTGGTACACCGACGACGCCGCCCATCTTCCCGTGCAGATGCGTTCCCACCTCTTCTGGGGAACCATGACCCTGCGTCTCTCACGGGTCGACAAATAGTCATGAGTTTTCCGCCAGCGCCCACATGTTGTCGCTGGTCGGGAGATGATCGGCCACTCCGGCGCGCAGCACCCGAAATCCGGCATCGCGCAGCAGCCGCGCCAGCAGCTCCGGCACAAAGTAGTTCACGTGGTCAGGGTGGCGGAAGCCGCACCAGCGCGCCCCGCGCAATACGCGATTGAAGCTGCCGAAGTTCGGAACCTTGACGATCAGCCTGGCACTGGGCCGCATCAGCCCACGAGCCGACTCCAAAGCCGCACGCGGATTCACCTCGTGCTCCAGGTAGGAGTTCATAATGACCCCGGTGAAAAATCCCGCCTCAAACTGCTTCATCCCGGATAGCGCATCCGCCTGCACCACCCGCCCGCCGCGCGGCGCCACGCGAGACTGTGCAACCTGCGCCTGTTTCCTGGAAACCTCAACGCCGAACGGAATGTACCGCTCCGGCAGCCCTTCCAGCGCCACGCCCGCGCCGCAGCCCACGTCCAGCACCGGTCCCGGAGCCACGAACCGGCGCACCCATTGGCCCAGTTTGTCGCGCCGGAGCAGGCGCTTCGGGAGGGTGCTGATCCCGTGGCCTATGTCGTGCAGCACAGGATTGCGCCCCCGCCGCTTCGCGCCCTCTTCCGCCCAGGTTTTTTCCCAGGCAAACTCCTCTTCCAGCGCCACGTATTCCGGCGGATTCACCAGATAGACCAACCCGCATCCGCCGCAGCGCTTCAGTTCCCAAGGCGCCAGCGAATACCCCAGCACTGGCCTCGATCGATTGTCATGATTGCAGAGCGGACAAGGACGCATCGCATGAATATTAGCACCCGGCGCCAGCGGACGGAGCGGCCCAGCGTCCGCGACCGGAGGGCCACCCGTTGGCCCGTACCCGACCCGCCTTGCGCCCCTATTGCAGCCGGAAGCGCTCGCGCATCAGCCGCTGGAAGCGCGGACGGTACAGCAGGTCGTAGGCCAGCTCCTTGCCCGGAAACATCGCCAGCGCCGCCGTGCGCGAGTCGGCCACCATCTGCGAGGCTTCCTCAACCGTCAGCGTGGGATCCTGTGCGATCACCTGCATCACCAGGTTCATCATCAATTGAAGGCGGCGCAATCGTTTCAGTTCGTCCAGCGCCTCGGCTTGCTCGGGATCATTTTCGCCTTCCTTCGTGCGATCCTGATTCGTGCCATCCTGATCCATGCGGGGACTCCTCGGTACAGCTTGCCTCTAGTTCGATGTCGCCACCCTCCCCGCGGTAACGGAAAAAATATCTAATCGGCTCAATCCTCTTTTTTAGGGCGTTGACCCCAGCCCCGACCGGTACTATCCTCGTCTGTTCGCATCTAACCAGAAGAGGAGTGCCATGCCGGAGACCCCGAAGGAAGAACCCAACGAAGCATTGGTAGAAATTTTCTCGACGGAACAGGAATCCGAGGCCATGGTGGTGCAGAGTCTGCTGGAGTCCGCGGACATTGAAGTCCTGAAGTTCAACCTCGATGCTCCCCAGGACATACTGCCCGGCGTCGGAGGCGTCTCCCTCCAGGTCCGCGAAGATCAGGCCGAGGACGCCCGCGCCATCCTTGCCGAATACCAGAACAAAGGCCTCACCGAAACCGAGGCCCAGGGATAAGCCGGCAGTCGCAATCCCGGCACTCACAATCCTACGAACGGCTCCCGGCGCTTTCCCTCTGTGCGAACTCGCCCAGATAGGCGCGCAACTGGTCGCGCACCCGCCGGAATGCCGCCAGCCGTTCCTCCTCCGAACCGTCGAGCGCCGCCGGGTCTTCAAAGCTGTGGTGAAGCCTCTTCGCCGAACCGAAAAATACCGGACACGTTTCGCGTGCGCTGTCGCACACGGTGATGACGGCGTCGAAGCTCCACCCCGCGAACTCCTCCACGGACTTCGAACGGTGGCCGGAGATATCGATTCCCACTTCGCGCATCGCCGCAATCGCCTCCGGCCGCACCGCGCTGGGCCGGGTGCCCGCGCTCTCGACCTCAAAGCGATCCCCCGCGTCGTGCCGCAACAGTCCCTCCGCCATCTGGCTGCGCGCCGAC
>CAVSYY010000013.1:0-79424 GCA_963732315.1 uncultured Acidobacteriota bacterium
TAGGATCCCATGCCGCTGTTGACGAGGCCGATGATGGTGAGCCAGATGAGATGAGCTCGGAGGGCGGCGCTGAAGACGTAAAACTTGGCGAAGAAGCCTCCGGTGATGGGGATGCCGATGAGCGAGAGAAGGAAGAAAGTGAGAGTGGCGGCGAGCAGAGGAGAGCGCTTGCCGAGTCCCGAGTAGTCGTCGATCTGAGAGTTGCCCTCACCGCTGCCGGCCATCTGGGTGATGATGGCAAATGCGCCGACGTTCATGGCGGCATAGGCAGCGGAGTAGAACATGGCGGCGGAGATTCCGAGTTCGCGGTTGCTGGCCGAGGCGAAGGCGACCATTAGGTATCCGGCGTGGGCGATGGAGGAGTAAGCCAACATGCGCTTGACGTTGCTCTGGAGGATTGCGCCGAGATTGCCAACAGCACATGGAGAGAACGGCGGCGATCCAGATGATCCAGAACCAGTTGGGTGAGGCCGTATCTATGACGAGGCGGATGAGGACGGCGAAGGCTGCAGCTTTGGGCGCGGTAGACATGAAGGCCACAACGGGCGATGGAGCACCTTCGTAGACATCGGGGGTCCATACGTGAAAGGGCGCGACGGCGACCTTGAAGCCGAGTCCGGTGAAGATGAGGGCAACGGCGATGTAAGCAAGGGGCTCGATGTGCGCGGAATTTTCCAGGGCGGCTGCAATGTCAAAGACGTTGGTGGAGCCGGTGGCTCCGTAGAGAAGAGCTACGCCATAAAGGAAGAATGCAGTAGCGAAGGAGCCGAGGAGGAAATATTTGAGGGAGCTTTCGGCGCTTTCCGCGGCATGGCGGCGGAATCCGGCGAGGATGTAGCTGGCGATGGAAGAGATTTCAAGGGCGATGAAGATGAGCACGAGTTCGACGGCGGAGGACATGAGGCACATGCCGACCGAGCCCAAGAGGATGAGGGCGTAGTATTCGCCACGATCGATCTTTTGCAGGGCGAGGTAGTCCAGCGACATGAGGATGGTCGCCAGGGCGACAACCAGGACGATGAGGTGAAAGAAGACGCTGAAGTGATCGACCCGCAGCATGTGATGGAAGCCGTATCCGGCAAACTCGGGCTGCGCCTGGTAGAAGGTTGCGGCGATGGCGACGAGCACGCCAAGGGCAGCGAAGATGCCAAGCGGCTTTGCGGCTGCGTCCGGCGGGCAGCAACGCTTCGACGAACATGACGATCATGCCCCAGATAGTGAGGACAATTTCAGGGAAGATGCGAATATAGTCGGCGGCTGTTGGCATGGTTATTTGAGTACCGTATTGAGCTTGACTTGAAGTGCGGGAGCAGAGGACGCGTTTGGTTGTGCAGTTCTGGATGCGTCCAGTATTCCCGCGACGGAAAGGTCGATGGGTTTCATCCACAAATTGGGGAGGACACCCATGACGAGAGCCAGAACGGCGAGCGGCCAGAGGATGCTCCGTTCACGCAGATCAGCATCGGGCAGCGAGTCGCGTTGACCGGGTTGGTAATGGTTCCGTAGAAGGTGCGCTGGTAGAGCCAGAGCATGTAGAAGGCGCTCCAGATAACACCGCTCGCGGCGAGGATTCCATAGATTGCCTTGGCCTGGAATGCACCGCTGAGGACGAGGAACTCGCCGACGAAGCCGTTCATCAATGGCAGTCCGATAGAAGAAAGCGTGATGAGCATGAAGAGCGTGGCATAGACGGGCATGGGGGTGGCAAGGCCGCCGTAATTTTTGATCTCGTAGGTGTGGCGACGGTCATAGAGCATGCCGAGCAGAAGGAAGAGCGCGCCGGTGGAGATGCCGTGGTTAAGCATCTGGTAGACGGCGCCATCCATGCCGGCGCGGGTGAAGCTGTAGATGCCGAGGACGACGAAGCCGAGGTGGCTGACCGAAGAGTAGGCGACCAGCTTTTTCATGTTCGGCTGGACGAGCGCGACGAGTGCGCCGTAGATGATTCCGATAATGGCGAGGGTGATGATCCAGGGCGCGTTGCGGTGAGCTTCGGCGGGGAAGAGTCCGATGTTGAATCGCAAGAGGCCGTAGGTGCCCATCTTGAGCAGGACTCCGGCGAGAAGGACGGAGCCGGCGGTGGGAGCTTCGACGTGGGCGTCTGGCAGCCAGGTGTGGAGCGGGAAGAGCGGCACCTTGACGGCGAAGGCGAGGAAGAATCCAAGGAAGAGCCAGAGCGCTGCGTGGCCGGGCAGAGCGATGGCACCGGTTGCGAGCAGGTGCTGGAGTTCGACGAAGTCAAAGGTTCCTGAATGAGCGTAGAGGTAGATGATGGCCGCGAGCATGAAGACCGAAGCGATCATGGTATAGAGGAAAAACTTGACGGCAGCATAGACACGGCGCTCGTGTCCGAAGATGCCGATGATGAGCGCCATGGGGATGAGCGTGGCTTCCCAGAAAAAGTAGAAGAGAAAGAGATCGAGAGCGACAAAGACGCCGATCATTGCTGTTTCCAGCACGAGCAGGAGGATGAAGAACTCCTTCACACGGTCGTGGATGGACTTCCATGAGGCGAGGACGCAGAAGGGAACGAGGAACGTTGTGAGGAGAACGAGCCAGAGCGAAATGCCATCGATACCGATGTGGTAATGGATATTCGGGCTGGTGATCCATCGCAGATTCTGCTCATAGGCAAAGCCGCCGGACATGGGCGCTGGGACGTCGCGGAAGTGCGCGGGCAGATGGAACGAGAGCAAGAGAGTGAGACCGAGATGGCCATGGCGAACCAGCGGATATCGCGGTCGCGGCGCGGCAGAAGTGCGATGAGAAGCGCTCCCAGCGCGGGCAGGAAGGTGGTGAGCGTGAGAATCCAGGGATTGAGCGTAGATAAGTTCATCGGGTTCCCATCCAGACCATGTAGGCCACCACGGCAGCAGCACCGGCGGCAATCCATCCGGCATAACTGCGGATGAGTCCGGATTGCTGCTGGCGGACGATTTGCGAAACATCGCGCGCGGCGACGGCCGCTTCGTTGATGGTGCCGTCGATGACTTTCTGGTCAATGGATTGCCAGAGCACAACGCGTGGAAAGAGCGACCAGAGGGCCGATGATGACGGCGACATAGAGTTCATCGATCCAATACTTATTGAGGAGCAGGCGGTACAGGCCTCCGGATGCGGCGGCGATGGTTGCAGGCAGCTCGGGGCGCTTGACGTAGAGGAACCAGGCAAGGGCGAGACCGCAGAGAGCGACGAGAATCGAGACGGCCATCAGGAGATTCTCGAGGCCGTGGCTTTCAGCTGGCAGTTTCGCTTTCGGCTGGCGGCATGGCGACGGCTTCGGCAAGCTGCGCGGAGCTTTGCTCAGCCGAGACCTTTTGGATGACCGGATTGAGGAAGTGCTCGAAGCGATTGCCGATGCCAACCCATCCGCCAATGACTGGAGAGGACGCCAAGCAGGACGAGAGGCGCAAGAATCAGCCAGGGCGATTCGTGGGGCGCGCTGTGGTGGCCGTGATCGTCGTGCGCGGCAGTGAGCGTTAGCTTCCGTGGGCGCACCGCGATACTCCCCAGTGAAGGTCATGAAGAGGAGGCGGAACATGTAGAAGCTGGTCATGAAGGCGGTGATGACGCCGATGATCCAGAAGATTTTGCTGCCATGCGGACTGCTGAAGGCCTGCCAGAGAATCTCGTCCTTGGAGAAGAATCCGGCGAACGGACGGAATGCCGGAGATGGCGAGGGTTGCGATGAGCATGGTCCAGAAAGTCCATGGCATGTACTTGCGGAGGCCGCCCATCTTGCGCATGTCCTGCTCGCCGCCGATGCCGTGGATCACCGATCCAGCGCCGAGGAAGAGCAAGGCCTTGAAGAAGGCGTGAGTCATGAGATGGAAGATGGACGCGGAGTAGGCGGCGACTCCGGCGGCCATGAACATGTAGCCGAGCTGAGAGACGGTGGAGTAGGCGAGGACGCGCTTGATGTCCGTCTGGGTGATAGCCGATGGTGGCGGCGAAGAAGCTGGTGAGGGTTCCAATGATGGCGACGGCGAGCAGCGCGATGGGAGCGCGGCTGAAGATGGGGTTGGAGCGGCAGACCATGTAGACGCCAGCGGTGACCATGGTGGCGGCGTGGATGAGAGCGGAGACCGGGGTGGGACCTTCCATGGCATCTGGCAGCCAGACGTAGAGCGGGATTTGCGCGCTCTTGCCGCAGGCGCCGACGAGCATGAGCAGGCCGATGGCGGTGAGGACTCCGGCGGAACTTTCCACGGGGAGGTGGGTAAGTATGAAGTCGGCGCTGAAGAGCGTGCCGAAATGCAGGGTTCCGAAGTGCTGGATGAGGAGGAAGAGCGCGATCAGGAAGCCGAAGTCTCCGACGCGGTTGGTGATGAAAGCTTTCTTGCCTGCGTTGGCGGCGGAGTCCTTGAGGAAGAAGAAGCCGATGAGCAGGTACGATGCAAGGCCGACGCCCTCCCAGCCAACAAACATGAGCAGGTAGTTGTTGGCGAGCACCAGCGTCGAGCATGAAGAACATGAAGAAATTGAGGTAGCGAGAAGAAGCGGTAATAGCCGCCCTCGTGCTCCATGTAGGCCACGGAATAGACATGAATGAGGAAGCCGACTCCGGTGACGACGAGCATCATGACCATGGAAAGATGATCGAGATAGACGCCGAAGTTGACGGAGAAATTCCCGGCCTGAATCCATGTGCCGTAAGACTGCTCGAGGGCGTCGGATGCCCGGACTGCACGAGGATGGCCAGGCCTGAGCGCAGGCGACAAGGAACGAGGCAGCGGTGGCGGTGAGCGCAACGGCGGCGACGGTAGCCTTGGAGAAGCGCTTGCCGAAGAGGCCGTTGATGAGCGCGCCAGCAGCGGGAGGATCGGAATGAGCCAGGGCTGCGAATAATTGAGTTCATAGTTTGAGCAGGTTCACACGGTCGACGTTGAGGGTCTCGCGGGTGCGATAGACAGAGATGATGATAGCCAGCCCGACTGCAGCTTCAGCGGCGGCAACGACCATGACGAAGAAGACGAAGATATGTCCGTCGAGGGTTCCCAGGCAGCGTGGCGAAGGCGATGAACGAGAGGTTCACGCCGTTCAGCATCAGCTCGATGGACATGAAGATCGTGATGATGTTGCGCTTAATCAGGAATCCCGTGACGCCACAGGCGAAGAGAAACGCGCTGAGCAGCAGGTACCAGGAGATGGGAATCATGAATCACTCCTGCGGGCCAGCACCACGGCGCCCATGATGGCGATGAGCACCAGAACGCTGGTGACTTCAAAGGCCAGAAGATATTTGGTGAACAGCATCATGCCGACTTGATCGGCGGGGCCGTAGAGCGCGCCGATGGGGATCAGTTGTCTCTTGCGCGGAGCGATGCTGGAGCAGGACCCAGATGCCGATGATGCCGCCGAGCGAAGAGTCCGGGAATGCCGAAGAACATGGCGACGTGGCTGCCTTTGGCCGCTCTTCTTCGCCGGCATTGAGCAGCATGATGACGAAGATGAACAGCACCATGATGGCTCCGGCGTAGATGATGACCTGGACGACGGCGACGAACTCGGCGCCGAGCAGCAGGTAGATCAGGGCCAGCGAACCCATGACGACGATGAGCGAGAGCGCGCTGTTGATGGTCTTCCGCTGAATCAGCAGATTGACTGCGCCACCGGCGCAGAAGGCTCCGAAAAGCAGAAAGAGAAAGATGATGCATCAGTTTTCCATTCCGGCCATCATGCCCGGATCGCCACGATAGAAAGCGGTGACAACTACATTGGCCAGCGCGAGCGGGAAGAGGAACTTCCAGCCGAAGGCCATCAACTGGTCATAACGGAAGCGCGGCAGCGTGCCGCGAATCCAGATGTAGAGGAACAGGAAAAAGAAAATTTTGGACGAAAACCAGACCAGCGGCAGGAACGCCTGAACTGCCGCAGGCAGAAAGGGCAGCGGCGGGCCGCTCCATCCTCCCAGGAACATGACGGAGGCGATGCAGGCCACGGTGACCATGTTGGCGTATTCGGCCATGAAGAACATGGCGAACTTCATGGCGCTGTATTCGGTGTGGTATCCGGCGACCAGTTCGGTTTCCGCCTCCGGCAAGTCGAACGGGATGCGGTTGGTTTCGGCAAAGGCCGCCATCATGTAAATGAAGAAGGCAATGAACTGGCCGCTGGAAGATGTACCAGCGCGGAATGAAGCCGAACCAGGTGCCGAGCTGCGCGTGGACGATTCCGCTGAGGCTGAGGGTGCTGGACATGAGCAGCACGCCCACCAGCGAAAGGCCGAGCGAAACTTCATAGCTGACCATCTGGGCCGAGGCGCGCAGCGAGCCCAGCAGCGAGTACTTGCTGTTGGAGGACCAGCCCGCCAGGGCGATTCCGTAGACGCCCAGCGAGGTGATGCCGAGAATGACGAGAATGCCGACGTTGATATCGCTGGCCTGTCCGGCGGAGTTCACCACGCCGGTGATCTGCACCGGGGTGCTGATGCCGAACAGGTGAATGACGGGACCGATGGGCACCAGGGCAATCGAAGTGAGCGCCATGATGAGCGCCAGCCCCGGCGCGAGAAGATAGATGTGCTTCTCCACGTAGGGCGGCGTCAGGTCTTCCTTCAGCAGGAACTTGATGCCGTCGGCAAGGGGCTGCAGCAATCCGAAGGGACCGACGCGCGAAGGGTCCCCAGCGATTCTGCATGTGGCCGACGACCTTGCGCTCCAGCCAGACGGTGTAGGCGACGACGGTGAGCAGAACGCCGAGAGTGACGGCGATCTTAATTACCGCGACGATTAAAAAAGTCAAAGCGCTCATCGAAGAATCAATCCCCAGCCGTGCGCGTTCAGGAGTTGCTTACGCGCGGACGGCAGAAACTTACAAACTCTGGCCGCGTGGCCAGAGAATAAGGACTCAGTCAGCCCCGATGGGCTCGGTTGCGCCGCGATGGTTTTCCACGACCGAGTTCAGGGTTGCCGAGTAGCGGCCGAGCGTGCCGGAGGTGAATAGATAATTTCCGGCAGGCACGACCAGCTCGGGATGACTGACGATTCCGGCCGGGGCGATCTGCACCAGCCCGGTGCGCTGCGGATTCCCGGCAGCCAAGCTCGAGCCGGGAGATGGCATAGCCCGGAACCTGTTCAGCAATTTCATTGAGCGTGTTCGTGGGGTCCAGCGGCGAGGTGCGCGAGGCGATTCCGCGCGCTTCGGTAAAGACGGCATTGCGGTCGGCTTCGCCGGATTGGGCCCCGCGGCTCTGTCCCGCATCGGCCAGGGTGTAGCCGCGGAAGGGCACGAGCTGTTCAAGGTCGGCGCCCATTTTTTCCGCGATGCGAAAGATGATCTCAAAATCGGTTTTGACGCCATGCACGTCGCCGGCTTTTTTGAGGCGCTGCAGGTCGCCGCAGGTATTGGTCACCGTGCCCGCTTTTTCATAGGCAAAGGCCGCGGGCAGGAAGACATCGGCCTGCTTGGCCGTATCGGTGAGGAACAGGTCCTGCACGACCAGGAAAGGATTGTTGAAGGCGGCGGTGTTCGGTGTAGCGGGCCGCAGGGTTGGAGCCGACCACCCAGAGCGCGCTGCAGGTTTCCCGCGGCGGCTGCGTCGAGCATTGGAGCGAGGCGAGCGGTTGGACAGGCCGGTGCGAGATGGAACGGAGCGATAGCCGGGAAGCAGGTCGGGATAGAGTCCCATGTCGGCGGCGCCGCGGGAGTTGGAGTAGTCGGCCAGGCAGATGAATTTGCGCCTTTGGCAGCACCCTAGGCGACGAGAGCGTCGATGGCTTGGCCGCGCAGCTCGGGGCCAAAGGCGATGAGAGATTGCTCTCGGCAGCGAGCGAGGCGCGCAGGGCTTGACGAGCGATTCGGGGGCAGCTCCCAGCTTGGCGGCCGCGGCGTCATTGCCGGCAAGGAAGGCGACAAAGTCAGCCTCGGAGCCGGCGGCGATCTGGGCAAACTTAGCGGCCTTGCGCTTGAGCTTGATGTCGGCGGAGTTGACCACGTAGAGGCGCGCGTTGCGCAGGCGGACGGCGGTGCGAATCTGCCAGGCGAGCAGGGGATGCTGCTCGGTGGGATCGCTGCCGATCAGCAGAATGGCCGGGCGCGGTGGCAACCTCGCTCATCGAGGCCGTCTGCGCGTTGTTGGCGGCGACGGCGCGGGCGAACGAAGGGAAGTCGGCGGTGCGATGGTGGTCGATGTTATTGGTGCCCAGCACGGTGCGCGCGAACTTCTGCAGCAGGTAATTTTCTTCGTTGGTGGTGTGGTTGGAGCCGATGATGCCGATCGATTGCGGTCCGTTGGCCTGGAGAATCTGCTGGAAGCTGGCGGCGACCAGTTCGATGGCTTCGCTCCAGGTGGCGCCGACGAATTTTCCGTCGCGCTTGATGAGCGGCGTGGTGACGCGCTCGGGGTTGGCGGCGAAGTCGTAGGCGTAGCGTCCCTTGATGCAGAGGAAATCGTCGTTGATGCCGCTGCGGTCGCGATTGTCGCAGCGCACGATCTCCGAGCCGGTATCGGAGCGGCGCACGCCGACGGTGGTGACGCAGCCGTCGCCGCAGTGGGTGCAGACGGTGCCGACGTGGGTCATCTCCCAGGGACGGGTCTTGTAACGATAGGAGCCGCTGGTGAGCGCGCCGACCGGACAGATGTCGATGCACATGCCGCACTCTTCGCAGTCGAGCGAGTCGCCCTGGTTGGGGGCGATGACCGAACCCTGGCCGCGATTCTGGATGCCCAGCGCCCAGACGTCCATGCCTTCTCCGCAGACGCGCACGCAGCGGTAGCAGAGGATGCAGCGCGGACGGTCATAGAAGACGACCGGCGACCACTGCTGCTCGTCGCGATGGCTCTTGATGTCGATGAACTTCGACTCGCCGGCGCCGTACTTGTAGGTCATGTCCTGCAGTTCGCACTCGCCGCCGGCGTCGCAGACGGGGCAGTCGAGGGGGTGGTTGGCGAGCAGGATTTCGAGGGTGGCCTTGCGCGCCTGGACCACCTTTTCGGACTCGGTCTGCACCACCATGCCTTCGGCGATGGGCGTGGTGCAGGCGGTCTGCATCTTGGGCATCTTTTCGATTTCGACCAGGCACATGCGGCATGCGCCCTGGAGCGAAAGTCCGGGGTAGTAGCAGAAGGCGGGGATCTCAATGCCGTTCTGCTTGCAGGCCTCGATGAGCAGGGTGCCCTTGGGAGCCGAGATGGTGACTTCCCGTTAACCGTAAGCGTTACGTTCGCGTTTTGAGGTACGTCGGCCATGAATTCTCTTCGCGTGAGCCCTAGTGGCTCAGAACCGGCAATGGGTTAGGGGCGCCGTGCTGCTCGTAGGGGCAGGGACGGCCGTCCAGGTGTGCTTCGAACTCTTCGCGGAACTTCTTGACGAAGCCGATGATGGGCATGGCCGCGGCGTCGCCCAGCGGGCAGAAGGTGCGGCCCAGCATGTTCTCGGCGAGGTAGCGGAGGTTGTCGATATCTTTTTCCACTCCGCCGCCGGCATGGAAGCGCTTGAGATCTTGGTCAGCCAGTCGGTGCCTTCGCGGCAGGGAATGCACCAGCCGCAGCTTTCGTGGCGGTAGAACTGGATGGTGCGCAGGGCGAACTTGACGATGCAGGTCTGGTCGTCGAGGACGACGATGCCGCCGGAGCCGAGGAAGGTTCCGGCCTTCATCATGGAATCGAAGTCGAGCGCGACGTCGATCTCTTCAGGATCGAGGCAGGGAACGGAGGAGCCGCCGGGAACGACGCGCTTTCAGGGTGCGTCCGTTGGCGATGCCGCCGCCGACTTCGTAGATGGCCTTGCGCAGGTTGTAGCCCAGGGGAAGCTCGTAGACGCCGGGGCGGGCGACGTGTCCGCTGAGTTAGAACAGGCGCGTGCCGCCGTTGCGCTCGACGCCGATCTCGGCATATTGCTTGCCGCCCATGAGCATGATGTGAGGAACGCTGGCGAGGGTCTCGGCGTTGTTGATGACCGTGGGCCCGCCCCAGAGTCCGACGACGGCCGGAAACGGCGGACGGATGCGGGGAATGCCGCGCTTGCCTTCGAGCGACTCCATGAGGGCGGACTCTTCGCCGACCTCGTAGGCTCCGGCGCCGCCATGCCAATAGACCTCGAGATCGTAGCCGGAGCCGAAGATGTTTTTGCCGCAGAAGCCGCGCGCATAGGCGTCGGCGATGGCCTTCTGCATGATCTCCAGCAGGTAGCGGTACTCGCCGCGAATGTAGATGTAGGCGTCGTGCGAGCCGACGGCGATGGCGGCGATCATGGCGCCTTCGATGACGGCGTGGGGATCGTGCTCGAAGATGAGGCGGTCCTTGCAGGTTCCGGGCTCGCTCTCATCGCCGTTGCAGAGCACGTACTTGGGCTTGGCGCTCTCCTTGGGGACGAACGACCACTTCATGCCGGTGGGGAAGCCGGCGCCGCCGCGTCCGCGCAGATTGCTGGCCTTCATCTCGTTGATGATGGCGTCGGGACCGAGTTCAAGCGCCTTCCGCACGGCCTTGTAGCCGTCGAGTTCGAGATAGCGGTCGAGGTTGGCCGCGCCTTGACCGAAGCGCCGGCTGACGACTTTGACCTCATCGGGATGGGAGACCAGGGTTGCCATAGCTACTGGGCCGCCTTTTGCCTGTACTCGTCAAGAATCTGGTCGATTTTTTCCGGGGTGAGGTTCTCGTGGAAGGTGTAGTTGACCTGCATGGCCGGAGCCCAGGCACAGGCGCCGATACATTCGACTTCTTCCACGGAAAAAACGCCGTCGGGAGTGACTCCCTGGTTGACGGCCACGCCGAGTTTGCCGCGCACGTGTTCCAGCATTTTTTCTCCGCCGCGCAGCAGGCAGCAGATGTTGGTGCAGACCTGCACGTTGTATTTGCCGCCGGGCTTGGTGCGCAGCATGGAGTAATAGCTGATGACATTGCGTATGTCGAGTTCGGTGATCTCCAGGCGGCGGGCGAGTTCCTCGATGACCGGATCGGTGACGTAGCCGTACTCGTCCTGGATGTAGAGCAGGAACGGGACGAGAAGAGAGCGCTTCACCGGGTAGTGGGTGATCATGTCCGCGTATCGCGCTTCGAGTTGTTCGCTAAATTTCATGTGCCTCTGAACCTGTTGAGATGCGCTGGTTCCGCTGGTAACTTTCTGAAAATTACGGTTCGAAGATCTCGTGGATCATCCACTCGGCGAGGCCGGCGGGATCGGAGCATTCGCTGGGAATGCCGTCCGCCTCAAAGCCATCGGGCGAATTGTGCAACGTTGCATCGAAGGGGTGCGAACCCATTACGTGAATAAAGATCGTTCCGGGCAGGGAGGTGGAGCTGGCGGCTACCGTTTTGTAGCCGTTTGTGACCTGCACGTCTTCCCCTTTGGGCGTGACCACGATGGGAAACTTGAAACCCTGCTGGCTTTCCCGGTTGAACTCTTCGGCTTTCTGCTGCAGCAGGTCAATCAGGTCGAGGGCAAAGTCGCTCTGTCCCTCGCTGCGCTGGCTGATGGTGCGTGCAAACTGCGTTCCCCAGGACTCCAAATCGCTCTCCGTTCTAGCGGTCAATGTTTCTGGTGTTCCCGTACTCTAGCGATCTACGTCGCCCAGGACGATGTCGATGCTGCCGATGGCGGCGACCACGTCGGCCAGCAGGTTGTGTTCGCACATTACCCCGATGGCGTTCAGGTTGGCAAACGAAGGGCTGCGCATATGGACGCGATAGGGCTTGGCGGTGCCGTCGCTGACAGACGTAGTAGCCCATCTCGCCGCGCGGCGACTCCACTCCCTGGTAGACCTCGCCCTCGGGGACCGTGAAGCCCTCGGTGACGATTTTGAACTGATGGATGAGCGACTCCATCTGGGTCTTCATCTTCTCGCGATCGGGCAGCACGATCTTGGGCGCGTCGGCCTTGATGGGGCCGTCGGGCAGATTGGCGATGGCCTGCTTGACCATGCTGATGGACTGGCGCAGCTCCTCCATGCGGATCTGGTAGCGGGCGAACACGTCGCCTGCGGTGTCGACCGGAACCTTGAACTCCAGCTGGTCGTAGCCGCCGTAGGGCATGTCGCGGCGGAGATCCCAATCGACTCCGCTGCCGCGGGCTGTGGGGCCGCTGAGCATCAGTTCGATGGCATCCTCCTTGGTGATGAGCGCGACTCCCTTGGTACGGCCTATCCAGATCGGATTATTGGTCAGCAGGTCCGAGTACTGCGTCGATGCGATCGGGAAAATAGTTGACGAAGTTCTTGATGTAATCGAGGAAGCCGAGCGGCAGGTCCATGGAGAGGCCGCCTACCCGGAAGTAGGAGGTCATCATGCGCTGGCCGGAGACCATCTCGAACATCTTGAGAATCTCTTCACGCTCGCGGAAGCAGTAGAGGAATACGGTCATCGCGCCTATATCCAAGGCGTGGGTGCCGAGCCAGACCAGGTGCGAGTTGATGCGGGTCAGCTCGTTGAGCATGAGCCGGATCCACATGGCGCGCGGCGGAATCTCCAGTCCCAGGAGCTTTTCGACGGCCAACACGTAGGTGAAGTTGTTGGTCATGGGGCAGAGATAGTCGATGCGGTCGGTCATGGGAATGACCTGCTGGTAGAACTTGGCTTCGCAGGTCTTCTCGATGCCGGTGTGCAGAAAGCCGATGTCGGGCCGGACGCGGACGATGGTTTCGCCGTCGATTTCCAGCAGGAGGCGAAGCACGCCGTGGGTCGACGGGTGCTGCGGCCCCATGTTCAGGACCATGGTGTGGTCGCCGTTGACGGTTTCCACAACAGGTGCGGAGCGGAATTGATCGATGCCCGGCATTAGCGGTATCCCTCGACAGGGTAGTCTTTGCGCAGCGGATAGCCTTCCCATTCGTCCGGCATCAGAATGCGGCGAAGATCGGGATGGCCCTGGAAGCGGATGCCGAACAGGTCGAAGACCTCGCGTTCGAAGGGCGAAGCTCCGGCCCACAGGGAGGTGACCGACTCGATATAGGGATCGGCTCCGCTGACTTTGACTTTGACGCGGATCCGTTCGTGGCGCTGATAGGAGAGCAGCGAGTAGACGACCTCGAAGCGCGGTTCGGAGGGGAACCAGTCGAGCGCGGTGAGGTCGGCCAGGTAATCGAACGACGTGCTGCTGGAGGTACGCAGCAGCTTCAGGGCGTCGATCAGGTGAATGGGATCGATCCAGAGGGTGAGCTCGTCGCGATCGAACTTTGCCGCCTGGAGCGCCTGGGGCATGGAATCCAGCAGGCAGGCCACGGCGGGACGCTCCTTCAGCAGCTCTAGATCGGTAACAGGAGGTTGTAGGGCCATAGGCTTCAGAGCGCCTCGTCGCGCGAAGATTTATTCCAGTCGAGAACGCCCTTCTTCCACACGTAGAAGAAGCCGACCAGGATGATCAGAACGTAGGTCATCATCTCCCAGAATCCGAACATCTTGAGTTTTTTCAGAAGGATAGCCCAGGGGTAAAGGAAGACTGCCTCCACATCGAAGAGGATGAAGAGCATGCCGACCAGGTAGAACTTGACGCTGAATCGCTGGCGAACATCGCCGACCGGTTCCATGCCGCACTCATAGGGCGACATCTTGCTCTTGTTGGCTTTGTGCTGACCGATCAGATAGGACAGCGTCACGATGGCGGCTGCCAGCAGGCAGGCCACGGAGAAGTGAATCAGCAGAGGTAGATACCTTGCAAAATAGTTGTCTGTCATAACGATGTTAAGGAAGCCCCAGAACCCCACTTCTGTGATCGAGTAAGTATCATATTGCAGCATTCCATTGTCAAGCAAGTCGGCATCGCGCTGGCGGCGCAGGCGAGGGCGCGGATGGGGTGAGCTTACAAAGAAGTGATTCAAACGTTCGTAACGTTGCAGAAACATCGGCTGTTCATTGACAATCTGTCCTGGCGAAACACTTCCAAGCCAGGATGGCAGACACGGGCCTACTCCATGAGCTTCGCGGCGGGTACGCGGCAAAAGATGCCGCTCCGGCCGCGGGCGCTCGGCGGGCGGCCGGTAGCGGGCGCGAGATCCGATGATCTTCGGTTTTAATACCGACATTGCAGCCGAAGGCACGGTCTACCACGTGCAGACCGAGGTGCGTGAGCAGGAGTCGCGTCTGGAGTCGCAGGTATTCGTGCGGGGGCGCTGCATCGGCAAGCGCGGTGTGGTGCTGCCTCCCGGCGCCACCGAAGAGGAAATTCAGGAGCTGGCGCGGGCTCAGCACCGCTGGGTTGTGGAGGCGGTGCGCGGCGGTTTTGTGGACGAAGCGCTCCACCAGGGCATGCCGAGCCATGACGTGCCGAGCGGAGAGAAGGCCGAAGCGCTGACGGTGGAGTTGCTGGGCTCGAAACGAGTCTCGGTGGAGAGCGTGATGCTTAGCTTCCGCGTTCTCTCGGGTGGTTCAGTTGCCGGGCAGGCAGAGATGACCGCCAGCTGGAAGATCGAGTCGGCCGCAGGCGTGCTGCAGAGTGTATTTACGGATGATGCGGGAGTGGCCGAGATGCGTCTTGGGCTGACGGGCGGCGAGGCAGAGCTGGAAGTGAAGGCGCAACTGGAGGGCCGGGAGACAACCCGGCGCTTTCTTATCAAATCGGCAAGAAAGGCGCCGGGCAGATAGAATCGGGGCATGAAAGCTGGACGTGCATGGGTGTTGGGCTTGGCCGTGGCGATGGCGCTGGTTTGGCCGGTGGCCGCGCAACAGAATTCGCAGCCCCAGACGCCGCCCCAGACTCAGCCCCAAGACAATGCCGGGCAAAGCGATGGCCCGATGACGGAAAATCCTCGATATCAGCAGAGTTTGCCGGCGAGCAACCCGCTTCCGCGCAGTGAGGCGCCTCCGCTCAGTTCCAATGAGAGCAGCAGCGAACAGACGCGCATCGACCTGTCTCCGCCCAAGGCCGACGAACTGGCGCACCCGGACGAGGGGAGCTCGGCTGACGACGTGACCGGAGTGCACGAGTGGAATCCGCTGCGCGCGATGAAGGACGTCGAGGTGGGCGATTTCTATTACAAGAAGGGAAACTACCAGGCGGCGCTCAGCCGCTTCCGCGAGGCCCTGCAATACAAACCGCGCGATGCGGTGGCGACCTTCAAACTGGCCCAGACCCTGGAGAAGAGCAAGCAGTTCGACGAGGCGCGGGCGGAGTATGAGGCGTATCTTGAGATTCTCAAAGACGGGCCGAGCGCGGGCGAGGCAAAAAAGGCTCTGGCGCGGCTGAAGAAGCAATAACCGGGGAGTGCTATGGAGGCATGGCTGGACCGTTTGCGCAGGGAGATCGAAGCAACCACCCAGGGGCTGGGCGCAGCGGACTGGAAGCGCGCGCCGCAGGGATGCTGGAATACGGCCCAGATTCTGGAACATTTGGGGCACAGCTACGGCGCCACGGCAAAGATGCTGGAGTTGAGCCTGGCTGCGGGCGTGCGTCCCGAGGTTCGGGCGGCGAAGACCTCCGAGCGGTGGAAGCAGTTTCTGGTGGTGACGTTGGGCTGGTTTCCTTCGGGGCGCAAAGCTCCTGCGTTTATAACGCCGCACGACGACGCCGGACCGGAGACGCTGGGGCGGACCGTGAGCGGGCTGGAGCGGATGAAGGTTGCTCTGGCGGCAGCAGAGGAGCAGTGGGGAAGCCGCGACACGGTTGGGACACATTTTGTGCTGGGCCCGATGAATCCGGAGCAGTGGAGAAAATTTCACTACCTGCACGGACACCATCATGTGCGGCAGATGCGGGAACGGCTGGGCAGCAAGGCTGGCAGCAAAGCCGCCGGGTAAGCGCGACGCCGGGAGATCCGGTTAGTCGGTGGCGTGCGGAACGCCGGCGTGACGGGCCGATTCCTGCGCATCGTCCAGCTGCGAGCCCAGGCTGACCAGCAAGTTGCGCTGAGCTTGAATCTGCTCGTTAAACAGACGCTGCTGCTCCTGGTATTCCAATACGGACGGGTTGGTACCGGAAGAGCGCTGGAACAGATTGGTGCTCTCCACCTGGTCGCGCTGCAGCCGTGCGATGTCCTGCTGGGCGGCGTCGATCTGCGAGCGTATGTCGGCGATCTTGTCCAGATAATGCTGGTTGATCTCCTGGGTGCGCTTGTCAAGTTGGAGTTCGCGAGCCGCGCGTTCCTGCTCGGGGGTGGGCTTGCTCTTGGCCGGCGAGGCGGTCTTGCTCTCGGCTGCTTTGCCTGCGCCTTCGGCGGAGGATGCGGCTGGCGCGCCCGGCTCGCCATCCTTGCCGGTCTGATCGGTGGAATCGGCAGGGGCGGCTTCGCTGGACGGGCGGGCGACATCGTCGTTGGTATAGACCTTGGGCTGGGAAGCACCGCTTTGCTGCCGCTCCGTACGGAGCTGGCGCGCCAGATCTCCGAGCGATTGGGTTTGGGCGCACAGCGGGAGGGCGAGGACCAGCAGGGCAGGAATGCGTAGGCAGCGAAGACTCATACAAAACTCTCCTCGTAGAGTTTGTTCCCTATTGTAGCGCCTGCGCGATGACTGCCACAGGCATGAACCTTGGCCGCAATTGCGGCTGGTGCAGCCCCTCAGGCGAAAATCCGGAACAGGTTGAGGTAGCCGCGGATGATCTGCATCCCGTAGAACCAGGCCACGATCGACATGATCGAGAGAAAGACGCCAAAGGGAATTTCCATATACTGCATGGCGGTTTGCGCCGCCTGCCATGCGCGGGATGACGCCTGCGTCCCAAAGCGTGCGCGATAACGGGTGATGCGTTTGCGAAAAACCGCGAGCAGGATGAAGACGCCGTAGGCTCCGCCCAGCAGCGAGGCCGAGCACAGCACGAAGAGCGTGAGTATCGGACCAAGAAATGCGCCCGCCATGGCCATCAGCTTCACGTCTCCCAGTCCCATTCCCTCCGTTTTGCGAAGTTTCAGATAGACCTGGGCGATTCCGTAGAGGACGCCGGAGCCGATGGCGGCCCCCAGCAGGGAGTTCACCAGCGAGCGCCAGCCGAGTTGCAGGTTCACCTGCAGTAAGGTGAGGGCACCGTGAAAATGTGGCGGGAAGAGACGATAGGCCGGGCCGGGCACCAGAGAAAACAAGCTGAACAGGATTGCGATGGCAAGTCCCGGCAGAGTCATGGCGTCGGGGAGTAGATGGGTTTCGGCGTCGGTGAAGGTCAAGCCGAGGAGCAGAAAGCAGAGGACGCATCCCTTGAGGGCCTCTACCGAGTAGCCGGCCTGCAGGAACGAGAAGAGGAAAAGCAGGCCGCAGACCAGTTCGACGGCGGCATAGCGCGGCGTGATGGGGACGTGGCAGTGGCGGCAGCGTCCGCGGAGAATCAGCCAGCTGAGGACCGGAATATTGTCATGGGCGGCAATGGGCGTGTGGCAGTTCGGGCAGGCCGAGCGCGGCGACACCACGGACAGACCCCGCGGCAGCCGGTAAATGCACACGTTCAAAAAGCTGCCGAAGATCAGTCCGAAGCAGAAAAATCCAGCTCCGAGAAACCACTCAGGGTATACGCGCAAATCTCTCTTGGACGTTCTTAACGCGATTATAGGAGGAACGGTGCGAATCCGGGAGTTACGAAAGAAGTACCGACAGAAGCAGAGCGGGCTGACGGCGGGCCGTCGGGGCGTCCGGCGGCGGAGCATTGGAGTTGCCCGCGGCCGGGTTACACTGGAGTGCGACACGCTGAGTAGGACACCCGGAGTAGGACACCCTGAGTAGGAATCCCATGAGTACGACACCCGAGATCGATTACAACCGTCCGTACATTGAGTTTGACAAGGTCAGCAAAGCCTTTGGTGACAATGTAGTGCTGCGCGAAGTGAGCTTCGACGTGAAGGCGGGCGAGACGGTGTGCATACTGGGACGGAGCGGCGTGGGCAAGTCGGTGTCGCTGCACCACATCATGGGATTTCTGAAGGCGGATAGCGGACGCGTGTGGGTGGCGCGCGAGGATGTCACCGATTATTCGGAGTTGGAGATGGAGCGCATCCGCAAGAAGGTCACCATGGTCTTCCAGAACGGCGCGCTGTTTGATTCGCTGAGCGTTGGGGAGAACGTTGCGTTTCCGCTGCGCGAGCGGGGCGACCTGGACGAGGCGCAGATTTATCAGATTGTGGACGGGCTGCTGGAGATGATGAACGTAGCGAACTATCGCGAGCAGCTGCCGTCCGGGCTTTCCACGGGAATGAAGCGCTCGGTGGCGATTGCCCGCGCTCTGGCAGCGCAGCCGGAGGCGATTCTGTATGACGAGCCGACCACGATGGTGGACCCGCTGACGGCGAACCTGCTGGGAGACCTGATAAAGAAGCTGAAACATCAGCTAAAGCTGACCAGCATTGTAGTGACGCATGATATGGCGCTGGCGAAAAAGGTCGGCGACCGGATTGTGTTTCTGCATGAGGGGCAGGTGGTGTTTAACGGCACGCCGGAAGAGATGGAAACCTCGCAGGTGGAGATTGTGAGGGAGTTTCTTACCCTGGATTCGCTGGACCTCGACTACTGGCGCAGAGGACAGGGATCGCAACCGACGATGCCGGTGAAATGAAAAAGGTAGGGGCTTCAGAGCGGGCCATCGCAGATCCCAGAGTTGGAACAACGCCAACTCTGGGCCACCTGCCAATATCTGCTACACGCGGCAGAAAAGCCCCACTCAAGCCAAAAAACAGGCTTGAATGGGCCACCCGTGCGGCTCAGAAGCCTTTTGCCACCAGAGCCCCGGCGCTAAGGCCAGCTTGCCTATCGCGAACCATCCACTTTTCCAGGTATTTGGCCACGATGTCGGTTTCGATGTTGACCGGGTCGCCGGGCTTGAGGGTGCCGAGGTTGGTGCACTCGACGGTGTGCGGGATGATGGCTGCCGAGCAGCGCAGGCCAACGAGGGTGGCCACCGTCAGGCTGATGCCTTCGATGGCGATGGAGCCCTTGAATACCAGGTAGCGCTCGAGGTCGGGCGAGACCTGGACGTGCAGCCAGAAGCCGTCGGAGCCGGGGATGGGCTCGAAGGCTTCGAGGCGGCCGACGCCATCGACGTGGCCCTGCACGATGTGCCCGCCGAGGCGTCCGTGGGCAAGCAGGGGGAGTTCGAGGTTGACGGCGGCACCGGGGTGGATGCGGGAGAACGAGGTGCGCACCCAGGTTTCCGGCGCCAGGTCGGCGGCAAACGAGGTGGGGGTGATGTCGAGCGCGGTGAGGCAGACGCCGCTGACGGCGCAGCTGTCTCCGGTGCGCAGCTCGCGCGTGACGTTTTCGGCCTCGATGACGATGCGGCGGTTTTCTCCGTTCTGATCGATGCGGGCAATGCGTCCGACTTCCTCAACAATTCCGGTAAACATGATGGCAGTTCCTCTTCTGAATAATTTTACAGTTGCGGGCCGAGTGGCTGGTATGGGTCGCGCAGATAGGCTTCTACGGCAAAATCTTCGTCGAAGCGCTCGATCTTGAGATTGGCGGCCTTGAGCTCAACGCCGGCGGGCAGCGAGATTTGTCCCTCCAGCCAGGGGACAGAGCCCACGGGGCCAAAGATGCGCGGGGTGTAGAAGAGCACGAGCTTGTCCACCAGCTGGGAGCGCAGGCAGGCCCAGTTGACGGCGGCACCGCCTTCGACCAGCAGGCTGGTGATCTTCTCGCTGCCGAGCCGGGCCAAAACGCGGTAGAGATCGGGGCGTCCTTCGTGCGGAGCGGGGTCGGTGGCAGGGCCGTTTTTTTCGATGTCCACCTGGCAGACATGCACGCCGCGGGACTCCAGGGCGCGGCGCTTGTTCTCCTCGGCAAAGGAACAGAAGACGACGAGATCGTCGTTGGCTGTTTCGACCACGCGCGAGGTGAGCGGGAGACGCAGGCGCGAGTCGAGAATGACGCGCAGCAGAGGGCGGCGGCGCGGCAGGCCGCTGCGGTCGGTGAGCAGAGGATCGTCGGCGATGACCGTGCCGACGCCGACCAGAATGGCATCGGAGGCGTGACGCATCTGGTGCACGCGGCGGCGCGCGGACTCTCCTGTGATGTAGCTGGACGAGGCGGGGCTGGCATAGGCTGAGTCAACCGCCTGCAGGCTGGGTGCGGGCGGGCCGGCGATCTTGCCATCCAGCGACATGGCTGCCTTGAGGGTGACGAAGGGCAGGCCGGTGCGGATGAATTGCGCAAAGCTTTCGTTGAGGCGGCGCGCTTCGGCTTCGAGGATTCCCACCTTGACTTCGATTCCGGCGGCGCGCAGCTTGTCGAAACCTTTTCCGGCGACCAGGGGGTTGGGATCTTCCATGCAGCAGACCACGCGCGCGACTCCGGCGGCGATGATGGCGTCGGCACAGGGACCGGTGCGCCCGGTGTGCGAGCAGGGTTCCAGATTGAGGTAGAGCGTATTGCCGCGCGCCAGCGGACCGGCCTGCTCCATGGCCAGGATCTCGGCGTGCTTCAGTCCGGCATAGAGATGGGTGCCGCTGCCCACGATGCGGCCGCGCTCATCGACCATTATTGCGCCTACCAGGGGATTGGGCGAGGCAAGACCGCGTGCCGCGCGCGGCCAGTTCCAGAGCCTGGCGGAGAAACAGCTCGTCGGTGGAGATCGCCATGACTAGGAGAACAGCGAATCGACGAAGTCGACCGGGTTGAAGGGGATGAGGTCCGATTGTTTTTCTCCCACGCCGACGTAGCGGACGGGAAGATTCATCTCACGCGAGATGGCGACGACGACGCCTCCCTTGGCGGTGCCGTCGAGTTTGGTGAGGACGATTCCGGTGACGCCAGCGGCTTCGGTGAAGACCTTGGCTTGCTGCAGGCCATTCTGTCCGGTGGTGGCGTCCATTACCAGCAGGGTTTCATGCGGAGCCCCGGGGATGAGTCGCTGCGCGGTGCGGTACATCTTCTCCAACTCGGCCATCAGATTCGCCTTGTTGTGCAGACGTCCGGCGGTGTCCACGATGACGTAGTCGATCTTGCGTGCCCGGGCGGCCTGCAGAGCGTCGAAGAGCACGGCCGAGGGATCGCCGCCGGGCTTGGTCTTGATGACCTCGGTGCCGGTGCGGTCGCCCCAGATTTCCAGCTGCTCGATGGCGGCGGCGCGGAAGGTGTCGGCAGCGGCGAGCAGAACGGTTTTGCCCTGCGCCCGCAGGACGTGCGCCAGCTTGCCGATGGTGGTGGTCTTGCCGACTCCGTTGACACCGACGATGAGGATGACCTCGGGAGGGTCGGCGACCACTTTGGGACGGCTCTCTTCGGCGCGGCGCAGGATGGTAAGCAGTTCCTCCTGGAGCAGGCGCTTGAGTTCGCCGGTGTCGCCGATCAGGCGGCGCTCCACCTTTTCGCGCATCGCCGCCAACACTTCGCGGGTGGTGACGGTGCCGAGGTCGGCGGCGATGAGCGTGGCTTCCAGATCGTCGAGGGTGCGGGCGTCAATCTCCTTGTCGAGATAGAGGACATCCCCGAGTCCCACGGCAAGGTTCTCACGCGTGCGCGTGACGGCCTGCTTCATGCGCTCAAGAAGCGTGGACTTCTTTTCTTCGGGCTGATTGAGGCTGCCAAATAGAGTCTGAATCATTGCAATCTCAATTATAACGATCCGGTGCCGTGTCCTGGTCGCGGTCTCATAAATGGCTTGGAGCATCTTTCAGACTTTTCCCTCAGCGGCTAAAGCCGCGTGAGTGCGCCTTTCTTGCGGCACGACTGAAGTCGTGCCCTTTCATAACCGGTTTATGAGACTACGTCTAGTCGCGGAAGAGTGCGCTCTCCTGGGTGAGCGGACGATTCATGAGGTCGCGGATGGCGTCGCTGGGAGCCTTGCCGTGCTGCAGGATGGCGTGCATCTGCTCGGTGATGGGCATCTCCACGTGCACCGAATGGGCCAGGCCGACGGCGGCGCTGGTGGTCATGACGCCCTCGGCCACCATGCCGTGCATGCCGCGGATGATCTCATCGAGCTTGCGTCCGTGGCCCAGTTCCACGCCGACGCTGCGATTGCGGGAGAGCCCGCCGGTGCAGGTGAGAACCAAGTCTCCCAGGCCAGCGAGGCCGGACATGGTCTCGGCGCGGCCTCCGCAGGCGACCGCCAGGCGGGTGATCTCATGCAGCCCGCGGGTGATCAGTCCGGCCGCGGTGTTATGGCCGTAGCCCATGCCATCGACGATTCCGGCGGCAATGGCGATTACGTTTTTGACCGAGCCGCCGAGTTCCAGTCCGACCACGTCATCGTTGCGGTAGACGCGGAATTTGGCGCTGCTGAAGGTTTCCTGCACCTGCACGGAGAGCGCGGGATCGGCGGAGGCAACGCTGAGTGCGGTGGGATAGTCCATGGCGACTTCGCGGGCGAAGGTGGGTCCGCTGATGGCGCACAGGCGCGGGGTAAAGCTGCCTTCGCCGTGGGTGAGAACGTCGGTGATGACCTGGCTCATGCGCAGCAGGGTTTCGTTTTCGATGCCTTTGGTGGCGGAGACCAGGAGCATCCCGGGATGGAGCAGCGGCTTCATCTGGCTCCAGACACGGCGGGCGTGGTGGGAGGGCATGACGCTGAGGACGATCTCGGCGCCCTCGATGGCTTCAGCCAGGCTCTGCGTGGCCTCGATGCTTTCCGGCAGCGGGCAGCCGGAGAGGAAAGGTTCGTTGACGCGCGTGGCGCGGATGGATTCGACGACTTCGGATTCGTAGGCCCAGAGCTTGAGGCGGTGCGATTCGCAACGGCTCAGTGCGATGGCCAGCGCCGTGCCCCAGGCGCCGGCGCCAATGACTGCAATGTTTGCCATGAAAATTATGCCTTTCTTGCGCCGAAGCGGCTTTCGGTGCCAGCCCACAGGCGTGCGATGTTTTGATGATGACGGAGGATGACAAGCAGTGCGGCGGCGGCGCACATGGATGAGTGCGGGCGCCGGAAAGGTATCCCGCTCCAGCCAGTACACAAAGGCCGGAAAAAAGCCGGCGGCCAGAACGGAGCCGAGCGAGACGTAGCGGGTAAGTGCCACGGTGACGGCAAAAACCAGCAGGGCAAGCAGCGCCGCCGCGGGCGCGAGGGCGAGGAAAACTCCCAGTCCGGTGGCCACGCCTTTGCCTCCGTGGAAGCCGAGCCACACGGGAAACATATGTCCGATGAGGGCCGTGAGCGCGGCAACCGCGGCCAGCGTATGAAGTTGCGCCAGACCGGAGGCGTGGATTTGAGGCAGCTTCAGAACGAGGAAAACCGGCAGCCAGCCTTTGAAAGCGTCCAGCACAAGCGTTGCGATGGCCAGTCCTTTGCGTCCGCTGCGGGCCACATTGGTGGCGCCGATGTTGCCGCTGCCAATGGAGCGCACGTCCACTCCCTCAAATACACGCACCAGAATGTAGCCGAAGGGAATGGAGCCGAGAAGATAGGAGCAGACGACGACGGCGATCAGAACGGAATGACTCATATCTCACTTCCCTAGCAGCGTGGGTGTGCAAGCAGCGTACTCAGCCGGCGAGTTCGAAGCCTTCGAGTTTGCAGTAGAGCGCCCCGCTGGACGACAACCTGCTTTCGTAAAGGAAGAATTCGCGCGCCGTCATTGTACCGAACTCGGGGGGCGGACTCGAAGCCACATGGCGGGCGAGCTGTGCAAATGGCGGAACAGAGCGCTCTCCGCGCACCGGACGCGGCCTTCCCGAACCGCTGCGCGCCAGGGTGAGATGGGGATGAAAATCGCCCTCCTGCGCAAAGCCCAGCGCTTCCAGCGACTGGCTGACGCTGCGGGCCAGAGCGGAGAGCGCAGGCGCCTCGATACCGGCCCAGAAGATTCGTGGGGAGCGGGCGTTGGGAAAGAAGCCGACGCCGCGAACCGACAGCTCGAAAGATGGCAGATGAACCTGGCGGAGCTGTTCGCGCACCGCCTCCGCCTTGGGCACCTCGCCGAGAAACTTGAGGGTGACGTGATAGTTGCTGCTGCGCACAAAACGCACGCCGGGAAAACGGGGCAGCAGGGTGCGGATGTAATCGTCCAGCCGCTGCTGGATGGCTTCGTCGATGTCGAGGGCAACAAAGAGGCGCATGGGTGTCGTGACTTCTAATCGTAAGTTGGTATCGGTTTATCGCAGCTTCCGCCGCAGCTGGTCGAGCGCCAGCTGCGTGGCGAACCAGCGGATGCGGTCGCGGTCGCCGGAGAATCGTTTCTCGACTACCTCTGTATGTTTGCCGTCGGCGAGCCCTACGTAGACGAGGCCGACGGGCTTTTCCTCACTGCCGCCGGTGGGGCCTGCAACTCCGGTGATGCCGATGCCGTAGGTGGTTTTGCAGCGCTGGCGGATGCCTTCGGCGAGCGCGGCGGCCACTGGGCGGCTTACCGCGCCATCGCTTTCCAGCAGCAGCGGAGGCACGCCGCAGAAGTCGCGTTTGAGGGCATTGGAATACACCAGCGCTCCGCCCATGAAGTAGCGCGAGGAGCCGCTGATGCTGGTGATGCGTTCGGCCAGCATGCCTCCGGTGCAGCTCTCGGCGACCGCCAGGGTTGCGCCGCGCATCTGCAGGAAGTAGCCGACAATCTGCTCGAGCGATTCGCCGCCGCTGGAAAAAATCTCGTCGGCGAACTCGTCCTCCAGCAGCGCGGCCAGTTCTTCAAGCTGCTCCTCGGCCTCGTGGCGTGTGGCGGCGCGGGCTTTGAGATGAAATTGCACCTCGCCGGCTTTGGCCAGGATCGTGGTCTCGATGGCGGGGAACTGCTGGTAGATTTTTGCCGCCCGCAGATCGGCTGTGGATTCGGCGACCATGGCAATCTTCAGCTCGCAGGTAGCCAGGTGCTGCTCGGGCAACAGCTGCCGGAGCCGATCGAAGCAGAGGTCGTTGAACATGCCTTCCATCTCGTGGGGCGGGCCGGGCAGCAGAATGAGCAGGCGGCGCTGGCCTTCGAAAGCGGTGTCGATCCACTGGCCGGGAGCGGTGCCGCGGCTGTTCTTGAGCAGCTCGGCTCCGGCGATGCGGTCGGCCTGCTTGACGTTGTTCTCCGCCACGCGCGTGCGGTTTGCGGCGGCGCGGATGTACATGGACGTCACCATTTCGTGGTCTCGCTGCAGTTCGACGCCGAGCGCCTGGGCCACGCACTCGCGCGTGAGGTCGTCCTCGGTGGGGCCGAGGCCTCCGGAAAAAACAATGATCTGGGCGCGGGAGAGCGCGATGCGGCTGGCCTGCAGCAGGTGGGCGCTGCGGTCGCCGACAATGGTCTTGAAGATGACCTCGACGCCGAGCTCGTTAAGACGCCGGGTCAGGAACAGGGAATTGGTGTCCTGGCGGAAGGGCGTCAAGAGCTCGGAGCCGATCGCTACGATCTCAGCATTCACGCCTAACAGTGTAAACCGAAGACTCGCGGTGATGAGAGGCCTGCGGTAGGAAGCCAGCCGGGCTTCCCGCCGTCAACCATCAGCGCGTGAGATGGATCACAAACGGGGTTGCTCTGGGTCACTGAAAAATAAGCGAGCGAAGTCTAGCGTGCAATGTGGACAAAAACAGTCCTGATTCCATATTATGCAATTAACCCGTGCAGCAGACTATGCCGTTCGTGTGATGATCCATCTGGCCAGCCGGCCGGAGGGATCGGTGGTGTCCAAAACCGTGCTGGCGAATGCCTCGGAGGCGCCGGAGAGCTTCGTCTCGAAGATTCTGCAGATGCTGGCCCGTGCGGGGCTTATCCAGGCCCGGCGCGGCGTGGAGGGCGGGTTCTTGCTGCTCCCCCGGGGCGCAGAGGCGTCTTTGCTGGATGTGGTAGAGAGCATCGACGGGCCTATCGCATTGAATATCTGTATCAATGCTGGCAATTGCCGCCGCGAGGCCGATTGCGCCGCGCACCAGGTTTGGCTGCAGGCGCAGACGGCGATGCTGGCGGTTCTGCGCGAGGCCAAGATCGCGGAGATGGCGCAAGCGGTGAAATCCTGCGGGAAAGCGCGGAACATCGCACGCATTACCGCGGGCGGCAAACCAGAATCGGTAACGCTATCCCGGCAGGTTGGGTTGGCGGCAACAACTAAGTGCAAGGTACAACCGCGTACGGCTCCCACCGGGGCCGCGCGCGCAGCAGGCAAGAAGCAAAAATAAATTAGCTGGGGTGTTCTTCATGGACTCCGCTGTACTGATACATCGGCTGCATTTCGCATTCACCATTACGTTTCACTACCTTTTCCCACAACTGACGATGGGACTGGCTCCGCTGGTGGTGGCGCTGGAATCCATCGGACTTTGGAAAGACAATGAGAAGTATCGCCAGGCCGCGCGGTTCTGGGCGAAGATCTTCGGCATCAGCTTTGTCTTTGGCGTGGTGACCGGCATCCCGATGGAATTCCAGTTCGGAACCAACTGGTCGCATTTCTCGAAGTTCGCCGGCGGCGTCATCGGGCAGACCTTGGCGATGGAAGGCACTTTCGCCTTCTTCATGGAATCGGCGTTCCTCGGGCTCTTTCTGTTCGGAGAGAAGCGGCTGAGCAAGATCGCCCACTGGTGGACGGGCGTCGCGGTCTTCTTCGGTTCGTGGCTTTCGGGGTATTTCATTGTTGCCACCGACGCCTGGATGCAGCATCCCGTGGCTTACCTCACCACCCCGGACGGCTCGCTGACCTTGAGCAGTTTCTGGGGGCTGGTGCTGAATCCGTGGGCGCTCTGGCAGTATGCCCACAACATGGCGGGCGCCGCGGTTACCGGAGCCTTTGCCATGGCGGCGCTGGGCGCCTACTACCTGCTCAGCGAAGTGCATAAGGAATACGGCAAGATCTTCGTCCGGGTGGGCGTGGTCTCCGGCATTCTGTTTTCGCTGCTGGTGATTGGACCTACCGGCGACGGGCAGGGCCGGAACCTGGCCAACTATCAGCCGGCGGCGCTGGCCGCCATGGAAGCCCATTTCACTACCAAGACCGCCGACCTGGTGATTCTTGGACAGCCCAACGTTGAAAACAAGACCATCGACAACCCGCTGGTCGTGCCCCACCTGCTGAGCTTCCTGGTGAACCGCGACTGGAAGGCGCAGGTGCGCGGACTGAGCGCATTCCCCGAGTCCGAGTGGCCGACCAACATCGCGCTGCTTTATTACGCCTATCACATCATGGTTGGGCTGGGCACCCTCTTCATGGCGGTGATGCTGATCTGCGGCATCCAGTTGATGCGTAAAAAGCTGTTTGAGACCCGGTGGCTGCTGTGGATTCTGATGCTGAGTGCGCCGCTGCCTTTTATCGCCAACACGGCGGGTTGGATGACCGCCGAACTTGGACGCCAGCCGTACCTGATCTACGGAATACTGCGCACCATCGACGGATACTCGAAGTCGGTATCGGCGGCGAACGTGTGGTTTACCTTGCTGGGCTTTATGGGAATGTACACCTTGATCGCAATCCTCTTCCTGTTCCTGGTGCATCGCGAAGTTGCGCACGGGCCGGAGCTTAGCTGACCACGCACATGCGATTGCCGGGGGGAGGAACTAACAATGGGATTCCTATGGTTTGCGATTATCTCGGTGATGCTCACCGTCTACGTCATTCTGGACGGTTTTGACCTTGGCGCCGGCGCGCTGCACCTCTTCCTTGGCCGCACGGATGATGAGCGGAGAAAGATTATGCGCTCGATCGGTCCGGTGTGGGACGGCAACGAGGTGTGGCTGCTGGCTACCGGCGGTGTGTTGTACTTCGTCTTTCCCCAACTCTACGCATCCAGTTTCAGCGGTTTTTATCTGCCGCTGATGATGGTGCTGTGGCTGCTGATGTTGCGCGCGATCGGGCTGGAATTCCGCGCCCACATCGACCACGGCATCTGGGCGAGCTTCTTCGACGGCATCTTCTCCATCGGCAGCCTGCTGCTGGCGGTTTTCTACGGTGCGGCGCTGGGCAATGTGGTGCGCGGGCTTCCGCTGGGGCCGGACCACTACTTCTTCCTGCCGCTGTGGACCAACTGGAGCGTGGGCCAGCACCCCGGCGTGCTGGACTGGTACACGGTGCTTTCGGGCGTGGTGGCGCTGGTTGCGCTGTGCATGCACGGAGCCAACTACATTGTGGTCAAAACCGATGGCGAACTGAACGAACGGGCGCGCAAGACCTCGCTGGTTCTGACGCCGCTTCTGCTGGTGCTCACCCTGTTAAGCCTGTGGGCCACGCTCTCCATTCATCCCAACCTGCTGGCCAACTACAAGGCGCTGCCGATCGGGTATGCGATCCCGTTCCTGGTGTTTGCGAGTCTGGTGGGAGTCTTCATCTTCCAGAAGGGCAGACAGGAGGTGCTGGCGTTCGTATCCGGAGCCTTATATCTGGCTTTTATGCTGGTGGGAGCGGTGTACTCGCTCTATCCGGTCATTCTTCCGGCAATTGATCCGCAGTACAACTTGACCATTGAGAACTCGATTACATCGAGCTATGCCCTGCAGGTCGGATTGCGGTGGTGGATTGTCGGCATCGTCATTGCGCTCGGGTATTTTGTTTTCTTATATCGCATGTTCCGGGGCAAGGTGACGCTGGAAGACGGTGGGTACGGCGACTAAAGAGAACAGCGAACGAACGTCGAGAAAGTAAGCGAAGGCCGCCTTCATGGCGGCCTTCAACTTTGCTTGGCGTGCCGCTGTATTTACGGCTTCTGCGTGGGGCGGAGAAGGATCTCGCTGATAAACGATTGCGGCTGTTGCGTCACCAGAGTGGCGACCGCGTGGGCCACGTCGCCGGGGGTCAGCATGCGCTTGGGGTCGTGTCCTTCGTGCGGCGAAAACCCTGTATTGACCGAGCCGGGGCTGACCACGCTGACGCGGATGTTGTAGGCGCGCAGTTCCTCGGCCAGCGCGTAACTGAGGCCGTTCAGTCCCCATTTGCTGGCGGAATAGATGGCGCCACCGGGGAGCGGGTTTCTGCCGGCAAGCGACGAGATGTTGATGATATGGCCGCTGCGGGCCTCCACCATGGCCGGGGCAAAGGCGCGAATGGCGAAGAATACGCCGCGCAGGTTGGTGTTCATGATGCGCGCCCAATCGTCGGAGGTGCACTCCAGCATGGGGCGTCCCGTCAGGCTGACGCCGGCGCAGTTGACCAGGATCTCCGCGTGCCCAATCTCGCCCGCAGCAAGCCTCACCTCGGCCTCGTTCTGCAGGTCGCAGACGAGGGCGCGGCAGCTGCCTTGCCGGGCTGCGATGCCTGCGGCGACCGCTTCGAGCGCACCGCGGTCGCGGCCCAGGATCACCGCTTTGGCGCCCATTTCGGCGAGCCGGGTTGCGATGGCGGCGCCGATGCCCCGGCTCCCCCCGGTGACCACCGCGGTTTGCCCGGAAATTGAGATCGTAGGATTCATCAATGCTCCTCCCGCCTGCATCGGTCAGGATAGAATTCCTGGATCGGCTTGCTGTGAATGGTACATCCTGAATGATTCACGGATGCAATCGGGAGCCGGGCGGCTGCATGGCTTCAGCGGTAATGCTTGCCTTGGCCGCCAGCGCATCCCTATAATCGCGTTCACAGACATATAGGGCCAGGTTCTCGCTTAGGCAGGGTTGGCTGAGGTATGTACCGCCTTCTTAAAAGTAACCGCCGCAGCCGTGGGTTTTTCTCCAGGCTCGGATGCCGGTGAGTGGGTTGCAGATTCCGCAGAGTCATTGAAGGAGCAAGAGAATGAAGAAGTCTCTAGTTGTGTGGTTGCTTGCCGCCGCCAGCGTGGCCGCGCAAGCGCAGGGCGCCCCTGCGGCACAGCAGCAACCGGCAGCCGGGAGCCGCCGCTCCGGCCCAGCAACAGAAGAAAGTGATCCAGGACCCGAACGAGTACAACGCCTACATCGCCGCCATCAACGCCACCGAACCCGGCGCAAGAAGGCGCAGATGATGGAAAGCTATCTGCAGACCTATCCCAACAGCGTGATGAAGGAAGACGGTCTGGAAATTCTGCTGAAAACCTATCAGCAGCTCAACAACACGCCGCAGATCAAAGCTGCCGCCCAGCGCTTGCTGGAGGTGGACCCGAACAACCTGACCGCGCTGGCGCTGCTCAGCTATCTGGACCGCCAGCAGGCGCTGGCCGGCGGGGCCGATGCCGCCACGGCGCTGCAGGAGGCCGGAGAACTCGGCACCCGTGGGCTCAAGGTTCTGGAGACGGCTACCAAGCCGGAAGGCTACACCGATGACCAGTGGAACACCATGAAGAACTTCGTTCCGCGAGATCTACCTCGGCTCGGTGGGGCACGCCGCTCTGCAGGCAAAGGACTACGCCACGGCGCAGCAGGACCTGAAGGAAGTTGTGGCCGCTGCAGCCAACCGACGTAAACAGCATCTACCTGCTGGCGCTGGCCTATCTTTCGCCGAAGCCGCCGGTGGTGGATGGCCTGTTCTGGATTGCCAAGGCCGCCGCGGCCGCGCCGCAGCTGCTGCCTTACGCCAAGAATCAGTATACCCGCTATCACGGCTCCGAGGACGGCTTTGATGCGTTGCTGGCCGACGGCCAAGACCGATGCGACCATTCCTGCCGGATTCACCGTGGCGCCCGCGCCGTCGCCCGCCGACCAGGCGGCCGACATGCTCAAGAAAGGCACGCCGGAACAACTCTCCTTCGCCGAATGGCAGTTCATTCTTACCAACGGCAGCAAGGATGCTGCGATCAGGTTTGGACCGCGATCAAGGGCAAGCCGGTGCAACTGGTGGCCGCGGTCATCGAGGCTGCACGCGATTCGCTGAAACTTGGCGGGCAGCGTGGACGACATCGATGCCAAGAAAGCGGACATCACGCTGAAGCTGAAGGAACCGCTGGCTGCCGCCCGCATTCCCAAGGCCGGGGACGAACTCACCATTCAGGGCGCTCCCAGCGAGTACACGCGCGGGCGACACCTTCAATCTGACATTCACGGATGGAGAGGTTCTGAAGGGATTGCCGGAGGCAGCGAAAAAGCCCGCGGCCGGTGCGCACAGAAAGCCGGTCAGTAACCAGGACGGGCCAATCGGCCAAATAAAAGAAGGACGGCCAATGTGCCGTCCTTTCTGATTTGCGCTGCTCCACAACCGGATTGCCGGTCGGCTCTGATGCGCGGCTGGCTAGCGAGCGATCTTCTTCTCCATCACGATGGCTTTTTCGCTCTTGCGGCGGGCGACGGCTTCCGGCGCGTACGGCGCGCACGTCGAGTTCCAACTCAGTGATGGTCCGGCTGAGGGTGTTGCGATGCATTCCCAACTGCTTGGCGGCCTTACATTGATTGCCGTTGTTCTGTTCGAGTACGGTAAGTATGAATCGTTTTCTGAATTCACGCACTGCTTCGGAATAAAGGATTCCGCTCTGATACATTTGCGCTACAAGAGCCTCAAGCTGGTCTTTCACCGAGGTGCCTCTCTTTCCTCTGGTTCAATAAAAACAAATGTTGCAGGCTGCACCCATCGTTGCCGGTGCAGCCATTTTCCCCTCGTTACGGCGGGAAGCGCCTTATAAAACGTCATCCATCCGGCGTATGGCTCGGCCGGTGCTGCTGTTCGCGAATCTGCTCCAGCGCCTTCAGTCCATCGCGGAACTTCTGTTTCAACTCACCTGGCCCGGCATACACCGCCGCCCGGCCGGCAACTAAAAAATATTGCGCCAGGCTGGACTTGGCCAGCGCGCGGGACGATGGCAGAAAGCTTGCCATGGCCATCACCAGCACCATGACCACAATCGCGCCGCGCAGAAAGCCGAAGGCTCCGCCCAGCAGCCGGTCAAACCATCGCAGGCCCACGCTATGAGGTGGCCCAGCGTGCAATGCGCCCGGCGATGCCGGCTAAAATCACCACGGCCACAAAGATCAGCAAAAAGCCGGCGCCGCCGGCCACCAGGTTGCTTTTCACGTAGGGCGCAAGATAGCGCGCCACAACGGGATATTCCCAGGCCGCCAGAAGGTATCCGAAGACGGTGCCCGCCAGCGAAAACAATTCAAAGACAAAGCCCTGAGCCGCGGCATGCAGAACCGAGAGCACAAGGATACTCGCAATCAACCAGTCCAGGCCGTTCATCGTCAGCCCGGTAGGCAGTTCCTGCCCGGTCAGACGGCGATACGCTTCCACGTACTTTGCGCTGGTATTCTGCTGTACCAGCTCCGGCAGCGCGGGGCTGGCGGCTTCTTCTCCCAGCGAATCTCTTCCAGGTAGTCGCGCACGTACTGCTTGTCATAGCTCAACTGCGCCTTGCCCGGAGAATAGCTGTCGGCTGGCCAGAAGCGCGAGGAATCCGGGGTCAGCACCTCGTCGGCCAGCACCACTCCGTTGGCCGTTTGCCCAAACTCAAACTTGGTGTCGGCGATGATGATGCCCTTGGTCAGGGCGTAGTCGGCAGCCTTTTTGTAGATGCTCAGGCTCAGCTTGCGCAGGGTCTCGCTGTCGGCGGTGCCGACGTGTTTTACCATCTCGTCGAAGGAGATGTTCTCGTCATGCCCGCTGGCTGCCTTGGTGGCCGGAGTAAAGATCGGCTCGGGCAGCTTGTCGCTCTCCTGCATGCCCTTGGGGAAGCTGGATGCCGCACACCGCGCCGGTCTGCTGATATTCCTTCCAGCCGGAGCCGGAGAGATAGCCGCGCACCACGCACTCGACGGGATACATATTGGCCCGCACCACCAGCATGGAACGGCCACGCAGTTCGGCGGCGTATTTCTTCAGCGGCTCCGGATACTGCTCCACATCGGCCGTCACCAGGTGGTTGTGCACGATGTCCTTCAGGAACTCAAACCAGAACAGCGAAAGCTGGGTCAGCACGCGTCCCTTGTCCGGAATGCCGGAGGCAAGGACGTAGTCAAAGGCAGAGATCCGGTCCGTGGCAACAAACAGCAGCCGCTCGTTGTCCGCACGGTACACGTCGCGCACCTTTCCGCTGGCATGGAGATCCAGGTCAGGGAAGTCGGTCCGAAGAAGAATGGGGTCGCTTGGTTTCGTAGTCACGGTTAGTTTCGGAAGCTCAAGACTAGGATTCTAAACAGTGGATTGATTTTGTCAACGGTGGCGAAAAGATCACTGCCCGAGCGGATTTACAAAAGTTCTAAAAAGCAATTGACAATCCGGGGTGAAATGCGCCCACCCGCATAAACAGAAGGGTTGCGCGGGTGAGGCGGGGCGTGCGGAAGCCAGGCCGCGAGCGCCCCAATGTTTGTAACCTTCTAATCACAATCGCCGGTGGTTCGGCAACCAGAGAAGCAGAAAATATTCGGTCATGCCCGATTGTCTGCCCGCCGCAGTTGTACCGATGCGCTGGCGACGAGCGCCCCTGTTCAGAGCGGCGTCGTCCAGGGGCGCTCCCGGCTCGCAGATTACGCCGATACCGCCTGGGGCTGTTCGTGCTCGGCGCCGAAGCGCACGCTGACGATGCGCGATACGCCCGGCTCCTGCATGGTGACGCCGTAGAGCACCGGCGCCATGCTCATGGTTTTCTTGTGGTGAGTGATGATGATGAACTGGGTTTCCATGCTCATCTCGCGCATCAGTTCACCGAAGCGGGTTACGTTCGCCTCGTCCAGCGGCGCGTCCACCTCGTCCAGAATGCAGAACGGAGCGGGCGCGTATTGGAAGATGCCGACCAGCAGCGACAGTGCCGTCATCGCCTTTTCTCCGCCGGAGAGCAGCAGTACGTTCTGCATCTTCTTGCCCGGAGGCGAGGCCACGATGTCGATGCCGCTCTCGGCCGAGTTCTCCTCGTCGGTCAGCTTCATCCAGGCTTCACCGCCGCCAAACAGCTTTTTGAACGTGCGGGTAAAGTTGGCGTTGATGATGGCGAAGGCATCGTTGAACTTGCCGCGCGAAATCTCCTCGATCTCCTTGATGGTGTTCTGCGTGTTCTCAATCGAATCCAGCAGGTCCTTGCGTTGCGTCTCCAGGAACTCGTGGCGCTGCGCCGTCTCCTTGTATTCTTCCAGGGCCATCATGTTCACCGGCCCCATGCCTTCCAGACGCACTCGCATCTCGCGATAGCTGGCCTCGGTTGCGGCCAGTTCATCGCCGGATCTGGTGTGCCAGCGGCTCATCGGCAAGCAGCTCTTCGCGGCTCTGGCTCAGCTCCTGAATGCAGGTCTCCACCAGGTGTCCGGTGTCGCTGGCGGCCTTGGCGGCCTGCGCGCTCAACTCTCCGCGCCGGTCGCGAACGCTGTCCAGAGACCTCGCGCGCGGCCTTCAGCTCCACTTCGAGTTCGGCCAGGCGGGCGCGGACCTGTTCGCTCTCGACGCCAGTTCCTGCTCGCGCGCCTGCGCCTGCTCGCGCTCGCTCTGCCACTCCACCAGCCTTGCCCGGCCAGCAATTCGTTCTCCTGCTCGCGCTGCGCCTTCTCGGCGGCTGCGCCCTCCAACTGGGAGCGCAGCGAATTCACGCGCTGATTCACCTCGGCGACCATGGACTGGATTCGCGCCAGCGATGCGGCGGCGGCGCGGCGGCGCTCCTCCAGTCCGGCGACGCGGGCCATGACTTCGCTGGCCGCTTGCGCGGCGGCGTCACGCGCCAGGCGTAAGCTCTGCGACGTGCTCCTGCGCGGCGCTCATCTGCGCTTCCAGTTGCTGCCGCATTTGCTTCCTGTTGCTCCAACTCCTGCTGGCGCTCGGCGATGAAGGCCTCGCGGCTCTGGCGTTCGCCGGCGACGCGCTGCAACTCGCGCTCGTATCCGGCGATGCGTTCGCGCACGCGCGCCATCTCGCTCTCAAGCTGGCGCAGGCTGTGGCCGCTGGTCATCACCCTTTGCTCGGAGTCGCGGCGCTCGGCCTCCAGCTGTTCCAGCAGCGCGGCCAGCGCCTGGATCTCGCTGCCAAGCTGTGCTGACCGAGTTTTCCTGCGCGGCCAGTCTGGCGCCGAGTTCTTCGATCTGGCGCTGCACCTCGCGCAGGTCGCGCTTCATCTGCAGCGGACCTTCGGCCAGCTTCTTGCCGCCGGTCACGGTCACGTTGTGGAAGCACTCGCCGGAGAGCGCGAGATAGAACGCATCGGGATTTTCCAGAGCCAGCGCGCGCCCGGTCTCGGCATCCGGAACAATGTAGCCGTTGCCGAGCTTGGGCAGAATCACCTCCAGCGAACTGCCAAAGTTCTCCGGCACGCGAATGCAATCCTTCAGCGGGATGACGCGGTCTTCGCGCAGATGGGTGCGCATCGTTTCGTCGAAGATAAAGCTGAATTTGGCCTGCGAATCGTCGGGATGGACGAGGAAAGTTGCGCGTCCCTCCACGTCGCTGCGCAGAAGGTTCAGCCCGTCGTTGGCCGCGTCCCAGGACTTGACCACGAGGAAGTTCAGCTCATCGCGCAGAAACTCGTCCACCACTCCTTCGTACTTGTCCTCGACCTCGATGAAGTCGGCCAGCACGCCCACCGGCGCGCTGGCTCCGGTGAGTTGACCGGAGCGCAGCAGCCTGCGCACCGACTCCGTGGAGAAGCCATGCTCTTTGATCACGGCTTCGAGCGATGCCCGCTTGCCCTGCAGCTTGGCGGACTCCGAGCGCATCATGTCCAACTGCTTTTTGGCTTCGATCTCGGCTGCGCGCTTCTCCGCAATCTGTGCGCGGGCTTCCGCCAGCCGGGCTGCCAGGGAGCGCGACAACTCGGTAGCCGACTCGAACTCCAGGCTGATCTGGCCGCGCTGTCCGCCAAAGGATTCCACCTGATGGTTGGCCGAGTTCAGCTCCATCTGCAGGCGCTCGCTCTCGCGCTCGCAGGGCGGCGATGCGCTCCTCGGCCTGGGTGATGCGGTTGCGCACGCCGGAGGCCGCATTCACCGCCTCCAGCATCTGGCGGCGCTGCTGCTCCTGATTGCGCTCCACTTCCATCAGCCGCTGCGCGGCCTGCTTGCGACTCCGCCTGGCGCTGGTTGCGCTCCTGCTGCGCACTGGCCACATCGGCTGCGGCACTCTCCAGCACCTGCTGGTTGGCTGCCAGTTCGTCCTGCAGGCGCTGCAATTGTGCACTGGCGCTGTTGGCTTCGGCTTCGGCTGCGGCGGCGCGCGCCGTCAACTCGGCGCAACGTTCCGCGTTGTTGCGCTGCCGCGCCGTGGCCCGCTCCATCTCAAGATGAATCTGGTTCAGCCGTTCGCGCGTCTGCTTGGCTTCGTTGTCAACGGCGTAGCCCTGCTGCGTGCGCTCGGCGTGCTCGGCATCCATCGCCTGTACGGACTCGGTGCGTGTGTGCAACTCCTCGGTGAGCTGCGCCAGCTCGGCTTCCAGCTGCCGCGCCTGAGCATCGAGTTCGGTAAAGCGGCTGGCCAGCACGATGCGCAACTGCGCGCGCATCTCGTCGCGCAGCTTGGCATAGCGCTCGGCCTTGGCGGCCTGGCGCTTGAGCGAATTCATCTGCCGGGTGACTTCGTCGAAGATGTCGTTGATGCGGGCCAGGTTCTGCTTGGCGTCGGCCAGGCGCGCTTCGGCCAGCCGCTTGCGGGTTTTGAACTTGGTGATTCCGGCGGCCTCTTCGATGATGTTGCGGCGGTCGGTCGGCTTGGAACTGAGGATCTGTCCGATGCGTCCCTGCTCGATGAGCGCGTAGGATTCCGGTCCCAGGCCGGTGCCCATGAAGATGTCCTGAATGTCGCGCAGGCGGCAGAGTTTGCCGTTGAGCAGGTATTCGCTTTCGCCGCTGCGGAACAGGCGGCGCGTGACCGCGACCTCGCCTTTTTTGAAGGTCGTCTTGAACTTGCGGCGGCGGATTTTAAGCACCACCTGCGGGCTGCTCATCGCCTCTGCGCTGGCCTGCTCGCCGGAAGCTTCAGCCTCCGGGGCGGCTGCAGCGGTATCTGTGGAAGCCGCGTCCGTGGTGGCTGTGGCTGCCACTTCCATTTCATCGGTCAGGCCGGGACGCACCTCTTCGGTGTACTCGTCCACCTCGCGCGCGCGCTGGAAGCGCAGGGCTGATTCGTCCCAGTCGTGATCCGGCATCTCGTCCCGAATTTCGATGACGGGCGCGTCGATGCGGCCTTCGTATTCCTGGGGATCGATGAGGTGCAGCGTGACCTCGGCCATGCCGGTGGGTTTGCGCTCGCGCGTACCGGCAAAGATCACGTCGGTCATGTGCGCGCCGCGCAGGCTCTTGGCGCTCTGCTCGCCCAGCACCCAGCTGATGGCGTCGGAGATGTTCGATTTGCCGCAGCCGTTCGGACCCACAATGGCGGCAATGCCGTCACCGTGGAACTTCAACTCGGTGCGGTCGCAGAAGGATTTGAAGCCAAGAATCTGCAGCTTTTTTAGTTTCAGCAACGGTGTACTCCTTGCAATTTCTCGCGCACCGCCGGAGGTAATCTTACGGCCCATACAAAACGGCGGTCTGCTGGCTGAAAGTAGGTCAACTCCGGCTGGGAGCTGCCGTTCGTACGCGCGAGTGGTGGCTGGTGACCCGGAAATCTCCGGGGCCTCCCAAGCTTTGTGCGGGGAGGACCGCCTCGCAAGTTGATGCAACTTTATCGAGCACCGGAATGGGTAGTCAAGGGACAAAACACCATTTGTTGTAGTCCCTTGTGCAAAACCCCAATAGGTGCACCATCAATGCAGCAACATGCGCCGTCAACTCGTCAAATGCACAGTGGTTCGTGCATCCGTAGAGAGACACAAATCCGCACACGTCGCGTTGGAAACGGCGGGGAGAATGACAGAGCCTCTTCAGGCTAGGCGACCGGAGCGCCAAACGCAAGAAGCTGGATGCCGAGAACTAAAAGCGCAGCGGTGAAAAAGGGGCGAGCGGAAACAGAGTTTTGCCTTCGAGAACCAGCGCACAGATCAGCTCGGCGGTCACCGGGGTGAGCAGAATTCCGTCGCGGTAATGGCCGGTGGCGGCGAAGTAGCCGGGGACGCCGGTGGCTCCCAGCAGGGGAAGATTGTCCGGGGTTCCGGGACGAAGTCCGGTCCACGCCTCGGCGATCGTTGCCTCGGCAAAGGCCGGTATCAGGCGCGCGGCAGCCTCCTGCAGTCGCTTGACGCGGTAGCTGTTCAGCGACTTGTCAAAGCCGGCGGGCTCCACGGTGCTGCCCACGATGTAGCGTCCATTGCTGCGCGGAATGATGTAGCACCAGCGCGAACGCAGGACGTGGCGCAGCACGCGCTTCGGTTCGCGCTCGGCGGAGTTCATGGCCAGCTCTTCGGGAAACGCCAATGCGACCATGTGTCCCTTGACCGGAAGCGTGGGCAGCTTGGCCCCGGCGATTTGCGCGGCCCACGCCCCGGCGCAATTGACTACCTGCGGAGCGGCGTAGGAAGCGCGTTCGGTTTGCACGCCGCTGGCGCGGCCGTGCGTGGTAACGACCTTCACCACAGCTTCGCCGGTGATGATTTCGACCTGGCGCTGGTGCAGCGCTGAAAGCAGGGCAGCGACCAGATCGCGCGGGTCCACGGCGCGCTCACGCATGGTGTAGGCAGGGTCGGGCGGAATGGAGAGGTGGGGCTCAAGGGCGAGCACCTCGGCGGAGGTGATGGCGCGAATGCCTTCGCTCTCGGCGATGGGATGTTGCTCGAAGGCAATCACTCCGTCTTCGCGCAGATCAATGGCACACCCGGCTTCCTGGGCCAGTTCGCTGACAAACGATGGGTACAGTGCTGCGCTGCGGTGGGCGAGTCCGCTCAGTTCAGAGGGAAGGACGGGATCGAGGTCGGCGATCATGCCTCCTCCGGCATGGGAGGCTTCCTGCCCGGGCTCGCGGCGGTCGATCAAGAGGACGTGCACCGAGCTACGGGAGAGCCGCCAGGCCAGCGAGAGGCCGATGATGCCGCCGCCGATCACGATTACATCGTATGGTTTTTGCACTGCGCAATTGTAAATAGTGCCTGGCTGGGAGGTGAAGCGGGAAAGCCGCAGAGGCCTTTTTGGTGTTTGGGCGGGCTCTACTGATGGTTGCCGCTGATTTTGCGGGCGCGCATGGCAGGCAGAATGCCGCTAATCAAAAGCCCAAATCCGATAAGCGAAATCAGGGGCAATGGACTGCCCTTTGCCGGGACGTCGGGATCGCCTTGGCTACGCAACTCTGGGGGAATCGGCGCGACAGGCGCGGGTAATTGCGCAGTCGAAACCACAGGATGAGCGTTGGCGTGGGCGATGCCGCCGGGAGTTGCGAGTAGAGAAGGGCTATGGGCAAGGCCCAGTGCGAATGCGATAAGCAGGAAGAAAATCTGTAAAAGCGGTTTCATAACATTTCCCCGTGTGTAAGCAGCACCTCATTAACAGCACAAATGTCGTCAACATCGGTGCGCTGCTGCAGTCCCTTCAGGCGGTGTTGCCGGAGCCGCGAAGCCTGTTTTGGCCTTATGTTGCCTGCTCCAAGCCTGGCGTCAGGACGGGAAGCCTCAGCGCTGCTGATGTAAGCTGCTGCACGCAAAAAGCCAAAGAGCGGGTTCTGCCCGGTGCTCTCGAATTTCTGCCTTTGCAATATGGGAGAAGTAAGGTCCACATTGACTACTATGATTGACACCCATGCGGGGCGCTGGAAGAATCGGGTGAGTTGTTCATCGAACAGGAGAGCCCCAACATGCCTGAAAGCGTAGAGAATCTTCCTGCGGAGAAACGAAGCAGCAACACCGCGCTTGCAGTTGGAGCGACGGTCCTGGTGATCCTGCTGGCAGTGGCGTTGTATCTGATTGTCAGTCTGCGCGGCCGCGTGACTGCGCTGGAGGCCCAGGCGACACAACAGAGCGCGGAGACCAAGGTGATTGAAGAGAAGCTTCACCTGACCAACAAGAACATTGAAGAGGGCATGGAGGCGCTGGGCTCCAAGGTTGGAATGACGCAGGAAGAGATTGCGACGCGGACCGCGGAGTTGAAGGCGCAGCAGGAGCGCGCAGCCGCGAAATTGGCGGCTGCGCAGCAGGCCACGAACAAGGAAGTCGCCAACGTGAACTCGGCAGTGAGCGGAGTTAAGACCGAGCTAGGCGGCGCGCAGACCGATATTGCGAGCACGCGCAGCGACCTGGCGGCTACCAAGGCGAAACTGGAAAGCGCGATCGGCGATTTGAATGTCCATAGCGGATTGATTGCGAAGAACCACGACGAGCTGGAGTATCTGAAGCACAAGGGGGACCGCAACTACTTTGAGTTCACGCTGAACAAGAAGCAGCGCACGCCGATTTCCACCGTGAGCCTGGAGCTGAAGAAGGCGGACCCGAAGAAGTCGCGCTTTACGCTCAATGTTTATGCGGATGATCACACCCTTGAGAAGAAAGACCGCACGCTGGGCGAGCCTCTGCAGTTCTATACCGGGCGCGACAATCTGCTGTACGAAGTGGTGGTGTTCAACGTGACCAAGGATGAGATTTCCGGATATCTGTCGACGCCGAAATAAGGCGTGAATTATGAAAAGGCCCGGCGATGCCGGGCCTTTTTTACATGGATGGGAAGAAAGGAACCATTGCGCGGGGAGTGAATGGTTGGAAGGGCGATGTTGGCGGGTTCGGCAATGGTTGCGCAAAAGTGCGAAGGATTGACCGGGAGGGTATTAATTTCTGCGGGGCAGTGGCCGGGGAGTTAATCGTTGGCTTAGGGAAAATCGATGGGTGTCCGAAGTGACCGGGGCGCGGCACGGGAGATTTGCTCGGCATAGGGGTCCTTCGCTTCGCTCAGGATGACACCTCAGAAACAAGAGCAGGTGAGATTAGTTCTCTGACGGGAGTGCCAGCGCGGGGAAAGCGCGAAGGTCAAGGTCAAGGTCAAGGTCAAGGGCAAGGTCAACGGCAAGGTCAACGACCCCACTCAAGCAAAAGGAAGGCTTGAATGGGCCACCCGGCTGGGTAGCTGGATTAGCGGTTTGTGCTGGGTGGCTCCGGGGCGGCGCTGGAGAGGAGGTTGCGTAGGACGGCGATGAGGGTGGGACTGGCGAAGGGTTTCTGGAGAAAGGCGATCTGGTTGGATGGAAGGTTTTCGAGGACGCTGAGCTGCTCGCTGTAGCCGGAGATGAGGACGACGGGGAGGTTGGGACGAGCTGGCGGAGGCGCCGGGTTAGTTCGACGCCGCCGAGCTTGGGCATGACGATGTCGGTGACGACGATTTCGAAGGGCTGGGTGGCGAAGGCGGCCAGGGCTTCTTCGCCGTCGCAGACGGAATGGACGGAGAAGCCGGCTTCTTTGAGCGCGTGAGCGAGGTGCTTGTTGACGAGCGGATCGTCTTCGGCGAGCAGGATGCGGCATGCGTTGCGCACGGGCGCGGCGGCCGGTAGAGTCGGCGGCGATGGGCAGGAAGATGCGGAAGGTTGTGCCGCGTCCGGGAGCTGGATTCGCACTCGATGCGTCCCTTGCTCTGGTGGACGATGCCGTGGACGGTGGAGAGTCCGAGGCCGGTGGCGAGGGTGGTGTTTTTGGTGGAGAAGAAGGGTTCGAAGATGCGCGGCAGGGTTGGTTCGTCCATGCCGATACCGGTATCGGCGATGGTGAGGACGATGCAGGGGTCGGAGGGGGCGCCGTCGGGTTGGGGCGGTGCCAGCGGCGCGGAGCGGTGGAGATTCGGAGGGTGCCACCGGTGGGCATGGCGGCGCGGGCATTGTCGGCCAGGTGCATGAGGACCAGGGTGAGCTGATCGGGATCGATGAAGATGTGGTCGAGGGTTTCATCCAGGCTCAGTTCGACGGAGACGGCGGACGCCGAGGGCGCGGGTGGAGCATGGGGAGGCAGTTGCGAATGCAGTCATTGATGTTGACGACGCGGGGCTGCAGAAGCTGGCGGCGGCTGAAGGCGAGCAGCTGGCGGGTGATTTCGGCGGCACGCGCGGCTGTTGCAGGATGTCGAGAGCTTGGATTCGAATGGCCGCAGGCAGCGGGGTGTTGCAGGGCCAGCTCGCAGGAGAGGCTGATGGACTGGGTGATGTTGTTGAAGTCGTGAGCGACGCCGCCGGCGAGGCGTCCGACGGCTTCCATGCGATGGGAGTGGTCGAGTTGCTCTTCGAGTTCGCGCTGGCGGGTGATGTCGCGGACATAGGCTTGGACGTACTGGTGCCCGGTTTCGGCGTTGGTGCAGAGAGAGCCGGAGATGGAGACGCGGAGCAGACGGCTGTCCTTCTTGCGCAAGCGGGTTTCGAAATCGCGGAGGCTTGCCGAGGTGAGCAGTTCTGCGAGATAGCGGTTGCGCTCGGCGAGATCGGCAAAGAACGATGCCGGGTCGAGGGCGACGAACTCCTCAAGGGTGTAGCCGAGAAGGTCGAGCAGGGCGGGATTGGCGTGCTCGTAAGCGGCGGGTGGTGAGATTGAAGCGATAGATTCCGAAGGGGCACTCTTCGACCAGCGAGCGATGGAGCTCCTCGGAGCGGACGAGTTTCAGCTGGGCCTCCTCCAGGCGGAGACGTCGAGTGCCGAGACATGAGCAGAGCGTGCGGCTGCAGTGCGGGAAGGGAACGGCGCGGAGTTCGACCAGGAAAGGCATCCCCTGCTTGGTGGCGTGGGTCCAGAGGGCGCGGGGTGGCGCTCGGGATCGAGTGTGGCGGGGCGGTCGAAGGCGGGGCCATCGCCGCGGGGGCGAAGGTCGCGGAGGGTCATGGCGCGGAATTCGCTGACTGGTGTAGCCATAGCGCACGGTGGCCGCGTCGTTGGCGGCGAGGATGCGCAGCGAACGGTTGTCATAGAGAAACATGGGAACGGGATTGCTGCGGAAGAGAATGTTGCGGAGCTCGGATTGGAAGTCGGAAGTAGCCATCGCCGTACCTGCCTGTACTTTGCTGTACGAGGTAACGGAAGATTGGGGGGAAGACTGAAGCAAAAGCAACGGCGAAGTCGTTTAGCTGCGAACAGGCTGCTTTCCCACATTTGCCAGATACGGGCAAATATGGGGCACCCGTGCAGCACAATGGCAAGAGCAGGAAGCAGCTATCAGGGGCAGGTGGGGATGTTGCGGAGCTGGTCGAGCAGGGCGGGGAGGGTGGCGGCGGCGGTGGTGGAGCCGCCGAAGCGGGCGTGCTCGTAGGCGGCGGTGAAGCGCAGGACGGCCTCGCGCAGGGCTGGATCGTCGATGGAGGCGGCGAACTCGGAGGGGGTTTGGGCCGGGGCGCGGAGATATCCGCGGCGGGCCAGGCGGCGGGTCATGCGGAGATAGAGGATGGCCGCGGCGGAGCGCGGCGAGAGCCGGGGAGAGGCGGCGTGCCAGAGGGCGCGGAGATGGAGGATGGCAAAGGGCAGGGCGATGAGCAGCAGGAAGACGATCAGGATGAGTCCGGGGCGGAGCAGGCGGATGGGATTGCTGCGTGGCGGCGCTGGTGGACGCGGCGCGCCATCTCCAGCATGCGGTTGTAGTGGCGGGCTGCCCAGCGGCGGAAGTCGGTGAACCCGGTTGCGGGTTTGGCGGACGCCGGCGAGGGAGAGAGCCTGCTGGTGACCGGCGTCGTAGTTGACGATCCACTCGCGCCAGAACTCGCGGGCGGCGTCGAGGTAGAGCTGGGAGCGGCTCCAGAGGTTGTGACGGCGACGGCATCGCCGGCGGGAGTGGGGTCGAAGGTGGTCCAGCCGGCGCCGGGGATGTAGGCCTCGACCCAGGAGTGGGCGTCGCTGGCGCGGACGATGTAGTTGGAATTGAGCTGGTTGAACTGCGCTCCACGGAATCCGGTGATGATGCGCGAGGGAATGCCGACGGTGCGCAGCAGGACGGCCATGGACGAGGCGAAGTACTCGCAGTGGCCGCGGCGGCGGTGGAAGAGGAAGTCGGCGAGGGGGTCGGCGGGCGGCTGCGAGGGAAGCTGAAGGGTGTAGCCGTAGTGGGTGGTGAGATAGCGCTCGATGGCCAGGGCGCGGCGATAAGGGGAGGTCTCCGAGCCGGCGATTTGCTGGGCGAGCTCGGGGATGCGGGGATCGAGGTGCTCGGGGAGCTGGAGGTAGCGGTCGGGAATGGCGACGGGCGCAGCGTCCGGGAGGCGTTCGAGGGTGGTGGGCAGGGGTACGGAGACGTCGGAGACGCCTTCGTAGACGGTGACGGCGCGTTCGTGGTCGAGGTTGTGAAAGGTCTGGTCGTCATCGACGCCGATTTCGCGGAAGGGACCGAAGAGCGCCTGGGCGGTGGGAATGGTGAAGATGATGGTGGTGCTGAGCGGCTCCATGAGCACGCGGTAGCGGAGCAGATCGAGCTGCGGGACCGCGAGCCAGGCGGAGGTCTTCGCGGGCCACGATGCGGGCGCTACGGGAGGAGAGCTGAAAGATGCGTCCATAGCCCTGGGAGAGCATGGCGGAATCGTGACGGGGATTGGTCCAGCGTTGGCCGTCGAAGAGGGTGAGGACGGCGCCGCGGAGGCGGATCTGGCGGTCTCCGGTGGTGTCGCCCTCGATGTGGATGTGGGCAACGACCTCGGAGGATTGCTGGATGTGTCCGATTTCGCCGAGGTTGACCGAGTCGGAGAAGCCGGCGGAGATGGCGTCGCTTTGGGCGTAGCGGGAGAGATAGCCTCCGCTGATGCGGGGCATGGCGAAGAAGAGCAGCGCGCCGGCGGCCAGGATGAGCGAGCACCATGACGGCGGTGGTGCGGGCGAGCGAACCGGAGAGCCGCTGCAGGGGGGAGATGGCGCGGCGGCGCGTGCGGAGGCCGGGGATGGCCAGCGGCGCGGAGTTGGCGGCGGCGAGGGCGGAGCGGCGCAGCTCCATGGCCATGAAGCAGAAGACGGCCAGCATGAGGAAGAGAGCAAAGGCGGCGAGAAAAGCGGAATCCACGGTGAGGATGGCCGCCGACAACACCATGAGGAACGAGAGCACGGCCAGGTAGACGTAGTCGCGGTCGCGCTCCACGTTGAAGAGCTTGACGCACATTCCGAACAGGACAAGATGGACGGCGGGGGCGACAAAGTCGCGGCCGGAGAAGAAAAAGAAATCGAGGAAAAAGAGCAGGAAGTAGATGACGGCGAGCCAGGAGGTAATGCGGCGAGGAATGACAAAGGGCGTCTGGCGGAGAAGAAAGATCCGCGCAGCAGGAGCGCGGAGAAGACGAGCAGGACGCTGAGAGATCGAGCTTGCCGGTGGAGGCCAGGGTGGCGAAGCCGGTGACGACCAGGAGGAAGAGCGAGGTCTGGAAGAGATGCTCGATCTCCGGCGGGGCTCCGGACGAAACAGGGGGGCGACGCCGGGCGCGGGGAGCCGGGATGGATTCGCCGAGGACATGGAGGAGTCAAGTATAGAGGAGTCGCGGAAAGGCGGCATGTTACGGGGGTACCCGGCGGGGACGGCGCTTCGGGTGGGAATGCAAGAGCAAAGACAAGGTCAACTGCCCCACTCAAGCCAAAAACAGGCTTGAATGGGCCACCCGGCCGCATCTGCGAAACACTGCAGATGTGGGCGCCTGCACCAGCGTCATTCGGTCCTGGGAAGTGTCGGGGGTTTTCCTCAGGGAGAGATGAAGGACGGGTGGGGTACGTGGTAGTATCGAGACTGGTCGGACATCGGTCTTACGCGATGAAACCCCGCCAATCCCGCCAGGTCCGGAAGGAAGCAACGGTAACGGGCCGTTTCGTGCGCAGTGAGCTTCCGGTGTCCGGCTTTTGTGCGTTTGGCGATTGCAGTCCCGCAATGCGTCTCTCCTGCAGTTTTTCCCGAATTGAAAACAGCTCTTTTCTGGGAATTCTTTCCTTTCATGGAAGGTGCTTCCGGCTGCGCATGGGTGCGCAGATAGGGGAAGCTTGTATCGAGGAGAAAATGGCGATGCAGACGACCGGCTTGGATGAGAGCGGCGGAGGACGCTGCTGGAGGCGCTGGCAGCCGAGAGCGCGCTGCGGGAAACGATGGATACGCCGGAGATCGGCTGGAGCGGCGATGTGGCGCGGCGGCAGCGGACAGCAATGCATGGGTTCAAGGCGGCGTTGCCGTTTGCGGTGCTGCTGTGGACGCTGATGGCTGGGGTGCTGTGGGTGGCAAGCCGGTAGGGCTGTCGGCTTTCGCTCGGCGTGAAAGTTCAAGTGCAAAGACAGGGGCAAGGTCAACCACCCCGCACCTGCTGAATGCGGCAGATATGGTTGGGGCGCCGTCGGCAGATTGCGCGGCGGGGTTCTTGGCTTGAGCTTCGCAGCGGGTGCGCGGGGACAGACGCCTCTCCGGCCGCGGGTGCCCAGAATGACCCCTGCAAAATACCTCGGCTCAGAATGCCCCCTTCACAAAAACATTCTCCTTCCAAATAGCAAAAACAATGATTTTCAGGCTCAGACCAACGGCTGCGATGGCACGGCTGCAGCGGGAGCGGTTTACATTCGTGCCGCGGTGGGCGACAATTGGCAGATTGCTACTACCGGAGATTTGGAAGTTGAATAATAAGATTCGGGCCAAGATCACGGCTCTGGGCTCATACGTACCTCCCCGTGTTCTCTCCAACTACGACCTGGAAAAGATGGTTGCGACGACCAATGAATGGATTCTGGAGCGGACGGGGATTCGCGAGCGGCATATTGTGGACCCAGGCGTGGCCGCCAGCGACCTGGCGGTGGGCGCGGCGCGCGACCTGGCGGCGCGGCACAACGTGGATTTGAGCACGGTGGAGGCGATCATCGTGGGGACGGTGACGCCGGACATGATGTATCCCTCGACGGCCTGCCTGGTGCAGAAGAAGCTGGCGATTCCGCAGGCGTGGGGATTTGATATTTCGGCCGGTTGCTCGGGCTTTGTGTTTTCGCTGACGGCTGGGCGTGAAACTGGTGGAGAGCGGCGCGCACAAGAAGGTGCTGGTGATCGGCGCGGATGTGAATTCGTCGATGATCGACTACACCGACCGGGCGACCTGCATTCTGTTTGGCGACGGTGCGGGAGCGGTGCTGCTGGAGCCTGCAGAAGACGGCGAGGACGGCTGGGCTTTATCGACTATGCGCACCAGGTGGAAGGCTACGGCGGGGATTATCTCTACCATGCCGGGAGGCGGGAGCCTGCATCCCTGCATCGCACGAGACGGTGGACCAGAAGATGCATTACGTTCATCAGGATGGGCAGCAGGTCTTCAAGTATGCGGTGAAGAAGATGGCGGAGATGACCGAGCGCGTGCTGGCTAAGAACGGGCTGACGGGCGCGGACGTGGACTGCTTTATCTCCCACCAGGCGAACAAGCGGATCATTACGGCGACCGCCGACCGGCTGAAGATGCCGCGGGAAAAAGTCATCATCAATATTGAAGATTATGGAAACACGACGGCGGGGACGATTCCGCTGGCGATGAAGACGGCGGTGGAGAGCGGGACGGCTGAAAAAGGGAGATACGCTGCTGATTGCATCGGTGGGCGCTGGGTTTACCAGCGGGGCGTCGGTGATGAAGTGGGCGTTTTAAATAGGAAATAAGTTGCGATGAGAAGCGCCCGCCGATGGCGGGCACTTTTGTGGGCGGAAGCGGAACGTTGGGTAGGCGGCGATTGACGCTCCTGGGCGGAACATGGGAGTGGGTTGCGGGTTTCAGGGGAGTAACCGGAGATTTGTCCGGGAGCAAGGGCAAGTGCACCGGCGTATAGGGATGGAGGGCGTTGCTTCCCACCTTAACGCCGAAAGGCGCGGCGTGAAGGTGGGGCACCCGGCATTTTTGTTTGACCACCGTTCTTGAATCGAAGGCTGGCGAGGAAAAAAACGATGAGGCTGATGCGGATTTTGGTTTTGGTGTGGATGGGATGGGTGATGGCGCTGGGGGCGGCGGCGCAGGATCAACCGGGCACGGCTGCGGACATCCCTCCGGCAGGCGCAGCGGTTCCGACGGCGGGCGCCGAAAGGGAGTGGGTTCCGGAGGGGGTGGCGGCGATGGGACGGATGGCCAGCGGGCGGACGGAGTTTACGCTGGACCACACGATCCTGAAGTTTGCCACCATGCTGGACAGGAATAACCCGGATTTGAAGCGGGTGGTGGCCGGAGTGAACGGAGTTTCGGTGCACATGTTCCGCTTTCCGGCGGGAATTATGCCGGAGCCAGGGATGATGGCGGCGATCGGCCAGCAGTATCAGGAGGCGGGGTGGATGCACCTGGTGAAGAAGCACCGGAACGACAGGGGAGAGACGACGGACCTGTGGGTCCGGCTGGACCAGATGTCGGTTCGCGATGTGGCGGTGCTGATGGTGCGGGCACGGGAGGTGGATTTTGTGTCGGCGTCGGGAACCGTGTCACCGGTGGACCTGCTGCATTTGAGCGGACACTTTGGGATTCCGAAGATGGACCCGGGCGCGGCGGTGCCGATCCCGGGGAGACCGTAACGGCACCCGCGCCAATGGAAGTATGACTTCGGCTATTGGCCGAACAGGATTGATTTTAAGCGGCTGGACCGGCCGGACAGTCTTGCTTCTGAACTGGTGGCCGGTCGAGCGACGAAGATGATATGTCCAGGTGTCGGCTGGATGGGTTCGGCTGATTTGGAGCCGTGGGCCGGGGTGACGACCGTCAGGCCTTCGCGCATCACGGTATCGACGTCGGCGCGAACTCGGCACGAGCAATGCTGGTCGTCGGGCGTGAAGTTGACCTCAACCGCCAGACTCTTTGACCTGAACCCTTCCGGCAGCTCAATCCGCGCTTCCCCCTTGAGGTCTGTTGATTGATTCCGAACTGTAGGGCGCCCCAGGGTTTCATACCGAAGTTCCAGGGTCACCTCCTGATGGGGTACCGGCTGCTTATCGTTTCCGAGGACCTGTACCACCACCGATTCTGCAAAGCAGAGGGGGGTGAGGCACAGTACCAGGGAAACAGCCAGGCAATTCAGCGGGCGTAGGAGAATTCGTTGGTTCGCCATGTTCCATTCCAGCCGGTGTCTCAAAAGAGGAATTAAGGTTAATGTACTCTCGTTGCAATCTGGGGGGAAGTAATAACTTGATACCATCAACGCTTTCATTACGCGCCGGTGCGGTCACATCCGGGGAATGGTACAGGCGGAGAATGTCCGTGTGGACAGCCATGCTCCTGGGACGAGGGATGGTGACCGGGGGGCCTCGGGAACCGTAGCAGGAGATTTGCGCGGTATGGGGATTCTTCACTGCGTTTAGTGACATCTCGAAAAAACAAGGGCAGGGGCAGGAGCAAAGGCAGAGGCAAGGTCAACTGCCCCATTCAAGCCAAAGAAGGGCTTGAATGGGCCACCCGTTTGGTCCATCCGTCCTGTTTCTCCATTCATGCGTAGCGACGTTATAATGGGAGCACTGCATGGGCCAAGCTCCGGTGGCATCGGGGTCCACGGCTGCGCGGAAGAAAATTTGGAGGATGTTTCCTTGGGAACTCAGCTCACACCCGTTATGAATGATTTTAAAGTCGCCGACCTTGCTCTTGCCGAGTGGGGACGCAAGGAAATTTCCATTGCCGAAGCCGAGATGCCGGGATTGATGGCGATTCGCCGGAAGTACACGGCGGCACAGCCTTTGCGCGGCGTGCGCATCACCGGCTCGCTGCATATGACGATTCAGACGGCGGTGCTGATCGAGACGCTGGTGGAGCTTGGAGCCGTCGTGCGCTGGGCGAGCTGCAACATCTTCTCCACGCAGGACCATGCGGCGGCGGCGATTGCGGCGACCGGGGTTCCGGTGTTTGCCTGGAAGGGCGAGTCGCTGGAAGAGTATTGGGACTGCACCTACCGCGCGCTGAGCCATCCGGATGACACGGGGCCGGAGCTGGTGGTGGACGACGGCGGCGATGTGACGCTGCTGATCCACAAAGGGTATGAGCTGGAGAACGGCTCGAAGTGGGTGGATTCGGAATCGGGCTCGCACGAAGAGAAGGTCATTAAGGATCTGCTGAAGAAGGTTTACGCGGAGAACCCGCAGCGCTGGCATCAGATTGTGGCGGCGTGGCGCGGTGTGAGCGAGGAGACGACGACCGGCGTGCACCGGCTGTACCGCATGAAAGAGGAAGGCACGCTGCTGGTTCCGGCGATCAACGTGAACGATTCGGTGACCAAGTCGAAGTTCGACAATTTGTATGGCTGCCGCGAGTCGTTGGCCGACGGCATCAAGCGGGCGACCGACGTGATGATGGCGGGCAAGGTGGCGGTGATCTGCGGACACGGCGACGTGGGCAAAGGGTCGGCGGAGTCGCTGCGCGGCATGGGCGCGCGGGTGGTGGTGACGGAGATCGACCCGATTAACGCACTGCAGGCGGCGATGGCGGGATACCAGGTGACGACGCTCGAAGAGACTCTGGGGACGGGCGACATTTACGTGACCTGCACGGGGAACGTGGACATCATCCGGCTGGAGCACATGGAGAAGATGAAGGACCAGGCGATTGTGTGCAACATCGGACACTTCGACAACGAGATTGAAGTGGACAAGCTGAACGCGGCGCCGGGAGTGAAGCGGACCAACATCAAGCCGCAGGTGGATATGTACACCTTCCCGGATGGGCACTCGATCTTTTTGCTGGCCGAGGGACGGCTGGTGAACCTGGGCTGCGCGACGGGACATCCGAGCTTTGTGATGTCGAACAGCTTTGCCAACCAGACGCTGGCGCAGATCGATTTGTGGGAGAACAAGGACAAGTACGGCAAAGAGGTTTACGTGCTGCCGAAGAAGCTGGACGAAGAGGTGGCGCGGCTGCATCTGGAAAAGATCGGCGTGAAGCTGACGACGCTGACACAGAAGCAGGCGGACTACATTGGCGTTCCGGTGCATGGGCCGTATAAGCCGGATACGTATCGGTACTAAGTTTTCAAAGTTTCTAAAGATAAAGGCAAGTGCAAAGTCAATAACCCCACATCTGCAACTGCGGCAGATGTGGGGCACCAGTATGGAGAGTTTTGTTCTTCCCATATTCGCCCAAAGATGGCGAATATGGGCCACCCGGAATTTTCTATGGATGTGAAGTTCTGGAAATCGAGGAGGGTGCTGGTTACGGGGCACACCGGCTTCAAGGGGAGCTGGATGGCCTTGTGGCTACACTCGATGGGAGCTGCGGTGTGCGGCTACTCGCTCGAACCTCCGACGGAGCCGAGTTTGTATAGGCTGCTGCCGCTGGAAGGGCAGATCCGGTCGATACGCGGGGATGTTCGGGATCAGGAGAAGCTTGAAGCTTCATTGCAGGCGTTCGAGCCCGAGGTGGTGCTCCACATGGCGGCGCAGCCGCTGGTGCGGCTCTCGTACCAGAGTCCGGTGGAGACCTATGCGGTGAACGTGCTGGGGACGGTGCACGTGCTGGAGGCGGTGCGGAAGACTCCGGGCGTGCGCAGTGTGGTGGTGGTGACCAGCGACAAGTGCTATGAGAACCTGGAGCGTCCGGAGCCGTATCTGGAGCATGAGGCGATGGGCGGGCACGATCCGTACAGCAGCAGCAAAGGGTGCGCGGAGCTGGTGACCTCGGCGTACCGGCGCTCGTTCTTTCATCCGGACAAGTGGGCGAAGCACCGGGTGGGCGTGGCTTCGGCGCGGGCGGGCAATGTGATTGGCGGCGGCGACTGGGCTCCCGATAGGCTGGTGCCCGACATGATGCGGGCGTGGGCGGCGGGCGAGGCCGTGGTGATTCGTAATCCGGAGGCGGTGCGTCCATGGCAGCATGTGCTGGAGCCGCTGTCGGGATATCTGCTGCTGGCGGAAAAGCTGTATGCGGATGGGGCGGAGTTTGCCGAGGGCTGGAACTTTGGTCCGGCCGATGGGGATGCGAAGCCGGTAAGGTATTTGGTGACGGAGCTGGCGAGGATTTGGGGCGATGGAGCTAGATGGAATTCAGACGAGGCGGCGCATGTGCACGAGGCGCATTTGCTGAAGCTGGATTCGGCGAAGGCCGTGGCGCGGCTGGGATGGGCTCCGCGGTGGAGTTTGGATGAGACGCTGGAGCATACGGCGGAGTGGTACAGAGGCTATTACCGCGGCGAGGATATGAGCGCGCGCAGTTTGAAGCAGATTGAAGAATACATGGGCGTAGGGCCGGCGGGCGTGGGAGCTGCGAAGCTTTCGTCCGCGTTGGATGGGAGCAAATGACACAAGACGAGCTGCGACTGCAGATCATGCAACTGGTGGGCGAATACACCCGGCAGCGGCACGCGCCGCGCAAGTTTGTGCCCGGCGAATCGGTGGTTCCGCCTTCGGGCAAGGTGTTTGGCGAGGAAGAGGTTTGCAGCGCGGTGGACGCGGCGCTGGATTTCTGGCTGACGACGGGGCGGTTTAACGCGAGCTTCGAGCGCCGGCTGGCGGAGTTTCTGGATGTGCGCTGGGCGGTGACGACGAACTCTGGTTCGTCGGCCAATTTGCTGGCGCTGGCGGCGCTGACTTCGCCGAAGCTGGGCGAGGCTGCGCTGAAGCCGGGCGACGAGGTGATCACCGTGGCGGCGGGGTTCCCGACGACGGTGAACCCGGCGGTGCAGTACGGGCTGGTGCCGGTGTTTGTGGACGTGGACATTCCGACCTACAACATTCAGGTGGACAAGATCGAGGCGGCGATTACGGAAAAGACGGCGGCCATCATGGTGGCGCACACGCTGGGGAATCCGTTCAATCTGGCCGCGGTGATGCGCATCGCCAACAAGCACGACCTGTGGGTGATCGAGGATTGCTGCGACGCGCTGGGGTCGCGCTACCACGGGCAGATGGTGGGAACGTTCGGCGATATCGGGACGCTGAGTTTTTATCCGGCGCACCACATTACGATGGGCGAGGGCGGCGCGGTGTTCTCGAACGACAACCAGCTGAAGGTGCTGGTGGAGTCGTTCCGCGACTGGGGACGCGACTGCTGGTGCGATCCGGGGAACGACAATACGTGCGGTAAGCGCTTCCAGTGGCAGTTGGGCGATTTGCCGTATGGCTACGACCACAAGTATGTGTACTCGCACATTGGGTACAACCTGAAGATTACCGACTTCCAGGCGGCGGTGGGACTGGCGCAGCTGGAGCGCGCGGAAGGGTTCATCGCGCAGCGGAAGGCGAACTTTGCGTATCTGCATGAGCGGCTGAAACCGTTTGAGGAGTTTCTGATTCTGCCAGAGGCGACGCCGGATTCCGAGCCGGCGTGGTTTGGATTTCCGGTGACGGTGCGGGCTGACGCCCCGCTGACCAGGCTGGAACTGCTGACCTATTACGACGAAAACAAGATCGGCAGCCGGCTGCTGTTCAGCGGGAATTTGACGCGGCAGCCGGCGTATAAGGACGTGAAGTATCGCGTTTCGGGGACGCTGACCAATACCGACATCATCATGAATCAGACGTTCTGGCTGGGGATTTACCCGGGGATCACGCGGGAGATGATGGACTTTGTGGTTGAGCGCACCGGGGTCCTGGTGAAGCGGGCGATGGCGCGTCCGGTGAGGTAAGGGCAGGTTTCAAGGTTTCAAAGTTTCAAGGTTGAAGACCAAGACCAACAGCAGGACCAAGGGCAACTACCCCTCTCAAGCCAACTAAGGGCTTGAATGGGCACCCGCAGCAGAGATGGGCACCCACGGGGACCCCGAGTTATGAAGTCAAATGCCACGCTTAAATTGAAAACACCGACAACTGAGAACGAGAGCCTTTTGGCGGCGAAGCCTGCGAACCGTCTGCTTACGGACTGGCGCGTCGCGGTGCTGGCGCTGGTGGGGCTCTGGCTGGTGATCTACGTGGTGGGGCTTTCGTGGCCCGCGCTGCTGGACGACGTGGACACGGTGCACGCCGAGGTGGCGCGCGAGATGCTTCTGCGTCACGACTTTGTGACGATGTACACCAACGGCTTCCGTTATCTGGAAAAAGCTCCGGTGATGTATTGGACGCTGGCGGCCAGCTACAAGGTCTTCGGCGTCAGCAACTGGAGCACGCGACTGCCGCTGGTGCTGGGGGTGCTGGCGCTGGTGCTGGCGACCTACCGGCTGGGACGGTATGTGTACGGCGAGGCCGGCGCGTTCTATGCGGGCGGGGCGCTGGTTACCTCGCTCGGCTTGTATATTTTCACCCGATTTCTGATTCCCGAGGTGCTGGTTGCGCTGTGGCTGACGCTGGGGTACCAGCTGTTTTTGGAGTCGCTGGAGCAGGAGCGGCCGTCGCGGTGGACGTGCTGGGGATTTGCGGCGGTCTGCGCGCTGAATGTGCTGACGAAGGGGCTGATCGGACTGGTGTTTCCGGTGGGGGCGATCGGGCTGTATCTGCTGCTGACGGGGAATTTGCGGCACCTGGGCAAGCTGCGGTTGATTTCCAGCACGCTGGTATTTTTTGTTATCGCGACGCCGTGGCATTGGCTGGCGGCGGTGGCGAATCCGGCGCAGGGGCGGTCGCGCGGGTTTTTGTGGTTCTACTTCATCAATGAACATGTGATGCGTTTTTTGAACAAGCGCGTGCCTCCGGGATATGACACGGTTCCGCTGGCGCTGTTCTGGGGACTGCTGCTGGCGTGGCTGTTGCCGTGGAGCGTGTTTCTGCCGCAGGCTTTGCGCGGGCTGCCGGAGTGGTGGCGCGAACTCAAGAGCAAGGCAGCGAGCAAGGTGGGGACGAAGGCGGACCGGCAGGCGCGGGCCAATCTGCTGTTTTTGCTGTGGGCGCTGGTGATCGTCGGGTTCTTCAGTTTCTCGACGCGGCAGGAGTACTACACCATTCCGGCGTTGCCGGGCGCGGCGCTGCTGGTGGGCGGATGGATGGCGCGGGAGTCGAGTGCGGAGGCGAGCGAACGGGACCGCAGGGCGGGAAGAAACTCTGCGATGGTTCTGCTGGTGGTTGGCGTGCTTGGGTTTGTGGCGGGGATGTACCTGCTGTTTGTCTCGCATCGCGCGGCTCCGGGCGCGGACCTGGCGGAGCTGCTGAAGAAGAATCCGGATGAGTACAACTTTTCGCTGGGGCATGTGCTGGATCTGACTCCGCAGGCGCTGGGAGTGTTTCGCGTGCCGCTGCTGGGGTCATCGCTGGGGTTGCTGCTGGGCACGGGATTGAACTGGCTGCTACGGCGGCGCGGACGGCCGTTTGCGGGCAACGTGGCGCTGGCGGCGATGATGGTGGTGCTGCTGGCGTGCGTGCATTCCTCGTACGCTACGTTTTCGCCGATTCTATCTTCGTACAATCTGGCGGCGGCGATTCAGAAGCAATTTAAGCCGGGTGATGTGATTGTGATCGACGGCGAGTACTCGGATGCCTCGACGCTGAATTTTTATACCGGGGAGCAGGTGCATGTGCTGCATGAGCCGAGCGGGAGTCTGTGGTACGGCGAGAAGTTTCCCGACGCGCCGAAGATCTTCGAGACGCAGGAATCGTTTGAGAGATTGTGGAAGGGGCCGGGGCAGGTATTTATGTGGACGGACAAAGATATGCCGAAGGAGTTGATCGGGCTGAAGGCTTATCCGCTGGCGCGCAGCGGGGGGAAGACGATCTTCACTAATCGCGAGATGGAGCGATAACCGCGCCAGCGCGCGGTACTTGCGTCTGGAAGATCAAAGCGAGAGTGTTGCATGGACGAGCGGATTTCGACGCTGTATGAGACGAGGCGGGAGGTCGGCCGAGTGCTGATTCTCCCGTCTTCTGTTTTTGCGGGGTTGATGGTCGGCATGTTCGCCGCGGGCAGCGGATTTACGATTTACCTTTCCACACTTTTCTTCCGGCGGGTGGGAGAAGTCTCGGCGGATTTGTGGTTTGGTTTGTTTTTTCTTCTGGTGGCAGGCTACTCGGGTGTTCCGGCCGTTCGCGCGTGGCGCACCCGCCGCACTCCTCTTTGCATTGAAGATGGCGGGCGCGTGCTTTATGGAGCGCAGTTGCTGTGCGCCGCCGGAAGCGTTCGGTCGGTGAGGATCGCCGAGGCGAAGGGCGGGGAAGGGGACTGCGAAGTTTTCCTGGAGTTGGGCGGGGGAGAGCTGGTGCCGATTCCATCGCTATATTTTCCGAGACTCAATTCACGTACGAGCGCCGGGCCGTTGGCGGTGGTACTGGCGGAGGCATTGCGGGTGCAGGTCAGCGAGTCGCGGTAGAGTTCGGAGGCCGAGCAGACCCTGGGACAGTGCGGGATATTTGAACGGCGATGGGATCCCTCGCTTGAGCATGGCAGCCGGGTACGCGGCAGCAGATGCCGCTCCGGCTGCTGGCGCTCGGCGCTCAGGATGACACCTCAAAACAAATAAAAATCGCCAGGGGCGGAAGCCTCTGGCGATTTGGATTGCGTGCGGCCTAGGCGAAGACTTCGCCGGGCAGGCTGCTCAGGGTGCGCGACTTCAAGGTGTTAGTGTTGCGGCGCACGGTGTTAATGGGGACGGGCACGTTCCGCGTGTCCGAGGTTTTCACAGTGCCCAGGTCCATGCGTTCGATGCGCAGTTTTAAGGTGCGCTCGAAGCGGCGGAGCTCGATCATCTCGGCGCCGCTGACGATGGTGGTGGCACGGCCGGTGAGTCCGGCGCGTCCGGTGCGTCCGACGCGATGGATAAAGTCTTCGGCCAGCGAGGGCAGATCGTAGTTGACCACGTGGGCGACATCGCCGACGTGGATGCCGCGGGCGGCAACGTCGGTGGCGACCAGGACCTGGAAGCGTCCGGCCTCGAAGCCGGCCAGGGCCGCGGAGCGCTGGCTCTGGGAACGGTCGCCGTGGATCATGGAGGCGGCAAAGCCGTCGCGCATGAGGTCCTTGGCAAGGCGCTCGGTACCGCGCTTGGTGCGGGCGAAGATCAGCGTCTTGCCGCTCTCGTTATAGAGCAGCTCGCGCAGGACGGTGCCCTTCTGCATGGCGGGAACTTCATAGGCCTGCAGCTGGACGGATTCGTTGGGCTTGAGAATGTTTCCCAGGGCGATGCGGACCGCGTTGCGGGTGCACTTGAGCAGCAGGCCCTGTACCGACTTCTCCAGGGTGGCGGAGAAGCACAGGGTCTGGCGCTCGGTGGGCAGGGTGGCGAGGATGCGGGTGATGGCGGGCAAGAAGCCCATGTCCAACATACGATCGACTTCGTCCAGGGCCAGGATGCGCACGCTGCGCAGATCGACGATCTTGCGGCGCATGTAATCTTCCAGGCGTCCGGGGGTGGCCACGACGACGCGGGCACCGGCGCGGAGGGCGCGGATTTGAACCTTTTCGCTCAGGCCGCCGATGACCAGGGCCGCGGGCGTAGCTTTGGGGGAACGCAGGGCTTCGTACTGCTCATGCACCTGGATAGCGAGTTCGCGCGTGGGAACGAGCACCAGGGCGTTGATTTTGCCGGCGGGCGTTGCCGCGAGCATTTCCATGATCGGGATGAGAAAGGCAAGGGTTTTGCCGGTGCCGGTCTGCGCGGTCGCAATGACGTCTTTGCCCTCAAGGGCTGGCGGAATCGCCTGAATTTGAACTGGGGTGGGGGTTACAAAGTTCTTTGCCGCAAGCGCCTGCTGCAATTGCGCCTGGAGGGGCATTTCTTGAAATGTACTCATTCGATGGGTGTCTTCTTCTCTCTTTACAATGCGCGCGGTAATTTGGATGTGTGCGCGCGGAAACACATAGTCCTGCGGTCTTTGTCGGGAGGAGATCCTTGAGATCAATCGCAGTGGTACAAGGCGGGGTCAGCTCAGAATCGCGCATCCAACGTCGCGTGATACTAAGTGCATAGTATCACAGGAGGAGTGGGATGCTGGTGTGAATTGAGGGGCTGGTGTCCGATGATGAACGAAAAAATGGAGAGGATGCGGTTAAAGTGATGAAACGAGGAGGGATGGTTGGGCGGTACGACATCGGAGAATTGGGTGTTAGGACAGGGATGTGTCAAGGGAGTAAATAGGTTGGGAAAGGTCAAGAGCAAGAACAAGGGCAACAGCAAGAACAAGGGCAACAACCCCACTCAAGCCAACAGCGGGCTTGAATGGGCCACCCGGCGGCTGCCAACGATGGGCGGATATGGGGCACCGGCAAAGGATGTTTTCGCGGGTATGGCCCGGTGGGGTTAGAGGTAATTTGCGGCCCGGAATTTCCGCATAAAATGCTTTGGGCCATTGACTTGAAGCGAAATCGCAGTTAACCTAGACAACTATAAGTATGTTGTACACAGCTACAGCCCCGAAGACAAGCACACCGGCGCTCGACGGACGAACATACTGCGTCCCGCAGCGAGCTACCAGCCGGTAAAACGGGGAATAGATCAGGCACTCATATATAGCCCGAGTACTCATTCACCCGCCCACTACATTCAACGGCGGGTTTCGTGTTTTTGGCTCATTCAGATAGGGAAAGTGGCGCACGGCGCACGGGAGAACAATGCGAGACAACCGAGAAAACGACCAGGACAGGCACGAGGAAGAATTTATGCAGCAACACGCCAACGGATTGCCGGACGCGCAGGGTCTGTATGACCCGGCGAACGAGCATGACGCCTGCGGTCTCGGGTTTGTCGCCAACATCAAGGGCGCGAAGAGCCACTCGATTGTGGAGCAGGGCATCGAGGTGCTGAAGCACCTGGAGCACCGCGGAGCCTGCGGCTGCGATCCGGAGACGGGCGACGGCGCCGGCGTGCTGATTCAGATTCCGCACGAGTTCTTTGCCAAGGAGTGCGCCAAGCTGGGGATGGAGCTGCCGGCGCCGGGCGGCTACGCGGTGGGCATGGTGTTTTTGCCGGTGGGCAAGCTGGAGCGGTTGCAGTGCGAAGGCGTGGTGGAAAAGATCATTGCCGAAGAAGGCTTCGAGGTGATGGGCTGGCGCGATACGCCGGTGAACGCCACGGCGATTGGACGCGTGGCGCGCGGTTCGCAGCCGTACATTGAGCAGATCTTTTTGAAGACGGTCGAGCCGCTGGATGAGAAGACGTTCGAACGGAAGCTGTACGTGGTGCGGCGGCGAATTGAAAACGAGATTGCGCACGCCGAGATCGAGGGGAAGAGCAACTTCTACATTCCTTCGCTGTCGTCGGTCACCATCGTGTACAAGGGGCTGCTGCTGGCTCCGCAGATTACCAAGTTTTATCCCGAGCTGAGCGACCCGCTGGTGAAGAGCGCGCTGTGCCTGGTGCACCAGAGATTTTCCACCAACACCTTCCCCAGCTGGCCGCTGGCCCACCCCTACCGTCACATCGCGCACAACGGCGAGATCAACACGGTGAAGGGCAACGTGATCTGGATGAACGCGCGGCAGAGTTTGCTGGAGTCTCCGCTGTTTGGCGACGACCTGAAGAAGCTGTTTCCGATTGTGGTTCCGGGGGGAAGCGATTCGGCTTCGCTGGATAACGCGGTGGAGCTGCTGCTGCACGCCGGCCGCGAGCTGCCGCACGTGATGGCGATGCTGATTCCGGAGGCGTGGTCGCGCAATCCGCACATGGACCCGGCCAAGCGCGCGTTCTACGAGTATCACGCTTCTCTGATGGAGCCGTGGGACGGTCCGGCTGCGATGGCGTTTACCGATGGGCGCGTGATCGGGGCCACGCTGGACCGCAACGGTCTGCGTCCGGGCCGCTACGTGGTCACCAACGACGACATGGTGGTGCTGGCCTCCGAGGCCGGTGTGCTGGAGATTGAGCCGGAGCGGGTGAAGTACAAGGGCCGGTTGCAGCCAGGACGGATGTTCCTGGTGGACACGGTGGCGGGACGGATCATCAGCGACGACGAGGTGAAGGCGGATTTGGCCTCGCGGCAGCCCTATGCCGAATGGATCAAGGCGAACCAGATTACGCTGGATCACCTGCCCGAGCCGCGGCGCTCGCATCTTGCCAGCAACGAGACGATCATTCCGCGGCAGCGGGTGTTCGGGTACACGGAAGAAGATATCAAGATCATTATGGAGCCGATGGCGCGGAACGGCGAGGAGCCGGTGGGTTCGATGGGCGTGGATACCCCGCTGGCCTGTTTGTCGGACCGTCCGCAGCTGCTGTTCAATTACTTCAAGCAGCTGTTTGCGCAGGTGACCAACCCGCCGATCGATCCGATCCGCGAGGACCTGCTGATGTCGCTGACCAGCTACATCGGCACGGAGCGGAACATCCTGGTGGAGACTCCGCTGAACTGCCACACGATGAAGCTTCCGGGGCCGGTGCTGACCAATCGCGACCTGGAAAAAGTGCGCGGCGTTTCAACCAGCGAACTGCTGGCGACGACCTTGTCGGCGGCGTTCCGCGTGGACGAGGGCGCCGAAGGGCTGAAGCGCGGACTGGAGGCGCTGACGCGGCGGGCTTCGCTGGCGGTGGCTTCGGGCTACACGCTGCTGATTATTTCCGACCGGGGCGTGGACAAGGACTACGCGCCGATTCCGTCGCTGCTGTCGCTGGCGGCGGTGCACAACAACCTGGTGAAGGAAGGTTCGCGCACCAAGGTTGCGCTGATTATTGAGAGCGGCGAACCGCGCGAGGTGATGCACTTTGCGCTGCTGATCGGCTATGGGGCCAGCGCGGTGAATCCGTACCTGGCGATTGAAACGCTGGAAGACATGGTGCGGCGCGGGCTGCTTCCGGCGGAGATCACGGCGGAAAAGGCGGTGAAGAACTTCATCAAGGCGATTGATAAAGGCCTGCTGAAGACCTTCTCGAAGATGGGCATTTCGACCCTGCAGAGCTATCGCGGCGCGCAGGTGTTTGAGGCCATCGGACTGAACAAGGAGCTGGTGCGGGATTATTTTTCGGGCACGGTTTCGCGCATCGAGGGAGTTGGGCTGGATGTGATTGCGCGCGAGTCGGTGATGCGGCATGATCACGGCTTTAGGCCGCGTAGCGTCTCGGAGCTGGAACTGGACGTGGGCGGCTCCTATCGCCATCGCATCGACGGCGAGTACCACCTGCTGAATCCGGCGACCATCAGCAAGCTGCAACATTCGGTGCGGCAGAACAGCCCCAAGGCGTTCCGCGAATACACCGATTTGATCGACCAGCAGAACAAGCAGCTGTGTACGCTGCGCGGGATGCTGCAGCTGAAGGACTCCGAGCATCCGGTGCCTCTGGAAGAGGTGGAATCGGCAAAGGAAATTGTTAAGCGCTTTGCCACCGGCGCGATGTCGTATGGCTCCATCAGCAAGGAGGCGCACGAGACGCTGGCCATTGCCATGAACCGCATTGGCGGGCGGAGCAATACGGGCGAGGGCGGCGAGGATTCTTCGCGCTTTAAGCCCGATGCATCGGGCAACCTGCGGCGCAGTTCGGTGAAGCAGGTGGCTTCGGCGCGCTTTGGCGTGACCGCAAATTACCTGGTGAACGCCGACGAGTTGCAGATCAAGATGGCGCAGGGCGCCAAGCCCGGCGAGGGCGGACAGCTGCCGGGTCACAAGGTGGACGAGGTGATCGCCAAGCTGCGGCACTCGACGCCGGGGGTGACGCTGATTTCGCCGCCGCCGCACCACGATATTTATTCGATTGAGGATTTGGCGCAGCTGATCTACGACCTGAAAAACGTGAACCCGCAGGCGAGGATCAGCGTGAAGCTGGTCTCCGAGGTGGGCGTGGGAACGGTGGCCGCCGGCGTTGCCAAGGCGCACGCCGACGTGGTGCTGATCAGCGGCGACAGCGGCGGCACGGGCGCATCGCCGTTGAGCTCGATCCGGCACGCGGGAATTCCGTGGGAGCTGGGACTGGCCGAGACGCAGCAGGTGCTGCTACTGAACGATCTGCGCAGCCGCATTCGGGTGCAGACCGACGGCAAGCTGCAGACCGGACGCGACGTGGTGATTGCGGCGCTGCTGGGAGCGGAGGAGTTCGGCTTTGCGACGACGCCGCTGGTGACGATGGGCTGCATCATGATGCGCAAGTGCCACTTGAACACCTGCCCGGTAGGGATTGCGACGCAGGACCCGGTGCTGCGGGCGCGCTTTGCGGGACAGCCCGAGCATGTGGTGAACTTCTTCTTCTTCCTCGCCGAGCAGGTGAGGGAATACATGGCGCGGCTGGGCTTCCGCACCTTCAACGACATGGTGGGACGCGTGGACCGGCTGGAGGCGCGGCTGGCCAGCGATCACTGGAAGGCAAAGGGCATCGACCTGGCGACGATTCTGTATTCGCCGGCGCTGCCGACGAGAGTGGCGCGTCACCAAATTCACAAGCAGGACCACGGGCTGGGAGTGGCGCTGGACCACGAGTTGATCGCCGCGGCCAAGCCGGCGCTGGAAGACGCCAAGCCGGTGGAGGAATCGTTTGCCATCCGCAACATTCATCGCTCGGTGGGCACCATGCTGAGCGGCGAGGTGGCGCGGCATTACGGCGAGGACGGGCTGCCGGACGAGACCATCCGGCTGAGCTTCAACGGCTCGGCGGGACAGAGCTTCGGGGCATTTCTGGCGCAGGGTATTTCGATGACACTGGAGGGCGAGGCCAACGATTACGTGGGCAAGGGACTCTCCGGCGGACGCATCGCGGTGTATCCGCCGCGCGCCTCGAAGTTCCGACCTGAAGAGAACATCATCGTGGGCAACGTGGTGCTGTATGGCGCCACTAGCGGCGAGGCATACTTCAACGGCGTTGCAGGCGAGCGCTTCGCGGTGCGCAACTCGGGCGCGTCGGCGGTGGTGGAGGGCGTGGGCGACCATGGCTGCGAATACATGACCAAGGGCGTGGTGGCGGTGCTGGGCCGCGCGGGCAGGAACTTTGCGGCCGGCATGAGCGGCGGCATCGCCTACGTGTATGACGAGCGCGGCGACTTCCACGACAAGAGCTGCAACCTGGCTTCGGTGGACCTGGAGCCGGTGGTGCACCTCGACGATGTGCGCACGCTGAAATCGATGATCGAAGAGCACGTGCGGCGCACCGGCAGCGCACGGGGAGCCCAGATTCTGAGCAGTTGGGAGACGGAGCTGCCGCGGTTTGTAAAGGTTTATCCGCACGAGTTGAAGCGGGTTTTGGGAGTGGAGCGCAGCGCGACAGTGTATAGCGGCATGCGTCAACAGAGGGCGGCCGCGGCCGTGGAGGTTCAGCATGGGTAAGCCAACGGGATTCCTGGAATACGAAAGAACACTGCCGCAGCGGCGTCCGCCGGAGGAACGGATCAAGGACTGGTTTGAGATTTACCAGGAGTTTCCGCGCACCGCAGTGCAGGAGCAGGGCGCGCGCTGCATGGAGTGCGGCGTGCCTTTCTGCCATACGGGATGCCCGGTGAACAACCACATACCAGACTGGAATGACCTGGTGTATCGCGGACGCTGGGAAGAGGCGGTGCGCCGGCTGCACTCGACCAACAACTTCCCGGAGTTTACCGGACGGATCTGTCCGGCTCCGTGCGAAGCGGCTTGCGTGCTGGGCATCAACCAGCCCCCGGTGACCATCCGGCAGATCGAAAAGACGATTGTGGAGCGCGGCTTCGAGGAGGGATGGATTCATCCCGAGCCGGCGTTTGCGCAGAGCGGGAAGAAGGTTGCGGTGATCGGCTCCGGGCCGGCGGGAATGGCGGCGGCACAACAGCTGTGCCGCGCCGGACACGACGTGACGCTGTTTGAAAAGGCCGACCGCATCGGCGGACTGCTGCGCTATGGGATTCCGAATTTCAAGCTTGAAAAACACCTGATCGACCGCAGACTGGCACAGATGGAGGCCGAAGGGGTGAAGTTTTTGACCGGCGCGCATGTGGGCGTGAACGTGGACGCCGAAAAGCTCCGCCAGGAGTTCGACGCGGTGGTGCTGTCCGGTGGTTCGGAGGCGCCGCGCGACCTGAAGGTTCCGGGACGCGAGCTGAAGGGCATTCACTTTGCGATGGAATTTTTGCCGCAGCAGACGAAGCGCGTGCTGGGCGATACGATTCCGGCGGAGCAGAGCATTCTGGCGACAGGGAAGCGGGTGGTCATCATCGGCGGCGGCGACACGGGCGCCGACTGTTTAGGAACCTGTCTGCGCCAGGGTGCCAAGAGCGTGCGGCAGTTTGAGATTATGCCGAAGCCTCCGGAGACGCGCTCGGAGACGACGCCGTGGCCGCTGTGGCCGCTGCAGCTGCGTACCGAGAGCTCGCACGAAGAGGGCGGCACGCGGGAGTGGAGCCTGAATACGGTTTGCTTCGAAGGCGACGGCAAGGGAAATGTAGCGCGGCTGCAGGTGGTGTCGGTGGGTCCGCCGCCGAAGTTTGAGCCGGTGCCGGGCAGCGAGAAGGCGATCGAGGCCGAGCTGGTGCTGCTGGCCATGGGCTTCACCGGTCCGGTGCGCAGCGGTATGCTGGAGCAGTTCGGAGTGGCTCTGGATGGGCGCGGCAACGTGGCGACCGACGACCGCAACGCAACTTCGGTGGATGGAATTTTTGCCGCCGGAGACATGCGCCGAGGACAGTCGCTGGTGGTGTGGGCGATTGCCGAAGGGCGAAAGACGGCCGCGAGTGTAGATGAGTATTTGCGGACGAAGGCTTAGCGTAAGGTTTCAAGGTAAACGCAAAAGCAAAACAGAAGACGGCCTGCGGGCCGTCTTTTTTATTTCGAAGGATGCGAGTCCCGGGATTGGAGGCTTTCGCTACCTGTGGGGCTTTGCCATTCGGGCTTCGAGGTTACTTTGGTGCATTGACCGGTTTTCCATCTCTCGCTATCGTTCGTAATTGCCCGAAGAGTTCCGTGCAACTTCGTATTGGAGCAACGACGAGATGACCTGCGGCAGATTCGCACTCCGCTTATACCGGCAATTTATTTCTGTTTTATCGATTTCGATTCTCTTCACGATGCAGCTTTCAGCGCAAAGCGGCGCAGTGAAAGACGAGCTCTACCGCTCGCTGTCGGGCACCACCGTGATTGCCACGATCATGCTGGGGGGAAAGGCCGCGCCTCAGGGATCCCGGTCGGGCTTCCCGGTCGAAACCCTGGTTGATCCGACCACCAACAACGTTGCCTACCAGATGGATCTGGGAGCCACGAGCCCCGTGATTACGGCTCAGGATATGCAGCGTTACTTCGAACGCGGCACAGCCTTCCAGGTGGTTGGATTGGAACTGCGGGACAGTTGGATTGAGCTGAAACTGAAGAGCGCCGGAGGCGATTCTGCCCGGTTGCGGCTCATGCTGGGCGACGGCTGGCAATCGAAATTCGATAGCTCGTCGGTCCGGGCCCAGCTTGCCAGCGTACTTGTGCTTGACCAAAAGCCACGGACGAGGAAAATCTTGCCGGTCCCCGCCGGCTTTGGCGAACCAGTCATCAAGACGCATCCGGAAACGCCATCCAAGGATATCCATGCAGGCGCCGGGAACGGCAGGGAAGTATTCGTCAAGTTCGGCGGCACGAGTTAGGCAGTGCGTCTCGATGCCAAAAAGTTGGCGGCGGCGGAGGGAGTCTTTACTCCGGAGACATGCGCCGGGGATCGTCGCTGGTGGTGTGGGCGATCTCCGAGGGGAGAAAGACGGCAGCGAGTGTTGGTGAGCATCTGAGGACGAAAGCGTAGGGATGACAGGTTACAAGCAAAAGAGAAGACGGCCTGCGGGCCGTCTTTTTTGTTTGAAAGACGGGATTTTGCGTCCGGCTCTTATGCCACCCCTGCATGCTGGCCCAACGCTTTTAAATCGATCCTGACGAAGACCTGCGTCCCGAACGTGGTGACCTAACCACCCTCGTCGAGTGACTGGCGTCACCGACGCATCGCGCCGATGCGAGGTAAAAAGCACACCAGTCCTCGCGCAGAAAAGTTACCATCTAGCAACTTTTTTATGCGGGACCGGTTTGCAAGGAGTTCGCGGGATTTCTCAGCCTAGACTGCGCAAGGGACGGGACAGCAGATGAGCACCGAAGTCCGACAGGAAGTTTCCGCCGCAACTTCAACCCAGAAGGAAGCAGGCCCGCGCTTTCTCGATCCGCTGGAGCATTGCGTCAATCCGAAATTGGACTGCAGCCCGTTTTCCCCGAAGGAGAACGTCAGGAATCCGGAACTTGCCGACATCATTGATGTCCAGATGATCCGGTCGTTAATGGAATACTTTTATGAACTGGTCCACATTCCCATGGGGATCATCGACCTAAAGGGCAAAATATCTGTCGCCGTAGGGTGGCAGGACATCTGCACGAAATTCCACCGGGTGAACGCGGAGACCTGCAAGAACTGCGTAGAGAGTGACACGCAGCTTACGGAGAGCATCCCTGAGGGAGAATTCAAGCTTTACAGGTGCAAGAACAACATGTGGGTGATGGCGATGCCCATCGTGGTGGACGACTGGCACTGCGGGAATCTTTTTTCAGGGCAGTACTTTTTTGAAGACGAGCGATTGGATTGCGAGCTTTTCCGAGTACAGGCCCAGCGATACGGATTCAACCGGGAAGCCTACCTTGCCGCCCTTGGCGAGGTACCTCGCCTGAGCCGGAATGCGGTCCACACGGGCATGGCTTTTATGGTGAAGTTAGCCCAGATGCTCTCCCAGATAGGGTACAACAACCTGAAACTGGCTCGGTCGCTTCAGGATACAAAACAGGCGCAAGTTCTTGCGGCTGAGAGAGAAGCACGGTTCCATGCGCTGTTCGACACGATTCCACTGAGCGTGGCTCTTATCGATGTGCAGACCCAGGCGTTTTCGCAGTTCAACGATGCAGCGGCAGAGAACCTCGGATACACTCGCGAAGAATTTGCAAAGCTGACGGTACATGACATTGAAACCTGCTATTCACCGCCGGAACTCTTGAAACTGGTCGAGGAAGAATTCAGTGCGGGTGATTTGGTTGTGCTTGAGACCAAGCACACGACAAAATCCGGTGCCGTGCGGGACGTGGTGGTGTACTACCGCATTCTGTCCATCGACGGCCGTCGTGTATCTCATTGTGTATGGGAGGACGTGACAGAGAAGAAGGTGGCGCAAGCGGCTTTGCTGCAAAGCGAAAAACTGGCATCCGTGGGCCGGATGGCGGCGACCGTCGCTCACGAAATCAACAATCCTCTGGAGATGGTGACCAACTGCATCTATCTTGCTGCCAACAACCCGGAGCTTCCGCTGGAGGTGAAAGAACATCTGGCAATAGCCGAGCGAGAACTCCACCGGGTAGCTCATATTGCCAAGCGGACACTCGGCTTTTACCGGGAAAACACAAAGCCGGCGGTTGTAGATATTCGCACGCTGGTAGACGAAGTCGTGGAACTGTATGACCCGAAATTCACGCGCAAGGACATCCGCCTAAAGATCGAACACAACGGCCACCGGAGCGGATTTTTCGCCATTGCCGGCGAAATTCGGCAGGTCATAGCAAACCTGTTGACGAATGCCATCGATGCCTCGCGGCCCAAGGGGCTGGTGAGGGTGCGCACCAGCCGATTTACTCTGAACGGTTGCAGCTTCATCCGCGTGACCGTTGCTGATACGGGTGCGGGAATTCCAAGGGCGAATCGGAGCCGTGTCTTTGAGCCATTCTTCACTACCAAGAAAGACGTTGGCACAGGGCTGGGTCTTTGGGTCAGCTTCGAGATTGTCCGGAAACATAAGGGTAAGATCCAGCTTCGTAGCGTAGAGGGAAGGGGAACAGCGTTCTCAATCCTCCTGCCCGACTCGCAAGAACAAGGTGCCAGCTCGAACGAGAACCGGCTAACGTACCCGTCTTAATTGAACCCCTTCAAACCAGCATCGGTGCGACGATCCGAAGTGAACCGCAGGCCTTCTGGAGAGCACGCAGTTATTGGGTGGGCGTCCGCCGGGAAACTGAACTACGACCGGGACTCCTTAGAGTTTGCAGCCGCCGGCGGGTTCGGGGACGGTGGGGCGGACGGGCAGGGAAGATGCAGCGAGCGGGGCGTTGGTGGGGTGGACGAGCAGGGTTCGCACGTGGACGGGGATGGATTTACGGGTGAAGATTTCCGTGAGCAGGGCGGCGATCTGGTCGAGGTCGCGCTGGGCGAAGGCGGCGATGGAGGGACCGGCGCCGCTGAGACAGCATCCGAGCAGGCTGGGATGGCGCAGGGCTAACGCTTCCTTGAGTCCGGGGACGATGGCTGCGCGGTAGGGCTGGTGAAGGCGGTCTTCGAGAGCTTCGCGCAAGAGAGTGAAGTCGCCGGAGCGCAGGGCTTCCAGCAGGAAGGCGACGCGCTGCACGTTGAAGATGGCGTCTTCGCGGGAGATGAGCTCGGGCAGCACGGCGCGCGAGGCCTTAGTGGAGAGGTGCTGGCTGGGCGTGGCGACGATGATGGCCAGCGACTCCGGCCAGGCGGCACGCAGCACGCGCAGGGCTCCGTCCATCTGGCAGCTGACGGTGAGTCCGCCGAGCATGGCGGCCGCGATGTTGTCGGGATGGCCTTCGAGCTCGCAGGCGGTGACCAACAGCTCCTGCTCGGTAACGGGAACGACGTTGTGGCCGACCATGGTGGGGCCGACGATCATTTGGAAGAGCCGCAGTCCGGCGACGGTGGCGGCGGCGCTGCTGCCCAGGCCGCCCTTCATGGGAATGTCGCTCTCGACCTGGATATCGAGCGAGGGGATGGGCTGCTCGTGGCGCTCGGCGATGAAGCGGAAGGCGCGCTCGATGTAGTTTTCGCCGTCGAGCGTTTGATTGACGAATTCGAAGCGCAGGCCGGTGTTGCCCTTGACGCGGCGGACGCGCAGGGTGAGGTAGAGCTGCACGGCGACCGCGAGCGTGTCAAAGCCGGGACCGAGATTGGCGATGGAGCCCGGGACGCGGAGGACGATTTCTGCTTTGTCAGCGGGCATGGGCTCAGTGGGCATGCGCTTCCTCGCGCTGATGCGAGCGGATGATGAAGTTGGTGTCCTTGAGGGCGTGGCCGGTGAGGATGGCGACGACGCTGCACTCGGCGGGTATGGTGTTCGCGGCGCGCAGTTTGCGCAGTCCCGCGAGAGTGGCGGCCGAGGCGGGCTCGCAGCCGATGCCGTCGCGTCCGATGACGGCTTTGGCCTCGGCGATCTCCTCGTCGGTCACGTCGAGCACCTGGCCTCCGGTGTTGCGCACGCCGCGCAGGGACTTCTTCCAGGAGCGCGGATTGCCGATGCGGATGGCGGTGGCGATGGTTTCGGGCTCGGTAACGGGCGAGAGTTCGGCGGCCTCGTTTTGCCAGAGCTGGGCAAAGGGATTGGCTCCGGCGGCCTGCACCACGATCATGCGCGGGGCGCGGTCGATGAAGCCGAAGCGCAAGAGCTCGTCGAAGGCCTTGCCGAAGGCGGCGGAGTTGCCCAGGTTGCCGCCGGGAACGACGAGGTAATCCGGGGCTTTCCAGTTGAGCTGGTCCATCAGCTCGAACATGGTGGTCTTCTGGCCTTCGATGCGGAAGGGATTGATGGAGTTGAGGAAGTAGATTCCTTCGCTGGTTTTCTCCAGCAGGATGTTGAGAGCGTCGTCGAAGCTGCCTTCGACCTCGACCACCTCGGCTCCGAAGTCGAGCGCCTGGGCGAGCTTGTTGAGCGAGACCTGCCCGGCGGGGAGATAGACGCGGCCGATGAGTCCGGCGCGGGCGGCATAGGCGGCCAGCGAGGCGGCGGTGTTACCGGTGGAGGCGCAGGCGACGACCTTGGCTCCGATGTGCAGGGCTTCGGTCATGCCGGCGGTCATGCCGAGATCTTTGAAGCATCCGGTGGGGTTCCAGCCGAGATGCTTGAACTGGAGGTCGGAGACTCCGGCGAAGGCGGCGGTTTTGTGGCCGCGGACGAGCGGAGTATTGCCCTCGCCAAGGGTGACGATCTCATTGGCGGGATAGTCGGGGAGGAATTCGCGGTAGCGCCAGACGCCGCTGATGTCGCGGGGATCGCGCGATTTGCGGCGCTCGCTCCAGAGCTCCTTGAGAGCCGCGGCGGGCTGCGGCGATGCCTGGACATCGACCTCGAGAAGTCCTCCGCAGGAGGGACATTCGAGCGCGGGGGAGTGCAGGTCGAGCGTGACGGCGCAAGCGGGATCGAAACAGCGGAGTTGCATCAGAGCTCCTTGGTAAGAATGGGCATGTTCAGTGGAGCGAGCAGCATAAAGTCAAGGCCGCGCAGCTCGGCCATGGCCGCCTCCAGTTGCTCGGCAGGGCATGGTTCGAGGGTGACGACGAAGGGCAGCGCGTCTTTGTCAAAGCCGGGCTTCTGCAGCAGCGCGTCGATGTTAATGGAGTGGGCGGCCAGGGTGTTGGCAATGGCGCCGACGATGCCGGGACGGTCCTTCACGGTGAAGCGGAGGTAGTGCTTGGATTCGAAGTTACCGCTGACGGGCAGCTCGACTGACATGGAGCGGGGACGGATGGAGCCGCCCTTGCGTCCGCGGGCGATGGCGAACAAGTCGCTGACCACGGCAACGGCCGTGGAATGTCCGCCGGCGCCGTGGCCGCTGAACGCGGTCTGGCCGCCGTATTTGCCGCTGGAGAGGACGAGGTTGAGGCTGCCGGTGATGTGCGCCATGGGCGATTCGATGGGCACCAGGCAGGGCTGGACCGTGGCGAAGATCTGGCCGTCGCGGGACTCGGCGCGGGAGATCTGGCGGATGGTGCAGCCGAGCTCGTGGGCGTAGACGAAATCGACGGCGCTGACAGTGCGGATGGTGTCGCAGGGGATTGCATCAGGCTGCACGATAGCGCGCAGTCCAATGCGGGTGAGAATGACCAGCTTGGCGCGGGCGTCGAAGCCATCCACATCGTCGGTGGGGTCGGCTTCGGCAAAGCCCGCCTTCTGCGCCCCGGCGAGAGCTTCGGCAAAGGAGACGCCCTCGCTCTCCAACTTGGTGAGAATGTAGTTGCAGGTGCCGTTGAGGATGCCGCTGACCTTGTAGAGACGATCGCCGGCGAGGCCTTCCTGCAAGGCGTCAATGACCGGAACGCCACCGGCAACCGAGGCTCCGAAGGAGAGAGCCCCGCGGTGCTGGCGGGCGAGGGCCGAGAGCTGAGGACCGTGCTTGGCGATGAGCTTCTTGTTGGCAGTGACGACGGATTTACCCGAAGCCAGGGCACGCGAGACCCAGTCGTGCGCGGGTTCGATTCCGCCGACCAGCTCGACGATGATGTCGGCGTCGGAGGCGAGCACCTGTTCGATGTCGCCCGACCAGTTCACGTCTGCGGGCACCCAGTCCACGCGCTTGCGCTCCACGTTGCGGTTGAAGACGTGGGTGAGGCGGAGCGGGGAGTTGGCGGGCTGATCGCAGAGGATGCGGGCAACCGCGCTGCCTACGGTGCCGAAGCCGAGGATGGCGACTTTGAGCGCGGGCGCCTGAGCAGCAGTGGGCTGGTCGAATGCGGGGGTAGTAGCCAAGCTGTTTCTCCAATCGTATTGAGGCACAGAACCATTATGCCTGCTAAGCCTTGGTCAATCCCAGCGCCAATGAGGCGGCGTGCGAGGGAGCAAAGTGGCGGTCTTCTTCAAAGATGAAGCGATGCAACTCCTGCACCGACTTTACCGCATCCTTTTCCTCCACGACAAAGCTGACGCTGATTTCCGAGGATCCCTGGGCGATCATGTGAATGTTAATTCCTGCGGCGGCCTGAATTCCGAAGACCTCGGAGGCGATGCCGACGCGTCCGCGGATATTTTCGCCGACCAGGCAGACGATGGCCATGGCTGGCTGGAACTCGACTTCGCCGAGAGCTTGCAACTCGGAGGTGAGCTTTGCCAGTTCGTTGTTGCCTTCCACGGCGACCGACGCGGTGGCTCCGGAGATGGCGACGATCTCGCTCTGCAGGTGGTGCCAGCGCAGCAGGCTGAACAGATCGTCGAGGAAGCGCAGCGAGCCCATGTGGCGCGGAGCGCGGATGGTGAAGACCGAGATGTTGCGCTTGAGGGCGATGGCGCGGAAGTAGGACGGTCCGTGGGCGGCGGTGGCGCGAATGATGGTGCCGCCTTCGGTGGGCTTGTGCGAGTTGAGGACGGCCACGGGAATGTCATGCTCGACGGCGGGCAGAAGAGTTGCCGGGTGCAGGACCTTGGCTCCGAAGCAGGCCAGCTCGGTGGCTTCATGAAAGCTGATCTCGGAGATGCGCTGGGCCTTGGGACAGATGCGGGGATCGGTGGTGAGAATGCCGCTCACGTCGGTCCAGATTTCAATGCGGGACGCGCCGAGGGCGGCGCCGATGAGGGCGGCGGAGTAGTCCGAGCCGCCGCGGCCCAGGGTGGTGACTTCGCCGCTCTCGCTGGAGGCGATGAAGCCGCCGAGCACAGGGACGAGGTTCTGCGCGAGCATGGGCGGAATGGCTGCCTGCAGCTTGGCACGGGTGGGCGCCGGGAGCGGGGCCGCAGCCGGATGGTGGGCGTCGGTGACGATGAGCTTGCGGGCGTCGGCGTGGGCCGCGGGAACGCCAAGTCCGTTGAAGGCCGCTGCCACCAAGACGCTGGAGAGCAACTCGCCGAAGGTGAGCATGTAGGAGTGCTGCGCGGGAGTGATGGATTTCTGGGAGGCGATCTGGTTGGCGAGCTTGGTGGCTTCGGCCATGCGGGTGTCGAGTTCGGCGACAAAGGCCGAGAGCGCGGGCTCGACCAGCATCTCGCTGGAGGCCAGAATGTGGCGTCCGCGAATGGCTTCCAGGATTTCCAGGGCCGGGGCGAGCTCGCCGCGCGAGGCCAGGTCGGCCACCTGCACCAGCTTATCGGTGACTCCGCCCATGGCGCTGACCACAAGCAGCGGCTGCTCGGCCAAACGGGGGGCTACGATGGAGGCGACGCGGCGAATGGCGGTTGAATCCTGAACCGAGGTGCCGCCGAATTTCATGACTATCATTCCAGACTCCTTAACAAGAATTGCGCATAGCAAAGAACCCATCGCCTGTGCCGGACGATGGGTTCTTGAAGGGTGCGAATCAGACTGCTTTAGCTGATCTCTTCGCGGAACTCACATGCGTCCGGAGACAGGTTTTTGCCTGTTGTGGGTGTCCGGTATGTGCTCGTAATTCGCATGTAAGCGTGCTTAAACGATAGCGGAAGCAGATTTCCGTGTCAAGGGTGGAGTGCGGGAAACAAAGTACACTTCATCGGCAATTCAAGAGAGCGGGAAGCGGTTTCAAAGTGGGTTGCGTAGCAGCGCTGCCGCTGTCGGTCATGCTGCCAATGCCTTTGCAATCCCACATTTGCCAACAGAAGGCAAATATGGGCCACCCGTCGGAGTAATCGGCATAGGGGGAGCGGTCGCCCGCTCTCCCCTGCCACACCACCGTACATGCGGGTCCGCATACGGCGGTTCGGTGGGTTGAGCTATCCGGCGAACAAGTGCGGTAGTCCGAGCGAGTCGAAGTAAGCAACTGGTAGCGCAACCGTTAATGCGGGACTATTCGCCAGTCTCCAGCAGGAGTGGCTGCTTCCCACCGTTTGCGCGGCGAGAGCCTTGCCCACTCCTCGTTGTTGAAGCTGCCGAAAGCGCACGCGGCTTTGCTTCCAGTGCAGCCAGATCATGGATCGCAGCCTTCGCCGTATCCACTGATCCAGCTTCCTCAGCACCGAGGGTGTCTGGCAGAAGCCGAAGTAACTCTTCCAGCCACGCAGGTAGCTGGTGAGTTCTCTCGTCGTCCGATCCAGACTGATTCCCCTTGTCCGTCGTGTCAGCTCCCGTATCTTCCGCTTGCATCGCAGTAGGGCCTTGGGCGCGATGCGCCGCTTCGGCTCCTTCGCGTTGCTGATGCTGAAGCCCAGAAACTTCCGCTCCGCTGGCCGTGCCACCGCGCTCTTGGATTCGTTCACCTTGAGTTTGAGCCGCCTGGTGATGAAGCGCGTCACGCTCCTCATCACGCGCTGCCCCGCTCCGCCGCTGCGAACGTAGATGTTGCAGTCGTCCGCATAACGCACGAAGCGATGACCGCGCCGCTCCAACTCCCGGTCCAACTCGTCCAACACTAGGTTCGATAGCAGCGGCGATAACGGCCCACCTTGCGGCGTGCCCTCATCCACCGGACTCACCAGCCCGTTCTCCATCACGCCCGCCTTCAGGAATGCTCCGATCAACCGCAGCATTCGCTTGTCGGCAATACGCAGCGAAACCGACTTCATCAGCCGGTCATGGTTCACCCGATCAAAGAACTTTTCCAGATCGAGGTCCACCACCCAGCGGCGGCCTCCGGCCACATACTCCTGTGCCTTCTTGACCGCCTGATGCGCGCTGCGTCCGGGCCGGAACCCGTGACTGTGCTCGGAAAACGTCCCGTCCCATCTGCCTTGCAGAACCTGCATCGCCGCCTGCTGGATAAACCGATCCAGCACCGTCGGGATGCCAAGCTTGCGCACCCCGCCATCCGGCTTGGGGATTTCCACCCGCCTTACCGGTTGCGGCTCATAGCTTCCACTCAACAGTTGTTCCCGGATCGCTGGCCAGTGCTGCTTCAGGTAGCCCGGCAACTCACCGACTTTCATGCCGTCGATTCCCGGACTCCCCTTGTTCGACTTCACTCGCTGCAAGGCCCGCAAGCAGTTCTCCCGCCCGCAGACCTCCTCCATCACTTGCACTGGGATAGCCGGGCTTTCGCACTCGCGCTCCGCCGTGGACGTTTCGGTCCCTTCCCGTCGAGTCTTCGGAGCTTCACTCCTCCCCTCGACGGCGAAGGCCAGCACCATCTGTAGCTGGTTCTTCTGCCGCTTGCCGCCCATCGAGTCCCGCGGACTACTCGCCGCTCCCTTTCCGTTCGGGCCTTCGCTGCTCACGCAGCTACTACGCCCTCTGCTGACTCCTGCCGCGCGGTCAAGATGAATCGCTTCACCCTCAGTCGTGATTCCACGACACGCAGCAGGTCTCCCGAGGTAAGTTCAACCGCCTTCAGCGCACAACCGCCGGATTTACCACCAGTGCCCTTGATGGATATGGGCTTCGCGTCCATTGGCCCGCTCGCCCGGCACCGTAGGCCTCATCATCCGGTTCTTGTTCATCGGCTCGCGCCTTTGCTCCACGCTTCTTTCAGACCCCGTCTCGCGACGACGCCTTTGCGCTTCGCTAACCCTTCACCTCCATCAGGTTGGGTAGAGGACTTCCACCTCCAAGCTGTTGAACATGCTCGGCACACCAAAAAAAGGCCCCACGCTTGCGCGCGGGGCCAGTCGTTCTGCGTTGGCAGAAGGGTTTAGTACATGCCGCCCATTCCGCCGCCGCCGTGCTGGGGAGCTTCCGACTTGGGTTCCGGAATCTCGGCCACGAGGGCTTCGGTGGTGAGCATGAGGGCCGCGATGGAGCCGGCATTCTGCAGGGCCGTGCGGGTCACCTTGGTGGGGTCGATGACGCCGGCCTTGACCAGGTCACAGAACTCGCTGGTCTGCGCGTTGTAGCCGTAGGAGGTGTCCTTGTTGTCGCGGATCTTGCCGATGACGACCGCACCTTCTTCGCCGGCGTTGGCGACGATCTGGCGGAGAGGCTCTTCCAGAGCGCGCTTGACGATGTTGGCGCCGATCTGCTCGTCACCCTGCAGCTTGAGGGCGTCGACCGCCGGGATGCAGCGGATCAGGGCGACACCGCCGCCCGGGACGATGCCTTCTTCGACCGCAGCGCGGGTGGCGTGCATGGCGTCTTCCACGCGAGCTTTCTTTTCCTTCATTTCGGTCTCGGTGGCTGCGCCGACCTTGATCACCGCAACGCCGCCGACCAGCTTGGCCAGACGCTCCTGGAGCTTTTCGCGGTCGTAGTCGCTGGTGGTCTTTTCGATCTGGGCGCGGATTTCCTTGACGCGGCCGGCGATGTCTTCCGACTTGCCGTTGCCTTCGACGATGGTGGTGTTGTCCTTGTCGATGGTGATCTTCTTGGCCTGGCCAAGATCGGCGAGGGTGATGTTTTCCAGCTTGAGGCCGAGGTCTTCGGTGATGGCCTTGCCGCCGGTCAGGATGGCGATGTCCTGCAGCATGGCCTTGCGGCGGTCGCCGAAGCCGGGAGCCTTGACGGCAGCAACGTTCAGGGTGCCGCGCAGCTTGTTGACCACCAGGGTGGCCAGCGCTTCGCCTTCGATGTCCTCGGCGATGATGACCAGCGGACGGCCGCTCTTGGCAACCTGCTCGAGCAGCGGCAGCAGGTCCTTCATGCTGCTGATCTTCTTTTCGTGGATGAGGATGACGGCGTTTTCCAGAACCGCTTCCATGCGCTCGGCATCGGTGACGAAGTAGGGCGAGAGATAGCCGCGGTCAAACTGCATGCCTTCGACCACTTCCAGCTGCGTCTCCATGGTCTTGGCTTCTTCGACGGTGATGACGCCGTCTTTGCCGACCTTCTTCATGGCCTCGGCGATGATGTGGCCGATGGTCTCGTCATTGTTGGCGGAGATGGTGCCGACCTGGGCGATCAGCTCTTCCCGGTCCACCGGCTTGCTGAGCTTGTCGAGTGCGCCGGGGATGCGGTTGCCGTCGTTGTCCACCGAGCCATTGACGGCGATGATGGCCTTTTCGATGCCGCGTTTGAGCGCCATCGGATTGGCGCCGGCGGCCACGGTCTTGACGCCTTCGCGGAAGATGGCCTGGGCCAGCACGGTGGCCGTGGTGGTGCCGTCGCCGGCGATGTCGCTGGTCTTGCTGGCGACTTCCTTCACCATCTGCGCGCCCATGTTCTCGAGCGTGTCCTTCAGCTCGATTTCCTTGGCGACGGTCACGCCGTCCTTGGTGATGAGCGGCGAACCGAACTTCTTTTCGATCACGACGTTGCGGCCCTTGGGGCCGAGCGTTACCTTGACCGCGTCCGCCAGGACGTTTACGCCGCGGAGAATCGCCTGACGGGATTCCTCACCGTGAACAATCTGCTTTGCCATTGTTAAAAGCTCCTTCGAGATTTCTTGGATCTGCTCCACCGCGCCGGCGATGGCCGCGAGTGGATGAAAATTCAAATGGCGGCCAAAGTGGGCCGCCGTGCGATTACTTTTCGAGAATGCCGAGGACTTCTTCCTCGCGCATGATCAGGAGCTCTTCGCCGTCGATCTTGATCTCCGTGCCGGCATACTTGCCGAACAGGATGCGGTCGCCCGCCTTGACGGCCAGGGGGAATACCTTGCCTTCGTCGTTGGACTTGCCCTTGCCGACGGCGATGACTTCGCCTTCCTGCGGCTTGTCTTTTGCGGTGTCGGGGATGATGATGCCGCCGCGGGAGGTTTCGGCCTCGGCGATGCGCCTCACGACGATGCGGTCATGCAACGGGGTCAGTTTGGTTGTGGTTGCAGCTTTGTTGCCATTCTTGGAACTCCTTTCGGGATTGCGAGGAACTGTTGCGGCGGCTGCCGCAGCTCAAACGTTGGCGGAAGCAACATCCGCGGAGGGTGTTGTTAGCACTCCCGCCATACGAGTGCTAATTTAGACCGCCGCGCCAAGCGATGTCAAGCGGGATGAGCGTAATTCACTCAGATGTTATTTATCCCGAGTTGATCGCTTGCCGCGCCCGGCGGCAAAGCTCTGCCAGCCGCGACAACTGCGGATACAATGAGGGTACAGCGATTGAGTCGAGGAAGAAGATGCGCAATATCAGGAAGTTACGGTTCTCCGCTACACTCTGCTGGCTGCTGATTGTGCCGCTTTGCCTGGTGGCGGGAAACAGGAAGAAGGCTCCGGAGCAGTTCAGCGCCCTGAGCTTCGTAGTGCTCAGGGACAGTGACGGTGAGCCGATGAAGAACGCCAGCGTGGTGATCCATTTTCTGCGCAAAGACGGCAGCGAGGAGCCCGATGGGCTGCAGCTGAAGACCGACGCCGAGGGCCGGGCCGGGATCACGGATATTCCCTATGGCAATCTTCGGGTGCAGGTGATTGCGCCCAGGCTGCAGACCTACGGCGATGACTTCGTGGTGAACCAGGCTCAGCAGGAGTTCGTGATCCGGCTCAAGCCGCCGGCCGGTCAGGTATCGCTCGACAAATAAGGAAGGCGCGAGATTCAGAACCCGCATCCGCTCAATGCGGAAGATAAGGGCGTCCTAGCGCAGCAGCGTGAGGAGGAGATTGGCGCGGGTTTGCGGATTTTGCAGGCCGCCGGAAGGGATGAAGGTGGAAGCCGCCGCGATAAACAATACCGAGACACAAGCCAGGAGAAAGACCAGCGCCAGGGAGACAAACCGATTGGAGAGTGCGCGAAGCATAGTTGCTACGCGCTATTAGATGGGAAACTCGCCGGTTTGTCTTGTTACAAAAGGTGAAGTTCTCCGGGGTTGAACCAAAAACGTAAACTGGATACCCGATACCGGAGCGGGAACACTGGGTCGGCTAGTTCAACTCTGCGGGTGGCGGATTCCCGTGGCGCTTCATGTAGCTGGCGAGCAGTTCGAGAGGCCTGGCGGCGCCATTGGGCGGCTGCGGCACGGCGAGCGCTTCGATGACGCAGGGGCCGCGCAGGTGACGCGCATTGTGCAGCGCCTCGGTGGCGACGCGGTAGGCGGCGATGGCGTCATTGGCATCGACGCTGAAGAGCGGGATTCCAAACTCGGGGTAGACGGTGCGCAGATCCAGCGGCCGGCTCTGGCTGGGGGCGAGGCTGTTGGCCACGACGTAGAGGATGGGGAGTTTGTGGCGCGCCGCAAAGCGGAAGGCCGCGCGGTAATCCTGCTCGGCCTCGGGATCGGACTCAAGCCGGCCGGCGCAAACCACGGCCGGGGTTGCCAGGGGATCGGCCGGCGAGGTGGCGTCACGCACCGCGGCGTGGAGTAGAGCATCCATGGCGGCGAGGGTGGCGGTGGCCAACCTGCGCTTGCTGGCGCCGGAACCTTTGACCTCGAAGAGTCTTGAATCCTGGCAAATGCAGCGTGCGCCGCGGGCGGCGCAGGCGAGCACCACCGGGCATGGCTCGCCGGCGGCCAGGCAGACGGCGATCTCGGCGACCTCGGAACCGCTGGCGAGGCGACTCCTGGAGGACTTCAGCGCCGCGAGAGCGCGAACCATCTCATACTGGGCATCGGCGGGTACCAGGGAGAATCGCTTGGCGGCCTTGGGAGATTTAGCGCGCTTGGTGGTTGGCATGAGAGTAGGAATCGCCATTCTAACCTAAGCCGGTGGAGGCATGCAGCTGGGTTGCTTGCCTGGGTGCGGAAGATTTCAACAAGTATGTGGAAATCCCCGGAGGAATGCTGGAAGAAATGCAAATGGCGCTGTATTCATGCGGGGTTCTCCATTCTGCACTTGCCGCGGTGCGGGTCCTGTGGAAGAGGAAAGAAGTTGCGCAATTGCAGGGAATATGCGTAGACCGAATTTTTCAACACAAATGTGGAAATGACTGGGAGAAAGTCCTGCCGGAATGCGTTTGATCCAATGTTCATGGGCTTTTGTCCACTCTGCACAGGAGGCAGTGCGGAGAGGAAGAACGCCTGGGGCGGGCACTGCGCGGGTGCCAGGCATTACAATCTTTTTCGGGCGAACGCCTGAGAGACCTTCACGCGGAAACCACAGAGACTCAAAACTGGGAAGACCCAAATCAGGAAAACTTGAAGAAACGAATTGATATTCTTTTGGTGGAGCGCGGGCTGGTGGCATCGCGAGAGCGGGCGCAGGCGATGATTCTTGCCGGGCGTGTGCTGGTGGATGAGCAGAAGGTGCACAAGTCCGGGCACGCCGTAGCCGAAGATTGCGAGCTTCGTCTGCTGGGCAGCGACCTGCGCTATGTGAGCCGCGGCGGGCTGAAGCTGGAGGCTGCGCTGGTTCATTGGAAGATCGCGGTCGAAGGGGCGGTCTGCATGGATGTGGGTGCCTCCACCGGCGGCTTTACCGACTGCCTGCTGCAGCACGGGGCGGCCAGCGTGCTGGCCGTGGACACCGGCTACGGGCAGATCGATGCGCGGCTTAGCGGCCGATGCGCGGGTGCGTCTGCTGGAGAAGACCAACGCGCGTTATCTGGAGGGTGCAGCAGGTTCCCGAGGCGGTAGAGTTGGTGGCGATGGATGTTTCTTTTATATCGGCTACGCAGGTGCTGCCGGCGGTGGTGGCCGCTGCGTTTGCCGAGAAGGGACAGCCGCGCCGCGAACTGGTTCTGCTGCTCTCGCCGTCAGCAAATCCTCATTGTGGGTGACGAATGGCCGGTCCAGGTCACTGCTTCGAAGTGTCGGCGCGTTTCGCCCACCCCTTTTCAACCTCACCGGGCCGCCGTAATGGCTTTCCAGCCCCTTCGCGGTTCTCGCCGGACGGGTCAGTTCCAATCGCAGAGGCGTGACTTCCATCGGTGCCCCTCCAGCCAATCGAACAATCGCGGCACATGTCCACCGACACATCAGGTTTGGTTTTCCTCCGCTTCAGAGGTAAAAGAATTCCACAGAGGCTTCTTCCCCAGTCGTGTAT
>CAVSYY010000014.1:0-56906 GCA_963732315.1 uncultured Acidobacteriota bacterium
GGAGGCGCGGGCCAGAATCGAACTGGCGAATAAAGGTTTTGCAGACCTCTGCCTTACCACTTGGCTACCGCGCCCCTTCCAGCGAATCCTGCCAGACGGACAGACTCGAGGAGCAGCCGCCCCTCACGGCAAACCCTCGCGCGCAGGCGAGGGTTTTAGAAATCACTGGAGCGGGAGACGGGATTTGAACCCGCGACTTCGACCTTGGCAAGGTCGCACTCTACCACTGAGTTACTCCCGCTCGACTGTTTAATCTTAGACAAAGCACTTTGCTCTGTCAAACCGGTGCAATGCCCTAAGCTGTGGATATCCCCGCGTATTTACTGACTGCCGTGCGGCGCTTCGTGGACGGCACCGGTCCACTGCGGGTCCAGCTCCGGCGCGACCACCTGGCCGTCGCGGAAGTGCAGAATGCGATTGCCGTAGCGCGCCGCTTCCGGGATTGTGGGTGATCATCAGCACGGTCTGGCCCAGCTCCCGATTGGAGCGTTGCAGCATCTCCAGCACCACGTTGGAATTCTGCGTATCCAGGTTTCCGGTTGGCTCGTCGGCCAGCACGATGGCCGGTTTGTTGATCAGGGCGCGCGCCAGGGCCACGCGCTGCTGCTCGCCGCCGCTCAACTCGCTGGGACGGTGATCCAGGCGCTTGTCGATGCCGAGCAGTTGGGTGATATTGCGGAAGTATTCGGCATCGTGGTTGGCGCATCGCCGGCAATGTCGAGGGCGATCTGAATATTGTCGCGGGCGGTGAGGGTCGGCAGCAGATTGAACTTCTGGAAGACGAAGCCGATCTTGCGCCGCCGCAGGTGGGTTCGCTCGGAGTCCGTGGTGCGGGCAAAGTCAGTGCCATCGACGAGCACGCGGCCGGAGTCGGCCTGCGCCAATCCGCCGAGAATGTAGAAGAGCGTGGACTTGCCGCTGCCCGATGGGCCCACCACGCTCAGGAATTCTCCCTCGCTCCACCTCGAAGGAGACGCCGCGCACCGCCGGCACGTCCACTTTGCCGATGCGATAGGTCTTGGTGACATTCTCAACTTGAATAATGGCTGCCATGGGTATGCTACGTCCATCTTACACGAGCGGACGCAGCCAGCCGGGCGAGCAGGCAAGCCGCCGGCCGGAGGGGGCGGGTTAGCAGGCGGAAGCGCGCTGTTCGATGGCTGCCGGAGATGTGGCTGTACGCCGGGGGCCGCGGCGCTTCGTCAACAGCAGCCGCATGTGCTCCAACAGCTCCGCCTGCGCATACGTGCCTTTTCTCATCAGCAGATCCACCGGTGCGTCGGTATGAAAGACTCGCATGCGGGAGCTCAGCAGCACCACCGGAATATCCGCGCAGAGGGCCTTGATGCGGCGGACCAGTTCGGGGGAGGGCGCATCGGGAAGATCCACGTTGCTTAACACCAGGTCCACCCGCACGTCGGGAGATGATGTCGAAGGCCTCGGCCGCGGTATTGCATGTCAACACGCGGTAGCCGCGGGTCTCGAGGGTGAGTTTATGGATGGACAGGTTCTGCTCGTCGTCCACGCAGAGAATGGTCTTTTTTACCGTCATCGTCAGGGGCTCTGTTTCTTTGTCAATGCAAACTGCGTGGCCGTCAGTTACCAGACATTCACAAACCAGTGCCCGAATCTTACGAAGAAGGGTTCGACCTGACAAGTGCCCAGCTCGCCAATTGCATTGTGGTCATAATGCCCATGGCTCGCTGGTCTGCAAAAGCTATTGAAAGCAATAGAAGCGCTGTTGACCGGAATACAAACTCGGCCTGCACCGTCTTCACTCCTTGGCATCACCGTGCGCGCGGAAATCCACAATCAGTTGAGGAACGAGGCGGCAGATTTCATGCAGTGCTTTGCGGCCCGGCTCGCTAAGGCTCTCGCGTCCGTCAAACGTTGCGCCTGAGCCGGTCACCAGCAGTGCCTCGGGCGCGAATCCATAGAGTTCGCGGGCCAGCGCAAGCAGCGCCGCGGGTTGTACGTGGTGCGTGAAGCTGTTGGCGTCCCCTGCCTTGGGAGACAGCCGTTGTACGCGCACCGTGCCCGGCTCGCCGCAGTCCGCAGCGTCCACAAAGAGTGCAAGCTTGCAGTGGGCAAGCTGCTCGGCCAGCTCGGGAGCCAGTTGATGGCAGCTCACTAACTCTACGTCTGTTGCACCGCCGGTCAACACGGAGCGCAAGCGCTCCACGGCCATCGGGCCCAGCGCATCGTCGCCACGCAGGACGTTGCCATATCCGATCAGCAGCATGCGCGGATCGCCGGACATGCAGCGCTACCGGCGCAGCCGGTCCAATACCGCGCCATCGGCGGCCATTAGCTCGATCAGCCAGAGGCATCTGGCCCGCGGCGTGAGTAGAGCAGCTCAGGCAGGGATCGAAGGCGCGCACCACGGCTTCCACGCGATTCAGCATGCCCTGCTCCAGCGTGTTGCCGCTCACGAACTGCCGCGCCACCTGCAGGACTCCATGGTTGATCGCAAGGTTATTGTGGCCGGTTGCAATCACCAGGTTGGCCGACTCGATCAATCCGTTCTGGTCGATGCGGTAATGATGAATCAGCGTGCCCCGCGGCGCTTCCAGGATGCCCACGCCCTCGAAGTTGTTGGGCGAGGCATGCGCGCGCACATTCTTGCCCAGAATCTCCGGATCGCGCAGCAGGGTTTCCATGCGCTCCAGCGAGAATAGAATCTCGATCAGCCGCGCATAGTGATAGTAGAAAGAGCTGAGCACCGAGTGGTGTTCCAGCTCGCGGAACTCCGCCAGCTCCTCGTCGGCCTGCGGGGTTCCCGCCGACCGGCACATGTTGAGCCGCGCCAGCGGTCCCACGCGATACATTCCTGCGGCCAGCCCGAGCGGCTTGAAGTAGGTGGATTTCAGATACGAATCGTCGTTGCTGGATTCGCCGATGTAGTTCTGGTAATCGAGGCCGGTGATGTGGTCGGCCACGATGTTCAGGTTGGCGTCCATAAAGCGCAGCCAGCCGCTGTAGGCCGCAAGCTGGTTGCCGTCGTTAGCCATGGCCAGGAACAGCGAGGGGAAATTGGCGAACGAGCGCACTTCGGCGCGGAAGCTTTCAATCTGTGATTTGAACCAGTGCAGCGTGGCGCGCGTGATGCGGATGGCCTCGGGAAGCTCGGCCAGAATCTGGTCGCGTTGCGCGGCCTCCAGCGGATGGCTCACGCCGCCGGGCACGATCCATCCTGGGTGAATCCGCTTGCCGCCCAGGGTCTCCAGCACGCGCTGTCCGAACTGGCGCAGCTTGATGCCGTCGCGCGCCATCGCCGGATGCTTGCGCACCACGCCCATGATGTTGCGCTCCTCCGGATCGGCGTCCATCCCCAGCAGAAAGTCCGGCGACGAAAGATAGAAGAAGCTGAGCGCGTGGGACTGAATGATCTGCGCCAGGTTCATGATGCGGCGCAGCTTCTCCGCCGTCTCCGGAATGCGCACCGCCATGATGTCATCGCAGGCCTTGCTGGAGGCCAGCAGGTGGCTGGTCGGGACAGATGCCGCAGATGCGCGCCATCAGCGCCGGCATTTCGGTGAAAGGGACGGCCTTCGCAGAGCTTTTCAAAGCCGCGCACCTGGGTCACATGGAAGCGCGCGTCCTGCACCTCTCCCTGCTCGTCCAGTTGCATCGTGATCCTTGGCGTGGCCCTCGATGCGGGTTACAGGATCGATCGTCAGTGTAGGCATACGGCTCCTAGGCTCCAAAGCGCGTGCTGGAATCCATCTCCGGCATGCGCCCTTCCAGCAGTTCGCTGATCACATGAAAAATGTTTTCCGCCGAAGGCGGGCAGCCCGGCAGATAGACGTCCACGGCCACCACCTCGTGCAACGGGAGCACGCGCTCCAGCAGCTTCGGCACGATCTTGGTCGGCACATGGCGGTTGATGGTCGAGTTCTCCACGTACACGCGCTCCATCACCTTGGCCAACGGGAACAGCGATACGCATGGAGGGAATGTTGCCGGTCACCGCGCAGTCGCCCAGCGACACCAGAACCTTGGAATTTTTGCGGATGAGCTTGATCTTGTGCAGGTCCTCATCGGTGCTGACCGAGCCCTCGACCAGCGCCACGTCCACATTCTCGGGGAACTGCTTGGCATCCACCAGCGGGCTGTACACCAGCTCGATTTTTTCCCCCAGCAGAATTAGCCGCTCGTCCATGTCCAGCAGAGACATGTGGCAGCCCGAGCATCCATCCAGCCAAACCGTTGCCACTCGCGCCTTGCTCGGCGTCACTTCGCTCATCTGCCCACCTCCCGCATCATGTTCAAGTAGGGCAGAAAGGCGCGGCGCTTCAGCATCTCGCCGGCGGCCTGGCCCTTTTCGCTCAGTGCGCCGGTGGGGCACACCTGCACGCATTTGCCGCAGCCGGTGCAGCTCTCGCTCTCGCCCCAGGGACGGTTCAGGTCGGTGATCACCCTGGCCTTGGTGCCGCGGCCCATCATGTCCCAGGTGCGCGCGCCTTCGATCTCCTGGCAAACCCGGATGCAGCGCGTGCACAGGATGCAGCGGTTGTGGTCGGCAATAAAGCGCGGGTGCGAGGCATCGACCGGCATCAGCGGATGCAGGTAAGGAATGGTGATGTGGTTGACGCCCAGCTTCTGCGCCAGCGACTGCAGGTCGCAGTGGCCGTTGGTCACGCACACCGAACAGATATGGTTGCGTTCGCTGAACAGCATCTCCAGCGTCAGCTTGCGGTACTCGGCCAGCCGCTCGGAGTTCACCGTGACTTCCATGCCCTCCTGCAATGTGGTGACGCAGGCTGGCATCAGTTTGTTGTTGCCCTTCACCTCGACCAGGCACATCCGGCAGGCGCCGATGTTGCTCAAGCCCGCGAGCCGGCAGAGCGTCGGAATAAAGATGCCGTTCTCTTCGGCCACCTCCAGAATGGTCTGGTCGGAGCGGCCGCCGCACTCGCGGTTTTCGATCATCAGGGTGCGGATCTCAAGCCCGGGATGGTTCATGCGCCCACCTCCGCTTCCGCCTTCGCCGGATGGCAGACACCCGCCGGGCAGCGTCCCTCTTCAATGTGCGCGCGATACTCGTCCATGAAGTATCGCAGGGTGGTCAGCGTGGGATTGGGAGCCGTCTGCCCCAGCCCGCACAGGCTCGCCGCCTTCACCATGCCGGCCAGCCGGTGCAGCAATTCCAGTTCGTGTTCCCCGGCGCTGCCATCCGTAATGCGCTCCAGGATGTTCTGCATCTGGGTGGTGCCCACGCGGCAGGGAACGCACTTGCCGCAGGACTCCGACATGCAGAAATCCATGAAGAACTTGGCCACATCGACCATGCAGGAGCTTTCATCCATCACGATCATTCCGCCCGAGCCCATGATGGAGCCGACGCTGGCCAGCGAGTCATAGTCCACCGGGATGTCCAGGTACTGCTCCGGAACGCAGCCGCCCGAGGGGCCGCCCGACTGCACGGCCTTGAAGCGGCGGCCTTCGGGGATTCCGCCGCCCAGCTTGAAGATGATCTCGCGCAGCGTCATGCCCATGGGGACTTCGATGAGCACCGGTGTTGTTGCACCCGCCCGGCCAGAGCGCAAAGACCTTGGTCCCCTTGCTCTTCTCGGTGCCGATGGAGGCAAACCATTCGCCTCCGCGGCGGATGATGGGCGGAATGTTGGCGAAGGTTTCCACGTTGTTGATCAGCGTGGGCGCATTCCACAGTCCCTGTCTGCGCCGGGAACGGAGGCCGTGGACGCGGCGTGCCGCGCCCGCCCTCGATGGAGGCGATCAGGGCCGTCTCTTCGCCGCAGACGAAGGCGCCCGGCGCCCAGCCGGACTTCGACCTTGAAGTCGAAGTGAGTGTCGCCGATGTTCATGCCCAGCAGCCCGTGGCTCTCGGCCTGGCGGATCGCCATGCCGCAGCCGCTTGACCGCCAGCGGATACTCGGCGCGGCAGTAGATGAAGCCCTGGTGGCTCCCACCGCATAGCCGGCAATCGCCATGCCTTCGAGCACGCGGTGCGGATCGCTTTCCAGCACGCTGCGGTCCATGAACGCGCCGGGATCGCCTTCGTCGGCATTGCAGATGACGAATTTCTGGTCGCCGCCTGCCTTGTGCACGGTGGTCCATTTCAAGCCCGGTGGGGAAGCCGGCGCCGCCGCGTCCGCGCAGGCCGCTGCTTGGTGATCTGCTCGATAACGCCCAGCGGCTTCAGCCGGGTGATGCAGTGGAACAGCGCCTCGTAGCCATCCGCGGCGATATAGTCCTCGATCCGCTCGGGATCGATTTCGCCGCAGTTTTCGAGCACGATCTTGTTCTGCCTGGTGAAGAACTCCAGCTTGCTGTCCATCACCATGCGCGGCGGGGGCGGGCTTGTTGTCCACCACGCTGTCGATGATGGCGGCGGCGTCTGCCGGGGTCACCGCCTGGAACATCTTCTCGTTGCTGTCGGCGGACACCAGCGGGCCGGCGGCGCACAGCCCCATGCAGCCCACTCCCTTCGACCTTGCAGCAGCTCTCCAGGCCGCGCTGCTTCACTTCGCGCTCCAGCTGCGTCTTCACGTGCTCGGCGTTGGCGGAAAGGCAGCTGGCGGCCACGCAGACCTTGACGACGTGATCGTAGCTGCTGTCGCTCTGTTTGGCTTGGGCCGCGATATTGGCCAGATCGTCCTGATTCATCGGTGCTCCTCTACCACCAGCGATTCGGGCTCACTGCCCACGTAGGCCGAGATCCGTTCTTGATCGATTCGGGGGTCATCTTGCCGGTTACCTGGCTGTCAAAGACCACCGCAGGCGCCAGTCCGCAGGAGCCCACACAGCGCGCCGTGAGCAACGACAGCCTGCCGTCGGCGAGTGGTTTCGCCAGCTTGATTCCGGCAACCTCGCTCACCGCGTTCAGCAGTGCGGGCGCGCCCTTGATGTAGCACGCCGTTCCGGTGCAGATCACGCAGGTATGCTCGCCCGCTGGCTCCATGGTGAAGAAGTGGTAGAAGGTGGCCACGCCATACACTTTGCTTAAAGGCACCCGCAGCGAGGCCGCCACGTACTTCAGGGCGTCGTCGGTGAGAAAGCCGAAGGTTTCCTGCACCGAATGCAGCACCTCGATCAGCGCGTGCGGTTCGTGACCATGACGGCGCATCGTTCTATCGACGAACTTCCACCGCTTATCGTCGGAGGGGGGCGGAATTGTCTTGGCAGTCAGCTGCATCCACGGCTCCTCGTCCATCTATTTGGCGCAGAGCCGCTTCTCTGGCGCGAGTAACGAAAGGACGGCTCTGCCATCGCGCCTCGAGTTTAGGCGCAGCTCTAACGCAGCGATGTGATGATGCTCACCCGAGGATGTGCTGGCGGCCCGGCCTGGGAGCCAAATTGGCGAATGCCAAAACAAAACCGGACGGCTCGCCTGAGCGCCGCGGCCGGAGCGGCGTCATTTGCCGCGTACCCGACGCGAAGCCCGAGCAAGTGCCGGGCTCAGCAGATGCGTGGCAGCTGCTCTCCGCTCAGCATGTCGATAATGCGCATGGTGCCGATGCGGCTCTTCATCTTCACCAGTCCGCCGCCACCAGAAGAGACGCGGCCGATCTCCACGGCGCCGGCGGAGTTCGGATTGCTGCGCAGCAACTCCAGCGCGCGCCCGGCATCGCTCTCCGGCACAAAGACGATCATGCGCCCCTCGTTGGCCAGGTACAGGGGGTCGAAGCCCAGCACCTCGCAGGCGCCGGCTACGTCGTCGCGCACCGGAATCTTCAACTCGTCGATGGTGATCTGCAATCCCGTGGCCTCGGCAATTTCGATCAGCGTAGTGCCCAATCCGCCACGCGTCAGGTCGCGCAGGCAGTGCACCGCAATTTGTCCCGCGATCAAATCCTGCACCGGCCCGTTCAGCGGAGCGCAGTCGCTTTCAATCGCCGACTCGAACTCCAGGCCCTGCCGCATGGCCATAATGGCGATGCCGTGACGGCCCACATCGCCGCTAAGCAGCACCACGTCGCCCTCCCGCACACTGGCTGGCGAGATCGTCAATCCGTGTTCCACCACACCCACGCCCGCCGTGTTGATGAACACTCCGTCGCCTTTGCCGCGATCGACCACCTTGGTATCGCCGGTCACCAGTTGCACGCCGGCAATTTCGGCCGAGCGTTTCAGGCTCTGCACCACTGCCCACAGCGTCTCCATGGCGAGTCCCTCTTCGAGGATGAGGCCGCAGCTCAGGTAATAACGGGCGCGCGCCGCACATCGATAGATCGTTGACCGTGCCGTTGATCGCCAACGACCCGATGTCGCCGCCGGGAAAAAACAGGGGGTTGACCACGTAGGAGTCGGTGGTGAAGGCCAGCCGCGCGCCGCCCAACTCAAAGACCGCGCCATCGTGCCGCGTCTCCAGCAGCGGGCTGTTGAAGGCCGGAAGAATCATCTTCTCGATCAGTTGGTGCATCAGCTTGCCGCCGCCGCCGTGGGCCAGCGTCACCGTCGGATAGTCGCTGATCGGCAGCGGGCAGCTCAGCGTAAAGTCTTTCAGGGTGGTCATCGGTTATCTCTTTCCCGCAGTGGCCAGCTCGGCGCGGCGGTATCGGTAGTACGCGGCGCATGCGCCTTCATTGGAAACCATGGGCGCGCCCAGCGGCTTCTCCGGCGTGCACTGTTTTCCGAAGGCGCTGCACTCGTGCGGCTTCTTCTGACCCTGCATGATGAGGCCGCTGATGCACAGCGGGCTCTCCTCGGCAGTATAACCTCCCACGTTGAAGCGCAACTCGGCGTCGAATTCGGCGTATTCCGGCCGCAGGCCGACGCCGCTGGAGCCAATCTCTCCGATGCCGCGCCACTTGCGGTTCACCACGTGGAACACTTCCTTGATGTAATGCTGCGCCGGCAGGTTTCCGCCCTCGGAAACCGCTCGCGTGTACTGGTTCTCCACCTCGTAGCGCCCTTCTTCCAGCTGCGCCACGCACATTGCAATGCCCTGCAGAATATCGAGCGGTTCAAAGCCCGTCACCACGATGGGAACCTTGTACTTGGCCGCAATCGGGAGGTACTCGTCATAGCCCATGATGGCGCAGACGTGTCCGGCGGCCAGAAAACCCTGCACCCGATTCGTCTCCGAACCCAGAATCGCCTCCATCGCCGGGGGCACCAGCACGATCGACACCAGCACCGAGAAATTCTTGATCCCCTGCTGCTTGGCCTGATAAACGGCCATGGCATGCGCCGGAGCCGTCGTCTCAAAGCCAACGGCGAAAAACACAATTTCTTTGTTCGGATTTTCCTTGGCGATCTTCAGCGCTTCGAGCGGCGAGTACAGAATGCGCACATCGCCTCCGCGCGCCTTGATGCCGAACAGATCGGAGTCGCTGCCCGGCACCCGCAGCATGTCGCCAAAGGAGCAGAAGATGACCTCTGGGCGCTGCGCAATCTGCACCGCCTTGTCGATCAGTTCCAGCGGCGTGACGCACACCGGACAGCCCGGCCCATGCACCAGTTCGATCTTCTCCGGCAACAACTCATCCAGCCCAAATTTCACGATGGCGTGGGTTTGTCCGCCACAGATCTCCATGAGCGTCCAGGGCCGCGTGGTGATTTTGCGAATCTGCTGCGCCAAGCCCTGCGCCGCGCCGGCGTCGCGATACTCCGATTGATATTTCACTGCTTCACTCCAGGATCTGGCGTCAGATCTCCCAACTCGCCCAGTTCTCCCATCTCTTTGAGATAGCCAAAAACCTTGCCGGCCTCTTCCTCGTCCACCACGCTGATGGCGAAGCCGACATGTACCAGCACGTATTCGCCAATCTGCGCCTCTGGAACGTAGGCCAGGTTCACTTCCTTCAGCACGCCGCCAAAATCAACGCGGGCCTGCCGTGCCAAATCTTCGCCGCTCACACTGACGATCTTTCCCGGCACTGCTAAACACATGGCTGCTCCCTCACGATCTTTTCGAATCTCAACTTTCTCGCCGCCGCCACCACCTGCCCCAGGCTGATGCCTCCGTCATTCGGAGGAACCCTCTGGTGCCAATATACCTTGACTCCGCACGCCTGCAATCGCGTCACCGTCAACTCGGTCAGCAGCCGGTTCTGGAAGCATCCGCCGGTCAGCAAAACCGGTACCGCCGAGCCTTCATTCGCGGGCCCGGTAACCGCGCTGGCAATCATCTCCGCCAGCGTGTTGTGGAACTTCCGCGCCATCGTCTCCGGTCTTGTGTTACGCGCAACCTCGACCATCATCGTGCGCACCATGGGAGCCCAGTCCACCTCCGCTGGGGCGTCATTTTCAGCGGGAGGGTTGATGGCAAAATCGTACGCGCCGCTGTCCGTGCTCCGCTCTGCCAGCCACTCCAATTCCATGGCAGCCTGCCCCTCGTAGCGCGAGATCTGCCGCACGCCGATTACCGAGGCCACTGCGTCAAACAATCGCCCGGCGCTCGAAGTCCAGGGGCTGTTCAATCCCTGCCGCAGCATCGCGGCAATAATCTTTCGCTCGGATGCCGCGAATGCGCCAACCGGGTGGAGTTCCTCGCGCGCGAAGACCTCTTCTCCCATCGCCTCGTATAGCATGCCCAATCCGCAGCGTCGCGGTTCACGCACTGCCCGTTCGCTGCCCGCCAGCCGCAGCGGCCGCAAGCGGGCTACCCTGGTATATCCATATTCATCAATCTTAAGAAACTCGCCTCCCCACACCGTGCCGTCCGGGCCCCAGCCGCTGCCGTCCCAGGCCACGCCCATCGCCGGAGCCTTCACTCCGTTCTCTGCCATGCAGGCCAGCACGTGGGCATAGTGATGTTGCACCCCCACCGGCTCTTTGCACACTCGATTCGCGTAGCCGGTGGAAATGTAGTTGGGATGCAGGTCGCAGGCCACGGTCTCCGGCTTGGCATCGTAGAGTTCTTCCAGGCTCTCTACGACGCGTACGAAGGCCTCGCTCGCCGGCTCCGTTTCCAGGTCGCCGATGTGCTGGCTTAGAAAGACCTGCCGCCCCACGGAAAGCGCCACAGTGTTCTTCTGGTGTGCGCCAACGCCAAGCAGAGTTGGCATCTCATGGTCGAGCATTACCGGCAGCGGAGCAAAGCCGCGGGCCCGTCGCATCACCATCTCGCGGCCCGCCATCAGGCGCACAATCGAGTCGTCCACATGGCGCAGAATCGGCCTGTCGTGCACCAGCAGCAGATCGGCAATTTCGCGCAAACGTTCCACGGCCTCCCGCTCCTCGGTGCAGATCGGCTCATCGCTCAGGTTGCCGCTAGTGGCGACCACCGCAAATCCCAGCGCCCGCATCAGCAGATGATGCAGCGGTGTGTAGGGAAGCATGACTCCCAGCATCGGGTTGCCCGGCGCCACCAATGACGCCAGCGCGGAGCGACTCGATGGGTCGCGCCGCAGCAGCACGATGGGAGACTCGGGAGAGCGCAGCAGTCGCAGTTCTAGCGGCCCGGCTCCGCACTCCTGCAGAACATCTTCCTCCGCCGGAAACATCAGCGCGAAGGGCTTCTCCTCGCGGTGCTTGCGCTCGCGCAGCCTGCGCACAGCCTCCTCGTTGCGCGCGTCCACCATCAAGTGGAAGCCGCCCAGCCCCTTGACGCCAACAATCTTTCCTCCGCGAATTGCGTCGGCGGCCTGTTCCAAAGCCGCACCTCGTTGCGCCAGCACTGCGCCCGTCATGCTCCAGAGCTCAAGCTGTGGCCCGCACTCCGGGCAGGCATTGGGCTGCGCGTGGAAGCGGCGGTTCGCGGGGTCGCCATACTCGCGCGCGCACTCCTCGCACATGGTGAACTTCTTCATGGTGGTGCGCGGCCGGTCGTAGGGCAGCGACTCGATGATGGTGTAGCGCGGTCCGCAGTTGGTGCAGTTGGTAAACGGATAGCCGAAGCGCCGGTCGTGCGGGTCGAAGACCTCGCGCAGGCACTCCGGGCAGGTTGCAATGTCGGGCATTACCAACGCGGTCTTTTCGCCGTCTTCGCTTTTGCGAATCTCAAATCCCCCGTAGCCGGTGGGATCGGCGAAGCTGCTTTCCAAACTTTGGATGAATGAGATCGCGGGCTTTTCGCGCTCCACCCGCAGCAGGAACTGCTCCAGCTGAGCGCGTGCGCCTTCCACCTCCACGAACACGCCGCACGAGGAGTTGCTGACCCAGCCGCTCAGTTGAAGTTCATTTGCCAGGCGATAGACGAATGGACGGAATCCGACGCCTTGCACCGCGCCGCGAATCGTCAGCTTCAGTCGCTGGAGCGGACTCTGGCCTTCGGCCGTGCCCGCCACGCTCTGCTGTGCAATCGCCAAGCCTGCCTCTTTTCGCATCGGGCCGCGATTAACCTGCGCGCTGCCCCATCAGCAGGCTAGTTTCCAGAGTCACTTCCGGGGAGGGCGCCTATCACCGTCCCATGTGATGCTTCTCACGCCGATTGCGCTGCCCCGCTGCGCAGCCGCAGCCGCAGCGCCTGCGCCCGGTAGCGCCGGTAGTCGCGTGCCAGCTGCATCTCGTCGAGTTCGCCCTGCATGGCCGCCGCGGCCATGCTCGACCAGCCCATGCGAAACGTGGTGTAGGCCAGCAGGTAGGGTTCGAGCCGTTCGGTAATCCTATCGCCGGAGCGCCGTGTGTATTCGCCGAGAAAGTAGTCGCGCGCCTTGCCCTGCGAGCTGCCACTCCACGATCGTTCCCGCCACGTCCCAGGCAATGTCGCAGGGGCCAGGAAAAAAATGATTGTCGCCGTGGGTGCCTGCGTTCAGCTTCAGCAGCACTCCCGGCCCGGTGCGCAGCCACTCGTGCGGCAGCATGCGCCCGTCGCAGAGTACCACTCGCTCCGTACTCATCTGCGACTCCGCGCTGCCGAGTGCTTCGCCGAATTCGTTCAGCCAGTTCCAGCGCAGCATGGCCTGCAACTCGGGGGTCTGCTCCGCCCGGCTTGCAAAGGCGGTGCAGCGCAATGCCAGATAGCTCGCCATTCTCTCCAGCAATTCACGCGAGCAATCATCTGACTTCAGCATCCGTCCGGGCACCAGGGCATATTCGCCAAAGCCGCACTGGTGACCTGAATAGCGTGGCGCGTAGCCGCGGTCTGCCAGCAGCGCGGCCCTGGCGCCCACCGCTTCGCCATAGTGTCCAAAGCCTTCGAAGCGGAAGATGCTCTGCTCGTCGCGCGCCAGAAACCTGGCCGGCTCCAGCGGCGGCCATACCGCGGGCATGGTGTCCGCCGGATAGCGAAAATGCCTGCGCCATTCGCCGCCAGAAATGTCCATACCTGCGCCGGGCGGCGCCAGCGGCGCAGACTGGATCAGGTGAAAGTGGTAGCGCCTCCACCGCCGGCTTGCATCGGCGGCGCGCAACGTCGCCGGGTCCACCGCGCGGCTTCCAATCAGCTGAATCCGGCTGTTCGCGACTCCGCAGCCTTCCAGCGCCTCGGCCACCGCCAGAAAAGACGAGCCGCTGATGCCCGGCCCTTCGTCCACGATCAGGAACTCAGCGTCGCCGGCCAGTTCAATCCATCGGCGCAGAAGCGGGCTCACCTCCAACCGGCGACCATAGGGATGGCCCGTGGGCCGCACGCTGAGACGCTGGCATGGAATGCCGCGCAGGGCGAGCGCGGCGCAGGTCACCGCACTCAGGGTGACTCCGATACTGCGGATTCCCAGCACGCAGACGCGCGTTTTGAGGCGTGTGCCGTACCCTAGCTCCTCGATGAGCATGGCTACTTTGCGCGGGTGCAGCGCATAGTAGGCGAATCCCTCCTGCACGGCAACCTCGCAGCAATCTCCGATGCGGAGTTGCTCCAACTTCTGCAAGATTGATGAAAGTGAATCTTTCCGTCCGGTGAGGAGAGCCTCGGCCAGAGCGTCGGTGATCGCCGAGGCAATGTCGCAGGAGATGTCTGGCAGGAAAGCATTGCGTTCGGAGCCGTCCAGCAGCGCACATTCCAACTCTCCGGCGGCGATCAGCGTCCCCAGCAGGCAGTCTTCGCAGTCCTGCGGCGGCGCACTGCGCCAGCGCAGCAGCGCAGCCCGCAGGCCGGTGACCAACTCCGTTCCGCTGACGGTGCGCCTGCCGTCGCGGAAGACGTACATGTTCCAGCCTGGGTTGCTGATAGCGCAATTCATGGCGCAGCGGAGTGCGTGCTCAGAACCGGCTGCGGCATTATGCGGCTTTCTTTTTCTGTCCGCGGGGCGAGCGCGAGATGTCGCCCTGCTTGTCGATGAAGTAGAGGTACTGGTTGTCGCGCTCTACGGCATGCTGCAACAGAACCTTCGACTCGCCTCCACCACTCTTCGGCTTGTGGCAAACGTTGCCCTCGCCATCGATGAAGTAAAGAAACTTCTTGTAATCCCGCTGGAGGTCCAACTTCTTGATCTTTTCAGCCATGACCGCAATTCCTCCGTTTTGCAGAGAGTAGGATTCGCATTGGCCCTGCGGGGATGGATTGCCCTGCGTGGAAGTTTTAAAGCAAAAGTTTGCCCCTGAAGTCCTGAACGGGAGTCCGGAATTCAGGATTTTTTGCCGGGGCGCGCGCCGCTTTTGCGGTGAAGCAATTTCTTTTCCGCCGCGGACTTCGACTTGGGCTCGTCGGGCGAGTGGGCGGCATGAGGCGGCACCTCACCGGGAGCCAGCACCTGGCGCACCACGTTGCCGATGAGCCGGAACTTGCGCGGAGTGATGGAGCCGTCCTCGTTCTGTTCGCGCAAGGTGAAGACCGGCTCGGTGCCCTCGCGGTCAAAGTTCTCGGTCGAGACCGTGGCCGGAAAATATCCCATGATGAAGTGTTCGCGGTAGCCGGTCTCGTAGCGATGCTTCTTGAGGTTCCAGGTGAAGACGCGAACCTGGTTGAAGTCATAGGCGATGCCGTCGCGGTTTTCGTTGAGCAGCACCAGGTACTGGGGGATGGTGCCCTTCTGCTCGTCCTGCACGGTGTTGAGCACAAATGCCGAAAGGATGCGCTGGCCCTCGGCGTACTGCACCACATCGAGAGGGAGATCGAGATCGACCATGCGCGCCAGCACCCAGCCGGTGTGGCCCTGCGCATCGCGCACCAGCCACCAGTCGTCCATCGGCTTTGGCTGGGCTTCTTCGGGCTGGCTGGCTGGCGCTGCTTGATTGGCGGGCAAGGTGGCCGGCTGGGCTGGCTTCGACACAGGCGCGGCCGGCGGCGGGGATTGCGGTTTCTTTTTCGGCGCCGGCTTTACGGGCTCGCCTGCGGCGCGGGCCAGCTCGGCGGCTTTTTTAGCGGCGACTTCCTCAGGCGCGGCGCGCACGGCGGTGGCACGCTTGAGCATATCCACCTTGGAATTTTCGGCGAGCTGGTACAGCGTGTCGGTCTCGCGCCCGGGAGAGACGTGCATGTTCAGTTCGACGCGGGTGAGGCCGTGGCCCTCGACGGGCGTGGTGCGATTGTCTTTGCTCAACTGCTGGAACTGGTCGAAGGTTTCACGGGGAACCAGCGCGCGCAACTCGATCCAGCCTTCCACCTTCTGTGCGGTGCGCACGCGTACGAAGCGGTGCTGGCGCTCCAGGACGACGACGCGATCGCCGTTGGTGACCGTGCCGACGCGGTTGTAGACGGCGGAGACGTGGTCGCGGAGGTTGGCTTGGGGCGCCGAGACGTACATGATTTCTCCGCTGCCGACCGGTCCCGAGCGCGCGCAGGAGACCAGGCAAAGCAGCATGAACACTGGCGCGAATCGGACAGACAGACGCAGGGAGAGCCGGCGAAAACGGGAATTCAGGAAATACAATGGCTTCTCTTCCGTATGAAACTCCACTATAAACCAGAGCACAGGAGCGGAGGAACGATTCACCATTGAGGCAATGGTTTTGGAGGCTGGGATAACGAAATCGTCAATCGTTGCGCAAAGTTGCCAAGGATTGACGGAAGGGTAACGCTGTCCGGTGTTATGGTTAACCGGAAGATCAACGGTTCGGCCTTCGCTTGCATGTCCTCCCCACAGAGCTTTATGATGGCGCGTTCGAAGCTTGGGTGTTGGATCCGCATTGTTGTTTCGACCCGCGCACCGCATTCACTTTCAGGAGAAGGTTTCATGTTCCGTAAGACTCGTCTGTTCACCCCCGGCCCGACGCCCCTGCTTCCGGCCGCGCAGTTTGCCATGGCCGCCGCCGACCTCCACCACCGCACGCCGGAATTCCGTGCGCTCTTTCCTTAAAGTGCTGGCGCAGTTGAAGGTCTTCATCGGCACCAGCAACGATGTGGTGGTGCTGGCCTGCTCGGGCACCGGAGCCATGGAAGCCGCGGTCACCAATCTGACCAGCCCGGGGGACAAGGTTCTGGTGCTGTCGGCGGGCAAGTTCGGCGAGCGCTGGGTTGCGCTGGCCAAGGCATTCGGCTGCCAGGCTGTGGTGCTCACCAAGCCTTACGGGCAGACGTTTCCCATTGAGGAAGTCAAGGCCCTGCTGACTCCGGATGTGAAGGCGGTGTTTGTGCAGGCCACGGAAACCTCGACCGGCGTGAGGCACGATGTATCCGCGCTGGCCAAACTGGTGAAGGGAACCGACGCGCTGCTGGTGGTGGACGCCATCACCGGACTGGGCACCACGGCCTTCGATGTGGACGGCGACGGCATTGACATGATCATCGGCGGTTCGCAGAAGGCGCTGATGATTCCTCCCGGCCTGGCCTACCTGGCCGCCAGCGAGCGCGCCTGGGCCCGGATGGAGACCACCACGCAGGCGCGTTACTACTTCGACCTGCGCAAGGAGCGCAAGAACGCGGTGAAGGGCGAAAGCGCCTACACGCCGTCGGTGGCGCTGATTGCCGCCATGGGTGCCGCGCTCGACTACCTGGAGCAGCAGGGAGGCGGCGACCTGGCCAAGGGACGCGACCTGCTGGTGGCCAACGCCGAACTCTGTGCCCTGTGCACCCGGACCGCGGCCGAAGCGCTGGGGCTGGAACTGTTCTCCACCTCGCATGCCGCGGCCGTCACGGCCGTCAAGGCGCCCTCGGGTGTCTCCTCCAGCGACGTGGTCAAGGGCTTCAAGAAAGAGTTTGCCGGAGTGCTCTCCGATGGGCAGGGCGAGATGAAGGGGCAGATCCTGCGCATTGCGCACATCGGCTATCTCGACTACCTGGATTGCATTGCTATCATCGGCGGGCTGGAGCAGGTTCTGATGCAGCTGAAGCCGGACAGCTTCCAGTTTGGCGACGGCCTGCGCGCCGCGCAACTGGTGTACGCGAAAGCACGCAAGAACGGAGAGTAAACGTGAAGATCGTGGTGGCGGAGAAAATTGCCGGGGCAGCGATGAAGGTGCTGGAGGAGATTCCCAACTGCACCGTCATCACCCCGGAGCAGTTTGTCCTGGACCCCAAACTGGCCGTCCACGATGCCGATGCGCTGATTGTGCGCTCGGCGGTGCAGGCCGACGCGGAACTGATTGAGGCGGCCGGCAGTGTGCGCGTCATCGGCCGCGCGGGGGTCGGGGTGGACAACATCGACGTGGAGGTTGCCACCCGCCGGGGCATCGTGGTAATGAATGCTCCCGGCGCCAGCGCGGTCTCGGTGGCTGAGCTGACGCTGGGCCTGATGCTGGCCATGGCCCGCCACATTTCACGCGCCGACCAGAGCACCAGGGCCGGCAAGTGGGACAAAAAGAATCTGCAGGGCACCGAGCTTTCCGGCAAGACCCTGGGCATCGTCGGACTGGGCAGGATCGGCACCGAGACGGCGGCGCGGGCCCGCGCCTTCGGCATGAAGGTGGTGGGCAGCGATCCCTACCTGTCTCCCTCGCGGGCCAAGGAGCTGGGCATCGAGCTGATTTCGCTGGAGGCCTTGTACGCCCAGGCCGACTACATTTCGCTGCACGTGGCGCTGACCCACCAGACGGCCAACATGATCAACGCCGACTCCATTGCGCAGATGAAGCCCGGAGTTCGCCTGGTGAACTGCGCGCGCGGCGAGCTGGTGGACGAAGGCGCGGTGGAAGCCGCGCTGCACTGCGGACGCATGGCCGCCGCGGCGCTGGACGTTTTCCGCGAGGAGCCGCCGCGCTGCAAAGGCCTGCTCTCGGCGCCCAACCTGCTGGCCACGCCGCACCTGGGCGCTTCCACCCGCGAGGGACAGGAGGCGGTGGGCATCCAGATTGCCAGGCAGGTACGCGACTATCTGCTGGAGGGGATTGCGCAGAACGCGGTCAACCTGCCCTCGCTCTCCGACGTGGAGTACCAGCAGATCAAGCCGTACATGGGGCTGGCGGGCAAGCTGGGACGGCTGGCGGCGCAGCTGTTCCGCTCCAACCTGGCCGAGATCGAGGTGAAGTTCGAGGGCGAGATCGGCGGCTGGAAGACACAGCTGATTCGGAGCGCCGCGGTGGCCGCCATTCTGGGCACGGAAGACAATGGGCACACCAACATCATCAACGCGCTGGCCGCGGCCGAGGAGCGGGGCGTGGTGGTGCGCGAACTGCGGGTCAATCCCAATGCGAGGGTCAACCTGATCCAACTCAATCTGATCGGTCCTACCGGCTCGGTGGATTGCAGCGGCACGCTCCTGCATGGGACATCGCCGCGGCTGACGCGGCTGAACGGGATCGAGATCGAATCGCAACTGGACGGGCGGTTCATCGTGTTCTCGAATCTGGATGCGCCCGGCGTGGTGGGCTCCATCGGCACGCTGCTGGGCAAGCACGGCATCAATATTGCCCGGCTTTCGCTGGGGCGCGAAGGGCGGCAGGCGCTGGCGATCGTGCAGGTGGATGAGCTGGTTTCCGCCGAGGTGCTGGCCGAGCTGCGCAACGCACCCTCGGTGCAGAGCGTTTCCAGCGTGGTGGTGTAGGCGCGTGAATCTCTAGATGCCGGCTTTGTGCAATCCCACATTTGCCAAGGGCGGGCAAATATGGGGCACCCGGCAGCGTGGTGGTGTAGGCGCGTGAATCTCTAGATGCCGGCTTTGTGCAATCCCACATTTGCCAAGGGCGGGCAAATATGGGGCACCCGGCAGCGTGGTGGTGTAGGCGCGTGAATCTCTAGATACTGGCTTTCTGCGATCCCACATTTGCCAAGGGCGGGCAAATATGGGCCACCCGGCCGGAGTTTTTCAATCACAAACTTTAAGACGGCTCGGTTTGCGCAATTTCGATCAGGTCGGCGGGGCTTCTACGCTAGTCAGGCGGCGCTTGATTCTTTTAGAATGAAGTTCGCTGATGACTCTTAATCACACACTCTACGTCGATTCCACGCCGAAATTTGAAACCTTGCTGCGCAGCCTCTCCTCGCAGGCCGTCATCGGCCTGGATACGGAGTTCATCTCGGAGGGCCGCTACGAACCGGAGCTGTGCCTGGTGCAGCTCTCCACCCCGGAAGAGATCTTCATCGTCGATCCCATCGTCTTTCCCGGACTGCGCCCGATGTGGGAGCTGCTGGCTGAGCCGGGGCGGGAACTGGTGACCGTGGCCGCGCGCCAGGAGGTGAAGTTCTGCGCCAAGGGAGCCGACGCGGCTCCGGCCTGCGTGCTGGATCTGCAGGTGGCCGCCGGGCTGCTGGGGTATGGATATCCGCTGTCGCACACCAATTTGTGTCTGCGGGTTTTGAATGCGCGGGTGAACGGCGGGGAGAGCTTTACCGACTGGCGCAAGCGGCCGCTGCGTCCGGTGCAGCTGGAATACGCCGCCGACGATGTGCGCTATCTGCTGCCGATGCGGGAAAAGATTCTGGAGCGTGCCGGCAAGCTGGAGCGCACCAGTTGGGTGCGGGGCGAGTGCGATGACCTGGTGAAGAACGTGCTGCGCGAGGATGAGCGCTGGAGGATTTCCGGCAGCGCGCGGCTGAGCCGTCGGCAGCTGGCGGTGCTGCGGGAGATATGGCGCTGGCGCGACCGTCAGGCTGCGAGCCTCAACGTTCCGGCGTCGCGGGTGCTGGGCGACAGCATGCTGATTGAGATTGCGCGGCGGTCTCCGGCCAGCGTCGAGGACCTGTTCTCGATTCGCGGCATGGATAGCCGGATGCTGCGCAAGGCCGAGCAGGATGTGGTGGACGCCGTGGCGCAAGCCCGCTCCATTGCGGAGGCCGAGCTGCCCAGCAACGAGCGGCGCGACGACCCGCCGCAGGTGGCGGTGCTGACCAAGCTGCTCTCGGTGGCGGTGGCCAACCTGGCGGCGGAGACCGATGTGGATACCGCATTGCTGGCGACGACCAGCGACCTGCAGGAGATTGTGCGCTGGTTTCTCGATCAAGAAGGCACGACCCTGCCGGAGGTGATGGCGGGATGGCGGGGGGAGATTCTGCAGGAATCGCTGATCGGCTTTCTGGAAGGGAAGAAAGTGGTGCGGGTGGGCAACGCGAAGCGTCCCAACCCGCTGGTGTTTGAGGCGTACCCCAAGGAGTAGCCGCGGGCGTTTCCCTCAGCGGCTGAAGCCGCGTGAAACGAGCCTCTGCTGCGGCACGACTGAAGTCGTGCCCTTTCAAAACCGATGTGTGCGAAGCGCCCGTTAGCTCATGGGCGAAACCGCCTCCAGCGATTTGCGGGCGGCGGTTCCGGGGAGCCACTGCGGGGATCGAAGCTACATTCGGGTCCAGCCGCGCCACACCCACAGGCCTGCCATGAGCAGGATCAGCAGCCCGCTGGAGGCAGCCAGGATGTTGAGGAAAGGACGCAGCCGGTTCATGCGGACCGTCAGCTCCTGTTGTTCCTGCTCGAATTGCGCATCCGCGCGGGTAAGAAAGAGTTCGTCGTCCTCATGCCTGGCGAGCGCACTGCGGTAGATCAGCAGGACCACCAGCACCGTGGTCACCACGCCCCAAATCGTCAGCAACACAGACATTGGTTCCATAGACATCACCTGTGCAGTTCGTCGCGAGCACAAGGATGGCTCCCTGCCACCCCACCGCTGCGGCGAACTAGATCAAGGGATTATAGGCACGATTTGGCAAGAGTCAAGCAGGAATAATTGCCGGCTTGCCGGGCCAGGCGGGGCAACCTGGATGCGGCATGGCGGCAGGGCTGAGAACTTTTGCGACTCCCGGAGTTGCGGACGCATCAAAATTACAAGCGTTGAAATCTGCCCGGTTTAGCGGCACCGACAGGTGACATTGAAGCCCGGAGATTTGCTATATTAGGATTTTCGCCGAGGAGAAGAAAAGCCATGTCCACGACCACCACCCCTGAAGTTAAGAACGCACCCCTCACCCTCACTCCGTCCGCCATTGCCAAGGTAAAGGAGATCATGGCTCAGCAAACTCCGGTTCCCAGCGGCCTGCGCGTAGGTGTGGTGGGCGGCGGATGCTCCGGCTTCTCCTACAGCATGCAGTTTGAGAACGGCGCCGGAGCCATGGACAAGACCTTTGAGTTCGGAGACCTGAAGGTTTTCATCGACGCGACTTCGCTGATGTATCTGCAGGGTGCCACGGTGGACTACATCGAGACGCTGGAAGGCGCGGGCTTCAAGTTTGAAAACCCCAACGTGAAGAGCACCTGCGGCTGCGGCTCGTCGTTCAGCGCATAAGACTCAGCGCATAAGACTCAGGGCATAACGCGCGGGCCCGGCTGGCGGCTTGACCGCTACGAACCTCAAAACCCCCGTCCGAAAAGGATGGGGGTTTTCGTTTGCGCGGCGCGATGGCCAGATCAGGGCACAGTGGTGGTGGCAGGTGGCGCGGCCGGGGTTGGAGTGGCGGATGTGGTGGCGCCGGGCGCCGCGGCGGCAGGCGCACCCGAGGTGGCGCCCGGCTGTCCGGCGGGGGTTCCCGTGGTGGTGGTTAAACCGAGGGCCAGGTTGGGATTGTAGGGGCCGGTGAGCTGCTGGCCCTTGTCCTGGGACGGGTCATAAATGAAATACCACTCGTTGTAATGGCTCTTGTCGTTGAAGGAATGAATTCCATCGACCTTGGATTTGCTGATGACACCCAGCATCGGGCCGCCGCCCAGGAGTGGTCCCGCGCCATTGGCGGAGGTGCTGTTGGTATCCGCCGGGCCGGTGCCGGAGCTGGTTCCCGGGGTGGTCTGGGAGTTGTCACCGGAACTGGTTGTCCCTGTGGTCTGCCCAGCGGTGCTGCCGGTGCCCGTGCCAGCTGTGCTGCCGAAGAGCGGTTGTGCTGCCGGACGTACCCAATATGCTGCCCGTGCTCTGGTTTGTTGCCGTTGTGCCGAAGGCTGACGTGGTTGCCGTACCGGTCAGGCCGCCGGCAATCGTCTGAGCTGGATTTGCGGTGCCGGCTGCGCCGGCTCCGCCGGCGGTGGCCGCCAGAGCGGTGAGACCCGGGCCCGTCAGCTTGATGTCCGTGATGTGGGCGATCTGCCACTGGCCATCGCGAGCCATGGGGTCCTTGTAGCGCTTGCGCAGAAACCGGATTTTGTTGGTGTTTTCCAACTGCTCGATGGTGTTGGGATAGGTGCCGAACTTGCGGTAGTAGAGCCGGACGGCGCGCTCGTATTGCACGCCGCGGTGGATCATCTCCACCTCGCGGTCGCGCAGGATGGTGCGGCGGTAGTTGAGCGACACCTGCAACAGGGTGATGGTGAGCATGGCGACGGCCAGCATGAGGATCAGCAGCATGTAGCCGGAGTCCCGCCGTTTGCCGATTCCGCGCCGTGGTAGGTTGCAGCGCATCACTACCCCTGGGTCAGCCGGATGCTCTGGCGGTTGCTGTTGAGCAGATCTTCCACTTCCACCGCGGTGGGTGAGATGTGGACGATCTTGTAATGACGGTCCACCACATCTCCCTCGCGCGCGATCCACACGTCGTCGCCCTGGGAGAGAAACGCTTTGGGGGTTTCCCCTGGCTTGTTGCTGAAGCCGAAGAACTTCAGGTTAATCGGCGGGGGAATGTTAGCCAACGCTTGCGCCGCTTTGGCCGCCTGTTCCTGCTGCTGTTTGGCCAGCAGCGGCGAGACCTTCACCGGGGGAATCGCCACCGCCGCGGCGCCAGCCCGGAAGATGTTTCTTCCATCGCCCTCGTACTTGATCGCCTCGGAGCTGGACAGCAGGTTCAGGTGCAGCCTCGGGTCCAGCGATTCCTCGGCCGGAGCGGCCGAACTCTGGGCGGGAGCTGTGGCCACCGCGACCGGCTGGGGCGCGCCTCCATTGGAGAGAAAGGCGCGCGCGACCATGAAGACGGCGGACAGCACCAGCGCGATGGCGACCCACTGTTTGGTCTTACCGGTGGCTACCGCCTTCATGCCGCGCTCCTCAAATAGGTGGTGAGGTGGACCGAAACCGTCAGCTCGTCGCTCTGCATTCCGCCAAAGCCGACCGAGTCGATCAGCAGCAGCATGTGCTGCCGCTCCACGGCGTTGATAAACCGCATGTCCTGGGTATAGCTGCCGTGTACCTGCATGGTGATGCCGATGCCCTCATATCCTGGCGGCGTCGTTTTCTCCTTCTCCTTGGCTGCCTGCTCGTCGTATTTTACGTCGCTGACGTTGACGCCGGCCTCGCCAGCAATGTGGGACAACAGCTCCGACATCTCCGAATAGTGCACGGTGAGCCGGTCGCGGTCGAAGTCCTGCTCCTGCTGGCGGGCGGCGGCGATGTTATGGTCCATATCCTTGGTGGAGACGGTCGAGCGGGCCTTATTCATCTTGACCAGCCGCAATTGTTCATAGGCCTGCTGCCGCGCTTTGGGCGAGCGTCCGGCCGGAGAAAGCAGTACGGCCACCGCCGCAATGTCCAGCAACAGCAGCACGGCCACGGCAATCAGCAGTTGCGTTCGCACGTCGCGGAGCTCGACGGTCATTGCGGCCCTCCTGTGGCTTGGGCGACCTTGGTTCGCGCGGCCCTGGTTGGCGCGGCTGATTGCGCGGCTTGGGTCCCCGCGGCTTTGGTTGCGGAAGGTTTGGCCGTGGAAGCTTTGGATTCAGCAGCCTTGCCGGATGCGCCTTGGCGACAGGTTTGCTGCTCTCGGCCGCCGTTCCGGCGGCGGGAACGGGTAGCGGAACGTAGACGGCCGTGAGGTGGAACTGCACGGTGTCGGTCGTCTCCTTCTGCAGTTTGACGGCGCTCTCTTCCTCGATGCGCGCATTGCGGAACGAGGGGGACTGCTCCAGCCGCTTGACCAGTTCCACGGCGGCGTCGCGCGAGGTTCCGGCAACCGTCATGTGGACTTCCACCGTATCGGTTTTGGGGGAGAGCGAGGGCTGGATGGAAAGCACGTGCAGTTTGTCCGGCATGATCTGTTCCAATTGCATGAAGACGCGGGTCCAGGAAAAGGTCTTGCGCGCAATCAATCCGTTGAGGAACTTGGAATCGTCCAGCACCGGGAGGTTGGCGGGAAGCTGGACCATGGCCAGCGCCTCGGCATGCTGGTGGTCGAGGGCCGCGATTTCGGAGTTCAGTACGGCGATCTTGGCGTTGACCTCGCGCGATTGCTGCCAGTTGGTATACGCCGTCCAGAGCAGCCAGCTGGTGCACAGCGCAAGCAGCAGCACCAGCCCGCCCCATTGCCGCAGCACGCGGCGCACATCCTGGTACGGCTTGGTGGCGAGATTGATGTTCAGTCGCAAGGTCCGGTTCCTCGTTCCTTAGCGCAGGGCGCCGATGGCGCCTGCAAATTCGTTGCGCAGCTTTTCATTGACTGCGCTGGTCTCGATCAGCTCCCGCACCTTGACGCCGGTCTGCTCCTGCAAGGCGGGGGAGATTTCAGCCAACTCGCGGATTCCGCTGACCAGCACGGTTTCCACGCTCATGCCGTAGTTGTCCTGAAAATATACCAGCGAGGGATAAATGTCGTCGGCCAGTTGGCGGACACCGAGGGCCCCGTTGCCGGCACCTTCCAGGATGCGGAAGAGCAGCAGCTGGCCGTCGCTGGCCACGGCCACGGCGGTCGAGTCCTGCCCGACCTTGAGCAGCATGGTGGGACGCGGCTCGTTGACCGCTCCCAGGGCTCCCAGGCTGGAGGGCATGACCACGCCGGGCGAGCATCCGGCGGCGCGGAAGGCCGCCTCGTATTCTTCCAGCACGCTGTGCAGCACGACGGCGGCGGCCACGCGCACACCCTTCGGGGTGCGCTGCACGTCGAAGCTGAGCGCGGCCTTTTCGATGTCGAAGGGCAGCGACTTGCGCAGGCGGAAGCGCACCGTGGCATCGGCCTCCTGACGGCGCTCGGGCAGGGAATCGAAATCCAGCAGGGTGACGCGCAGCACCGAATCGGGCAGCACCGCGATGACCTCCTGACCGCGCCCGCCTATGGCCGTGAGGGCCTGGGCGATGGCATCGCTGAGCGCCCTGGCGTCCTGCACATTTTGCGCGGTGAGCGAGGGCGTGAGAGCTCCAGAGGGCAGAGCGCAGCTGTGGATGGCGCCGATGGCGCCCAGCTTGCCTTCGGCGCGGGCGGCGGCCACGCCCTGCGCGGTGACTTCGCAGGCGACGCGGGGCAGGCGGATGGTAGTTTTACGTTCCAGCATCAGCGGGTCGACTCGATAAAGGTGACTTTGTTGACTTCCTTGAGCGTGGAAACTCCGGCGCGGACCTTGTCCAGCGCCGACTCGCGCAGGAAATTCATGCCTTCGTCGCGCGCCGCGCGGCGGATCTCGGAGCTGGGACGCCGCTCCAGGATCAGTTCCCGGATATGATCGGTCAGATCCAGCAGTTCGTGGATGGCGGTGCGCCCGTGGAAGCCGGTGCCGGCGCACTCCATGCATCCGGGACCTTCGTAGAACGGCACGCCGCGCCACTCCTCGGGCCGCAGCCCGGCGAGTTCCAGCTGCTCGTCGCTGTATTGCACCTCCTGCTTGCAGTGCTGGCAGATGAGACGCACCAGCCGCTGCGCCAGGATGCAGTTGAGCGAAGAGACAAAGTTGTAAGGCTCGACGCCGATGTTCAGAAAGCGTCCGATAACGTCCACCACGTTGTTGGCGTGGACGGTGGTAAAGACCAGGTGGCCGGTGAGCGCGGAGTTGATGGCGATCTGCGCCGTCTCCTGGTCGCGGATTTCGCCGACCATGATTTTATCGGGATCGTGGCGGAGGATGGAGCGCAATCCGCGGGCAAAGGTGAGGCCCTTTTTTTCATTGACCGGAATCTGGGTGATGCCGCGCAGCTGATACTCGACCGGGTCCTCGATGGTGATGATCTTGTCCTCGTCGGACTTGATCTCATTGAGTGCGGCGTAGAGGGTAGTGGTTTTGCCCGATGCCGGTGGGGCCGGTGACCAGCACCATGCCGTAAGGTTCGGCGATATATTGGCGGAACTTCTTGAGGTCGTAATCGCTGAAGCCGACCACGTCGAGGGTGAGCTTGTGGAACTGCTCGCTCATCGACTCCTTGTCGAGCACGCGCAGCACGGCGTCTTCACCGTGGATGCTGGGCATGATGGAGACGCGGAAGTCGATGAAGCGTCCGCGGTAGCGCACGCGGAAGCGGCCGTCCTGGGGCACGCGGCGCTCGGCAATGTCGAGCTCGCTCATGACCTTGATGCGGGAGATGATGGTGGAGTGATGCTCCTTGCCGATGGGCTTCATCGCCTCCTGCAGGACGCCGTCGATGCGGTACTTGATGACCACGCAGTCGTCGCGGGTTTCGATGTGGATATCGCTGGCACGCCGCTCCAGGGCGGAGAAGATGGTGGAGCCGACCAGCTTGATGATGGGGCTGGTGTCGTCTTCCTGGGTCAGCTTCTCGATGGAGAGATTTTCTTCGCCGTTGGCGTCGTCGTCATGCACCACGTCGAGGGTGAAGGTTTCGCCGGCCTCGTCGAGCACGCGCTGCGACTGCTCGGTCTTCTTGAGGATGTCGGTGATTTCGGTGAGGGTGGCGACGCGGGGCGCCACACGGCGGTTGAGCAGCAGGCCGATTTCGTCGATGACCATCAGTTGGCTGGGATCGGGCAAGGCAATGGCCAGGCGTCCGTCGGCGAGTTCTTCGAGCGGGATGAAGTTGAAGCGGAACATCAGCTCGACCGGAACCTTGCGGAACAGTTCATGCTGAATTTTGAAGCCCTTCAGCTCGATGTACTCGCAGCGGTAGCGGCGCGCCAACTCCTGGGCCCGCTGTTGCTCCTCGTTTGCGTCGGTAACCGGTCCTACAAAAAGCTCTTGTGTCATAACCCTCGTTGCGCCGTGTGCCGGCGCGGCTGTCTGTGTCAGGCGGCCGTAAAGCTGAAGATCGGCAGGTAGAGCGAGATCAGGATAAAGCCGACCACCAGGCCCATCACCACCAGAATGACCGGCTCGATGAGCGACATGGCCGCCGCCAGCGCCGACTGCACGTCTTCTTCGTAAAACTCCGCCACCGAACTGAGCATGGTGGGCAGCGCGCCGGTGGCTTCGCCGACCTCGACCATCTCCACTGCCAGATCGGGGAAGACCCCGGTCTGCTCCAAGCTCTGCGCCAACGTCTGACCCTCGCGCACGCTCTTGGAGGCTTCGGCGATGCCCATGACGATGAGGCGGCTGGACATCGACTGGCCCGCGGTCTCCAGCGAGGTGACCAGCGGCAGGCCGCCAGCGAGCAGGGTAGACATCATACGCGAGAATACCGCGATCTGGTAGCGCTGCCAGATGGTGCCCACCACGGGGAGGTTCAGCTTGAAGCGGTCCAGGGCTTCGGCGCCCTGCGGCGTTTTGGACCAGCGGTTCAAGCCCAGGAAGACGGCAACCGAGGCAATGACAATCAGCGGCAGGTAGTGGCGCAGGGTCATTGCCGTGGTGATGGTGAACTCGGTGAGCGGCGGCAGCTTCTGGTTCAGATCGGAAAACAGCTCGGAAAATTTGGGAATGACGAAGGTGACCAGCATGGTCACCAGGCCGATGACGCCGAACACCAGCAGAACCGGGTAGACCAGCGAGGCAATCAGTTTTTTGCGGAAGGTGAGCCCCAGGCGCTGGAAGGCGACGAAGCGGGTGAGCACCTCATCGAGGTTGCCGCTCTTTTCGCCGGCCATCAGCGTGGTGGAGTAAATCTTGGGAAACGCGCCCTGTTTGTCGAAGGCGTCGGAGATCAGGTCTCCGCCCTTGGTGCGGTCGCGCACATCTTCCAGCAGCATGCGGAAGTACTGGTTGCGCTGGCGTTTTGCCAGCAGGTCCAGGGCCTGCACAATGGGAAGTCCGGCGCGAATCAGGGTGAGGAACTGCTGGTTGAAGATGACGAACTCTTCCAGCTTGACCTTGCGCCGCCGCAGCAGCCGGATTTCGCCGCCGGAGATCAGCCCGCGCGGCTTTACCCAGTACACCAGATAGCCGGATTGCTGATAGCGGTCTCGAATTTCCGCAGCGGAGTAGCCCGACTTCGGCCTTTTCCTGCACCTTGCCGCGCTCATCCGCAACCCGAATTACGAATTCGGCCATTCATCTCCTCCGCGGACGGCCAATGGACCGCACGTCGGGTAACGCTTCGCTGCCGGCCGCAGGCGCACGGCGGGTAACGCTTCGCTGCCGGCCGCAGGCGCACGGCGGGTAACGCTTCGCTGCCGGCCGCAGGCGCACGGCGGGTAACGCTTCGCTGCCGGCCGCAGGCGCACGGCGGGTAACGCTTCGCTGCCGGCCGCAGGCGCACGGCCTCTGGGCTTCAGTGTAACATTGTGATCCCTCAGGGATTGTAGCCCAGAGAAGCTGTCTTTTATCCCAATCTCAGAAGTTCCTTTGTGTCTGCGGTATCGCATGGCGGGCGGCGACCGAACGCCATGCCGGCTGCGGGCGGACAATGATCATGGCTTGCTATAGTGTCGGGATGGGTGGGACCAGAAGATGAAAAAGCCGGGCGCGAGCCAAGGCCAGCCGGCCGCGGAGCTTATCACGAAAAGAATCGCCGAACTGGGGGACTGGCGCGGGGAAACCCTCAGCAGAATGCGCAAGCTCATCCGGGAAGCAGACCCCGACGTGGTCGAGGAGTGGAAGTGGATGGGCACTCCGGTTTGGTCGCACGACGGCATTCTGTGCACGGGCGAATGCTACAAGAAAGTGGTGAAGCTTACCTTTGCCAAGGGCGCGTTTCTGCCCGATCCGGCTTGTCTGTTCAACTCGAGTCTCGAGGGAAATACACGGCGGGCGATCGATATCCACGAAGGGGAAGAAGTGGATGAGTCCGCGTTCAAGGCACTGGTTCGGCAGGCGGTGGCCCTCGACAGTACCGGAAAATCTCCGAAGAAAGCGAAGTCCTAGGAGCGATGCAGTGCCGCTGGCCGAAGAGACCCTAGGACGGGAGAGGATAGGGGTCCTTCGCGTTGCTCAGGATGACACCGCAGGGACAAAAGCAAAAGCAGGAGCAACGACAAAAGCCGCGCAAAAGCAGGAGCAACGGCAGGGTCAACTACCCCACATCTGCCAAAGGAGGGCAGATATGGGGCACCGGGCACCGGGGCCACCTGTCAAGGCGGGGAACGCGGCGAAAGACGGCGCTGCGGGCCGCGGGCGCAGGGGTCAGGGTGCCAACGGTTCGCCTTCGAGGACTTCCACACCGGGCGGCGGCTGGAAGTGGAACTCCGAGTTGGGGATCGCCACATTTTCCTGCTGGTGGTCCAGGCGGAACTCGGTTTTGCTGCCATCGAGCTCGTCCATCACGATGCGGCGCAGATAGCCCTGCGGGTCGCTCTCCAGCAGGACCTGGGAGACGCGGTCTTCCATGCCCACGGGGATCCCGCGCAGCACCACGTCTCCGACTTTTTCCGGTACCACGTCCACGGCGAGCGAGAGGCCGCGCAGCTCTTTCTCCAGGCGGGTGCGGCCCAGCAGGTAGCGCAGGGGGGAGCGCAGATCGTCCAGACTTTTCACCTTCATGTGACGCGCCTGGCGCTCGCCCGGCTCATAGAACCAGGCGGTGCTGCCGTCGATGAGGAAGATCTTCTGGTGCGGCGAGGCGTAATCCCAGCGCATGTTGCCGGGCTTCTTCAGCCACAGGGTTCCGCTTTCGCTGCGCTGGATTCCCGCGCCGGAATAATTTTCCGTGAAATCAGCACGCAAGGATTTCATGCGGTCATAGCGCGCATCGATTTTTGCTGCCGCCTCGCGGGCCGTGATGCCGTTTGGCTGGGCCCAGAGCAGGGAGGCGCAGAAGCACAGCAGCAGGAAGATACCGGCAAAGTGTTTTCTCATAGCAGGTGTTTGGGAACCTTGTAACCCGGTTCGCCGGGCAGAGGCGCGGGCGCCTGGCCGGGAGGAAGACCGCGGGTGATGAATGGGAAATATTCGGGCTGCGCCACCTGCACCCGGCCGTTCACTAAGCGGTAGAGGTCGCCGCGCGGGTCCACAGGCAGGCCGTAGAGCAAGCCCGCCGAGATCATCTCCTGCCAGTTTGCAGGGCAGCCGCCCGGTCTGTTTAGTGAACTGGTCCACCGCGTCCTGCAGGCGCTGGACGTCGCTATCGACGCGCAGGCAGCGCAGGCGGTTGATGGCGTTCTTGCGCAGGTTGGGATCGTCGGTGCTCTTGAGGATGTTGGTCCACATGTAGGTTGCGGTTTCGGTTTCGCCGGCATGGGCCTCCAGGGCCGCTGCCATCACCCGCATCCAGGGCAGGGCACCGGGAATTTTGGAGCCGCGCTCGAAGGCATCGGCGGCCTTGAGCGGGTCCTTCATCTCCAGCCAGTAGATGTAGCCGAGATCGTAGTAGAGCCGCCAGGCCTGGGGATTGTCACGGATTCCTTGCTCCACCAGGGCGGCAGCGGCCTGGGGATCGCCGGCACCCTCGGGCGGCTTCTGCGACAGGAAAACCGAGCCGAACTGATAGGTGGGAAGCAGCTTGGGATCCAATGCGGCGGTCATCTGCAGCAGCGGCTTGAGGATGAGGTATTGCCTGGACTTGGCGCGGTGCTTGGTGCCGAAGTACTGCACCACCCGGGTCCAGTAAATGTCAGCCAGCAGCCCGGAGTAGCCGAGGCTCATGCGCTTGACCACGGCGGGCGAAGGGATGTAGAGGACCTCCTGCAGCGGCTCGTCATCGCGCACCCGGTCGACCTGGCGCACCAGGATTGCGCTGGCCGCCAGCAATGCCGCCAGCAGCAGCCCGAGACTTGTCCCCATGCGCAGATTCCTGGTCATTTCAGATTGCGCCGCTCGAAGATCCAGACCGAGGCGGTGAGCACCGCCGCCGTGTAAGTCAGAACGTACAGGGTGTTCAGCAGGATCAGCCTGGGTTCCACCGGGGTGTCATGGGCCACCTGGCTGATGACGTTGAGCGCGGCGAAGTTGGGCACCAGGTAGGCTGCCCCGGTCAGCACCCAGTGGGTCACGCCCTGGGTCATGCGGGCAAGTCCGCGCAGATCGTCGCCAAAGGTGCCGATGGCGAAGATGGCGAAGGCGAAGATGGAGGAGAACACCGGGGTGGAAAAGGTGGAGAACAGGAGCGCCAGGGCGGTGATCATCACAAATTCCAGGAGGATGAAATAGACCGCCGTGACCAGCTGCAGATCGCCGCGGCCAAGCCGGTGCGAGACATAAAGCAGCGCGGCGAAGAAGCCCACGCTCATCAGCAGGGCGTTCACCGTCAGGGTCATCACCAGGCCCAGGAACTTGCCGGTGATGAACTCCCAGCGCCGGACCGGACGCGCCGCCAGCACGGTGTAGAGCGTCTTTTTTTCGATCTCCTTGGAGACCAGGCCGATGCCGATGAAGATGGCGATGACGATGCCGAACAGGGAGATTGCCGTCAGTCCCAGGTTGATGAGGACGATGCGGTTGATCTCCAGGGAGATCTGGCCGAAGATAACCGAGGAACCCACGATCAGCAGGGCGAACAGAATCAGGTTATAGAGCACGCGGTCGCGTACCGCTTCGCGATAGGTGTTGTAGGCAATCGCCCAGAGCCGTCCGATCATGCTCGCACCTCATGCGGCTTTTGGTCTCCCGGCTTTTCATCGCCGATGCGCGCCAGGAAGTAATCTTCCAGCGTGGCCTGCACCGGGGTGACGCTGATGAGGCGGGCCTGGCTCTTGCGCAGCGCGGCCAGGGCGGTTTCCAGCGAAGGCTCCGGCAGCAGGGCGCGGACCACGTCGCCGGTGGCATGGCAGGTCGCGCCCAGGGCGGAGAGCGCGGGAATTGCCTGGGCTCCGCTGCACACCACCTCGACGCTGCCGCTCACGTCGCGCAGCAGGTCGGCCACCACGCCGACGCCCTTGAGCTCGCCTTTGTTGAGCACGGCCACGCGGTCGCAGAGGGTTTCGGCATCGCTCAGAATGTGGGTGGAGAAAAAGATGGTCTTGCCCTCTTCATTGAGTTGCTGCACCAGGTCGCGCACCTCGCGGCGGCCAATCGGATCGAGGCCGCTCATAGGCTCATCGAGCAGCACCAGCTTGGGGTCATGCACGATGGCCTGGGCAATGCCTACCCTTTGCAGCATGCCTTTGGAAAACTTGCGCAACTGGGTTTTGGCGGCATCGCTCATGCCTACCCGCGCCAGGGCCGTGTCCACCTTGCGCTTGCGCTCGCGGGGGTCCACTCCGCTGAGGCGGGCGTAATAGTCCAGCAGCTCCAGCGGGGTCAGGTGGTCGTAGAAATAGGGCTGTTCGGGCAGAAAGCCGATGGAGCGCTTGACGCTGATATCGTCCAGCGGGCGGCCCAGAATGCGGGCCGTGCCTGCGGTGGGAAACACCAGCCCCAGCAAAAGCTTCAGGGTGGTGGTCTTGCCCGCTCCGTTGGGACCCAGGCAGCCGAAGACTTCGCCTTCTTCGACCGTAAGCGTCAGCGGCTTGAGGCCCTGCTTCAGTTTGTTTCTGAAGAAACCGGTCTTGTAGGACTTTTCCAGTCCCTGTATCTCAATTGCAGCCATGCTCTTATGTCTGATTATAGTCGAGGGCTTCGACAGCGTCAGCTTACCAAAAGTTCATCGGCCCGTCAGTGCGGGGAACCTGGTTGTGTATCCAGCGTTGTGCAATAGAGAAGGAGGAGCTATGAGCTCCTCCTTGGTTTGAAAACCTCTATTGTCCTGCAACTTCTGAACAGTTACTGCAGCGGGCTGTCAACCGAGCTGGCGGTGCCGGTGGTGTTGTAACGGATCACGCCCGACGAATCGCTGTAGAAGTAGCGCACGCCGGTCTGCTGCACGGTGACGGGGTTGCCGTTCGACGTGTAGGAGGAGATCGGCTGCGAGCCGCTGGCGGTGACGTAGAACTGGTATCCGCTCTTGGTGTTGGGAGTTCCAGAAGTACCGCCCACGGCGCCCAGAACGTTATCCAGGAGCAGAGCGGAGGTCGAGCTGGCCGTGGCGGCGGTGCCGCCCAGCGTGCCCAAGTCAGTGGCAAAGCCCTGGGACGGATAGGTCGCGGCGTAGGTGACTTCCGCGGTGTTGATGGTGCGCAGCGAGCCCACGGCCGAAGCTTCATTGGCAGCGATGCGCGAACGCAGGAGGTTCGGAATGGCGATGGCGGCGATGATGAGGATGATCGCCACGACGATGAGAAGCTCGATGAGTGAGAAGCCCTTCTGTTTACGCATAGCTAGTCTCCGGTGATCCTTGGGTGTGCTGAATTGCGGATGCACTCTGGAATTAAGCAATCGCCGCGCCATTTATGCTGGGCGTAAGCTTGATATCTCGTTATCCATTGATAATAAGCAAGTTATGCCAAGGAGCAGGTTCTGATCAGCTAGCCCTGCCTAGGTGTTTAACCCTGAAAGTGACGTTGCGTGCTATTGGGGATGGACAATCTATGTCACTGGGAGAGGATGCTGGTAATGAACCACCATTGGCCTTTCGTGCAGCGCAGGCAGCCAACCCCAGTTGTGCCGGCAAAACAATGAGGCGCCACTGTGAGTGGCGCCTCATTGCGTCAGGCTTGAACCCCCCCGGGAATCTTCGCCTGGTGCTGAATTGCTGGCAGCGACTGCCTGGCTACTACTGCAGCGGACTGTCAACCGAGCTGGCGGTTCCGGTGGTGTTGTAACGGATCACGCCCGAGGCATCGCTGTAGAAGAATCGCACGCCGGTCTGCTGCACGGTGACCGGGTTGGCGTTGCTGGTGTAGGTCGGAACCGGCTGCGAGCCGCTGGCAGTGACGTAGAACTGGTATCCGCTCTTCACGTTGGGAGTGCCAGACGTACCACCTGCGGTATTGCCCAGAACGTTATCCAGCAGCAGGGCGTTGGAGGAGGTGGCAGTGACGCCGGTGCCGCCCAGGATGGCCAGCGAGGTGGCAAAGCCCTGTGCCGGATAGGTTGCGGCGTAGGTGACCTGCGCGGTGTTGATGGTGCGCAGCGAGCCCACGGCGGAAGCTTCATTGGCGGCGATGCGCGAGCGCAGCAGGTTGGGGATGGCGATGGCGGCGATGATCAGGATGATCGCGACGACGATCAAAAGCTCGATCAGTGAGAAACCCTTTTGTTTACGCATTGTATAGTCTCCAGTAATCCTCTAGCAGCGTGCTGCTGAATTTGGGATGCATAATGACTTTAGCAATCGGCGTGCCATTGTTCCAAGACGTTGTGCGCCATGGGTCTTATTCATTGATGGGAAATGAGTTAGTGTGGTCGTGCGGAGTTTTTCCAAAGCTTCCGCCGTTCCTGTCCCACCCCTGGAATTGACACTCTATGTCACTAGGGCTAGTCCCAGAATGTCATCTGCAGCAGGGATGGTAATAAATGGGCCTGCCCATTGGTAACGTCGGGGGCAGACGAGTCATTCGACAAATCGGACTCTGCACAAAACAAACGAGGCGCCACTGGTTGGTGGCGCCTCGGTGCGTCAGCGACTGCTTGGCTACTACTGGAGAGGACTGTCAACCGAGCTGGCGGTGCCGGTGGTGTTGTAACGGATCACGCCCGAGGCATCGCTGTAGAAGTAGCGCACGCCGGTCTGCTGCACGGTGACCGGGTTGCCGTTGCTGGTGTAGGTCGGAACCGGCTGCGAGCCGCTGGCGGTGACGTAGAACTGGTATCCGCTCTTCACGTTGGGAGTGCCAGACGTACCACCTGCGGTATTGCCCAGAACGTTATCCAGCAGCAGGGCATTGGTGGAGGTGGCAGTGACGCCGGTGCCGCCCAGGATGGCCAGCGAGGTGGCAAAGCCCTGTGCCGGATAGGTTGCGGCATAGGTGACCTGCGCGGTGTTGATGGTGCGCAGCGAGCCCACGGCGGAAGCTTCATTGGCGGCGATGCGCGAGCGCAGCAGGTTGGGGATAGCGATGGCGGCGATGATCAGGATGATCGCAACGACGATCAGAAGCTCGATCAGTGAGAAACCCTTTTGTTTACGCATTGTAATTCTCTCTCCCGGTAACGTGCGGCGCACGACTTTCTTTTAGTCCTGCCCTGTTTGTGGCAATCGGAGTGCCATCGTGGTTGCGGACCAGCCGGGAGGACGTCGCCGTCTGGCTAATCATTATTAATTCATGGCGATAGGAAATCATCCCGGCGTGGGAACTATGCTTGAATTTCCCGCTTCGCGTCCAGAAGTGACATCGGGCGGCATTGTGCAGTGACACAAAACGTCATCCCCATGCCATAGAGGTAATGTGTGTTCAGTAACATGAGGCCAGGGCACCCAGGATAAAATATGGCCGAAGGGTCAGCAGCAGATCTGGTCTCTGGAGAGTTTCAGCCCGGTTAGATTTCCCAGAACCGTGACCGCAATCTGCTCTCCGATGAAGAACTCGCGGGCAACCTTCTGCACGTCCTCCACCTGCACCGCCTCGATGCGCGCGGTGATTTCGTTCATGCCATAGAAGCGGTCGTAATACATCTCCTGGCGGGCCAGGTTGCTCATGCGCGCCATGGAGGACTCCAGGCTCAGCATGAGGCTGCCCTTCAGCTGGGCCTTGGCACGGATCAGCTCTTCGGCCGTCACCGGAACCTCCTTCAGGTCGCGGAACTCCTTCAGCACCGATTGCACCACCCTGGGCGCTGACTCCTTCGAGGTTCCCGCATAGACCGCCAGGCAGCCGGTGTCGCGGTAGGGATTCAGCTCGCTGAAGATGGAGTAAACCAGTCCCTGCTTTTCGCGGATGTTCTGGAAGAGGCGCGAGCTCATGCCGCCGCCCAGCAGGGTGTTCAAGACAAAGGAGGCGTAGCGGTTCTCATGCGAAATCGAGTAGGAGGGAACTCCGATGCAGAGCTGCACCTGCTCCAGCGATTTCTTGTTGCGCATGGAAATTTTGGCGGTCGGCTTGGGAGCCATGTCGCGCAGCTCGCTGCTGAGCGCCGGCAGGTGGGCGAACTTGCGCGTGGCCAGTTCCAGGAACTGATCGTGCTGCAGGTTGCCGGCTGCGGCCACCACCATGTTGCCGGCCTGGAAGCGCTCCCGGTAGTAGTCGAAGAGCAGCTCCGGACCGAACTTTTTCACCGTGTCGCGGGTGCCCAGAATCGGCCTGCCCAACGGATGGTCCTTCCAGAAACTCTGCACGAAAATTTCATGAACAAGGTAGTCGGGGTTGTCCTCGTCCATCTTGATCTCTTCCATGATGACGCCGCGCTCCTTCTTGACGTCCGCGTCATTGAAGGATGGGTTCAGCACCAAGTCGGTAAGCACGTCCATGGCGTCCGGCAGGTGCTCGTCCAGAACCTTGACGTTGAAGCAGACGCACTCCTTGGCGGTAAAGGCGTCCAGGTTTCCACCGAAGGAATCGACCTGGCGGGCGATCACCTCGGCGGTGCGCGTGGTGGTGCCCTTGAAGACCATGTGTTCGGCGAAGTGGGAGATTCCGTTGACCTCCGGCGCCTCGTGGCGCGAGCCGGTCCGGATCCAAACTCCGGCGGACACCGAGCGGATCTGGGGCATCTCTTCGCTGATGATGGTGAGACCGTTGGGCAGGACTGTCCTGCGGGCATTGCGCAGCGCGGAATTCAGGTTATTCGTCTCTTGGTTCATCGGGCCTCCTGTACCACAAAGAGCATACGGCGCCACATCTTCCACGCGTCTTGCACTGCCAACCCCTTTTTCCTTGCCAAGGCGGCTGGCGAGCTCTCCATCACAGGCACGATACAATCATACTGAATCGGGATAACGCTGTCTGGCTTTTCTGGATCAATTAATCAACAGATAAACATTAGATGCATGCCGACCCGCAACAATTCGAACTTTTGGGCCTAACTAATCAAGAGCTTACGGCGCTCGTTGAAGGCTTGGGCGAACCCCGCTACCGCGCCCGGCAACTCTTTGATGCTTTGTACGGGCAGCGCGTCGCAGCCTTGGACGAGATCTCGACCCTGCCCAAGCCGCTGCGGGCGAGGATGGCCGCGGATGGCTACCGCACCGGGTTTCCCGCCATCGACCAGCGCTTTGTCTCGCGCGATGGGACGGTGCGCTACCTGGTGCGCTTCGCCGATGGGCAGAGCGTGGAAACCGTGTGGATGCCGGACGGCGATGGCTCCGGCGACGAAGCCGAAGACGGTGCGGAACTCAATCCCGCCGGACCAAACGCCGCCGGACCAAACGCCGCCGGACCAAACGCCGGAGCGACCTCGCCGAACCGGCGGGCCACTATCTGTCTCTCCTCACAGGCGGGATGCGCGGTGAACTGCAAGTTCTGCATGACGGCACTGCTGGGGCTGCAGCGCAACCTCACCGCTGGGGAAATTGTCGGGCAGGTGCTGCTGGTTCTCAAGGACCAGCAGATTGAAATCGGCCGGGACCGGATCAACCTGGTATTTATGGGACAGGGCGAGCCATTTCTGAACTATGAGAACTTCATGTGCGCCGTCCGGTTGCTGGTGGAAGGCGTGGCGATCCCCGAATCGCGCATGACCGTTTCGACCTCGGGCATCGTTCCGCGCATCGCCGACTTCGGGGCCGAGCCGGTGCGTCCGCACCTGGCCATCTCGCTCAACGCCTCCAACGACGAGTTGCGCGAACGCATCATGCCGATCAACCGCAAGTGGAAGCTGGGCGATCTGCTGGGAGCCGCGCGGCGGTTTCCGCTGCGCAGCCGCGAGCGCCTGACCTTTGAATATGTGTTGCTTTCAGGGGTGAATGACGCGCCGGAAAATGCCCGCGAGGTGGTCGCCTTACTGCGCGGCATCCGCGCCAAGGTCAACCTTATCGCTCTGAATCCCGGCCCGGAGATTGCGTTCCAGACCCCGACCGCCGCAGCCGTGGAAGGCTTCCAGCAGGTGCTGGTCGGCGCCGGCATCCCCACCTACCTGCGCCGTCCGCGGGGGCTGGACATCTATGCCGCCTGCGGTCAGCTGAAGCGCAGCACGACCTTGCTCTCCCTAACTTAAATTTATAGGACCTATAAATAAAGCGATAACCCCTGGAGCTCCTGGGTGCATCTCAACAGGCGCACACTAGGAGGAAGAAGCATTATGTCCGATCGTCTCGCAGGATTCCGCGTTGCCATCCTCGCAACCGATCTGTTCCAGGAAGATGAGCTCATCAAGCCGCGCAAGGCCCTGGAAGAAGCCGGAGCTACAACCGTAGTGATCGCACCCCACGGCGGTGAGATCAAAGCCGCTCAGCACGAAAAAGCTACGAAGAACGTCAAGGTGGACCGGACCCTGGCCGAAGCCGATCCCGAGAAGTTCGACGCGGTGCTGCTGCCGGGAGGCCGCGGCAATGCCGAGGCCCTGCGCACCGAGCCCCTGGCCCAGGAGTTTGTCCGCCGCATCAGCGAAACCCGGCGCCCCATTGCCGCCATCTGCCACGGAGGACTGCTGCTGATCGCCGCCCATCTGGTGAAGGGACGCCACCTGACCAGCTACAACGCAATCAAGGACGAGTTCACCAGCGCCGGAGCGTACTGGTATGACAAAGAGGTGGTGCGCGACGGCAACTTGGTCTCCAGCCGCCAGCCATCGGATATCCCCGCCTTCAACCAGGAGATGCTGAACCTGTTCATCGACCATCACCTCCAGTCCCACGCCGCGGCCTGACCGGTGAACTCCTCCGTGCGGAGCGGGGAGGGCAATCGCGCTTCCCGCTCCTGCATAGCTTGCGCTTCGCATTCAGCTCTGCTCTTCGGCTGGGTCGGGTAACGCTGCGCTGCCGGCCGCGGGCGCCGGTCGTCCGCGGGCGCTGGGCATCTGCTACCATGGCTTTGGCCGCATGACTCAAACCATATCCATCTTTACCCTGCGCGACTACGAGAGGCGCGACTTCGAGACGCTGTTCAAACTGGACCGCCTGTGCTTCGATCCGGGCATTGCCTACAGCCGTCCGGAACTTGCCAGCTTCATCGAGCAGCGCCGCGCCTTTACCGTGGTTGCCGAGTGGAACGCCGAGCCTGAGCCGGAGATCGGCGCAGCCGATCCGCTTGACGCCGACGCACCGCCCGCGGGCACGCGTCCGGCCAAGAGCCAGCCGAACTCTCCGCGCCGTCCGATCGCCGGCTTCGTCACCTTCCATTTCCAGAAACAGGGATACGGGCACATCATCACCATCGACGTTCATCCTGACGCCCGCCGGCATAATCTGGGAACCCTGCTGATGAACGCCGCCTGCGAACGGCTGCGCAAGCTGACCGCCTTCATGGTCGTGCTGGAGGTCGCGGTCAACAACCACTCCGCTCTGGCGTTTTACGACAAGCTGGGCTTCAAGAGGGTCAAGGTGCTGGAGCGCTACTACAGCCGCGACGTGGACGCCATCTTCATGACCATGCGCCTGTAAGGCGTTCCCTCAGCGGCTAAAGCCGCGCGAAATGAGCCGTTCTTATGGCACGGCTGCACGCCGTGCCCTTTCAGAACTGATTCGTGAGACCGCCTCTAGGCCAACTGGGAGGTTGCTTCCATGGCCTGGCGGATATTTCCCCGGCGCGCCGCAGGCGCCGCACCGCTTCGCTTTCGTTACCCCGGCGCGCAGCATCACCAGCGCCACGGGAACCTTGCCCTCGGCCTCGTCGAGCGCCTGGAGCGCCGCAGCCCGGTCGACCTTGGCGACGCGCTGCACGATGGCGATGCCGCGTTCGACGAGTTTGGCGTTCTTCAGCTGGACCTGCACCATGAGGTTGCCGTACACGTATCCCAGGCGGGCCATGGCGCCGGTGGTCAGCATGTTGCAGATCATCTTCTCCGCCGTGCCCGCCTTCAGACGGGTCGAACCCTCCAGCAGCTCGGCGCCTACCTCGGCCTCGATGGCAATGCCGCAGACCTTTGCCAGCTCCGAGCCTTTGCGGCAAACCACCGCGACGGTGGCCGCGCCCTTGCGGCGCGCATGTTGCAGGGCCGCCACGGTGTAGGGCGTCGAACCGCTGGCCGAGAGCCCGACCACCACATCCTTGCGACCCGGCCTGCGCCCGGCCATGTCGCTGGCGCCCAGTGCAGCCGAATCCTCGCTGCCCTCGCTTGCAATCTCCAGCGCCTCGTTGCCTCCGGCGATCATCGCCTGAACCATCGCCGGAGCGGTGCCGAAGGTCGGCGGACACTCGGAGGCGTCCAGAGCGCCGATTCGTCCGCTGGTTCCGCTGCCCACGTAAATCAGGCGTCCGCCGCGCGACAGCCGCTCGCGGATCAGCTCGATCGCCTCGGCAATCTGCGGCAGAGCTCCATGCACCGCCCGCGAAACCCTGGCGTCGGCGCGGTTCATGCAGCGTGGCAATCTCCAAGGCGCTCAGCCGGTCCAGCTCATTGGCCATCGCTTACCCTCCGCTGCGATCTCCATCTTTGGTGCTCCGAGCAAGAAACTCGCGCCATAGCCCACCGCGAAGGTCGCCAGGCTTCCCAGCGCCACATACCAGGTGAACGGAACCCGGGTGCATTGCCACAGGTACAGATTCAGCACGAAGCCGCAGAGCATTCCCACCATCGCGCCGCGCTCGGTGGCGCGGCGCGTCAGCACGCCCAGCAGAAAGACTCCCAGCAGGGAACCGTAGGCCACGGAGGCAATCGACAGTCCGGCCTCCAGCACCCGTCCGCCGCGCCGCGCCACAATCGCCAGCGCAAACAGCACCACGCGCCCAGCCCACCGTCGCCAGCCGCGACAGAGATACCCGGCGCTGCTCGCTCGCCTGCGGATTCATCCGCGAGTAAAAGTCCACGATGGTGGTGGAGGAGAGCGAGTTCAGCGCCGCGCTCAGGTTTGCCATCGCCGCCGCCAGAATCGCCGAGATCAACAGCCCGCTGATGCCGTGCGGCATGCGCGTGACGACGAAGGTCGGGAAGATCGTGTCCGTTCTGCGTAAACGCCACCGCCGGCGGAAACAGCCGGTAGAAGACATACAGCATGGCCCCGACCAGCAGGAAGAGCGAGAACTGGAAGAGCACCATCACTCCGCTGGCCAGCAGCGCGATCTTGGCCTGCCGCTCGCTGCGCGACGAGAGCAGCCGCTGCACAATCAACTGGTCGGTGCCGTGGCTGGCCGTGGTCAAAAACGCGCCGCCGATCAGTCCCGACCAGAAGGTGTAGCTTTCATAGAAGTTCCACGAGAAGTAGAAGACGCGGAACTTGCCCGCCTCGGCGGCCATGCTGTGCACCGTCTGCCAGCCGCCCGGAACCAGGTGCAGAATGGTGAAGAATCCGACCAGCGTGCCCGTCACGATAGACCGCCAGCTGCACCACGTCGGTCCAGATCACGGCTGCCATGCCGCCCTCGAAGGTGTAGATCAAAGTCAGCATGCTGACGATCGCGATGGCCGCAACGTCGCGCTCAAAATCGCTGAAGCCGCCCAGCAAATTCGAGAGCGCGATGCCGACCACGATGGCCACGGCGAAGACGCGCACGCCTTCGGCCGCCGCGCGCGTGATCAGGAACAGTCCCGCCGTCAGCGACCGCAGCTTCTGCCCAAAGCGGCGCTCGATGAGCTGATAGGCCGTCACCAGATCGCCGCGGAAGTAATGCGGAATCAGCAGCACGCAGATGATGACGCGCCCCACCAGGTAGCCGATGACAAGCTGCAGGAAGCCGAAGTCGCGCTCGTAGGCCATCCCCGGCACGCTGATGATGGTGAGCGTGCTGGTCTCCGCCGCCACAATGGAGAGCGAAATTGCCCACCAGGGGATCGTCTTCTCCGCCAGAAAGTAGCCCTTGAGCGTGCTGGTCTGCTTCCGGAAGCGCATCCCGAACAGCGGTGACGCAGGCCAGATACACCACGATCACGGCCACATCCAGCGCGTTCAGTCCCATCGGATTCGTCTCCCGATGCATTCGCGTCTCAGTACAGCAGATACTTGGCCCGGTCGCTTTGAACGCTTCGATCGCCGTCGATCCACTCCATCCAAACCCGCCGCGGGTCCTGTCCGGCGCCGATCGCCTTGCGCGCTCGCATCGTTCAGCATCAGCCGGTCCAGGTTCTTCATCTCGAACTGCTCCGGATACAGCGCGTGCAGCGCCGATGCGATCTCCATGCCCAGCTCCGGCGCATCCAGCGCATTGCGGTCGGTCACGACGATGTTCACGCCGCCGCATTTCTTCTGCGCGTACACGTCGGCGCTGCGGAGTGAATTCGATCGGCACAAAGCGCACTCCGCCGATCGCCCGCGCATTCAAATATGCGGCCAGCTCCACGCGGCTCGAATCCACGGCGCGCCCACCACCTCAAATGGAGTATCCGTCCCGCGCCCCACCGAAACATTGGTTGCCTCCAGCATGCCGATGCCGGGATAGAGCAGCCGCCTCCGTCAGGCTGCGCATGTTGGGCGAAGGATTCACCCACAGCACTCCGGTCGAATCCAGCCAGTCGCCGCGCTGCCAGCCCTCCATGGGAACCACGGTCAGCTGCGCATCGATGCCGCGCTCGGCGTTGTAGAAGCGCGCCAGCTCGCCAATGGTCATGCCGTGCCGCACCGGAATCTGTCCGTAGTTGGTAAAGCTCTCGCGCCCCTTGTCGCTGATCGGCCCTTGCACATAGACGCCGTTGATCGGATTGGGGCGGTCGAGGACGAAGATCTGTTTGCCGGTCTTGGCCGCCGCCTCCAGAAAATATCCCAGCGTCGTTTCGTAGGTATAAAAGCGCGTGCCAATGTCCTGAATGTCGAAGACCATCGCATCCACCGAGTTCAGAATCTCCAGCGGCGGATGCCGCTTCGCGCTCGCTGTCGCCATAAACGCTGTACACCGGAACCCCGGTGGCCGCGTCCTTCGAATTCCCAATTGCCGTGGTGTCCAGGCTTCCCGTCACGCCGTGCTCCGGGCTGAAGATCGCCGCCAGTTCGCATGCCGCGCGCTTTGGCCAGCACATCGATCGTGCGATTGCCGTGCGCATCCACGCCCGTCTGGTTGGTGACCAGCGCCAGCCTGGTAATCGCCTTCCCGGCTTCGCGCAGTTCGCGAAAGTCATGCGCTTCCAGCACGTCGATGCCGGTGCGCACCTGGCCATTGCGCGCCGTCACCAGCCGCGCGGCCGTCATCGCCTCGTTATAGCCGGTGATGCGCGCCAGCCGCAGCTTCTGCTCCTCGCGTCACCGTCAGTCCCAGCTCCTGCGCCACGGCGGAGGCGATGCGTGCTGCGCAGCGAAACGACCGCCGCCGTTTGCTCCGCGCGGATGCACCGCGTTGGTCAGCACGATCACATAGCTGTTCGTCACCGGATCGATCCATATCGATGTTCCGGTGAAGCCGGTGTGTCCGAACGAGCCCACGGGAAAAAACTCTCCGCGATTGCTCGAAAACGGCGAATCGATATCCCATCCCAGCCCGCGCAGCACCGAGGCGGTGGGCGGCTGTTGCGGCGTCGACATCTTCTCCACCGTCAGCGGCGAAAGCACGTGGAATCCGGTCAGCATATCCTGCGCAAATTTCGCCAGATCGTCGGCGGTCGAGAACACGCCCGCGTGTCCCGCCACACCGCCCATGCGCCGCGCCGTGGGATCATGCACCGTGCCGCGCAGCATCCGGTGGTCCTCATCGTATTCCGTGGGAGCGATGCGCGCGCGCCACGCCGCCGGAGGCAGAAAGCGCGTCTCCCTCATCCCCAGCGGCTCGAAGATATTCTTCGCCGCGTATTCATCCAGGCTCAAGCCGCGAGACTTTTTCCACCACAAAGCCCAGCGTTTCAAAGTTGATGTCGCTGTAGAGAAATCGCGAGCCCGGCGGGAAATCGGGCTGCGCGTCCATCGCCATGCTGGTATGCGGCATCGCGTCCCTGTCCACGCAGTGTTCCAGATCCAAGATCCTCGGGCAAGTCCGGAGAAGTGCGTCAGCAGCTCGCGGATGGTGATGTTCTGCTTGCCGTTCTTGGCAAACTCCGGCAGGTAGGTCGCCACCGGATCGTTCAGCCGCAGCTTTCCTTGCTGCTACCAGCTGCATCACCGCCGTGGCCGTGGCAATGCACTTGGTCATCGAAGCGATGATCGAAGATCGTGTCCACGGTCATGGCTTCGCGCTCCGGCTCCAGCGAACGCATCCCGAAAGCCTTGCGATAGACCACCTGGCCGTCATGTCCCACCAGCACCACGCCGCCCGGAATCGTTCCCTGCGCCACCGCCGCGTTCATGATCTGCGTCCACGCTGCCGAAAGCCCCGGCGTCTGCGACCGGAGCGGCCCGTGCGTCTGCGACCGGAGCGGCCCCGGCGTCTGCGACCGGAGCGGCGTCCGTTGCCGCGTACCCGACGCCGCAGCCGCCCAGCGCCAGCAGCGCAACCATTACCAATCGAAGCATCGCAGATTGACGTTTCAACTCAGCTACTCCGTGCCGTTTCCCATTGTAGGTGCTATGGTTTTCAAGATGCGCATTCGATTGCGGCTTGTCCTTATTCTTTTGGTACTGGCCGGGCTGGCCACGGCGAGTCCTGCTCCGGCCAAAAAGTCCGCCGACCTCGACCCCACAGGCGCCCGCTGGGCCGAACGCACCCTGCACAGGATGTCGCTGAAGGAAAAGGTCGGCCAGCTCTTCATGGTCTGGGCCAGGGTCGAGTTCATGAACCCCGAAGGCCCCGACTACGTCCGCCTGCGCGACGAGATGCTGACCTATCACCTCGGCTCCTTCGGCATCACCTCTTCGGTCGAAGGTGGCTTGCTGGTGAAGGAAAGTCCGCTCGACGCTGCCGCGCTTACCAACCAGTTGCAGGCCGATAGTCCGCTGCCTCTGCTGTTTGCCGCCGACTTCGAGCGCGGCCTGCCCATGCGCTTCCAGGGCGGCACCGGCTTTCCGCACGCCATGGCCATCGGAGCCACCGGCAGCCCCGACTACGCCTACCAGTTCGGACGCATCACCGCCGCCGAGGCCCGCGCCATCGGAATCCATTGGAACTTCTATCCCGACGCCGACGTCAACTCCAATCCCGACAATCCCATCATCAACACGCGCGCGTTTGGCGAAGATCCCGCCGAGGTCAGCGAGCTGGTCACGGCCTTCATTCGCGGTAGCCACGCCGGAGGCGGCATGGCCACGGCCAAGCATTTTCCCGGCCATGGAGACACCAGCACCGACTCCCATCTGGCGCTCGCGCGCGTCGATGCCAGCCGCGCGCGCCTCGATCAGGTCGAACTCGCGCCCTTCCGCGCCGCCATTGCCGCCGGGGTCGATTCCGTCATGGTCGGCCATCTCGCTGGTGCCGTCGCTGGAGCCCGATCCCAACCGTCCCGCCACCATCTCCTCCATCATCACCACCGGACTGCTGAAGAACGAGCTGGGCTTTCACGGCATTATTGTGACCGATGCGATGGACATGAACGGACTCACCCGCATCTTCGGAGGCAACACTCCGCAAAGCGCGGGCCGCGCCGCGGTCGAAGCCCTGCAGGCCGGAGCCGACCTCATCCTCATCCCTGGCGATCTCGATGGCGCCTACAACGGGGTCTTGCAGGCCGTCGGGAGCGGCGAACTCACCGAGAGCCGCATCGACCGGTCGGTGCTCAAACTGCTCCGCGCCAAGGGAGCCCTCGGACTGCAGCGCAACCGCTTTGTCGATCTCAACGCGGTCACCTCCGCGCTGGAGCGTCCGGAGAACGCCGCCATTGCCCAGGAGATGGCCGACGACGCGGTCACGCTGGTCCGGCAGAGCGCGCCCGCGCCGGTTAGCGGCCAACCGCAGGCAATCGACCCCGCATCCGCGCCGCAAAATCCTGCGGCGCAATTCAAGCTGCTGCCTCTGCCGCTTGGCTCCCAGGTGGCGCCGCAGTTCGCCTATCACTCCGCCGTGGCCCCGGGGAATCATTTGCTGGTGCTGGTTTTTACCGACGACGTACGCAGCGAGAACGGACGCGCCCTGGCGCGCGAAATCCGCGACCGCGTGCCCGACGCCCACATTGTTTACATTGACGACACCCTGGCTCCCGCACTCGCCCCGCAGGTGCTGGCGGCCGCCGCCTCGGCCGAGCGCATCGTCGCCGCCGTCTATGCCATTCCAACGCCGGGACGCGTCCCCGCCGGAGATAGCGGCTCGCCTGCCCCGGCAAGCGGAACTTCGGCGCTGCTGGCCGATCTGCTCCAGGCCGCCGCTGCCAAAACCGTGGTGGTTGCCATGGGAAATCCCTACCTCATCGCCCGCTATCCCGACATCCAGAACTACGTCTGCACCTTCTCCAGCGCCCAGGTCTCCGAGGAGAGCGCCGCCAAGTTTCTCTTCGGCGAAATCCCCGCCCGCGGCCATCTTCCCATCACCATCCCCGGCATCGCGCAGCGCGTGCCGATGGCATTGCCGGAGCCCTGATCCCATAACCCCGATTGGTAGCAGCCGGAAATTGCGACACCAATGTTGTCGAGAGACCATAAAAAGACTATATTTGGTCTCGTCGGGCATCGAAAGGATTCAGCATGCGCTATTCATCTCAAGTCAAACCAATCAGCTACCTCAAGGCCAACGCCGCCGAGGTCCTAACCAAACTTGCCGAAGAACGCGAGCCCTTAGTGATCACACAAAACGGGGAAGCGAAAGCGGTTTTGCAGGACGTGGCGTCTTTCGAGGAAACGCAGGAGACGCTCGCATTGCTGAAGATTGTGGCACTGGGTAATCAGGAAGTGTCTGCCGGCAAAGTTAAGCCAGTGGCGGACGTTGCGGCCCGTCTGCGTGCGAAGAGAGCAACCCGCTGATGGCGAGATCCTCCGCCAGGTTCGAAGTCTTGCTCACCGATGGTGCAGAGCGTGATTTGGAATCTATTTACGACTACATCTCTGAATTCGATTCTGTTTCTAACGCAAACCTTGTGCTTGACCGGTTGATGGCAATTACCGCGAGCTTAGCGCGATTTCCAGAGCGCGGCGGTTGTCCAAAGGAACTCGAAAGCGTGGGCATCAAGGAGTACCGTCAGACTTGGTTCAAGCCCTATCGTGTGATCTACCGCGTTGAAGGCCAACGGGTGATCATTTATCTGATCGCAGATGGCCGACGGGATATGCAATCACTATTGACGCGCCGGTTGTTGGGCGCGTAATGGGACGGATAACAATATTGAGAAGTATAGGGACTCGCCCGAGTTCTCCTAAACCGTATGGAACTTGGCGGCTGGCCCAGAGCTGGCGCAGTTCCAACTCTGGGCTTTAGTTGGCGGCTTGCATCCCCACATTTGCCAACAGAGGGCAAATATGGGCCACCCGTAGAATCAGGCCCGCCAAAAACTACAGGCCACCGAATCCGGTGGCCTGTGTATTCCGATCGCAGATTTCAAACCATCACAGCGGGTGGTTGGGATCTCCGGCGAGCACGCCCAGGTCACTGCCGCGGGCGGAGTTGACCGGGATGATCGGCTCCTCTTCGGGGCTGGAGACGCGCATGGCGTCCAGCACGCGCGAGGTGTGCTGACCGCGGCGCATCAGCATGCGGCCGGTGCGTGCGATCTCCAGAATCGGGTTATCGCTTTCGTTGAGCACCTGGATCAGCCCTTCAATCTTGGAGGCGACCCCGGTCATTTCCAGCATCAGCGACTCCGGCGCCAGATCGACCACGCGGGCGCGGAAGACCTCGGCCAGCTGGAAGATGGGAGCGCGGGTGGCCGGCGTGGCTGCTACCTTGATCAGCGCCAGCTCGCGGGTTACGCAGGAGAGCTGTCCCACGTCGTCCACGTCGATCACGTTTTCAATCTTGAACAGCGAGGCCTTGACGCGATGGCCCGCGCCGGGCGCGGCCTCGGCTACGATCGTCATCCGCGATACGTCGGGGCGCTCCGAGTGGCCCACGGTCAGCGAAATGATGTTGATGTTCAGGCGCCGGAAGAGCGAGGCGACGCGGGTGAGCGCGCCGGGCTTGTCTTCCACCAGTGCGACGAATGTGTGCAACATAAGCCACTTTCTCCAGGTCAAAAATTTTGTCGGACTCTTCTCGTCCTACGACTCTTCCGGTTTTACGGCTCTTCCGAGGTCTCGATCAGCGGGTTAGGCGCATTGGCGGGCCGGCGGATCATCTCGTCCAGCGCCGAGCCGGGGGCGATCATCGGGTACACCGCGTCCTCTTTCTCCACGTGGAAGTTGATCAGGAACGGCCCTTCGGTGCGCCGTGCCTGGTCCACCGCCGGCAGAACTCCGGCGCGGTTGTTCACCGTGGTGCCCGGAATGCCGTGGGCGTCGGCCAGCTTCACAAAGTCGGGCGAAAGAATCTTCACGCAGGAGTAGTTGCGCTCATACATGAACTCCTGCCACTGCCGCACCATGCCGAGGAAGCCGTTGTTGATGATGGCAATGTTGATGTTCAGATTTTCCTGGGCGATGGTGGAAAGCTCGGCTGCGGTCATCTGGAAGCCGCCGTCGCCGGCGATCACCCAGACTTCCTTGTCCGGACAGGCAATCTTGGCGCCCATCGCGGCCGGCAGCGCGAACCCCATCGTTCCCAATCCGCCTGAGGTAATCAGGGTGCGCGGCGCGTCGTGCTTGTAATACTGCGCCTCCCACATCTGGTGCTGGCCCACGTCGGTGACGATAATCGCCTTGCCGTCGGTGGCGCGCCACAGGTCGTTGATCACGTGGGCGGCATACAGGTGCCCAAGGTCCGGCAGGTTCTTAATGTCGCGCACCGCGGCGTCGCCCTTCAGAACGGTCACCGCTTTGATCCAGGTGTTGTCCTTGCGCGGCGCAATGCGCGGCAGAATGGTCTCCAGAATCTCGCGCAGATCGCCGATCAGCGCCACATCCACCTTGACGTTCTTATTGACCTCGGCGGGGTCGATCTCGATGTGGATCTTCTTGGCGTTGGGCGCGTAGTTGGTGAGCACGCCGGTCACCCGGTCGTCAAAGCGCATGCCGCAGGCAATCAACAGGTCGGACTGCTGGATGGCCTGGTTCACCCACGCCTCGCCGTGCATGCCCATCATGCCCAGGGAAAGTTCATGCGAGGCAGGGAAGGCGCCCAGGCCCAGCAGGGTCGAGGCTACGGGAATCTGCAGCCGCTCGGCCAGCGTTCGAACCTGGTCCATGGCGCCGGATTCCATAATGCCGTGGCCAGCCAGGATGATCGGCCGCTTGGCTCCCAGGATCAACTCGATGGCTTCGCTGATGGCAGCCTGCTCGGCCGAAAGCATGGGGTGCGGGCGGTGCGGAGTCGGTTCGGCGGCGGCAAAGTCAAAATCCGCCAGCCCCTGCTGTGCGTCCTTGGTAATGTCCACCAGCACCGGCCCGGGACGTCCCGAGCGCGCCACCATGAAGGCCTCGCGCAGCACTGGGGCGATGTCCTCCGGGCGGGTCACAATGTAGTTGTGCTTGGTGATCGGCAGGGTCACGCCGGTGATATCGACTTCCTGGAAGGCGTCTGTACCCAGCAGCTTCGAGGAGATCTGCCCCGTAATGCAAACCAGCGGCACCGAATCCATCATGGCCGTGGCGATGCCGGTGACCAGGTTGGTGGCCGCCGGGCCGGAGGTCGCAACGGCGACGCCGACCTTGCCCGAGGCGCGCGCGTAGCCGTCGGCCGCATGCGCGGCGCTCTGTTCGTGGCGCACCAGAATATGCCGGATGGGGTACTTGCGCAGCGCGTCGTAGACAGGCAGGATCGCTCCACCGGGATAGCCGAATACTTCCCGAACGCCCTCGCCCTCGAGGGTGGCCCAGACGATCTCAGCGCCAGTGAGGCGCGTAGGTTGGCTGGCGGTGGATGCAGGTTGATCGCTCATTACCAATTCCTCCTTAAATGAATGCGGCTGCGTCAGCAGTAAGTCGATCCGGAATGCCGGAAAAATGTAAAGAAATGCATCGGTCTACACCCCGGGATGACTGCCTGTGAGCATACCCGGGCCGTTGGGTGCCCCTAAGTGTACACTGCCAAGACAACGCTCTTACTATTAATAAAGCTAATATTAAACCGAGAAGCATTGCCATTTCTTCACAGCATCGCGCGCCTCCAGACGCCAAGGAGCGTCAGGCCACAACCGGTCGTATCATGACATCTCATTATTATATCTGCTGGTTACGCGAAACAGAATCCTCAACCTACCTGATTCCGACCTTCGCCCAGGCTCGCTCATCCGGTTTTCCTGCAAAATTCCTTGCTGCCGTACCTCGATCGTTCGAAAGGCTGCATCCAACTAATCACGATCCAAGTTACTGCTCCTGCATCCGTTCGCTTCCGCAGCCGTGGCGCGAGCAAACGATTTCCGAGGTTTGCGATGGGCACATTTCTGAGCATAGACGAGATGAAGCGGGTTCTCTTCGTCCGTCTTGAAGGCACCGTGACCGACGAGGTGCTGTTGAACTGCTACCAGCAGGCGCTCGAGTGGAATGCCGTCCACCGGTACCCCACCTGTGTCACCGATTGTTCCGGGGTGCAGTCCACCGAGGTCTCCGCGGGTGCCATCGGATGGATCGCCGAAAATCCGCCCGTAGTCCCCAATGACATTCGTCGCGCCGTGGTGCTGGTCGCACCCCAGAGCGTAGCCTATGGCCTCGCCCGGATGTATGAAATGCTCGCCAGCCAGACCCGCGACAAGGTCCACGTGGTGCGAACCATGCCCGAAGCGTTCCGCCTCCTCGGTGTGGAATCCCTCGATCTTCATTCCGTCATCGAGTAGCCGAGCGGCCGCGGCCGGAGCGGCATCCGTTGCCGCGTACCCGTCGAAGCGTGGCACAGAGCTATTTCTTGGACAGGACAGGTGGCCCACATCCGCCATCCGTTGGCGAAGGTGGGGTGTCGCCGCTTTTCCTGCGGTCACCCAATCCCTATTGGTAATGTTTTTGAATTGTAAGGACGAATTGGTGGAGGCGAGGGGGTACCCATCTTACCTCCACACTGCCCCATCCTCTCCTGAGAGCACCCTGTCCAGATAAGTTGCGGCGCTGATCAGCGCCAGATGCGTAAACGCCTGCGGAAAGTTTCCCAGGTGCCGACCGTTCGAGCCGAGCTGCTCCGAGTACAGCCCGAGATGGTTGGCATAGCCCAGCAGCTTCTCAAACAGCAACTGGGCCTTTTCCAGCTCTCCGGCTCTGCGCCAGGCATTCGATATACCAGAACGAGCAGGCCGTGAAGCTGCCCTCGCCGCCCGGCATTCCGTCCACGTGTGTGCGTTCCGCCTCGTAGCGATACACCAGCGTATCTTCCACCAGCCGGCCTTCAATCGCCCGCATGGTGGAAAGCCACATCGGGTCCACCGGGCTGATGAAGCGCATCAACGGCATCAGCAGGCACCGAGGCATCCAGGTCTTTGGAGCCCTTCGACTGCACGAACGACTGGAGCTCTTCATCCCAGAAGTTGGCGAAGATATCGTCACGAATCGCATCCCGCGTATCCAGCCACTCCTGCAAGTGGCGCGGAAAGCGATCGCTTCTGCGCCAGTCGCAAGGCGCGGTCGAAAGCCACCCAGCACATGAATCGCGAGTGCAGAAATTCTCTTGCGCCGCCACGTACCTCCCATATTCCTTCATCGGGCCGCTGCCAGTTCTTTCCCAGCCACGCCAGACATGCGCTGGACATCCTGCCATCCGGCGTACGAAATCGCATCGCCATATTTATTCGCCAGATAGATGGAGTCCATCATCTCGCCATAAATATCCAATTGCAGTTGCTGATAGGCCGCATTTCCGATTCGCACCGGGACGGGAATGCTCGTAGCCTCCCAGGTGGTCGAGGGTCATCTCATCCAGCTTCTGCCGGCCGTCCACCCCGTACATGACCTGCAAGGGCCCACGCTCGGCGTCATCGCTCAGCCGGCCTTTCAGCCAGTCGATGAACGCCTCCGCTTCTTCCACAAATCCAAGCCGGATCAGCGCGTAAAGCGTGAACGTTGCATCGCGAAGCCAGGTGAAGCGATAGTCCCAGTTGCGCACGCCGCCGATTTCTTCCGGCAGCGAGAACGTTGGCGCGGCAATCAGCGAGCCATGTTCGCGGCTGATCAGCAGTTTCAGCATCAATGCCGAGCGGTTGACCATCTCCCGCCAGCGTCCTTTGTACTTTGATTTTGCGATCCATTTCTTCCAGAAGCGTGCTGTCTCATGGAAGCGTTCCTCTACGCGCTCCATCTCCGGTTGCTGCTCCGGAGGGCGGACTCGGCCAAAGAGGAACGTGGCCTTTTCCCCGGCCCGCAGGCTGAAATTGGGCTGTCGCGTCCTGAGCTTCCGCTTCCAGGCGAATCGTGGAGTAAAGCGCCATCGGCGGACAGGACATGATCCAGCGGGGTAAAAACTGCGCACTGATCCTCAATCTGAACCGTGTGCCCGCAGCTTGCATAGTTGAAGCGGGGCTGGCACATGCATCTTGAAACTGACCTCGCCCCTGACTACGGTGCACCGTCCGGATAATTTCGTTGGGCTGCTCTGTAGCGGCGCTTCCGATGGGCATGTAATCGGTCAGCTCGGCAACGCCTTCTTCGGCAAGAAACCGCGTTAGCAGAATGTTGGTGTCCGGCAGGTAAAGCTGGCGCACTCGCCGGTTCTTGAGCTCCGGCTGAATCTGAAATCGGCCGCCCCGCTCGTCATCGAGCAGAGCTGCAAATACGGTAGGTGAATCGAAATCCGGATAGCAGAGGAAATCGATCGGATCCGTTCATGCCTACAAGGGCAATCGAGCGCATGTTGCCGATTACCCCATAGTTCTCAATTGGTTCGAAACTCATTGGGTAGTCTCTCGCACAATTTGGATGATGCAAACCGGTGAACGGCGTCAAGCATTCATGGGGAGTTCTAGGACAGACGTGCTCGTGTTGAACGCGGGAATCAGCAAGGCTGCAACCATCCAGGATCATACGGTGGAGGATTTTGACAATCTGTTCGCAACGAATGTTATCCGAGGAATGCAAGCGGTTCCTAATCCGCCGCGTCGGAACGGACCTCACTCGTCATTCGCGGCAATCCGGCGCTTTGTGCGATTACCAAGGTCAGCGCCGACCAATCCAAATCACCGTATCCGTTGGCTATCGCGCTGAGGAAACGGTCGTGAACGATATTCGCGAAAGGCATTGGCGCTGCGAGTCCATCCGCGGCCTCCAGCATCAGTCGCACGTCTTTCAATCCGAGCGGTAACTTGAATCCAGCCGGAGAGAACTTCTCTTCAATCATTCGTGGGCCATAAGTGTTATATGCAGGAGCACCGAACAGCGTACCGCTCAGCACCTCAAAGACTGTACTCGGGGCGATCTCCGCCTTGCGCGCGACGGCAAACACCTCACCGAGGCTCTCCAGCACGCAGGTGATCATGAAATTTCCAAACAACTTGATGTAGTTGGCATCTTCTGGCCGCTCGCCGACCGTGAACGTGCGCTGCCCAAGCACTTCGAACACAGGCTTTGCCTTGGCCAGCGACTCCTTTGCTCCAGACGCAATGATGAACAATTTTGCTGCGGCGGCAGCTTCAGGTCTTCCGAAGACGGGTGCAGCAATGTATTGTTGTCCGCGCTCCTTGTGTGCCGCCGAAAGACGCTGCGATAAAGCAGGGCTGATCGTACTCATCGAAACATGCAGGCCATCGCGCTGCATACCGCCAAGAACTCCCTGCGCTCCCAACACCACGGATTCAACTGCTTCGTCATTGGCCAGCATTGTAATCACGATCTCCTGCCCGGCAGCTTTGGCAGGATCATCCGCAATGCGTGCTCCTTCGGCCGCCAGAGCCTCGGCAGTGTTGCGGGTTCGGTTGTACACAATAACGTCGTGGCCGGCGCGGAGGAGATTGTTCGCCATCGCACGGCCCATATTGCCGAGTCCAAGGAATCCAATACGCATTTTGTGATCTCCTTCGTATTGATTAAGAGAGGTACGGGATTAGGCAGCGAACTGATTCACGACATTGACTGGGCGGTTTTCGAGAAACGCTCGCAGGTTCGTGACCACCGATTCAATCAACCGCATGCGCGCTTCCTTGGTTGCCCAGGCGATATGGGGCGTCACCATACAATTCTTTGCCAGCAACAGCGGATTCTCGAGGGCTGGCGGCTCACTGGAAAGTACATCTACAGCCGCGCCTGCCAAGCGTCCATCGTTGAGCGCATCTGCGAGGTCCTGCTCGACGACGAGCGGTCCGCGCGACGTGTTGATGAGAAATGCTCCGGGCTTCATTTTGGACAAGGATGCCGCGTTGATCATTCCACGGGTTTGCGGCAATAGCGGACAATGCAAGCTGACCACGTCCGCCGCCGACATCAGCTCATCGACATCGCACCAACGAAAGCCCGGCCATGGCGGAGCGTCTACTTCGGTCTGGCGAGGAGGCGATCACGCGCATCCCAAGTGCTACGGCGACCTCGCCCACGTGGCGCCCTATCCGGCCAAAGCCCACGATCCCCATCGTCTTGCCCTGCAACTCGATCAGGGGTGTCTTCCAGAAGCTGAAATCCGGAGATCGCGACCACTCTCCCGCGCGGGTCGCTGCGCTATGAAGCGCGACGTGATGGCAATGTTCCAGCAAGAGCGCGAAGACCAGTTGGGCCACCGAAGCAGTTCCATAGGTGGGGACGTTGGTGACGGGAATATTCAGTTCGCGTGCGGCCTTCAGATCAATCTCGTCATAACCGGTGAACATCTCGCCGATGTAACGCAGCCGCTTGAGTTGCATCAGGGTCTGCCGCGATAGAGGGGTTCGGGTAGTCAGCAGAGCCTCGGCTTCGTTCGCCCGAGGCACGATTAGATCTTCCGCACTCCGTTCATATACTTCCAGACTGCCCAGCTCTCGCAGCGCGTCCCAGCTGAGATCGCCTGGATTGATGGCATGGCCGTCAAGAATCACTATCTTCATGAACTGGGATCTCCGTTATCAGGACTGCTGCGCCGGAGTTGCGCTTCTTATGAACGGATTTGCACAGCCAAGGTTGCATCCGTAATCGAAAAGTGTAGTGAATCAGAGCACCACATTCAAGGCAGGAGTGCTGCACGCCTACCAATCGCGTGGAACAGTTCTATCAGGATGAATACCCTGGAGCGATTCCAGCAGGCATTCCAGAGTTAGAGCAGGGCAAATTCCTGACGAAGCTGTGATTGGCTGGTGAACAGCACACTTCCCCTTCCCAGTTCTCGTAAAAAAAGAGAGAGCCCGACCAACACGGACCGGATCTCCACCATCGAACGTGAGGTACTTGGATTGGCGACGGGAGCAGCTTTCGTCGAGTACGGTGTGATGCACGTTCGCTCAAAGTTCAGACATTCACTTTTCGCTTGTTTCCTCATATCGGGAAGCTGGGTGGCGCCGCGCTGCGTGGGGCAGTGTTCCGGAATCGCCACCACTGCTGCCGCCGCAGCGGATTGTGCTTCCCGCGCTCTTCCAGTGGATCGTGTGGCCAAGATAGATCCCAGCCGTCCCTACACGCTAGCCGAGCTCATCGATATGGCTGAGCAGAACAACCCACACACCCGTATCTTGTGGGAACAGGCCAAGCAACGGGCGGAGGCACTGGGCATCGAGAAGAGCGCCTACTACCCTGTTCTAGCCGGCGTAGCCGCATTCGGCGATGCGCGCTTGGTTGTCCCTTTTCCCAAGCCTCTCTCACCGCGTGGATACGTCCTGATCGAGACTCCATTCGCGCAACCCGAGATCACACTGCAATACCTGATCTTTGACTTTGGCAAGCGCGAAGGCAAGGTAGACGAGGCAGCCGCCCAAAAGCTCGCCGCGGGCGCTAACTTTATTGCAGCGAATCAGCAGGTCGCTTTTCAAGTCGCCAGCTCTTACTACGGTCTGCTTACCGCCCAGGAGCGCCTGGAGGCGGCACAGGAGACACTCAAGACGGCGCAGACAACGCAAGATGCAGCGGAAGATCGCCTGAACAACGGGCGAGCGACGCGGCCCGACGTACTCAATGCGCGGGCGGAAACGGCGCAGTCTGCGTTTGATCTCGAATCGGCCGATGGCGACGAAAAGATTGCCCGGGTCAAGCTGACTGAAGTGCTCGGTGCGGATCCCTCTCCAAATATCTTGATCGCTGGACAAGAAAACACACCCTTACCCCAAACGCTGACTCTGGCGATCGATGCCCTCATCGACCGCGCCATGGCGAACCGGCCGGATTTGCAGGCGAAGGCTGCGGAGATCCGTGCCGCAGACGATGCGATCCGCCAGGCCAAGGCGGCGTACAGACCTAAGATCGGGCTTATGGGGTCTGCCGCGCAAACCAGCCTGTGGCCTTCGACGGACTACGGCAAGGTCGGCTCTGCCAGTGAGCCGACCTGGTCCGCGGTGCTCAGCATCGAATGGCAACTTTGGGACGGTGGTGCGAGAAAGAACGAGCTGGCGATGGCCCAATCCAAACGGCGAGAGGCTCAGGACTCGATGACCGAGCTGCGGGACCAAGCCACGCGCGAAGTATGGACCGCCTATATTTCCTTCCGAACCGCAGTAAGGAAAGAGCAGGCCGCAGAGGCTTTGCTGGAATCCGCGAACACCTCGTATTCCGCCTCGTTGGACGCGTATCAGAACGGCGTCAAGAACCTCGTCGATGTGCTTACGGCGGAGAAGCAACTGGCGCAGGCACGGTTCTCCAGCGTTTCAGCCCGTTCACAACTTTTTCTGGAGGCAGTCAACCTGGACTTCGTAACCGGCAACCTACTGCGCAACCAGCTCCCGGCGGCGACACCCCAAAGCGAGGATGGCAACAAATGAGGACTACCCCGAGAAGTCTCGCCTACGCTGCGGCCACCTGCCTGCCCTTGGCTGGGTGCAGACACGCACCCGAGGTCAACATCATCGGATCGTTCCTTCCTGCCTGGATGATCTGTCTGATGGCAGGAGTGATCCTGGCATTCGTGGTCCGCTACTTGCTGGTTCGCTATCGCATCGAATCGGAAGTCGGCCCGCTCGCGCTTATTTACCCGTGCGTCGTCATTTTTTTTACGTGCCTGCTGTGGCTGATTTTGTTCCGCTGAGGACAAGTCTATGGAGCCAGTTTCTGAAAATCTCGGACGCAAGCGATGGGGCCGGCGAATCGGCATCGTTATTATCGCAGCTTCGGTACTGTGCCTGTTGCTCGTCATTCTG
>CAVSYY010000015.1:0-32739 GCA_963732315.1 uncultured Acidobacteriota bacterium
ATTATCCTCCCGGGTAATGGTTGGAAACCGGAAGTTGCTTAGTCTGGTAATGGTTGCGCAAGATTCGCAACCATTACTGGAAAGGTACCGGATTCGGTCCACACGATTACCTTCCAGCCAATGGTTGAGGAGCGTCTAGGTCTGGGCGCCGTTTTTGGCTTCGTCGAGTTGCACCCGCGCGGTTTCCTTTTTTTTGCCGTGGTAGAAGACGATGGTGACGGTGTCGCCGGAGCGGTGGTTGTTCATGATGTGGGTTAGGTCCTGCAGATCGTTTATGGGCTGGCCGTCGATGTCGACGATGAGATCGCCGCCGATGAGGATTTCGTAGTTGCCGTAATAGACACGCTCATTGCCGCCCTGGATTCCGGCGCGGGCGGCGGCGGAGCCGGGAGCGACTTGCATGACCAGGACACCGGTGTCGGTGGGAAGGTCGAGTTGCTCGGCCAGTTCGCGGTTCATGGGCACGGGCAAGGGACGGATGCCGAGGGTGGGACGGCGGACGCGTCCGAACTGCACCAGGTCGCCGATGACAGCCTTGGCGGAGTTGATGGGAATGGCGAAGCCGACGCCGGAGTTGCCGCCGCTGGCCGAGGCGATCATGGTGTTGATGCCGATGACCTCGCCGTGAGAGTTGAGCAAGGGGCCGCCGGAGTTGCCGGGATTGATGGCGGCGTCGGTCTGGATGGCCTCGTCGATGTAGGTTCCGTCAGGCTCCTGCACCTGGCGGATGGAGCTGACGATGCCGCGGGTCATGGTTCCGTTGAAGATGCCGAAGGGATTGCCGATGGCAAGCACCTTTTGGCCAACCTGCAGGGCGGAGCTGGAGCCGAGAGTGACCGGCTGCAGATTGGGCGCCTTGATTTGAATGACGGCGAGGTCGTGCGCCTTGTCTCCGCCGACGACGGTGGCCGGATAGTGCTTTTTGTTGGCCAGGATGACTTCGAGCTTCCGGGCCCCGTCGATGACATGGTAGTTGGTGAGGATGTGTCCCTCTTTGTCGATGAGGAAGCCGGAGCCGGCACCTTGCTGAGGCCTGGGCGCCGAAGAAGAAATCATAGGAGACGACGGTGGAGGTGATGTTGACCACCGAGGGGGCGACGCGCTTGTAAACGTCTACGTTGTTCTGCTCCTCGGCGTCGAGCGGCGGGGCGGCCTGGGCCTCGGTGAGCTGCACGGGTTCGCGCGTGATCCACGGGGCGGACTGGCCGGAACGATGGCCGGTGTAGTAGAAGAACGCGGCTGCGAGCAGCACGCCTAAAAGAAAAGGTCGTAGAGCTTTCATGGTTCGCTTGTGGTTCACCTTCTCTAAATTATAGACGCGCGGGGTCGGGGAAAGTTGTGTGGCGGCGAGAGGGAAGGTTGCGAGGTTTCAAGGTTTCAAGGTTAAGGGCAAAAGCCAGCGCGAGACTGGCGGCGACGCGCGGCGTTCTGCTTCCCACCTTAGCCGCGCAAAAGCAGCGCGCCGAAGGTGGGGCACCCGGCAGTGTCGCGAGGGGGTTTGTTATACTCACGCTTCTACGCGGAGGTTGGCCTTGGCACGGGAAACGCCGGCGGATGATTGCACGCCGCATAGCATGGCTGCGCCAGACGGAGAGCGCGGCGACGCCAGGCATGGGACTGGCCAGGAAACCCGAACTGCGAACGATGGGCGGCAGTTGCTGTGGCTGTTTGCGCTGGGAATGGGCGCCTGCAACCTGCTGTTTCAGTGGCTCCTGCAACAGCACTCCGAACTAAGCAGACGGGATTTCTCCGCGTTCTGGGTTGCCGGAAAGCTGTTCGACGCGGGCCGGGCGCACCAGCTCTATGACATCGCAGCGCAGGCGCAGTTGCACTTGTATGGGCCCTACCGGCAGGTGCCGCTGCCGTTTATCCACGCGCCCTACGAGGCCGCGCTGTTTGGCCTGTTGGCGCTGCTTCCCTACCAGACAAGCTATGTAGTGTGGAGCCTGGTGAACCTGGGGCTACTGGCACTGATGGCGTGGCGGCTGCAGCCGTGGCTTGCGCCTCTGGGCGATGGAGCGGTCCCGCTGATCCTGCTGTTGAGCTTGGCCTATTGGCCCAACGCGATGGTGTTGTTCCAGGGGCAGGACAGCATTGTGGTGGCGGTGCTGCTGGTGGAAGCCTTTGTGCAACTCAAGCAGGGACGGGATGGGCGGGCCGGGGTAATTCTTGGCGCTCGGCATGTTCAAGTTTCACCTGTTGCTGCCGCTGGTGGCCTGCTTGGCGATGAACCGGCAGTGGAAACTGGTGGAAGAGCTTTGCCGCGGTGGCCTGCTGCGTTGGGGCGTTGTGCGTGGCCATGGTAGGCATCGGCGGAGTTCATCAGTACCTGGAATTGCTGCCGCAACTGAGCCACATGCCGCTGGCCCGCTACATCCGCGCGGAAGAGATGCCGAATTTACGCGGACTGCTCTCCACGTTGCTGGCTGGAACTCCGCGGTTGATTGGGATCTGCTTTCTGGCGGCTTGCGCCGCGGTTTGCGGAGCCGTGGCGTGGAGCCTTCCGGGCAGGACCGAGGCCGAAGATTCGACCTGTTCTTTGCCTGCGCGACCGCTGGCTGTTACGCGCTCAGCTTCCATTCCTACGAGCACGATATGGCGGCGATGTTTCCGGGACTGATGCTGGCCGGCAGCGCCGTGTTGCAGGTGGAATCCCGGCGCTGGAGATTTGCCTGCCTGGGGACGATGGTCCTGCTGTGGTTCTCGCCGCTGTACATCTTTTTCTCCTATCACAACGTGCTTTGCCTGATGTGCCTGCCCGTGGTGGCCTATATCGGCCTGATCGCGAGCGTTGCCGGGAAGAAAAAGACGGCGTGAGCCGCTGAAGCGGTTTCATCAACGGATTGGGCATCCAAAGGGGGGCGCTTCCCTCAGCGGCTAAAGCCGCGTGAAACGAGCCTTGGTTGCGGCACGGCTGAAGCCGTGCCCTTTCAAAACCGGTCGCCCTTTCAAAACCAATTGCCCTTTCAAAACCAGTGTGCCCGTCGAGGGCGCCTGAAGCATCCGGCCGGTCTCGCGCAGAGCCAGAAACAAAACTTGCAACCTTTGGGAGGCTGGGTTCGTCCAGTAGGTGTTGTAACGAATATCTGGAACAAAGGCGGAGCGAGCATGGCGAGGTTGAAGGGCAAGGTAGCGGTGGTTACAGGAGCGTCCAAGGGAATTGGGGCCGCGATTGCGGAGCGCTTTGGCGAAGAGGGCGCGAGCGTGGTGGTGCATTACGGCTCAGACAAAAAGGGCGCGGAGAAAGTTGTGGCCGCGATCGAGAAGGCGGGATCGAAGGCGGTGGCGGTGCAGGGCGATCTCTCCAAGGCGGACGAGGTGAGCAAGGTTTTCGAGGCGGCGGGAGCGGCGTTCGGCAAGATCGACGTGCTGGTGAACAACGCAGGGGTTTATGATTTTCGTCCTCTGCCACAAATCGACGCGGAGCACTTCCATAAGCACTTCAACCTGAATGTGCTGGGGCTGCTGCTGGCGACGCGCGAGGCGGTGAAGCGGATGGATGGCGGCGGCTCGGTGATCAACATCAGTTCTCTGGTGAGTTTGGCTCCAGTGGCGAACGGCGCCGTATACAGCGCGACCAAGGCGGCGGTGGATGCGATTACCCAGGCATTGGCGCAGGAGCTGGGGCCGCAGGGGATTCGAGTGAACTCTCTGCTGCCCGGTGTGACTTCGACGGAAGGATTCAATGCGATGGGCGAGGAGACGGTCAAGGGGTTCGAGGCGCTGGCCGTGAGCCGGACACCGCTGGGGCGCGTGGGCGCGGCCAGCGACATTGCAGGCGCGGCGCTGTTTCTGGCGACGGAGGATTCCGGGTGGGTGACCGGGGCGGAGATTCCGGTGGGCGGAGGGTTGCGGCCGTAAGAACAAAGGCAAAGGCGGTGCAGGGATGGAATGAGTTGCTTCCCCACATTTGCCAACAGAGGGCAAATATGGGCCACCCGCCGGCGTAAAACTGAGCAACAGAACAGCCCCACTCAAGCCAAAAGATGGCTTGAATGGGCCACCCGCGGTTTACATCCCATGCTCTGCGGCGCGGCACGGGGGCCGATGGTACACTCCTATTTTCACGCAGGATATTTTAGCAGGCCGCGGTGGTGTGCATTGGCGCAAGGAACTCCCCAGGGAAATCAGATCCGTGCAGGGCTGTGGGTGTTCGCGCTGGTGCTGGGGCTGTGCAACGTGGTGGTTTTGGGATACATGGTGCGGGGCACGGACCTGACCCTGGTGGATTTCTCAACCTTCGTTGCGGAAGGAAAGCTGCTGAACGCGGGGATGGGACACCGGCTTTATGAGCTGGCGGCGCAGGAGCAGATGCAGTTGAATCCGCGCTTCCAGCGGGTGCCGCTGCCGTTTATCCATGCGCCGTATGAGGCTGTGCTGTTTTCGCCGCTGGCGCTGGTTCCCTACCCGGCGAGCTACTACGCATGGAACCTGGGCAACCTGGCGTTGCTGGCGCTGATGGCAGCTCGGCTGCGGCCATGGCTGAAGTCTCCGGGTACGGTTTCGGTGCCGCTTTTGTTTACTCTGAGCCTGGCGTATTGGCCCAATGCGATGGTTCTGTTCAAGGGGCAGGACAGCATTCTGCTGGCGCTGGTGATGACCGAAGCGTATGTGCAATGCAAAGCGGGCCGGGAGGAACGGGCAGGCGTGATTCTGGCGCTGGGGCTGTTCAAATTTCATACCGTGCTGCCGCTGGTTGCCTGCTTTGCGTTGAACCGGCAGTGGAAGCTGGTGAAGAGTTTTTGCGTGGCGGGAAGCGGGCTGGCGGCGATTTCGGTGGCAATGATAGGAACGGCGGGGTGCGGCAGTATTTCGACTTGCTGCGCAGCCTGGATCGGATGCCGCTGGCCATCTACATCAAGCCTGAGCAGATGCCCAATCTGCGCGGCTTTCTCTCGACGATGATGTCGGCAACTCCGCAGCTGATCTGGATGGCGATATTGGTGGCCTATCTGGCGGTCATCCTGGGGATGGTGCTCAGCCTTCCCGGCCAGGACCGGGGTGGGAGATTTGACCTGTTCTTTGCCTGCGCGACGGCGATGGGGTACGCGTTGAGCTACCACTCCTACGAACACGATATGGCACCGCTGCTGCCCGGGCTGCTGCTGGCGGCCAATGCGGCGATGAAGGCGGAATCGAAGGGCTGGAGATGGGCGTGTATCGGGCTGGTGGCTGCGCTGTTTTTCACGCCGTTCTATCTTTACCTGTTTAGCCGCGACATGCTTTGCCTGATGTGCGTGCCGCTGGTGGCACTGATCTTCGTGATTCCGATGGTGGCGCGGAGCGTGGGAGCAGAGGCCGTAGGGCAAGGACAACTTACCCACATCTGCTGACTACGGCCTTGGGTTGAGCGGGGTAGGGGTCCTTCGCTTCGCTCAGGATGACACTTTAAAAGAACAAAAGTTCGAAGGGCGGGATCAGGCCTGGGCGGCGGACTCCGGTTGGCGGGCTTGATGCCGCGGCGGAGTTTGGCGGCCTTGACGGTGTTGCTCATGAGCATGGCGATGGTCAGTTTGCCGACGCCTCCGGGGACGGGGGTGCAGGCTCCGGCCATGCGGGTGACGCGGGGATCGCAGTCGCCGATGATGGTGCTTCCCTTTTCGGCAAACTGCTTTTCGCGCTTCTCGTCGCCCTTGAAGAAACGCTCGAAGAGGACCGGGTCGGTAATGTGATTGATGCCGACATCGAGGATGGTGGCGCCGGGCTTGACGAACTCGGTGGTGATGAAGCCGGGACGGCCAATGGCGGCGACCAGGATATCTCCGCGGCGGCAGACCGCGGGCAGGTCGTGGGTGCGCGAGTGGCAGATGGTGACGGTGGCGTTGGCGTTGGTGAGCAGCATGGCCAGCGGCTTGCCGACAATGTCACTGCGTCCGACGATGACCGCCTCCTGACCCTCGATGGGGATGTTGGCGCGGCGCAGGATCTCCATGCATCCGGCGGGAGTGCAGGGGACGAGGCTGGGACGCTTGGTGCTGAGATTGCCGACGTTGAGCGGGATGAAAGCCATCGACATCCTTTTCCGGGGAGACGGCGAGCAGGACGCGCTTGGCGTCGACGTGGGCAGGCAGAGGCAGTTGGACGAGGATGCCATCGATCTCGTCGCGGGCATTGAGCTGCTCGATGAGGGCGACGAGTTCTTCGGTTTCGTGGACTCGGGCGGGGTGATGAGTTCGCTGAAGATGCCCAGTTGCTCGCAGGTGCGGACCTTGCTGCGGACATAGGTCTGGGAGGCGGGATTGTGGCCGACCAGCACCGCCGCCAGACCAGGACGCAGACCCGCGGCCGCCAGCTGCCCGACCTCTTCGGCGATCTCGGCCTTGATCTGGGAGGCGAACAGGTTTCCGTCGAGCATGATTGCGGGCATTGGTGTCCCCCGACACAGGAAGTTCGATGAACTCTCTAGTGTACCGGGATTGGCGCGGGGATGCGAGTGGGGAGGGTAGAATGGGTGTCATATGATTCCCGCCAAACTGGTGAAGACCGTGGTGTGCCCGATCTGCCATGGCAGTTGCGATTTAACGCAGATTTCACGAAGTTGCGCTGCACGGAGTGCGGCAAGCGGCTTTCGCGTGGAGGACGGCATCCCGGTGCTGCTGGCACAGGAGGCGGAGTAAGGATAAGAACTTGACGCCGAGGCGCTCAACTTTTGGGGCGTTCGTCCGATGAGAGGAAATGCCCTATGAGGATGGATTGCAACGATGAGGTCTGGGATATGGGCCTTTCCGAGAGCAGGTACGGAGCCAAACAGGCGGGGGCGGGGAATGTCAGCAACGAAGCGCGACCTTTCGGAGTCTAACGGGTTACTACCAGAGAAAGAGAAATGTGGGGGTGACCCGATGCACGCCGAAAAGTTTTCAGTTTTTGAAGTTGCGGAACTGCGCAGCGAGTTGCTGCAGAGCGGGTTGGATGCTCGCGACGCGGCGGAACTGATGCAGACATTTCTGGCGGGCGGGGCTATGGGGTTTCTCTGGAGGCGGCGCGAGCGGCGGCGTTTACGGTGGAAGGCTCAGGCTGCTCGCTGGAAGTGATGCAGCGGGAGTTGGACCGGATTGCGATGGTGCAGTAAGGGACGAGGCGGACAGAAGGCGCGCAACGATAAGCAACACAAGGGAACAGCATGGGGCGGTCCCTTGTTGCGTTAGCGAAGGAAGCCGTTCAATCCTCACATTTGCTAATTGCGGCAGATGTGGGCTACGATGACGCAGACTACTTTTTACCCTTTTTCTGGAGTGCCGAAGGTGGTCTGGACCGGAGGCTCCGATGGAGGCGAGCAGATCCTTGGCAGACTGGGCGTATGGCCGTCGGGGGCGAGTTCGAGGTACTTGTTGAGGGCCTCGGCGGTACCGGGTGACGGGGACCATCTTGCCATCCTTGCCGAGGGTGGCCTTGCCGAGGAGGTTCACGCCCTTCTGGTAGTAGGATCGGCGCGGGTGGGATCGGCGGCGATGGCTTTGTCAAAGGCCTGGTTGGCCTCATCGGCCTTGCCCTGGTTGGTGAGGACGGCGCCTTCGTTGTAGTAGCACTGTCCGGCCTGGCTGGGATCGAGCGTGGGCGGCCTTGTCGCATTCGGCCATGGCTGCTCGAGTTTTGCCCTGTTTCAACAGGGCCAGGGCGAGACCGGTGTGATAGCTGGCGAGGGACTTGGAGGTGGCAGGAGCGAGCGCGATGCGCCTTGTTGAAGGCGGCTTCGGCCTCGGGGTACTTCTTGTCTCCGAGGTAGGCGTCGGCCAGCGTACCGTAGACGACGTCGTGGGTCTGGTCCTGGGCGGCGGCCTGCTCCATGGTGGCGACGGCTTCGTCGTACTGCTTGTCATTCTTCTGCTGGGCGGCCTGCATGAGCAGGGCGTTGAGGCCCTTGATCTTCTCGTTCTCCTTTTGATCTGCTGGTTCTCTTTCGTGACCTTCTCGATGCTTGCGCTGCTCTTCGGTCATGCCGGATTGCTTGGCGGCTGGCAGCTCTCTGCTTGGGCGAGGTCGAAGTCATAGACGTTTTCGACGGCGCGTTTGGACGGGCACGTTGTTGAGGTAGAAGATCAGTTTTCCATCGCTGCCAAGAGGCTGATCTTGTAGTTTCCGGCGGTGCTGCCGATGGAAGTAATACTGGCCGTGGTTGTTGGTTTTGACGGTGATCTTGTTGCCGTTGTCGAGGTTGATAGTTCGACGGTGGCGCCGGCGATGGGTTTGCCATTTTCATCCTTGCAGGTGCCCTTGATGCGGTGTCCTGCGCGACGGCCGTGACGGTGAGCAGCGCCATCATGGTAGCACGAGCAGAAAAAGTGCGATGCGCTTTGTCATTTCCGCCTCCAGCGGAGAACAGGATCTGGTTGCCACCGGCGCTTAGAGCCGGCTAGAGGGCAGGCGACGCCAGATAAGGGATGGGATCGGGGTATGCCGGCGGCTTCAAAGGCGCGCAGACGCAGGGCGCAGCTCTCACAGATGCCGCAGGCACGATCTTCCCGGCTGTAGCACGACCATGTTAGCTCGAAGGGCGCTCCAGTTCCAGACCGAGCCGGACGATCTCCACCTTCTTGAGGGCGATGAGCGGAGTTTGGATGTGGATGTTGCCTTCTTTGGTTCCGGCCTGGATGAGGCGATTGAAGGCGGCGTAGTACTCGGGACGGCAGTCGGGATAGCCGGAGCTGTCCTGGGCGACGGCGCCGATGAAGATGTCGTGGGCGCCGAGGACCTCGGCCCAACTGACGGCGACGGAGAGGAAATGGGCGTTGCGGAAGGGAACGTAGGTGATGGGGACGTGCGAGCGCCGATCTCCGGGCCGGCCTCGGGCACGGCGAGGGCGGCGTCGGTGAGGGCGGAGCCGCCGATCTGGCTGAGCGCCTGGTTGCGGACCATGAGACGGCGCTGGATGCCGAGGCGGTCGCAGATTTCGGTGAAGGCGCGCTGCTCGCGGGCTTCGGTGCGCTGGCCGTAGGAGACGTGCAGGGCGGCGACGTGGGCGGCTCCTTTTTCGCGGACGGCGAGCGCGGCGCAGACGGTGGAGTCCATGCCTCCGGAGAGGGTGACGACGGTTTGGATGGAGTCGGGCATGGGGTTCGCTGTTGCTACACTCCGCACATGGGGATTGGGTGGCCGAAGTGCCTAGGGAGCGGCAAGGGAGACTGATAAGGCGTAGGGGTCCTTCGCTGCGCTCAGGATGACACTTTAATCAAAACCTCAAATCAAAACCTCAAAACAAAACCTTCAAATCAAGACCTTTAAATCGAAACCGTGGCACGGCAACAGTTTATACGCCCCTGAGTTGCGGCTCCCAGATGAATTTGTGGATCTGGAGGCCGAGGCGGGCGCGGAGGTTGTCGGCCAGCATCCACTCGGCGAGGTCGCGGGGATCGAGCAGGCAGTTTTCGGCCGAGCGCGAGGCGGTGGCGTCCTTGCGAAAGGCGGGCGAGAGGATCAGGCCGGCGGGTTTGGACTCCAGGTCGTGGCGGCGGATGAAGTCGCGGGCGTAGTCGTAGTCGTCGCGCGAGGCGAGGACGAACTTGAGTTCGTCGCGCGCGGTGAGGGTGGCGAGGTTTTCGGGGCGGAAGCGCAGATGCTCGCCGCTGCCGGGACATTTGACATCGACGATCTTGTGGACCTCGCGGGGGACGAGTTCGAGCGGACGCTCGCCGCTGGTTTCCAGCAGCAACTGTGTAACTGGAGGGCGAGAAGCTGGTGCAGAAAGGGGATGAGTTCGCGCTCCTGCAGCATGGGCTCGCCGCCGGTGATTTCGACCAGGCCGCCGTTGGGCGCCAGGCGCTGGACTTCGGCGAGGATGGCCTGCTCCGACATTGCGGCCGCCGGTGAAGGTGTACTCGGAGTCGCACCAGGCGCAGCGGAGGTTGCATCCGGCGAGGCGCACGAAGACGCAAGGCAGGCCGGCGAAAGGAGCTTTCTCCTTGCAGCGATTTGTAGATTTCGATGATGTGCATGGCGATGCAGGGCCAAGGTTTCAAGAGATTCCGGCGAGCGTGCTTCAAGCTTTCGCTGAAGACAAGATCACTTCGCTGCCGGCTTACTGCTCTCCCACATTTGCCAACAGAGGGCAAATATGGGGCACCCTGCCGCTCTGCTATTCGTAATAGGTGGCGATGGAGGTGTCGGTCTCCCAGATGGTGACCTGCTTGACGCTGACCCGGCCTTCGGTGGCTGCTTGAGGCCGCTGGTTGCACTCGTCATAGAAATATTTGGCGAGGTTTTCCGCCGTCGGATTGAGGACGGTGAAGGGCTCGATGTCATTGATCATCTTGTGATCGAGATAGTCGACCACGCGGCTTCATGACCAACTTGAGGTCCTTGAAGTCGAGCAGGAGGCCGGCGTGGTCGAGCTCGGCGCCCTGCAGGGTGACGCGGACGCGATAGTTGTGGCCATGCGGATTCTCGCACTTGCCTTTGTAGTTGCGCAGGTAATGACCCGAGGAAAAGGTGTCTTGCACGGTTACTTCAAACATGAATCTCCAGACAGGATGCGGGGCATCCGTTGCCCTTGACGTTGCGCCGGGGCGCCCTCGCACATGAACGAGGGACACAGCGCAGGTCTCAAGGGAGTGGCGCTCTGTTATCATTATACGAGGGGGAAGTGCAAGGTTTCAAAGTTTCGCGGGTTTCAAGGTTTCAAGGTTAAAGAGCAACGGCAAGGGCAGGAGCAAGGGCAAAAGCAAAGGCCCCACATTTGCCAAAGGCGGGCAAATATGGGGCACCCGGACAGCTGCGACGGGATGCGATAATAGTGGGACCTGCTGCAGCTTTCAGGCGTTTGGTGAGTTGCAGAACATTCCGTGTGGCAGCCAAGTGGAGCTCAGCAGAATGAAGCTTTCCGATTATGTGATGCAGTTTGTTGCCGATCTCGGCGTGAAGCATGTTTTCGTGGTCACCGGCGGCGGAGCCATGCACCTGAATGACTCGCTGGCGCGCTGTGAGCGGCTGGAGTTTATCTGCAACCATCATGAACAGGCGAGCGCCATTGCGGCGGAGAACTACGCCAAGGCGACCAACGGGATCGGCGTTGCCATGGTTACGACCGGACCGGGCGGGACCAACGCGGTGACCGGATTGGCGGGAGCGTGGCTGGACTCGACTCCGGTGCTGTTTCTCTCCGGACAGGTGAAGAGGGCCGACCGGATGTTTACAGAGGACGGCAGGCCGCTGGGCGTGCGGCAGCGCGGGCCGCAGGAGCTGGATATCGTCTCCGTGGTGAAGCCGCTGACGAAGTATGCGGTGACGGTTACCGATCCGGCTTCGATCCGCTACCACCTGGAAAAGGCGGTGCATCTGGCACGGAGCGGACGGCCGGGGCCGGTGTGGATTGATTTGCCGCTCGACGTGCAGGCCTCGATCATTGATGAACCGTCGCTGGCGGGGTTTGAGCCGGAGCAGGCGGCGGCAGACGGCGGCCAGCTTCGCGAGCAGGTGCGGCAGGTCATCGAGAAGTTCAACGCCTCCGAGCGGCCATTTTTGCTGGTGGGCAACGGCGTGCGGCTGGCCCATGCGGAAGAGGAATTCCGCGAATTGGCGGCGCTGATGAACGCTCCGGTGGGCGCGACCTGGCTGGCGATGGACCTGTACGGGACAGAGCAGCCGCTGTGCATGGGAAGGCCGGGAACGCTGGCGCCGCGAGGCGCGAACTTTGCCATGCAGAACTCGGATTTTTTGCTCGCGATCGGCACCCGGATGGACGTTCCGTGGCGGGATGGAACCGGCAGGAGCTGGCCCGCGGCGCCTATAAGGTGATGGTGGACGTGGATGCCGCCGAGCTGGCCAAGCTCAGCGATGTGGTGCAGATGCCGATTTGCACGGACGCGGGCGGATTTTTGCGGGAGATGCTGGCGCAGAAGGCGTCGATCGCGGGCGCGGGGCGCTGCGAGTGGAAAAGCGCTGCATGGACTGGAAAAGCCGCTACCCGATGATTCGGCGAAAAGCATCGCGAAAAAGGGCGGGTGAGTATTTATCACCTGGCGGAGGTGATTGCGCAGGCGGTCGGAGCCGGGGGATCAGGTGATGTCGTGGAAGTTCCGGCGTGGGCATTGAGATCTTTTTGTTTGCCTATCCCTGCAAGACCGGGCGGCGGCTGATTCCACACGGCCGGGTTGGGAGCGATGGGGTTTGGAATTGCCGCCAGCATCGGCGTGAGCCTGGGGAAGGGACGCAGCCGCACCATTTGCTGCGACGGCGATGGCGGATTCCAGATGAACATTCAGGAGCTGGCGACGGTGGCGCATCACAGGCTTCCGCTGAAGTTTTTTGTGCTGAACAACGGCGGGTACGCGGCGATTCGCGGATCGCAGAAGGCATTTTTCGGCGGGCCGAATATCGGCTGCGACGCGGCGACGGGACTGACGCTGCCGGACATCTGCGAGGTGGCACGCGCCTACGGCATCGGCACCGCGCGCATTGCAGACCAGACCGACCTGCTGGGACAGGTGAAGCGGGTGCTGGCAATGCCGGGGCCGGTGGTGTGCGACACGTGGGTGCTGCCGGAAGAGCCGCGGGCGCCGCGGGTTACGTCGGTGCAGCTGGCGAATGGATCGATGGCTTCCAAGCCGCTGGAGGATCTCTGGCCGTTTTTGGATCGCGACGAGTTCAGGAAGAACATGATTGTGGCGCCACTGAAGGAGTAGGAGCGGTCGCATAAATGGCCATGGGCGTTTGAAGGGCCTCCCTCAGCGGCTAAAGCCGCGTGAAATTGAGGCTTTCTTGCGGCACGACTGAAGTCGTGCCCTTTCAAAGCCGAATTACGAGATCACCTTTAGGGCTTGGGTGGGAGCGGGAAGCCGGATGCGAAGAATCGCAATAGAATCGAAGCAAGAGAAGTGAGCCATGCCGAATTCTGAAGTAGCGCTGCTGGACCAGGACCTCGTCATTTTTGGCGCGGGGAACTTAGGCCGGAACATTGCCCAGGCTTTGCGGTCAGGCGGAAATTGCCCGCGGGCGTTTTGCGACAATAACCCGGCGCTGTGGGGCAAGGCCATCGAAGGCATTGCGGTGATGTCTCCGGCGGATGCGGCGGCGGGGTTTGCGGATGCGGTGTTCGTGGTGGCGATCTGGCATCCCAGCAGGACAGAAGGATTGCGGAAACACATTCTGTTTCTGCGCTCGCTGGGCTGCAAGCAGGTGACGACCTTCATTCCCGTGATGTGGCGGTATCCGGAGAGATTCCTGCCGAATTTCTTCTGGGATCTGCCGGAGCGGCTGCTGGCGGACCAGGACGCGATCCGCGCCGGACGCGGGCTGCTCGACGACAGGGGACAACAGGAGTTCGACCGGCAGCTTCGCTTCCGCACCGAGGGCGATCCGTTCAGCCTGGTTGATCCGGAGCCGACAGAACAGTATTTTCCGGCCGATTTTTTCCGGCTGTCGCAGGAAGAATGTTTTGTGGATTGCGGCGCCTACGACGGTGACACGCTGGCGATTTTCGACAAGGAGTGCGGAGGACACTTCCGCCGATTTATCGCGCTGGAGCCGGAGCCGGCAAACCTGGCGAAGCTGAAGGCGACGGTCGCCGGAGACGAGAGACTGCGGGAGCGCGTGGATGTGCATCCGTATGCGGTGGGCTCGCGCCGGGAGGAGCTGCGGTTCTCTTCGGCAGGAGATGGCTCGGGCGTTTCCGCCGATGGTGAGTTGGTGGTGCAGGCGATAGCGCTGGATGAGCTGCTAGCGGAGGAAACTCCCACGTACATCAAGATGGACATTGAAGGCTTTGAACTAGACGCGCTGGCCGGGGCGGCCGAGTGTATCCGGCGCTGCCGTCCCAAGCTGGCGCTGTGCGTTTATCACCGGCCCGATCACTTGTGGAGGATTCCGCTGGCGATGCACGAGTTGCTGCCCGGTTCGCGCATGACCTTGCGGAGCTATCAGCAGGACGGGCGCGAGACGGTTTGTTACTGCATTCCCGATTAAAGCGAGGGCCAATGGAAGGATCTGTGAGTCATCCGGAGATTGCGATAGCCGGCGAAGCACTGGCTACCCTCGGGGAAGAAACTGCGCTCGCTGAACGGGATTCGCGCGTTCGCGATTCTGCTGGTGTTCTTTCACCACATGACGTGGTCGATCCCCAACGGCAATGCAGTGGTGAACTGGGTGAAGTATTTCTGCTACCAGGGCTGGATCGGCGTGGACCTGTTCTTTGTGCTGTCGGGATTTTTGATTACGGGGTTACTGGTGGATACGCGGGAGGCGGAAAACTATTTCAGCGGCTTTTACGCACGGCGGGTGCTGCGTATTTTTCCGCTTTACTACGCGACGCTGCTGGGCATTCTGGCGGTGGCGCATTTCATCCATCCCTACCCCACGCAACTGCCGCTGCCGGCCGACCGACGTCTCTACTATCTGTTTTTAGCCAACTGGCTGTGCCTGTGGAAAGGCGCGTGGGGCGCCAATGTGCTGGGGCACTTCTGGTCGCTGGCGGTGGAGGAGCAGTTTTACTTTTTGTGGCCGCTGAAGCGTGTGGCTGATCGCTCTGAAAAATCTCAAGGGGGTGGCGGCCTGTCTCTGGTGACGGCGCTGGTGATCCGGGTGATTTGGGCGATGCACGGCGGGCTGGGACAGGGCATGGCGATGATGACGTTCGGCCGGATGGATTCCCTGCTGGTGGGAGCCATCTGCGCGATTGTGTTCCGCGACGCCGTATCGCTGGACAAGATCAAAGCCTGGCTGCCGTGGGTTGCCGTGAATATGATCGGCGGCTTCTACGCAGGGATGGCTTTGCTGTATGGCCGGAGCGAGTTGACCGGGGCCGCGTTTGCGCAGACCGCGGGCTATTCCATGCTGGCGCTGGGCTGTGGCGCGCTTGTGCTGCATTCGGCCGGGACCGAGGGCTCGCCTACGCTGCTGCAGAAGGTTCTGCGCAACCGCGGCCTGAGCAAGATGGGGGCCTACAGCTATGGCTTTTACATCTTTCACGTGCCGGTGATCGGGGCAGCCAAGCTGCTGATCGTGCCGCGCGTGTCGAGCGCGATCCAGGCGACACTGTGGTTTCCGCTGGTGCTGATGGCCGTGCTGGGGCTGGTGACGTTTGGACTTTCGGCGGCGAGCTTTGCGTGGTTCGAGGAACCGATCCTGAACTATAAGCTATTTCGAAGCACGCTTCGCGGTTGCGCCAGGAGTGCGTTCCTAAAGAGCGTTCCATCCGGAAGTTCTTCCGCGATGAGTGGTTCTAAAGCCGCGCCTTTCCGATATGAGCCCGGCTCTGGCCCCAGGCGCCAGGGCGGTCAATTTACCAGAAATCGACCCCCCCCAGGCGGAATGGGGTAACCTGATTTATCTCCCTAAAAAGAGCGCCCTCGATGGTTAACAAAATAAGAGCTGTCCTGGCTGCACATCCTCGCGCCGAGTGGCTGATCCCCTTGGCTTGTTGTCTGATTCTGCTGACGCAGATGCTGTTCAGCGTGCGGCAGATGTCGCAACACGCCGATGAGGCGACGCATCTGTATGCGGGCTATCGCGTGCTGAAGTGCCGCGACTACACGTACGGGCGCGAGCATCCGCCGCTGGCGAAGATGCTGGCCGCGCTTCCTTTGCTGGCGAGCAATCCGCCGATGGACTGCGTCCGTGGCGCTGCGGGCTACGACGAAGAGGACCAGGCGACCAACCGGGCTGTATTCGCAGGCGAATTGGTGGCAGCTACTGATGGAGGCGCGGGTTGCATCGAGTCTTGCGGTGGCGCTCTGCATGGGGGTGTGGATTGTAGCGCGGCGGATGTTCGGGCGGGCGGTGGCGGTGGTGTCCACCGTGGCGCTGGCGTTTGAACCAAACATTCTGGCCCATGGCGCGCTGGTGCTGAATAACATTCTTCTCACCGCCCTGTTCCTGTTCACGGTGTTCAGCCTCTATCTCTGGACCCGGCAGCGCTCGGTGCCGCTGCTGGTGGGCACGGGAGTGCTGACCGGGCTGACCCTGCTGACGAAGCACTCGGCGGTGCTGCTGGTTCCGACGCTGATTCTACTGGCGGCGATTGAGCCGTGGCTGGAGAAGAGCGGCGGACGGAAGCGGCGAACCGGATGTTGAGGAATCTGGGGGCGGTGGTGGCGATTGGCGCGATCGCGGCAGCGACGATCTGGTTCTGCTATGGCCTGCGCTACGGGGGCGGGACGCGGGCGACCGAGGAACAGCCTGCCGCGATGAGTCCGCCGAGGTGCAATTCCTGAAGGCTGTGGAAGCCGCCCATCTTCTTCCGCGGGATTATATCGAGGGCCTGATGGAAGTGCGCGGCCTGGTGGATACGGCGGGGGAAGGGAGCTATTTCCTGGGCCGGGCTTATTCGCAGGCGCCTTGGTACTGGTTCCCAGTGACGATTTCGGTGAAGTTTACGCTGGCATTGCTGGTGATGCTGGCAACGGGCGCAGTGGGGCTGATTCGTATGGCGGAGAACGGAAGCAGGAACTGCTGTTTGTGCTGCTGCCGGCGGGGCTGTATCTGAGGGCGAGCTGTGCGTGCAGAGAACCATCGTCGGGATTTGGCATCTGTTTCCATTGTTTCCATTTCTGCTGATCGCAGCGGCGGCGGGATGCGTCTGCCTTGCGCGGCGCTATCGCTGGGCTGGTGGAGTTCTGGTTTGTTTGCTGGTGCTAAATGCGGTTTCTTCCCTGCGCGCCTATCCGAATTATCTTTCGTATGCGAACGAGGCATGGGGAGGGCCGGAGTACCTCTACAAGCACCTGCCCTGGACCGACCTCAACCAGACGTACTGGCAGGTCAGCCGGTACATGGAGCAGCATCCCAATACGCCGTGCTGGGTGACCGGCGAATGGCATGTTCCAGCGGGCGCGTACAAGGTGCCCTGTACGCAGATGGGCAATTATTATGTGACCGAGCTTCCCGCGCGCATGAAGGGCATCGTTTTTATCAGCAGTTCGTGGATGGCGCTGTGGGGCCAGCCCGGCGAACCGTATGCCCCTTTCTATGCAGCGGAGCCAACGGCCCGGCTGGGGGGCAGTGCGATGCTGGTGTATGAGGGCGAATTCGACACTCGCGTGGCAGCAGCAAGAGCTCTCGACAACCAAGTAAAAAGGTTGCTGTTTGAGGGCCAATACCCGGCAGCAATGCTGCCAGCCGAGGAAACGGTCGAGATGTCGCCATCCACGGCTACGGCCCATGACATGTACGGCGTTACGCTGCTGTATAACGGGTATCCTCAACAGGCTCTCGGGGAGTGCTCTGCTGCTCTAAAGATGGCGCTGCCGGATATAGGGGCGAGAGATTGGCGAAGGATATCGCGCAGAATTGCGCGTTCACATCGCGAGTGATTCGCATGCAGGCGCAGGCGTCACGGTAGCTTATGGGCGGAGGCAATGCGGACGTTCGCACGGCCATGACAGCCTTCAGCGATAATTTCAGGTCCTCATGGGACAACGAGCGCCGAAGGTAAGTACCTTAAATGTGCTGTCATTGCGACCGTTCAATTTACAATTGCAACGCTGCTCTGCGGGCGCAGTTCACCGCGAGGTTCTGCTGCGGCATTTCGGGCGCCACAAAATTAGGGCATCTTACGGTAATGAGCACAACATCCGGTGCTGGAAGAAACGAAGGTATGGTCGCAAGCGGGCTACCGGCAGAGCGGAAGCCTGTTTCGCCATTCTGGAGGTTCGCTGACCTGTCAGTGTTGGCTGTCTGGGTGTTGGTTACCAGGCTTTACGCTGTCCATGATGAGAAATGGGCTGACGAGGCGCAAAGCTTGGCTGCTGGCCCGCGATCTCGAGCTGTCGGACATTGTGGTTCAAGGAATTGCGCTACGAGGGGTATCCAGGACTGTGGCATATCGCTGCTGTGGCTGGCTCAGCGGCTGTTTGATGTCCCTTACTCGGGCCTGGGCGTTATCGGTTTGGTTTGCGCCACCAGCAGGAGTAGCACTGTTATGCTGCTGCGAGCGCCATTTCCCAAGATATGTGCGCTGGCTTTTGGTTTTTTCCTACTTACATGGTTTACCAGTACGCGGTGATCGCGCGGCCCGTATATACTGCTTCCTTTGCTGGCATTTGCGGCGGCACTGTTCTTTAAGGATATGAAGCATCCAGAGCGCATCACGATCGTGCTTGGCGCTGCTGGCCAATCTGAGCTTGCATGGGACTCTTGCTGGCGGGCGTGCATCGGCTTGGCCTACCTGTGGCAAGCCATCCGGGACTGGGCTGAACTGGATGATCGCGTTCGAGTGACGATACGTACTCTCCGTGTGCACGGAATGATATTGATTTTCCTATTCCTGGTTGCAGTGCTGTATCCCCCGCACGATGTGGAAGGACTGCAATGAAGTGCAAAGCAGAACGCTTGTCCGTCGTGGGCTGGGGAATTTGGCATGGGATCGATGGGGCATTCTTCGATAACACGCCACTCACGTATGGCCTGGCTGGCGCTGACTGGGATGGTGGGGTTTCCAGCGTCAGAAGACCGTAAGCGTATCCTGTTGCCGATTTTGATTGCCTGGTGCAGGGAATGCATTTTTTGGTTTCTATGGATGGCCTCAACGCGCAGGGCACGATCTATCATCGCCGTCAATTGCAGGGTCTGTGGATCGCGTGGCCGACGGCAGAGGAGGAGGAAGGGTTTTCGGTTGAGCGGGAAATGGACGCATCAAGTGCGCTGATTGTAGGGCTGGTTTGTCTGCTGGGCTATCAGACATGGAATGTAGGCGTAGTTATCCATAATGACTATCGCTACCCTTATTCTGGTGCTGAGGACGTTCGCAGAATACCTGTAAATCGGTGGGAGCCGATCATCGGCACCATCATGTGGGATTCTTTACGGAATGATTACGGCAGTAGAGGCCTACTTTGACCACAACATTCAGGCCAACCGTCCTACGGCATACTTTCACCATGGCGACCCCTTCCTAACTGTAAGTGGCGACCAACTAGCCGCAGATCTTGCAAGATACGCTCCCGAGTATTTTGTTCTCCCGTGTTGGGACGAATCCGAAGTTCAGGCGAATGATGCCTTCCTGCAAGCCAACGGCTACTCCCTCGTGCATCGCTCCAAGGGTTATTTACTGCACAAGCGCAGTTGGGTTTTACGGCAGGATTACTTTATTTACCATCGGAACTGATGAGTTAACGAAGTTTGGGGCGGAGGACAATTTCACCGTAATCGGTCTCCACTCCTTGCGACTCCCGAGACAGTACCTGCACAATTACAGAAGAAGCAAAAGAGGAAGCCTGTTGGCGAACGTAACTCCAGTGCAGAACTTTACCGTCATTGATATGGCGAGAATGGCGGAGGCAGCAACGATTTTCGCGCTGGTCTTTCTGCCCCCGGGATTTGTTGTCGCCTGGTGCTCCAATGTTCTCGGCTTTCGGCAACGCTCCGCCGAAGAAAAACTGCTCTTCAGCGTTGTGCTCTCGATAGGGATCGTTCCGATCCTCACAGTGTTGCTTGGCCGCTATACCGCAAACGCCGTATTATCGTGCGTCTTCCTTCTGTTGATTTTGTCGGCGGCCCTCATACTGATAAGGGCAAGGCTTTCCCGCGATAGCCGTCCGTTTTCGAGCGTCTCTCGTAGTACCTGGGTTGGGTTTGGCATCATGGCGCTGTGGTCGATCGCGGCGTGTGTTTCCGTCGTGGATCTGCAACTGGGTGATCGACTGTATCCCAGCGCGGTAATCTTCGATCACAGTGTGCGAATCCCGCTAGTTGAATCGGCGGCGCGCACAGGAGTGCCGCCAGTAAATCCGTTTTTCGGCATGGGGAAAGCGCCTGTGCTTCGCTATTACTACTACTGGTCCGTAGTTTGCGCATTGCCCCAACGTCTTTTAGGGCTCTCCGCGCGCGCCTGCTTTCATGCGAGCGTGCTGTGGAGCGGTTTTGCGCTTGCGGCACTCATTCCCCTCTACCTCAAGCACTTTCTGGGGGAGCGTAAGTCGCTCCGGCGCAAATCCTTGATTGGAATTTCACTCCTGGCCGTCACCGGCCTGGACCTTATCCCATATGGCCTCAAGTTCTTCCAGCAGCATGTTCTGCTGGCAGACCTCGAGTGGGCGGGAATCCGAACCAGATTACCTCATGGTTCGATTCATTAGTCTGGGTTCCTCATCATATAGTGGCGCTGACCGCCTGCATGACGGGTCTGCTGGTTCTGTCCACACTTGACGGGAAGGCGACGAGGCGCGAGCGCATCTGGGCGATAGTAATCGCAGGGCTCGCTTTCGCCAGCACGGCCGGACTTTCGGTTTACGTGGCGTTTGTATTTATGGTCTTTGCGGTGCTTTGGATCATCATCCTGCTCGCACAGCGACGGATCTGGGATTCCGCAACCTACGCAGCTGCGGGTGGACTGGCGCTCATTCTCTCTTTGCCGTACTTGTTTGATCTTCAATCAAAGTCAAGTTTGTCAGATCCTCAATCGAACGCTATCGCTGGACTTAAATTCGCGGTTTTTGCAGTCCGCGACTTTCCCGGCGGTGTCGAATGGCTTCACCAGTTTGGACTCCACGGTCTCGCACTCGACATCGCCCGTATTCCACTCATAGTCTTCGTTTATTTCGTCGAGCTTGGTCTTCTTTTTGTGCATTGGAGTGCTCCAGTTCAAACGTGAGCTGCTGAACCGAGAGCCACTCACGCAACCGCGGTCAGGCCTGGGTCCGACGGGGTTTGCCCATCATCTCAGATTCCTCAATCCGACCCAAGAGCTTCCGGAGGCAACGATCTGGGATTTCGGGGTGCACTGTTGGTCCAGTTCATTCTGCTGTTGTGGGCCGCACCGCTCCTGAACGATGCGTTTTTCGAGCCCGACTCTACGCCGGGTCTGGCACGGACGTGGAAGGGCGTACTCGCATGTACTCTGATCGTCGGTGTGCTTGGGACCACTTGCCAGTTTGTTGTGCTGCGCTGCTATGCGTATCTGGTCGACTCCGGGAAAATTGAACTCAGCGAAGGTTACTTCGGAGAACCTTCCGAACTGGGCGGACGCATCTATCGTTTGCGCGACGGATTCACAGCAATCGACCGTACGACCCCAGCTCTGCGGTCTTCCGTCATGCAGTACAACCCGGTGAGTATGAACCTCGAATTGATGCATCTTTATTCCACTCGTCAGGTCGCGGCGGGCGACCAATCGTGTTCCAGCTCCTTTGGAGGAGATCCCGAGAAGTGCGACAAGGCGATGCCGTACCTGGTGACCGTCTTCAACTATCCGGAAAATATCCGCGACTGGAACATCGACAGGTTTTGCAATACGTTCTCGATCAATTTGCTGGTCGCTACTGAGGCGGACCCTGTGGAGGGATGCGGATAGCTGGGTTTGGAACAGAAGTCCGGTGGTGGCAAATGACTTGCTGCGCGCTATTCCTTGCGGAACAGCAACTCCTCGCTGATCTACGGGCCACAATCCAAGTAATTGCTGTGATCGGACGAGAAACTCTTGCGCGATCATGGCGAACGTGATTCGCATGCAGGCGCTGGGGCAACGGTAAATTAGAATACGCGGGATGACTTCTCCAAGGTGGAAGCTGGGAATGGTGCGCGCGGGCGCGGACGTGGCATGGAGCTGCGAGCCGAGTTATGCGCGGCAGGTGGTGGGCGGAGTCCCACGGCTGGTGATCGCTCCGGGCGGCGAGCCGGTGGGGCTGCTGCGCGAACTGCTGACGCTGCTGCCGGAGCCGCTGTGGGTGCTCTACGTGCTGATTACGCCGCGCAGCGAGGCACCGGCGGGGCGGTATCAGTCGGCCACGGCTCACACGCGCGAAGAGGTGCTGACGCTGCTGGACCGCTTTGAGGAGTACTTCGCTTGCGACGGGCGGCAGAACCTGTGGCTGGCCGCTCCGGGAGCGGGACAGCTGGTGCTGGATCGGCATGAGGTGATCTACGCCTATGGGCCGATTGCGGAGATGGTGGAACGGCTGAAGGAGAAACACTTCGCCGAGGTGGAGATGATTCGCGTGCCGGTGCCGCACTCGCACCACTTCCACGAAGAGATGGATGCGGACGAGCGCGCCGTGCTGGAGTACTGGGAGTGGGTTCCGTCAGAGCTGCAGGAGACGGATGATTTGTAGGGCGAGGCGCAAATATTTATGCCGACTCGCCTTATAATAACATATATGTTATTATAAGGAAGTGAATGATTGCACTCCATGAGTACCTCGGTGCGGGTGGTGAAAACCAATACCGAGCCTGGTTCATGGGGCTCGATGTTGCAGCTGCTACGAAGGTCACAGTGGCATTGGAGCGCATTGCGCAGGGCAACAAGTCTTCGATCAAGGGAGTTGGCCAAGGCGTCTCGGAGTGCAGGATCGACTTTGGGCCGGGATATCGGATTTACTTCGGCAGGGATGGCGAACAGCTCATCATTCTGCTGGGCGGCGGTACGAAGAAGCGGCAGAACGAAGATATAGAATCCGCCAGGGCGGCTTGGCGGGAATACAAGCAGCGCAAGAAGGCCGCGCAGAAACTTGCGACAGCGAAAGCACTAGGAACGGCAAAGACGAAATCGAGGCGTTCACAGAAACGCAAACAGGAGGAATGAAAATGGCTCTGACCCGTGATTTCCGCGAAACCATTCGCGAACGCGCGCAGCGCGAGCCGGCGTTCCGCCAGAGTCTTCTTCTCGAAGGTCTTCAGCTCATCAACAATGGCGACTTTGCGACCGGCCGCAGCATCCTGCGCAACTACATCAATGCGACCATCGGCTTTACGAAGCTTGCCCGCAAGACCAGGATTCCGTCGCCGAGCCTGCAACGCATGTTTGGGCCGAATGGAAATCCGAGTGCCGCAAACCTGTTCGGGGTGATCGCCGCCCTGCAGAAGGCAGAGGGCGTCGATGTGGAGATTCAGCTGCATGAACACTGAGCCGACTGCGGCGTGGCGGGTAAGTTCCAGCCTAGGCGTTTTCAGTGCTTGCCAGTTGGATCAGGCAGGCGCCCATTTCTAACAAGACACCAATACTCCTCTAATACGGCCGGAGAAATAGTGAATCTGTTGGGAGAAGTGCGGCTGTCATACTCTCCAATCTTTCTGTACTGACGTTCATGCTCTTTGTCACGGTACAGCTCAGTAACACATCCGCAGTGCTCACATCGCCGTAAAGTTCCATCTTGGTTCAGGCGAACTTGTTCAATATCCGTCTTGGTCATCTTGACCCACGCCATAGTAATCTCAGTCAGATGCGGATGGTTGCAGGTGGGGAGTATGCATGTAAGACCGGGCTTCATTTTGGGGTGGGTACCTCGTCCCCTCGATTCCGCGGGGCGTGCGTTTCTCAACATAGATCACCTCACAACGAGAGTGCCATCGCGCTACGCTGCGCACAACGACGATCGACTTGGTAGCTGATTTTTCTCCGCACAAAATTAGATCTTCGCTCTGCAAAAACTTCACATTCGCTACGCGCGTTTGAAAACAGAATCAGTCCTCGCGGGAGCAGCCGAAAAACTCTTCGACTTTGCGTATGTCGGTGGTGCGGGTGTAGGCGGGGAGGCTTTGGACGAAGACTTTTCCGTACTGTTTTTTGAGGATGCGGCTGTCGAGCAGGACAAGCAGGCCGCGGTCGCTGAGGGAACGGATGAGGCGTCCGAAGCCTTGCTTGAGGGTGATGACGGCGGCGGGGACGGAGTAGTCGAAAAATGAGTTGCCGCCACAGTCGTCGATGGCGCGGCCGCGGGCCTGGACGATGGGGTCGCTGGGGACGGCGAAGGGAATTTTATCGATGATGACACAGCTGAGCTGCTCGCCCTGGACATCGACTCCCTGCCAGAAGGACGATGTGGCGAAGAGGACGGCGTTGGGCGTGGAACGGAACTGCTCGATGAGCGCGGTTTTGGGCGCGGAGCCCTGCAGCAGCATGGGGTAGGAGAGCTGGCCCAGGAGCGCGTCGTGGACCTGCTGCATTTGGTTGATGCTGGTGAAGAGGCAGAAGGCGCGGCCGCGGGTGATTTCCAATAGCTGACGGATGCGCTGGATGGCCTTGGCGGTGAAGGCGGGGTCGCGCGGGTCGGGCATGTCGGGCGGGACGTAGAAGATGGCCTGCGATTCGTAGTCGAAGTGCGAGGGGACGATGAGTTCGCGCGCGCCGTCGAGGCCGAGGCGGGCCTTGATGTAGTCGAAGCCGTTGGCGACGGCGAGGGTGGCCGAGGTGAGGACGATGGATTCGAAGCGGTCGAAGAGCGACTGGCGCAGGATGGCGGAGACGTCGATGGGCGTGGCTTGGAGGAAGACGTTTTCGCGTCCGCGATCACGGGTAACGCTTCGCTGCCGGCCGCTGGTGCGTCTTTCAATCCAATAGACCGTGTTCTTCTCGCGGCTCTCCAGAAGGAAGCTGAGCTGGGCGTGGAGTTCGTCGGTGCGGCGGATGAGGTTGTGGACCTCGTCGGGCTTGGTGGGGATGGCTTGCAGCTCGGAGTGGAGCTGGCGGATGACGTTTTTGAGGCCGATGAACTCGGAGCCGAACTCTTCGAGGAATTCCTCGCGGTTGGTGAAGGCGAAGCGGCCGTCACCCTCGGGGAGTAGCGAGAAGAAGAATTGGGAGCGCTCGCGGATGCGGCCGGCGAGTTGGATGAGATCGGTGGAGACGACCTTTTTTTCGCGGATGGTGATTTCCAGATCGCGCAGGAGGTCTTCGACCTTGAGGTTGGAGACCGAGATGCCGAAGTAGCTGGTGGCTACGTCTTCGAGTTCGTGGGCCTCATCGAAGATGACGCAGGCGGCCGACGGTAGCACGCCGGCGTCGGGAGCTTTATCGGCGGCGAGTTTGACGGAGAGGTCGGCGAAGAAGAGATGGTGGTTGACGATGATGATGTCGCTCTCGGCAGCCTGGCGGCGCATGGCGGTGATGAAGCAGCGCTCGAACTCGGAGCACTTGCTGCCGACGCAGTGCTCGGCGCTGGCGTTGAGCTTGGCCCAGAGCGGACTGGTTTCGGGCAAGGTGGTGAGCTCGGCGCGGTCTCCGGTGGGAGTTTCCTTGTCCCAGTCGAGCAGGGTGCGGAATTCGTTGATCTCATCGAGTCCGTTGAGGACGGGCTGATCGGTGAGGTCGTAGAGCTTTTTGCGGCAGAGATAGTTTCCGCGGCCCTTCATGTAGCAGACTTTGAGGCGAGGTTCGCCGGAGGTCGATTCTCCGAACAGAGCGTGCTCTAAGAACGGAACGTCTTTGAAGAAGAGCTGCTCCTGCAGATTTTTTGTTCCGGTGGAGACGATGACGCGCTTGCCGCTTTTGATGATGGGGAGCAGGTAGGCGAGGGTTTTGCCGGTTCCGGTTCCGGCCTCGACGATGAGATGGCGCTTTTCTTCGATAGCCTCTTCGACGGCGGTGGCCATGGCGAGCTGTCCCTTGCGGAATTCGTAGGCGGGATGGCGCTGGGAGAGCACGCCTCCGGGGCCGAAAAACTGGTAGAGCGAGAGTCGCGCCAGTTGCAGCGGCGGGGCGGAAGAGGTCGCGGATGGGGTGGGCTCAGGCACTGACCCCTATAATAGACGTTGGGGCGGGTGGAAAAGGAACCGATTGGTGGTTGAGGTGCCTTTGCGGCGGCAGAGGAAATTTAAGCGGCGCTGGGGTCCTTCGCGTTGCTCAGGATGACACTCTCAATTCAAAACGTTCCTGCCCGCGACGACATTCTACTTTTGGCGCGAGAGCGCACAGGATCAGGGACAACATAATGGCGAACATTCTGCAAGAGGAACACGAGGGTCTGCTGGCCATTGTGGGACGGCCCAACGTGGGCAAATCAACGTTGTTCAACAGGATGGTGGGACGGCGGCGGGCGATTGTGGGCGACGAGCCGGGCATTACGCGCGACCGTCTCTATGGCACGGTGCGCTGGAACGGACGGCAGTTCCGGGTGGTGGATACGGGCGGGATTGTGCCTGAAGACAAGGATCTGATTCCTTCCGAAATTTTCCGGCAGGCGCGTGTGGCGCTGGATGAGGCCGCAGCCATTGTGATGGTGACCGATGTGCGCACCGAGCTGACCGGTCCGGACATGGAGCTGGCACGGCTGCTGCAGAAGCTGGGCAAGCCTCTGTATCTGGCGGTGAACAAGGTGGACGATCCGAAGCTGGAGCCGGAGGCGGAAAATTTCCGGCGGCTGGGGATTAAGAATCTGTGGCCGATTTCGGCGGAGCACTCGAACGGCGTGGCAGAGCTGATCGAAGAGTTGCAGACGGTGATTCCGACCGTGGAGGCCACAGAGGACGAGAAGCGGTTGAACAACTTTGCGCGCAGGCTGCCTCGCGTGGAAGAAGCGGACGAGGAAGAGTTCGGCGAGGTGCAGGAGCTAGCCGACGAAGAGGCAGACGAGCTGGGTGCGGCCGATGCGGATGCGCTGGAAGAGCGGCTGCTGGAGACGATGCCGAATGAGATCAAGATCGCCATCATCGGGCGTCCGAACGTGGGCAAGAGCACGCTGCTGAACCAGCTGACGGAGAGCGACCGGGCGATTGTGAGCTCGATTGCAGGCACTACGCGCGACGCCATTGACGAGGTGGTGCAGCGCGATGGAAGACGCTACCGGTTTATCGACACGGCAGGGATTCGGCGCAAGGGCAAGACTCACCTGATGGCCGAGAAGATGAGCGTGGTGATGGCCCGGAAACATCTGGAAGAGGCCGACGTGGCGCTGCTGGTGATTGACGCCATCGAAGGCGTCAGCGCACTCGACGCCAACATTGCCGGATATGCGCACGAGAGCGGGCGCAGCGTGGTGGTGGTGGTGAACAAGTGGGACGCGGTGACGACGGCGCGCGGCGATATGGACAAGCCTTCCGCTGACAGCCGCGTGTATGAGGAGCAGGTGCGGCGGGTGCTGAAGTTTTTGGACTACGCGCCGGTGATTTTTGTGAGCGCGTTGAACGGCAAGAACGTGAAGCGCGTGTTTGAGACCGTGGAGCGGGTGGCGCGCGAGCGCTGGCGGCGGATTACGACCGGCGAGATGAACCGCTTTTTGAAAACCGTGGACTTCGAACGGGCTTCGGTGCCGGCGCGGAACAAGGTCAAGATTTATTACATGACACAGGCGGCAGTGGCGCCTCCGACGTTCGTGCTGTTTACCGATAAGGATGTGAAGCTGCACTTCTCGTATTCGAGATTTTTGGAGAACCAGGTAAGGGAGGCGTTTACGTTCGAGGGGACGCCGATCTGGTTTAAGGTGAGTCCGAGGAAGAGAAAGATTTTTGTGCCGAGCGTGAAGAAAGAGCGGTAGGGAAGCGATGGGAGGAGAGCGCGGGCCGGTGGCTCGCGCTTTTTTGCGTGCTGAAAATTATGTTGTGCTTACGGGGTGAGAGATGGAAGGGAACCGGTTGCTGGTTGAAAAGCCTATTGGCGGCGCTGATATTTAGCGGCGCAGGGGTCCTTCGCTGCGCTCAGGATGACCCTCTCTAAAATCGAGTTCAACGAGCAGAGAGCGAAATCTAAGCACCTTCGATCAGCTTTCGGCAATCGGGGCAACGGGCGGCGAGTTCGGATTCGGAGCGCTCCAACTCAACGCGGACAAGACATTTGTAGCGCGGGAATTGCGGCAGCGGAGAGCTGTGCGTTGTAGCCGCGGGCCTGCATCTCGGCGGCCAGAGCATCGTGGCGAATGCGGGCGCTCTGCGGCTCAAGCAGACCGCGTTCGAGGAAGCCGTCGATGGAGCGGCCCTTGAGCAGGGTTCCGACCATCATGTGGATTTCGACGTGCTCGCCGAGCAGGTGCTTGCGGCACATTTTCTTTGGGTCCACCATCCACATTCGCATCTCAACTCCTTGGCCGCTGGCTCAGCGCGCGGGGAGGATTTCGGTGATTTGCGCGAACCAGGAGTCGAAGGCGGCGAGGGCGCGCTCGCAGACCATTTGGTGGCGGAGTTTTTTGTCGCGCACTTTGCGTTTCGTCTCTCGTCGAGTTGCTCCAGCAGATCGAAGGTGATGTTGGCGGGCTGGAAGTGCGCGGGGTCGGCGTTGCAGATGTAGTGGATGAGCGAGCCGTGGGCGCTGGCGCGGGGCGCGGCGATGGCAAACTTGCGATCAATCAGACAGACCGCGATAGATGCGGCGTAGCGGTCCTGTTCCCCACATTCTGCCAACAGCGGGCAGATATGGGCCACCCGCGTTCTGCGCAACCCCCGTGGCGAGGGCGGCGGCGGTGAGTGCCGGCGAGCAGGCCGGTGGCGATGGATTCGACGTAGCCTTCGACGCCGGAGAGCTGGCCGGCGAAGAGGATGTGCGGGATGCTGCTTCATCTGCAGGGTGGGGGTGAGCAGGGCGGGGGCGTTGATGTAGGTGTTGCGGTGGATCTGGCCGTAGCGCAGGAAACGTGCGTTCTCCAGGCCGGGGATCATGCGCAGGATGCGGGCCTGCTCGCCGAACTTGAGGTGGTTCTGGAAGCCGACGAGGTTGTAGGAGTCGGCGCGCAGGTTCTCCTGGCGAAGCTGGACGACGGCGTAGGGAATGTTTCCGGTGTGCGGATTGCGCAGGCCGACGGGCTTCATGGGACCGAAGCGCAGGGTGTCGGGTCCGCGGCGGGCGATCTCTTCGATGGGCAGGCAGCCTTCGAAGTATGGGCTTTATCCCAGTCGTGGGCGTCGGCGGGCGTGGCCGCGGCGAGGGCGGCGATGAAGGCCTCGTACTGCTCGCGCATCATGGGACAGTTGATGTAGTCGGCGGTGCCTTTATCGTAGCGCGCGGCCAGGTAGACCTTGGAGTGGTCGATGGAATCGGCTTCGACGATGGGGGAGATGGAGTCGAAAAAGAAGAGGCGGTCGCTGCCGCTGAGGCGCTGAATTTCCGCGGCCAGGGCGTCGGAGGTGAGCGGGCCGGTGGCGAGGATGGTGACGCCGTCGAAATCCGAGAGCGAGGTGACTTCCTCGCGCACGACGCGGATGAGCGGCTCGGCGGCGATGGCTTCGGTGGCGAGGCGGCTGAACTCGAGGCGATCGACGGCGAGGGCGTGTCCGGCGGGGACGCGGTGCGGCGGGCCATTTCCATCAGCAGCGAGCCGGCGTGGCGCATCTCCTGCTTGAGCAGCCAGGGGGCGGAGTTTTCACTGTCGCTTTTGAGCGAGTTGGAGCAGACCAGTTCGGCGAACAGATCGGTCTCATGGGCGGGAGTGGTGCGCAGGGGGCGCATCTCGTAGAGCGTCGACGGCGAGGCCGCGGCGGGCACACTGCCATGCGGCTTCGGGACCGGCGAGGCCGGCGCCGATGATGCGGATGGGCAGCGGGCTAGGCGAGAGGTTGGGCAACGAGGGTTTCCTTTGAGTGGTTGCAGGGACGATGGGTTCTGCCCTCCCACCTTAGCCGCCAAAATACGGCGGCGGAAGGTGGGGCACCCGTCAGTTCCATTATTCGCTGACGCAATCTAGGCGACAAGGGTTTCCGGGAGCGTGGGCGTGCGCGACTGGCTGAGGCGCACGATGAGAACGATGAGCGCCACGATGGCGGCGATGACCGGCAAAGGTGCGCCGCGATGATGCTGGAAGGCGGTCATCAGGAAGCTGAGAATCTCCGGGCCGTAGGCGATGATGAGCATGCCGAGAATGAGGAAGCGCAGCAGGCGTCCGACGAAGATGGAGAGCAGGAAGTGCGGGTAGCTCATCTCGGTGACGCCGGCCATGAGTTCAAAGGCCTTGAAGGGAAAGCCGGGCGGCATGAGCGCGGGGATGATGAGCGCCATGTCGCCGTACTTTTCCGAGAGGGCGTGCATGCGGGCAAAACGCTGCGGGCCGATCTTTTTGACGACCAGCGCTTCGCCTCCCTTGTAGCCGATGAGATAGGGAACCGTGCTGCCGAGGGCCGAGCCGAGCGAGGCCATCAGGGCATAGACGATGGTGCGCCGGGGATCGATGGCGACATAGTAGGCGATGACCGGATCGAGCGGAATGCCGAAGAAAGAAGCGTCGATGAAGGCGACGATAAAGACGGCCTAGATGCCGCCCAGGGGCGCGAGCACGGCCATGATCCATGCTTTGTAGCGCACGAGAAAATGTTTGAGAGCCTTCACCGAATTCTGCTGTCTGCGCTAGGGTTCCGGCGGACGAGGGCGACGAAACCCGGGACCGCGCGAGAGCCTGCGCTGGTGAGTATGGATTCGATTGTATCAAGGTGGCGAGGACGTCGATGCGGCAGAGGCGCGCTTGGCCCTATAATCTCGCGCTGTATGACTAAGCACGTCTCGCCCGCCAAGCACGCCGAAAAATTGCGCGAAGAGATTCGCCATCACGAGCACTGCTACTTTGTGCTGGATGCGCCGGAGATTACGCGACGCCGAGTTCGACGCGCTGGTGAATGAGCTGAAGGCGATTGAGCGCGAGCATCCCGAGCTGGTGACGCCGGATTCGCCGACGCAGCGGGTGGGCGGCAAGGCGCGCGAAGGATTTGTGAAGGTGGCGCACTCGGCGCAGATGCTCTCGCTGGACAACGCCTACAGCGAAGAGGAGCTGCGCGACTGGACGCGGCGGGTGGCGGAGCTGGCGGGCTCGGCGAGGTGGAGTACGAGTGCGAGTACAAGCTGGACGGGCTTTCGATGGCCCTGCATTACGAGGCGGCGGACGATGGGGGCGCAAGCGCTTTATGCGCGGCATTACCCGCGGCGATGGGATGATGGGCGAGGATGTGACGGCGAATCTGCGCACGATCCGCTCGATTCCGCTGACGGTGAGCGGCGAGCGATTGCGGCGGGCGGGGCTGACGCCTCCGTTTGAGGTGCGCGGCGAAGTGCTGATGCCGACGAAATCGTTTGTGGCGATGAACGAGCAGCGCGAGGAAGCAGGGCTGGCGCCGTTCGCCAATCCGCGCAACGCGGCGGCCGGAGCGGTGCGGGTGCTGGAGCCGAACATCACGGCGCAGCGCAAGCTGGATTTCTATTCGTACTTTTTGCTGCGGGATGGGCGGATGGCGCGGGCGACGCAGTGGGAGGCGACTGGAGACGCTGAGCGCGGCGGGCTTCAAGGTGAATCCGAATCGCAGGGTGGCGCGCACGTTTGAGGAGATATGGGAGTTTGTGGGCGCGACCGAGGCGGCGCGCGACGGGCTGCCCTATGAGATCGACGGCGTGGTGGTGAAGGTGAACTCGACCGCGCTGTGGCAGAGGCTGGGATTTACCGGCAAGGCTCCGCGCTGGGCGATTGCCTACAAGTTTGCGGCGCGGGCGGCGGTGACGCAGATGGAAGACATTCTGATGAACGTGGGGCGCACCGGAAAGCTGACTCCGGTGGCGATGCTGAAGCCGGTGTCCATCGGCGGCACTACGGTCTCACGGGCGACCCTGCACAACCAGGACGAGGTGGAGCGGCTGGGGGTGCGCATCGGCGACTGGGTGATGGTGGAGCGCGGCGGCGACGTGATTCCCAAGGTGACGCGGGTGGTGGACGAGGGCGAGCACCGCAGGCCGGCGGATGCGCGCGAGTTCCACATGCCGGAGCAGTGTCCGGAGTGCGGCGGCCACGTGGTGCGCGCCGAGGGCGAGGTGAATTCCTTCTGCGTGAACGTGAACTGCCCGGCGAAGCTGCGCGAATCGCTGCTGCACTTTGCTTCGCGCCAGGTGATGAACATTGAAGGGCTGGGCGAGGCGCTGGTGGATCAACTGCTGACCAACGGGCTGGTGCACAACATCGCGGATTTGTATTCGCTGCGCGAAGACGATCTGCTGCAACTGGAGCGCATGGGCAAGAAGAGCGCGGAGAATGTGCTGGGCGAGATTGAGGCCTCGAAAAAACTGGGGCTGGAGCGGGTGATCTTCGGGCTGGGAATCCGCATGGTGGGCGAGCGCACGGCGGAGTTTCTGGCCGAGCACTTCGGCTCGATGGACGCGCTGATGGCGGCGAGCGAGGAAGAGCTGGTGGAGGTGAATGAGGTTGGGCCGCGCATCGCCGCGAGCATTCGCGAGTTTTTTGCCGAGGAGAAAAACGTGAAGCTGATTGAGCGGCTGCGCGAGGCGGGGCTGACCTTTACCGGCGAGCGGAAAGTGCGCGGCACGCAGCTGGCCGGCCTGACCTTTGTGCTGACCGGAACGCTGCCGACGTACTCGCGCGACGATGCGAAGAAGATGATTGAAGACGCGGGCGGCAAGGTGAGCGGCTCGGTGAGCAAGAAGACCAGCTACGTGGTGGCGGGCGAGGATGCGGGATCGAAGCTCGACAAGGCGCGGTCGCTGGGGGTGAAGGTGATCAGCGAGGCGGAGTTGATGGCGATGCTGGAGGCTAAGCCTTAAGGATTAAACAGTACAGAAAATATGTCGATTGGCGCTATTTTGCCTGGATTGCTTGATGCAAACAGTCCTTTTCCAATACGCTAGAAGTAGAGTGGCAACAAGTCTACGGAGGGATTGGGGTTCATGAAGTCAAACTTTAGTAAAGAAAGACGGAACCTGAAGTTCGGCTGTGCATTGGCTGCGGACTGCGGCGCTGGTAACAGTGGGGGGAAGCGTGAATGCATTTGCCGCTGGCGGACGTGGGACCCAGCCGCAGCCGGTGGGATCACCGGAAAGATTTGACACGTTCGTCTTCGCCGATGGTCCGAAGAAGGGCCAGGAAGTGAAACTGGAAGACATCGTGGCAGGACGCGCCCCCGACCACGGTGCAGGCGGTGAATGGCGAAAAACAGGAAAGGTCCGCGAGAGCGAGACACTCCACGATCCTGATGTACCGGGTTGCGCCGGATAAAATTCCGGCTGACATCGTTGGAGACACGTGGCAAGGACTTATTGCTTACTCGGCGGTGTGTACGCACCAGGGCTGCATGGTAGACGGCCTGGATGCGGCAACCAAGCAGTTTGTATGCCCGTGTCACCAGGGTCTTTTCGATCCCTTGAAGGGCGGTGAGAACACGGGTGGCGCCAAGACGCGCGCGCTGCCGCAGATC
>CAVSYY010000016.1:0-20457 GCA_963732315.1 uncultured Acidobacteriota bacterium
GTCGCGGAGGCTCTGCCTGTGTGGCGCGCCATTGCCGGCTTCCTGCTCACCGCCGAGCGGAGCAAGCCCGCGCTGCGCAAGTCGGTCGATAAGCGCAGCGGATTTCCCTCGGACACGCCGGAGGGCAAGCGCCAGCGTAAGCGCTGCATGGATGCCTTAGAGGCCGTCGCCAAGCTGCCCAACGCCGCAGAACTCTGCGGCGAACTGCACCGCATTCGCCGCCTGCCCGATCCGCGCTACACCGAAGCGCAGTGGGCGTTCATGCTCGCGCTACTGGAGGTATTGCCGCGGGCCGCCGCCCATCTGCAACTGGTCTTTTCCGAGCAGGCCGTCATCGACTTTGCCGAGTACGCGCAGCGCGCACTCGATGCCATCGGACAGGAGGGCGACCCCACCGAACTTGGACTGCAACTCGGCTATCGAATCCGCCACATTCTGGTCGATGAATTCCAGGACACCAACCGCGTGCAGGTCGAACTGCTGGCCCGGTTGCTTGCCACCTGGGAGCCGGATGAGCCCTGCTCGACCTTCTGCGTCGGCGATCCCATGCAGTCCATCTACGCCTTCCGCCAGGCCGATGTCGCCATCTACCAGCAGGCGCGCAGTGAAGGCATCGGCAATCGCCCGCATCAATTCGATCGTCTGCGGCAAAACTTCCGCTCGCAGGCCAACCTCGTCGAATGGTTCAACCAAATCTTCCCGCAGATTCTTCGCGAGCAGAGCGATCTGACCAACGCGGTCGCCTATGCCCCGGCGGAATCTACACGCCCCGCTCTCGACGGAGCGGCAGTCGAAATCAAGGGATTCGCCCCATCCAACCGAGCCGCGGAAGCGCAGCATCTGGCGGAGTGCATTCAGCGCGAATTGGAGCGCATCCCGCCGCCGCCGGATGGCAAACCATCCATCGCCGTTCTGGTGCGCTCGCGAACGCATCTGCCCGAGCTGGTGGAGGCCTTGCGTGCCGCGGGAATCGCCTATCGTGCGGTGAAGACCCACCGGCTCGCCGAGCGTCCGCTGGTGCGCGACCTGGAAGCCTTGCGCGCGGCGCTCACCGATCTTGCCGACCGCACCGCATGGCTGGCGGTGCTGCGTGCGCCGTGGTGCGGTCTCTCGCTGGCTGACCTGCTGGAGCTCTGCCGCAACGATGATCGTTCCAACGATGATCGTTCAAACGTTGATCGTTCCAACGCCGAACACTCCACGGTGCGCGAACTGGTTCGGCAGCGCCAACAGCGGCTCTCCACTCATGGACGCACGGCGCTGGCGCGCTGCCTGCCGGTGCTCGATGACGCACTCGAGCGGCGTGGCCGCGGCGGTTTGCGGGCACTGGTCGAATCCACCTGGCTCCGCCTGGGCGGCCCGGCCTGTGTTGAGGAATCTGAGGAGGGACGCCATGCGCAGGCGGTGCGCGACTCCGAAGCCTACTTTGCGCTGCTCGATGCGCAGTCGCCCGCCGGCTCCCTGTGCGATCCGCAAAACTTCGCCGTGCAACTGCGCCAGCTCTTCGCACCAGCCGATCAGCGCAGCGGCATCCGCGTGGAGATCATGCCCATTCATCAGGCCAAGGGACTGGAGTGGGACGTGGTCTTTCTTCCGGCCCTGGAGCGCCGTCCGCGGCAGGACGATAAGCGGCTGCTCTATTGGCGTCTGCGACGCCGCGGCGCGCAGGAGTCGCTCCTGCTCGGCCCCATGGACGCACCGGGCAAAGCGCTTGCGGAAAACGCCGCCACGGGGAAGGCAGATCGCAACGCACCGGCCATCGAATCCTATCTGCGCAACATCGCCGGCGACTGTTCCCGCGAGGAGCTCAAGCGCCTTTTCTATGTCGCCGCCACCCGCGCGCGCCAGCGGCTTTACCTCTCCGCTGCGGTGGACCCGGCTCGCCAGCCTAATGCGGATTCCATCCTGCGCCTGCTCTGGCCGCTGCCCGGCATGCAGCAGGCATTTGCGCCGAATGACATTGCGCAGAACGCATCGGGGGAGAGCGCACCGCCGGAAAGTGCGCCACCGCCCGAAGCTGCCGCGCTGCGGCGCCTGCTTCGCCGTCTGCCAGCCTCGATTGTCGAGCCGCCCGCGCCTGCCATGCCGCCGCCTCTGCCATGGTGCCCTCCGCAATCCGGCTCCAGTGGCGAGCAGCATCGCTTCGAGTGGGTGGGCGAACTTCTGCCGCGCGTCGGTGTGGTGGCACACAGCTTTCTGCAGCGCATCGCCCTCGATGGCCTGCCCCTCTGGGACGCCGCGCGATTGGCCACGGCCCGTCCGGCCATCGCCAGCGCATTGCTGCGCGCCGGCGTATTGCCCAGCGAGTTGGAGCAGGGAATTGCGCGCGTCAACGAGGCGTTGCGCCGCACGCTGGAAGACGAGCGCGGGCGCTGGCTACTCTCGCCCCACCCGGAACATTGCTGCGAACTCGCGGTCTCGGCCGTGATCGATGGGGAACTGCAGCACGTGCGCATCGACCGCACCTTCCTCGAAGACGGCACACGCTGGCTCATCGACTACAAGATCACCGAGCAACAGGGTGGCGATCCGCTCCGTTTCGTCCAGATGCAGGTGGAAAAATACCGTTCGGACATCGAGCGTTACGCTCGCGTCCTCCGCGCCTACGATTCCCGTCCGCTGCGCTGCGCGCTCTATCTTCCCCTTCTGGGCCGTTTCTGCGAGGTCGATGTCAATCTATAGCGTCGATCTGTAGCGTCAATCCGTAACCAGCGGTGGCAGGCTTGTGCAATTGCCATGGCACTCGTGAAATGTTGTGCGGATCGCGTTAGACTCATCTTGAGGCCCATGAACCAGAATCGATTCGCTGCTCTTCTTATCGTCGCTGCGCTCTGCCTGTTCACGGGCGCCTCTGTCTGTTCTGCGCAATCCGATCCCGTGGCCATCCGTCCCACCAACAACGCGCTTGCCGCGCGCGGCTTCAACGAGCTTTATAACGGGGATTACGACCCCGCCATTCGCGATTTTACCCAGCTCCGCAACCAATATCCCGACGATCCTTTCACCTCGAACTATCTGCTTGCCGCCGAACTTTTCAAGGAACTCTTCCGCATCGGCGCCCTGGACAGCGAGAGCTATTCCAGCGAAAACTTTCTCACCGCCAAGCCGCGCCATCCGCTGGACATGGCGGTGCAGAAGCGAATCTTCGATCTCATCGCGCGCGTGGATTCGCTGTGCAACGCGCGCCTGCAAAAAAATCCCAACGACACCGATGCGCTCTACGCTCGCGGCGTGGCCCGCGGCTTTCGGGCCACCTACATGGGCATGGCCGAGAAGTCGTGGATGGCGGCGATCCGTTCGGCTCTGGCCGCGCGGCGCGATCACGAGCGCGTGCTTGAGATCGATCCCTCTTATCTCGATGCGAAGATGACCGTGGGAATCCACAACTACATCATCGGTTCGTTGAACTGGCCTACGCGGGCGGCGGTGGCGCTCATCGGGGTCACCGGCAATCGCCAGAAGGGGCTCGACTACCTGCGCGAAGTCAGCCGCTCGAACGGTACATCGAGCAACGACGCGGCCTTGGCGCTCAGCCTCTTTCTGCGCCGCGAGCAGCGCTATGACGAGGCGCTGGAACTGGTAGGCCGCGTCTCGCACCAATATCCCAGAAACTTTCTTCTGGCCGTCGAGCACGCTCACCTGCTCAACGCCGCCGGCCACGGACGCCAGGCCATCGCCGAGTATCAGCAGGTCCTGGAGCGCGGGCGCGAAGGGAAATATTCGGGCTTTCAGCCGGAGACCGCGGCCTGGGGACTGGGCGTCTCGCTGCGCGGCCAGCGTGAGTTCGAGCAGGCCGCCGCGGCCTTCGATCAGGTCGGCAAGATTAGAGATGCCGATCCCTTGCTGATCGACCGCGCCACGGTTGCCGCCGGCGAAATGTATGACACGCTGGGCCTGCGCGACGAGGCGCTGGCGCGCTATCGCCAGGTGATTGCCGCAGGACGCGAGAGCGATTACGCCCAGGCCGCCCATAAGCATCTTCACCATCCCTACCACTACGTGGAAGAACCAGCGCCGCAGCACTGAGCAAAAAGAGGGGCACAACCTAAGGCCGTGCCCCTCTTTGCATGTATCCCCCTACTAGAAGCGGACGCTGAATTCCTTGTTCGGCTCCATGTGAATGCCCTCCACAAAACGGATTTTGCGCGAGGCCATCTTCATAATCAGCGACGAGGTGCGCACGCCGTCGGCAAAGAAGCGCACACCTTGCATCAGCGGACCTTCGGTGACGCCGGTGGCCGCAAAGATGATGTTCTTGCCCGGCGCCAACTCCTCGGCCACATAGGTTTTGTGCACGTCGCTGATGCCGTACTCCGCCATGCGTTCGCGCTGTTCGTCGGTATAGCCGGTCAGCCTGCCCACCATGTACCCGTTTAGGCAGCGCATGGCAGCCGCGGTAATCACGCCTTCCGGCGCGCCGCCCGTACCCATCACGGCGTGGACGCCGGTACCCAGCACAGCCGCGGCAATCCCCGGAGCCAGGTCGCCATCGCTGATCAGTTTAATGCGTGCGCCGGCCCGGCGAATTTCGTTGATCAGGGTCTCGTGGCGTGGCCGGTCTAGAACGATAATCACCAGGTCCTCAACATCGCGATGCAGGGCCTTGGCAATCATCCTAAGGTTCACCGCCGTGGGCGCATCCAGGTCAACCGCTCCCTTGCAGGCGGGGCCGACGACAATTTTCTCCATGTAGCAGTCCGGAGCGTGCAGCAGTCCGCCGCGTTCGCTGGCCGCCAGCACGCAGATCGATCCCGGCGAGCCGGTGGCGCAAAGGTTGGTGCCCTCCAGCGGGTCCACCGCGATGTCCACCTCCGGATAAATCATTCCGTCTACCGGTGACCGTCCCACCTTTTCTCCGATATAGAGCATCGGAGCCTCATCGCGCTCGCCCTCGCCGATGACGATGGTGCCCCGCATGGGGACCGTCTCCATCACGTGGCGCATGGTTTCGGTGGCGACCAGGTCGGCCTTTTTGCGGTCGCCGGTTCCCATCTCTCTGGCTGACGCAATGGCTGCTGCTTCCACCACCCGCAACATTTCCAGGGCGAGGTCCGATTCCAGGTTCGACTGAATGTGGTCTTCCAAATGAATTGCTTTCGATTGCAGCTGTGTCGCCATGATTGCTCCTGATTGAATCGGCTTCGGCTTCTGGTTCTTTCCCGCATTTGGCCGTTTGCCGCTGTTCACTGCCTGCCTCTCAAATCATCGGCCTCTGCGCCGCCGATCTTGTTTCTGTTCCTGCCTTCGGACTCAGAACGCTTCCATCCCCGTGATCGCTGCTCCCAGGATCAGCGTGTGGATGTCATGCGTCCCCTCGTAGGTCTTTACCGCTTCCAAATTCGCCAGGTGACGAAATACATGATACTCGTCGGCGATTCCGTTGGCTCCCAGAATGTCACGCGCCAGCCGGGCGCATTCCAGCGCCATCCAAACATTGTTCCGCTTCGCCATCGACACATGAGCCGGCTGCGCCTTTTCCCGGTCCTTCAGCCGTCCCACCTGCAGCGCCAGCAGCTGGGCCTTGCTGATTTCCGTGATCATCCACACCAGTTTTTCCTGCACCAGCTGGTGCGAGGCAATCGGCTGGCCGCGGAACTGCTTGCGGGTTTTGGCGTATTGCAATGCCGTATCGTAGCAGGTCATCGCCGCGCCGATCACGCCCCAGGCGATTCCCAGCCGCGCCTGGTTCAGGCACATCAGCGCCGACTTCAGCCCCGTCGTTCCAGCCAGCAGGTTTTCCTTCGGAATCCGCACATCCTGCAGCGCCAGCGACGAGGTCACCGAGGCGCGCAGTGACCACTTCCCGTGCAGGTCGCGCGCCGTAAAGCCCGGCCGGTCGGTTTCCACCAAAAAGCCGCGTACCTTCCCGCCGTGCTCCTCGCTCTTGGCCCAAATCACAGCCACGTCGGCAATCGAGCCCGAGGTGATCCACATCTTCTCGCCGTTCAGGACGTACTCATTGCCGTCCACCACCGCCCGGCAGCGCATCGCATCCGGGTTGGAGCCGGCGTCGGGCTCGGTCAGCCCGAAGCAGCCCACCTTTTCTCCTCGGGCCATCAAAGGCAGCCAGCGCTGCTTCTGCTCCTCGCTGCCAAAGGTATAAATCGGATACATCACCAGGCTGCTCTGCACGCTGGCAAACGAGCGCAAGCCGCTGTCTCCGCGCTCCAACTCCTGGAGAATCAGGCCATACTCCACGCTGCTCATCCCAGCGCAGCCATAGCCATGCAGGGTGGGACCGTAAAAGCCCAACGTGCCCATTGGCGCAATCAGCTCGCTGGGGAACCGGCTCTGGCGGTTGCAGTCGGTAATGATGGGAATCAGCGAATCTTCCACAAACTGGCGGGCGGTGCTGCGAACCATCCGCTCTTCTTCGCTGAGAAGAGTGTCGAATTCCAAAAAGTCGACGCCGCCAAATCTGAGGGCCATAAGGGTGCCAAACGCAGCGCAGGCCCGTTGCCGGGCCCAGGCGAACGCTTGACAGTATCAAAGCGCGATTCCGGTGGTCAATGATTCTTTGCCGCAACCCATCGAATTCAGCGCCTGTGGTAACTCGTTACCATTGGCTGCGCTGGCGCAGGCTGGTGATGTGCGCCACATGGTGCGCCCCGTGCCAGGCGTAGAGTCCCAGCAGCAGGTTCAGTGACATCACCCCCGCCTGCGAATGGTTCAGGGTTCGCTCCCAGTCGGCTGGTTTCAGGCTGCGCAGCAGCACCACCCAACGGGCATGCAGATTGTCCACCAGCGCCAGGCTCACATCCACCGGCGTCACCCGGCTGTCGGCCAGCTCCGCCCAGGCCGCTTCCTTAAACGAACTCACCGCCGGATTGTCCTCGGTCAGCGCCAGCTTGTACCGGCCATACGCGCTCATGTGGCTATCGGCCAGATGATGCACCACCTGCCGCACCGTCCATCCGCCCTCGCGATAGGGCGTGTCCAGCTGTTTTCCGGTCAACCCGGTCACCGCCTGCTTCAACTGCTCCGGCATCTCGGCAATGCTGTCGATGAGCGGCCTGCGCTCTTCCGCGCTGGTGGGTATCTTGCTCCGGTCGAACTTGCCGATCGGGTACCGTAAATCCTCCATCTCGCTCCTCCGCTCCGGCTCGCTCCCCAACTCCGGCTCACCCTTTACCAAATGCAGTGTACCTGATTTGCCAGACACAACCTCTCTACTTATATCCCTCATCACAATTCGATTCAATCGATTAGAGAGCTCCTGCCGATCCGCCTACTCCCCGCCAGCCTGCCTTTGTCCTGCTTCAGCCCCGGCCGTCGTCCTCACATAGAGCTGCGTGCGCCGCTTGCCATGGTCGTCCGTGTATTGGATTTCGAAGCCCTGCCTTTGCTGCCGCGCGGCGACCGTGTCATCCACCGGCAGACCGACGCAGTGGGACCAGCGATAGGCGGTGCATCCAATGCGGAATGTCTCCCCGTCGCTCGCCTGGACCTTCATGACATACACCGTGTAGACCGTGGGCGCCCAGTTATTGCAATAGCCGTCGATTACACGCCAGGCGCACTCCTCCAACGCATGCTCGGATGGGCCGGAAGCAATATAGCTCTTGCTGCTCAGCACCTTGAGTCGGAGCGGATACACCCTCGCGCTGGCGCTCCCGGCCAGCATGGCGGCAAGCAACAATCCAAGTAGTGTCGAAGCGTATGTCCTCATCCCGTTTTCGCAATGTTCCCGCCATTGCCCTCCATCTGCCTTGTCTGCCGGGCTCCACACGCGTTTACCAGCTCACGGATGCTCACGCCCGCCCGTTATCTCGATAAAAAATGGGATGCCGGCTCGCAGTATAGGGTGCTCAGAGTTGGGTATCCGCAGGGGAGGACGGACGTATCCAGGACGGTCTCTTTTTTATGTTCTCAATTGTTATACAATCGAGAGGCTACCCGGCGGCGTACCGTCTTTCCGTGCATTTGTGCTGCACTCTCCGCACCTCATGCCGCCGTGGGTTCCGGTGCAAGCGAAAGCTTCCTGGGTGGTTCTCGGGCAGAAGCCCGCCAAGATTTCTTGCGCGGTGTCCCATGCCCTGCCAGAGCAATTCCGCCGAGCCTCGCGCCGGTAAAGATAGGAGTTCATTTTCAATGGCCAAGATCGCAAAAACTGGTGACCGCAAGAAGGTAATGGATACGTCCAAGAGCACCAACTGTCCCAAGTGTGGCAAAGCCACCCGGATCGTCAAGCGTGTGAAGGACCGTGAGCGCAATGTCCCGGGCGGCGTCTTCATCTCCTGCTCGGCCTGCGAGTTCTACGAAAAGCTTTAAAAGTTGAGATCTTGAACAATGACGGGTGCCCCATCTTCACCGCGCGTTCTTTGCGCGGTTAAGGTGGGAAAGCAGGCAGCCTAAATCAAGGGTTCTTCGCCGTTGGTTTGCTTCTTGCCGCCCTCGTTTCTGCAACGGCTCCGTCCAACAAAATCGCGCCTCCCCTCGGGAGGCGCGATTTTATTGCGTTCTCAACCCTTCCTGCCCAGTTGCACCCCTACGGCCCCGCACTGTTCCTGTTGTGAGGCCTGGTGCGTGCTCTGGATCACGGCCGTAGTCGGAGGAATAATCGAGCGGCTGATGCCGGTAATCAAACGCGCTCCGCGCTGGAAGGAAACGTAGGCCCAGAACCAGTCCCACACCACCGTGATCCGGTTGCGGAAGCCGACCAAAAACAGCACGTGGACAAACAGCCAGGTGAACCACGCGGTGTGACCCTTCAACTTCACACCCTTCACGTCCGCCACCGCCGACGAGCGCCCAATCGTCGCAAGGTTCCCCTTATTGTTGTAGTGGAATACCTTGCGGTTCTCGCCCTTAACATCGTCGAGGATGGCCGCGGCGGCAAACTTGCCCATCTGCATCGCCGCCGGCGCCACGCCCGGAACCGGCTTTCCGTTATCCTGCAGCGCCGCGGCCATGTCGCCCAGCACAAATACGTGGGAATGCCCTGGGATACTCAAATCCGGGCCCACGTGAACCCGGCCCGCCCGGTCCAGTGGCACTCCCAGCAATTGTCCCAGCGGCGAGGCGGCCACACCGGCGGCCCACAGCACCACCGTGGCCGGCAGCATGCGGTCGCCCATAGACACATGGTCCTTGTCGATGTTGGTGACCGCCGTCCCGGTCAATACCTCCACTCCGAGCCTTTGCAGCTGCTCAGTAGCCGACGCCGACAGGTCCTCGGAGAACGTCGGAAGAATCCTCGGTCCGGCCTCGATCAGCGTGACGCGCGTGCTGCGCGGATCGATGGAGCGGAAGTCCGAGGCCAGAACCACCTGCGCGATCTCGGCCACCGCGCCCGCCAACTCCACTCCCGTAGGCCCGCCGCCCACCACCACAAAGTTCACTGCCTCGGGCTTCTGGGTAAAGCGGGCGTGGCGCTCTGCGATCTCAAACGCCAGCAGCATGCGGCGCCGGATCTCCGTCGCATCCTCCACGCTCTTCAATCCCGGCGCGTACAGCGCCCACTCCGGATGCCCGAAGTAAGCGTGCGTCGCTCCGGCGGCCACGATCAGGTAGTCGTAGGGGAGCCAGTCGCCGTCGAGTTGAACCCGGTTGCCGTCCAGATCAAAGGCCGTCGCGCGTCCCAGCAGCACCGAGACATTCGGGCTCTTCTTGAAAATGTGACGGATGGGGTAGGCGATCTCGCCGGGCGATAGAGCCGCCGTGGCAACCTGATAGAGCAGTGGCTGAAAGGTATGGTGATTGCGGCGGTCAACCAGCGTAATACGAACGTCGTGCTTGGCCAACGCGCGAGCCGCATACAGACCGGCGAAGCCGGCGCCGATGATCACCACATGAGGAGTAGTTTTGGAAGTTTGCATGTTTGGCATATATGGAAATTAGATTCTCCAGACCTGCTCTCCTATTCACTCATATTCAAATTTCTGCTGGGAGGCAGGGAGAACGATTAGCGAAAGAGTGAATGGTTTCGAGAGGGATGTGTACTTCGCAGTCAATGGTTGCGCAAAACTGCGCAACCATTAACTAAAAGATTACCTGCGAAGGGGGAACGATTGCTCAATCCGGCAATCGTTGGGTGCGGACCAGGTGGCCCATATTTGCCGTAGTTAGCAGATGTGGGATCGACGCGGCTCCTACTTCTCGCGCGCCACCACAAACTGCGGAATCCACAGCAGGGCACGCTTGAAGTCATTTTCCGGAAAGTTCTTCAGCTGCTCCACGGCGTGCTGGGCAAACTTTGCCGCCTCCTGGTTGGCAGCGCGGATGGACTCGTAGCGGCTCAGGATGGCGAGAATGTCCTGGTGGGTCACGCCGTTGAAGGCGCGCTGTTCCAGCACCGTCTGGATTTTGGCGCGCTCCTCGGCGTTGCAGCGCTCCAGGGCGTGGATGACGGCCAGGGTGGCTTTGCCTTCGCGCAGGTCGCTGGCTACCGGTTTGCCCAGCACCAGCTCGGAGGCTGTCAGGTCCAGCACGTCATCGGTGATCTGGAACGCCATGCCCACGGCGCGTCCGTATTCGCGCAGCTGCAGTTGCTGCTCCTGGCTGGCTCCGGCCAGCACGCCGCCCAGCTGCATGCACACCGCAAACAGGCATGCCGTCTTGCGGTAGATCAGGTCCAGATGGCTGTCGCGCGAGATCAGCGAGCCCAGCTGTTCCATCTGCAGCAGCTCGCCTTCCACCATCTGCTTGGTCAGCTCGGTCAGCAGATCGAGCACCAGCAGGTTGCGCTCTATCAGCGAAATCTGGAACGCCTGCATGTAGAGCCAGTCGCCCGCCAGCACGCACTTGGGATTGCCCCAGATGGTGTTGGGCGAAGGACGCCCGCGGCGGATCTCGGCTTCGTCGATAATGTCGTCGTGCACCAGCGTCGCGGTGTGAATGATCTCCACCACCGCGCCCAGCCGCACGGCTCCGCTGCCCTGGTAGCTTAGCAGCTTGGCGGCCAGCAGCAGCAGCGCCGGACGCAGCCGCTTGCCTCCGCCCTGGCGCAGGTATTCGCCGATCTCGGTGATGGCCCGCACGTTCGACACGCTGTAGCTGCCGAACTCGCGCTCGATGGCCTCCAGATCGTCACGGAGAAGCTCGAACACCTCTTTGCCCGTTACTAACGTCGAGATCTTCAAATCCAGCCCTTGCGGATGAGTTAGTTGTTGCGGTAGTTAGTGAACTGCACGTCGATGCCGAAATCGGTCCTGCGCAGCAGAGCGATGATCTCCTGCAGGCTGTCGCGGTCCTTGCCCGTCACCCGGACGATCTCTCCGTTGATCGAGGCCTGCACCTTCTGCTTGGAGTCCTTGATAACCTTGACGATCTCGCGCGCCTTTTCGATGGCAATGCCTTGCTGCAGCTTCACCTTCTGGCGCACGGTGGAACCGGCTGCCGGCTCGATTTTGCCGTACTCGAAACTCTTGAGCGAGACGTTGCGCTTGACCAGCTTGGACTGTAACACGTCGATCACGGCCTTCAGCTTGTATTCGTCGGCCGAGGTCAGCACAATCTCCGCCTTGCCGTCGAACTCGATGTCCGAGTGCGACCCTTTCAGGTCGTAGCGCTGGTGGATCTCTTTGAGCGCCTGCTGGATGGCGTTGGTGACCTCCGGCAGGTCCACGTTGCTGACAATGTCGAATGAGTTTTCTGCGGCCATTCCTCTTAGTGTATGACAAAGTGGCGCTTCCCGCACCGGGGAAGTGTGGAAAGCACGGCAGCTTTCAACTTAGCGCGCCGCGGCCAGTCCGCGATACCACAGCAGGGTGCGGCGCAGGCCTTCGTGGAAGTTGACCTTGGGCTGGTAGCCGAGTGCTGCACGGGCGCGCGAAATATCCGCCAGCGAGTGGGCGATGTCTCCTGCGCGCGCCGGGGCGTACTCGACCGGGCCGCTGTAGCCGGTCAGCTCGCGAAGGCTCTTGACCGCGTCGTTGAGCGTGATCTGCTCGCCGGTGGCCACGTTGAAGACCTTTCCGGATACCTTTTCCGCCGGGGCAGCCATGGCGCGCAGGTTGGCGTCCACCACGTTGTCGATGAAAGTAAAGTCGCGGCTCTGGCTGCCGTCGCCGTAGACCACCGGAGTGCGGCCCTCGAGCATGGCGAGCGAAAACTTGGCCAGCACGCCGGAGTATTGCGACGACGGGTCCTGGTGCGGCCCGAAGACGTTGAAGTAGCGGATCACCACCGTCTCCAGCCCATAGACGCGGGTAAAGCTGCGCATGTAATGCTCGCCCGCCAGCTTGCTGACCGCATAGGGAGAGATCGGGTCGGGCAGCATCCCCTCGTGCTTGGGCAGTGTGGGCTGGTCGCCATAGCACGACGACGAACCGGCGTAGACCACGCGGCGGACTCCCGCGCTGCGGGCAGCCATCAGCACGTTGAGCGTGCCATCCACGTTGGCCGAGTTGCTGGCGGCGGGGTTCTCCACCGAGCGCGGAACGCTGGCCAGGGCCGCTTCGTGGAAGACGAACTCCGCTCCCTGGCATGCCCGCGCGCAAATCTCCGGGTCTTCGATGCTGCCCTCGATGAAGTCGATGCCGCCAAGGTCTTCGAGATTGGCGCGCTTGCCGGTGATGAAGTTATCGACGCCGCGCACGGTGGCGCCCTGGGCCAAAAGGGCGCGGGCGATATTGGAGCCGATGAAGCCGGCGATTCCGGTGATGAGGTAGGTAGCCATAAACGTGATTCCTATTGTTAGCAGTGCACGATGTTGGCGGCCGCGATGCCCTTGGTGGCGTTGCGCGCGTCGATCACCAGCTGCGATTCGGCGACGATCCGCCGGTAGTCGTAGCTGGTATGGTCGGTGACGATCAGCACCGCGTCGTACTGCGCCAGATTATCGAGCGGCGTGCAGCTCATGTTCAGGTCGTAGTGGCGTCCGCGGCCCACGGTGGGGAAGAACGGGTCGTTGTAGGAGACCTTGGCTCCGGCCTTGCGCAGCAGTTCGATGATGGTCAGCGAAGGCGACTCGCGCAGATCGTCAACGTCGCGCTTGTAGGCCAGCCCCAGCACCAGGACCTGCGATCCGTTGAGGCACTTTTTCTGATCGTTCAAGGCCCCGGCGGTGCGCTCGATGACGTAGTAGGGCATGCCTGTGTTGACCTCGCCCGCCAGCTCGATGAACCGGGTGCGGAAGTCGAACTGCTTGGCCTTCCACGACAGATAGAAGGGATCGATAGGGATGCAGTGCCCGCCCAGTCCGGGGCCGGGATAGAACGCCTGGTAGCCGAATGGCTTGGTCTTGGCCGCGTCGATCACCTCGAAGATGTCGATCCCCATGCGCTCGCACAGCTGCTTCAGTTCGTTCACCAGCGCGATGTTGACGCAGCGGTAGATGTTCTCCAGCAGCTTGGTCATCTCGGCGGCGGCAGGCGTGGAGACCGGCACGGTGCGATTGAAAATGGTGCCGTACAGCGCCGAGGCGAGCGCGGTAGCCGTTGGCTCCAGCCCGCCGATCACCTTGGGAATGTCGCGCCGGGCCACCGTGTCGTTGCCCGGGTCTTCGCGCTCGGGGGAAAACGCCGCGTAGAAGCCGCTGCCGCCGGGCTGACGAATCGCACGCAGTCCCAGCCGGTTGCCGGCTTCAAGTATGGGGATGAGAACTTCTTCGGTGGTGCCGGGGTAGGTCGTGCTCTCCAGAATCACCAGTTGGCCCTCGCGCAGGTTGGGGGCAATGGCATGGGCCGTTTTCTCAATGTAGCTCAAGTCCGGCTGGTGGTACTCGTCCAGCGGAGTGGGCACGCAGATGATGATGGCGTCCATTTCGGCGATCTCGGTGTAGACTCCGGTGGCGCGGAAGCCTGACGTCCGGGCCTTGGCGATCTCCGTGGCGGGAATGCGCACGATGTAGGAGCCGCCGGCGTTGAGCTGATCCACCTTGGCGGCGTCCACGTCGAAGCCGGTGACGCGGAAGCCCTGCTCGCTGAACAGAAGAGTCAGCGGCAGGCCGACGTATCCCATGCCGATGATGCCGATGCGGGCCTGGCGGGAGGCAATGCGGGATTCGAATGCGGCGGCAGGCGAGAGAGACAGGGGCATGATATCGGGCTCCAGGAACTGCAAGGCTAAAGGTCAATCGTAACAAAAAAGCGGCGGCGGCCAAGATGGAGCTTGGATGAAAAGCGGAGCCGGGACGTTGCCGAAACCGGATACCGGAATCGGGAATCGGCTCCTAAATCCCGCAACCGCACCCCGGCGACGGCACTTTCACCCGGAGGAAGTCGGCCACCCGCTGGTAGGCGTCGATCTGGTTCTCCACCCGGGAGAAACCATGGCCTTCGTTTTCATAGACCTTGAGAATCGCCACGCCGCCGTGTTTTTTAACCGCCGATTCCACCTGCTCGGCCTCGCTGCGCGGACAGCGCGGATCGTTGGCTCCGGCCAGGATCAGCAGCGGCGCCTTGATCTTATCCACGAAGTTGATGGGCGAGCGGTCCTGCCACAGCGTTTTGTCCTTCACCGGATCGCCCATGAAAAGCCGGTCGTACTCCTGCAGCTGCGGGTCTTCGTTTTCGAATTCGGTAAACCAGTTGACGAAGGGCACGATGGGCACGGCGGCGGCCCACATTTCGGGATGCCTGGTGACGGCCATCATGGTGAGGTAGCCGCCGTAGCTGCCGCCCATGACCACCAGCTTTGCGGGATCGACGAATCCGCTGCGCTTGAGGAATTCGGCTGCGCCGAGCACGTCGTTCAGCTCCTCGCCGCCGGCGTCGTGCCGGTTGCCCTCCTGGAATTCGCGGCCATATCCGGTCCCGCCGCGATAGTTCGGCGCAATCACCAGATAGCCCTGATTATTCATGTACTGGATGAACCGGTTAAAGGAGTCCATCGACTGCGATGCGGGGCCGCCGTGAATGTAAACAATGGCCGGATAGCTCTGGTTGCGGATGATGTTGTTGGGCACATAGGCCCAGGCGGAGAGGGTGAACTTGCCGTCCTTGCTGGGATAGTGCACCAGCGCGGGCGTGACCATGCCGGCAGGGTTGAGTCCCGCGACAAACGAGTTGGTCAGCTGCACGCTCTGCTTGGTCTTGAGGTCGAAGACGTAGAGGTCGTTGGGTTCCTGGGCGCCGCTGTGGTAGTAGAGCAAGCGCCCGCCGTCGCGGCTCCACGGCGTCTCCGAACCGCCAAAGTCATTCACGCCTTCGGCGACCGGCAGCCGCTGGATCTCGCCACCGGCGACGGCGCGCGAGTACAGGGCCTCGCGGCCATCCACGTTGGCCGACCAGACCACGCTCTGGCCGTCGGGTGAAAAGCTGTTGGCGCGGATTTCCCAGCGATCGGCGGTGATCCAGGTCAGCTTTTTGCTGGCGATGTCGAGCAGCGCCACGTTGTCATAGCCGTGGGACGGGCCTTCGCCCGCGTTGCTGGTTATCAGCAGGCTCTTGCCGTCGGGCGAAAATGCGGCGGCATAAAACGTCTGGTCGCCGGAGTGCGGGGTCAGGTTGACCGCGCGCCCGGCCGCCAGGTCGTAGAGAAAAATGTTGGAGTCCTTGCCGCTGGCGTTCTCCTGGGTATAGGCAATGGCGTGGCCGTCGGGCGACCACAGCGGCGAGACGTTGCCCAGCTGCGGCGGAGTGTTTTTGGTGATGCGCGTCGGCATGCGGGTGGCGATATCGATGAACTCGATTTCGAAGCTGGGCGAGGTTTTGGCTTTGATCATGTAGGCCACCAGCTTGGAATCCGGCGACCAGGCAGGCTCCTCCTCGGCCGAGTCAGGCGTGGCCGTCAGGTTGGTGACCTCGCCGCTCTGCGGGCTCACCAGAAAGATGTCCCACAGCTCGTTGCCGTTCTTGTCGCTCATGAAGGCGATCCAGCTGCCGTCGGGCGACCAGGCGGGCGAGGCCTGCCGCTGGTCGCTGATGGTGAGCTGCGTGGGCCAGCCGCCGGCTGCGGGAACGGTCCACAGATTATTGCGTCCACTGATGTTGGAGATGAATGCGACCTGATGGCCATCCGGCGACCAGGTCGAGCCGCCGATCAGCCGGGTGCTGTAGAGCGAGGGGATGGTGAACTTCTGCAGGTTCTCGACCGTGACCGACTGCAGTTGGGCGGGGTCGGTAATGGCCTGCGGAACGGGAAGCGGCTGCGCGGCGACCAGGGAACTCATGCAGATGACGATAGCAAATGCGAGGCGCGGAAGCATGACCGAAGTGTAGCAAAGACGAACGGGAGTTGGACCAGAGTGCTTGGCGCGAGCATCCAGCTCGGGTACGATGTGGGGCATGAAACTTCACCTATTGTTGGGCGCATTCTTATGGAATGCAAAGCCTGCGTCGGCTACCTCCGCTCTGGCGACGGTGATCCTTTTCTGGGCTGCGATATGGTGCGGGATAGGCTTGGTGTTGAGGTCGGTCAGCGGCTGGGGCCTCCTGGCGCATCGCTTCCCGGCCACCGAGCCCTGGAACGGCGAATCGTGGGGCTGGCAGAGTGCTCGCTTCCGCGGCTTTTGGCGATACAACCGCAATTTGCGCGTCGGTGCGAACCCTGAGTCGCTCTACCTGTCGATCAATACGTTTCTCCTCCCCTTCCACCCCGCGCTGCGGATCCCCTGGAGTGAAATCGAAGTAAAAACTGGCAAGAATTTCTTCGGAATATTCGAAGTCGCGCACCTCCGCATCGGACGACAGGAGCAGGTCAATGTGCGCATCTTCGGAAAGCTGGTGAGCCGGCTCCGCCAGGCCGCCGGCCAGGGCTGGCCGCTCTACCGATCCGAGCAGATCGGGTATCAAACCGAGCCGATCGGGTCCTATAACAAATGGCAGTAGCGGCGGAAGCCCGCCTTCGACGCACCAGCGCGGCTAATGGCGCACGCCAGCCGCCTCGGGTACTATGTGGGGCATGAATCTCCCACTGTTGTTGACTGCATATCAAGTGAATGCGAATCCCGGATTGCATCAGGCTGTGGCGCGCCTGGTCGCTTGTGCGGCGATATTGTTCATTTGCTGGGCCGCTGTGTTGTGCGGGTCCATGCTTCTCATCAGCCGAATTAGTGGCTGGAGCCTTCTGGCCCGCCGCTTCCGCGCCAGCGATCCATGGAGTGGCGAATCGTGGAGCTGGCAGAGCGCGCGCTTCCGCGGCTGGTGCGGCTACAACAATTGTCTGCGTGTGGGGGCCAACCAGCAATCGCTCTCCCTGGCTGTGAATAAGCCCTTTGGCCTGTTCCACTCTCCTCTGTTGATCCCCTGGCATGAAATCGAGGTGGAGATGGGGAAAGCCTTTTTCGGAATGTACGACATGGCGCAATTCCGCATCGGAACCGACGAGCGGGTAACCGTCCGCATCTACGGCAAGCTGATCGATCGCATCCGTCAGGCCGCCGGAGCCGGCTGGCCGCTCTACCATCTCGAGCAGGTGGAATCGCAGACCAAAGGGTAGGGAAGTTTAGAAATCGGATGCTTGCCGCACGATTGGTGTGGTTGCCTGCGTGATGGAGAAGCCATGACGGAGGAAAGAAGTTTTGCCGGACGTATCCTGCGGATCATGCCGGTTTTGGTTCTGATTGCCGCGCTCTACGCGGGATGGATCTTCTATTCGCGCTGGAGCGACGCGGTCCAGGACAGGCACGATGCCGCCGCGCGCGAAGCCGAGCGCGCCCGCGAGGATGTCGAACTCAACGGGGGATCGCAACTCAAAATTACGATGCTGTACGCCTCCCCGACCACGGTACGCAAGGGCCAGACGACGCAGATCTGCTACGGGGTGGCGAACGCTAAAAATGTCGCCTTCGATCCACCTATCGACAACGTCTGGCCTTCGATGAATCGCTGCGTGGATGTCTCCCCGAAAAAGAGCACCACCTATACGCTGGTTGCGGACGACGGTGCCGGACACGCGGACAAGGCGCAGGTTGCAGTGCAGGTGAAGTAGGCGGAGCTACTCGTAGCGCAGTGACTCGGTTGGCTGCAGCTTGGCCGCGCTCCGGGCGGGCAGGTATCCGAACAACAGTCCGGTGGCGCAGGAGACCACAAACGCCGCCACCACCGAGTACACCGAGATGGGAATATGGAGGCCCACTTCGACCGGAATCAGCGGCTCCACGATAATCTTGATTCCCACCGCAATGCCGATTCCGATCAATGCGCCGACCCCGCTGATGATGAGCGCCTCGATGAGGAACTGGTAGAGGATCTCGTCGCGCCGCGCGCCGATGGCCTTGCGCAGGCCAATCTCCCTGGTACGCTCGGTCACCGTCACCAGCATGATGTTCATAATGCCGACGCCGCTGATGAGCAGGGCGATCATGCCTACCAGCATCAGTACGGCTGTGAGCGCGGCGGAGATCTTGCGCGCCGCATCCAGGATGCCGGCGAGGTTCTGTACGTGATACACGGCGCCGGGGGTGTGGCGGCTCTGGAGCATTGCCTGCACGGCGAGGGTAGTCTCCGGCACGTTGGCTCCGGAGTCGGCCTGCGCATACAGGGTGCGGACGAAGTCTTTGCCGGAGTAATACTTCATTAGTTTGAATGGGATCAGCACCGTCAGATCGCCGATCTCCGACTGGCCGAAGGTGGCCACGCGCTCGCGGAAGACACCGATGATCGTAAAGGTCTGCTCGCCCATGTGGAGCTGCCGTCCGATCATGGGGCCGGGCGGAAGTTTGCGGGCCAGTTCCTGAGTGATCAGGCATCCCTTGGCGTCGGTCTCCTGGTCCAGGTCGTCAAAAAAGCGGCCTTCCAGAATCAGAAGGTTGCGGATCTTTTGAAAGCCCTCGGTGACGCCCACCAGCACCACGGGTGTCTCGTGGCCGTTGACCACGATGCTGGTGGCCATGTCGGAGGTGGCGGCCACCTCGACCACGTGGGGAAGGTGGCGGACGGCCTCCATGTCGTTCAGGCTGATCTCATCGGACTGCGAGCGGGCGTTGGCGGTGCCTCCAGTGTAGGCGGCATACACGATGTTGGAGCCGACCCCTTCGATCTGCGCCAGCACATAGGTCTTGCCGATCAGGGCAATGGTCACCACCAGCACGATGCAGGCCGAGCCGATCACCACGCCCAGCATGGTAAGCGCGGCCTTTACCTTGTTGGCGCGCAGAGCGTCAAATGCAACCTGCCATGTCTCCCGGTTCCGAAACGCCATGAGCCTTCCTTCCTAAATAGTGTCAATGTCGGGGGGCCGAGTTTGCAAGTCGGCTGTGCCAGGGGGCAGCCGAAAAACTCCAACCACCGCAAATGTTTGCCCGGCGGCTTCGAGCGGCGCACAAAAATAAGGCCCGGCTCTGCCGCGGAAGATTTCGCATTTGAATCGGATGGAATCAGGGTGTCGGCACGGGAAGCGGTAGGCTGCTGCCAAGCTCCGCGCTTACTCCGTTTCGCATCACCTCTCCTCCGCCGGGGTGAAGGATGCTGGGCCATATGCTCTGGGCGACCTGTACGGAACCATGCTCGGTGAAATGGTGGGCGTCGCCTGTCAACACGTCCTTCCAGCCAGGACCGTCGGTGACAGCGCAACTTGACGGGTCGCAGAGTTTGTCAAAGATCGATATGAAGTCCGCTCCGCCCCTGCGCGTAATCGCCATCAACAGGCTGTCATCGTGTTCTTTGAGCAGGTTACGCGCCAAACGGTGAGGAGCAGGATGGTCCGGATTGAGGCGAATTTCATGGAACAGAAGGGTCGGCACATCTCTCTTCCAGACCGGGGCTGAACCAATGACCACGACTCTGCGAACACCCGCAGCTTTGATCATCTGGATCGTTCGCGGAAGTTTCTCCGCACAGTCGGCGTTATCGTGACCTACACCCAGGCTTTCGTCCCAACGGGCAGAGAGAACGACGATGTCAGGTTTGAGAATCCTGATCCGAGCGATCACGGCATCATTGACCGACTGGCAGAACGGTAGTGAGCCCACCCGCCTCCCGAGAATCGGAGCGCAGCTAGCGGTCGTATACTGAGCCAGCCGCACTCCCGAGCCCCGCTGCAGGGCGCGGAATCCGGGCATAAGGTCCGCGGCGTGGGAATCTCCCCAAACAAGCACGAATGGCGCGGCCGCGGATTTTGGTGCTGGATCCAGACAGTTATCGCTGAAAGCGTCCGGCGACTGATCCGGCCGGAGCAGACAACTCCCAACCCGGTAGGACAGGTCGGCATCGGTGATGTAATCATGGTCCAGGGCGTCCATGGCGGGTGGAACCCTGGCGGGAAATCCGTCCTTTACGATAATAAGAACGGCGAATGCACCCGTGAGAGCCACGGCGTAAAGCAGGCGCATAGCGCCCCTGCGCCGAATTTCTCTGTCTTTAACCTGGCGGATTGGCAACTCAACAAAACGATAGGTCAGATAGGCCAGAGCAAACGATCCAAGGACCGTCGTCGATCCAAATACGACGTCACATAGATCGACGCCCCATATCATTTGGTTCGTACCCATGTAACCCCAGACGACTCTCGCAGTCCGCTGGAAGGAAATGATTGGCCAGTGCCATAAGTAGAGCGGGTAGCTGATCAGACCGACAAAGACGGCCGGCTTCCATGACAGGATGCGGCGGTTTACCCACGAAGATCTCCCCGCGG
>CAVSYY010000017.1:0-228879 GCA_963732315.1 uncultured Acidobacteriota bacterium
AAGAAGCAAGGAAGTCTACCGCGGCGGCCGCCCCACAATCCCCTTATGGTTCTGTGTTCCGGTCTCCGCCCGCTCGGGCGCCCAGTGCGGGGCCGGGGCGAGCTTGGGAAAATCGATCGATTGGAGCAAATCGTGCTTGCCGAACAGTACGCCAATATGTGGCCCGTAGAACTTGTAGGCCGAGCAGGCGAGGAAATCGCAGTCCCACGCCCGAACGTCCGTGAGCACGTGGGGCGCGGAATGGACCGCGTCCGCAAAAAAGAGTGCGCCCGCCGCGTGGGCCATTTCGGCAGCCCGGCGGACGTCGTTCATCGTTCCCAAGGCGTTCGAGGCTACGCCTATAGCCACGAGCTTAGTCCGCTTGTTCAGCTTGCCTTCCAGGTCTCGCCAGTCCAGCTCACCTGTTTCCGGAATCATCTTGACGGCACGGACGGTGACGCCGCGCTCCCGTTCAAGCGCTTGCCAGGGCGCCACATTGCCGTGGTGGTCTGAGTCTGTCACCACAATCTCGTCCGCGCTGCCGTACCCGCGGCCGAGCGCCCGCGCGAGATGGAAAGTGAGCGTGGTCATATTCGCGCCAAAGACAATCTCCTCCGGGTTAGCATTGAGGAAATCTGCGAGGGCCTGCCTCGCACTCGCAATGGCCGCATCCGTCTCGCAACTGGTTGGGTAAGCCCAGTGCGTGTTTGCGGCATGATGATAAAGGTAATCGCTCATGGCCTCAACGACGGCCCGAGGCGCCTGAGTGCCGCCCGGTGCGTCGAAATAGGCAACGGAGTGGCGCCCCTGACGGCGATTCAGCGCGGAAAATGGGATCGGATTTCTTCGGCGCTGGCGACCGGGATGGACGGTTCGTGGCTGGCGAGTCTACTACACATCAAGGCTTGCTTATATCATACCGATTATAAACGAGAAAGGTAACGAGCGACGAAATGCAATGCTAGTCTGCGGCCGGGATTCATGCTGATTACGAGATCCTTGCCCCCTGGCTGGATCTTACGATGAGACAGCTTGACCTCAGCATCGTCGCCCAATGCGACTTCGCGCGACTCCCGTTTGGCGGAACTACGAGCGCAATTCGAGAGATACAATTGAGCAGGCCGCTCGTCTACACGCAGCGCAGTAAATGCGTACTCACCATTACGTTAGGGGGACGCCATGGCGTGCCCCTACAGCAGCACAAGGGTCATCAAGCCTCACAAATATGCGCAATGACTTAACTCCATCCACACTTCCCAGCGTAGCAGACTCGCACGAAACGGTGGAGACGAATGAGACGCAAAGTTCGTTTCCTTTACACACTTCGAACAAAACCCCGGAATCCCGGCTTTGACGGAATCCTGCCGCGATGACTTTGGTCCTTGCGCCCGCAGCGAAAACGGCGCGATGATAATAATGGTGGGGCGAGTTTGCGCCGCGTTTGCAATCGCATTGGATCCCCGTTGAGCTTTGAAAAGATTACCATTTGAGCAGTTTTTGCGAATGGTCTGGATCCCCCTGAAGCGAATAGGGCGTGTGAAGCTTGTCGGCGCTGGAGGGGTATGGCTTGCCGCACGCTTTCCCCGTTCTGGCAATCGCGGAATGTACGGCATGCGGTGCCCCTGCAAGAGGGCGGTAAATTTGTTCTAACGCCCCAGCAATGTCACTTGAGGCCTGCATTCCGCGAAGGCTCACGAAAATCGCTCGGGGACCCGGGCAGCAGCCCGCGAAGCGGGCGAAATAATATAGCCCACGGCGTGAGCCGTGGGTCTCGGGTCACCTCCTCCCCCTGTCCCCCTCCCCCGCTCGGCGGGGGAGGGGGAATAAAGGGGGGTGAGGGCGACAGTTTCCCAGGGCTTACGCCCTGGGCTATCTTCTGCCGGCCCTTCGGGCCTCAGCACCGGGCACGCTGATGCATTTTCGAGAACGCTGTCCGGAACAGACCATAACTGCTTAAGTTTCTCGGGGGTTGGATGGCGGAACAAATTTACCGTGCCTGCAAGAGGGCGAGTTCTTGAACGTTTTGTTGATTTCCACTTACGAATTAGGGCGTCAGCCTTTTGGTTTGGCGTCACCTGCGGCCTGGTTAAGGAAAGCCGGCTTTGAGGTGACGTGCCGAGACCTTTCGCGCGATCCATTGGACGAGGCTGCCACGCGGCACGCGGAATTTATCGGCTTTTACGTTCCGATGCACACCGCAACAAGGCTGGCGATCCAGGCGCTGCCTGCAATCCGGCGGATCAACTTGCAAGCTCACCTCTGCTTTTATGGCTTGTATGCGCCGCTTAATGAAGCTTACCTGCGCAAGCTCGGCGTGCAGACGGTTCTGGGCGGGGAGTTTGAAGAAGAGTTGGTGCGGGCGGTAAGCCGCGTGGCCTCTGCCACGGGATCGGGCCCGGAAGGGCTCACGTCCTCCGTGAGGCTGCCTTCCCCCCAACTTCAGCACCAACCCGAACCCTCAGTTTGCCTGTCCGGCTAGGCTTCATCGTTCCTGACCGGCGGGGTCTCCCCGAGCTTTCCCGGTACGCCCATTTGGAGCACGCTGGAGGTAACCCGGGTATCACGGGCTATACCGAAGCAAGCCGGGGTTGCAAGCACCTGTGCCGGCACTGCCCCGTCGTGCCGGTCTATCAAGGGCGCTTCCGGATCGTGCCACCCGGCGTCGTCCTTGGGGACATCAGGAGACAGGTAGCCGCCGGCGCGCAGCATATCACTTTCGGCGATCCTGATTTTTTCAATGGCATCCGCCATGCTGTCTCCATCGTGACTGCTCTTCATCGCGAGCAGCCGGCAACGACTTACGATGTGACGATCAAGGTCGAGCATCTGCTGAAACACGCCACACTTCATCCCTACTCTTCGGGATACTGGATGCCTCTTCGTGACGACGGCTGTCGAATCCTTCGACGATCGGATCCTCGCCCGGCTCGAAAGGGGCACACGCGCGGCGATTTCCTTCGTGTCGTCGACGCTTTCCGTGGGGCCGGGCTTGCTCTTGCGCCGACGTTTGTGGCCTTCACCCCCTGGACCACTCCGGAAGTTTATTGCGAGTTTTTGGATACGGTTGCAGATCTGAGATCTGGTTGAGAATGTGGCGTCCGTCCAGCTTGGGATGCGCCTTCTAATTCCCGAGGGCTCGCGCCTGCTGGAACTGGATGAGGTCAGAAGCCTCGTGGGACCGTTCAGCGAAAGCGAATTGATTTATCCGTGGAAACACGAGGACCCCCAGGTCGATGACCTGTACGAAAGAGTGCAGGCCGCCATTCGGGACGGATTGCGTGAGAAAGGATCGCGCCGCGCGATTTTTACTCGCGTTCGAGCGGCCATCCGCGCGCTGGCTGGAATCAATCCAGCGTGTGCTTGGTCCGATGCGCCGCTGATTTCACGCGCGGCGATTCCTTACCTGACCGAGCCGTGGTACTGCTGAGCAGAACCCACCGGGGACCAGTTGGTCCTCACGAAACAGGTCGAAACGGAAACGCCCGTGTAGGTTTAAAGACAGAGACAAGAGACACTACGGTAACCTGTGGTTGAGGGAGCGGCGGCCAGCCCCGCGAGGAGCTGAGTAAAAATCGAATAGGAGACATTGCATGGATTGCACACGGATCGCCAATACTCTAGTGGAGGGATTGAATCTTTCGCACCCGCCCATTGGGTTGAGTTTCTTAAAGGAGCCTCCGGCGGGTATCAAGCGATATTCCGAGGCGGTACCCACCGCTTGCAGTTTCTGGAAAGCCGCTGAGACTTCGCTCTTTTACGCCACCGCGGAAGACCACTACAATTGTCCAATCGGCGCCATCACGCAGGGCTTTCAGCCTCCTGAGGAGGTCATGCACCAAGCAATGAATCTGATCGGCCAAATGGGGAAGATTGAGTATTTCGAAGCCGCTGAGGTTGCAAACATGCCGGCGGTCGAAAAGCCACATCAGGTGGTCGTCTATGGACCGCTCAAGGCCTTTCGGGAAGTGTGGCCCGACGTGGTGATGATGGTCTGCACGCCGTTTCAAGCCATGCTTTTCTCCGAAGCCGCGGGCGATATCGCTTGGCACGGGCCCGGAACCGAAGCCCATCTCTTTGGCCGGCCAGCCTGCGCGGTGATCCCCCGCGCGTTGAAGGATTCTGCGACCTCGGCGAGCCTAGGCTGCATGGGCGCTCGCACGTTCGCCGGCATTCAAGGCCACGAGCTCCTCGTGGCGATTCCTGCGGATCGGCTGGGCGAAGCGGGCCAGCGCCTTTCAACGATGCTTACCGCGAACGCAGAGATGCAGAAATATTACGAAGGCCGCAAGTCCCAGTATCCGCCTGTAGCTTGAGGGCAGAGACTAAGTTGGCGACACAAAATAATGCGCTTAATTGTACGGTGGCGGGATCGTGGTAGCCACGACGAATTCGCTTTTTGAATTTGTCGTGGGTTTGTGCGGAGGAAAAGCCCACGGCGAGGAAAAACGCTCGCCGTGGCTACCACTGCCCACCGTCCCCACTCGGAGGTTAGTTATGCGCATCGTTTACTGTCGCCAACTTTTGAGCCTGCGCATGAATAACCTGAACAAGGGGTGGCGCGGAGTTTCCCTCACCCACCACTTTGTGGTCCCCCCCTCTCCCAGCGGGAGAGGGGACGGGGGTGAGGGGCGGCTTGTCCGTGAATCCCTAAAGAAAAGCCGCAGACTCGCCGCGGCGAGTCTGCGCTATCCCCACTGATCACTTATTCCTATGGCACAGGCGACGCAGCCACGGCGGTTGATGATTCTGTGCACGACAACGGGTTACCAGACGCGCGCGTTCGTTGAGGCCGCGGGCGAAATGGGGCTCGAAGCCGCGTTCGGGAGCGATCGCTGCCATGTGCTTGAGGATCCTTGGCGCGATGGGGCGCTCCCATTACGGTTTGAGGATCCCCAAACCTCGGCGCTTCAGATTGTGGGTTACGCGCAACGAAACCCGGTGCATGCCATTGTGGCGCTGGGTGACGGGCCGGTAGCGACCGCCGCCCGCGCCTGCCAGATGCTGGGGCTGCCCTTTCATACCCCTCGAGCCGCTGACGTGTGCCGCAACAAATATCTTTGCCGGGAGCGGCTGCGCGCGGCAGCCCTCAAGACTCCGAAGTTCGGCCGCTTTCCGCTGGACGCTGACCCGCGGGCAGCGGTTTCCCAAGCCGGATCGAGTATCGGCTTCCCCTGCGTCCTGAAACCGCTGGCGCTCTCCGCGAGCCGGGGCGTAATCCGTGCTAACGACGCAACCGAGTTTATTGAGAGCTTCGAGCGCATCGGGAAGCTCTTGCATTCCGCGGACGTGCGTGTGATGCGTGACGAGGCCAGCGATTACATTCAGGTGGAGGAGTACGTTGAAGGGATCGAAATAGCCGCTGAAGGGATCGTGATTCGCGGCGAGCCAAGGATTCTGGCGATCTTTGACAAGCCCGATCCGCTGGAAGGCCCGTTTTTTGAAGAGACGATTTACGTGACCCCGTCCCGGCTGCCCGGGAGCGCGCAGGATCAACTCCGGACGGCGCTCGAGCGGGCCATCAAGACCCTCGGGTTGTTTCACGGACCGTTCCATGCCGAATTGCGGATAAATTGCCGGGGCGTTTGGCCGCTGGAAATCGCCGCGCGGTCCATTGGCGGGCTTTGCTCGCGTGCCTTGCGATTCTGCTCGCTTTCGTGGGGAGGGAATGTTTCTCTCGAGCGCGTGATCGTTGCGCTTGCGCTGGGCGAAGATCTTTGTGCCGTGCGCCGCGAGGAACGCGCTTCCGGCGTGATGATGATCCCTGTGGGGCAAGACGGAATTTACGAGAGCATCGAGGGGGTGAACGACGCGCGCGAAGTTCCGGGAGTCGAAGACGTCATCATTACCGCCAAGCCCGCGCAGCGGCTGGTTGCCTGGCCGGAGGGCTGCAGCTATCCGGGCTTCATCTTTGCGCGCGGCAGCACGCCGGAGTTCGTGGAGAGCGCACTGCGTGCAGCGCACAGCAAGTTGCGCTTCTGCATTTCTGCCGCACTGCCGGTAATCTGAGCGTAGTCAGTCCGAGCCCCCTGGAGGAGCCGTCATAGCATGTTTGTCCTCTGGCGGACGGTGGCACGATGATCGTTCGGCTGGCCCCACACGATCAACGGGCGAAGGCCGCCGCCTGTCCGAACTTGCCGTCCAACTCGTCAACTGCGGAAGGCCGGACGGGTCTCGGGCCGCTGGCGTCAGGCGCCGTCGCCGTTGCCTTGTCGGCCCTGAAGGAAGGCATCGAAGCGTTCTAGAAAGGCCTGAAAGCGCTGCTCATCGGCTTCCAACCGATGCTCATCGGCTTCCAACCGCCGCTCCAGGCTATCCAGCCGGGCGCGGTGGAGTTCGATCTGTGCCTCGCCGGCCTTGGCGAATGCATTGATAAGCCGCTCGGTCGCCCGCTGGCTTTGGCGCAACTCCTCCATCCCGGCTTTGAAGCTGGAGTCGAACTTGGCTTGCTGCTCGATTAGAAATTGGATGGTCTTTTCGATGTCCATGAAAGGTGCTCCTGCCGGGCCGCCTCTAACAGTACTACCGTCTGGCGGTATTCGCGCTTGTTCGTTCCCCGCAACTCGAAGATTACCGCAGTTCGACAGTAGAATCCAATTCGGCTCCCAAACCGCTGGTCGGCCTTGGAATACAAAACCTAAGTGGCTAAGGGGGCATGCTGGACCAGCGAAACGGCTGATGCGCGGGAACTGACTCTCAATCGAAAATACGGTCGGAAGAAGCGAGCAACAAGAATCCTGCGCTAGCACCCCGGCTGGAAACAAACTGATGTATACTGGCGGACGCCGGAAGGCCAAAACAGGAATTCCGGGGGAGGATTAACGGGATGGCACAGTGGAAACCGGACCCGACCTTTTACCCATCGCCTCGCTTAGCGATGCAAGGGCCGCCTGAGAGCTTGGCCTACGTTGCGGCCTTCAATCCGAAGAAGGACGGACGGCCTGATGCAATGACCGTGGTCGATGTGGCTGCGAACTCGTCCGCCTACGGGCAAGTTGTCGGCAAAGTGGAAATGCCTCATGCAGGAGATGAACTCCACCACTTCGGCTGGAATGCGTGCAGTTCGGCGCTTTGCCCGTACGCGCCTCATCCGCACGTCGAACGCCGGTACCTGGTGGTGCCGGGCCTGCGCTCGTCGCGCATTCACATTCTTGACATCAAGCCCGATCCGCGCCGGCCGCAGATTGTAAGGGTGATCGAGCCGGAAGAAGTTTTTGGGCGTGTCCGCTACTCCCGGTTTCACACTATCCACTGCGGTCCGGAAGGAATCTACGTTAGCGCCCTCGGAACACCCACAGGCGATGCCCCGGGCGGGGTTTTCCTGCTCGATCATGACTCGTTCGATGTTCTTGGCCAGTGGGAGATGCAGCGCGGGCCACAAAGTCTGGCCTATGACTTTTGGTGGCATCTGGGGTACGACACGATGGTGAGCAGCGAGTGGGGCACGCCAAACATGATTGAGAGCGGTGTGAACCCGGAGCTGCTTTTGAACGGTAAGTACGGCCACCAACTTCACTTTTGGGACTTGCGGCGCAGACGGCATCAGCAGGCGATTGATCTTGGGGCCGAACAGCAAATGGTTCTGGAGCTGAGAGCCGCCCACGATCCCACCAAGCCCTATGGTTTTGTGAATGTAGTGGTCTCGCTCAAAGATCTCTCAAGCTCCATCTGGCTGTGGCATCGTGAAAACGGCAACTGGAGCGCTCAGAAGGTGATCGAGATTCCAGCCGAACCTGCCAGCGCTGAACAGTTGCCACCCCTGCTGCAGGGTTTCAAAGCGGTGCCGCCGCTCGCCACGGATATCGATCTTTCACTCGACGACCGCGTTCTCTACGTCTCCTGCTGGGGCACCGGTGAATTACGCGCGTACGATGTGTCCGATCCGTACAAACCCAAGCTCACCAGTTCCGTGCATCTGGGCGGGATCGTACACCGCACGCCGCACCCGAAGAAGCCTCACGAACCCTTAAATGGCGGGCCCCAGATGGTCGAGGTGAGCCGCGACGGGCGGCGGGTCTACTTCACCAATTCGCTCTATTACGCCTGGGATGAACAGTTCTACCCCGAAGGCGTGCGGAGCTGGATGGTGAAGCTGGACGCCGACCCGGTGGGCCGTCTCAGCGTGGATCCTAATTTCTTCGTCGAGTTCGATGGCTACCGCGCGCACCAAGTCCGCCTTGAGGGCGGAGACTGTTCGTCAGATTCCTTCTGCTACCCATGAGCAAGTCTTGGCCTTGGCTGATCCTGTTCGGCCTCGGAGCCTATCACGGAATCAATCCTGCCATGGGTTGGCTCTTTGCGGTTGCTTTGGCCCTGCAGGAAAAGAGCCGGCGAGCTGTGCTGCGGGCCATACCGCCCATCGCGCTCGGGCACGTCCTCTCGATTGGAATCGTGGTCAGCCTGCTGTGGCTGGCGCGAGCGAGTGTGCCCGAGCGGCCTTTGCGCTATGGCGCGGCGGCCATTCTGTTCGGTTTCGCGCTGTATCGCCTGATCCGCTCCCGGCACCTCAAGTGGGTGGGTATGCGCGTCGGCTTTTGGGACCTGACATTATGGTCATTCCTGATGGCCTCGGCGGACGGTGCCGGGCTGATGCTGGTGCCCATCTTGCTCGTCTGGCGTCAAGGCGACCGTGGTGACCTTGCCGGACACGCCGCGCACACTTCGCATGCCGGGCACCTTGCTTTGCTCCATTTACCAACATCGAGCCTCTCGCTTCGGTGGGCGGCGGCCGTTTGCGTGCATAGCGCTGGATACCTGTCCGTAGCGGCACTGGTTGCCCTCCTGGTATATGAAAAATTGGGTGTGGCCATTCTGCGCCGTGCCTGGTTTAACCTCGATCTCATTTGGATGATCGCTTTGATGGTGAGCGGCGTCCTGATTATCTTCATTTAAGAGCGAGAGATCTCGGTCGGAAAGGAATACGAGTATGCCTAAGTACGTTATCGAGCGGGAGATTCCTGGAGTGGGCAAGCTGTCTCCGCGGGAGTTACAGGCTGTCTCGCAAAGGTCCTGCGAAGTCTTGCATCAGATGGGCCCACAGATTCAGTGGGTCCACAGCTACGTTACCGACGATAAAATCTACTGCGTCTACATTGCTCCGGATGAACGGCTGCTGCGAGAGCATGCGCAACAGGGAGGCTTTCCGGCTAACCGGATTTCTGAGGTCACATCAATCATCGATCCCACCACAGCCGAAGCAAAGTGATCGTGGGTGTCGTAGATACGGCTTTTTGATGTGACAGCCACTCGCGTAGCTTTTAGGAGCCGACGTCAGCCGCGCGCAGCAGTCTTGCGCTGCAAGCAGCGCTCAGGTTCGGAGCAAGAGCAGGTGAGAGGCGCTCGACGGCCTCCCATGCACAAGCCGGTCTCGGCGCCGTCTGTTCAAGGTCTGAAATAGGCGTTCAGAAGGTAGCTGGCTCCCAAGATCACTAGCAAAACGTTCGCTATCAGAAGAAGCCTTCGCTTGAACTGCTTGTGCAGGCTTGCGCCCCAGGCGAGCAGCGAAGTGGAAAGAATAGCCGCGCCGTAATAACCAAACAAACCACCGGCAAAAAACGGAACAATGTGCCCATAGCCCGTCTGCCGGCCTCTCGCCAGGATGGGACCCGCAATCGTCAGCCAATAGATCCAGGTTCCGGGTAGCTGTTACTTCCGCGAGCGAAGCGGTAATCATACTGGCGTAGGTGAGGCTCTGAGATTCTCCAATTTCTTCGCGGGATTTCCCCCGCATCTCTTTCAAGGAGTAGCCACCGAAGGCTATCAGGATTGTTCCGCCGGCATAGGCCACGTCGTGAGCGATATTGCGTGGAACGTAGCGAAAGAAAAATAGGGTGACCACAAGGAGGATGCCGTCGATCAGCACGGGCGGACCAACCAGAATCGCAATGGCGCGCCGCCAGCGATTGAGAGCCACCTGAGTTAAAGCGATGAAGTGCAGGGGGCTTGGTACGAGCCCGCCGACGACTCCCATCCCTGCTCCAAGTAAAAGCAGCCTCATGGATCACCGAATGAATTGAAAATATTAGAATAACAGCGGGGCAAAGAAGCAACCAAGCCCTTTGGCACTGGGAAGTGAGAAGGCGTGAAGAAATTCGAATCTGTTTCGAGCGCCAGACAGCAGCTTCATTCCGCCGCACTCTGAGACTCTGAGATCCAAGGGCGCATGGCTGCATGAGCCGGATGAGCGATGGGTGTGCACCCAAACCTCTGAAGTTGTAAACTACAACTTTGGCTCGAGCGCGGATTTTCCTTCGCAGCGCTTGATCTATAGTCCTTTCATAACGGATGGTCCATGAAAGTTTCTATTCGACTCAAAGATGATGTGGTAATCGTCGGTTTGGAAGGAAAGTTTATCGCGGGCGTCAACGGTCCTTTCCTTAGGCAGAAAGCCCAAGACCTGCTTGATGCCGGAACCAAGAAATTCGTCTTCGACTTTTCAGAGGTGCCCTATATTGACTCCACGGGATTGGGCTTTCTGGCCGCGTGCCGTACCGCCGCAGAGGACACAAACGCTCGAATTGTGTTGTCGTCGGTTCCGGCGCCGGTTAAGAAGATCATCGACCGCGTTCAGTTGACCAAATTCTTCCCCATGGCGGAGGATGAAGCTGCGGCCCTGGCCCTTCTGGAAGCGCCTATAGGGGTGCGTGAGGACCGTCCTGCCAGCGTCTCGAAGGCGAAAAAATCCCGTTGAGCTGAACTATGAGAATCGAGTGAGCTTCCAAAGAAGCAAGCCGCCGACGGCCAGGAAGGCGAGCATGACCAGCACCAAAACCGCAATCCAACTGGCATTCAAGAGAAGGGGAGGCAGCCACTAAGTATGCGCAGACGGGGAAAGGGGTGCAGATGTTCAAGGAATTCGAATATCCGGCGCGGGACTGCGCCTTACGAAAATCGTGTCCGCTTCCAGAGCAGCCCGCCACTCACAATGAGGAAGGCCAACATGGCGAACACCAGAACAGATACCCAACCTATGTTCATGCGGATCGGCGGAACTTTCGCAAGCCAGCCCAACCAGATGAACACCGAGACGGCAACCGCCACGATCAGACCATCCCACCAACGGTACGCGGGCGCCTCGAGCGCGACGACGTCTTCTCCGCGCTGGGCGGCCTTGGCGCTTTCGAGGCTCAGGCCGTAGCGGTCACACTCTCGCGCGACGGCTTCTTGCGTGGAAACTTGCTCCCCTTCAGGCGCCGCCGCGCTGCTGATCGCAATCGCGCCTAGAATCATCGTCACGGAGCCCACAATGACCAGCCACAGCGTAGCTCTCCCCACCCCGGCGAATTCACCGAACACCAGGGCCCCCCACGCTAATCCCCACAATTGGTTGGTGTTCGATAGCGGGACACCACGTCCGATGCCGATGTACTTGGCGGCATAGTTCTGGAAAAGATCGCCCACAACCCAGCAAAATCCTCCCAGGAAAAGCCAAAAAAGAGCCGACCGGGCCTTTGCGATCTCATCGATAACTTGGCCTACGCCGCCGCTGAAGGTGATGGCAAGGATGGACATGGTGATGACCTCGCCTACCGTGAACACGGTGACAAAGGAGACCGGGTTCATGCCACTTAGGTAAGCCTTACGGTAGGGAATGTACATCGTGCCGAACATCAGCCCCGCGCCCACCGCGGCGGCGATTCCAGAAAGGGCGCGATGGGGAGATGCGGAGGCTTCGTGGGAAGACGCATAGGCGAGGAGGACAGCTCCGCCCAGGATAGCGATAGCGCCGCCGACAACCTTCACCCCATTGCTCCGTCCAGCGCCACGCAGCTCACGGAAGAAAAACCATCCCCAAAACACTCCGGCCAGGCTGTTCACGTTCCATAAAGGAAAGGCTATGGAAAGGCCCACATCGCGGACTGCGAACACCGTCAGCGTGTTCCCTACTGCCCAAAGGGAGCCCGCCAGGACAGCCCAGACCATCAAGTGTGATTTCTGCCGAAGATCGATGAGGATGTAGCCCGTCCCCTTGAGGATCGTCGGCAACGTCCAGCGCGCCACAAACACGCCAGCCACCATGCAAAGCGAAATGAGGAAAGGGGAAAGTCCTATCGTCACCAACTTGGTGGGCGCCTCAGCGCCCGCCAGCCAGGTCGCGGCGGCAAGGCCGCAGACCACTCCGAGCACATGCAAGGATCGCGCCGTATTTGCCGGGTGCACTTTGAATGACGTTTGCATTTCCGATTTTGCCTTAGGCGGTGTCAAGAGATAACTGTTCCATCTTGTCTGGAAGGACCCCCTTACCCCCGGCCCCTCTCCCCCGAAGGGGCGAGGGGAGAGTCGTTGGGGGATTTACTGCCCTCGCCTCCGTTGGGGGAGGGTGGCGCGCAGCGCCGGGCGAGGGGGGTGGCACCGCCAGGGATGTAACGGTTATTTCGTGACAGACCCTTAGTGGAGGTAAACGACCAGCGCGATTCCCAACGCAAGCACAACCACAGGAACCCAAAACTGGCTGTCGGTCAATATCGCCTTAGTTGTGGACACTCTCAATGGCTCCTCCCGTAAAAACATCCCTGGCTCGCGAGGGTAATCCCTCGAGCCGCCTTTGAATTCTTGGCTGCCAATGTGCGCCGGGGCTCTGACGCAGGTTCTTGAACAATCTACCGCTAGCGTTTCCCCTTACCGGCAGGGGCCACGAGCGGATGAGGAAGCCGTTTCCGCGGGAGCGGGTTAAAGCCGGCAGGCGGCGCCGGAAGAGCGCCGGGCACGGAAACTGGACTCACCCCGATCTGGCTGCAGGACATCGCGGGAGGAAACCGGTTCACAATTGCCTCCGGAATTTCCGCTTCCGAAGCTGGAATGGGTGGCTTGCTCCCTGCCAGCCGGGCTGGATCAAAGCCGCCCAGCAAGTCCGTCACACGTGGGTTCGCATCCCGAGGCCCCTCGGGCATGTACGGTTTCTCATCCGGCAATGACGCGAGGGGTGGAAGCCCGAACAGAGCATCAAGAAACCTGGCAAATGACGCGTGGTCCCCGGAGTCCGGCACGATGGCGCCGGACTTGGCGTAGGGTGAGATGAGAATGAGCGGGATCCTCGGTCCGTCACCACAGGAATGCCCATCCGGACAGCGCTCGAACTGCGGCGGCGGAACATGGTCATAGAAACCTCCGGGATCGTCCCAGATGATCAGGATGGCGGAGTCGCGCCAGTATGGACTTCGGGCCACCGTGTTGATGACCTTCGCCGCCAGAGACTCAGCCAGTTGCGAATCGGAATTGGCGGGGTGATCGTCGTCCCCGCGGAACTGCGCTTGTACGCGCGGATCAGGATTGGCAGGTCTCCACCCAAACGGGTTGATGTGGCCGCCCTTAATGAAGACTACGCTGCGCGGCGGCAACCGGCGCTGAGCCATTACGGAAAAAAAATTGGTCAAGTCGTGCACACCGCTCCACAGATGCTGGTTCTCGCGGATGTAGCCGAAATACTGCGGGGAGTTGTGGTGCGGGATATAGGCCGGGTGATCGTTGCCCATGCCGTTCCCGAAGCCCTCTTGATACCAGGCCCACGGCACGGCTTGACGATCCAATTTGGCGAGCTCGGTGATATCTTGCTTCACTCCTCCGTTGTCCCGCTTCGCCGCCGTGGCCTTCCGCCCGAGGAGAGTCAGGAGCAGAGTGGCATAGGTTTGGTCAAGCTGCCGGACCCGCGGCAATCCGTGGTTATATGGACCAAAAGGCGGGTCGATCGAATCCACCACCGGTTCTCCGGGTCCTTGGTCGCTGGCCGCGACCGCCTGGCTGGGGTTCCGTGCCCATTGTGTCTGCCCCGTCTGGGCCGCAATCAGATCAATGTTGCCCGGTGTCGAAGGCCCATACATCCCTTCAAAGATGTGGTCGTAGAGGGCAAAACGATGGGCATAAAGCCAAAGGAACGGTATTGTCCTGCAGTCCTCATGCGACATGGTTAAGAGGCCCATCTGACGACTATAACGGTCTCTAGCGCCGCTCTTCAACAGGCCCCGCTCTTCCTCGGCAATGAAGCGGTCCATGTGGCCACCGTCCGACTTGGCGATCAGTGACATGCGCGAGTGATTCGGACTCGCCACGTCGGCCGCTCTCAGCCCGAAGGGAGTCATCCAAACGCGGCCAATCGGATCGTATTGCCGAAAGCCGTGCCGCCGGGCTTCGGCTGTGGCCAGGTTATCAGCCCCTGGGAATGTGCCGAAGTAAGAATCAAACGAGCGATTTTCCTGGTAAATCACAAACACGTGCCGGATGTGGGCACGGAGACTGGCAAGGCCCTGCGGGGCTTTCCGCCCCGGATGTCGGCCAGCATGAGGACCAGAGGCGACGGTCCCAACCCAGCCGGACACTAAGAGAGCAGATGCGAGAGCAATAGTTATCCTTGAATGTGACCAGGTTTGCTGCCGCCACAAGCCGGAAGTCATAGCACCCGCTTCCACCGGAAATCTGGTGCGTCGCTCAATCTGATTTTCCTGGTCTGGATAGCATTGTCTTTAGAGTGTGTGAGCCTGGACCAGCGGCAGCCGCGCATCCGTCTCTCTCCACGTGGAGCGAACCCAAACATGATCCGTATCTTCGGTGTTGGCCAGCGAGCGGGCGCTGCCGGCAAGACAGTTGAGGTAATAGATGTCGTATCCGTGGCCCGCCACCACCGGATGGTAACCGTCCCGCACCAGCACCACGTCACCGTCGTGAACCGTCAAAGTCATGTCCCGCTTGCCGTCCTTCGTGTACAGCCTCTGGTGAGCGTATGCGGATGGCCGGTTCATTCGATAATAGTAAATCTCGTCGAGATCGACTTCGCCGGGAGGGGAATGCACATCGTGTTTGTGAGGCGGGAAACTTGACCAGTTACCGCTGGGAGTATACACCTCTACAAGCATGAGCTTATCGGCCTGGAAATCGGGACGCATCAGATCGACAATCTGACGGGAGGCATTACCGCCGCCACGAAGGCTCACCGCGACATCGTCCGGCGTTATAAGGCGGGGTGAAAGCTTCGCGGTGGATGGTACGGAACACACCGCCAGTTCGCATTCAGTTTCCGCCTGGAATTGCGCGCTCCCGCCGGCCGGCAGGTAGAGCGCGTAAGGAAGTCCATCGAAAACGTTCGCACGCTTGCCAATCTCCTTCTGACCCGCGCCCCAGTCCGCCCGGCACTTCCCGCCGAGCAGCACCACCGCGGTCTCTTCGTTTTCTTTCCCGGCGCGCCATGAGTCTCCCTGGGCGATGCGGATGACGGAGAAGCTCATCCATTGCCAGGCAGCCTGCTCGCGCGAGAAATTCACTAGCTCGCCCGAACGCCCTGGAGGTAATGCCGTCGAGTGAACGCAGAAATCATTTTCGTTCATCGTTCTCCTTCTCCTTGGCGATGTTCAAACTTCTGAGTGGACACCGCACTTCAGAGAATATCAGACGGCGAGGTTCTTCGACTCGCAAGGTGAAAGCCGCACATCCCCACCGATATTCTCTGTTCGTATCCCAGTACTAAGCCGAGACGCGCTTCCTCGAGGGCATGGCGTTAGAAGGGCGGTTTCCAGATGAGAGCTAGCTCCAGCTCAAAACCGGGTAGGACGGGATCACCCGTCACCGCTTCCGGCGATGTCAAAACCTGCACCGCGATCGTAGGGGTATAAATTTCTACCTCCTTCGATGCGGGCAGGATCAGCCATCCCAGACGCAAGCCAGACCTCAGATACTCTTGCATCTTCGCGCGCAGATCCGAAACTTCATCGCTGGGCGATGCGACTTCAATGACAAAATCCGGGCATAGCGGAATGAACTGCTCCTTCTCCCGATGGCTCAATGGTTCGAGGCGCGAAAGCTGCACCCAGGCCGCATCTGGCGACCGCATCGCGCCATCGGCAAGACGGAACCCCGCACTCGAGTCGAAAGCCACTCCGCTTCCATCCTTGATTGCCCAGGTCCCGAGTTGCCTGAACACTTCTCCACTCTCAAAACTCGCGTAACCCCCCGCGGGCGACATCACGATGATCTCTCCCTTCGCCGACCGTTCGATGCGCAGGTTGCGGTTGGCTTGGCAGAACTGGAAGAACTCCTCCTCGCTCCAGTCCAATGTGCCCGCCGCCAGGCGCACCGTTTCCTGGCCTTCGGGGATGGGAATGGTGAGCAGCATCTTGCCTCCGTCCTCCTGTTTCACAGGACCAGGATATCCTGTCCTGTTCCAATTTGCATTGGGACGTTCTTGTCTCTGGCTACTCGGCTGATCCATCCCATTTCCTCCACGCCGGCCTCAGGCTCCAGATGTCCAGCTTCTGAACCTTTGCGTCACCACCCACCGAAAACAATTCAACGCGCTGGCCGCCAGGCGATGGGAAGACCAGGTCGGAGATAACGCGTTCCCCGTTGTTGGCGAAGACCTCGACGGAGCACCGGTCAACAAAGATGTGCAATTCGACTGCCTTGCCCCGAGCAAGTTTTAGAGGCGCCGTTTGGCGTCCTGGAAACTTAGGGTCGAAGCGGGTATCTCCGGAGTAAGTGCGATCGACAAACAACTCCGACTTCGCGCGGTCAATGCCAATAGTGGTTTGGTCTGACGCGCTCTTTCGCACTTCCAGGCCAAATGATCTGGCCTGCTCCGGTTCGATAGCAGCCTCGATTTCAAGTGTGTCACCCCTTACCTTTCTTGATCGCAGGATGCGATTGGCGGCCACGATGTCTTGATCTTGTATGGCCACATGCCGTCCGCGCAGGACCTTGATTTTAGAGACGGGCTCCTGCACCAGACGGATTCCCTGTGGGAACCGTCTCAGGCTGAGGACGCGCGGGATCGACTGCACGCCGCGCCACGGGGATGTGGGAACGCGAGCGGCATATTCCCAGCTGTCGAGCCAGCCCATCCAGATGCGGCGGGCATCCGAAGGTGGAATGTCCGAAAAAGAGGTCGAGGCGTAAAAGTCCTTTCCATAGTCGGCCCAAAGAACCTCGTTGCCTGGATTCTCATCCACGAACTTCGTTCCGTTAAAGCTGCCCACGAAGTACTGATCCCCGGACCCGCCCGCCACCCCGCCAGGATTCAGGTTTACGCTCAGGACCCATCGGCTCTGGCCGCGTTCATTTTCAACCGGGAGTCTGAACAGGTCAGGACACTCCCAAACACCCCCCACCGCTCCTTCCGGCCCAAAGTCGCTGAGCGTGGTCCAGTGCTTGAGGTCCGTCGAGCTGAACAACCGCACCTTGTGCTGCGCCGAAAGCACGGTCGCCATCACCCACTTGTGACCAGGTTGATACCAAAACACTTTCGGATCGCGAAAGTTCGCGCGGTGAAGATTGATCACCGGATTGCCGGAGTATTGAGTCCAGGTGCGCCCGCGGTCATTGCTGTAAGCGGCGTTTTGATCCTGGATCGCGCCGTTATAACCGGTGTAAATGGCAACGAGGCATGAGTCGTAGCCGTGTCCGGAGCTCTTGCAGAACCCGCTTGAATTACGCCAATCCACCACGGCGCTTCCGGAAAAGATCATTTCTCCGTTCTGTTCGGGAATCGCGACGGGAAGCTGCTGCCAGTGTACAAGGTCCCGGCTGACCGCATGGCCCCAGCTCATATGTCCCCATTCGTTTCCGAAAGGATTGTACTGAAAGAAGAGATGGTACTCCCCCTGGTAATAGACAAGGCCATTAGGGTCATTCATCCAGTTTCTGCGAGGAGTGAAGTGAAACTGCGGACGAAACGGCTCATTGTAGATCCGATTGCTGGCGCAGAAGACCAGGCTCCCGGCGCCAAACAGAAAGCCCAAGACTACCACCAGACGCCAGAAATTTCGTCTTACTGCGTGGCTCCGCCGCGCACGGTGCGCCACGACCGGAACTGGGGTTAACACCGCTTTCATCCTTAGCCTCTTGATGATACGGAAGACTAAAGCAATAGTATCGCGACCGCCTCATCGCCCCCGCGACGCCGGGGCGGGTTTATTGAGGCTATCAACGGAGAAGATAATCAGGCGGCGCGGGTTATCTGACGATGCCGAGACCTCCTCGCCGCGTTTGGTGTAAGGCGACGTGCGCAGGCTGGCGCAGAGCGTCGCCTTTTACGCTCTGCGATTTCCCGAAGGGACCTGTTTGAACCAAGTGGAGCAAGCGGTACAATGCAGGTTCGAGGTGTGAAGCATGGCCGCTCCCGTCATCGTGCGTGATCCGGAGATTCTAGGGGGAATTCCCTGCTTTCGCGGCACTCGTGTGCCATTTCAAAACCTGCTCGACTACCTTGAAGCCGGTGATACCCTCGACGAGTTCTTGGAGCAGTTCCCGACGGTTACCCGTGAAATGGCCATCGAAGCGCTTGAGACCGCGAAGGACTCGCTCCTGCCGGGGATCGAGTGAAGGTCCTGCTGGATGAATGCTTGCCGCAGGACCTCCGGAAACACCTCGCCGGGCACGATTGTACGACGGTGCCAAGGGTTGGCTTCTCTGGTAAGGCGAATGGCGAGTTGCTTGCGCTTGCGGAACGATCAGGCTGGCAGGTTCTATTGACGATGGACCGGGGCATGCCTTATCAGCAGAACCTCGCGGGCCGAACCATTTCACTTGTAATAATTCACGCGCAATCCAACCGCCTGCCTGACCTGCTGCTTCATGTGCCCGCGGTCCTGAGGGCCTTGCGCTCCATCAAGAGGGGCCAAGCGGTCCGTATCGGTTGAGTATCGCAGCGGGCCACGGTCAGGGCCTTTGTGCGTCACCTCATCCAAGGCAGGGTATCGCGTCACTGGGCCAGGCGGCGAAGAAATTCAGGATGTTTTTCGATGAATTCTTCGATGGCGATCAGGAAAGGCGAGTCCGTTTCTTTCTGTCCGCGGAGAAACAGGATGAACTCGCGCACAGCGGATTGGTCATCCATCGAAAGCTGGGATAAGTTCCGCTAAATTCTCCTGTTTCATCTATAGCCTTTGTAGTGAGTATATGCCTCCGGCGTTCCTACCTCAATGACACGAATCGAGAGATGTATTATGTATCTGTCCCTCACGAACCACTGATCACTGGCCACTGACCACTGCTTTTACATCCACTGGCCGGGACTCACGATAGGACCGCTCGGCAGCCAAAGCGGTGATGAGCGCGCGCTTGCCGTCTTCTCCAGTCACAGGCGAGATGCCCCCGTTGAGAACCCTCCGAACAAAGTCGCGGAGCTCAAAAAGATAAGCGTCGGCGAAGCGCACCAGCCAGTGGTCCACGATGTCGTAGGACGGTCCCGAGCCCGTCAAAGTGAGATTCGCGGTCTGGTTTAAGTAGCCGATTTGGATGCTCCCCTTCGTCCCCGTAATCTCCGTTCGGATATCGTACCCGTAATTAGATTTCCGCAACGCTTCGACGTTTCCGATGCCGCCCTGCACAAACCGCAAGTTCACCAGGCAAGCATCAATCTCGCTGAACCGGGCGAGCTCCGGCGAGGCCAGCAGGCCAGCGAAGGTATGGACCTCCACGATCTCGTCCTCCATCAGCCAACGTGCCAAGTCAAAATCGTGAATGGCGGAGTCGCTAAATAGCGTGCCGTTGATGCCTCCGGCGTAGAAATCATCGGGAGGAGGCTGGCGGTCGCGCCCGAGCGATTTGAACATAATCGGATCGCCGATTTCACCGCCTTCGATGCGCTTCATGGCGTTAGCATAGGCCGGGTCGTACCGGCGCATGAAACCGATCTGAAGCAGAACCCTGGCCTTCGAGACAGCCTCAAGGGCCGCGTCCGCTTCTTCAAGCGTGAGGGCGATCGGCTTTTCGCTGAAAACGTGTTTGCCGTGCTGTGCGGCGACTTGGATGGTCTCGGGATGGAATTTCGAAGGCGAGGCAATCACGACTGCCTGAATGTCTTTCCGCGAGGCGATGTCTTCAAAACGACTCGAGGCTACCTCCACTCCAAGCTCGCTTGCCACCCGCGAGGCCCGATTCAGATCCCGATCCACGATGGCAGCCAGCCGGGCTTCCGGGATCGCATGGCGAAGGTTTTCCGCATGGCGCTTGCCTAATGTCCCAGCCCCTACAACGGCAACCCCCAGTTGACTCATCTAAGTTTCCTTTCCAGTCGAGTGTCGCACGGGCTGGCCACAAGATGCGTTGACAATCGGCTCACCGTAGCACTTGGCATCCGGCCGGGGCCGAGCGCTGCTTTTCACCCACTCGACTCTCCACCGGCGAACGGCCAAAAAATAAGCCATCATCATAGCATCTTTGCGCTAACCGCCGTCTTGAGGACATACTCGGATGCAGCGTCAATTATCCAGGCGCCCATCAGAAGCCGGAAAGTGTTTTATGATGGTGATGCGATCCCAAAAGGAGCCGTTTCACGCTGCGCGGCGTTGAGAGGAGATGACATGGCTGAAGTCTTCATGAATTATATTGGTGGCAACTGGGTGAGCTGCCGCTCCAAGAAGCGTTTTCCAAATATCAATCCCGCCCGAATCGACGAAGTGGTTGGGGAATTTCAGGCCTCAGACCCGGAGGACGCTGCTGACGCATGCGATGCGGGCGCCAAAGCACAGCCGTCCTGGGCTGCGATGCCGGCGCCGCGCCGGGGCGAATTCCTTTTCAAGGCGGCGGAGCTCCTCGAAAGCCGGCTAGAAAACGTTTCACGGGAGATGACGCGCGAGGAAGGCAAAACTCTTCCCGAAGCGCGCGGGGAAGTGAAGCGGGCTATCAATATTTTTCGATACTTTGGAGGGGAAGGCGCGCGCTCGTTCAGCTATCAAATCCCTTCCGAGCGGGAAAACGTTTTTTGTTACACTGTGCGCACGCCGTTAGGGGTGGTAGGATTGATCGCGCCGTGGAATTTTCCGATTGCAATTCCGGCATGGAAGATGGCGCCGGCCCTTGTGGCGGGCAACACCGTCGTCATCAAGCCGGCTTCGCTCACGCCGCTCTGCGCCTATCGTTTAGTGGAGACACTCCACGAAGCGGGAGTGCCATCAGGGACGGTGAATCTGGTTACCGGTAGTGGAGGCTCTGTAGGCGATGCCATTGTGAATCATCCGGCCATTCAGGGAATTTCCTTCACCGGGTCGTGCGAAGTAGGGAATGCGTTGTATGAGAAAGTTGCCCGGCGGAAGGTCCGGATTCAGCTCGAGATGGGCGGCAAGAATCCGACCATCGTCCTGAAGGATTCCAATCTTGAGTACGCCGCGGATGTGTTGATCAATGGTGCGTTCTTCTCCACTGGGCAAAAGTGCACTGCCTGCAGCCGAGCTATCATTGAAGAGGATATCTATCGGCCGTTGGCCGAACTTTTGGTGGCCAAGACGCGCGGTCTTAAGGTAGGTGATGGCCTGGAGCCGGGGATTCAAATTGGACCGGCGGTAGATGCCAAGCAGCTCGCAACGGACCTTAAATATATTGAGATTGCTAAGACGGAGGGCGCGAAGCTCCTGGTGGGCGGGAAACGCCTGACCGGTGGGATTTACGACAAGGGCCACTTCGTGGAGCCCACAATTTTTGGCGATGTCACTCCCGGGATGCGCATTGCTCAGGAAGAGGTTTTTGGGCCTGTTCTCGGCCTCATGGCGGCGAAGAATTTTGACGAAGCGATGCGTCTTGCGAACACGGTGCGCTTTGGGCTCTCCGCCTCGATTGTCACGCGCGACCTGACGCGCGTCCACCAGTTTGTGAATGGCATTGAAGCCGGTCTCATCACGGTGAACCTGCCGACGGCGGGTGTGGAATATCAATTGCCATTCGGCGGCACGAAGGAATCGAGCTTTGGCATGCGCGAGCAGGGGCCGCAGGCGCTCGACTTTTATACGGAAACACGCACCGTTTATCTGAAGTATACGCAATAGGAGAAACCATGGAGAAAACGCAAAAATTCTTAAACAAGCTTAAGCTGCCTGCCGAGGACAATCACGCCTTAGAACCGAGCACGAAGCGGTTTCGGGACGGGGGACAATATCGCCTCGAGATTCCGAGCGTCGAAGGTCCACGCGTTTTTCGAGAAGTGTTGGCGGCGGCGAAAGACTTGAAAGTGCCTATTCACCGTGTGAGCCAGGGCAGCGGCATCATGCTGCTGACGCAGGCCGAAATCGGCGAAATGGCCAGAATCGGGCGCGACCAGCGGATTGAGGTCTGCCTGTTCGTGGGTCCGCGGGCCACTTTCGAAACCGGCGCACAAGCTTTTTCCGCGGCAGGCAAAGTGATTGGCCTCCAGCACCGCGGCGCGGACCAACTGGTTTATGCCATCGAGGACGTAAAGCGGGCTTGCGAGCTGGGCATCCGCAGCGTTCTCCCCGCAGACCTCGGCCTGATCTGGGTGCTGAACGAGATGAAAAAGGACCGGCAACTGCCGAGGAACCTTGTGATCAAGAGCTCCGTAACGCTCCCAGCGGCAAATCCGGCGACGGCGAGAATCTTTGAGAATGCGGGCGTCTCCACGCTGAACGTGCCCACGGACCTTTCTCCCGCGCAGTTGGGGGCGCTCCGGCAGACGGTTAAGGTGCCCATCGATCTTTACATCGAGGTCCCGGACAACTTTGGCGGTTTCGTGCGCTACTACGAGATGCCCCAAATCATCCGCGTGGCCGCGCCCGTCTATTTCAAGTTCGGGCTGCGGAACGCGCCGGATATTTATCCTTCCGGGCGGCACATTGAAGACTTGGCGGTCAATATGGGGCGCGAGAGAGTCCGCCGGGCACGGATCGCGCTGGACCTGATTGAGCGCTACGCGCCAGAAGCCAAAATGTCCCCTCTCGCCAGCAGTGACCTCGGAATACCGGAGGTCTAGGGGATTGTTTCATTGGCTCATTGCATCATTGGCTCATCAGTCTCTGACGCCCTTTGGGACGACGAATCAATCAGCCAATGAATCAATGGATCAATGGATCAATGACCCAATGAGGCCCGTGCTAGAGCATATACGCCACGTCCGAGCCGCGCGTCGGATAGGCAAAAATAATCTCTTTGAGTTGGGTCGCAGCGAGCCCCAGCCGGATGGCCGCGGCGAAGATGTTGATCACTTCCTCCGACCCGGCGCCCAGCAAGTGAGCCCCACAAATGCGATGACTGTCTTCTTCGATCAGCACTTTGTATCCGGAGCATTTCTCCCCAATTCGGCGCGACGAGTACCAGTCTGAAGTGTCAGCATAATTCACGCTGAACTTCAGACCGCGTTCCCGGGCCGCGTTTTCCTGGAGACCTACTGCCGTCAGGGGGGGGTGTCGTAAACACGACGGTCGGTACTCCCAGATAGTTAGCTTTGGCATGGTTCCCTTTAAGGAGATTGGCGGCGACGATGCTTCCCTCGTAACCGGCCACCGGCGTCAGCGGGGGACCTCCGCTGTCTGCAGCGTCGCCCGCTGCGTATACTGCTGGGTTGGAAACGCTCTGTAAGTATTCATTAACCTTCACGCCCTTCCGCTGGTCCCAATCAACGCCCGCTGTTTCCAGGCCAAGATCGCCGATATCCGGCACTTCGACCGGCGCCGTGGATCACCAGGTTACCGTCAAACTCGCGCTTTTTACCGGCAGGGGAAGCGTGCACCGTCAGGCCGGTTGACGTCTTTTCGATTGCCTCGACGGCCTGTTTCAAGCTGAACGTCAATGCCAAGCTCGTGCGTCCACTTCACGAGCGCATCCACGAGATCAGGATCAAAGCCCGCCAGCGGTCGCGCGTCACGGTGAAGAAGCGCGATCTGGGCTCCAGCGCGCGCGGCGACGTGCGCCAATTCGAAGCTACGAAAATCCTCCACCCACAAACGCGATGCGTCGCGGCAAGCGGTCAAGTTCCAGAAACTGGTCGCTGGTAGTCAAAAGGTTTTCCCCTGGAATGTTCAAGTGGGCCGGCCACGCACCTGCAGCTACAACGACGTGCCTGCCTTCCAGGACGTCATCGCCGGCCTGGAGGGCTGCCGGTCCAATGAACTGCGCGCGGCCATGGAATGCGGCAATGCCCGCCTTCGCAAAGCTCGCTTCCCGCTCGCTTGGCACCGGGCCCGTGAAAGATCGCTTAAACCGCATGAGGCCCTCGGCCATTCGAGCCGTGCGGCGCCGCTCTTGATTCCTTTCTTGTTCATCCGAAGGGCCCAGTCGATGACTTCACTGGCGCCCACGAGCACCTTCTTGGGATCGCAGCCGCGCAGGGCGCACGTACCGCCGAAAGGCCTTGAATCGACAACAGCCACTTGCCAGCCGGCGGCCCGGAAGTGGTGGCCACCGTAGAGGCCGCAGTTCCCGTTCCTATCGTCACCAGGTCGAATTTCCTTGTCATGGATACACTCTCCTTTTCTTCAGCGAAGATGGGCCGGTGGCCAAAATCCATCAACGCCGGTGGATTACAGCCAAACAACACCCGCGGGTTCCGCCCCGCGAGCCACGCCATGCTCTGTCGATTCAATGGCTTGCTGCCAGTGCGCGGTTTGGAACGATGGGTGCATTAGACTGGGACGGAGTTTTTTAAGGAGATCCGATGAGTCGTATTCTGGCTAAGCCTTTCCGCACTGTTGCTTGCTTCGCGTTCGTTGTTCTGCTGGCAGGTGGTTCTTTCACATTTGCTCAAGACCAGCAAAATGCCCCTCCACCAGCCCAGACGGTAGAAGAACAGTACCTCTCCTGGATGGCATCGCTTCACCGGTCCACCACCCGCGCCACCGGCTAAACCTCAGAACCAGAACAATGCGCCGGGCTCAAATAGCTCATCAAGCGGGTCTTCTAATCCCTATCAGCCGTACAGTCCGGCAAATGACCAACAAGGCCCAACTGTGCCTTCACGGCTCACTATCCAGCGCGGCGCGTATATAACCGTCCGAACCAATCAAATGCTGTCGTCTGACCACAATCAGGCGGGTGACGCGTTCACCGCGACTCTGGAAAAGCCCGTGGTGGTGGATGGTCTTGTTGTCGCCCGAGCCGGGCGAGACTGCGGCGGCCGAGTGGTGGAGGCAAAAAAAGCGGGGCGCATCAAAGGCGTTTCCCATCTCGCGATTCAGTTGACAGACTTGACTCTTGTGGATGGCCAGCAGGCGGCGATCCAGTCCCAGTTGATTAGCCAAGTGGGTCCAACATCGCGCGGCCGGGATGCAGACGCGGTTGTCACGACCACAGCGCTCGGTGCAGCCGTTGGCGCCGCCGCAAACGGTGGAATTGGCGCCGCAGTGGGTGCTGGAGCAGGAGCGATCGCGGGAACGGTGGGTGTGCTGGTGACGCGTGGACGCCAGACGGTGATCTATCCCGAATCGTTGCTGACCTTCCAGATCGATGCGCCGGTTACCATTTCCACCCGCCGCGCTCCTGAGGCCTTCCATTACGTGGAATTGGATGCTTACGCCCGGAATTCCCAGGCGCAGAATTCCCCTGCGCCGCCTCCGAGTCTCTGCAATGGCCACGGATGCGCGCCAACACCTTACGACTACGGGCCCGCTTACGACTCGCTCTATTACGGCTACTTCGGGCCGGCGTTTTATCCCTTCTATTTTGGGCCGGGATTCTACTTTGGGCGCGGTGGTTTCTACGGGCATTGGCGTTAAGGCAGTAGACTGGCTTTATTCACGCCCGCTCCGACCGGTTATCGTCAACAGAGCCACACTGGCGTTGGGAAGGGCAAACGTATAATCGCCGCGAGCATTGGGTCGAATGCCGGTTGAATTCGGCGTGGGTAAGCGGCCATGCGAGTCGAATTGCCCGCCGCCATAGCGAACTTCTGAAGCCCCTGAGCTTAAGCTCGGAGCCCGGACCAACAGCAGTGATCCCGGGCCTCTTCGTCCTGCACCGCGCACCCGTACACTGCCTGCCGCTTCAGATCTTTGTTAATCACAAAAACCTTGACGGCGCAGCCGGCGCAGGAGCTTACCGCGAAGGCGCGAATATTGGCGTGGGTTGTGATAGCGGTGGGCAGAAGGCGTTCTCCTGAGGCGTTCCGCGCGAAGAGGTACATGGCGTAGTAGAGTGGCTCGGCAACATTGCGGTAGTGCCAGGCGTGCACGGCATTCTGCCGGCCAAACGTATCCACGGCGTTATAGGAGCTGCCACCGGGCCTGTAACTCATGTGGAAGTTGATGTAGCGGAAGCCGTCCTGCGCGACTGAAAACATATAGTCCAACCCCCAGGCCGTCGCGGCGAAGGCGTTGCTGACGCCGGCATTCCCCCACAAGACGCGGAGTTGGTCTCTGCCAAGGCAAGCGGCAAGCCACGCCTGTGGACGGCGGCCATCCAAGTCTGGGCCGCCTTGTCGAATCGGGCCATCAAGGCAGGCGACAACAACTGAGCGATGGTGACGGTCTTGCCTCCGCAGGTGGTTGCTGAATAGTTGTGCACAGTGACCAGTTTGAGGTTCTTAGAACCCACACCATCGATGAAGGCTCCGAGGTCGCGCGCATTGCGCCACGTGCAGCACGTGGCCGGCCCCACGATGGCGTAACTGCTCGCGACTGGGTTTTCGTGAAACGCGCGCACATAGCCGAGAAAATCCCTGACGTGATCCGCAGGGGAATAAGCCGCAGGCCGCCCGCCGCGACGGAAGAGGTCAGGCTCGTTCCCAAACTCGAGACCAAAAGCTGCTGCGGCGTGACGTTGGGGGCTATGCCTTCGGTGATTTCGCGCAATGCCCAGGCACCCGAATTCTGTTTTAGGTTCACGCCGAGGATCAGGCGCCATCCGCTCGACTCCGCAGCTTCTGAGAAGAGTTTCAGATCACCCGCCCGCAATACGGCCTGGCACCAGGTTGGGTGTGGCGCCTGTTTCGGATCCCAGCACGTATTATCCTGGCTGTTGCCTCCCAGCCGCAGCACACCAGGCCCAAGATTCCGCATGAACTGAAAGAAACCTTCATTGGGCGCGTTGGGGCGCCCCAGTGCGTATTGGGCCTGCTCGTTCGATGGCGGCGACGCGCCGCCCAGTTGGCTCTTTTGAAGGGCTTGCAATCCCTGGCCGCTTTCGGATACCTCGAGACTGAGGCCGACGAAGTCCCTCGGTATTTTCTTGCCCAGCGCTGTTGTTTGGACCGAGATCGTCGCCACTTGTGCGCGCACCCTTCGAGCAGGCGTCAACACGAGTCCAAAGGCGAACCCAAGCCATGCAACTGCCGGAATTCTAGATTTCATTTGGAAACCTCTCTTACCCCACGTTCAAGTATCTACGCCATGGGTTCCTGCAAAAACTTCCTGCCTCGGCGTTCCGGGCCACGGAGTATGACTGCGAGCAGGACTAATATCGTGACCGCTTCAAATAGAGTAAGCGCCCAGGCATAGCCGAGACTGTCGCGCAGCGCGTACTCGATGGTATTGGTCGGCGCCGCAAACAGTATTCCAAGCTGATACACAAAGCCCGGCATCAGGCCGCGGGCCGAGTCGGGGAAAGCTCGAGCAGGTGAGCAGGGACAATTCCCACTAAAATTAAAGGAGGCGCGAGATTCAGAACCCGCATCCGCTCAATGCGGAAGATAAAGGCGTCCTAGCGCAGCAGCGTGAGGAGGAGATTGGCGCGGGTTTGCGGATTTTGCAGGCCGCCGGAAGGGATGAAGGTGGAAGCCGCCGCGATAAACAATACCGAGACAAAGCCAGGAGAAAGACCAGCGCCAGGGAGACAAACCGATTGGAGAGTGCGCGAAGCATAGTTGCTACGCGCTATTAGATGGGAAACTCGCCGGTTTGTCTTGTTACAAAAGGTGAAGTTCTCCGGGGTTAAAACCAAAAACGTAAACTGGATACCCGATACCGGAGCGGGAACACTGGGTCGGCTAGTTCAACTCTGCGGGTGGCGGATTCCCGTGGCGCTTCATGTAGCTGGCGAGCAGTTCGAGAGGCCTGGCGGCGCCATTGGGCGGCTGCGGCACGGCGAGCGCTTCGATGACGCAGGGGCCGCGCAGGTGACGCGCATTGTGCAGCGCCTCGGTGGCGACGCGGTAGGCGGCGATGGCGTCATTGGCATCGACGCTGAAGAGCGGGATTCCAAACTCGGGGTAGACGGTGCGCAGATCCAGCGGCCGGCTCTGGCTGGGGGCGAGGCTGTTGGCCACGACGTAGAGGATGGGGAGTTTGTGGCGCGCCGCAAAGCGGAAGGCCGCGCGGTAATCCTGCTCGGCCTCGGGATCGGACTCAAGCCGGCCGGCGCAAACCACGGCCGGGGTTGCCAGGGGATCGGCCGGCGAGGTGGCGTCACGCACCGCGGCGTGGAGTAGAGCATCCATGGCGGCGAGGGTGGCGGTGGCCAACCTGCGCTTGCTGGCGCCGGAACCTTTGACCTCGAAGAGTCTTGAATCCTGGCAAATGCAGCGTGCGCCGCGGGCGGCGCAGGCGAGCACCACCGGGCATGGCTCGCCGCGGCCAGGCAGACGGCGATCTCGGCGACCTCGGAACCGCTGGCGAGGCGACTCCTGGAGGACTTCAGCGCCGCGAGAGCGCGAACCATCTCATACTGGGCATCGGCGGGTACCAGGGAGAATCGCTTGGCGGCCTTGGGAGATTTAGCGCGCTTGGTGGTTGGCATGAGAGTAGGAATCGCCATTCTAACCTAAGCCGGTGGAGGCATGCAGCTGGGTTGCTTGCCTGGGTGCGGAAGATTTCAACAAGTATGTGGAAATACCCCGGAGGAATGCTGGAAGAAATGCAAATGGCGCTGTATTCATGCGGGGTTCTCCATTCTGCACTTGCCGCGGTGCGGGTCCTGTGGAAGAGGAAAGAAGTTGCGCAATTGCAGGGAATATGCGTAGACCGAATTTTTCAACACAAATGTGGAAATGACTGGGAGAAAGTCCTGCCGGAATGCGTTTGATCCAATGTTCATGGGCTTTTGTCCACTCTGCACAGGAGGCAGTGCGGAGAGGAAGAACGCCTGGGGCGGGCACTGCGCGGGTGCCAGGCATTACAATCTTTTTCGGGCGAACGCCTGAGAGACCTTCACGCGGAAACCACAGAGACTCAAAACTGGGAAGACCCAAATCAGGAAAACTTGAAGAAACGAATTGATATTCTTTTGGTGGAGCGCGGGCTGGTGGCATCGCGAGAGCGGGCGCAGGCGATGATTCTTGCCGGGCGTGTGCTGGTGGATGAGCAGAAGGTGCACAAGTCCGGGCACGCCGTAGCCGAAGATTGCGAGCTTCGTCTGCTGGGCAGCGACCTGCGCTATGTGAGCCGCGGCGGGCTGAAGCTGGAGGCTGCGCTGGTTCATTGGAAGATCGCGGTCGAAGGGGCGGTCTGCATGGATGTGGGTGCCTCCACCGGCGGCTTTACCGACTGCCTGCTGCAGCATGGGGCGGCCAGCGTGCTGGCCGTGGACACCGGCTACGGGCAGATCGATGCGCGGCTTAGGGCCGATGCGCGGGTGCGTCTGCTGGAGAAGACCAACGCGCGTTATCTGGAGGTGCAGCAGGTGCCCGAGGCGGTAGAGTTGGTGGCGATGGATGTTTCTTTTATATCGGCTACGCAGGTGCTGCCGGCGGTGGTGGCCGCTGCGTTTGCCGAGAAGGGACAGCCGCGCCGCGAACTGGTTCTGCTGGTGAAGCCGCAGTTCGAGGTAGGGAGGCAACTGGTGGGCAAGGGCGGCATTGTGCGCAGCGAAGCGGCGCAACTGGGTGCGGTTGCCCGGGTGCGCGAGACGGTGGCAGCCCTGGGCGGGGAAGCGATCGAGGTGATCGATTCGCCGATCCTCGGCACGGAAGGAAACCGGGAATTCCTGCTGCATGCCAGCTTCTCTGCTCCGAAAGACCCGCAAGTGGGGTACAAATAAGCTGTGAAGATTGCCGCGATCGTCTCCAAACCCGCCAAGCCGGAGCTGACCGAGATTGTGCCCGAAGTATTGCGCTGGCTGGGCGCGCATGGCTACCGGGTTTACATCGACCAGCAGACGGCGGCCTACCGGACCCATGATTTTGTGCATCCCGCGCAGCGAACTGGCACGCTACGAGCCCGAGTTCGTCATTGTGCTGGGCGGCGACGGCACGCTGCTGTCGGCGGCGCGGGCCATCGGCGCCAATGATATTCCGCTGCTGGCCGTCAACCTGGGTTCGCTCGGCTTTCTTACCGAGGTTCCGCTCGACGAGCTCTACACGACGCTGGAGGCAGTGGTGAACAACCAGTGTCCAACTGAGCCGCGTTCGCTGCTCAACTGCCGCCTGGTTCGGGATGAGCAGGAAATCGCGCAGTATTTTGCGCTCAACGATGCCGTGGTGAAGAGTACCGTGGCCCGCCTGCTCGGCTTTGCCGTGACCATCAACGACGACCGGGTGATGGAGTACCAGGCGGATGGCGTCATTATCGCCACCCCCACGGGCTCCACGGCGTATTCGCTGGCAGCCGGGGGGCCGGTGTTTATGCCCAGCGTGGATGCGCTTCTGATGACGCCGATCTGTCCCCACTCGCTCACCCATCGTCCGCTGGTGGTGGGCTCGAACTCCGTCATCTCGGTGCGGCTGGATAGCGGCGCCGACGGCTTTTTGAGCGTGGATGGACAGGTGGGAATGCCGGTGATGCAGGGAGACCAGATCGTCTGCCGCAAGGCGTTGCACCATTTACGATTGCTGCGCATGCAGAAGTCCTTCTTCGATGTTCTGCGCAGCCGGTTGCGGTGGGGGCAGCGCTCCAGCTGAAGGCTAGGGGTGCGTTCTGGTTTGCCGTCTACGTTGCGCCTACAGGTTGCCGGAGCGGTCTTCCCGCGTGTCGTACTCATCCTCATCGGCGGGCAGGCCGGTTGGCAGCGTGACCTCGATTTCACACATCTCCAGGTAGAGCCAGGCCTTGGCTTCAATCTCGCACGGACGCGAGCAGAAGACGGCGGCTATGGTTTTCGGCATTACGTTGCGGCCCAGCGGTGCGCCGCACCAGGTGCAGGTGGCCGGCTCGGTATCGCGATATTGCAGTAGGTTGGGCCGCGTCATGGCGCCAGAGTAGTCCCGCGTCCGGGCGGGCACAATCCGGCGATTTGCTTATTACCTCTAGGTTCCCTTGCGGATTACGTCTCATTGCGGATGACGTCTTCAAACGTCTCCCGCTTGCGAATGAGGCGGACTTTTTTGCCATCGACCAGTACCTCGGCGGCGCGGCCGCGGGTGTTGTAGTTGGAAGAGAGGCTCATGCCATAGGCCCCGGCGTCGAGAATGGCCAGCAAGTCTGCGGGGGCGATGGGCGGCAGCTCGCGGTCGCGGGCAAAGAAGTCTCCGGTCTCGCATACCGGTCCCACCACGTCCATGACGCCGCGCACCGCTCCGGCGGCGAGCTTGCGCGGAGTGGCGGGAACGATCTCGTGATGCGCTCCGTACAGCGAGGGACGCACCAGGTCGTTCATGGCCGCGTCGGTGATCAGAAACTGTTTGCCGCCGTTTTCCTTGGCGTAAAGGGCGCGGGTCAGCAGGGCTCCGGAGGCGGCGACGATGGAGCGGCCGGGCTCCAGCAGAAGATGCAGGCCGGTGCGGCGCAGCGGACGCGTCAGGGCAGCCGCGTAGGCCTTCAGGCTGCGCTCGAACTCCGCAATGTTGGCGTCCTGATAGCGGATGCCGAGGCCGCCGCCGGCGTCCACGAAATTGATATTCAGGCCGTCTTCGGTCAGCTCGCGCACCAGGGCCAGCACCCGCTCCATGGTTTCGCCAAAGGGCTTCATGTCGGTGATCTGGGAGCCGATGTGGACGCTGACGCCCACCGGGTCGAGGTAGGTGAAGGTGGCGGCCTTGCGGTAGAGCTGGCGGGCACGGGCGATGGGCACGCCGAACTTGTGCTTGCTCAGGCCGGTGCTGATATACGGGTGAGTTCCGGCGCTTACGTCGGGATTGACCCGGAAAGCGATGCGCGCGGTCTTCTTCAGGCGTTCGGCGCGGGCTCCCAGCAGCTCCAGTTCGGCTTCGCTCTCCACGTTAAAGAGCAGGATTTCGGCTGCGATGGCCGCGTCCATCTCCGCGGCGGTTTTGCCCACGCCGGAGAAGACCACGCCCTGCGCGGCCTGTTTGGAGACGCGCATCACGCGCTGCAGCTCGCCGCCGCTCACCACGTCAAAGCCGCAGCCCAGCGAGGCCAGCAGGCGCAGCACGGAGAGGTTCGAGTTGGCCTTTACCGAATAGCAGAGCGTGTGCGACTGCTTTTCAAAGGCGCGTTCGTAGGCCGCCACGCGCGCCCGGATGGCCGTGGCCGAATACACGTAGAGGGGCGTGCCAAAGCGGCGGGCCAGGCGCTCGACTTCGACTTGATCACAGCACAGGGTGCGGCCGTTTTTGCCGCCGCGAAAGGTAAAAGCTGGAGGACGCTCCTCGATGGAGCTTTTGCGGATGGTCACTGTTTTTTGGGTTTCCACGATTCCGGATTCTATCATCGCCGATTGCGCATCGTAGGTTAGTGGGGCGCGGCGCAGGAGTAGAATGTGGGCGATGTGGCGGCGCGGCTGCGCAACGACGCAATCAAATTGCCGGACACAACAGAAAGGTGCACATCATGCCGATGCCGGAATTCAAACAGTTGGTGGACGAAGTCAAGCGCGAGGTGCGCGAGATTTCCGTGGACGACCTGCGCAAGATGAAGGCCAGCGGTGAGGATTTCTCGCTGATCGACGTGCGCGAACGCGAGGACTGGTACCAGGGAATCATCCCGGACGCCAAGACCATTACGCGCGGGATGCTGGAGCTGAAGATTGATCTGGTGACCACCGACAAGGACCGCAAGATTGTGCTCTATTGCGGCGGCGGGAGCCGGTCGGCCCTGTCGGCCTACATGCTGCAGCGTATGGGATTCCGCAATGTGCTGTCGCTGGCCGGGGGCTACGGGGCGTGGGAGAAATCGGAAAAGGGCTAAGGACAATCGCATACCTACGCTGAACGCAACGTAACGCACTCAACAGGGCGAACGAGGAAAGAGGATTATGGCGATCAATCTGACTTGGCTGGGCCACTCCACATTCAAAATCGAGACCGCGGAGGGCAAGACGTTTCTCATCGATCCGTGGATCACGCAGAATCCGCTCTGTCCCGAATCCGAAAAGAAGCAGAAAAAAGTGGACGTTCTGCTGTGCACCCACGGCCACGGCGACCACATCGGCGACGCGGTTGCTATCTGCCAGGAGCACCAGCCGATGGTGGTGGGCATCTACGAGCTGGCCAGCTGGCTGGGCGGCAAGGGCGCCAAAAACATCTCTCCCATGAACAAGGGCGGCACGCAGGAGGTGGAGGGCGTAAAGATCACCATGGTGCACGCGGTGCACTCCTGCGGCATTCAGGAGGAGGACGGATCGTTCATCTATGCCGGCGAGGCCTGCGGCTACGTGCTGGAGTTCGGCAACGGCCTCAAGCTCTATCACGCGGGCGACACCGCCGTCTTCAGCGACATGCAGATCATCCACGACCTGTACCGTCCCGACGTGGCGCTGCTGCCCATGGGCGACCACTTCACCATGGGCATCCGCGAGGCGGAATATGCCTGCAAGCTGCTGCAGCCGCGCATCGTGGTGCCCATGCACTTCGGAACCTTCCCCATGCTGACGGGGGATCCGCACAAGCTGCAGCCCGCAGCCGACCGGCAGGGCTTCGAGCTATGGGAGATGAAGCCCGGCGTGCGGCGCGAGCTGGAGCTGGAGGAGCGGGCGAGACCGGCCGTAGTGGACTACTGGGAGGTGGAGGCGCGAAAAGGCAAAAGCTAGGGTGTCGGCTGGCGAAACTTCTACCGGTGGACGCTCGGGAGGTCATGCAAGGTTGAATTCCATGGCCCGCCAGAATTGCGGCTCCGCACGAGTTTTGCACCGCGATGGCCGGGCCGGGTTGCGAGTCGCCTCCGCCGGGCTGCACTTTGCCGCAAAGCTGGAGCCATTGCAAATCGCCAATGTATTATGCGGCTTTGCGCATGGTTGCGTGCAAGTTTGGTGTGTCAGTAAGGGATGCGCGAGGGTTTTTCTGCAGTCCTCTGCACCACTTTTATGGCAGCGCCCTGTGGATGAGCTGCACTGGATTGAAAACACGGCACTTAAAAATCGAATTGTTTTCTTGACCTTTTTTCCGGTTGCGGTACAACACACTCGTTCTTTGACAGTTTCCAAAGTTTTCCCGGTTGGTGGTGAGTCCGGGGCTCAAGCGAGCTCACATAGGCCATCGACGGACTTGGAAGTCATCAGCGAAACCGGCAACGGCAGTTGCCGGAGAGCAGGGACGGCGGTCCCTCGATGCAAGGGCGGAAGCTCTTGCATTGCCTTCCCGGCACGGCGGTGCCGGAGAGGAACCAAGCCTGGCGCCAGCAAAGGCGACAGGGCCCGGAGAGCAAAACTCTTCAGGCGCCCGGCGGTCGCAAGACCAACGGGCCAAGCGCCGGACGCAATCCGGCGCCTGGGCATTCAGGTCGCACTGAAGCGCCCGACGGCTTGCCAGCCGCGAACTGGCAGGCCTGCTGATGAACGACATCCGGCGATGAGTCTTCGAGGGGCAGCGAGGGTCTATAGCGAGCTGCTGGTCGAGGCGAACAGGAAACTGTGAAAGGCCCAAGCTAGGATCCCGAGGAACGGATCGGTTTACCCGATTGGTCGGTGAGCCCGGAGCCCGAGCGATGGCCGCACGAGGCTTCCAGCCCTAATAAGCTGGAAGCGACGAGAGCAGGTCAGGCAAGGGTCTAACGCGAGCTGCTGGTCGAGGTGAACAGGTTCGCCATCCTCGGGATTCGTGTTTTTGCAGGAAACCTTGATCGCAGCTGGCCAACCTACCCCGCGCGCGTGCAGATCCAGGGAACTTCGTCCAGGTGGCCGGTGGTGACATCGTAAACAAAGCCGCGCAGGATCAGCTCCTTGCGCACCCAGGAATGGGAGGCAAGGCGTTCCAACTGGCTATGCACATTGGCAGCCACGTCACGAAAGGCGTGGAAGAGAACCGGCATGCTCGGCGGCCGCCCGGCCTTCTGCTCTATCAGATCGTGCATCTCTTTTTCGCTGGCCTTCTGCAGGCCGCAGTCGGTGTGGCCGATCACCATCACCTCCTGGGTTCCCAGCATGTAGTGCGAGACCAGCAGCGAGCGGATGGCATCATCCGTGGCAATGCCGCCGGCGTTGCGGATGAAGTGGGCATCGCCGAAGTCGAGGCCCAGCGCATGGCGGTCCAGACGGGTGTCCATGCACATCAGCACGGCCAGTTTGCGGCGGGGTTTCGGTGAGTACAGCGAGGGGTCGTGAGTTTCCTTGTACAACGCGTTGGCGGCAAGGACTTCGTCGATCACGCTCATTGGACGCATTCTCCCGGGATAATGTTGCCTGCGGCGGCTTTGCTACGCTCTTGCGCTCTGACTTTCCCGTTCCAAGTTCTACTTTTTCCGTTCCACCAAATATCTCGCGATTTCCTTCAGAGTGTCCGCCCGATTGCCGAAATTGTCCAGCGCCGAACAGGCTTTTTGGGTCAGCTCCTCGGCCATCTCCTCGGCCTTGTTCAATCCGAAGAGCGCCGGGTAGGTGACCTTCTCGGCCGCCAGGTCCTTGCCGGCGGTCTTGCCCAACTGCTCGCTGGTCTGGGTCACGTCCAGAATGTCGTCGGCGATCTGGAAGGCCAGTCCCGCGGCGCGTCCAAACTCGCGCACCTGCTCGATCTCCGCGTCCGCTGCGCCCGCATAGTAGCAGCCGGTGAGCAGGGAAGCGACGATCAAGGCACCGGTCTTGGCGCGATGGATGTATTCCAGCGTCGGCAGGTCGGGCCGCACATGTTCCGATTCCAGATCGACCACCTGGCCGCCGATCATGCCATCGATGGTGCCGGTGCCGTGCGCCAGCTCGGCGATGATTCGCACCCGCGCCTCCGCCGGGCAGCGCAGCCCCGCCATCACCTCGTAGGCCTGGGTCTGCAGCGCGTCGCCGGCCAGGATGGCCGTGGCCTCGCCAAATGCCTTGTGGCAGGTGGGACGGCCGCGGCGCAGGTCGTCGTTGTCCAGCGCCGGGAGGTCGTCGTGCACCAGCGAGTAGGTGTGCAGCATCTCGATGGCCGCACCCAACTCCTCGACGCCGTCCGGCAGCCGGCCGATCACCATCCGCGCCGACTCCATGCACAGGATGGGACGCAGGCGCTTGCCTCCGGCAAAGACGCTGTGGCGCATCGCCTGGTGGATGGAGGTGGGATACTGCGCCGCCGCCGGCAGCAAACGCTCCAGCGCGGCATCGGCAATCTTCTGGCCTTCAAGTAACGTTTCTTTCAACATGGACGAACTCGAGTGTATCAGCGAGCCGCGTAAATCGGCTACCGGCAGAGGGCAAGTTCTGTGCCGGAGGGCGCCGGTCGGGTACGCGGCAACGCTCCGGCAGCGGGCGTTGGGCACTAAAAATCCCCGCACCGGCGGGGATCACTTACCGGGATCGTTCGTGCTTCAGGCGGCAAAATCAAGCCTGCGCTGTGCGGCCGCGTGGGTAGCGCGCAGGATGGAATGGAGGTCCAGCGGATGGCAGAATTCGACCGCTCCGGCGTTCAGCGCGGCCATCCACATTCGCTCGTCGGGCGAGCGATGGGTGCAGATAATCGCAAGATCGTCGAACATCTCCGTCAGCTTCCGCACTTCTTCCAGATTGACGATTTCCATATCGAGCACGGCTACCTGTGCTTCATGGCGCCGCAGCAGGGTCTGCAACTCCACGGCGCTCTGGGCCACGGCCACCTTGGAAAAATGGGCGTGGAGATCTTTGGCAAGTCCCTGCGCGGTCCGGGGATCACTCTGTGCGATGACTACGGCTGGTGACGGCATAACAACCTCTCGCGGACTCTGGCGGCACACGCTCGGCGGCCTGGCTCCGGGTGAAATTCTTCCTTGGGTCCCCTGCTTGGGTGATCGCTCGGCCCTACGGGTTGCCACTGCCTTCGCCGAAAGGCTCGGCCTGCAGTTTTCCGTCGTGTTTGAGGAGAATCTCAATCTTACCCTCGGCTTCTTCCAGCTCCTTGCGGCAGGAGCCGGAGAGCGCGATGCCCTCCTCAAACAGCTTCAAGGACTGCTCCAGCGGTAGATCGCCCCGTTCCATTTCCTTGACGATGACTTCCAGGCGCTGCAGGCACTCCTCGAATTTAGCCAATCCATCCCCCAAAGTTGGCACCATTCTACTGCAGGTCAGGCGCTCCGAAACGTGGTTAAGGTGAAAAAGAGCTGGTTACCACCCAATCAATAGGCCAGCGTCGCATCACGCAGGAAGCCGTAGCTTCCGTCCGGGGAAAGTTGAACATTTTCCAGCCTGCGGGTGTGCACCAGTACATTGTCTGCCCACCACAGGTTCACGTAGGGCAGGTCTTCGTTCAGGATCTCCTGAATGCGATCGTATGCCGCTGCGCGCTGGCTTAAATCCACGCTGCGGCGCGCCTCGGCAATCAGGCGGTCCACCTCCGGATTGGAGTAGTATCCCCGGTTGGCCCTGCGCGGGGCAAAGCTGGCGCTGTCGAAGGCGTTCTCAAAAATATCCGGGTCCTGGTTGCTGCCTCCCACCCAGCGCAGCGAATAAAGCTGGAACGCGCCCCGCACCACGTCGGCATAAAAGGTTGCAAACTCGTAACTACGGATATCCAGCGCGATTCCCACCTGGCGCAGCTGCTGCTGCAGCACCGCGCAGAGCAGGCGCGTGCTCTCGTCGGTCGAGGTCTTCATGGTCAGATGGAAGCGCACCCCGCCCGGGCCAGCGGGATAACCAGCCTCTTCGAGCAGCTGGCGGGCCTTGGCCGCATCGTAGGGATAAACCTTGGCGTGGGGATCATATGCCCAACTTTGCGGCGGCAGAACGCTGTTGGCCGGGCGCGCCATGTCGTGCCAAAGGTAGTGCAGAATGGGCCCGCGGTCGATGGCGTAGGCCAGCGCCTGCCGCACCCGTACATCCTTCAGAATCGGATCGCGCAGGTTCATCGCCAGGTACTGATAGCCGGTTCCGGGAGCGCGCTCCACCAGCAGCTGCGGCTGGCGCGCCAGTGCGACCACCATGTCTCCGGGCAATGCGTCGATCTCAACGTCGGCGGAGCCCTTGCGCAGCTCCAGCGCGCGGGTGGTAGCGTCGGGTACCACGTTGAAGCGCACCCTCGTCAGCCCCGCTGGCTTACCCCAGTACTGATCGTTACGCTCGATCAGCACCTCGCGGTCCTGCGCCTGGGAGACAAAGCGGAATGGCCCGGTGCCGATGGGGTGTTGCGCCAGCTCCTCGCCCGAGCCCGCCGGCACAATGCCGATCGCTCCATCGGAGAGGTTCCAGAGCAGAGCAGCGTAGGGCTCCTTCAGCCGGATGATCACCGTGAAGCCATCCGGTGCTTCGACCCGGTCGATGTAGCGATAGGCGCTCGTCTTGGCCGAACGCACGCCGCCGTTCCGCATCGAGTCCAGCGTCCATTTCACGTCGGACGAGGTCATCGGGCGCCCATCGTGGAAGCGCACGCCCCGCCGCAGATGAAAGATGTAGGTGAGCGGATCGGGAATCTCCCAGCTCTCGGCCAGCCGGGGTTGCAGCTTGAAGTTCTCGTCCCGCCGCAGCAGCCCTTCGAAGATCAGCTCCCCAATGCGCTCCGACTGCGCGTCGGTCCCGATGCGCGGGTCGAGGTTGAGCGGCGAGCTCTCGATGACCATGACAGCCGTGTTTGGGTCAGGCTTCTGGTGCGCGCAACCGCCAAGCGCCAAAGCCAGGGCCAGCGCGAAAAAAATGAAGAAGACTCTACGCATAGCTCAGCTTGCCCAGAATGACTTCCCGTCCGGCTCCGGTGGCCCCTGGAATATTCGACGTGTCGCCGTGCCAGCTCTGGTAGGCGAGCAGCGCGAAGGCGATCGCTTCCTTCGCCTGCGACGGCACGCCCGCCGCGTCGGTCGTCGCTACCTCGATGCCGAGACCCTCCACTTCCCGGCGAAGCATCGCCATCAGCGTCCGGTTGCGCGTGCCTCCGCCGGAGACGAACAGGTCGTGGTAACGAGCTTTTTTCGTCAGCCCGCGGATGGCCTCGCCGACGGAGCGCGCCGTCAGGGCCGTGGCCGTCGCCAGCGCGTCGTGCCGGTCGGCGCCAGCGCAGCGCAGCAGAAACTGGCTCACGTACTCGCGCCCGAACTGCTCGCGTCCGGCGGTGCGCGGCCCCGGCTTGCGCAGGGAGTCGCGGAAGAATGGCGCCTTCATTGCTTCGTCCAGCACCGCTTCCAGCACCTTTCCCTTGGCGGCCAGTTTCCCCGCGTTGTCGAACGACTGCCCGAAGAGCTTTTCGCAAACTGCATCGATCACCATGTTGCCCGGCCCGGTATCGAACGCCCGCACCTGCGAGGCGTCGGTCGCCGCCGGAATCGCCGTCAGGTTGCCGATGCCGCCCAGGTTCAACACAATGCGCCCTCGCTTGGCATGGCGAAACACCAGCATATCGAGAAAGGGAACCAGCGGCGCGCCCAGCCCTCCGGCAGCCATATCGGCGGGACGGAAATCGCTCACCACGGGAACTCCCAGCCGCCCGGCCAGCACCGAGCCGTCGCCGACTTGCCAGGTGCAGGCGATCTTGCGTCCCAGGAACGGCGCGGCCTCGCCCTGGTGGTAGAGCGTCTGCCCATGGCATCCCACCAGCTCGCAGCTGACGCCCGAGCGCCGCTGCAGCCGCTGCACGCAATCGGCATAAATCTCCGCCAGCAGAAAATTCAGCCGCGCCAGCGTGCTCACCGCAATGGACTCCGCGTTCATGGCCTCAAGCACAGCGGCGCGCACCTGCGCAGGGTAGGGAAACGCACCGTGCGCCAGCAGCTCAAAGCGGGTCCGCAGCCGCCGCCCGCTGAGGCGCACCAGGGCCACGTCAACCCCGTCGGCAGAGGTCCCGCTCATGACTCCGGCAACAATCAATCCCGCCTCCTGATGACGGCCCATCGGCACAGATGAGAGTAAAGGCCGATTGTACTATTCGCGCCGTTCACACCGGCAATGCGTCATTGGATAAAACGGAAGGGAGAAGCGAAGTCCGCTACTTGCGCGCCAGCGACTGCGCATAGGCCGCGCAGTCCGCGCAGAATGTCTGCTCTTTCAGGTCGATCCACTCCACCGCGTGCGAGCTGGACATGACGCAGCGGTAGTCGTGGCAGTGGTGCAGCTCGAGCGTGTGCCCCAGCTCATGCACGGATTCAATCAGCAGCCGCCGCGCCAGCAGGTTCATGTCCGCAGGCAAGCCGTAGAACTCCTGCCGCAGCCGCGCATAGGAGACCACCGAGCACTTGCCGCCCACCTGCGCCTCGCCAAAGACGAAGGTCAAAATCGGAATGTAGAGATCGACCGGGGTCACGCCCAGCACCCGCCAGGTCTTCCAATTCGCATACTGCTGCATCCGCGCCAGCAGCTCGCTGGAGTGGTACTGGCCGCGTTCGGAGTGAAAGGCGAACTCCGGACGCAATGGAGGGCTCAGCACCTCGCAGCGGATTTGAAAGGCCTCGGAAAGCTCCGAGCGCAACCAGTCGAGCAGCGGTTCATGCGGCCCGCCGATCGGCAACAACTGTAAAACCTTCATCGGCTCTCAGGTACGGCGGCCAGAGCTTGTTTGCTCCAGCCGTACTTCTTCAGTTTATGGTGCAAGGTTACACGGTCAATGTCCAGAATTTCCGCGGCCCTCGTCTGGTTGCCGCCGCACTCATCCAGCACGCGCAGGATGTGCGTCTTCTCGATGTCCTCCAGCGAGCGCGCATCGGACAGCGGCGCGGCCGTGGTGGCGTGGGGCTGGATGGTGAAGTCGCGTTCGCGCAGCTCGGGCTCCTGCGACACCACCATGGCGCGCTCCACCGCATTCTCCAACTCGCGGATGTTGCCCGGCCAGTGGTACTGCTGCAGCAGGTCCATCGCCCGCGGGTTCACCCGCAGAATCCTTTTGTTCATCTCGCGCGAGAACTTGCGCACGAAGTGGTCCACCAGCATGGGAATATCATCGCGCCGTTCGCGCAGCGGCGGCAGCTCAATACGGAAGACGTTCAGCCGGTAGTAAAGATCGGGACGGAAGCGGCCCTCGTCGATGGCCTGCTCCAGCGGTTTGTTGGTGGCGGCCACGCAGCGGAAATCCACCTTGATGGGCGTGTTGCCGCCGACGCGCACAATCTCGCGCTCCTGCAGCACGCGCAGCATGTCGGTCTGGGTGCGCAGGCTGATGTCGCCGATTTCGTCTAGGAATACCGTGCCGCCCTCGGCCACCTCGAACTTTCCCTTCTTGCGATACTGCGCGCCGGTGAATGCGCCTTTCTCGTGTCCGAACAGTTCGCTCTCCAGCAGCGTCTCGGTCAATGCTCCGCAGTGGATGGCGACCAGCGGATGGTAGCGCCGCGGGCTGGCAAAGTGGATGGCCCGCGCTACCAGTTCCTTGCCCGTGCCGCTCTCGCCGGTAATCAGAACGGTGGCATCCGTCGGCCCCACGGTTTCAATCGCCTCCAAGACTTTTCGCATCGCCGCGCTCTGGCCCACCATGCTCTCGGGCCGCGCCACCTCGTCCACGGTCTCGCGCAGGCGCACGTTTTCCTCCCGCGCCTGCCGGTGGGACAGAGCGTTCGAGATGAGATGCGCAATCTCGTCCGGGTCCAGCGGCTTGGTCACATAGTCGTAGGCGCCGTTCTTCAGCGCCGCCACCGCCGTCTCCACCGAGGCGTAGCCGGTCATCATGATGCAGATCAGCGATGGATCAAGCTCGTGAATTCTCCGCTGCAGCTCGATGCCGTCGGTGCCGCGCATTTTGATGTCCATCAGCGCAATGTCCCAGGGATGTTCGGCCAGGCGCGACAGTGCCTCGCTGGCGTTTTCCGCGGTGCCCACTTCGTAGCCCTCTTCGCGGAACCATTTGTTCAGCGAATCGCGCACGCTCAACTCGTCATCCACGATCAACAGACGGCCCTTGTTTTCGCTCACGTTTCCACTCCTGCGTTCCCGTGCTTCACCCGCTCAACTCACCGACGTAGCCGCTGCCTGCGCCTGCTCCCCGTGTCCGGCGCGCAGCGGCAGAATAATCCGGAAGGTGGTTCCCACGCCCAGCTCCGAGGAGACCTCGATGTGGCCCCCGTGGCGTTCCACAATTCCCTTGGAGACGGCCAATCCCAGTCCGACTCCCTTGCCCACTTCCTTGGTTGTAGTGAAAGGATCGAAGATCCGCGGAAGAATCTCCGGCGGAATCCCGACCCCGTCGTCGCGCACCTGCAACTCGATCTGCTCGTCCGGCAACGTGCGCGTGGAGACCCAGAGATTTCCCCCGTGCGGCATGGCGTCGATCGCGTTGATGACCAGCGCCAGCGCCACCTGCTCGATCTGCGCCGCGTCGCATTGCAGCGGCGGAAGGTTCTGCTCAAGATCCACTTGAGCATGATCCGCCGATCTCCGCCTTATGCTCGGTCAGCCGGATGGTGCGCGCCACCACCGCGTTCAGATCGAACAGGCTCAGGTTCATGGGCGAGGTGCGCGAGAACGACAGCAGGTTATGCAATAATTCGCCGCACCGCTTGCTCTCGCGAGGCAATCAAATCCAGGGATTCGATCGCCTCCTTCTTCTGCTCCTCGTCTTTTATGCCGCGCGCAATCCACTTCTTCAGCAGCCTGGCATAGGTCAGAATCCCGGCCAGCGGATTGTTGATCTCATGCGCCACCACGGCCGACATTTTGCCGACGGCGACCATGCGTTCCACTTGCAGCATCTGCTGCTGGGTTGTTCTGCAGTTCGCTGGTCTTCTGCTCCACCCGATGCTCCAGCGTATGTGCCCAGCTGGTGATCTCGCGCTGTGCCGCCTGCAGCTGGCTGCTCATGCTGTTGAAGGCCGCGCCAGCGTTCCCAGTTCGTCGGCGGACTCGACCGGAATCTGGTACCCCAGTTCGCCCTCGGCCAGGTGTTGGGTTCCCTCCCGCAACCGCTTCAGCGGAGTGTGCAGCACGGTTGCGAATCGCCACCCACACCAGCAGCGCGATGCCGGCGCCTCCGCCCAGCAGCCAGCAGCAATCACCCACAGACGTGCTTTGCGCCAGGCTCGCGTCCTCGCGCTTCAGCGACAGCCCGGTGTCCAGAACTCCGAGGATGCGCTGCGACGCCGGATGCGCATGGCAGGCGGCGTTGGAGCACTCCGGCTTGTTCAGGATGGGCGCAATCACGCCCAGCACCCGGTGCTGCGCCGGCCGTATTTCTGTGCCTCGTAAATCCGGAAACGCTTCTGCAGCGATGGCTGCGCGGCTGCCCCGGTGGCACTCGACGCACTGCGCGTTGTCGCGGCCGGATCAGGTTTCCCGCCTCGCGCGGGTCGCTGGAGAATGCCACCCGCCCGTCATGGTTGATGATGCGGATCTGCTCAATCTCGCTGTGGTGGCCGATGCCGTCGAATGGCTTCGTACAGACCTTGCCGGTCATTGGCCATCATCGACCGATAGGTGTTGTCCCGGACAAAGTCGCTGATTTCGATCGCCTGCTCCAGCGAAACCTGTTCCAGGTCGTGCCGGTGCAGCCGGATGTTGATGTATCCCAGCACCACGGAGCCGCATGCCAGGCAAGCCAGCAACAAAACCAGTAGCTTTGTGCTGACGTGCTTCACGCGCGACATGATTTGCTGGAACATTGCTTCTCCTAAATGAAACGCAGTTCGCCGTTGATCGCGGGAGGCCGTCCGCTAGTCCGCGCTCCCGCAGCATCGGCGTTAGTGCTGCCAGCTCCGGCTCCGGCATGTTCGCCGCTTCCGGCTCGGCCACGGGCAGCGCGTGATGCGCATCCTCGAAGATCGGCAGATACTTCACCGCCATGGCGAAGATGAAGAATCCCAGCGCGATGATCATCGCCGTGATGCTGGCTTCGGTCCACTTCGGAATAGTAGTGATGACCGGTCCAGGTCTTCAATGCCGGTGATGCTCACGTTCAGGCGGTTGGTGACAAATCCCAGCAGGGTCGAGCAGGAGGCCAGGTACAGCCCGGTCGCCGTTCAATCGCACCCTCCGGAACGACAGAATGGTCAGCGGAATAACCAGCGCCAGCAGCAACTCCAGCCCACAGGAAGTAGGCTTCATAGCTGGGGTGCAGAATATGTGGCCGAGCTGCCCGCGATGGAAGTAGTCTTCAAAACGCAGCAGCGCGTAAATCCACAGCGTCACATACAGCGCCCCGCCCAGTTCCACGATGATCGGCAGCTCCAAGCTGCCGTCCAAAGGCCCGCGAACTCAGCGAGGACTCGAAGATGGTCATCGCCAGGCCCACCGCAATTGCCGAAATGAAGAAGAAGAACGGCAGTGCCGGGGTGTACCAGAACGGATGCAGCTTCGTCTGGCATGATCAGGTACAGCGTGCCCAGCGAAGACTGGTGCAGCGTCGAAAGCAGAATGCCCAGGATCACCAGCGGAATCAGTCGGCCTTGACACACTTCAGCGGCTTCGCCAGGTTAAAGCGCTCCAGCACCGCGGCTGAAAATTCGAACGCCAGCACCGTGGTATAGAACATCACGCAGAAGCCGACCTCGAACATCACCGAGTGCGGATTCATGTAAATGAGCTGGTGCCAGATGAACCACGGACGGCCCAAGTCGAACATCAGGCCCACGATGACCAGGCACATAGCCCAGGAACGCGGTCAGCACTGCGGGCCGGGCGATGGGATGCAGACGCTCGATGTTCAGCAGGTACACCGCGCCGGTGACAATGAACGCGCCCGCCGCCAGCATGACGCCGCACAGGACATCGAAGCCGATCCAGATGCCCCACGGAAACTTGTCGCTCATATTCGAGACCGCGCCAATGCCGTAGATAGTACCGCACAAACAGCCGAGTACAGTCCCATGGCCATGATCAGGCAGAAAACTACCTTCCAGAAGGTCAGTTTGAGTTTCACTTCGTGCCTCCTTGCTCGCTGCCATGTTCCGAGGCTTCGGCCAGAGCCACTTCTTCGCGGCGATGGGTGATCCAATAGACGCCGCCCAGCACCAGGGCCCACAGCGGAACAAAATCGGGGATCTTGGAGAGAATGCGGAAGGTGTAATCCGGCATCGGCGTAGTGCCCAGCTTCGCCGGCGAAGGCAATCCAAAGGATTCGACCGGCACCGACGAGAGGATCAGAACCGAGGTTCCGCCCACTTCATTCAGTCCATAAATGTGGGGATAGTAGTTATCGGGATTCTGGCGGAGCCGGTCCTTGCGCCTCGGCAACCAGCGCATCGCGATCGCCAAACTTGGTGGCGCCCGTCGGGGCAAATCTCGGCGCAGGCGGTAGGCCGCCCTGTCTGCACCCGGTCGGGACACATGATGCACTTGCGCACGCGCGGGATTCAGCTTTCCCCACTCGTATTTGGGCTGTGAAAACGCGCAGGCGACCATGCAATAGCGGCAGCCAATGCACTTGTAAACGTCGTACACCACCGGGCCTTCCTTCGTCTTGTGCAAGGCGCCGACGGGGCAGACCGAAGCGCATGCCGGCTCATTGCAATGCATACAGAGCCTGCGCATGAATTTGTTGTCGTTATTGGCGAGGACCACCGTGAACTTGTGCGCCGACTGAACCGATTCCGCCGCAATCTTGTCGTCATACGGCAGTCCGTTCTGCTTGGCACATGCACCCTCGCACTGTTTGCAGTCGATGCATAGAGTAGCATCGTAAAGAATCGCCTTACTCATAAGGAATCTCCGCACCGCTAACGGCTGGCATATCCATGTCAGTCGGATTTCGATTCACATGGCGTGGGAGTCAGGCGGGAATGCAGCAGACGGAGCCGGTAACCTTGAATCCGCTTCAGGATTACCTCACGCAGGCCAGCGGTTGGTCCCGCTGGGGACGAGCGTGCAGTGGCTCCGGGCTGGCAAATTTCGCCGGATATCCCACATCGCACTTGATTTGCCGCCGGGATATCTTCCGGCGTCATGCTCTTCCTGGCGCCTGACGATATCAGCGGCGGGGACACCTACCGCCCCGCCCCAATCGAAGTAAATCCGCCGGAGCCTGAGGCTCCGGACCTGCTTTCCTGGTCCTGAAAACTCGCTCCAGGCCACGAAAGCTGAATTTTGCATCGCCTCACCGGAGCAGCTCGCCTCCGGCATTGCCGATGCGCACGAACAATGATTCCAGCAAGCAATTGCTCACCGTGACCCACATCACATCGTCGCGTGCGCCGGGGACACCCGCAAAGTGCGCCGGTGCTGCAATGTGCAACACCGGATCGCGAAAAGTCGCGACAGTGTTGAAGAAATCAGCAGGTGCCCGCGCCGGTACCTGCAAAGATTCTGTGCAGTCGAAAGATTCCCAAAACAGGAAACTTCTGCGTTTTTTTGAAATGTTTGCGAATCAGGCTTGCAAATCAAGGTCACGTATTGCGCGCCATCCGGACGGAGCGCGAGCGTGGTGTGCCCGCATCCGGAGACGCTATCAGGCTCCCACCAGGCGCTCCAGCGCCGGCTTGTTGCGGATCATCAGCGTCGAACCTTTCAGCACCGCAATCTGTTTCTTGCGGAAATCGGCCAGCGTGCGGGTCACCGTCTCCCGCGAGGTGCCGATGATCTGCGCGATTTCCTCGTGCGTCAGGGCCACCTTGATGCGCATGCCCGCCTCGTCGGCGCCCTCGCCGTGCGACCACTCCAGCAGCAATCGCGCCAGCCGCTCCGGCGCCGAATGCGAGAGCCCCAGCGAGCGGATCTGCTGGTACGCCGACTGGCAGTCCCGGCTCAGGTGCTGGGCGGCTTTCAGGCAGGCATCGCCGTGCGGTCTGCAGGAAGCGTAAAAAATCCTCGCGCTTGATGAAGTTCAGCTGGCAGGGCTGGCCTGATTCCGCGGTGATCTCGTAGGGAGTGTTGGAGACCGTGGCATGCAGGCCCAGCACCTCGCCCGGTTGCACGATCTTCAGAATCAGGGTCTTGCCGTCGCTGGAGGTGGTGGAAAGCTTGACCCGTCCCTTGCACAGCATGTAAATTCCGCGCGGAGCCTGTCCCTCCACAAACAGCACTGCCCCGGCCGGATAGGCAGCGGTAAACTTGATCTTTTCAAACGCTTCGAGCGCAGTCTTGGGCAGCCCGCAAAAGAAGCTGTCATTGCGCAGCTTACAGTATCAGGCAGTTATCAACCAGTTCCAAACCGTATGGCGAACCCAACTCGCCCTCCCAAGTCGCTGTATAACCTCGGAGGCCAGCTTCGCCTCCCTGTGACACAACGCCGCACCCTTGCACCGGACACCTGCCTCCAGCTTCCCAGCCCTGCCCCTTGGTTGCTGCTCGCAGTACCCTCAAAGTGACTTATATCACATTCTTGATGTGACAGCTATTACAGACTTACTTTCCGCTTTGGAGCAAGATCGCTGCCGCTTTTCAGGGGCGAGTCGCGCCGGTTCCAGGCGTGGCGCGCTACGCGGTGTGCCGCAGGCTTTTACATCCACCCTTCATTGGCCTTGCGGAACGCTGACCGGCTACGCGCCGGGACGTAGCGCGGACCGTTTGGAACCCCACCCCACGGCCTTATATGCGCGGCCCGCCCCGCAAATTCTGCTTTCCCTACTTGCAGCATTATCCATCCCGGCATATAGTTGCCCGCGCACTCCGCGTAGCACTTTTGATCAGCGGCAGCCGGATTCTTTATGCGGGGCTCAGGCTCCGCCTCTTACGGAGGATTCACTCGCATGGCGAACGAAACCCTAGCTCATGGCGTCAACATTGATTCAGTGTTGCAGGAAAACCGTGTTTTTCAGCCCCCGGCGGAGTTCGCCGCCAAGGCCCAGATCAAAAGCCTGGAAGAATACGACCGCCTCTTCAAGGAAGCTGAGACCGATCCCGATACCTTCTGGTCGCGTATCGCCTCCGAGCTGCACTGGTTCCAGCCCTGGACCAAGGTTCTGGAGTGGGACGCGCCGTGGGCCAAGTGGTTTGTCGGCGGCAAAACCAATCTTTCCTACAATTGCCTCGACCGCAACATCACCGCCGGCCGCCGCGACAAAATCGCTTTCCTCTGGGAAGGTGAGCCCGGCGACACCCGCACGCTCACCTACGGCGAATTGCTGGCCGAGGTCGAACGTTTCGCCAACGCCTTGAAGGATCTTGGCATTGGCAAAGGAGACCGCGTCGCCATCTACATGGGCATGGTGCCGGAGCTGGCCATCGCCATGCTGGCCTGCGCCCGCATCGGAGCCGTGCACTCGGTCATCTTCGGAGGCTTTTCCGCCAACGCCATCGTCGATCGCGTCAATGACCAGCAATCCAACGCTCTCGATCACCCAGGATTTCTCCTGGCGTCGCGGCGGGCAGTTCCCGCTGAAAGGCACGGTGGACGAGGCCCTGGAAAACTGTCCCACGGTGAAGAGCGTAATCGTCTATCAAGCGCACCGGAGCCGAGGTCACCATGAAGCCGGGCCGCGATTACTGGTGGCACGACCTGGTCGCCAAGGCCGCACCCCACTGCCCGGCCGAACCAATGGACAGCGAAGATCCGCTCTACATCCTCTACACCTCCGGCTCCACCGGAAAGCCCAAGGGAATCCTCCACACCACCGGCGGCTATGCCGTGGGAACCTACATCACCTGCAAGTGGATCTTCGACCTGCAGCGAAGAAGATATCTTCTGGTGCACCGCCGACATCGGCTGGGTCACCGGACACAGCTACATCGTTTACGGTCCGCTGCAGAACGGCGCCACGACCCTGATGTATGAAGGCGCGCCGAACTTCCCCGACCTCGACCGCTTCTGGGCGCTGGTCGAAAAGTACAAGGTCAACATCCTGTACACGGCGCCTACCGCCATCCGGACCTTCATCAAGTGGGGCAATCAGTATCCCGACCGCCACGACCTCAGCAGTCTGCGCCTTCTGGGCACGGTCGGCGAGCCCATCAATCCCGAGGCCTGGATGTGGTATCGCGAGGTCATCGGCAAAAGCCGTTGTCCCATTGTCGATACCTGGTGGCAGACCGAGACCGGCTGCATCATGATCTCTCCGCTGCCCGGCGCCATCGCCACCAAGCCCGGCTCCGCCACCCGCCCATTTCCGGGAATCTTCGCCGAAGTAGTCGATCGCGGCGGCGATAAGGTTCCCCTGGGCTCCGGCGGTTACCTGGTCATCAAGAAGCCGTGGCCGGCCATGGCGCGCACCATCTACGGCGATCCCGACCGCTACGTAAAGCAGTACTGGTCCGACATTCCCGGCGTCTACTTCACCGGCGACGGCGCCCGCATCGATAAGGACGGATACATCTGGGTCATGGGCCGAGTCGATGACGTGCTCAACGTCAGCGGCCACCGCCTCTCCACCATGGAGATCGAGTCCGCGCTGGTGGCTCATCCCAAGGTGGCCGAAGCTGCCGTCGTGGGCCGTCCCGACGATATCAAGGGCCAGGCCGTCGCGGCCTTCGTCACCCTCGAAGGCGGCGTCAACGTCCACGCCCGAACTCAAGGACGAGCTGCGCGCCTGGGTCGCCAAGGAGATCGGCTCCATGGCCAAGCCCGACGACATCCGCTTCAGCGAGCAGCTGCCCAAAACCCGCTCCGGCAAGATCATGCGCCGCCTGCTTCGCGAACTCGCCACCAGTGGCGAAGTCAAAGGCGACATCACGACCCTGGAAGATTTCGCCGTCATCAGCAAGCTCAAAGGCACCGAAGAATAGTCTTCTCTTGTCACCCTCCCACCAGCCCCGCTCCGGAGATCCCGGAGGGGGGCTTTTTCATACCTTGCGGCGGAACGCCACTCAATTCTGCAGTAAACAACGGTTAGGGCGCCTTTAGGAGAAGGGCGTAAGAAAGGAGAAACTTCTCTATCGATGTAAGAACTGCGTTTCGAATCCTCTTAAGAAGCTGTCGAGTTATCCACAACGTAACGCCAAGTCCAATGCTTTCAATGTCTCCCTTCGAATGGACACAGACGTGCTGTATAGATCAGCAGATTATCAACCGAAACCAGAGTTTATTCGGCGCATCAGTTCCACCGTGCCGCGAAATCCCCCAAAGGAGAACTTCACTAATGGCCGCAATGAGATGGAAAAACGCGAACACCGCAGCCGCCAAAGTCGTCGGTCCAATCCGCTGCCACCGCTGCAGCACAATGTGCCGCGACGCCGTGCACTATCTAGCCCATAAGTGCGGCTCGCAGCCCAGCCTCACCGTTCTACAGCGGCGTGAAATTGTAAAAGCATAGTGGCCCGCCGCTCCTCGATCTCGTGATCACCGCAAGACTCGTGCACCACCTGTCTCATCCACGTCCCCTCGCGGCGGGCCGCGCCGCCTTCTCTGCACAGCCTCGTGTGCAGAGCGGGGAATTCACCAGACTTTTAATCTTTCAGCCTTGACGCGGGACCCCCAGGAGGGGAATAATCCGTGATGCTGCAATGCAGTACTAACTGCAGCATTTGATTTTCAACCAGAGCAGTCATCCAGGAGGAGATTATGAGCACCAGCACCAAGTCAACCAAGTCCGAAGCCGAAGCCGTGTTCTGCCCGGCGGAGTATGTAACCCTGTTCAACCAAGGCGTGGAGCGGATTGCTGAATTGAGCAAGTCCTCCCTGGATCTGGCGGCTGCGCAGAACGCCGAGATTCTCGCCTCCTGCAAGAAGACGCTGCAAGCCGCGTCGTTCCCCGGTCTTTTCGTATTCGATCTCGCCGGCGAAGCGTTCGCAGGCCAGGTCACCCTGCAGAAGAGCGTTCTCGATCTGATCGTCGAGCAGAACAAGGCAGCGGCCGAAACGGCCAAGACCTGCATCCACGATTCGAGCAAGGCCAAGACCGAGATCTCCAACCTGTTTCAGCAGTCGGTGGACAACGCCGTGACGGTTCAGAATTCGGCTCTCGACCTGGCCGCCAAGCAGAGCAAGTCCGTCAGTGAGACCGTCAAGCAGCAGCCCGAAGTCGCAGGCACGCCCGCCGCGACGGTTGCCGATTCAGTCCAGCGCAGCTTTGAGACCGTCGTCTCCGCCCAGAAAGACATCCTGAACAACACAGCCAAGGCGTCGAAGACCGTCGCCAAGTCGTAAATAAAATAGCCAATCGGCGGAACCCGTGCCGAAGTCAACCGGAGCGCCCTGTGCAGGCGCTCCGCGTTGTCTGCCTCCCATCTTTCGCCGCGCAACGCAGCCGATCGGAAGACCGCCCGCGCCTCGCGGCCTACATCCAACGCGGTGTTATCCTGATCAGTCGTCCGGAGTAGCCATGATCACATTCTGGGAACGAGTGGTGTTTGCGTTTCGCTGTTTCTTGTCAATCCTGTTCAACGCTGAAATTCCCCCGGACATCGCAGAGAAGCTGGTCAAGCCCTCGGCTCCGGCTCCTCCTGCGGCAACTGCTGCCGCGACGCCCGTCTCCCGTCTGAAGGAAGCTCCACCACCTCCCGCGGAGAGCTTCGACCGCGCTGTGCAGATGCTCGCGCTGTTGCAGCGCGACGGACGCCTCATCGACTTCCTGGCCGAAAACATCGCCCCTTATCCCGACGTGCAGCTCGGAGCCGCCGTCCGCAACATCCACGACAGCTGCAGCCAGGTGCTCCAACGCTACGTCACGCTGGAGCCGATTCTGGACTCCGAAGAAGAGCAGCCGGTCACCGTGCCTGCGGGCCTTGATCCTGCCGCCATCAAACTGATCGGCAACGTCGTCGGAGCGCCCCCTGTGCGCGGTGTCCTGCGCCACCGCGGCTGGCGAGTCAAACAAGTGAACCTGCCTCCGCTGCCACAGGGCTCCGGCCGCATGGTCGTGGCACCGGCCGAAGTCGAACTTCCTTAAGCTTTTTACCCAGCAGAAGCGGAACCAAAGAGGAGATTGTCCGTTGGCGAAATACATCGTTGGCATCGACCTGGGAACCACCAACTCGGCACTGGCCTTCTGCGACGCTGCGGCCTCCGAGGAGCCAAGCCCCATCGGCGTGCGCGCCATCCCGCAGCTGGTGAATGCCAATGAAGTGGCCGAGCGCACCTTGCTGCCTTCGTTTCTCTACGTGCCCGGAGAGTTCGATTTTCCCAAGGGCAGCCTCGCGTTGCCATGGGAGGCCGAGCCGAAATTCGTCATCGGCGAACTGGCGCGCAAGCGCGGCGCGGAGAGTCCAACCCGCCTGGTCGTCTCCGCCAAATCCTGGCTCTCCAACGCCGCGGCCGACCGCACCGCGCCGATCCTGCCCTGGCAAGCCCCTGACGAAGTGCCCAAACTTTCGCCAGTCGAAGCCTCCTCGCAGTACCTGCAATACCTGCGCACCGTGTGGGACGCCAGCGAGTCCGGCGAAGCGCACCCGTTCGCCGAACAGGATGTCCTCCTCACCGTCCCTGCCTCCTTCGACGAAGAAGCCCGCGAGCTCACCCGCCGCGCCGCCGAGCAAGCCGGCTACGGTCAGGTCACCTTGCTCGAAGAGCCACTCGCCGCCTTCTACGCGTGGCTAGAAAGCCAGGGCGACACCTGGCGCCGCCGGATCAAGGTAGGCGACCTCGTTCTGGTCTGCGACGTAGGCGGCGGCACCACCGACTTCAGCCTCATCCTGGTCTCCGAAGAAGCCGGCGACCTGGTTCTCAAGCGCGTCGCCGTCGGCGATCACCTCCTTCTGGGCGGCGACAACATGGATCTGACGCTGGCGCGCGTCCTGCAGCAGCGTCTCACCGCCGCCGGCCACACCATCGACACCTGGCAGCTCCACGGCCTCTGGCACCAGTGCCGCATCGCCAAGGAAAAGCTCTTCGATTCGCCCAAGCTGCAGAAACACCCCATCACTCTGCTGGGCAAGGGAACCAAACTCATCGGCGGCACCATCAAAACTGAGCTGGAGCGCGCCGACCTCGACCAGGTCCTTGTCGAAGGATTCTTTCCCAAGGTCGCCAGCACCGAGCTGCCCGCCCGCCAGCGCCGTGTCGGCTTCCAGGAAATCGGCCTGCCTTACGCGGCCGACGCGGCCATCACCAAGCACCTCGCGCGTTTTCTCTCCGAGCAGGTCAGCCACAGTCCCGAGGCGGGAGGCATCCGCCGCGGCCCCAGCGGCCTTGCCTGTCCCACCCACGTCCTCTTCAACGGCGGCGTGATGAAAGCCTCCGTGCTGCGCAGCCGCGTGGTCGAAGTGCTGAACACCTGGCTCCAGCAGGAAGGCTTCAACGCGCTCGGTGCCGAACATGTCCTCGAAGCAGACGACCTGGAGCACGCCGTAGCGCGCGGCGCGGCCTACTACGGCAAAGCGCGCCAAGGCCGGGGCGTGCGCATCCGCAGCGGCTCCTCGCGCACCTACTACATCGGAATCGAATCCGCCATGCCCGCCGTCCCCGGCATGGAAGCTCCGCTCAAAGCGCTCTGCGTTGTTCCCTTCGGCATGGAAGAGGGAACCGAAGCCGCCATTCCCAATCGCGAATTCGGCCTCGTCGTCGGCGAGCCCGCCGAGTTCCGCTTCCTCAGCTCCACCGTCCGCAAGCAGGACCACGCCGGCAGCCTGCTCGAAGATTGGGGCAGCGACCTCCAAGAGCTCAGCCCGCTGGAGGTCACCCTGAACCTCGATGGCAAGCAGGGAACCGTCGTGCCCGTGCGCCTGGAGACGCGTGTCACCGAACTCGGCACCCTCGAAGTCTGGTGCGTCTCCCGCGACGGCGCCAACCGCTGGAAGCTCGAGCTGAACATTCGCGAAAAAGCCGGGAGGTAACATCGCGGTGCCCTCGCGTTTCCTGATCGGCATCGACCTAGGCACGACCAACTCAGTCGTCGCATATATCGATACGCATCCCGATGACCCGCAGCCCTCCGACGCAGCCTCCGCCATTCGCGTCTTCGACGTTCCGCAGCTGATCGCGCACGGAGAAGTCCGCACGCTCTCCGCGCTTCCATCGTTCCTCTACTTTCCCACCGCCGAGGAGTTGTCCTCCGGCGCCGTCAGCGCCACCTGGGACGAGGACCCGCCCATGGTCACCGGCCTGCTCGCCCGCGAGCAAGGCGCGCTTGTTCCGGCCCGTCAAGTCTCCTCGGCCAAGTCATGGCTCTCCCATCCCGGAGTCAATCGCCGCGCCAAAATCCTCCCCGCGCAAGCCGAGCCGCCCCAGCCCATGATCTCCCCGGTCGAGGCCTCCGCGCGCTACCTCATGCATCTGCGCGATGCCTGGAACGGCAAACTCGGCACCACCCCGGACACCCGCTTCGAGCAGCAGGAGATCGTCCTCACCGTCCCCGCGTCCTTCGATGAAGAAGCCCGCGAGCTCACGGTGGAAGCTGCCCGCATCGCCGGCCTCGGCCATCTCACCCTGCTCGAAGAACCCCTTGCCGCCTTCTACGCGTGGATGATCTCGGGTGGCCCATATTTGCCTGCAGTTGGCAAATGTGGGAAAGAGGAAGACGGCGGCCAAAGCAATCCCGATGTTGCCTCACGTGGGGCAGTGGAAGCGGGCGGCCCACACAAGCCCTCGGGTGGCCCATTCAAGCCCTCTGTTGGCTTGAGTGGGGCAGTTGAATCCCTCCGCGACGGCGAACTCATCCTCATCTGCGACATCGGCGGCGGCACCACCGACTTCAGCCTGGTCCGCGCCACCCTTGTCGATGGCGAACTGCAGTTCGAGCGCACTGCCATCGGCGACCACATCCTGCTCGGCGGAGACAACCTCGATCTCGCCCTGGCCCGCCTTGTCGAAGAAAAATTAGACACCAAGCTCACCCTTCGCCAGCGCTACGCCCTGCGCCGCAGCTGTTGCGCAGTGAAAGAAAAATTGCTCAACGATGCGTCCCTGCCGCATCTGCCTGTCACCATCCTGGGCAGCGGCCGCGCCGTCATCGGACAGGCTCTCAGCGTCGATCTCACGCGCGAAGAAGTCCTGCAAATCCTCACCACCGGCTTCCTGCCCATCACCCCGCCGGACGCGATGCCATCGCGAGCGCGCCCCACGGGCCTGCGCGAACTCGGCCTGCCCTACGCTGCCGACGCGGCCATCACCCGCCACCTCGCCGCCTTTCTCACCCAGGCGGCCATCGCCATGAACACCGGCCAGCCCATGGTGCGCCCCGACGCCGTCCTGTTCAACGGCGGATTCTGCACGCCATCCTTCACCCGTGAGCGCATCGCCGAGGCCATCTCCAACTGGTTCAGCGAAGCTCCCGGCCAATGGCGCCCCAAACTCCTCGAAAACCCATCGGTCGAGAGTGCCGTAGCGCGCGGTGCCGCCATCTACGGACGCGTGCGGCGCGGCACCGGCTCGCGCGTCAAGGTCGGCAGCGCCCGCGCCTACTACATCGGCCTGCCTGGCGCAGACGCAGACTCCGCTCCCCAAGGCATCTGCGTCCTGCCCGCCGGCTCCCAAGCCGGAACCACGCTCCCACCGCTCGCCCGCGAATTCACCGTGCTGGCCAACCGCCCCATCTCGTTCACTCTCTACAGCTCGCGCACACGCCACGACGCGCACGGCGACCTCGCTACGCTGGACGAAACGGACTTCCATCTCCACGCTCCACTCACGAGTCTGCTGCGCTACGGCAAAAAAATGCGCGAGCTTTACCTCAAGGTGCGTCTCCGCGCCGGCTTCACCGAGGTCGGCACGCTCGAGCTCTGGTGCGAATCGCCGGAGACCGGCCATCGCTGGCGCCTGCAATTCGAACTGCGCGGCGAAGATCCCGAAGCGCAGCCGTCCGCTCCGCAAGCCTCCGCACACGGAGCCGGCACCAACTCACATGCCGCAACTTCCGATGCCTTCGACTCCGCCGCGCAACTCATCCGCACCGTCTTTGCCGGCTCCGCGGAGCCTGACGCGCCCGCCCCCGAAACGCTCGTCGGCCAACTCGAAGCCACGCTCGGCGCCAAGCGCGACCAGTGGCCCATCGCGGTCATTCGCGGCCTTGCGGATGTGCTTCTCGAATCGGCCTCCGGACGCAAGCACTCCCCGCGCCATGAGCTGCGCTGGCTCAATCTGCTGGGCTTCTGCCTGCGTCCCGGCTTCGGATTCCCCGGTGACGACGCACGCATCCACCAGCTGTGGGCCGTCGTGCCCGCCGCGGGCGTCTTTGCCGACGATCTGCAGTGCCAGGTCGAAATGCTGGCCATGTTGCGCCGCATCAGTGGCGGCATCAATGCCAGCCGGCAGCAGGCGCTTTATCGCGGACATACCAGCGCCGCCGACAACAAGAAGAAGAGACCCCGCCGCAACCGCCAGCTCGAATACGAGGTCTGGCGCCTGCTTGCCAGCCTGGAGCATCTACCCGCCCGCCACCGCGCCTCGCTGGGCCGTGAGCTGTTGACCAAAATTAAAAGTGAACCCGAAGATGCCATCTGGCTCTGGTCGCTCAGCCGCCTCGGTGCGCGCATCCCGCTCTACGGTCCGCTGCACTGCGTCGTCACGCCGGAAATCGCCGCCGAGTGGCTGAAGGTGCTGCTCGTCCTGCCCACGTGTACCGCCGCGACGGCATCTGCCATCGCGGCCATCGCGCAACGCACCGACGACTCCTCGCGCGACATCGACGAAACAATTCGCGCCCAGGCCATCTCCCGCCTCACCGAGTTCGGCCTCGCCCCAGAAGCCATCGCGGCCGTCTCCCACTATGTTCCGCCCCAACGCGCCGACGCCGTCCGAAGCTTTGGCGAGTCCCTGCCACACGGGTTGCCACTGGTAAGCTCCGCGAACTGCCTGCTCTCGCTGCCTGCCCTGCACGGCTGAGGCGAACCATCATTAGCGAACCCGGTACCTACTTGCGTAACAAGAATTTCGGTCGCGGAGGAAATTATTTCCTTGCAAAAATATTTTCGAGCGTTAGAATCCGACAAATTCAGTGCTGGTTCTTGTCAGTCTTGAACCAGAAAGTATCGATCCGATGATGGCATTTCTTAAAGTTCGTCCGAGTTCGAACCATCGCCGCAGCCTCAGCTCGATGACTGGGAATTATCTAATTCATGCTCATGCGCTCCCTAATCCGAATAAGAATTCCAGTGGAGAAAAATTGACAGGAAGAAGATAAACAGAAAACAGATCCCCCCAATCCGGCCCGCATAAATCTAAATCCCAGGGGGGATATGAATGAGCACAGAACAGGTAGCGGTAACCAATGCAACTGCCAAAAACGTACTCGCCAGTTTGAAGTCTGGTGCCGTGTTCAAGGGAACCGTCTGCTCGCAGTCGATGGATGTCGTATTGATCTCCATCGATCTTCCTGCCATTGGAAAGCGTCAGGTTGCGGTCAAGACCGCCCAGAATCTCCACTCGGGACAGGATGTGATCCTGCAGTGCGTTCCAGACTCCCTGAGACCGGAGCGCTATGTGTTCCGGATCCTGCCAGAGCAATCTTTGGGCGCGCCGATTTTTTATTGCATGGACCTGACCTCGGACCGTTCATCCTGGCAAGACTTCAGTTGAGCTGCGTATCGCTCGCGCGCCGTTCTGCAGGGAGCTGTGCGGCTTCCATCGGTGCCGCACAGCCTTGCACCCACCATCAACCGGGTGGACTAGACTATCTTCCGGTGAAAAATCCCGGCCACCGAGGCGTGGCATGGATGGCCGGGGAGGAGCATGGAATCTCTGCGGCAGCAGCCTGCAATCGAATCGGCAGGTAGCCAGTCGGCTATTGCACCATGTCAATCTCGAAACCCCACGCATGTAGAAGGGCTTCGGGAATGTATTTCGAATTCCTGTTGCGACTTGCCCATTGGCGAAGACGAGTTGAGCGGACGTACTGCTCGGGCCGTAAATTAAGTGTATGAACCACCTGCTCGAACTCAGAGATGGTGGGAGTCACTTGCAGAGTCGTCTCTGGCTTGCCCCAATTTGGATTTCCGCGTCTCTTCGCCATACCCTAAGTCACCCTCTGTTGCCGGAACTCCAGCACCGAGCATCGTCCCAAGGCATGATCGTTACGCCGCCATAAAACCTCGCGTGACCTCCATTCGATCGAGTTCAAGGCACAGTGCAATGATCTGACGGGCGTTGCGCTCGGCGTGGTCCTGACTGGGTGAATTTTCGCCGTGGGACAGTACCACCTCAGTGGGCATGACCTTGTAGACCATATAGTCCCAGTGCACCACCGCGTCGGTCTCAGCCCAGAGACTCTTCGTGACTTCATACGCATATTCGCCCACCCGCGCTCTCACGCAAACCGATTTTCTGTCGGGCAGCTCTCCACTTTTTCCCCTAGAATAGATCCGCATTGCTCACTCCTTCTGTTGTTTCTGCATCATTCTGGAACCAGTTCGAGTGGCGAACAACCCTAGATGGAAGCCTCTTCCATCCCCTCCATCGTGATCCATAAAAACGCCCCTTTTGAGGGGTGGCACAGGCGCGCTGAACCCCAAGGCGGTACAGGGACTGATGCGGCATTCGCGCATCGGCACGGCCATGGACACCTACGCGCAGCTCGCACGAAATGGAACGTGATTGAGTTTAGGAGGGATTGTAAATCGTTGAATCTTTGGTGGAGCTAGTCGGGATCGAACCGACGACCTCATCGTTGCGAACGATGCGCTCTCCCAGCTGAGCTATAGCCCCACAAACCCGATGAATTCAGGTGTCCTACTCCGTCATCATAGCAGCGACCTATGCGATTCGCCAAGAGCCCGCGGCTTGCTCCCTGTTGTTGCTCGCATCGCCTACCACTCTCCGCCGCAACGCCGCTATTCGAACCGCACCGCATCGCCGCGCATCACCGAATGTTTGCGGAAGTGCGCATCGTCCTTCGCCGGATAGTCGCTGCGGTAGTGTCCTCCGCGGCTCTCGGTCCTCGCCAGCGCCGAGCGCGCAATGGCCAGCCCGCTCTCCACAATGTTGCGCGTCTCGGCCCGCTGACGGTCGCACGCCGGCGGCAGCGCCGCCCGAATCTCCTCGAGCCGAGCCACCGCAGCCGTGAGCCCTTCGGCGTCGCGTACAATCCCCACATTGCTCTCCATCAGTTGGCGCGTCTCCCGGCGCAGCCCCTCGTCATCGCCCGCGCCGCTGCCGCAGGACGCAGCGGTCTCCGCGCGGCCCACTCTATTCGCCGCGCTTTCCTCGGCCATCGCGCACGCCGCGCGCATGCCGAACACCAGTCCTTCCAGCAGGGAATTGCTTGCCAGCCGATTGCCTCCATGCACTCCGGTGCACGCCGCTTCGCCCGCCGCATACAGTCCCGGCAGTGAAGCGCGCCCATCCAGTCCGGTGCGCACCCCGCCCATCGCATAGTGCGCCGCCGGACGCATCGGAATCCCCTGCCGCGTAATGTCCACTCCATACTTCAGGCAGGTCTGGTAAATCGTCGGGAAACGCGCCTTCAGTTTTTCCCCATCGAGGTGGGTCACATCGAGATACACCACCGGCTCGCCCGCCGTGCTCGTCTCCAGCTCGCGATAGATCGCCCTGGCCACCACGTCGCGCGGCGCCAGTTCGGCCAGCTCGTGGTAGCCGGGCATAAAGCGCTCGCCCGCCGTGTTGCGCAGCTGCGCGCCCTCGCCCCTCAATGCTTCGGAGAGCAAGAAGCGCGGCACTCCCGGCAGGTAAAGCGCCGTGGGATGAAACTGCAGAAACTCCATGTCGCTCAGCTCCGCTCCGGCGCGCCACGCCATCGCCGCGCCGTCGGCGGTCGCCACGTCGGGATTCGTGGTATTGGCAAACACCATCCCCGCGCCGCCCGTCGCCAGCAGAACCGCCCGCGCCGTCACCGCTTTGGTGCGGCCGTTCTCCAGCAGAATCTCCACCCCCACCACGCGTCCGTCCTGCACCAGTAAATCGCGCGTAAATCCGAACTCGCCAAAGTGAATGTTGCTCAGGCTGCTTCGCGTGCTTGTGCAGCGCGCGCCCAATCTCCCGCCCGGTCGAGTCGCCGTTGGCGTGCAGCACCCGGTTGCGCGAGTGCGCTCCCTCGCGCGTAAACGCCAGCTGCCCGTGCGCGTCACAGTCAAAGTTCACGCCCCATTGCAGCAGCTCCAGCACGCGCCCCGGACCCTCGTTCACCAGCACGCGCGCCGCCTCTTCGTTCACCAGTCCCGCACCGGCCGCAATCGTGTCGCGCAGGTGCAGCTCCGGCGAATCATCCGCCCCCAGCGCCACCGCAATGCCGCCCTGTGCATATTGCGTATTCGATTCGGTAAGTTCGCGCTTGGTCAGGCATAGCACCGAACCATGCTTGCTCAGTTCGATGGCCGCCCGCAGTCCGGCAATCCCGGCCCCTACTACAAGAAAATCATAAGATGAGTTCATGATGGCAATTGTTCATCCTAACACCCGGTCACAAACCTGTCCCCCTGCGCCCCACCCCGCTCCGCAACTCCGCCATCGCTGCTAAAATAGAGACTTGATCCGCATACCGATTCCAACCCGCACCAAAACCTACGATGTGTTGATCGAGCAGGGCATTCTGCGCTCGGCCGCCTCTCACATTCGACAGGCTCTGCCCAAGGCGCGCCACTTCGTCGTGGTCACCTCCGAGCCCATCCGCCGCCACTGGGGCCAGCCGCTGCTGGAGTCGTTCGCCTCCGATCCTGCCAAGGTGGACGTGATCGAAATGCCCGATGGCGAGCGCCGCAAGAATCTCTCCACCATTGAAAGTCTCTCCGAGCAGCTGGTCCAACTCAAGGCCGACCGCAACACCGTGCTCATCGCCCTTGGCGGCGGTGTCGTCGGAGACGTCACCGGATTCCTCGCCGGCATCTACATGCGCGGCATCCGCTTTGTGCAAATCCCCACCACCTTTCTCTCGCAGGTCGATTCCTCGGTCGGCGGCAAAACCGGCGTCAACCTCAAGGGCGGAAAAAATCTCGTCGGCGTCTTCAAACAGCCCGAGCTCGTCCTGGCCGATCCGCAGGTGCTCACCACCCTGCCCGACCGCGAATTCCGCTCCGGCCTCTACGAATCGCTCAAAGCGGGAGTCATCCGCAACCCCGCCATCTTCGAATTCATGGAGCACAACCGCGAGCCGGTCCTCGCCAAAGATCCCTCTGCGCTGGAGTGGCTCATCGCCGAGTCCGTGCGCGTCAAGGCCAACGTAGTCGGCGAAGACGAAGAAGAGCACGGCGTCCGCAAAATCCTCAACTTCGGCCACACCATCGGCCACGCCCTCGAAGCCGAAACCAAATACAAATATTTTCTCCACGGAGAAGCCGTGGCCTGGGGCATGATCGCCGCCGCCAACATCGCCGCCGCCATGCAGCGTCTCTCCCCGGCCGATGCGCAGCGCATCAGCAGCCTCACGCTCGCCTACGCTCCGCTGCCGCCGCTCGATGTGCGCCCCAAGGCAATCTTCCGCCGCCTCGCCAGCGACAAAAAAACTCTCGACGGCCAGATCCACTTCATCCTCCCCCGCAACATCGGCACCGTGGAAATCGCAACCGATGTCACCGAGCGCTCCGTCCTGCACGCAGTCGAGGAGTTGCTCACTCTGTCCCGCGAACATGCCGCGCAACCCATCGGAGCCGAATCCAGATGACGGATGAAGTGAAACAGCCGCCATCGCGCGAAGCCGATGCAACCGCCTTGGGCGCCCGCGTCGAACCCTCGCAGGACCAGAAGGCCGCCGCCCATGCCGTGCGCCAGATGTTTTCCAGCATTGCGCCGCGCTACGACCTGCTCAACCACGTGCTCTCGCTCAGCGTCGATCGTTTTTGGTGGTGGCGCACCGCCCGCCGCTTCCGGCCTATCGTCCGCCGCGCCGATGCCGCCGTGCTCGACCTCTGTTGCGGAACCGGAGACATGACCCTAGCGCTTTTCCGCCAGGCAGGCGTCGGCGGAGCCTCCATCACCGGCGCCGACTTCGCCCACCCCATGCTCTGCCGCGCCATCCAGAAGAGCGCCGGCCTGCCCTTGCAGTGGATCGAAGCCGATGCCCTGCAAATGCCCTTCGCCGACGGACGCTTCCATCTCGTCACCTCGGCCTTCGGCTTTCGCAACCTCGCCAATTACGATGCCGGCCTGCGCGAAATCCACCGCGTCCTCACCGCCGACGGCGAAGTTGCCATCCTCGATTTCGGCGAACCCCGCGGCCTGCTCGGCAAGCTCTACCGTTTTTATTTCCGCCGCGTCCTGCCCGCCATCGGATCGGTCATCTCGGGCACCAGCGGTCCGTATGCCTATCTTCCCGCCAGCGTGGCCCGCTTTCCCCAGCCGCAGGAAATGCTCTCCCTCATGCGAGCCGCCGGCTTCCGCCAGGTCAACTACACGCCCTATACCTTCGGAGTCGCGGGTGTCTACTGGGGTAAAAAGTAACGCCCAAGAAATAGCCGTGCTTGGCATCCCAGTTCCACCACGATAAGCTCATTCCATGGTTAGCACGGCGATCCAACCTGATCTGATGCGCGTCGAGAAGAACCGTGTCGCGCGTAACAGTGTTGCGGTTGCCATCGTCATCACCATCTTCAAATTTGTCGTCGGCATTCTCAGCGGCAGCCTCGGCATTCTCTCCGAGGCCTTGCACTCCTCGCTCGACCTGGTCGCCGCCATCGTCACCCTCTACGCCGTGCGCGTAAGCGACCTGCCCGCCGACGCCGAATATCAGTACGGCCACGGCAAAATCGAAAACGTCTCCGCCTTCATCGAAACCGGCCTGCTCTTCCTCACCTGCATCTGGATTGTTTACGAGGCCGTGCATCGCCTCTTCTTTCATAACGTGGAGATCGAGCCCGGCGTCTGGGCCGTGCTGGTCATGGCCTTGTCCATCGTGCTTGACTACTGGCGCTCGCGCTCGCTCCAGCGCGTGGCTGACAAGTATGGAAGCCAGGCTCTGCAGGCCGACGCCCTGCACTTCGCCACCGACATCTGGTCCTCCGCCGTCGTCCTCGCCGGTCTCGGCTTCGTCTGGGCCGGACGCCTTTACCACGTTCGCTGGCTGTCCCTGGCCGATCCCATCGCCGCCCTCGGCGTCGCGGCCATCGTCATCTCCGTCAGCTGGCGCCTCGCCCGCGAAACCCTCGACGCCCTGCTCGACGCCGCGCCCACCGGCATACGCAATGAGATTATCGCCCAGGTCGGCAAGGTCCCCGGCGTCCTCGGAGTCGAGCGCGTCCGCATCCGCCAAGCCGGCAGCCGTTACTTCACCGACGTTGCCGTCGGCATGGCGCGCAACCTCACCTTTCAGGCCTCCGACGCCATCGTCTCCGACGTTCGCCAGCGCATTCAGGGCCTGCTCGGCGACTCCGACGTGCTGGTCACCGCCGTCCCCCGCGCGCTCGGCACCGAAAGCACCTTCGACCGCATCCGCGCCGCCGCCCTGCGCAACAACCTCATGGTGCATGACATCAGCGTGCAGGATCTCGAAGGCGACATCCACGTCGAGCTGCACATCGAACTCGACGAGAAGATGACGCTCATCGCCGCCCACGACCGCGTCACCGCCCTCGAGGCCGACATCCGCTCCCATGTCCCGGAGATCACCTCCATCCTCACCCACATCGAAAGCGAGCCCGCCACCATCGAAACCAGCGAAGCCATCCTCCAGGACCACGCCCTGGAGGCCAAGCTGATCTCCATCGGCGCCGCCCTGCCCGAGGTGGTGGACGTACACGAGATCATCTTCAAGCGCGTGCGCGGCCACATCTATCTCTCTTGCCACGTCACCATGCAGGACCATCTTCCTCTGGCCCGCGTGCACGAGGTAATGACCGAGCTGGAGACGCGCTTCAAACTCGAAGCCCCGCAGCTGCTCCGCGTCCTCATCCACCCCGAGCCCCAAACCGACAATCGTCGCTAGTTTCAGCGTTGATATCGGACAGCGGGTCTCTCTCAGGGAACCACGACAGCCACGAACCCTCAATTCCCAAAAAGAAGTGCCTCGCGCATCGATGGCCGCACCAGACGGGAAACAGCAATTCTCGTGTGCACAGCACAACATGGGCGGCTATAATTGACGCATTCTTTTCCCTGCTGGGGGTGGTTACCATTACGCAGAGCAGTCGAGGTGCGCGTTCGTGGTTCCGCTATGCCGTGCTTCTGCCCGCAATCCTCGTCCCCTGCGTAGTCAGCCTGCTCATTCTTAAGATCATCGAAGCCAGCCGCGCCGCTGCGCCCATCACTCTGCTCCTGGTGGTGCTGGCTCCCATACTGATCTTTATTCCGCTCATTCTCTTTGGCGCCAGCATGCTCAGCCGGATGGAGCGCGAGCGCCTGCAGAGCGAGGAAGAGCTGCGCATCAGTACCCAGCGCTTTTCCGGCGTCGTGGCTTCGGCGATGGATGCCATCATCACCCTGGATCAAAGTCAGCGTGTGATTGTCTTCAACAAGGCCGCCGAAAAGATGTTCGGCTGTCCCGCCTGGGATGCGCTCGGCAAGCCGCTGGATCGCTTCCTGCCCGCCTCGGTGCGCCCATCCCACGCCGAGCAGGTTCGCCGCTTCGGCGAGGTGGGCCTTACCACCCGCTCCATGACCGCGCCCGGCGTTCTCTTTGCGCTGCGGGCCAACGGGGAGCAGTTTCCCATCGAGGCCACCATCTCCCAGGTTCAGGTGGCCGGGCAAAAGCTCTACACGGTGATTCTGCGCGACATTACCGAGCGCAAGCGCGCCGAGGAAACACTGCTGCAGAGTGAAGCCCGCTTCCGCTCCATCTACGAACAGGCCGCCGTGGGCATCGAGCAGGTCGCCCTCGATGGCAGCCTGCTGATGGTGAATGCGGCGCTCTGCCGCATGTTGGGATATGAAGAAAGCGAACTGCTGGGCAAGAACACCGCCGAGATCACCCATCCCGACGACCACGCCCGCGAACTCGAGCTCTTCCACGCCATGCAGCGCCAGCAGCACAACTCCTATGAGATCGAAAAGCGCTATCTCCACCGCGACCATTCCGTAGTCTGGGTCCATGTCACCTCTTCCCTGGTGAGCAGCCCCGCCGGTCTCCCGCTGTATCGAATCTCGGTGATCCAGAACACCACCGAGCGCAAGCGGGTAGAAGATCAGCTGAAGCAGGCGCAGAAGATGGAGGCCATCGGACGGCTGGCCGGAGGCGTGGCCCACGACTTCAACACCCTGCTCAACGTCATGCTCGGATACTCGGATCTTTTGCTGTCCGAGTTGCCCGAAGACGACGAACGGCGCGAGCACGTGGTGCAGATCAAAAGCTCCGGCGAAGCGGGAGCCATGCTCACCCGCCAGCTGCTCGCCTTCAGCCGCAAACAGGCTGCCGCCGAGGAGGTGCTCGATCTCCGCGAGGCCACCTCCAAGATGACTCCGATGCTGGCACGGCTGCTGCGCGATGACATCGTGATGTCGATGAAGTGCTGCGAAGAAGTTTGCACGGTCAAGGTGGACCCGACCCAGATCCAGCAGCTGGTGCTGAACCTGGCCGCCAATGCCGCCGACGCCATGCCCAACGGCGGCCGTCTCGACATCGATGTGAGCACGGTCGAGGTGGATGAGAGCTTCGTCCGCCAGCATCCCCTGCTCAAGCCGGGAAGTTATGCCCGGCTCTCCATCAGCGATACCGGCACCGGCATGGACCCCACCACCGTGGCGCATATCTTCGAGCCGTTCTTCACCACCAAGGAGTCGGGCAAGGGAACCGGCCTCGGCCTCGCCACCGTCTACGGCATCGTCAAGCGCAACGGGGGAGATATCTGGGTGTATAGCGAGGTGGGCGCAGGCACGGTCTTCAAGGTCCTGCTTCCGCTCACCCAGGAAGCCCTGCAGCAGGAAAAGCCCGAGAAAGCCCTGCCCCAGGCTCTGCACGGCGCCGGCGAAACCATCCTCCTGGTGGAAGATTCCGCGGCCCTGCGCGAGTTGACCAAGGTCATCCTGATGCGCGACGGCTATAACATTCTGGAGGCCGAAGACGGCGTGGCGGCGCTGGAACTCTCCCACGCTTTCGCCGGACCCATTCACCTGGTGCTCACCGACGTGGTGATGCCCCGCATGCGCGGCCCGGTTCTGGCGGCAGAGATCGTCAAGCACCGCCCCGGGGTTGCCATTGTTTTCCTATCCGGCTACACCGAGGAGGTCATCTCGCAGTCGGATAAAGTCACCGGCTTCACCCTGGTGGAAAAGCCATACACCGCCCAGGCGCTGCTGCGTTCGATCCGGCGCTCGATCGATGAGGGCGCAGCTCGCCAACCTCTTTCCCCTCGGCAGCAATGGGAAGGATAACTTCATCCCGAACTTTATCAATGCTCTGGGCTCGTCACAGGACGCACGGCTCCCGGCTGCATAACCAGCGCGCATAGCACCTATAATAATTTTTGATTTCCATCCCGGCTCGCAAACCACTATCTATGAAGGGTTAGGTGGATTGCGAAGAGGCGGACTACTATGCTGCGGAAAGCCACCAATTCCAGCTCCGGCTGGTTCGGAAGCCATTGCCTGTTTCGCGGCTGGACAGGGAATTGGTTATGATTGCATGGCTTCTGGCCGGCTGCCCGGCTCAAGGCGGTAGATCTCACGTGGCAATAACAGGCGCCGCCGGCGGAGCATCCGACCGGCGGTCCCGGAAGAGACGATAAAAACGACATGACCAAACTCGAAGCGGTGATTCAACCCTCCAAACTTGACGCCGTAAAAGAAGCACTCATCGCCATCGGTATCGACGGGCTTACAGTTCTGGAAGTGCGCGGCCATGGCCGACAGAAGGGCCACACCGAGTTCTATCGCGGACGCGAATACAGCGTCGACCTTCTGCCCAAAATCAAGCTGGAGATCGTGCTGCGCGACGAATCCGTCGATGAGGTCGTCAAGACCATCCTCGGCGCCTCGCAGACCGGCAAAATCGGCGACGGCAAGATCTTCCTCTCGCGCATCGACGAAGCCATCCGCATCCGCAACGAAGAACGCGGCGCCGACGCCATCTAATCACCCAGGGGAAGATTCATGGCACCGGGCATCGGGCAGAGTCTGAAAACCGAATATCTCGAAGGCTCGGAGCGATTGCGCCTCGAGTTCGAGCAGACCCGCTCGGGCCGCTCCGTGCTGCTGGGCCGAACCGCCATGGTGGATTCGCTCACCCAGCAGCTGTGGCGTCATCATATTGATTCCGTCCAGTCTTCCCCCTCCGGATTGGCCCTGGTCGCCATCGGCGGTTACGGACGCGGCCTGCTCGCCCCCTATTCGGATGTCGATCTGCTCTTCCTCACCGACCAGCCGGCCCTGGCCGCGGCCTTCAAGGACCCCATTCGCGCCATGTGCCAGGACATGTGGGACATGCGCATCAAGCTGAGTCCCACCACCCGAACCCTGGATGACTGCGACCGCCTCCATCGCGACAACCCCGAGTTCAACATCTCGCTGCTCGACTGCCGCCTGCTGGCCGGCGATTACGATATCTACCGCCGCCTGCACGATCAGGTCATCCCGCGCGCCGTCATGCGCGACTGGCAGGAACTGGTGCTGCTGCTGGCCGAGGTCAACGAGGCGCGCCATCATCAGGCCGGCGACACCATCTTCCACCTGGAGCCCAACATCAAGGACGCGCCCGGCGGACTGCGCGACTACAACGTCTCCTGCTGGCTGGCGCTGCTTAACGGCTTCTCCCGCGCCCGCGACTGGACCGGGGCCGTGGACTCGTTTCCCGCCTCGCTGCGCGACCGCGCCCAGGAGGCCAAGGAGTTCCTCATCTCGGTGCGCTGCTTCCTGCACTACCACGCCGGCCGCGATGACAATCAGCTGAACTGGGAGGCGCAGCAGGCCGCCGCCGAGGCCCATATCGGCTACGATGGCGGCGGCGCCGACGCCGCCGAATGGATGCGCTACTACTACCGCCAGGCGCGCGTCCTCAACCGCCTCTTCGCCACCATGATGGACGAAGTGGTGCCCACCCGCTCCTCGCTTTTCAAGCAGTTTCAGAACTGGCGCCAGCGTCTCTCCACCGATGAGTTTTCCTGTGTCAACGGGCGCATCTTTCTGCAGCAGCCCACCGCGCTGGTTTCGCCGGACTATTTCTTCAACTGCTTTGAATTTGTCGCCCAGCACGGCTTGAAGCTGGCTGCCAGCACCGAAGTGCGCATCGAGCAGGCGCTGCCCTCGGTGGCGGCGCAGGAGCTTTCCGGTCCCAAGCGCTGGGCCATGCTGCGCAAGATCCTGATTCGTCCCAATGCCGCCCAGGCGCTGCGCACCATGCAGGAGCTCGGTGCGCTCGGCCTTCTGCTGCCGGAGTTCCGGGCCGTCGAATCGCTGGTCATCCGCGACTACTACCATCGCTACACGGTCGATGAGCATACCTTCCGCGCCATCGACTCGATCCATACGCTGCGGACGGCGAAAAAGAACGGCAACCGCAGCCTTGCCAGCCTGGTCGACGAACTGGAGCGCCTCGATCTGCTTGTCCTCGCCCTGCTGCTGCACGACCTGGGCAAGGCCACAATCAATGACAACCACCTCATCGTCGGCCTGGAGATCGCCATGCAGGTCTGCCGCCGCTTCGGCCTGTCACCCGAAGAGGAAGAGATGGTCGGCTTCCTGGTGGCCTACCACATGGATCTCTCCGTTGCCATGCGCCGCGACATCTTCGATCCAGAGACGATCCATGCGCTGGCCCGCCGCGTCGGCAGCCAGGAGCGCCTCAAGATGCTGGCGCTGCTGACCTATGCCGACATCGGCGCCGTCAATCCCACGGCGCTCTCGCCGTGGAAGGCCGAAAATCTCTGGCGGGTTTACTTCGCCACCTCCAACTATTTGAATCACAGCGTGGACGACGATCGCGTCCACGGCGCTGCCGAAGACGAGCAGGTGGCTCGCGTCCGTCTGCTGGCCCCGCAACTGGGCCGCCGTCTGCGCGATTTCCTCGAGGGCCTGCCGCAGCGCTATCTCCGCCTTCATGCCGCCGACGAGATCATTCAGCACGTCGAGATGGCATCGCAGCTGGCCCCCAATTCCGTGCTCACCGATCTCAAGCGTCTGCGCGGCGATTTTTCGCTCACCGTCATCACCCACGACCGTCCCGCCCTCTTTGCCACCCTCGCCGGAGTCCTGGCCGGCTGGGGCATGAACATCCTCAAAGCCGACGCCTTTGCCAACGACAAGGGACAGGTGGTGGACAGCTTTATCTTCACCGATCACTACCACACCCTCGAAATGAACGTGCAGGAGTGGGAGCGCTTCAAGAAGAGCTTCAGCGATGTCCTCAGTGGTGCGGTGCCGCTGGAAAAGCTCGCCCGCAAGCGCACCGGCCGCGGCGATAAAGCCCCCAAGGTGAAGATCGATACCAGCTTCAACTTCGATCAGCAGTCCTCCAGCCACAGCACCATCATCGAGGTGGTCACCCAGGACCGTCCCGGCCTGTTGCACCGCATCGCCGCCGTCTTCTCCGAGTGTCACTGCAACATCGAGGTCGCCCTCATCGACACCGAAGGCGAAATGGCCATCGATACCTTCTATCTCCGCATGTCCGGAAACAAACTCACCGACGAACAGTGCTCCCACCTCAAGGCCGCCCTGGAGACGGAGCTGGACTCCTAACCCCCGCTCCACTGTGCACTGACGGGTGCCCCATATTTGCCATCCGTTGGCAAATGCGGGTCTGTTGACCTTGCTGTTGACCTTGCTGTGGACCTTGCCTTTGACTTTGCTGCTGCTGTTGAATTTGCGGTTGCTCTTGTTGTGCTCCTGCCTTTGTTTTTACGCTGTCATCCTGAGCGCAGCGAAGGACCCCCTACCCCGCCCAAACATCCCTTGCGGGCCCCTAGGCATTTCAGCCACCACACCCTCCCGCGCAGTGGCGCTTTCCCCAGCTCCGCCCTCGTGCCGTCCCCCGTTTGCGCTTAGACTAGGCATCGGATGCGCACTCCAACTCCCACTCCCGGCGCTTCACAGAAAGAGGATGCTCTGCTTCTCTTCCACCCCGCCGTCCGCCAGTGGTTTGCCTCTGCGTTCCCCGCACCCACCCTGGCCCAGCGCCTCAGCTGGCCGCCAATTGCGCGCGGCGAATCCACCCTCCTGCTAGCTCCCACCGGAAGCGGCAAAACCCTCGCCGCCTTTCTCTGGTGCCTCAACCGAGCCATGTTTTCGCCGTCGCCGCCCCAGCCGGAGCGCTGCCGCGCCCTCTACATCTCGCCGCTCAAGGCGCTCGCTGTCGATGTCGAACGCAACCTCCGCGCCCCGCTCGAAGGCATCGCCCAAGTGGCCTCCCAGCGAGGCGACAGCGCACATCGCCCCACGCTCTTCGTCCGCACCGGAGACACTCCCCTATCCGAGCGCGGACACTTCCTGCGCCACTCGGCCGACATTCTCATCACCACTCCCGAATCGCTCTACCTGATGCTCACCTCCGGCGCGCGCCAGTTCCTGCGCTCCATCGAAACCGTCATCGTCGATGAAATTCACGCCCTCGTCCCCACCAAACGCGGCGCGCACCTGGCGCTCTCGCTGGAGCGCCTGGAGCAGCTCTGCGGACGCCGCCTGCAGCGCATCGGCCTCTCCGCCACCCAGCGCCCCTTGGAAGAAGTCGCGCGCTTCCTAGCCGGAGTGGAAACCTTCGCCGACGCCACTCCGTCAGATTCCCCACGCGATGCATGTCCGAGATCGAAACCTCCGTGGATTCAAAGACCATTCGTTACCGTCCCGTCACCGTGCTCGACGCCAGCGCTCCCAAGCATTTGGAACTCAGCGTTCAAGTCCCCGTGGAAGACATGGCCGCTCTCGGCAAGTCCGAATCTCCAGCCGCGCCCGGCTCGCGTTCCATCTGGACCTCGATCCATCCCGAACTGCTCGCCCTGGTCCGCTCCCATCGCTCCACGCTCATCTTCGTCAACAACCGCCGTCTCGCCGAGCGCATCTCCGGCGCGCTCAACGATCTCGCCGGAGAAACGCTGGTCCTCGCCCACCATGGCAGCGTGGCTCCCGCGCAGCGCAAGGAAATCGAAGAGCGGCTGAAGAGCGGCAGCATCAAGGGACTGGTCGCCACCTCCTCGCTGGAGCTTGGCATCGACATGGGAGCCATCGATCTCGTCGTCCAGATCGAAGCTCCGCCCTCGGTCTCCAGCGGAATGCAGCGCATCGGCCGCGCCGGTCACCAAGTGGATGCGGTCAGCAACGGAATCATCTTCCCCAAGTTTCGCGCCGACCTGCTGGCCTGCGCCGCCGCCACCGGAGCCATGCAGCGCGCCCAAGTCGAAGCCGTCCGCTACCCCCGCAATCCGCTCGACGTGCTCGCCCAGCAGATGGTCGCCTCCATCGCCATGGAGCCCATGAGCAGCGGGGAGCTGTTCGCCATCATGCGCCGCGCCGCGCCCTTCGCCGCGCTCTCCGTCGCGTCCTTTGAAAGCGTCCTCGACCTGCTCTCCGGCCGTTATCCCTCCGACGAGTTTGCCGAGCTGCGTCCGCGTATCACCTGGGACCGCGCAACCCAGCGCCTCACCCCGCGCCAGTCCGCACAGCGCATTGCCCTGGTCAACGGCGGCACCATTCCCGATCGCGGCCTCTACGGTGTCTTTCTCGCCGGAGCCGAAAAGCCAACCCGCCTCGGCGAGCTTGATGAGGAGATGGTCTTTGAAAGCAAGCCCGGCGAAACCATCATCCTCGGCGCCAGCACCTGGCGCATCACGGAAATCACCCACGACCGCGTGCTCGTCTCGCCCGCTCCCGGAGAGCCCGGCAAAATGCCCTTCTGGCATGGCGACGGCCCTGGCCGTCCCGCCGAATTCGGCCAGCAAATCGGCGCGCTCGCCCGCGAACTGTTTGCAAATGCCCGCGCCCGCGGCCTACACCAAGCTGGTCGAAGATCACTCGCTCGCCCCCAACGCGGCGGAAAATCTTCTGCGCTTTCTGCGCGATCAGCAGGCCGCCACCGGCCTCGTTCCTTCCGACGAAGACATCCTCATCGAGCGCTGTCGCGACGAACTCGGCGACTGGCGCATCTGCGTTCTTTCTCCCTACGGCAGCCGCGTCCACGCCCCCTGGTGCATGGCCGTCGCAGCCTCTCTGCGCGAAGAGATTGGTCTTGCAGCCGGAGACCATGTGGGCCGACGATGGCTTCGTCATCCGCCTGCCGGAGAGCGACCGCCCGCCGGACTCCGCCGCACTGCTGCCATCGGCCGACTCCATCTATGACCGCGTGATGCATCAGCTCGGTTCCACCTCGCTCTTTGCCGCCCACTTCCGTCGAGAACGCCGCCCGCGCGCTGCTGCTGCCGCGCCGCCGTCCCGGTGTCCGCACTCCGCTCTGGCAGCAGCGCAAGCGCTCGGCCGACCTGCTCAATGTCGCCTCGCGCTACCCTTCGTTCCCCATCCTTCTGGAAACCTATCGCGAGTGCATTCGCGACATCTTCGATCTCCCCGCGCTCGCCGCGCTCCTCGGCCGCATCGAGAGCGGCACCGTCCGCGTCTCCACCGTGGACTCGGAGCGTCCTTCGCCCTTTGCCGCCTCGCTGCTCTTCGGCTACGTCGCCAACTACATCTACGATGGCGATGCGCCCCTGGCCGAGCGCCGCGCGCAGGCCCTGTCCATCGATCAGTCGCAGCTGCAGGAACTGCTGGGCGACGCCGACTATCGCGAGCTTCTCGATGCCGCCGTGCTGCGCGAGGTGGAGAACCGCCTGCAGTGGCTCGCTCCCAACCAAGCCGCGCGCAATGCCGACGCAATCCACGATCTGCTGCTTGCGTCTGGGCGATCTCACCGCCGAAGAGCTGCGCCTGCGCTGCGAAGACGACCGGGTGGCCCAGAGTTGGCGTTTTTCCAACTCTGGGATCCTCGACGCGCTGCTGCAAGCGCGCCGCGTACTGCTGCTCACCATCGCCGGAGAGCCCCGCTATGTCGCCGTCGAATACGCCGCGCAGCTTCGCGATGCCCTCGGCGTTCGCCTTGCCTGCTGACCTGCCCGCTACCTGGCTGGCCGCTCAGCCCGAAGCCGCTGCTCGAACTGTTGAGCCGCTACGCGCGCAGCCACGGCCCGTTTACCCTCGACGATCTTGCGTACCGCTATCGCCTTTCCAAATCCGCCGCCGAAGCCGCGCTCGCCGAACTGGTGCAGCGGGGACGCCTGCTCGAAGGCGGATTCCGTCCCGGCGGCGTGCCATCGCGAGTGGGTACATCCCGAGGTCTTGCAGCAGCTTCGCCGCAGCACTCTCGCGCGCTTGCGGCGCGAGGTAGAGCCGCTCGACGCGCGCGTCCTCGGAGTCTTTCTGCCGCGCTGGCAGGGCGTGGGAAGCAATGGCCGGGGAAGGGAATCGAAGCCTCGCGCCAACAGCGCTGCGCAACTCGACGCCGTGCTCGACGCCATTGAAACCCTGCAAGGCCTTGCTCTGCCGCTCTCCGAGTGGGAGCGAGAGATTCTCCCCGCGCGCATCGGAGACTACGATCCCGCCGCGCTCGATACCCTGATGGCCGCCGGAGAACTGGTGTGGGTCGGCCATGGAGCACTGGGCGACCACGACGGCCGCCTCGCTCTCTACCTCGCCGAAAGCCTGCCTGCCCTGCTGCCGCCGCCGGAGCTTCAACCCCCGCCGCCACTGGAGGGCCGCGCGCCGCTCGTCGCGGAATTTCTCGCCAGCCACGGCGCCTCGTTTTTTGCCGCGATCCACCAAGCCGCCGGCGGTGGATTTCCCGGCGAAACCAGCGACGCACTCTGGCAGCTCGCCTGGCAAGGCTTGGTCACCAACGACACCTTTCACTCGCTGCGCAGCTTTCTCTCGCCCGAGCGCGAAGGCCGTTCCCGCTCCCAAAGCGATCTTGCTCCCGGCTCGCCGGAGTTTCTTCGCCGCTTCCGCGCCCGCTCCAGCGGCGGAGCCATGGCGCAAGGCCGCTGGTCGCTGGTCCGCTCGCGCATCCATCGCCAGCCCAGCCCAACCGAGTGGAGCGCCGCCATGGCGCAACAGCTTCTGCTCCGCTACGGACTGGTGGCGCGCGAAGCTGCCGCCGCCGAAGACTTGCCCGGAGGCTTCAGCGCGATCTATCCCGCGCTGCGCCAGATGGAAGATCGCGGCTGGGTACGGCGTGGCATGTTCCTCACCGGCCTCGGAGGATCGCAGTTCGCCACCAACGCCGCCGTCGAAGCCTTACGCGGCCTGCGCGCCCCTGCCTTGCGCAGTGCCATCCTGCTCGCTGCCGTCGATCCGGCTAACCCCTACGGCGCGCTATTGCCTTGGCCCCGCCTGCAGGAGACCACTGACGCCGCCTCTTCGCACGGCATGGCGCGCACCAGCGGCGCCAGCGTCCTGCTGGTCGCAGGCGAGCTGGTCGCCTACCTGCGGCGCGGCAATCCATCGCTCAAGCTTTTTCTTCCCGCCTCGCAGCCCGAGCGCGACGACCACGCCCGCGCCGCCGCCCACGAACTCGCCAAACTTGCGCTGCGCCGTCAGGCTGAGCCCGCCGCCGCGCGCTCCGGCGTGCTCATCTCCGAAATCAACTCCGCACCAGCCCGTGAACATTTCTTCGGCGAGTTCCTCACCGAAGCCGGCTTCGTGCTCACCCCACTCGGCTACCAGATGCGCCGTCCTCGCAACGGCGAGCCTGAGCCCGGCCCGCTGCCCGGCCAGGAAACGGATTCAGACGAACTCGAACCGGACGGAGAAGTCCGCTGACGCTCGCAGCGCAAAGTTCCCAACGATTGACGAATGCGGTAATGGATTAGAGAGCGGGGATGACTCTTGAGGCAATGTTTGAGAAGCGCGCGCAACGATTGCCGCCAAAGTAACCCGCGGTGCCTAAACGATTATCCATCTTGCCAATCGTTGTGGCCCGCCAATGCGTCTGGATGAGCCGCTCTCCAGAGTCCAAAAAGCCGGCCTCGTGAATCCCGCCGCGCCATTTTGGAATCTTTCATTAAGTGCGCTTCCCACGGAGTAGCCTATGAGTCCAGTCATCGAAGCCGAAGTTGAACAAAAGCTGCAGCGTCCCGCTCTGCCCAACGCCGATCCCTGTACCCTAATCATCTTCGGGGCCAGCGGAGACCTCACTCGCCGCAAACTGATTCCCGCACTCTATGACTTGTTTGGCGAGGGCTGCATGAGCACCTGCTTTGAGGTTGTCGGCACCGGCCGCACCCAGATGACCGACGAGCAGTTCCGCGAGTCCTTGCATGAGGCCGCCAAAACTTCCAAGGACATTCGCGAGTTCAGCGAAGAGCGCTGGGCCAAGTTTGCGCGCCGCCTGCGCTACATCGTTGGCGATCCCGCTTCGCCCGCTTTCTATCAGCAACTGCGCTCTTCGCTTGAGGAGATGCAGCGCAACGGTTCCAGTCCCAACCTGCTCTTCTACATCTCCACTCCCGCCTCGTTTGCCGGTGAAATTGTCTCCGGTCTGCAATCGGCGGGACTCAATCACAGCGAGCGCGGCTGGTCCCGCATCATCTTGGAAAAGCCTTTCGGTCGCGATCTCGAATCGGCCCGCGCCCTGAATGAAACCGTTCTCAAGGTCTTCGACGAGGAGAACACCTTTCGCATCGATCACTACCTCGGCAAGGAGACGGTGCAGAACATCCTGGTCTTCCGCTTCGCCAACTCCATCTTCGAGCCGGTGTGGAACCGCAACTACGTCGAGTACGTGGAGATCACCGGCGCCGAAACTCTCGGGGTCGAGCGCCGCGCGGCCTTTTACGAAGAGACAGGTGCGCTGCGCGACATGGTTGCCAACCATCTGCTGCAGTGCCTGGCGCTCACTGCCATGGAGCCGCCCATTGCCTTCGATGCCGACTCTGTGCGCGAGCAGAAGGTGCAGGTCTTCCGCAGCATCCGCCCCATGACCGTGGAACAGGTGGCCGCCAGCACCTTGCGTGGCCAATACGGGCCGGGCCACATCGGCAATTCCATGGTTCCCGGCTATCGTCAGGAGCCCGGCGTCCGTCCGGACTCCAACACCGAAACCTTCGCCGCCGTTCGTCTTCAAGTGGAGAACTGGCGCTGGAACGGAGTTCCGTTCTATCTCCGTTCCGGCAAGCGGCTGGCCAGCAGCGTCACCGAAATCCGGGTGCATTTCAAGCGCACGCCCCAGGCGCTGTTTGCGGGCGCTGCCAGCGGCGCCTGCTGCCCTAACACGGTGAGTCTGCGAATCCAGCCTGACGAGGGCATCTCGCTCACCTTCGGCGCCAAGAGCCCGGGAACATACATGAGCACCGTCCCCGTCATGGCCAACTTTTCCTACGCGGAGGCCTTTGGCGGCAACACTCCGGTCGCCTATGAGACTCTGATCCTCGACGCCATGCGCGGCGACGCCACGCTCTTCACCCGCCGTGACGAGGTCGAGGCGGAGTGGAAGATCATCACCCCCATCGAGCAGGCGTGGGCCGAGTTGCCGCCGCCCGCATTTCCCAACTACGCCGCCGGTTCCCAGGGACCGGAGCAGGCGGCGCAGTTGCTGAAAGGTTCCGGACATCGCTGGATGACAATACCCCAGCAGGAGTACAAGCATGCCGCCTGAACGTTTCTTCCTTGCCGGGGCCGAGGTTCTGGTCGGCGCCGATGTGGACGAAACCGTTCGCATCGCCGCCGGACAGTTTGCCGCCCTGGCCCGCAAAATCGCCGACGCCGGCAAGCCGGTCTATGTCGCGCTCTCCGGCGGCAGCACGCCGCGCGTTCTCTTTCAAACGCTCGCCGCCGAGCCTTTCGCCGGACTCATCCCCTGGAACTCCATCCACTTCTTCTGGGGAGACGAACGCAATGTCCCGCCCGGCGATCCGGAGAGCAACTACTCCATGGCCCGTGAGCTGCTGCTCTCACGCGTCCCCGTCCCGCCGGCCAACGTCCACCGCATCCCCACCGGTGACGGTACTGCCATCGAGGCGGCCGAGCTCTACCAGCGAACCCTGCGCGAAATCCTCCCAACTGCCAACGGACTGCCCCGCTTCGACTACAACCTCCTCGGCCTTGGCGCCAACGGACACACCGCCTCGCTGTTTCCCCACCGCCCCACGCTGCAGGAGTCGCAGCGCCTGGTGGTGGCCGACCACGTCGAAGAAGTCAACGCCTGGCGGGTCACGCTTACCGCCCCCGTGCTGAACAACGCCGCACAAATCACCTTCCTGGTCACCGGGGAAGCCAAGGCTGCAGTGGTGCAGCAGGTCATCGAAGGCCCGCGCGATCCCGAATCCGCTCCCGCCCAGCTCATCGCCCCCGCCCACGGCTCGCTTGCGTGGATACTGGACTCCGCGGCCGCCGCTCGTCTCTCCCGCCCTGCACGGATAACCTAGCGGAGGAACGAGGAGCTGGCATTGGATCACTCGTGGTTGCATTCGCAGCTCTCCGCGATTGCATTCCGCCATCGGGTGCCGTGTCTCTGCCTGAATTCCACAGCTTCTCGGCACAGCGGATTGACGCATACCTCCACGGCTGGTTACAATCTTCCTGTAGTTCACATCAAGGCGCGCCAGCGCTGCGAAATTCCTCAGTAGCTCAATGGCAGAGCATTCGGCTGTTAACCGAAGGGTTGTAGGTTCGAGTCCTACCTGAGGAGCCATATTTTCAGTAGTGTACGAGTCCCCACCTGCTGTTCACCTGCCATTTACTCCGTTGTTCGCAAAGCCAGTTGCACGATTTTGCCGTTGCGCCTCACGCATATCCGCCGATGCCGCATCGCGAAACCCTGACCTGGAGTCATAGGTGGTGTTCAGACCCCTTGCTGAGCCCAAAGGCTTCGTCCCAGCGGTGCTGACGTGAGATATACTTTTTACCATGGATGTCACCTGTGAGCGGTTTATGTTGGGCCAGTTTTCGGCCATGACGGAAAACGAACACATTGCCCGCTACCGTTTTGCGACCCAACAAGTCGAAGGAAAGCAGGTTGCGGACATTGCCTGCGGAACCGGTTACGGAACCCGGATGCTCGCGACGGCCGGCGCCCGAAGCGTCCATGGCATGGACCTCTCAGAAGAGGCAGTGGCTTTTTGCCGGGAGCATAACGCCGCCCCTAATGTGACCTACGGAGCCGGAAATGCACAAAAACTCACGGCAATCTCAGACGGGGAGTTTGACGTTGTCATTTCATTTGAAACGATCGAACATCTGCCCGATGTCGAGGCCTACTTGGATGAGATGGCGCGCATCCTCCGCCCGGGCGGTGCGTTCCTGGTTTCTACTCCCGACCGGCGGATAGGATCGGTATTGTATTGCTTCCTCGGTCACCCCCAGAATGTGCACCACTTCCGGGAATACAGTGAACGCGAGCTACTGGATCTGTTGTCGACCCGGTTTCAAATCAATGCCTGTTACGGTCAAGCATTCGTGCCCTGGTGGTTGGTGTTTTGGCCGGTGCAGATGATTATCAAGTCGGTCTGTCGCATTCTAGGAACGAACAAGGCATTCGCATTCCGGGACAATCTGTACAGTAACGGGGGCAATGTCGAGGTAATGCCAAGAGAGTCAGGATCGTTGTCTATACCAAAATTTTGGGTCATTTCCTGCGTCCGTCCATAGAGATAGAAGCGGTGCCCGAAAAGAGAAGGACAAGGCGAGGGTGAGGCGAGAGGCTCTTTACCGGAGGGAGTCCAGCGACTCGATACCGCGGTCTCATCTCAGGTGATTTTCTACTTGCAACAATTTCCAAACGGCGTTTAATGAGCCCAAGAACGCTACTCGCGCCCGGCCTTGGACTGAGGGCAGTGTCGGGGCACGAGGACTTTTTCAGGAACCCATAAGCGGGTGAAGGAGGGTATCGTATCGTAGCAATAGTCTCTGACATTCCATCTTCATTCAGCCTGGCTGCCGTGCCCTCTCACGGCGCTTGATAGCCCCTCCGATTTTTACCCGGGCGCGGTCATCGACTGCGCCCGGTCTCGTGTCTAGGGTATCGACCAGCTCGTCAGCGCCCGGAATCAACCCCGGCTCGAAGCTCAAGCCAGTTTTCTACGTGACCCATGTCGTCAGTTCAGAGAATTGGTTCGATGTTTCATTATTTCAGGGTCAGACACCAATACCTCTGTACCGATGCTGTCACCCTCCAACGACTGCAACTCGGAAATTTTTACGAGGAAGTTCGGGGATGTCCACATTGCTCTGTGTTGTTCGACCATTGCCGCGACGGAGTTTTGAAAGGTGTGTACATCCAGTTGCGGTTTGGCATTCAACTTAGCGTTCATGTCTTCCAGAACGTCGTTGAATGGTGCTTTGACAACAAAGCTCACCGAGGCCAAGCGGCCAGCAACGAACTGCGCGCTCCCACTGCCAAATTCTGCAGCAAACAGCGCATCAACCTCGACATCCCGTCCCGCGAGTGCTGCCCGAATGTTATTGCAGCCTTCTGCGGTCATCGTGGCCAGCAACGATGATGAAGTTGAGTCGTACCCAGTCGCACTCTTCCTGCTGGCTTTATCAATGGCCTTCTTCACTTTCGAATCGTTGAAATAGGAATTGCAGTAATCGGTCGAAAGCCTTCCGCTCTTCTCCGCCACTTTCGCGATCGAGAAGAACTCTTGCGCTGATTCTCCGATTCGGTGCTCCTTGAATGTGGGTTGAGTGTTCCGAGTAGGTTCGCCGGTTGGCTGCTCAGCTTGGAGAATCGCAGCCGTTCCTACCACCACTGCAAAGACAGTTAGAAAGCGGCTCAATGTCATCTTGTGACTCCGTGGGCTGGAATTTTATGCCTGCCAGCAGTTTACGTCAGAATCGAACTCCCGACGACGGGATTTGACTGGAGACCAACCGGGCGAGGCTCTGCCCCTGTTCGCTGATCGACGGTACGCTCCGCTTCAGCCGTGCCGAACCTCTGGGAGAGGCTTCGCCACCGGGATTGGGATGCGCTTAAGCAGGATGGTTCGAATGGCAACCCACCTGTCACGAACTTCAATGCCCGTCACAACTCGAACAAGTTTGAATAGAACCTTATTGGGAATGCGGTGGAACTGTGAAAGCCCAGCCAGAAACTCCAGTTCCACCGGATCTGATATTGGATTCAGATTGATGTCGGATACGGGCCGCGGCGCGACGGCCGGCTTACGAGCCATGCTTTTATGCAAGGCTTCGGCGTGATCTTCAAACTCTTCAAGGGTGAAAGTACGTCCCAGATGACAGTGAAAGTCGTCCATCGGTCTGTCCTTTCTGGCTTGGCGCGTCCAGATTGAGTCAGCAGTTCAGGTTCGGACGAAGAACCTGCCGGAAACGATTTCGCGAACAATCTCTGCTTCCATTGTACTCCTCTGTGCTGCGAAACGTACCGCGATGCAGCAATTATCCACCCAAGTAAGAGCCGTTCGGCGAAGATGTTCTTAGACGTGTGCCGTCTCGCACCGCTCGGACAGCTCTCAAATCCAGAACTCAATCTTGATTACCATTCAAATCCGTAACATTACCGAAGTGCTTTACTGAAGTGCTTCCATTTCGGTCCCAGTACCAGTTTGGATATAGCGAAACCGTCCAAAATCTGGAACACTTTCTAGAATCTAGAACTGAAATGGAACATTTGGCTTGTGCCGTTTCGGCACCCGCGTCGAAGCACAGCCTTGCTCTGGATCGAGTATCTCAGGTTATTTCTGTTTCTCTGGCCGCATTCGAGGAGATCTTGCCTTGTCAACTGTAAGTTCGGTGGTTTCTTTTCGGGGCAGATCAGCCCGGGCTCTCGCGATCCATTCCGCCGCAAAATGGTTGACGGTGCTGGCCATGATGCTGGTCGTCTCCGCTCCCGTGTGGGCCGCAGCCAGTCCCACGGTGACCACCTTGAGCCTCTCGCCGGGTGCGTCGGTTGCGACAGGCACGGTCCTGACATTTACGGCTACCGTGACATCGAACGGGGCCCCTTTGACTGCCGGACTGGTGAAGTTCTGCGATATGGAGACGGCCACATACTGCGAGGATAGTTCCTTGATCGGCAGTATTTGGCTGACCCGGAGCGGCAGCGCCACATTGTCAAAGCCGCTATCCTACGGCAATCACAGGATTCAGGCGGTGTTTCAGGGCACCAACTCCTACGCGACGAGTTCGTCATCGCTCAATTCTATTCAAGTTCTAAGCGGGACTCTGCCGACCACGACTTCCATCACCTACACGGATTATCTCGGGTACAGCGGGCTCAATGAGGTCCAGACCACCGTGGTTGGTTCCCCGACCACGGCCATTGCCGGCACCGTGGCGTACCTCGATACCAGCAACGATAACTACAGTCTTACGACGTCGTCGCTCCCCACGGCGGCGAACGGGTTTAGCACGATGACGCCGGTAGGCGGAGCGGTGCTCAGCGGGTCCTACTACACCGTGGCGGGTGACTTCAACAATGACGGCAACCTGGATTTTGCCGTGGCCAGCAACACGACCAACGCGGCGCAAATCTTTCTCGGCAACGGCAACGGAACCTTCACGCTTGCGTCCACGCTAACGACCACGCCTACACCGGGCGCCTATTCGATGGGCATGCACGTCGCAGATTTCAATGGCGATGGCAATCTCGATCTGGCGATTCTGAATTCAGACAATACGGTATCGATTTATCTCGGCAACGGCGATGGAACCTTCACGCTCAAGTCCGCTCCGGTGGCCGCCAGCAGCTACGCATACGACTTTACGATTGCGGATTTTAACGGCGACGGTATCCCGGATCTTGCAGTGACCGATAACTGGGCCAGTACCGTCACAATTTTGCTCGGCAATGGCGACGGCACTTTTACCGCCCAACCACCGGTGGCGGCTGGAAATGGGCCAGTCAGCATCGTGGCGGCTAACTTCACCCAGAACGGGATTATGGATCTGGCGATCGCCAATGGGACCGCCGAGACCGTGACCATGCTGCTCGGGAACGGGAACGGAACGTTCACCGCTGGCCCGACCACAAGCCTCTCAGTTACTCCCTCCACATTGGTCGTGGGCGATTTCAATCGCGACGGCATCCCTGACCTTGCCGTGGGCGGCCCCAGCGCAGCGTTAATTGAATTAGGCACGGGAACTGGTTCATTCAACCTCAAAAGTACCGTCTCAGGCGGAGCCACCGGATACGGGATGGCCACCGCGGACTTCAACGGTGACGGCATCGTCGATCTCCTTTTCGGAGGCGGTGTTTACCTTGGCAATGGAACCGGAACGTTCACTTGGATGGTGAATCCGGGTGGGAGCGGCAACCCTATTTCGGTTGGAGATTTCAACGGGGATGGATGGCCTGATTTGATTACCCCGATTGCTTTGGAGTCCTATCCGTACACTGCAATGGGCGTAAACATTGCGCTGGAGCAATCTTCCTCGACGGTACTGACAGACGCCGTGACGGTTCAGGGACCTGGCTCTCACAGTGTGGTTGCCAATTACAAAGGGAGCGGCGTCAACGCGGCCAGCGAGTCGAGTCCAGTCGTTCTAACCGGAGCGCAGATTACAACGAAGCTTTCGCTCGGCGTCTCTCCTGGGACCTCGATAAAGTCTGGAACCACCGTTCAGGTTACGGCTAAGATTTCACCCAGTACGGTCGGGAGTTACGCACCTTCTGGAACGATCACATTCAAGGATGGATCCACCGTCATCGGAACCGGAACCGTTGGCTCCGCCGAGGCTGTTTTCAGCAGCAGTACCTTGAGTGTCGGGTCGCACACCATCAGCGCTTCTTACGGCGGCGACACAAACTTCCTGGCGTCGAATTCGAGTTCGTTTACGCTCACGGTCACTGCCGCTACCAAGACCGCGCAGACCATCACGGTGACGGCAGCAGCTCCGGCGAGTGCCGCCTACAACAGTCAGTTCACGGTTGCGGCGACGGCGAGTTCGGGCCTGGCAGTGAGCTACGGCTCCTCGGGGGGCTGCACCAATAGCGGCGCCACCTTCACCATGACCAGCGGCAGTGCGGCCTGCATCGTTACCTACTCGCAGGCTGGCAACAGCACCTACGCCGCAGCTTCAAACCTCACCAGCACCACAAGTGCCACGCTGGCCAGCCAGGCGGCGCTTGCAGTGACCGGCATGCCGACGACGGCGCAACCCTACGGGACGAACTTCACGGTTGGCTCGACGGGCGGCTCGGGTACGGGATCGTTGACGTTTGCCGCGACGGGCGCCTGTTCGATATCGGGCGCCACGGTAACCATGATCAGCGGCACAGGCACTTGCTCGGTGACGGCTAGCAAGACGGCGGACACCAACTACGCCAGCACGACCTCGGTAGCGGCCACCGTAAACGCGACGCCGGCAGCGGCGCTGGTTGCATTGGGCTCTCTGACGCAAACCTACGGCGGCTCTCCAGAGCCGGTTACCGTCTCGACCACGCCGACGGGTCTAGTTCTAACCTTCAGCTATACCGGAATCAACGGAACGAGCTACGGACCGACTACGACAGCGCCGACCAATCCAGGCAGCTATCAAGTGGTGGCAACGGTCGTGAGTCCCAACTACAGCGGTGGAGACACCGAAACTCTGACCATCAGCCAGTTGAGCCCGGCGCTAAGCCTGGCGCTGCTGACCGGAATGCCCCAGCCGTCAACCTATGGCTACACGGTGTATTTCGAACTGTCCATGGCGACCTCTCCGTGTCCCACCGGCCAGGTACAGTTCTACGTGGACGGTGGAGTCTCCGGTTCTCCGGTGGTGCTCAGCGGTACCTCCTGCACATCGCCGGTCCAGTTTCAGACTGCGACTCTCACCCCAGGCCCGCATAGCGTGTATGCGGTCTACAGCGGTGATACCTATTATCTCGGCGGCACTTCCGCACCGGTGTCCCAGACGGTTACAGCGGACGGCACCTCAGTGACGCTGGCGACCTCGGGCATGAGCGTGAACGTTGGCCAGCCGGTCACCTTCACGGCGACGGTCACTCCGGCGCCGCCGGCTTCCGGCACGCAGCCCCCGGTCGGCAACGTCGAGTTCTTTGACGGAGGAGTCCAGATCGGCGTCGGCACGTTGTCGGCCACCGCGCCCTTTACGGCTTCCTACACCACCTCGGCGCTGGCCGCCGGCCCGCACAGCCTCTCGGCCACCTTCGCGGATAGCGATGGCGATTACGTCGGCAGCAGTTCGACGGTTGCGGTGCAGGAGACGGTGAACCTGATTGTGCCGGTGATCAGCTGGCCGAATCCAGCCGACATCGTCTACGGCACTGCACTTGGAAACCCGCAGCTGAATGCCACGGCCAGCGACGGCAATGGCAATCCGGTCGCCGGAACCTTCGTTTACTCTCCGGTGACGGGTGCCATCCTTCCGGTTGGCCCCATGAACCTGACCGTGACCTTCACTCCGGACGACACGAATACCTATGCGAGCAATTCGGCGTCGGCCACCATCAACGTGGATCCTGCGCCCCTGACGGTAACCGCCGATAGCCTGTCGCGCAGCTACGGATCCGATAACCCCACCCTGACCTACCAGATCGCCGGATTCGTAAACGGCGACCCATCTTCGGTAGTCGGCGGTGCGGCCGTGTGCTCGACGACGGCGACGGTCACGAGTCCCGTGGCGGGTTATCCCATCAACTGCAGCCAGGGTACGCTGGCTGCAACCAATTACACCTTCCAGTTCGTTAGCGGCGTGCTGACGGTGACCCAGGCGACGTCGGCACTGAGTTGGACGGCGCCGGCGGCGATCAGCTACGGCACGGCTCTGAGCGGCACGCAGTTGGACGCCAGCAGCGGCAGCGTAGCGGGAACGTTGGTCTATAGCCCGGCGGCGGGCGCAGTGCTCGCGGCTGGCCCACAGACGCTCTCCGTTACCTTCACGCCCAGCGACACCACGGACTACACCACGGCGACCGCAACCGTCCCGCTGACCGTCAACCCGGCGGCGCAGACGATCACGGTGACGAGCGCGGCTCCGGCGAGCGCCGCCTATAACAGCCAGTTCACGGTGGCCGCGACGGCCAGTTCGGGACTGACGGTTGCCTATACTTCCGCCGGTGGCTGCACCAATAGCGGCGCCACCTACACGATGACGAGCGCGAGCACGGCCTGCTCCGTCATGTTCAACCAAGCAGGAAACGCCAATTACACCGCGGCGCCGCAAGTAACCGAGACGGTCTCGGCCACACTGGCGACCCAGGCGGCCTTGACGGTGACGGGCATGCCGACGACGGCGCAGGCCTACGGAGCCAACTTCACGGTTGGCTCAACGGGCGGCACAGGCACGGGCGCGCTGACGTTCTCGGCGACGGGCGCTTGCTCGGTCTCGGGCAGCACGGTGACGATGACCAGCGGCACGGGCACCTGCTCAGTGACGGCCACCAAGGCTGCGGACACGAACTACAGCAGCACGACCTCGGCGGCGAGCACGGTCTCGGCCACGCTGGCGACCCAGGCGGCCTTGACGGTGACGGGCATGCCGACGACGGCGCAGGCCTACGGAGCCAACTTCGTGGTTGGCTCAACGGGCGGCACAGGCACGGGCGCGCTGACGTTCTGCGGCGACGGGCGCCTGCTCGGTCTCGGGCACCACGGTGACGATGACCAGCGGCACGGGCACCTGCTCGGTGACGGCCACCAAGGCTGCGGACACGAACTACAGCAGCACGACCTCGGCGGCGAGCACGGTCTCGGCCACGCTGGCGACCCAGGCGGCCTTGACGGTGACGGGCATGCCGACGACGGCGCAGGCCTACGAGGCAACGTTCGTGGTTGGCTCAACGGGCGGCACAGGCACGGGCGCGCTGACGTTCTCGGCGACGGGCGCTTGCTCGGTCTCGGGCACCACGGTGACGATGACCAGCGGCACGGGCACCTGCTCGGTGACGGCCACCAAGGCTGCGGACACGAACTACAGCAGCACGACCTCGGCGGCGAGCACGGTCTCGGCCACGCTGGCGACCCAGGCGGCTTGACGGTGACGGGCATGCCGACGACGGCGCAGGCCTACGGAGCCAACTTCATGGTTGGCTCAACGGGCGGCACAGGCACGGGCGCGCTGACGTTCTCGGCGACGGGCGCTTGCTCGGTCTCGGGCACCACGGTGACGATGACCAGCGGCACGGGCACCTGCTCAGTGACGGCCACCAAGGCTGCGGACACGAACTTCAGCAGCACAACCTCGTCGGCGAGCACGGTCTCGGCCACGCTGGCAACCCAGGCGGCGTTGACGGTGACGGGCATGCCGACGACGGCGCAGGCCTACGGAGCCAACTTCGTGGTTGGCTCAACGGGCGGCACAGGCACGGGCGCGCTGACGTTCTCGGCGACGGGCGCTTGCTCGGTCTCGGGCAGCACGGTCACGATGACCAGCGGCACGGGCATCTGCTCGGTGACGGCCACCAAGGCTGCGGACACGAACTACAGCAGCACGACCTCGGCGGCGAGCACGGTCTCGGCCACGCTGGCGACCCAGGCGGCCTTGACGGTGACGGGCATGCCGACGACGGCACAGGCCTACGGAGCCAACTTCGTGGTTGGTTCGACGGGCGGCACGGGCACGGGATTGGTGACGTTCTCGGCGACGGGCGCCTGCTCGGTCTCGGGCAGCACGGTGACGATGACCAGCGGCACGGGCACCTGCTCGGTGACGGCCACCAAGGCTGCGGACACGAACTACAGCAGCACGACCTCGGCGGCGAGCACGGTCTCGGCCACGCTGGCGACCCAGGCGGCCTTGACGGTGACGGGCATGCCGACGACGGCGCAGGCCTACGGAGCCAACTTCACGGTTGGCGCTTCGGGCGGCACAGGCACGGGCGCGCTGACGTTCTCGGCGACGGGCGCTTGCTCGGTCTCGGGCACCACGGTGACGATGACCAGCGGCACGGGCACCTGCTCAGTGACAGCCACCAAGGCTGCGGACACGAACTACAGCAGCACGACCTCGTCGGCGAGCACGGTCTCGGCCACGCTGGCGACCCAGGCGGCGTTGACGGTGACGGGCATGCCGACGACGGCGCAGGCCTACGGAGCCAACTTCACGGTTGGCTCAACGGGCGGCACGGGCACGGGATTGGTGACGTTCTCGGCGACGGGCGCTTGCTCGGTCTCGGGCACCACGGTGACGATGACCAGCGGCACGGGCATCTGCTCGGTGACGGCCACCAAGGCTGCGGACACGAACTACAGCAGCACGACCTCGGCGGCGAGCACGGTCTCGGCCACGCTGGCGACCCAGGCGGCGTTGACGGTGACGGGCATGCCGACGACGGCGCAGGCCTACGGGGCGACGTTCGTGGTTGGCTCAACGGGCGGCACAGGCACGGGCGCGCTGACGTTCTCGGCGACGGGCGCCTGCTCGGTCTCGGGCACCACGGTGACGATGACCAGCGGCACGGGCACCTGCTCGGTGACGGCCACCAAGGCTGCGGACACGAACTACAGCAGCACGACCTCGGCGGCGAGCACGGTCTCGGCCACGCTGGCGACCCAGGCGGCGTTGACGGTGACGGGCATGCCGACGACGGCGCAGGCCTACGGGGCGACGTTCGTGGTTGGCTCAACGGGCGGCACAGGCACGGGCGCGCTGACGTTCTCGGCGACGGGCGCTTGCTCGGTCTCGGGCAGCACGGTCACGATGACCAGCGGCACGGGCATCTGCTCGGTGACGGCCACCAAGGCTGCGGACACGAACTACAGCAGCACGACCTCGGCGGCGAGCACGGTCTCGGCCACGCTGGCGACCCAGGCGGCGTTGACGGTGACGGGCATGCCGACGACGGCGCAGGCCTACGGGGCGACGTTCGTGGTTGGCTCAACGGGCGGCACAGGCACGGGCGCGCTGACGTTCTCGGCGACGGGCGCCTGCTCGGTTTCGGGCACCACGGTAACGATGACCAGCGGCACGGGCATCTGCTCGGTGACCGCCACCAAGGCTGCGGACACGAACTACAGCAGCACGACCTCGTCGGCGAGCACGGTCTCGGCCACGAAGGTCAACTCCACGACGGCTGTAACGCTAACGGCTGGCACGAACCCGTCCACGTCCGGCGCGTCGCTTACCTTTAAGGCGGCGGTGACGGGCACGGGAGCGACCGGCAGCGTGAGTTTCTACAACCAGGCTAGCGGAGCCAGTTGTTCGTCCTTGGGCGCCAGCACTCAGATCGGGAGCACGCAGACGTTGAGCGGTGGCTCCGCTTCGGTTACCAGCACCACTTTGGCGGCAGGGGCGGACACGATCCTGGCCTGCTACTCCGGCGACACCAATTACAACAGCAGCGGCGGACTCCTGGCACAGACAGTGGTCCAGGCGCCGTCGGTCACCAGCGCCAATAGCACAACTTTCACGGTGGGAACCGCGGGCAACTTCACGGTGACGGCCAGCGGCTACCCGGCGCCGACTTTCACCCAAACCGGCGCGCTGCCCAGCGGCGTGAGCTTGAGTTCTGCGGGAGTTCTGAGCGGTACGCCCGCGGCGGGCACCGGCGGCTCTTATGCCATTACCATCACCGCGACGAACGGCACTTCGCCCAACGGAACGCAGAGCTTTACTTTGACGGTGGACCAGGCTCCGGCCTTCACCAGCGCCAATAACACTAGCTTCACGGCGGTAACCGCGGGCAGCTTTACGGTGACGGCCAGCGGCTATCCGGCGCCGACCTTCACCGAAACCGGCGCGCTGCCCAGCGGCGTGAGCTTGAGTTCAGCGGGAGTTCTGAGCGGTACGCCCGCGGCGGGCACCGGCGGCTCTTATGCCATTACCATCACCGCGACGAACGGTACTTCGCCCAACGGCACGCAGAGCTTCACTTTGACGGTGAACCAGGCTCCGGCCATCACCAGCGCCAATAACACAACCTTCACGGCGGGAACTGCGGGCAGCTTTACGGCGACGGCCAGCGGGTATCCAGCCGCGACGACGTTTACCGAAAGCGGCGCGCTTCCCAGCGGCGTGAGCTTGAGTTCAGCGGGAGTTCTGAGCGGCACGCCCGCAGCGGGCACCGGCGGCAGTTACCCCATCACTCTCACCGCGACCAACGCCGCCGGCTCCGGCACGCAGTCGTTCACTTTGACGGTGGCCCAGGCGCCCGCCATCACCAGCGCCAACAACACAAGCTTCACGGTGGGCTCCGCGGGGTCGTTCACAGCCACCGCGACGGGCTACCCTGCGCCGACCTTCAGCGTCACCGTAGGCACGCTACCCAGTGGTGTGACCCTGGGTTCAACCGGCGTTCTGAGCGGCACGCCCGCAGCGGGCAGCAGCGGCTCCTATTCCATTACCATCACCGCCAGCAACGGCACTTCCCCCAACGCCACGCAGAGCTTTACCCTCACGGTGGCCGAGTGGGCAAGCAGCCCCAGCCCTGCATCCGGCGCATCGAGTGCGGCGACGGGTACCTCTGAGGTCTGGTCACAAACCGTTGGCTCTGGTTCCAACCTCGTTCTGATGGTGGGAATATCGCTCAGATCCGATACCGCGGGCGGTGGCGCCGGGGCCGCCGCACACGTTACGGGTGTAACCTTCGGCTCACAGACCCTCACCTGCCTCGGTGCCATCAACGATAATGCAACCGGGTCATGCGGCACAGGCGGCTCGGGCACTCCGGTCTTCCTGCGCAGCGAAGTGTGGTATTTGCTCAATCCCACCGCTTCTATCGCCAACATCACAGTCACCACCAGCGCCGCCACGGTTATCGCTGGAGGTTCAGCCACGTACTCAGACGTGAACTCGGTTACTTTGGCTGGCACCAACGCCAGCAATGCCGGGCAATTCCCGACGACCAATCCTTCGTTGGCGGTTGCCAGTCCGGCGGGAGACCTCGTATTTGACAACGTGGCGACTGCCAGAGCTGCGGGCAACTCACCCGGATACCTGATCACGTCGGGGAACACGCTGCTCACCGACGTGGTGGACACGGCCAGTGGCGCCTTCCACGTCGAGTCCGGCACCAGTGAGGACACGACCGTGAACCCCACCATGACTTGGACCATGCCGAATGAATCACCGTGGGCCATCGTCGCAGCGCTTCTTGGTCCAACCAAGGCCAACCAGGCTACGCTGACGGTCACAGGCATGCCGACCACGGCGCAGGCCTACGGGGCGACGTTCACGGTTGGCACCTCGGGCGGCTCCGGTACGGGAGCGGTGACGTATGCGGCCATGGGTGCCTGCTCAGTAGGTGTCAGCAGCGGTCTGGTGACGATGACCAGCAGCACCGGTACCTGCTCGGTGACTGCCACGCAGGCAGGCGACGCCAACTACAACAGCACGACCTCAGCGGCGGCAACGGTGGCCGCAACAACGGCTATCCAGACCATCACGGTGACCACCGCGGCTCCGGCAAGCGCCGCCTACAACAGCACCTTCCCGGTGGCCGCCACTGCCAACTCCGGGCTGACGGTTGCAATCACGGTCTCGGGTGGATGCACGATCAGCGCCGGAACCGTCACGATGACGAGTCCGACCACGGCTTGCTCTGTCTTATTCAACCAATCCGGCAACACCGACTACGCCGCAGCGACCCAGGTGACGGAGTCGGTCACCGCGACGACGGCCAGCCAGACGATCACGGTGACCGCCGCGGCTCCCGCCAGCGCCGCCTACAACAGCACCTTCCCGGTGGCCGCCACTGCCAACTCTGGACTGACGGTGGCCATCACGGTCTCGGGTGGATGCACGATCAGTGCCGGAACCGTCACCATGACAAGCGGGTCCGGAACCTGCACCGTCAACTTCAACCAAGCTGGCAACGCCGACTACGCCGCAGCGACGCAAGTGTCCGAAACCGTCACGGCCACGCCTGGCCCGGCAACCAAGTTGGTCTTCACCACGCAGCCGGGAGGCGGCACCGGCGGAACGGCCTGGACCACGCAGCCGGTGGTCACGGTAGAAGACGCAATCGGTGACACGGTTACAGGCAGCACGGCCTCCATCACGCTGGCCATCGGAACCGGCAGCGGCACGCTGATCTGCACCAGCAATCCCTTGTCTGCAACCTCCGGCGTAGCCACGTTTGCAGGTTGCAAGATTAACAAGTCGGGCAACGGTGACACCCTGACTGCCACCAGCACCGGGCTCACCACGGCCACCAGCAGCGCCTTCAACATCACGGTGGGCGCAGCGTCGCAGTTGGCCTTCACCACGCAGCCAGGAGGCGGCACCGCAGCAACGGCCTGGACCACGCAGCCGGCGGTAACAGTAGAAGATGCCGGCGGCAACACGGTGACGGGCAGCACGGCCTCCATCACGCTGGCCATCGGAACCGGCAGCGGCACGCTGACCTGCACCAGTAATCCCATGTCTGCAACCTTCGGCGTAGCCACGTTTGCAGGTTGCAAGATCAACACGTCGGGCAACGGTGACACCCTGACTGCAACCGGCAGCGGGCTCACCACCGCCACCAGCAACGCCTTCAACATCACGGTGGGCGCGGCGTCGCAGTTGGCCTTCACCACGCAGCCAGGAGGCGGCACTGGCGGAACGGCCTGGACGGCGCAGCCGGTGGTGACGGTAGAAGACGCTGGCGGCAACACGGTGACGGGCAGCACGGCCTCCATCACGCTGGCCATTGGCACCGGCAGCGGCACGCTGACCTGCACCAGCAATCCACTGTCTGCGACCTCCGGCGTAGCCACGTTTGCAGGTTGCAAGATTAACAAGTCCGGCAACGGTGACACCCTTACTGCAACCAGCAGCGGGCTCACCACGGCCACCAGCAACACCTTCAACATCACGGTGGGCGCAGCATCGCAGTTGGTCTTCACCACGCAGCCGGGAGGCGGCACCGGCGGAACGGCCTGGACGGCGCAGCCGGTGGTGACGGTAGAAGATGCTGGCGGCAACACGGTGACGGGCAGCACGGCATCCATCACCCTGGCCATCGGAACCGGCAGCGGCACGCTGACCTGCACCAGCAATCCCTTGTCTGCAACCTCCGGAGTAGCCACCTTTGCGGGCTGTGAGATTAACAAGTCGGGCAACGGTGACACCCTGACTGCAACCAGCAGCGGGCTCACCACGGCCACCAGCAGCGCCTTCAACATCACGGTGGGCGCAGCGTCCCAGTTAGCCTTCACCACGCAACCCGGAGGCGGAACCGCTGGAACGGCTTGGACGACGCAGCCGGTAGTGACGGTAGAAGATGCTGGCGGCAACACGGTGACAGGCAGCACAGCCTCCATCACGCTGGCCATCGGAACCGGCAGCGGCACCCTGACCTGCACGACCAATCCCCGGTCTGCAGCCGCCGGCGTAGCCACGTTTGCAGGCTGCGTCATCGACCAAGCCGGCACCGGCTATACCCTGACTGCAGCCAGCAGCGGGTTCACCACCGTCACCAGCGGTAGTTTCAGCATCACCGCGGGCGCGGTAAGCAAGACCATCTCCACCGTGGTCGCCAATCCGACGAACGTTCGGAACAATGGCACGTCAATCTCGACGATCACGGTTACCCTGCTGGATGCGTACGGCAACCCAGTGAGCACCAGCAAGACGGTAACCCTCACGGCAAGCGGCGGCACCCACTCGACGATCACCCCCGCCAGCGGATCAACTACCAACGGCGTGGTGACGTTCACGGTAGGAGAAGACACGCATACCGAGACGGTCACCTACACGGCGAAAGACACGACCGACAATGTCACCATCACGCAGACCGCTGCAGTGACCTACAATGCGAGCGGTGCCTTAGTGGTGAAGCCGTCAAAGGTGGCGGCAGTCCGGTAGCGAAAATCATCCCGGCGGAACTGGTGTATCCGCCGGGATTCTCATTCTTGGGATGCCGGCCATGCGTACAACCCAGGCAGAGCATCCTGCATACCACTCCGGTATGGCCTTGAAATTCACGACCTCCTATCTGGAAGACTCCTTGTCCCTGTTCTGCTACTACAAAAAGCTGGCGGAAGCCGCGATGGCACAGGTCACGGACGAGCAACTCTTCGCCGTCCTCGACCCGGAGATGAACTCCATCGCCGTGATCGTCAAGCATCTGTCGGGGAACATGCGATCTCGCTGGACGGACTTTCTCACAGGCGACGGGGAGAAGCCTTCTCGCGACCGCGATGCCGAGTTTGTAGAGCCGCCTTCGGGCCGGGAAGAAATGATGGGCATGTGGGAGTCCGGCTGGACCTGCGTGTTCTCCGCGCTGGAGCCTCTATCTTCGGAGGACATGACGCGCACGGTATTGATCCGGGGCGAGGAACACTCGGTGATGCAAGCGGTCAGCCGGCAGATTGCTCACTACGCCTACCACTGTGGGCAGATCGTGTTTTTGGCGAAGCATTTCCAGTACTCCCACTGGAAGTCCCCGACCATACCTCGTGGTCAGTCCGCCCACTTCAATCAGCAGGTGAAGGCGGGCGAAACCAGCCAGCGGTGACTCCGGAACCCGAGAAGCTCACTGCACGCGGGATCGAACTCTCCGCAGCGGCGCCGAGTGGCTGGAGTGGGATGCGCGTTACTGCATCAGGCCGACTTGGCGGTGGGCCCTTTGCCGGTGCCGACTTCAAACACCTGGGCCGGACGCCTGGCCGGAAGCAAGTTGGTGAGAGCCCGGTCGATGGAAAACGCGCCCGATCCCTTCACTATGATGGTCACGCATAACGCGATGGCAAGCAGGTGGTATTCGTATCCCTCACCTTTCTGGGTTCCGAACCAGTTCATGAAGAACCCATTGCGGCCGCTGACCATGACGATGGCCACGATCATGTTGCACAGGATTCCAAAGGCAGCAACTCGGCCAAGCAATCCGACCAGCAGGCCCAAGCCACCGAAGAACTCGGCTGCGATTGCCAGGAACGCAAAGAACGCCGGGATTCCCATGTTGTGAGTGAAAAATGTCATGGTGGCGCTGAACCCGTGACCGCCGAACCAGCCGAGCATCTTCTGTGCGCCATGGGCAAAAAACACGGCTCCCAGAATCAGGCGAACCACGGTCCGGGTTAGATCGTACCTCGTTCTTAAAAGCATGCGTAACATATACATCTCCTGCATCACCTCGGAATTGCACTCTAGTGAGATTCGCAAATCCGCTACAGGGCTTCCAGCGTCCGGTGAGGAACTGAACTCAGCCCTGGTTTTCTCATCGCTTAGTCGCCAGTTGTTCGTCCGCTACTGGGAGCACCCACAAGAACGGTAGATTCTCGTGCCCGCAACCGCCATCATCACTGGATTGCGGATGGCGCGTAATCCGTTACGGACGATTTCTGCCCGGAAAGGATGGCAGCAGCGCCGCTTCTTTGCCTTCTTCATGCTTTTTGATGCGCGTGTCTAAGCCGTGCGTTACCAGGTGGTTCCCAGTGTGCGGCTGCGCGGTTACCTTCGTACATTGTGAAAATGTCCAGATTCCGCTACATTCTACTTCCAACTTCCCCAGAAAGTTGTTGCCGCTGACCACTCAAGGCTATGCCGGACGAAGTTGAAGTCCGGCGTTAGAGCACTGAATGCGAAGTGCGGAGCTTCATCGAAGCCAAGCGGATTGCGAGGAGATTCCAATGACGGTCCGAAGAGGTACGCTGGTGGCGGAAATGTCGGAAGCCGAAGCCATCGACGGCGCCAAGCAGGGCGACGGCCGGTGCTTTGAAGTTCTTTATGCGATTCACAAAAAGCGCGTTTTTTCGCTCTGTCTGCGGATGGTTGGAAACTATGAGGAGGCCGAAGACCTGACGCAGGAAGCCTTTCTCCAGCTATACCGCAGGATCGTGACCTTTCGCGGCGATTCGGCGTTCTCTACCTGGTTGCATCGTCTTGCGGTCAATGTGATTCTCATGCATCTGCGCAAGAATGGTCTCATCGAGGTCTCCCTTGAAGAGGCTCTGGAACCGGCCGATGAGGAGAGCACGAAGAAGGACTTCGGTGCCGAAGACCAGCATCTTGCCGGCTACATCGACCGGGCAGTTCTGGAACGCGCCATTGACAGCCTCCCCGCCGGCTATCGCAGCATCTTCGTGCTGTACGACATCGAAGGCTACGAGCACAACGAAATTGCAGAAATGCTCGGCTGCTCCATGGGAAACAGCAAATCGCAGCTTCACAAGGCACGCATGAGATTGCGTAGTCTGCTGAACGTCACGCGAGCTGAAAACGGCCGCCGCCAGGCTCCAAGAAAGACGAAAATCCAGCGCCAAGTGATCGTGGCCATGGAGCCGGGTTCAAAGGCCGCGGCCAGTGCCGCTTAAAGGCTTGCGGAGAGCGTCCCGAAGCTGTCCTACTGAATCGCCTGATCGGTTCCACTCGCAATGGCCGTAGCGTTGAAACGGATTACCGAAGAATTGTCGGTGTAGAAATAACGAGTACCGCTCTGTCCAGGAGCTGCGGGATTGCCATTGGCGGAGTAAACGTTGAGCGGCGTTCCCGTGGCCGCCGTGATATTGAAATCGTATCCGCTCTTCTCGCAGTACGCCGTACCCACGCCGGTGGGGCAGCCCAGCACATTGTCCAGCAGCAATGCATTCGTCGAGTTCGAGGTCGTATTGCCCGCCGTCGGGCCCGGGCCAAGCGTATTCAGGTCGGGGGCAAAGCCCAACTCCGGGTAAGTCTCGGCATAGGCCGCCTGTGCGGTGGCGATGTTGCGCAGCGACGCGATGGCCGACGATTCATTGGCGGCAATACGGGCGCGCATAATGTTCGGTACAGCAATCGCGGAGAGGATCAGGATCACGGCTACCACGAGCAGAAGCTCTACCAGCGAAAAGCCCTTTTGTTTGCGCATTCGATTGTCTCCGGCAACTCCGTCTAAACTTGTTGCAACTGCGATGCGCCTCAACCATCCCCAGCGCACCGACATGCGCCGCTCGAAACGAGACCACGGAAGCGGCGGAGCTTCAGTCACTGGCAGCGAGATTAGCATTCCTTTGTATTGGAGTGTGAGGGCTTAACTTGCCAGGAGAGTCTCGAAAGGTTGTGAGTGGAAAGGCCGTTCGGCCCTGTACCGGTTGGTTTTTGACCGGCCACGCATCCGTGCGGCGGATGCGTGACCGATTGTGGAATAACGTGGAGCGTTAGGCGCGTCCCCGTTCCGAATTGAACCTTCGGGAGAGGTACGTGCCTAAAATGCGACCGCGGTCGCGCGCGCAGCCTGCGCCGCGAACTCCTTCTTCCAATCCGCGCCGGAGAGTTTTTCGGCCAGCGCGACGGCAATGTGCAGCGGCTCTACTCCCACGTCGCGGCTACGTCCCAGGCCCTGCACGCACGCCGGACAGTTGGTGAGCACGGTTGCCTTTTGTCCCGTGCCGATGGCTTCGACAAAGGCGTCGCGCTTGCGATGCAGCATCGCGCCGGTGATGTCCGGACGCGAGAGCGCGAGCGTTCCAGCCTCCGAACAGCAGTGCGGCACGGCCTTCACTGCGCCGAAGCCGCCGAGCTCGTTCAGCACCTTGGATGCCTTGCCGTCGAGCGAATCGTGGCACGGCGCGTGGTAGAGGAACTGGCCGTCGCCTTCCAAACGCAGTCCGCGCTCCAGCAGATAGCCAGCGATGTCCACCACGCGGCCAAACAGTTCGGTTGTATCCATATGCGTCAGTCCCTCGCGGCAGGTTCCGCAGGTGACGATGCAGGCGTCGAAGTCAAGATAGGCGAACATGGCGCGGATCTGGCTGAACACAATCGTGTCGCGCAGCACGGTGCGCGAGTGCAGGCTGGTCTCCGCGTTGACGTGCATAGGGAAGCCGCAGCACAGGAACGGAGGCGGCAGGATCACCCGCGTACCGAGCTTGACCAGGAGGTGGATCGCCGCCATCGAGATGTCGGAATAAAGCCGCTCGGAGCCGCAGCCGGGGAAGTAGAAGACCGTCTTGCGATCGTCTCCGTTACCGTTTTTCTCGGGCTCAAACACCAGCGCCTCGCCGGGGGCGCACTCGGGCAAAACATCGCGCAGCGTCTGGCTGGGCACCGGAGCGACCGAGGAGGCCAGCAGGCGCAGCGGATAGAACGCGCTGGAACCTTCCGAGGGTTGCAGCGGCGCCGCCAGTTTGCTCATCACGCGCTGCGCCGCGCCGCCGATCTGAACCACGGAGGTACGGAAAAGCTTATTGAATGTTGGCGAGCTGCTATCCAGGTACTTGAGCGTGAGCTGTGTCGCCAGCGGCTTGGTTTTGTAGCCCCAGCTGTTGAGTATCTCGCGCTCCAGCACCGTCACCTCGCCGGTGTCGATATCCACCGGGCAGGGCTTGAGGCACTTGTGGCAGATGGTGCAGTGGTCGGCAACCTCCTCCAGCCATTGCAGCAATTCGAAGTGCGTCGAGCGCTCGCGCTGCGCGTCGTAGAGCAGCGCCTCGATGAGCGATCCGATGGCCAGGTTCTTATTGCGCGGGTGGTAGAACATGCCCTGCGCCGGATGATAGACGCAGCAGTCGGGCTTGCACTTTCCGCAGCGCACGCAATGCGCTGATCTTGCGCGAGAGTTCTTCCAACTGGCCGTGCTGCAGAATGCGCGCTTCCAGTTCGAGCAAATTGAACGATGGCGTGAAGATGTGCTGCAGCGCCTGGAGATCTTCCAGCTTGCCGGGATTCATCATCCCGTCCGGGTCCACCTCGCGGCGATAGGCCGCGAGTTCGGCGATGCGCTCCGGCTCCAGGTACTTGAGCTTGGTGAGGCCGATGCCGTGCTCGCCGGAAACCACCCCGCCCAGCGCGATGACCTTGTCCATCACGCGGTCGATGACATGGTCGGTGCGCTCCAGCATGGGCCGGTCGTTGGAGAGAACGGGGACGTTGACGTGCACGTTGCCGTCGCCGGCGTGCATGTGGGTGGCGAGCACGATGCGGCGGTCGCGCACTTCCTGATAGGCGCGGTCGAGCGCGGCGAGCACCGCCGGATATCCACGAACCAGCTTGGCCAGTCCTTCACGAAACTCCTGCAGATGCGTGAGTCCACGCAGAGCCTTCGCTTCGAGCGCCTGCAATTCTTCGCGGAAGCGCGTGCAGAGCTCCAGTGCGGCGGGAGTCTTGGCGGCGATCTGCTCGCGGTCGTCCTTGGACTGCGCTCCGGTGAAGACCTCTTCGGCGCGCTGCGCAAAGCGAAGCTGCGCGTAGCGCTCCTCTTCAATGTTGATGGCATCGATAAAGCGCGCGAACTCGGCGAGCGTGTCCAGCGGGATGACGATGTCCTCGTTCATCTTGAAGGCGTTGGTGCGGCGGGCAATGGCGCCGAGCTTTTTGCGGTCCGCCCAGAAGCGACTTAGCTTCGGCAGCGTCCTGCGCAACGAACATCAGCGTATTGGGATGGCGTTCGAGCAGGCGCCGCACGCGCTCCACGCCACGCATGGCCTGCTCGGCGGTGTCGCCGGCGACGTCGATCAGCAGCGCGGCCTTGGGCGTGTCCGCACGCGCAGCTTTCACCTTGTAGTCGATGGCGCGAATGTACTCGTCGTCAAAGTGCTCCAGCGCCAGCAGCGCTTCCTCGCCGTCGGCAGGGAAGGGAAAGATGCGCGAGAGTTCAAGAATGACGCGGCTGGCCTCGTCGAAGTCCGGCCCGAAGAACTCCAGGCACATGGTTTTGGTGGCCGCGTATTCGGGATAGAGAACGAAGACCGCCGAGGTGATGATGCCGTCGGTGCCTTCCTTCTGCAGTCCGGGCACACCGCCCAGCGCCTTGTTGGTGATGTCCTTCCAGAGTCCGTTCTTGCGGATCTCGGTGCCGCGCAGCGAAATATTCTTAACCTGGTTGCCCTGCTCGTCCAGCACGTCGAAGGTCACCGTGTCGTGCGGCAGAATCTTGCGCAGCTGGTGATTGGTGCGGCGCACCGTCCAGCGCTTGCCGCTGGGCATGGCCATGCGCCACTCCAGCAGGTTGTCGATGCAGGTGCCCCAGCGCACGGCGAGTTTGCCGCCCGCGTTTTCGGCAATGTTGCCGCCGAGGGTGCAGGCCCAGGCGCTGGTGGGATCGGTGGCAAAGACCAGGCCGTCTTCCGCGGCGCGCTCCATCGCCTTTTCGGTGATGACCCCGGCCTCGGCTTCCATCACATGAGCGGTCGCGGTGCGGCCGTCATCGAGTTGAAACTCGCGTTGCGTGATGGCGCGAATGTGATTTAGCTTCTCGGTGTTGACCACGATGCAGCCGGAGCGCAGCGGCACCGCGCCGCCGGTGAGCCCGGTGCCGGCTCCGCGCGGAACTACTTTGAGTCCGAGGCGCGCAATCGCCAGCAGCAGCGGCGCCACCTGTTTTTCATCGTCGGGCGTAACCACGGCCAGCGGCAGATGCAGGCGCCAGTCCGTGGCATCGGTAGCGTGAGAGACCAGCGTGAAGGGATCGAAGAGCACGTTGTGTGCGCCGACGACGCCGGCCAGTTCGCGCTTGACCCGATTGCGCAGCTCGGGCGTCTCTTCGACCTCGGTGCGGAAGGAGGCAAGCAGCGTGCGGCATCGTTCCAGAATGTCCAGTACGCGCGGATCGCCCTCCGCCTTGGCGGCAATCGTTTCGAGATCCTTGGAGGCGTTTCCGAAGAAGCGCTTGCGGCGCGGAGCCGAGGCCACCAGTTCCTGATAGAGGTAAGGATTGCGGCGATGAATCAGCACCTCGCCGAACAGGCGCATGAGGATGCGCGCCGAGCGGCCGGTTACACGTGCGCTGCGTAACTCGTCGAGGGTGCGGACGGCCTCGGGGCCGAGCAGAAACGAAACCGCCTGGCGGTCTCCGGCCGAAGTGTAATTGAATGGAATCTCGCGGACGGCAGGGACCGCCGCTTCGATTGGACTGACAGGGTTGAACGCCATAGTCTAGGGTAGCAAATCCAAGGCGCGGCAAGAAGCTTTTGGGGAGCAATCTTCGCGACGGAAGGCTAAAACAAAAGAGCCTGGAACGGTTCGTTCCAGGCTCTTCCGGTCAATCGATCTGGTTACAGAGGCTGAACGTTCTCTGCCTGGAAGCCTTTCGGCCCCTTCACGACGTTGAACTGGACTGCCTGGCCTTCTTGAAGGCTCCGGAAACCGTTCGACTGAATCGCCGAAAAGTGCACGAAGACATCCTCGCCGTTCTGGCGGCTGATAAAGCCAAATCCTTTTGCGTCGTTAAACCACTTCACTGTTCCTTGTTCCACTGTGTTGTACCTTTTTCTTTTGTATTGAATTTCCTGCTGAGAAGATCGGATGCTACTGAGAGTGGAACGCGGAAAGTGTTTCGGCGGTACCAGCTCAAAATCGCGTACGTTCAAACTTAGCCAGATTTTGGTGACTTCAGTATACGACAATTCCTTGCTTGTGCACAAATATTTTTCTTGGCCTGGCACTTACTGCTGGATGCGCGGATACTGCTGTCTCTCCAGGGGTTACGGACGTCCATCCGCGTAAGCATGCGAGAGCGATCCCTGGCGGTGTGTCCCGAGGTACCTTCGTAACTTTTCTCGAGGACACAGGGCTTTTGACGAACGGCACTTGTGCTACTCTGGCTCCACGTAATTTGTGTGTGTGTTCGAGCGAAATCCCCAGGTTGCTGAATGGGCACAGGTTTGGACAAATCCTGTCCTTCCCACAAGCAGCGATCCGTGGACGAGGTGAGCTGACAGAACCCCGCATGAAGTTCAGCACGATTGGGTCACGTTGAGAGTATCGGGCCAGGTTGAGATTTAGGGTAGATTGTCTGATTTTCCTTTGACTTGTTTCTGCGGTTACCGCCGGTCTTCGAGCACCGGAAGTGGAGTTGCCTGTGGGAAGTTTTGCATCTTCGCAAGAGGTCGGGCAGAATTCATCGCTGGGCGGCGCCAGGCGCGCGTGGGTACTCTGGCTTGAAAAAAGTGCAAAGCGTGGTTTTGATATCGCCTTCTCATTGCTGGCGCTGGTTTTTATTTCGCCGGTACTGCTGGCGATTGCCATCGCGGTGAAGCTGGATTCCGAAGGATCGGTGCTGTATGTTTCGGAACGGATTGGGCGGGATGGGAAGCGCTTCCGTTTTCTGAAGTTCCGGACGATGGTGAAGGACGCGGACTCACTGCAGGGCGCACTGCTGCATCTGAACGAGCGCAGAGGAAATCTCTTCAAGATGTCGAACGATCCGCGGGTGACGCGGCTGGGGAAGGTTTTGCGGCGGTATAGCCTGGATGAGTTGCCGCAGTTTTTCAGCGTGTTGACCGGGCATATGAGCGTGATCGGCCCGCGTCCGTGTTTGACCAGCGAGTATGCCCGCTACACCAAGGCGCAGCGCCGCAGGGTAGAAGCCGTGCCGGGGATCACCGGATTGTGGCAGGTGGAGGCGCGCACCGATCCGTCGTCGGAAACGTATTTTGCGCTGGATTTGTACTATGTCGAGAACTGGAGTTTCTGGCTGGACATGAGAATTCTTTGTAAGACGGTGTGGGTGGTGATGACAGGGACGGGACAGTAAAAAGAAAACAAACTTCGAAGATCCCAAGGGGCCGAGGCCCCATTTTTATTGCCCCCAGGAAAAATCGGCGGCTTCCGCAAGGCAGCGCGTCCCGGAATAAGGGATCGCCGGAGGGCGCAGGGAACATTGGCGGTTCGGATAATCGTTTCAGAAGGGCCGTTGATGAATAAGGCAATGGTTGCGCAAAAAAGCCGAACCGTTGATGGAAGTGATACCCCGGGTTAGCCGGATGGTGCAGGGATTGGCAATGGTTGGCGAGTCTGGTTCGCGGCGGGACGAGAATCGGCCGGGATGAATCCAGGGCTGGTTACGATATACTTCTGAAAATTCCTTCAACGTAATCTGGGAGTTCTATGAAGGCAGTGATCCTGGCGGGCGGACTGGGCAGCCGCTTGAGCGAGGAGACGACGCAGCGCCCCAAACCGATGGTTGAGATCGGCGGCATCCCGATCCTCTGGCACATCATGAAGATCTACTCCACGCACCAGGTGCAGGGAGTTTATTGTTTGCCTGGGCTATAAGGGATATTTCATCAAGGAATATTTCGCCAACTATTTTCTGCACAGCTCCGATGTGACCTTCGATCTGCGGAACAACAAGATGGAAGTGCACCAGAACTACGGCGAGCCATGGCGGGTGACGCTGATCGACACGGGCGGGGAGACGCAGACGGGCGGACGCATCAAGCGCATTCTGCCGCACGTGAAGGACGAAGAGGCGTTTTGCCTGACCTATGGCGACGGCGTGGCCGACGTGGACATCACGCGGTCGATCGAGTTCCATAAACAGCACGGCAGGCTGGCGACGCTGACGGCGGTGCAACCGGCGGGACGCTGGGGTTCGCTGGTGATGGAAGAGAACGCGATTGTCGATTTCCAGGAGAAGCCGGCGGGCGACGGGCAGTGGATCAACGGCGGGTTCTTCGTGCTATCGCCCAAGGTGGGCGACTACATTGCCGGGGACGCCACTCCGTTCGAGCAGGACTCGCTGAAGCAGCTGGCGCGGGCCGATCAGCTGCGGGCGTTTCACCACCGGGGCTTCTGGCAGCCGATGGACACGCTGCGGGACAAGAACCATCTGGAAGAGCTGTGGGCGTCGGGAAAAGCGGCGTGGAAGACCTGGAAATAAAAAAGCGCAGCAGCAAGAGTCCCACAGCGGCAAGAGCAAGGGCAACTGCGAAATGCCGTAGGGATGGAAGTGTTGCTTCCCAGGTTATCGCCGCCAAGGGCGCGGCGCGAACCTGGGGCACCCGTCAGAGCTGATCACCCGGCAGTCTTGAAATAACTAGAGAGGTAGAAGAAGTATGCGCACTCATTCGCAGTTGGTTGGCACCTCACTCATTCGCTTGGTTGGCAGAGTTTTGCTGGGCGCGATTTTGGTCGCGGTACTGGCGGGTTCGGCGATGGCGCACGCCGGGTCGGTGTATGTGCCGGTGGACCACTGGGCATATGCGGCGGCCGAGCGGCTGGCGACGCTGACTTCAACCGAAGAAGAGGTGATGGGCATGCGGCCGTGGACGCGGATGCAATTTGCCCGCTTCCTGGAGCGGGCGCGGGAGATGCCTCACGATGCCGAAGCCGATGAGTTGCAGCGCACGCTGGAAAAGGAGTTCGCTCCCGAGCTGAACGCCGTGCCGGAAAAGGTGGCGCTGGAGTCGGCTTACACACGGTCGATGCAGATTGCGGGACAGCCGCTGCGCGACAGCTTCCACTTTGGACAAACCATTGCGGACGACTTCGGGCGTCCGTATGGAGATGGGTACAACAACATCGAAGGCGCTTCGGGATACGTGCAGGATCGGGCGGGGATGCTGTACATCCGAGGCGAGTATCAGCACGGAGCGTCGCTCGACAGGCCTTCGGCGGCGGCGATCGACAGCCTTGCGGGGCACGACATAATGCTGCCCGGCCAGATCAACACGCAGGGCGGCCCGGAGGTGGATAACCCGCGGCTGCTGGATACCTACGTGGGCGTCTCGTTTGGAAAGTGGACGGGAACGCTGGGCAAGCAGAGCCTGTGGTGGGGGCCGGACGCGGGCGGGGCTTTCCAGTACACCAACAACATTGAACCGATCTGGATGGCCCGGCTGACCAACGACAAACCCTACAGGATTCCGGTGCTGGGAGAATTGCGGCTGGATATGTTCTATGGAAAGCTGCAGGGACATACGTTCGAGCCGCAGGTGTGGATTCATGGCGAAAAGATTACGCTGCAGCCGACCAAGAGTCTTGAGTTTGGCTTTACGCGCACGGTGGTTTTCCTGGGAGTGGATTACCCGCTCTCATTCCGGCGGCTGTTCGACAGCTACTTCAGCGTAGGCGACCGAAGCAACACCTTCATGGCGGCGAACAATCCGGGCTCGCGGCAGGGCGGCTTTGAGGTTTCCTGGAAGCTGCCGAAGATTCCGGTGAAGTTCTACACCGACAGCTATTGCGACGACGACCCATCGCCGCTGGCTTCGCCGCACCGCTCGGCGTTCCGTCCGGGCCTGTACTTTGCGCAGATGCCGGGGCCGCTGGCCAAGCTGGACCTGCGAGTGGAGGGCGGATACACGGCGTCGCAGGACAAATCGTGGCCCAACGGAGATAACTACTGGAAAGAGGATTACCGGGACGGCTATACCAACAAGGGATTGCTGATCGGCGATACCATGGGCCGGGCCGGAGTGACGTGGCAGGCGTGGAGCACGTACTGGCTTTCTGCGCGCGACAAGATCCAGGTGAGCTACCGGAATCAGTATGTGAGCCCGCAGTTTCTGGCGGGCGGAGGGACTCAGAACGATATCCGCGGGACCTCGAACTTTCTGCTGAAGCACCATTGGGAAGTGGAGCTGGGAGCGCAGTCGGAGCGGGTGGTGATGCCGCTGCTGTACGGCAGCCTTTCGCCGAAGTACAACGTGAGCGGCTGGGCGGGTGTGACGTACTGGCCAGATCACAAGGTGGCGCAGTAGAGAGATCGCGCGCACCTGGAGCACACACTGGTCTTGCTTAGCTGCGACCGTCCCACATCTGCTTAATGCGGCAGATGTGGGGCACCTGCAGGAGCGAGACCAACTGCAAGAGCAAGGGCAACGACGGAAGCTTGCAGGGGCGGAGGGCGTTGCTTCCCAGGTTAACGCCGCAAAGAGCGCGGCGCGAACCTGGGGCACCCGGCATTTTTTCTGGAAGACACCTTACAAACAAAAATCACCGGGGCGAAACTATGCGGCCGGGCTAGAACTGGTAGCCGAGGCCGGTGCTGAAGTTCTGAAACAGCGAAGAGGCGTGGCGTGCCCAGGGAACGGGCTGCGCGGTCCACTGGCCGACGCGCCAATAGATGCGGCGGGTGAGTTGATAGTCGGCGCCGCCGCCGACGCGGTAAGTGACGGCGTTTCTGCGGCTGAAGGCCGCGGTGCGTTCGCCGGGATGCACAGTGTCGGAATCCTGATTGGAGACGCCGAGCTGGGCGGTGCCGTAGGGACGGAAACGGCCAGTGAGGATGTTGAATCGCGGACCGGCGGTGAGCTGGAACTGGTCTGCACCAGAGCCGAACATTTCGGCCCCGGAGGCGGTGAGCCCCAGCCGATCGCCGAGATGGAGCGTGAAAGCCAGCTCATAGCCAGAGAGATTGTGGATGCTTCCGACGGGCGTGGTGTAGTCGGGGACATTCACCATGAAGCCGGCGTAAACGTCAGTTCGAGGGACGCTGAGCGAAGGCGCGGGAGCTTGTGCAAAGGACGAGGCCGGCGCAAGCAGCAGCGCGGCGAACAGTAGGGTGATGCGAAGTTGCAGGGTTGCGCTGGAAGGCCGTTCCATTCCGCTTTTTTCCCCCATAAATTTGGTTTGCCTGGGTTGAGCATAGTGCCTGGGTGTGAGCGGCATCCGGTGAAATTGCGATTTCCGGAGGTGGGATTCCCGCGGCGGAAATTGCGGGTGTGGGATTCCCGTTTTGCGGCCCGTTTTGTAGGATGGGTGGATTCAATTGGAGGAGCTTGCGATGACGTCTGCAATGGGGGAAGTGGAACCGCGGGAGGTTTGGAAGCATTTCGAGGCGCTGGCGGGGATTCCTCGGCCTTCGACCCAGGAGGCGGCGGCGCGCGCGTATGTGCTGAAGCTGGCCGAAGAGCTGGGACTGGAATCGGTGGTGGACCAGGCGGGGAATGTGGTGGTTCGCAAGCCCGCGCATCCGGGACGCGAGGCAGCGGCGGTGACCGCGCTGCAAGGGCATCTGGACATGGTTTGCGAGAAGAACGAAGGGACGCGCTTCAACTTCGAGAAAGATGCGATCCGGCTGGTGCGCAGGGAAGACTGGCTGTATGCAGACGGCACGACTCTGGGGGCCGACAACGGCGTGGGAGTGGCAGCGGCTCTGGCGGTGATGGAGAGCAAAACGATTCAGCATGGGCCGATGGAGTTTGTGTTTACGGTGGAGGAAGAGACAACGCTGGGCGGAGCTTCGGCGTTCAAGCCCGGCGTGCTGCGGGCCCGGTATCTGCTGAATCTGGACAACGAGGCGCTGGGAACCGTGTGCATTGGCTGCGCGGGCGGAGTGAATACGCGGGCGTGGCGCAAGGTGGTGTTTCAGCTGGCGGGCGCGGGCGAAGGGTTCTGGGTGAAGGTGAGCGGGCTGCGGGGCGGACACTCCGGGGTGGACATTCATCTGGGGCGAGGCAATGCGGTGCGCATTTTGGGCGGCGCGCTGCAGCGGGTGCTGGAGGCGATGCCGGTGCAGATTGCGGACTTGCGGGGCGGCAGCGCGCATAACGCGATTCCGCGCGAGGCAGCGGCGCTGGTGGTGGTGGACGCCACCAACCAGGAACGGCTGCGGCGAATTGTGGAGCAGTACGCAGATGACGTGAGGACGGACCTGGGCGACTTCGATCCGGAGCTGGAGGTCACGGTGGGCAGGGCGGTGAAGGATGCGACGCGGGTGCTGGCTGCAGGCGATGCGAAGCGGGCGGTGGACCTGATGGCGAGCCTGCCGCACGGCGTGCTGGCGATGAGTCCCGATGTGCCGGGGCTGGTGCAGGATTCGACCAACGTGGCCACGGTGGGAGTGAAGGACGGCGTGGTGGAGATTGTGACCAGCCAGCGCTCGGCGATCGAGGGAAGCAAGGAGATGGCGCGGCGGCTGGTGGCGACCGTGTGCCGGATGGCGGGCTTCGAGGTGGAGCACTCGGGCGACTATCCGGGATGGAAGCCGGAGCCGGAGAGCGAGATCGTGCGCAGGTCGAAGGCGGTGTATGAGGTGATGTATGGGGCGACGCCGCAGGTGATTGCCATGCACGCGGGACTGGAGACGGGCGTGCTTGGGAAAAACTATCCGGAGATGCAGATGATCTCGATTGGGCCGCAGATCGAACATCCGCACAGTCCGGACGAGCGGGTGCAGATCTCGTCGGTGGCCGAGTTCTGGAAGTATCTGGTGGCGGTGCTGGAGCGGCTGTAGGGGTGGTGCGCCACGAATGGGAATCCGAAACAACCTGCGGCGCAACTGGGAAAATCAGCCAGGTTATTGAAAAGCCGAATCTTTTTCGGAGGTCCCTTTTCGCTCGCTGATTGCAACGAGAGCGTTCTCATTGGCACCTGTTCCCCTGGCTGCGCGAACCATCTCTCGCGCGTCTCCTGCAAAAATGCGGACGCGGTTTTGCCAAAGATAAGCCGAACACATTGTGAAGACCGCCAGGTGGGGCAAACTGTAGACGCGGTTTAAGCCTGCCAACACGCAGGTGCCCACAAGCGTTCCAATGGAAGCCACTGCCAGGGTGGTTACCGCAGCATCGCGGAACCAGTGTTCATCGTGTTTGCGGAAGAATGTTATTGGCGAGAGAAAGAAACAGGCAAGAGTTGCCAGATAGGTGAACAGAAGAAATGGTACGGACAGTTTTGCGGCCCAGGAGATCGGATTCGCCAGTGCGCGGCGGATGATTAGATCGCCGCCGCCTGCGGCGACATTGACCGAGTCGCGCGTGGAGGGGCTGGCCGCGAAATAGTTAAAATTGAAACTCTCTTCCGCGAAGTTCGTGGCGAGGTTGGCCAGCCAGGCTCCGGGATATTTGCGGGCCAGCTTATCGGAGACCCTGCCGATGTAATCGCCCGTGTCGATTTTGAGGCGCATCATCTCCCAGCAGTAGTCAACCAGTTTGGTGCTGCAGGGGAGATCGACGAATCCAAAAGCATGCTGGACTGCGCGGTTTACTTGCTGGTGAAAGAGACTTGGATTGGCTGTGACATCGATATCGAGGCCGGGATAGGTGCTCACGTTCTGAAAGATTCTGCGTTCTGCCGGCCACACGATCTCCCGGAGATTGACTCCGCCGCTCTGCTTCTCCTGATTGTAGGTTTGCGCCATGATCCCGCCGATGACCCGGTCCTCGGGATCGACACGATCGAAAAGGTTGTAAACGGTACGGGTCTTGTTCCATCCGTTGATCGTTGTGATCCGGAACTGGCCGATGCCGGCGTACATGATGATCATCCACGCAAGGATGGCAGGAGTGGCGCTGAGAGTGACCAGGAAGGCAACCTTCCGGAGCGGATTGGCAGCAGGCCGCTCCCGCGAGGAGGTCAGCGACATCAGGACTACAAGCGCGAGCAGCACGATGAGAAAAATCAGAAACTCAGGCCGATTCAGTATCGCGAGACTGGCGCAGACACCGGTCGCGACAGACAAGGCAGAAATCGGCTTGCCGGATTCGATACGCTGGACAGTAAACAGGAAGAGGGAGATCACGACGATCAGCCAGGCGAACGACAATGACATGTTGAGGATGTTCATCTCGTATTGGCACACCGCCGGAATCGTAACCAGAAAAAGAGTAAACGCCAGCGCGGTACGGGGGCGTATGCACAGTGCACCGAGTGCGAAGTAGAAGAGCGTCGCGGCGAGAACGTCCGCGATGGATTGCATGCCGATGGCATCGTAGGCGGCCCGTGCGCCTAGAGCGCGAGCCGGCGTTGCAGAGGCAATCCACTGGGCGAAGCCGAGAAAGAATGGATAAACCGGGGTGCGCTCGCCGAGATAGAAATGGTGATTCACCCAGTGAGCATAGAGAGCCGAATATCCTTCGCTGTCCCCTGACAAGATTGGGCGAAAGGCCAGGTAGAAAGGGATGCGCGCCAAAGCGCCGCCGAGCAGGATAAGAAGCACGTGAAAGCCGCGTCCGTTCCACTTTGAAGAAGGATGATGAGCTGCGGGCGCGGCGGCCGGACCGGCAGCAGGATTGGCGTGATTCTCGCCCGGTGAGATAGGCACCCTTGTCTCCGCTGATCTGCAGGAATGAATCAACCTAACACCCAGTGGTCTCTAGATTCAACCGTGAAACCTCCGCACAGCCCGGACGAGCGGGTGCAGATTTTGCCGGTGGCGGAGTTCTGGAAGTATCCGGCGGCGGTGCGGCAGTAGGGGCTCAGCCGATGAGGTCCCAGACGCGGGAGTCAGGGAAAAAGGAGAGCTGGAAGACGGGAACGGCGGCGGTGAAGGCGCAGGCCGACTGGAAGACCATGCGCACCAGTTCGGCGTCGTGGGTGAAGAAGAGGATGTTGCGCATGAGGCGGCGGACGGCCTCGGTAGGGTCGATGGGGGTAATGCGGTTCTCCGGGCCCTTGGCGAGCAGGTAGAGAGCGGCGATGGGAGCGGAGACGTTTTTGCCGGGCTCGCCGAGATCTCCGGCGAAGGGCGTGCCGAAGGCGAGGTATTGATCGCCGGATTTGCGCACGTAGGAAGCCTCATCGGTGAGCAGGATGGCGTCGGCCGGGGCCAGGCGGGCCATGGTGGTTTTGCCGGCCTCGGAGAGTCCGGAGAAGAGAAATGCCTTGCCGTTGCGGATGGCACTGGAGGCGTGCAGCAGAAATCCACCTTCGGGCGCCAGCAGGAGGGTGTGGACGATGCGCAGGACCGAGTCGATGGCATAGGGATTCGGGGTCTGGCGGATGCGTCCATAGCGCTTCTGGGGGTTCCAGTCGGCGCGGAAGTCGCCGCGCACCATCTGCCAGTCGCCATTCTGCATCCAGACGCGGACATCGGCGTCCGGGTCGTCGGCGGTGGCCGAGACCAGGTCCACGTCGAAGGCAAATGCGGCGCCGGGCGCGGTGGTGACGTAGTTGGCGTAGCGGTTGCGCAGGAGCTGGAGAAAGGCGGGATCGGTGGTGCGCAGGGCGATGGGGATGCCGCCGATTTGAATGACCACTTCAAGCGTTCCGCTGATCGGCGAGGATGACATGGTGAGAGAAATTCTATAACAAGCCGGGCGGATGGTCGGGAGGCGCGATTCGGGACCCGTCGTAGGACCCAAATTGGGAATCGAGCCGCGGTGGCCGCGAAAACCAGATCGCGAGAAGGCGTCGTATAAGAAAATGCTAATCATTCTGGTACGCCCGGCCGGGGAACGGAAGTGGTGAAAAGGGATAACTCACTGTATTTTGTGTGACGTTGGTAACTTGATCGTAAGTTCCCGGCGAGAGCTTCCGGATTGACTTCAGAGCTGAATCTCTCCTACAATCGCAGCGTAAATGTACATTCAGTCCCATTAAGGGCCGTAGGATCAGAGAACGGGAAGGCCGCTGGAACGGCGAAGCGAGTTCCGGTTCCGATCTGGGCATGCGGCATCACCAACCTAACCTAACCGATTCGGTACAACCTGTGCTGCTGGAGCGACCTGATGGCTTACACGCGATGCGAGGCTAATTCTCTTTCGTCAGCTGTGATTTCGATGCGCCGTATGTGCCTGAAAGCGGCACTGTGCGCGGCGGTTGTAGGATTTGCCGGTTTTGGCTCTTCGATGAGCGCACAGGTCGGCACCAATGCTGGCTTCGCTGGTTCAGGCGTTGACCCGATGGTGCAGCGCAACATCACGGATTGGGCTGTCCGTGGAAAAGGTGTGACCGACGACTGGAGCGACCGCCATCTGGTGTTCCCCAACCCGGGCGCTGAACAAGAGGCGATCAAGAACGGTACGTACGAACAGTGGCTGAAGATTGTCAACGAGCCACGCTTTATCAAGCAGCAGATCAAGCGCGCTGGCGGGGCTAAGGTGCTGGAAGGCGCGAGTATTACGTCCTTCGTTTCGCCCACGAAAAATGGCACGAAGAAGGTGGCGCTGAAGAAGGACTGGAGCATGGGGCTGGGTGCCGCGACTGGGGTCCTGCATCCGAACACGTTCCCGGCCAAGTACAACTTCTCCACCACGACGGAGAGTTGCAGCGATTACGTCGTGTACCCCACCGGGCTTGCCGGCACCGCCTCTCAGGCCTCTATCATTGCTTACAACAACATCTACCTCGGCGCCTCCCCAGGATGTACCACGAACACGGGACCGCCCGTCTACTGGGCGTACAACACGGGAGGAACCAGCAGCCTTTCGCCGGTGATTTCCGACGACGGCACGCAGGTTGCGTATATCCAGACCTCCGCCAGCAGCGTGGCAAGCCTGGTTTTGCTGAAGCCAGGGCCGAACGCCACTGGCCGCACTGTGACGGGTACCCTCAGCGCAACCAGTCCGAATGTAACGATTAGCGTTGGATCGTTTTCCGCAACCGATGTGGGGGCTCAGATCACCGGGACAGGCATACCTGCGGGGGACACAATCGCCAGTGTGCTTAGCGCGACCACCGCGACCTTGGCGGCGGCCCCGACGGCCCATGCGAGCGAGACTCTAACCATCGTCTCGGAGACGGCCGCAGCTCCTGGGGTCCCGATATTTCAAAGCAACGCCAACTACCGCAGCTGTGTGGCGCCATGCTACACGACGATCACCTTGAACGGAACTACCCCAAACGACACCAACTCCTCGCCGTTCTACATCTATGGCGGCGGACTTGACACGATGTACGTTGGGGATAACGCTGGTAAGGTGCATCAGTTCACTGGCGTGTTCTACGGGGCGCCGGCAGAGACGACCACCAGCGGTTGGCCGGTTACCACCACGGCCTCCGATGTACTGACGTCACCGATTTACGACTCCACTTCGACGCTTCTGTTTGTGGGCGGCTCAGACGGCTACCTGTATTCGGTGTCAACAGGCGCCACGCCGACGGTGGTGAAATCGGCCCTTCTTTCCGCCGGGGGAAGCACGGGAATTGTAGACGCGCCTCTGGTAGACGAAATGCCTGCGTCACCGAAGGTGTACGCATTCCTGGGAGACCCGGACTCGGTAGTCCAGTTCGCATACAACTTTGCGAGTAACAATGCTGGTATTTCGGAGGCCCTTGGCTCATCGGCCCCCGGGACCAAGGTATATAGCGGCGCGTTCGACAACCTGCATTACGACATAGCGGGAGGGACAGGCGGGGACCTCTGGGTGTGCGGCTACCACAATACGGGTACGACTCCTCGTTTGTATAAGGTCGCAATGAATGCGACGTTTACTGGCGCGGTCACCAACACTACTACGGATCCCGCCAGCTCTGGTACCGATACCTGCTCGCCGGTTACGGAATTTCTTGGCGCGAAGGCCAATACCACGATTAATGTGACTGGGGGAATCACCGCCGCCTCGACCTCCGTTACGGTTGCCTCGGATACGAACATCGCCACCGGAGATTACATCCAGATTGACTCGGAGATCATACTCGTCTCTTCCGTAACCGGCGGTACGACGGTGAACTTTACTCCAGCTGCAACGCACCGGGGACAACTCGGCACCACAGCGGCTGCTCACGCAGACGGGGCGGCGGTACAGGACATTCAGGACTGGCTTTACCTGAGTGTGTCGGCGGGCGGTGGCGCAACGGGATGCACGGGCGCGTGCCTGTATAACTACAGTGTGACCACTACCACCACTCCGGGCAATGCGACCGCCGGGATTGCCGCCGCGGGCGGAACGAGCGGAGTGATTATCGACAACTCATTGACCGGGACTGGCGAATCGCAAATTTATTACTCGACGCTGGCGACTTCCGCGACGGCTTGCACGGGCAATGGGACGACGGGCGCCGGTACGGAGGTTTGCGCGGTGCAGACCTCGCAGTCGGCTCCGTAAGCTGGCGGCAGGAGCGGGTATCTTGCGGGTCACTAGCAAAAGGAGTGGCCTGCGCGGCGTGGGTGATAACATCGTACTTATACTGAGCGAAGTGGAGGGGCAATGACACGACCAGAAGAGGCGAATCGCCAACCGCAGGGTGCAGGCGCGGAGCCGGGGGCTAAGAAGCCGTACGTCAAGCCCGAATTTCGCCATGAGAAGGTGTTTGAGACCATGGCGCTGAGCTGTGGCAAGGTGCAGACCACCCAGTCCGGGTGCCATTACAACCGGAAGGCTTCGTGATCGCGAATTGAGGTTCGATGGAAGGCCAGGCCGAGCTCCGCGATGCGGTGAAGAGAAGTCTCGTGGCGGATGTGGCCCGGTCGTTTGGGTGGGTGCGGCTGAAAGTCACCGGAACCAGCATGCTTCCGGCGGTGTTTCCGGGCGACGTATTAACCGTTAGCCGCTGCAGCGGCGCTGAGTTGTGTGCAGGCCAGATTGTTCTGTGCTTCCGCGATGGGGCGCTGGTGGCGCACCGGCTGGTGCGCAAGAGCGGAAGTCAATTCATCACACGCGGTGACTCCCTTTACAACTTCGACCGTCCGTTCCAGGAGGATGAGATTCTGGGACGGGTGGTTACCATCGTGCGCGACGGGCGCCTGGTCGCTCTGAGCTCGGCATGGTGGCATGGCGCAGCGCGTTTTATCCTGCGGCGGTCGGAGTGGTGTGTGCGTTTGGTGCTGCGATGGAAGAGGCTGGTAGAATCGCGCAGGCGATTGCCGGCGGAGTCGTCCGGCGAGAGGATGGCGGTGAAGGTATGAGTCCGATGTATGTAGCGCGCAGCTCCGAGGTTGCGGCGCGGATGCTGGGCGGCGAGATGATGATCATGTCGGCGCGCGATTCCACGCTGTTCAGCCTGAATGAGACGGCGTCGGCCATCTGGCAGGCGGCGGATGGGCGGACACCGCTCGCCGAGATCGTGCAGCGCGTGCTGTGCTCCGAGTATGAAGTTGCGCCGGAAGAGGCGCTGCAGCATGCCGAGGAGCTGGTGCGGGATTTGGCCGAGCGCGGCATCCTGCGGGTCTCCGAAGAACCGATCGCGGAGCCTGCCCCATGAGCCTGATGGAGGAGTTGAACAACCGGGCGCTGGCTCTGGGAGTTCCTCTGAGCGTGCACCTCGACCTGACCTATCGCTGCAACGAACGCTGCGTGCACTGCTATCTGGACCATGAAGATCATGGCGAGATGAATACCGCCGAGATCAAGGAGCTGATGGACCAGCTGACGGAGGCGGGCGTCTTCTATCTGGTGTTCAGCGGCGGCGAGATTTTTATGCGCCGCGACCTGTACGAGCTGATTGAGTATGCGCGCGCGCTGATGTTCTGCCTGAAGCTGAAAACCAATGCATTCATGATCGGCGAGCAAGAGGCGGACCGGCTGGCGGCGATGCACCTGGACGCTGTGCAGGTGAGTATCTATTCGCACCGGAGCGAGGTTCACGACGCGATCACCAAGCTGCCGCATTCGCTGGAACGGTCGGTGGCGGGGATTCGGCGGCTGCGCGAGCGCGGCATGCGGGTGATCATTGCCAATGTGCTGATGATGCAGAACGTGGCGGATTACGCAGGGGTGAAGGCGCTGGCCGTGGAACTGGGCGCCGAATACACCATCGATCCCACGATTACGCCGATGATGAGCGGAGACCGGTCGCCGATGGGGTTGGGGATCGGCGGCGAGGAGTTGCAGAAAGTCTTCCGGAATTCCGAGCTGGTGGGCAACGTGGACGAATTTTGCGCTCCGCCGCCGGCCGAGATTGGCGACGATGCGCTGGACCAGCTACCGTGCAGCGCGGGACACACGGCCTGCTACGTGTCGCCTTATGGCGATGTGTATCCGTGCGTGCAGTTTCCGCTGCCGACGGGGAATGTGCGGAAAGAGAAGTTTCTGGATATCTGGCGCGGCTCGGCGGCGATGAACGAGGTGCGCTCGATACGGGCGCGCGATTTGCCGGTGTGCTCGACCTGCTCGCATGTGGGGACGTGCACGCGGTGTCCGGGACTGGCGTTTATGGAAGGCAATATGCGCGGTCCGTCGTCGGCGGATTGCGAGAAATCGTTTGCGCGCACGGGGATTACGACGGCGGGCCAGGCGCTGCGCCAGCAGGGCGCGAGGCTGGTGCAGATCGCCGGGATTCGGTAGGGACGGCTCCAGTTTGGGTGGTTGAAATGCCTTTGGAGCGGGACAGGATTGACGGCGCAGGGGTTCTTCGCTGCGCTCAGAATGACACCTCGAATCAAAATCAAAAGCAAAAGCAGAAGCAGAAGCAAAACCTCACACCGCAACAAACTTCGAATCAAAATCAAGAAGTTCAAAATCGAAGCAAACCAAATCAAAACAAATTAGAGACGCGGGCGTGAATCCAGGTTGCCACGGGTGGGCGGCGCAGGGGATGCAGTAAACTAGGCGCGTGGCGAAGACCCTGGAGTATGCGCGCGTTCGATTGAAGCGGCTGGCGGAGGAGTTGCATCATCTTCCGCGCACCTTTGGGCTGGTGCGCGAGGCTTGCGGGCGGCTGACGATTGTGTGGGGCGTACTGCTGGTGGCGCAGGGGCTTTTGCCGGTGGCCACGGTGTACCTGACGCGCTCCATCGTGAACCGGATGATGGTGGCCAGCTTCCTGAGCGGCGAATGGCACGCCATCCGCACGGTGCTGGTGCGGGCGGCGTGGATGGGCGCAGTGGTGCTGGCGGGGCAGCTGTTGCGCGGATTGACTGCGTGGGTGCGGACGGCGCAATCGGAGCTGATCCGGGACCACCTTTCGGGGCTGATTCAGAAGAAGTCGCTGGAGGTGGACCTGGCGTTTTATGACTCCAGCGATTTCTATGACCATCTGCATCGGGCGCGGATGGAAGCCGCGCATCAGCCGATGGAACTTCTGGAAGGGCTGGGTTCGCTGCTGCAGGGCTCGATTACGATGGTCGCCATACTGGCGATCCTGATTCCATTCGGGCCGCTGCCGCCGCTGGCGCTGCTGCTCAGCATGGCTCCGGCACTTTATGTGGTGGTGAAGCTGGCGCAGCGGCGGCATCAGTGGCACCAGCGGACGACCATCGATAACCGGCGAGCGTGGTATTACGACACGCTGCTGACCGACGGCGAGAGGCGGCCGAGATCCGGCTGTACGACTTGGGCAGGCATTTTCTGGCGGCCTATCAGAAGGTGCGGCAGCGGTTGCGGCAGCAGCGGCTGGAGCTCGCAAGGCAGGAGAGCGTATCGGAACTGTGGGCCGGGACGGCGTCGCTGCTGGTTCTGGCCTCGACCATGGCGTGGATGGTGCTGCGGGCGATTCACGGGCGGATTTCGCTGGGCGATCTGGCGCTGTTCTACCAGGCGTATAACCAGGGCTACGGATTTCGCGAACCCTGCTGGACAACGTGGGCAAGCTGTATGAGAACAGCCTGTTCCTGGGCAATCTGTTTGAGTTCATGGATTTGAAGCCGCAGATTGCCTCGGCGGCGAATGCGCGCGCCGGTGCCCGTCGCCTCTGCGGTCGGGCATCAAGTTTGAGCGGGTGAATTTTCACTATCCGGGAAGCACGCGGCAGGTGCTGCGGGAGTTCAACCTGGAGATTGCAACCGGGGCAGATGGTTGCGTTGGTGGGGCCGAACGGCACCGGCAAGAGCACGCTGATCAAGCTGCTGTGCCGCTTCTATGATCCGGACAGCGGGGCGATTACGCTGGACGGGATTCCGTTGCGGGAGATTTCCATGGCGGAGCTGCGGCGCTCGCATGTCGGTGTTCTTCCAGCAACCCGTCCGTTACAACGATACGGTGGCGGCCAACATCCGGTTTGGCGACCTGCGGCTGACGGATGCGGAGTTTTCGGCGGCGCTGGAGAAGAGCGCGGAGGATTGCGGACTGGAGGAGATCATCGGCCGCCTGGCGAAGCGCTATGAGACGCAGCTGGGGCGGGATTTTATCGAGGGGACGGAGCTGAGCGTTGGGGAATGGCACCGGTTAGGGCTGGTGCGGGCCGCGGTGCGGCAGGCGCAGATTTTGATTCTGGACGAGCCCACCAGCGCGATGGATCCGTGGGCCGAACTGCGGTGGGCCGAACGCCTGCGCGCCATGAGCGATGAGCGAATCACGATTCTGATTACCCATCGGTTTACCACCGCCATGTTCGCCGACGTGATTCACGTGATGGCCGAGGGGCAGGTGGTGGAGTCGGGCAGCCACGCGCAACTGCTGGCAAAGGGCGGGGTGTATGCGGAGGGATGGGCTTCGCAGGCGCGGGTATGACGTCCCGATCTCCGGAAGGGGAATTGCTTTGTTCTTGCAGCCGCGCAGACAGCGCGGACGTGGAAATCCCTGAAAACCTGGATTGGGCGGCGCTGGTGGAGGCCGCGGAGCACCACGGGCTGGCGCCGGTGCTGCACAGCGTGGTGGAGCGGGCGCCTGCCGGGCGGGTGCCGCAAGAGGCGGCGCGCCGGCTGCGCGACTGCTATCGGGATTCGGCCCGGCGCAACCTGGTTTTTACCGCCAAGCTGCTGGAACTGCTGGATGCGTTTGCGCGCGCGGACGTGGCGGTGGTGGCGGTAAAGGGCCCGGCGCTGGCCGAAATGCTGTATGCCGATCCGGTGCTGCGGCCATTTTCAGATCTGGATCTGCTGGTGCGGAAGCAGGATGTTGCGGCGGCGCTGCGCATTCTGACGGGCGCGGGATACCGGCTGGGAGCGCATCTGGCGCGGCTTTCAGTGCGCGGCTTGCTACGGCTGGAGTTTGAGGTTCTGCTGCAGCAGGGACCGATGCCTCCGGTGGATCTGCAGTGGGAGATTGGACTGGGGGATTATCCGTTCTGCTACGACCCGGAGGTTCTGTGGAGTTCGCTGGGGCGGGTGCGGTTGGCGGGACGAGAGGTTGCGGGGCTCTCGCTGGAGAGCCTGCTGCTGTTTTTGTGCGTGCACGGGGCCAAGCATATGTGGTCGCGTCTGCACTGGCTGGGAGACCTGGCGCGGCTGGCGGCGCTGCAGCCGGATTGGGAGGCGGCGTTGAGGATGGCGTCCCAGGCCGGATGTGAGAGGCCGGTGCTGCTGGGGCTCCTGCTGGCGCACCAGGTGGCGGCAGCGGCGGTTCCAGAGCCGATCTTGCGGCGGGCGGGCGAGGTGGAAGCGGTGCGGCGGCTGGCCGATCAGGTGGTAGCGCGGTTGCAACGCATCCCGCCGGAGGATCCGGATGGGGTGGAGCTGACGCAGTTCAACGTGCGGCTGGCGGAGCAGCGGTGGAAGAAGGTGCGGCACTACGCCGGGATGCTGCGGGCTCCGACGGACGAGGAACTGAAGCTGGTGGCGCTGCCGGAGGGGCTGTTCTTCCTCTATTACCCGCTGCGGGCGGTGCGGCTGGCGGTGAAGTACGGCGCGCGGCTGGTTCGGAGATGAAGGTGAAAGACCCACATCTGCTGCCGACGGCCGAGGTGTGCACCGGCGCGCATTTTGCCGGAAATGCGGCGCCATTAAGGTAAAGAAGGCCATTGGCCGTTAGGAACCTAGAGCGATAACGAGTACTGATTGACTGTTCCAAAACGGCATCCTATACTGGCCTGAGTTCCAGAAAAGTGAGTAGTCACTCTCCCCGGCGACTTTATGTCGCAACAGCGGGGTGTTCTGTGGTTGGAAGAGTTGTGTCCCTATCATGACTGAAACGACTGGCAGTAAAGACCGGATGATTGCGGCGGCGGCGGCGCTGTTTGCACGCGCCGGATTCAACGGCGTGACGACCCGGGACATCGCGCAGAGCGCGAATGTGAGCGAGGGCAACATCTTCCGCTATTTTCCAAGCAAGCGCGACCTGTTTATCGCCGCCATCGATTATGAACTGGGGAAGCTGAGCCTGCGCACTGAGGCGCTGGAGCGGATTGCGGACGTGGACGATTCGCGGGCCGCGCTGCGCACCTTGTTCGAGCTGATTACGGATACCGTGGTGAAGCAGCCGGAACTGGTGCGGCTGCTGCACTTCAGCGCCTTGGAGTTCGGTCCCGACCTGGAGCCGGTGTACCGGCGGCATCTGGATACGATCATCACGGCTTCGGCCAAGAACTTTGAGAAATGGTCGCAGGACTACGGCTTCCGCGACCTGAGCGCGCGGGTGACGGTGCTTTCGTTTGTGGCGACGGTGGTGCTGCTGCAGAACTATCCGGTGTTTACCGGCTCGGACCTGCCGTTTCCGTCGGTGGAAAGCGCGGCGGCGGCGTATGCGGAGTTGTGGTACCGGGTACTGAGCGATGAGCCGAGGGCAATGAGAAATTAGCCCGGGCAGAGTTTGAACGGCCGTGATGCACGCAGATCAACGGCCAGAAACGAGCCGGCGGTAATAGCGGCTGGCGCAACTTCCAGGAGTGCTGCATGGGTGGGATGAATCAAGAGGGTCTGGCGGCTGGCTTCGGCGCAGCGCCGGCATCGACGAACGGCAGAGGCATTCAGGGCGAAGAAGTGTCCTTCTCGGGCATGTGGCAGACGATCGTCAAGCGCAAGCTGATCATTGTGCTCACCACGGGGCTGGTCTTCGGCATGGTGGCTTGGACCACGCTGCGCACCAAACCGGTGTATGAAAGCATGGTCCGGCTGCAGATCGACCCCAGCCGCTCCTCGAACCTGGGGCTGGAGGACGTGGTCAACGAAAAGACCGCGGGCGACGACGTCGACAGCCGGATGGCGACCGAGGTGAAGCTGATCCAGAGCGACTCGGTGGCGATACGGGTGATCAATGCGCTGGGACTGGCGAAGCGTCCGGATTTTGCGGGGCCGCGGGCGCTGAGCACGACGGTGACCGATCCCCGGCAGATGAGCCCCATGGACCGGACACGGATCCTGGGGATGTTTGAGGGCTCGTTATCGGTGCGGATTGTAACCGGGACTCAGCTGGTGGAGTTGCGTTATCGCAGCACGGACCCGAAGCTGGCGACCGAGATTGTCAATGCCGTGGCGGACCAATACATGCAGCGCAACTTCCAGACGCATTACGAGGGAGCGGTGCAGGTATCGACCTGGCTGGCCAAACAGATGGACGAGCTGCAGGGTAAGGCCATCGAGGCGCAGCAGAAGCTGGCGGAGTTCCAGAAGCAGAACAACATTCTGGGCTCGGATGAGAACGACAACATCATTACCGATCGGCTGAAATATCTGAACCAGCAGGTGACGGAGGCGGAGGCGGACCGCATCGTGAAGGAAGCGCGGTTCCGGATGTCGCAGAGCGGAGATCCGGAGCTGGTGGGTTCGACGGTGACCAACCCGAACCTGTCAACGTTGCGCGGCGAGGAAGCGGAGCTGAAGTCGCAGCTGTCAGAGTTGAATTCGAAGTTCGGCAGCGGATATCCGAAGGTGCGCGAGACCCAGGCTCAGCTGAACCGGCTGGAAGTGTCGATCCAGAACGAGATCAAAAAGACGCAGGAGCGGATGGAAGACGAGTATCTGGCCTCGCAGAAGACCGAATCGATGCTGCGCTCGCAATTCGATACCCAGAAGGACGCCGCCTATAAGCTGAACGAACACGCGGTGCAGTATTCGGTGTTGAAGCACGAAGTGGAGACCACCCGGGAGCTGTTCGACACCCTGCAGGTGAAGCTGCAGGTGGCGGGCGTGACGGCGGGGTTGAATTCGAGCTATATCAACGTGGTGGACCCGGCGGAGGAACCGGCGGCGCCGGTTGCGCCCAAGGTGCAGTCGAACCTTGCGATGGGACTTTTCGGCGGCCTGCTGTCCGGCCTGCTGCTGGCATTCACGATCGAGTCGCTGGACGACACGGTGAGCACTTCGGCGGAGCTGGAGTTGTGCAGCGGCTTGCCGGTGCTGTGCAGCGTGCCCATCAACCAGCTGGAGCGGCGGCTGAAGGACGCATTGACGCCAGCGGACAAGGGCGCGCTCACGGTCCCGATGCTGATGAACTCCCCGCGCTCGCAGGCGGCGGAGGCGTTCCGCGGACTGCGCACCTCGCTGCTGCTTTCGACTCCCGACCTGCAGCCCAAGGTGATTGCGGTGGTGAGCTCGATTGCCACCGAAGGCAAGACCACGGTGACGGCCAATCTCGGGGTCTCGTTCGCCCAGCGGGGAGAATCGGTTTTGCTGATCGATGCAGATCTGCGGCGCTCCTCGCTGCACTCCCAGTTCGGCCTTCCCTATGCCAAGAATGGAATGAGTACGCTGCTGACCCAGAGGTCGGCTGAGACCGGCATTGTTACGCCGCTGGAGGCGCTGCCGAACTTGAAGCTGCTGCCGGCCGGTCCGCATCCTCCGAACCCCGCGGAATTGCTCGGATCGAAACGGATGGCGGAGCTGCTGCAGCAGTTTTCGACAGAATACGACCGCGTCCTGATCGATACGCCTCCCATTCTTTCCGTGGCCGATTCGCTGGCGCTGGCACACTTGGCGGACGCGGTGGTGCTGGTGGTGCGCTCCGGGGTGGCGCGCAAGAAGGCGGTAATGAGAGTGCGTGATTTGCTGCAGCGCGCCAATACCAACCTGGTCGGAGTGGTATTCAACTGCGTGAACCTGCAGCTGGAGAACTACTATCGCTCGCAGGGAACAGGCTACGGCAAGGCGATGGGTCACTACTATCATGCCGGCGACGGCGAGGCGAACTAACCAAATACGCGGAGTTTTTTTAATGATGCTTCAGAGGGCAGCGACGATGCGTTTGCGCAGGGATCGGTGGTTACGGGCAGTGGTGGTTGTCATGCTGGCGCTGCCGCTTGCGGTTTGGGCACAGGCGGCGCCCACGGCGGTCAAGTTGGAGGTTCCGGCGCCACCGCACGCGCTGCGCATCAATTCCGGCGATCTTCTCGATGTCGGCGTGTTCGACACTCCGGACTTATCGGGGAAGCTGCGGGTGGATGAATTCGGGCAGATCACGCTCCCAATTGGGGGAGTGATGAAGGTTGCGGGGATGACGGCGGAAGAGGCCGCGGACGCAATCGAGGCCAAGCTGCGCAGCACGGACGTGATGAAGGCCCCGCATGTCACGGTCTTCATCAGCGAGTATGCCACCCAGGGTGTGACGGTGACGGGAGAGGTGAAGAGCCCCGGCATTTATCCCTTGCTGGGCAGCCACGGACTGGTGGACATATTGACGGCGGCGGGCGGAACTACGCAGTCGGCAGGCAGGGTGGTGAGCGTGACCCACAAGGCCGATCCGGCGCACCCGGAGATGATCCGGCTGGCGAGCAAGCCGGGCGAAATTATTGCGAACGTGGACATTCAGCCGGGCGACACGGTGGTGGTGTCGAGGGCGGGGGTTGCGTATGTGGTGGGGGATGTGGCCAAGGCGGGCGGCTTCCTGATCGAAGGCAACGACCGGCTGACGGTGCTGGAGATCATGGCGCTGGCCGGGGGAACGACCCGCACGTCGGCCAAGGACAAGGCGCGGCTGATCCGCAAGTCGCCCAATGGCCGCGAGGAGATGCCGATTCCGCTGAAGGCGATGATGATCGGAAAGGTGAAAGATATGCCGGTGGAGGATGGAGACATCCTCTTCGTTCCGTCCAGTGGCGGGAAAACCGCGCTGTACCGCGGAACGGATGCGGCGATTGCGGTCGGCACCGGGCTGGCGTTGGTCGGACGTTGATGAGGGTTTGATTTACAAACTGCGGGCCGATGCTTGAGGGGCGATGAAGCCGGCCAAGAGAATTTTGGAAATGACGAGCTATCGTGAAGCCATGTCCGGCGGCAATCCAGACGAAGGGTTGGTATGTACGCTCTTCGAGGGAGATTACCATCTCGGCCTGGCGGCGCTGCTTAATTCGCTGGTACAGAACGGATTCCAGGGCTGTATTGCGGCAGGGTACCGGGGTGCGCTGCCGCCGTGGATCGGCCAGCTGAAGCCGTTGAACGGAGTGGCCAAAGATGGCGCTCCGCGCGCAAGCTATGAGATCTCTCCGGGAGTTCGTATCGATTTTATTTATCTCGATACTCCGGTGCACTTTACCAATCTGAAGCCGCAGTTCATGCAGCAGCTGATAGTCGAGCGGGGCTGCAAGTACATCTGGTACTTTGACCCGGACATCGTGGTGCGGTGCGCGTGGTCGTTTTATGCGCAGTGGGTGAAGCATGGCGTCGCGCTGTGCGAAGACGTGAATGGGAGCCTGCCGGCGAACCATCCGCTGCGATACCACTGGATGGAGTTGGTTTCGCCCGCCGGGTTGAATAATCCACAGCCGCTCTCAAAATATTACAACGGGGGATTTATTGGACTGCCGGCGCCGTGCAGCGGCTTTCTTGATCTGTGGGAGGACGTGACGCGGATTGCGGAATCGGTGGGCTTCGACGTGCGGGGTTTTGGAACGGGAGACCGGACCAATCCATTCTTCCGGGCCGACCAGGACACGCTGAACATTACGGCGATGTACACGGAGCATCCGCTGACCACGGTTGGCGCCGATGGAATGGATTTTGCTCCCGGCGGAGGGACGATGTTCCATGCGATTGGGCCGTTGAAGCCGTGGCGCAAGCAGATGGTGTGGTCGGCGCTCAGCGGGGTTCCTCCATCGGGCTCGGATAAGGCATTCGTGGCGAATCTTACCTATCCCATTCGTCCCTACAGCGGCTTGGGTCTTGCGTGCAAGCGCTTGAGTTGCACGGTGGGAGCAATGATCGGAAGGTTTTATCACCGGCGTTAAGGCAGGCGGCAGCGATGGCGGTTGCAGCTCCGGCGCTCCAACTTGTGCGAGGCGAACGATGATTCAGATTGTGCCCGCGCTGCCGCCCGCAACCAACGGCGTGGGCGATTACGCCCTGGCGGTCGCCGGATCGATGCGCCGCGAGTTTGGGTTGGAGACGCAGTTTGTGGTGGGGAATCCGGCGTGGCAGGGGCCGGAGGAAGTGGACGGATTCAAAGTACGGAAGGTGGCGGCCAGATCCGCCGAGGGGCTGGAACAGACGCTGCTTGAGGCGGCGCGGGGCGGGGAGCCGCGGGTGCTGCTGCAACTCTCCGGTTATGGGTTTTCCGGGCGCGGCTGCCCGTGGTGGTTGATGCAGGGACTGCGGCGGTGGCGGGCGAAGCAGAAGGATGCGCGGCTGGTGACGATGTTCCATGAGCTGTATGCGGAAGCCCCGCCGTGGAGAACGACGTTCTGGGTGAGTCCGGTGCAGCGGATGGTGGTGAAGGGCATCGCGCGGAGTTCGGACGTTGCGGTGACGAACATTCAGCTTTACCGGGAGCGGCTGGAGCGATTCGATCCCTCGAAGCGGGGAAGCGTGAAGGCACTGGCGGTCCCGTCCAATGTGGGCGAGCCGCTGGAGCCGGTGGAGCTGGTCACGCGGGCGAAGAGCATGGTGGTGTTCGGGCAGCCGGGGTCGAGAAAGCGGAGTTATGCGACGCAGATGGCTGCGCTGCAACGGGCCTGCGAGCGGCTTGGCATCTCCGAGGTTCACGATGTGGGGGAAAGCTTTGATGGGATGCCGGAGCGGGTTGGCAGCGTGCCGGTTAGCCGTCATGGGGTGTTGGGCGCTAGGGATTTAAGCTTGCTGCTGGCGGATTGCGTGGCGGGGTTTGTGGCCTATCCACGGGCTTTTTTAGCCAAGTCCGGAGTGTTTGCCGCCTATTGCGCGCACCGGCTGATGCCTGTGCTTCCGCCCGTGTGACCGGCGTCCGGATGCGGATGGAATCGTGGGCGGAGTTCATTATTTGAGCGTGGATGGAAAATGGGGCGGAGAAGCAACCGCAGAGAATGCGCAGGCCATTGCCGACGCGGCGTGGAAATGGTATCAGGGGCATTCGCTGAAAAGTCACGCGCGGGCGTTTGCCAGACGAACTGCGGGCGACGACGGATGCGGATGATGGCGTGCCAATGAGAACTGTATGAAGATTCTTTTGTCATCTTACGCGTTCTATCCCAGCATCGGCGGGCTGGAAGGCAACCTCGGCGATGCTGGCCGAGCAATTCTGCCTGCGCGGACATCAGGTCGTCATGGTGACCGACACGGTTGGGGACAGCGGAGCCGCGCCGTATAAGGTAGTGCGGCGTCCGGCGAAGCGCCAGCTGTTCGAACTGGTGCGCTGGTGCGATGTGTATCTGCAGAACAACATCAGCCTGAACCATGCCTGGCCGCTGCTGCTGCGCAGGCGGCCGTGGGCGATCATCAACAACGGGGTGATCGGGCAGAACGCTGGCGGGCCGCGTCAAGTGGTTTTGCGCGCGATTTGCGGCAACTTCGGGGCGTGAGTCGAAGACGCGGCGCGCAATATCGGGGCGAAGACGGTCATTCCGAACTGCTACGACAACGGACTTTTTCGCGAGCTGCCGGACGAGAAGCGCGAGCTGGAGCTGATGTTTCTGGGGCGCCTGGTGAGCGAGAAGGGCGTGGACGTACTGCTGCGGGCGCTGCACCAGCTCAAAATCGGCGGCATGGCTCCCAGGCTGACTATTGTGGGCGGCGGCCCGGAGGAGGCGTCGCTTCGGAGGCTGGCGTCGGAGCTCGGTGTGCAGGAGCAGGTGACCTTTGCCGGAGTGAGGCGCGATGAGGCGCTGGTCCGCGAGTTGAACCGGCACAAAATTATGGTGGTGCCCTCGACCTACAACGAGCCCTTCGGCATTGTTGCACTCGAGGCTATTGCGTGCGGCTGCGTGGTGGTTGGTTCCGAACGCGGCGGGCTGCGGGAGGCGATCGGGCCGTGCGGGCTGACGTTTCCCAACGGCGATGCGGCAACGCTGGCGAAGTGCCTCAAAGAGTTGCTTACGGACGAGAGCAAGATGCGCGCGTATCGCGAGCGTGCTCCAGGACACCTGGCGCGGTTTACCAAGGAGGGTGTTTGCGAAACCTATTTGAAGGTGTTGAGCCGCCTCTGCCGGTTACCGATGGATGAGGAAAGCTAACGGTTATGGTGCTTCTTTCCCATCCGACGGGCAATGCGAATTCGCGCCAGGCGCTGCAGGCGTTTTACGAGCGGAACCTGCTGGCGGCGTTCTACACCACCGTGGCGTGGGACAGCGACAGCGTGTGGAACAAGCTGCTTCCGCAGGGCGTGGGCCGAGAGCTGAAGCGTCGCGCCTATCCGGGGATTCCCGAACGGCTGATTCATACGGCTCCGGCGAGGGAGCTGTGCCGCGTGGTTTTGGCGCGGGCCGGGATGAAGCCGCTGGCCGACCGGCCGGACTCGCCGTTCTCGGTTCCGGGAATCTACCGCTACGCCGACCGGTTGGCTGCGGAGGGGGTGCTCCGGCTGACGCTGCAGGCGGTCTATGCGTATGACGGCGGGGCCTTGGAGACCTTCCGCGCCGCGCGGCGAATGGGAGTGAAGACGATCTACGAGTTGCCGACGGCGCACACCAGGTTCAAGGCGGAGTTTTTCCGCGAAGAAGCCGAACTGCAGCCGGCGTTTGCCGGCACGTTTCAACCGGCGCTGGATGATGCCGGGTGGTTGCAACGCAAGGATGAGGAACTGGAACTTGCGGACCGGGTGATTGTGCCGAGCAGCTACGTACAATCCACTCTGCCGGCCAGCGTACCGGCCTCACGGGTACAGGTGATTCCTTATGGTGCACCCGTGGTTGCCGCGGAGCGATTGCCGCAGCGAACGGAAAAGAGCGGCAAACTGCGGGTGTTGTTCGTGGGCACGCTGAGCCAGGGCAAGGGACTTTCGTACCTGCTGGAGGCGATCGCCAAGGTGGAGAGCGCGGTGGAGTTCACCATGATTGGGACGCGGGTGGGCAGCTGCAAGCCGCTGGACGCGGCGGTGCAACGCTACCGCTGGATGTCTTCGATTCCGCACGGAGCCGTGCTGGAGGCGATGAGCGAACACGACGTGCTGGCGTTTCCGACGCTTTCCGAGGGGCTGGCGCTGGTGATTCTGGAAGCCATGTCGCGCGGCATGACGGTGGTGACGACGCCCAATAGCGGCGGGCTGGGAATTGTGCGGGACGGCATCGAGGGATTCATCGTGCCGATCCGCTCCGTCGGACGCGCTGGCGGAAAAGCTGGAACTGTTGAACGGCGACCGCGACCTGCTGGAGACGATGCGGGCGGCGGCGCTGCAGCGCGCGCAGGAGTGCACCTGGCAGAAGTACCGGGATTTGCTGGCGCGCACGACGGAAGAGGTTATGCAGATGGGGAAGGATTGTAACTGTGTTTAACGGCTATAGCAGAGACGAACAGCAATTGCGCTGGTTGAAGCGCTGGATCTGGGTCTATTTCTGGCTGCTGATCTTCGAGGGCGTGTTGCGCAAGTGGGTGTTTCCGTCGCTCAGCGGCCCGCTGCTGCTGATTCGCGATCCCGTGGCCGTGCTGATCTACCTGCAGGCGTACCGGTGCGGGCGGATTTCGATGAGGACGATGTGGCCGATCGCCATGGTAGCGGCGGGAGTCATCTTGCTTGCCAGCGCACAAATTGCCGCTGGGGTTAACACGATTCCGGTTGCGCTCTTTGGACTGCGCACCTATCTGCTGCATCTGCCGCTGATTTTTATTATTGCCGAGGTGCTGGACAAAGAGGATCTGTACAAGTTGGGCCGCTGGCTCCTGCTGCTGTCGATTCCCATGTCGGCCTTGGTGATTGCGCAGTTCAAGTCTCCCGGCGGCGCGTGGCTGAATGCGGGCGCTGGAGAGGATGCGGCGCAGATTATGTCGGCCGGAGGCCACATTCGTCCGGCGGGCACGTTCAGCTATGGCGCGGGCATGGGGTGCCTGGAGGTGCTGGTTGGCGCGGTCATCTTTGACGCGCTGCTGCGCAAGGGGCGGTACCCGCGCTGGTTGGTTTGGACTGCGCTGTTGCTCATGCTTGTGGTGATTCCGGCCCTGGGCAGCCGAACCGTGCTGTTCACCATGGCCGGGTTGGCCGCGTTTACGTTGATGGCCGGAATGAGCCATGCGGCGCGAGTGGCAGGGCTGCTGAAGATTGTGGCCGTGGTGGCTATGGCGGGCTTTTTGGTTCTGCAGCTTCCATTCTTTCACGAGGCTGTGGACACGATGTCGGAGCGATGGCAGCAGGCGTCTCGCGCTGAGGGAGACGTGGAGCAGGTTCTTGGCAACCGAGTGTTGGGCAACATGGAAAGTGCGTTGGAGGAGGCTGGGGACACGCCCTTGCTGGGCAGAGGAATCGGGATGGGCAGTAATTTTGCCGCCGTGTCGACCACCGGCGATGTAGCGTTTTTGCTGGGCGAAAACGAATGGGAGACGGGTTGTGGCCGAGTTCGGGCCGCTTGCCGGTTTGCTGTTCATGGGCGCGCGGGTTGCTTTAGCCGGATACATCGCCATGCGGGCGTTCCGCGCATTGAAGCGAAATGAGCCCCTGGCCTGGCTGCTGCTGCCCGCGGTTCTTCCGGTGCTGGTTCTCAATCTCATGGAGCAGTCGACGTTTCTCGGGTTCATGGTGTTCGGCTCGGGGATCTGTTTGGCGGCAGCGCGGATTGGCGCTCCGTCGATGGATGCCGCGCCGGCGATGTATGCCGGACGTTATGGCGCGGCGTATCGATGAAGATCGTACTGGTGGGGAACTATCTGAGTGACCGGCAGGAGAGCATGCAGCGCTTTACCACGCTGATGCAGGGAGGGCTGGAGCAAGCTGGTCATGAGGTAAAAGTTGTCCGTCCGGCGGAGGTGGTGAGCCGCTTGAGCCCGGGAACGCGCGGGGCGGGCAAGTGGCTGGGATATGTGGACAAGTTTGTGATGTTTCCGGCGCAGCTCCGCGCGGCGGTGGAGTGGGCGGATGTGGTGCATATCTGCGATCACTCGAACGCCATGTATTCCAGCTGGGTTGGCCGAAGACCGTGCGTGGTGACGTGCCATGACATGCTGGCGGTGCGGGGAGCACTGGGCGAGGAGACGGACTGCCCGGCTTCGCTCGCCGGACGTTACCTGCAACGGTGGATTGTGCGGGGACTGCGGCGGGCCAGCGTGGTGGTGTCGGTTTCGACGGCCACCGCGGCGGATGTGGAAAAGATTGTGGGCGGGAGCGCGGAGAAGCAAAGAGTGGTGCTGAATGCACTGAACTATCCGTATCGCAGGCTTTCGCGGGAAGAAGCTTTGGGCCGGTTGAGGGAAGTGGATCTGCTGGATGAGGCGAGGCCAATCGTGCTTCACGTTGGCTCGAACCTGGCCAGAAAGAACCGGCCTGGGGTGATCCGGGCGTTTGCGGCCGCATCGCGTGCGACGGATTTGCAGCTGGTTTTCGTGGGACCGCATCTGACTCCGGAGCTGCAGGAATTGATCGGCGCCGAAGGCATTGCCGAACGTGTGAGGACGATTGTAAAGCCCAGCGCCGAGGTGCTGGAGGCACTGTACAACCGGGCGCTGGCCTTGTTTTTTCCCTCGCGCTTCGAGGGTTTCGGCTGGCCTTTGATTGAAGCGCAGGCTTGCGGCTGTCCGGTGATTTGCAGCCGCTGTGCGCCGTTTGCCGAGGTGGTTGGATCGAGCGCCATCAGCCGCGACGTGGACGACGAGCGCGGTTTTGCCGAGGAGATTGTTCGTCTGGCACGGGATGCCGGCGAGCGGGAGGCGTGGAGCGCGGCGGGCTTGCGCAATGCGGCACGATTTGAACCAGCGCAGATGATTGCGCGATATGTCGACGTGTATCGCGAGTTAGCGGAGCGGCCATGAAGAAGCTACTGGCGTTGGCGGTGTTGCTGTTTCCGTGGAGCGTGCGGCGGCGGCTGCTGATCGCGCTGCTGGGGTATGAGATTCATCCCACGGCGCGAATCGGATGGTCATGGATCTGCCCGCAGCATCTTGCCATGGGAGCCGGGGCCAGGATCGGCAGCCTGACGGTGTGCAAGGGACTTTCTCTGCTGCAGATGGGCGAGGATTCGCGTCTCGGCAATCTCAATTGGATCAGCGGATTTCCGCAGGGAAACGCGGCGTTTTTCAAGGATGAGGCGGACCGGCGGGCCGAACTGGTGATCGGAGAGCATGCGGCGATCACGCATCGCCACATCATCGATTGCACGAATTCGGTGCGGATTGGGCGCTTCAGCACGTTTGCCGGCTACCGCTCGCAGGTGCTGACGCACAGCATCGATCTGCAGCGCAGCCGGCAGGCGTCCAAGCCGGTGACGATTGGCGACTATTGCTTTGTGGGAACCGGAAGCGTGCTGCTGGGCGGATGCAGTCTGCCCGACCATTCGGTGCTGGGCGCGCTGTCGGTTCTGAACAAGGCGTATTCGCAGACGCACTGGTTGTATGCGGGGAATCCGGCGAGGCCCGTGAAAGCGCTATCGCAGGAGATGTTGTATTTCCATCGCACGACGGGATTTGTACGGTGATGAAAATTCTTCACGTCATTAACTCGGTGAATCCGGCTGGCGGCGGTCCGATTGAGGGCGTCAAGCAGCTGGGCACGGCGAATGTACGGCACGGGCATCAGGTGGAAGTGCTTTCGACCGACGCGCCGGATGACGCGTGGGTGAACCGTTGCATTTTTCCGGTGCACGCGATTGGGCCGGGCCTGCTGAAGTATTCCTACTGCAAGCGGCTGGTGCCGTGGCTGCGCGAGAACGCCGCCCGCTACGACATCGTGATCGTGAACGGAATCTGGCAGTACCACAGCTTCGCCGTGAGCCAGGTTTTGCGCCATGGGAGAACTCCGTATGTGGTGTACACCCATGGGATGCTGGACCCGTGGTTCAAACGGAGATATCCGCTGAAGCACCTGAAGAAGCTGTTGTATTGGCCCTGGGGCGAATACCGCGTGCTGCGGGAGGCGAGCGCCGTTCTATTTACCTGCGAGGAAGAGCGGGTGCTTGCGCGGCAGGCATTCCGCCCGTACCACTGCAACGAGGTTGTGGTGAAGTATGGGACCGCGGGCCCGCAAGGCGAGGCGCCGCTGGAGCTGGAGGCGTTTTACGGAGCGTATCCCCAACTGCGGGGAAAGCGGCTGGCGCTGTTTGTGGGACGGCTGCATGAGAAGAAAGGCTGCGATCTGCTGCTGCAGGCGTTTGCCAAGGTGCTGGCCGCGGACGCGGATTGGCATCTGGTGATGTGCGGCCCGGACCAGGTTGGCTGGCAGGCGGAACTGATCGCGCTGGCGGAGCGGTTGAAGATCGCCGGGCGCGTGACCTGGGCGGGGATGGTGAGCGGAGATCTCAAGTGGGGTGCGTTGCGCGCCGCCGAGGTCTTTGTTTTGCCTTCGCACCAGGAAAATTTCGGCATCGTGGTGGCCGAGGCGCTGGCCTGTGGAACGCCAGTGTTGATTTCAAACAAGGTCAATATCTGGCGCGAGGTGCAACACCACGGAGCCGGAATTGCAGGCGCCGACGATCTGGACGGCACCTGCACGATGCTGAAGACATGGCAGCAGATGCCGGGTGAAGAGAAGACGGAGATGCGCCGGCGTGCGCGGGCGTGCTTTGTGGAGGAATTCGAAATCATCAATGCGTCGCGGACCCTGATCCGCACCCTGAGCAATATTGTTGCTGGAAAGGACCCTCATGCAGACGAGTAAGTCCGACCCATATCTTGCGCCGTCATTTACGGTGGGGAACCGGCTGTTGCGATTGGCGTGGGGCATCGTGTACACGCTGCTGTTCCGTCCTTCGCCGCGCCCCATGCATGCATGGCGAAGTTTTCTGCTGCGCTGCTTTGGGGCCAAGATGGGCGCGTCATGTCACATCTATCCTGGCGCCAGGATCTGGGCCCCGTGGAATTTTTACTGCGGCTACCAGGCGACGGTGGCCGATGGCGCGACGGTCTACAATCCGAAGCCGATCCGGTTGGGCACGCACACCATCATTTCGCAGGAAGCGTATTTATGCGGGGCGACGCACGATTACGAAGATCCGGAATTTCCGCTGGTGGCGGCGGAGATTTCCATTGGCTCCTATGCGTGGGTTTGCGCGCGCGCCACGGTGCAGCCTGGAGTTTCCATCGGCGAGGGCGCGGTGCTGGCACTGGGGTCGGTGGCTACCCGGAACCTGGATGCGTGGACCGTCTATGCCGGGGTTCCAGCGCGCCGCATCAAGAGCAGAACCGTAAGAGGTAAAGAGGACGAGGCGGCTGCCTCCGGCGTGTCTTCGACGCGCTAGGTGACTAAGAGGCCCGTGTGCGTTTATTACAGGGAGAACCAAGCGTGCTGAAAGCGCCCGCAGAGAGAGTGCAGGACGGCGATACGACCACGGCGGAGTCGATGCGGATCTCCGTGGTCATTTTGACGTTTAATTCCGAGCTTACAATCGCTAAGACGCTGGAGTGCGCGCGCTGCGTTTCGGATGATATTCATGTTGTGGACTCCTACAGCAAGGACCGGACTCTACAGATCGCCGAGTCCTACGGCGCGCGAATTGTGCAGCATCCATTCCTGCACTACGGAGACCAGCGCAATTGGGCGATTGACAACCTTTCGTTCCAATACGGCTGGCAGTTGCATCTGGACGCGGACGAGTTTCTTTCCCCTGCGTTGATCGCCGCAATCGAAGCCTTGAAGAAGAGCGGCGCCGATGGCGGCGATGGGTTTTATCTTCCACGGCTCACGCGCTTTCTGGGGCGCGAGATCCGGCACGGAGGACATTATCCCACCTGGCATCTGAGGTTGTTCCGCAATGGGGCGGGACGGTGCGAAGCGCGCAAGTACGACCAGCACTTTATTCTGAGCGGAACCGCGCGGCGAATCCATGCGCCCATGATCGATGACAACCGGATGAGCTTGCGGGAGTGGACGGAGCGGCACAATCGCTGGTCGGACGCGGAGGTCGAGGAGATCCTTCATCCCACGCAACACGGAGTGATCGAAGGCAAGCTGCGGGGCGGGACGCCGATGCAGATGAAACGCGCGCTGCGCAAGATATTTTTGCGGGTCCCGCTGTTTGCGCGTTCCTTGGTTTTTTTTGTCTATCGATATTTTTTGCTGCTGGGATTTCTGGATGGCAGACCGGGACTGATCTACAACGTGCTGCAGACGTTCTGGTACCGGTTTCTGATCGATGCCAAGCTGTACGAACGGTCGCTGGCGGGGGAGAAACAACGTGTCCCATGAACGCTCGAATCCATCTCTCGAACGGCTCCGGAAAAAAGGGGAAGATGTGTTGAATAAGTTGCTATACGCGGCGGCGGTGCTGGCCTTGCTGACGGGGCCGATGGCCGTGGCGCAGGTCGGGGGCACGGTTGGGGCAAGCGTTGGGGGGACGTTTGACCGGAGTGTTAGCGGGCAGGTCGACCGCAGTGTGAATGCCAGCGTTGGCGGCAAAGGTGGAGGCAGGACCCAATCCCATCCGGCTGCGTCAAGTTGGGCGCCGATCCGGAGTGCGCCTATGGCAGAGCAGGCTGCCGCATATAAGACCGGAGCGACCCCGCGGACGGAGGCAAATGAAGAAGCCTCCAACGGTAAGGCAGAAAATAAGTCAGAGACCAAGAAGGAAACGCCAAAGCCGGGAACGATGAAGACATTTGGGGCCACCGCGGCTACGACCAGTGCAAGCTCCTTCGGCATGGGGTCCAAAAGCGGCAGCAATCAGTTTGCGTTTAGCAGCAAGATGAAGCTGACCGGTAGCTCGCACCGCACCGATCGTGAGCGGACCAAGGAAGAGAGTTTCGAAAAGAAAGTGGCGGGGCATAGAACTCCAGGCGCGACGCACAAGAGGCGGCGCGGCAGGGAATTCATGCCGAAGTTGTCGCCATTGCCCCACGGAGAAGCGGATTGCAAGGGTTCATCTTCCATGCAGCTGTGTACCTGGCTGTGAGGCAGAATCGCGTGGCCGGCAATGGCGCGGGCATGAGAGAAATGGGATTCACGCAGCCGGTTCCGGATAGCGGCCTCACGGGTTTCGATGGCGGTTTTCAGAATGGGTGATTGGGTAGCGATGAGCCGACTACAATCCTGGCAAGCATTCCTGGTTCCCAAGCTGCGCCGTGTCGCTGAGTTCCTGACCGCGCAGGGCATCACGATGGCGGGCAACCTGGTGTATGGACTGTTATGTGTCCGCCTGTTGCCGGTTGCGGATTACGCCAAGTTTGTGGTGGTCTTCGGAATCCAGGGGACGCTGGTGGTGCTGATGGATATCGGCATCACCGGCAGCCTCATTCCGCTGGTGGGCGAGCGCATCAACGACCGGCAGCTGATTGCCGATTATGTGGCGTCCTTGCGGCAACTGGCGCATGCTCTGTTTGCCGCGCTGGTGCCGCTTACGGTGATTGTCTATCCGCTGTTTGTGCGCCACCGGCAATGGAATTGGCCGGTGGTTGCGGCCATGGTGGTGATTGTGCTGACTTCGGCCTGGTTTGCGCGGGTCTCGTCGGCCTATGGCGCGGTGCTCATCCTCCGGCGCGACCGCGGGCGCTGGTACCGGGCGCAGATGATCGCCAGCCTGGGAACGCTGGCGCTGCTGCTGGTATTTTGGGGCGCGCACTGGCTCAATGCCTTCTCGGCCATTCTCATCAACGTGGCGGGGATTGTTTCGGTCGCGCTCACCTACTTTCTGCGTGCGCGCCATCTGCTGGGCGTCCGGGGCGTTGCTTCCGCGGAGAAGCGCGCAGCTATCATCCATCTGACCTTGCCCTCGGCTCCCGGAGTGATTTTTTATGCCCTGCAGGGACAGATCGGACTTCTGCTGATCACGGTCTTTGGCCGCACGGCGGCAGTGGCCGGGGTGGGTGCGCTGGGCAGGTTGGGACAAATCTTCGGACTGTTTTCCCAGAGCAACCCGCTGCTGGTGGAGCCGTATTTTGCCAAGCTGCCGAGGGCGCATCTTAAGTCACACTACCTGGGAGCGCTGGCCGCCGTGGGCGGTGTTGGACTGAGCGCGCTGACACTGGCGCGCTTTCATCCCGGCCTGTTCCTGTGGGTGCTTGGGCCCAAGTACGCGGGTTTCCGCTTTGAAGTGCAGCTGGTGATGCTGAGCGGCGCCCTTGGTCTGCTGAGCGGCCTGATGTCATCAATCAACGTCTCACGGCGCTTTGTCTACTACTGGCAGAACGTGACTGCCATCGTGGTCACCGTGATTGTGCAGGCATGCTTTATGTGGAAGGCTGATTTGACTACGGTGCGCGGGGTGCTTTGGTTAAACGTTGCCACGGCGATGGCTGGCCTGTGCGTGAATACGCTAGGCGCGTTCTATGGCTTTGCGCGGGGCCCGCGCAGAATCAAAGGCCTAAGCTACAGTGCTGAAGAAATATAAATATGGATGAAGCTGCATTCCCCGGCCCGCCGTCCTGTTCCGGCGAAACCATCTGTACTCACTTCGACAGGGACTTTCATTATGGACTGGCGGCGATGCTCAATTCGCTGGTGCAGGCCGGATACAAAGGCACGGTGTGGGCCGGCTATCGCGGAGCGCTCCACCAGGTAAAGCTCAAACGGATGGCTGGACGGGGCGATTTGTATAGGGTAACGGACCAGAAGAGTGGTCTTCGTTCTGCAAGAGAGCGATTCATCTGGCGATTTACAAGCGCAGTTCAGGCTGGACCTGCTGGCGAGCCACGCCCGCGGGTACGAGTACATCTGGTTTTTCGATTCGGATATCTTCCTGCGCCGCAAGTCGTCCTTCTTGTGAATTGGCGCTTGATCGCGGTGTGCCAGGATATCCTGCACCACGTTCTTCCCGAGCACGACCCGCTGCGCCAGGAGTGGGCCGAGATTGCGGCCGGCATGGGACTGGGATGAGCAAGCCGCGCGCTCTCAGCCAGTACTTCAGCAGCGGACTGGTCGGGTTCCTGGCGGCGCACGCTAGCTTTTTGCAGCTGTGGCAGCGGCTGATCGAACAGGCCGGAAGATGGGGCGGATCTGAATCGCCTGACCAATGGGAGCCGCGAGATGCTTCCACGTGCCGGACCAGGACGCGCTCAATGTGGCCGTGATGGTCACCGAATATCCGCTATCTCCCACTGGGCCGGAGCTCATGGGCTTCCGTCCCGGAAGACCGGTCACCTACCATGCGTTGGGCACCAAGCCGTGGCGAGGTTCCGTGCTGCTGCGGGCGTTGGCCGGCGAGGCGCCAAGCGGCGCCGCCAAGTTCTACTTCACCCAGGTCTCGTCGCCGATCCGGCTTTACTCCTGGCTTGATTTTCGCCGCAAGCGGTTGGAGTGCGCCGCCGCCGGCTTCATCGGCCGTTTCTACCGGAGAGCGTGAGGACGGCTTCCGGCGGCGCCGTTCCGGCTGCTGCTGATTTATATTAGAAATCATTAAGAATGTCGCGATTACTGCAGTTGACGTATGCGCCCGCGCGATGCGGTTGGTTTGCGTACTTTTAAACCGAGGGAACTATGCGGATTCTGGTGAGCGGAGGAGCTGGATTTCTGGGCTCCCATCTATGTGAGCGGCTGTTGGCCGATGGGCACACGGTGATTTGCGTCGACAACCTGCTGACCGGACGGCTGCAGAATATGCGCAGCTTCGAGAACCATCCGCGATTCCGCTTTGAGCTTCAGGACATCTGCCGTCCGTTTGATTTGGGCGCGGTGGACTTCATCTACGAGTTCGCCTCTCCGGCCAGCCCGGTGGATTACATGAAGTGGGGACTGGAGACGCTGGAGGTTGGCTCGTCGGGAACTCGGAACTGTCTGGAACTGGCGCAGAAATACAAAGCCGGGTTTCTGTTGGCCTCCACTTCCGAGTGCTACGGCGATCCGGGGGTGCATCCGCAGACCGAATCCTATTGGGGACATGTGAATCCCATTGGGCCGCGCTCGGTCTACGACGAGGCCAAGCGCTTTTCCGAGGCATTGACCATGGCCTATCACCGCTATCGCGGCGTGGATACGCACATCGTCCGCATCTTCAACACCTACGGGCCGCGTCTGCACCTGGACGATGGGCGGGTGATCTCCAACTTCATGAAGCAGGCGCTGCTCGGCGACGACATCACCATCTACGGCGATGGCAGCCAGACCCGCAGTTTCTGCTATGTAAGCGACGAAGTGGATGGCATCGTGCGCCTGGCCGCCTCCGGCGAGCGCCTGCCCACCAACATCGGCAACCCGGGCGAGTTCACCATGCTGGAGTGCGCCAACGTTGTGCTGCAAGTGACGGGCTCGGCCAGCAAACTGGTTTTTGCGCCGCTTCCGCAGGACGATCCCAAGCAGCGCTGCCCGGATATTTCCAAGGCGAAGGCGCTGTTGGGATGGGAGCCGAAGATCGATCTGCGAACCGGGCTGCAGCTGAGTCTCGACTACTTCCGCGAGAGCCTTGCCGTGGAGAACCGGGACAAGAAAGCGGCCGGCTAGAGGCCGTCTTATCAATCGGTTTTTAAAGAGCACGACTTCATTTAAAAGATCATGACTTATTTGAAAGGGCACGACTTCAGTCGTGCCGAAACAAAGGTCGTTTCAGGCGGCTTTAGCCGCTGAGGGAACGGCTTCCGGCGCAAAGCTAGTGCGCTGCCTGCACGGTGAGACGCTGGGCGGCCGACTGCAGCGCCTGCTGCAGGCCGGCGAGATGTTCAGCGGTGCTCAGGTAGCTGATAATCATCATGCGCAGGACACTCTTTCCGCGCACGCGCGTACAGCTGATCCAGTAGCGTCCATCCCGGTTGAATTCATCAATGAAGGCGCGGTGGGCGGCTTCGGTCTCGTGGTCGGCGACGCCGCGCAGGCGGAAGTTGAGGATGGGCAGCGTCTGCGGGGCGGCCAGCTCAAAGTGCTCCGAGCTCTCAATCCAGGCACGCATGGAGGAGGCGAGCTGCATCTGGCCTTCGATCATCTCTTCATACGCTTTGCGTCCGTGCACGCGCAGGGTGAGCCAGAGCTTGAGGGAGTTCATGCGGCGCGACCACTGCGCGCTGATCTTGAAATTGTCGATCATGCCGGCGCGCTCGGCCCTGGGCATGTAGGGCGAAGCCACGGAAAACGTATGCTCCAACAGGGACGCATGGCGGGTGAGAATGATTCCCGCCGCGAAGGGCATGGCGAGCCACTTGTGGGGATCGACCGTGATGGAGTCGGCGCGCTCGATGCCGCTCAGCAGCCCGCGGTACTTGTCGCTGAAGGCGGCGGCAGCGCCGTAGGCACCGTCCACGTGCAGCCAGAGGCCGTAGCGCTGCGCGATGGAGGCCAGCGCGTTGAGATCGTCAATGGCTCCCGAACTGGTGGTGCCCGCCGTGGCCACAATGCAGAAGGGAACGAAGCCGCAAGCGTAGTCGGCTTCAATCTGCAGGATGAGCCGAGCAGTGTCCAGGCGAAGGCTGTCGTTGACCGGAATGCGGTGCAGGGATTTGCGCCCCAGTCCGAGCAGGCCCGCGGACTTTTCCAGCGAATGATGCGACTCAGAAGAAGCGTAGAAAACGGGCCGTGCTCCGATGGTGGCGATGCCGTCTTCGATGGCGTTGGGAAACTTATGCGAGATAGCCAGGGCAAGGCCGGTAAAGTTGGCCTCGTTGCCGCCGCTGGTGAAGGTGCCGTCACAGGCGGCAAAGCCGGCAGGAGCAGGCTCGGCGCCGACGGCCTTGTGCCAGCCGAAGCGCGAGGCGACCCAGCCGAGGGTCTCCGCCTCCAGGGTGCTGGCAAACTGCGAGCGCGCCACCGAGGCCAGTTGCGGATTAAGCGCCGCCACCAGGGCCTCGGCCAGCACTGCCATGTAGGTCGGGGTTGGATTCATCAGCCCGAAGTAGTTGGCGGTGGGAATATGAAATCCCTTGACGGTCATCTCGCGGCAGAGGTCGTCGAGGACCCGGGCGGCATCGGCGCCAAGCTCAGGCAAGGGGAGCGGCGCGTGGACGGAGGCGCGCTCGGCCGCGGGAGGCTGTACGGCTCGATTGTCGAGGGATGAGAAATACTGATCGATGCGGTCGATGAGGCGGTAGCCGAGCTGACGGCGTTCCTCGCTGCTGAAGTCAAATCCCATTGGGTACTCGCTTCTCTGACTTGCACTACTGGGTGCTGCTGGCACGACTGGGTGCGCAGAGCAAGGCTTAACCCCGCCTGGCGGTGGCCATCCTTGCCCATTAGTAGATCACGCCGGGGGAAAATTCGCTGCAAAAATAATGCGGAGATGCGGGAAAAGCAAAGGTCAAAAACCCCGTCCGGGCAACGGAGCCTGAACGGGGTTACTGTTTGGTTTGGATGGGCTAAGCCCTTTACCCTTCCGCAGCCTCGGCCTTTTCTTCCTCTTTCCTTTCAGGACGAAGCAGAGGGAAGAGGATGACGTCGCGGATGGAGGTGGAGTTGGTGAGCATCATGGTGAGGCGGTCGATGCCGATGCCTTCGCCGCCGGCCGGAGGCATGCCGTAGGATAGGGCGCGGATGTAGTCCTCGTCCATCTGGTGAGCCTCTTCGTCGCCGTGGGCGCGCTGCGAGAGTTGCTGCTCGAAGCGGCGGCGCTGCTCTTCGGGATCGTTCAGTTCGCTGAAGGCGTTGCCCAACTCCATGCCGGCGACGAAGATCTCGAAGCGCTCGACGAAATCAGGCTCATCGCGCTTGTTTTTGGAGAGCGGCGAGATGGCGAGCGGGAAGTCGTAGATGATGGTTGGCTGCCACAGATGCTCTTCGGCGACTGCCTCAAACATGGCGGCGATGGCGTAGCCGGCGGGCTGGCTGGGATCGTAAGGCAGGTGGTGCGTCTTGGTTTGCTGCAGGCGGCGCACCAGTTGCTCGATGCGGGCGTCGCTCTTGAAGTCATCCGTGGTGGGCGCATCACCGGCGGATTGCGGCCAGAACTTGATAATCGCCTCGCGCATGGAGAGCCGCGCAAAGCTGCTCCAATCGATCTCGCGTTCGCCGAACTGGCTGACCAGAGAGCCGTTCACGTCGAGCGCAACCTGCTTGAGCATCTGCTCGGTGAGGTCCATCAGGTCGTAATAATCGGCATAGGCCTGGTAGAACTCGAGCATGGTGAACTCGGGATTGTGGCGCGTGGAGATGCCCTCGTTGCGGAAGTTGCGGTTGATCTCATAGACGCGGTCCATGCCGCCCACCAGCAGCCGCTTGAGGTAGAGCTCGGGCGCGATGCGCAGGAACAGATCGATGTCGAGCGTGTTGTGGTGCGTGGTGAACGGCCGTGCTGCTGCGCCTCCGGCGATGGGCTGCATCATCGGAGTTTCCACTTCGATGAAGTCGCGCGAGTCGAGAAAGCGGCGGATCGACTGCACGATGCGGGCGCGCTTGGTGAATACCTGGCGAACCTCGGGATCGATCAGATCGACATAGCGCATGCGGTAGCGCAGCTCCACGTCGGTAAGGCCGTGGAACTTTTCCGGCAGCGGCAGCAGGTCCTTCGCGAGGAAGGTGATGTCCTCGACATGGATGCTGAGCTCATTGGTGCGGGTGCGGAACAGATACCCCTTGACGCCGACGTGGTCGCCGATGTCGAGCAGCTTGTAGAGCTCCCAGAGCTTGTCGCCGACAGCATCTTTCTTGATGTAAATCTGCAGCTTTTCGCCGGACTGCTGAAGGTGGGCGAAGCTGGCCTTGCCCATCAGGCGGATGGCGACCAGGCGTCCGGCGACGGTGACCTCGACGCGCGCGGCCTCCAGCTCTTCTCCGGTGCTGGCCGTGTGCGCGGCCAGGATCTGCGGCACCTGGTGGGTGGGGCTGAAATGGTGCGGGTAGGCAGGCTGACCGAGGGCTTCGATCTGCTGCAGCTTCTGCTTGCGTAGGTCGTAAATGTTATCTTCTAGGGACACTGGAAAATTGTATAACAATCATGAGGGTTGGCAGCGCATGGCATTGAAAGACGAGAGGCCGGAGAAAGACGGGAAACCGGAGCAACGCGAGGAAAGTCCGTGGGTGATCGTGGCGCGGTACTCCGAGATCGGGTTCATGATTCCGGCGGCGGTCTTCGTCGGGTATTTCCTGGGGTGGATGGCGGATCACTTTCTGCACACCCACTGGCTCTATCTGGTTGGGATCATCTTTGGCTCGATCGCGGGATTCGTGTCGATGATCCGCAGGGCGCTGGAGTCCAGCAAAGAGCTCGGCAAAGAGCCCAGCCAAGAGGAAGATAAGCAGGATGGGGACGGCTCGCATGATGGACACTGAGAGGCCGGAGGATTCGCCGCAGGGCTCGCACGGCGCCGAAGCCGAAGGCGCGCGCGGCGATGAGCCGGCGGAGCTGGCCCCCGAGGATTGGGCCGAGTCTCCGGAGCTGGGATGGGCGGAGGCTTCCGAGCAGGAGATGCTGGTGTGCCGCCAGACGCTGCGGCGCATCGAGCGGATGATTGTCATTTCCGGTGCGGTATGCTCGCTGGCCGCGATTTGGCCGCTGGGCTGGGCCGTGGCGGCAGGGATGCTGGTGGGAACGGCGCTGGGATGGATTAATTTCCGCTGGCTGGCCGCTTCGGTGAATGCCATCGGCGACCGTATTGTGAAGGCCAGGAGCCAGGAAGGCGGCGCAACCGTGGTGGCCCGCGGCGTGGGGCGCATCTTCTTGATTGCGCTGGTTGCGTGTGTTATCGTTGCTTATTCCGTTCGTGGCCTGATGGGCTTTCTGGCAGGGCTTGCAATGCCTGTGATTGCCATGATGTGCGAAGCCGTGTACGAGTTTGTCGCCAGCATCAGGCGACCATCCTGACTAGGAATACACAAGACATTTCATGCATCAACTGCCTTTTACCGCACTCCTGAATCATCTGTTTGCCGGACCGGTGACCGCGCTGCTGCTTGCGCTGGGAATTCATCCGAAGCATCCGGCTGCGCCGATTCCCGACCACGTGGCCATGCAGATCGTGGTCTGCCTGATTCTGACCGCATTTTTCCTGGCGGTGCGGGCGAGCCTCTCGGTGGAGAAGCCCGGCACACTGCAGCACATGGCAGAAATCATTTACGACCTGATGGACGCGCAGAGCGCCGAGATCATCGGCCATGACAGCCGGCGCTTCCTTTCGTACTTGATTACCCTCGGGATGTTCATTCTGTTGTGCAACCTGCTGGGACTGGTTCCGTTCTTCGAGTCTCCGACCGGGGTGACGGTGGTGCCGCTGGGCTGCGCCATTGTGACCTGGGTCTTCTACCAGGCGCACGGCTTCCGCGCCAACGGAATTGGATACCTGAAGCACTTCTGCGGACCGGTGTGGTGGCTGGCGCCGCTGATGTTCATTATCGAAGTTTGCAGCCATCTGGCGCGCATCCTTTCGCTCACCGTCCGTCTGTTCGCCAACATGTTTGCCGGCGACATGGTGACGCTGGTGTTCTTCTCGCTGGTGCCGATCGGTGTACCGGTGATCTTCCTGATTCTCCACTTCGGCGTTTCACTGATTCAGACGCTGATCTTCGTGCTGCTGCCGATGGTGTACATCGGCGAGGCAGTTGCGCACGAGCACTAAAAAGATTGAGGCAGCTGCGTTGGAGCGGCTGCCGGATTGAGTTTTGTAATACGCCGTACAGCGTGAGGGCCTCCCATTGCGCGGAACGTCAACCACCCACTGGCGGCGAAATCTGAAGGAGCAATGACAATGAACAAGAAGCTTTTCGTGCTGTTTGCCTTGATGGCTATCGTTATGCTGGCCACTCCCGTCTTCGCGCAGGGTGAACCTGCCGCCGCCGCTGCCGCCGGCACCAACTGGGTTGCTATCGCCTCGGGCTTTTCCATGGCGATTGCCGCCGGCCTGGCCGCACTCGGCCAGGGTAAAATCGGCGCCGCCGCCTGCGAAGGCATGGCCCGCAACCCTGCCGCTCGCGCGGGCATTCAGGTTTCCATGATTCTCGGCCTGGCATTCGTCGAGTCGCTGGTGCTGTTCACCCTGGTGGTTGTGTTCGCCAAGGTTGTGAAGTAGTTTTTCGAGTTCGGAGCAAGCCCCCGCTGCGGCGGGGGCTTTGCTGTGGGCCGAAGACGGGAGCAACGAACCATTGCACGGAGAGTGAATGGTTGGAAAGGCGAAGTTGACGGGTTAGGCAATCGTTGCGGGAATTTCCAATCTTTTGCGCAACGATATACCAATCGGTAAAGATCGCTTTCCAAACGATTGACCATTTCACCAATCGTCATCCTCCCCGGAAAATCCGCTGTTTCCACGATCGGCATAGGGGGAGCGGTCGCCCGCTCTCCCCTGCCACACCACCGTACATGCGGGTCCGCATACGGCGGTTCGGTGGGTTGAGCTATCCGGCGAACAAGTGCGGTAGTCCGAGCGAGTCGAAGTAAGCAACTGGTAGCGCAACCGTTAATGCGGGACTATTCGCCAGTCTCCAGCAGGAGTGGCTGCTTCCCACCGTTTGCGCGGCGAGAGCCTTGCCCACTCCTCGTTGTTGAAGCTGCCGAAAGCGCACGCGGCTTTGCTTCCAGTGCAGCCAGATCATGGATCGCAGCCTTCGCCGTATCCACTGATCCAGCTTCCTCAGCACCGAGGGTGTCTGGCAGAAGCCGAAGTAACTCTTCCAGCCACGCAGGTAGCTGGTGAGTTCTCTCGTCGTCCGATCCAGACTGATTCCCCTTGTCCGTCGTGTCAGCTCCCGTATCTTCCGCTTGCATCGCAGTAGGGCCTTGGGCGCGATGCGCCGCTTCGGCTCCTTCGCGTTGCTGATGCTGAAGCCCAGAAACTTCCGCTCCGCTGGCCGTGCCACCGCGCTCTTGGATTCGTTCACCTTGAGTTTGAGCCGCCTGGTGATGAAGCGCGTCACGCTCCTCATCACGCGCTGCCCCGCTCCGCCGCTGCGAACGTAGATGTTGCAGTCGTCCGCATAACGCACGAAGCGATGACCGCGCCGCTCCAACTCCCGGTCCAACTCGTCCAACACTAGGTTCGATAGCAGCGGCGATAACGGCCCACCTTGCGGCGTGCCCTCATCCACCGGACTCACCAGCCCGTTCTCCATCACGCCCGCCTTCAGGAATGCTCCGATCAACCGCAGCATTCGCTTGTCGGCAATACGCAGCGAAACCGACTTCATCAGCCGGTCATGGTTCACCCGATCAAAGAACTTTTCCAGATCGAGGTCCACCACCCAGCGGCGGCCTCCGGCCACATACTCCTGTGCCTTCTTGACCGCCTGATGCGCGCTGCGTCCGGGCCGGAACCCGTGACTGTGCTCGGAAAACGTCCCGTCCCATCTGCCTTGCAGAACCTGCATCGCCGCCTGCTGGATAAACCGATCCAGCACCGTCGGGATGCCAAGCTTGCGCACCCCGCCATCCGGCTTGGGGATTTCCACCCGCCTTACCGGTTGCGGCTCATAGCTTCCACTCAACAGTTGTTCCCGGATCGCTGGCCAGTGCTGCTTCAGGTAGCCCGGCAACTCACCGACTTTCATGCCGTCGATTCCCGGACTCCCCTTGTTCGACTTCACTCGCTGCAAGGCCCGCAAGCAGTTCTCCCGCCCGCAGACCTCCTCCATCACTTGCACTGGGATAGCCGGGCTTTCGCACTCGCGCTCCGCCGTGGACGTTTCGGTCCCTTCCCGTCGAGTCTTTGGAGCTTCACTCCTCCCCTCGACGGCGAAGGCCAGCACCATCTGTAGCTGGTTCTTCTGCCGCTTGCCGCCCATCGAGTCCCGCGGACTACTCGCCGCTCCCTTTCCGTTCGGGCCTTCGCTGCTCACGCAGCTACTACGCCCTCTGCTGACTCCTGCCGCGCGGTCAAGATGAATCGCTTCACCCTCAGTCGTGATTCCACGACACGCAGCAGGTCTCCCGAGGTAAGTTCAACCGCCTTCAGCGCACAACCGCCGGATTTACCACCAGTGCCCTTGATGGATATGGGCTTCGCGTCCATTGGCCCGCTCGCCCGGCACCGTAGGCCTCATCATCCGGTTCTTGTTCATCGGCTCGCGCCTTTGCTCCACGCTTCTTTCAGACCCCGTCTCGCGACGACGCCTTTGCGCTTCGCTAACCCTTCACCTCCATCAGGTTGGGTAGAGGACTTCCACCTCCAAGCTGTTGAACATGCTCGGCACACCAGAAAAAGGCCCCGGATTTTTCCGGGGCCTTGGGACCCACATCAGCGGGTTAGTCGAAGATCAGGATGGCGGCGGCGATGGTGGTGGTCCAGTTGCCGCTCTTTTCGCCGATGGCGCTCTGCGTGATATTGGTTGTGCGAACGATCTTATTGGAGAGGCGATAGACCTCTTTTTTTTCGTCCCAGCTTTTATCGGGATCGAACTCCACGTCGAGGGTGGTGGCGAGCATCTCGGCGGCCAGTTCTTCGGCGTAGTCGCCGGCGATCTGGTCGGTCTCGCCGAAGCTGTGATGTTCGCTCAGATAGCCGTAGGTCTTGCTGTCGGCAGGCAGCGCCAGGCCGATGCTGGAGGCCACCAGGCGGTGCGGTTCGCGGGTCGAGTTCTCCGCCACGACGGCGAAGACGACTTCGCCCGGACTGAGATACCGCAGTCCCTGGGCGCGCGTAATCAGCTTGCAGTTCGGGGGAAAGATGGAAGAGACGCGCACGAGGTTCTGCGCGGCAATTCCGGCGTCACGCAGCGCAAGCTCGAAGGATGTCAAACGCTCTTTGTGCTTCCCCACACCCTTGGTGAGGAAGATGCGCTTGGGGACCATGTCTTTGGCCAATTCTTGTTACTCCTCTGACGAAGGCATACCGCCGTACCGGAGACCGGTTTGGGACGGCTCGTTGAAAAATTCACGGCTCGCTTAAAATTAAACGGCTCTCTGAAGTTAAATGATTCCGTGCAGTGGCGCAATCGGGAATTGGCTGGATTCACGCGATTGCAAACCAAGCCGGCAGAATGGAAGGCTGGCTATTTGCGGGCGATCTGAGGGGATTTGAGGCGGACGGCGATGTCGATGAACGCTAGGGAGGCGCGGCTGAGAGCCTTGTCCTTGCGGAAGACCAGCGCCATGTCTCGGCGGATCTGCACGTCGGTGAGTTTGACAATGGCGGTGATGCCCAGCCGCACGTCTCCGAGAGCGGTGGAGTAAGGGCAGAAGCCGATGCCCACGCCGGCGGAGACAAAGCGCTTGAGCAACTCGCTGGAATCCAACTCCATGCTGACGTTGGGCTTCATGTTGCGCTCTTCAAACATGCGGTCGATGCTATCGCGGGTGCGTCCCATCTTGGGCAGCAGCAGCGGGTAGCCGGCGATCTGAGTGACGTCGATCTCTTTGAACTTGGCCAGCGGATGTCCGATGGGCGTGATGAGGACCAGTTCGTCTTTGTGGATGAGGACGGCGGTGATGCGCTTGTCGGTGACCGGCATGGCGGCGACGCCGAAGTCGGCGGAGTTGTCGATGACGGCCTCGAGGACTTCACGGGTTTCGGAGCGCTTGACGGTGATGCCCACGTCGGGATAACTGCGCTTGAACTCGGCGAAGACCTCGGGGAGGATGTGCAGGCAGCTGCCTTCATTGGCGGCCACGACGATTTCACCGCCGGGAACGCGGTCGGCATCGGCTACTGCGCGCATGGCGGTGCGGCGCGTTTCGAGGGCGTTCTCCACGTAGGCCAGAAAAACTTTTCCGGCGGCGGTGATGGAAACCTTGCCGCCGGTGCGGTCCAGCAACTTGGCGCCGACTTCTTCTTCCATGGCTCGAACCTGCGCGGAGATGGCAGGCTGGGTGCGAAAGCGCTTTTCGGCGGCGCGCGAGAAGCTCAGGTTGCGCGCCACCTCCAGAAACGTTTCTAGCTGGTCGAAGTCCATTATTCGTTCACTCGAAATCTGGAAATAAGTCCGTGAAACAGCCGAAGGTCGGCGAAGCTACTGCTGCAATCCAGCTTACGATAACTCTGTGCAACGTGGCCCCGCCGAATTGGCCTGTACTCATTGTCGGCACCCCCCGGGTAAGGAGCAGGATGACAGTTCGCCGGGTTGCGCACGATTCTGCTGGCTACGATATCAGTATATAAAAAAAAGTTATGAGCTCCATAATAACTTCCTTGGTGCCTTCAAGGAATAGTTTTTCATGGGCTTTGCCGCCACCGGCGAGGAGGTTGAGTGGGAAAAGTGGACAAAAGCAGTCCGCCTGTTTACTTTTCTGTGGCCGGTTGGGCAAAAATCCAATCCCGAGTCGTAAGATGGTGCGTTGAGTGTTGTTGCCACCTTCAAGAGGAATCCAGTTCATGCGCTCTCCGGTCGAAGTCAATGCGTCCACGGTTTTAGAGTTTGCCCAGCAGCAGGGTGTCCAGATGTTCGATCTCCGCTTCAGCGATCTGCACGGTCTCTGGCACCACATTTCCTATCCCATCGGCAAGTTGACGGTGGACAGCTTCCGCGAGGGCTTCGGCATGGATGGCTCCTCGATCCGTGGCTGGGCCGCGATTCACGAAAGCGACATGCTGCTGATTCCGGACCCGAGCACCTATGTGATGGACCCCTTCGCCGAGGTACCTACGCTGGGAATGATCGCCGATGTGATCGATCCGGTGACGCGGCAGCGGTATGACCGCGACCCACGTTACATTGCCACCAAGGCGGAGATGTATCTGGCGTCTTCCGGCATTGCCGACCAGGCGATGTTCGGGGCTGAGGCGGAGTTTTTTGTCTTTGACAACGTGAGCTTCGACCAGGGAGCCAATCACGGGTTCTACTACATCGATTCCGACGAGGGGCGCTGGAACTCGGGGCGGCGGGAGAACAATTTGGGATATCGTCCGCGCTACAGGGAAGGTTATTTCCCGGTTCCGCCCACCGATCATCACCAGGACCTGCGCACCGAGATGCTGCTGACGATGCAGGAATGCGGACTGGCCGTGGAGAGCCATCACCATGAGACCGCCAGCGGTGGACAGGCGGAGCTGGACCTGCGCTTCACGTCGCTGCTGCGCTCGGCCGACGCGATGATGCTCTACAAGTACATTGTGCGCAACGTGGCCTGGCAGCACGGCAAGACAGTGACGTTTATGCCCAAGCCTCTGCTGCAAGACGCAGGTAACAGCATGCACACGCACCAGTCGCTGTGGAAGGACGGCAAGCCGCTGTTCTTCGGCGACGGCTACGCGGGGCTCTCCGAGGTTGCACTGTGGTATATCGGCGGGCTGATCAAGCATGGGCCGGCGCTGGCGGCACTGACGTCGCCGACGACCAACAGCTACAAGCGGCTGACGGCCGGCATGGATGCGCCGATCAACCTGGCGTATTCGCGGCGCAACCGCTCGGCCGCGTGCCGGATTCCGATGTATTCGGCGGCGCCGGAGGCCAAGCGCGTGGAGTACCGGCCGCCGGACCCGAGCAGCAATCCGTATATTGCGTTTTCAGCGATGCTGATGGCGGGGCTGGATGGCATCGAGAACCGGATCGATCCGGGACTTCCGCTCGATAAGGATATTTACGACCTGGGGCCGGAGGAACTGCAGCGGGTGCCGTCGATTCCCAATTCGCTGGAGGCCGCGCTGGATTCGCTGGCGGTGGACTACCAGTTTTTACTCAAGGGCGACGTGTTTACCGAGGACCTGCTGGAGACCTACATTGCCTTCAAGCGGGAAAAGGAAGTGAACGAACTGCGGGCGCGTCCGCACCCGTATGAGTTCACGATGTACTACGACGTGTAGGTGCAGCTGAGGCAAATCGTCCCGCACAGGCCAAAGGAAGGCTTGAATGGGCCACCCGCAAGAGTCACCCGCGGTTCATGCTATGCTTCGGCTGAATTCTGTTGAGTCCTTCTGGATTCCACTGGGGCGAATCAGGCATGCGGGCCGATGAGAAAGAGCGGGCGGAGAGCGCGGGAGGAATATTTTCCGAGAACGCTTTTTCCGAGCGTGGCTCGGCGGCGCGCTATGCGAAGGTGTTGGCCCTGCTTCCCGCCAAGGCGGCCTCGGAGCTGCCGGGGTATCTGGGCGCTTCGTGCAATCCGGATCGGGCGGTGCTGCAGCTGGAGGTTCTGCTACAGCGGCATCCGGCGGAGGCGCTGACGGCATTTGTGTCGAGCGCGTTTGCGCTGCGGGCTTCGGTGGCGTTGTTCTCCTGCAGCCCGTGGCTGGGACAGACGCTGCTGCAGAATCCTGACCTGCTGCGGCTGTTCGCGCGTCCCCTGGGATTGGCGGCGGAGCGGCTGGGGGAGGATTTTCACGAACAGTTCGCGCGCTTCCGCATGCGCCATCACGATACGCCGCTGCCGGTGCTGCTGGCGCGCTTCAAGCGGCGCGAATATGTGCGCATCTTTACCCGCGAGCTGCTGGGGCTGGCGTCGCTGCCGGAAATCACCGGCGAAATCTCCGCACTTTCCGATGTGATGATCGAGCAGGCGCTGGCCCACTGCGAGAGCGTGCTGCGGGGCCGCTACGGGGGCTGGCCGCAGCTGCGCTCCGGGCAGGGGCGGGTATATGCGGCGCGCTTTGCGGTGCTGTCGCTGGGCAAGCTGGGCGGCAACGAACTGAACTACAGCTCGGATATCGATCTGCTGTATCTGTACGACGACGCGGAGGACGCGGGCGCGATTGCCATTCCGGCGCGGGAGTTTTTTATCCGGCTGGCGCAGGAGCTGACCGCCGTTCTCTCCACGGTGAGCGCCGACGGGCCGGTTTTCCGGGTCGATCTGCGGCTGCGTCCCCAGGGAACGAGCGGGGAGATGGTGGTGGGCTGCTCGCAGGCCCTGCGCTATTACCGGGGCGTGGCCGAGGATTGGGAGCTGCAGGCGCTGCTGAAGCTGCGCCCGAGCGCCGGCGACGCGTCGCTGGGACAGGAGTTCGTGGAGCAGGTGCAGGAGCTGATCTATTGCCGCGAGCTTAGCCTGTCGGCGATCAGGACCGCGGCGCGTTCGCTGGAGCGGATTCAGCGCGGCGGAAGCCGGCAGGGTGCGGCATGGCTGGATGTGAAGAACGGGCCGGGAGGACTGCGCGAGATCGAGTTTGCGGTGCAGTGCCTGCAGCGGGTGCATGGCGGCGGCGAGCCGTGGCTGCGCTCCAGCGGAACGCTGTTTGCCTTGCAGAAGCTGCACGACAAGGGACACATTGGCGACGCGGAGTTTCGCGAACTGGGTGCGACCTACGGACTGCTGCGCGCCATTGAACACCGCTTGCAGTGCAGCCAGGGAGCGCAGGCGCACCGGCTGCCGGAATCGTCTGGCGAGCTGGCGGCATTGTTTGTTTCGCTGGGCGATGGCGCGGTTGGCGGAGTGCCAGCGCTGCGGGAGGCCATGGAGTCGTCCAGCAGGCTGTGCGCGCGGGTGTTGCGGCTGGGGTCGGTGACGGAGCCGGGCGAGCTTTCGGCGCTCTCGCTGAGCCTGGGCGAACCGGGCGCCGAGCGGCTGGCGCGGGAGCTGGCCCAGCGCTCAGACAAGCTGGCGGGCGTACTGGCGGCCGGAGTGGGCGATCCGACGCTGCGCGGGCTGCGGCGCTATCTGGCGGCCGCTTCCACTGGAGAGCAGCGCATACGGGAGGCAGTGGTCAATTCCGGGTGGATTGAAGACGCGCTGCCGGTGTTTGCGCGGAGCGCACTGGCCAATGGGATTCTGGCTTGCCATCCGGAGGATATCGTTGCGATCTCCCAGTGCATCGCGAGCGATGGCGGGAAACCTGTCGCCGATCGGCTTCGCATTGCGGCGCGGCGCTGCATGCTGCGGCTGGTGGGCAGGACGCTGCTGGAGGAGAAAGCAGTGTGGGAGATTCTGCGCGAGTATTCGCGGAGCTTCGACCGGATCTTACGCGAGGCGGTGGCGCGGCCAGTCCGCCGGAGGGATTTGCGGTGTTCGCCACGGGACGGCTGGGGACCTTCGAACTGGATGCGCTCTCAGACGCGGACCTGGTGTTTTTGCGCAGCGCGGAGTGCGACGCCGAGGCGGCCGGACGCTGCGCGCTCTCCGTGGTTGCGATGCTTTCCGGATATACGCACGAGGGGTCGGTGATCGAGGTGGATACGCGGCTGCGTCCGCACGGCAGCGACGGTGAACTGGTGGCCACCGTGCGGCAGCTGGGACAGTACTTTGAAAGTGAGGCCGAGGCCTGGGAAGCGCTGGCGTTCGGCAAGCTGCGCTGGGTGGCTGGAGATGAGCGGCTGGCGTCCGCGGCGGCGGAGCGGCTGGCCGGGCTGAAAAAACGCTTTGCCTGCACGCGGGCGTTTGTTCCGGAGCTGCGGGCGATGCGCCAGCGAATAGCGGATTCGGACGAGGCGGAGAGTTTTAAGACCGGGCCGGGCGGTCTTTACGATCTCGATTTCATCCTGGGAATGCTGGAGGTTCGTGCCGGTTTGGCGGCGGCTGGATTGCAGATGCCCGAGCGGCTGGAGGCGCTGCGCGAGAGGGGATTGCTGACGGAGACGCAGGCCGCAAGGTCTGCTGAATTCCGCCGCGCTGTTCCGCCGCGCGGAGCACGCCATCCGGGTGGTGGAAGGCCGCGCGCGCAAGTGGGTGCCGGAGAGCGATGCGCTGCGGCAGTCCGTGGAAAAGCTGGTGGGGCGAGGGGAATTGGACGGCGCGCTGCGCTCCGAGATGCGTGCGGTGCGAACGCTATTTGATGCGATTTTAGTTGATTGAAGTGAGGCCCCCTCAGTGGTAGTCTCTTCGTGCAGAATTTATCGGAATAGTTTTCGCGCTGTAGTCGCGGATGGCGTCCAGCAATGGGGAGCTGGAGGCAATGTCTGGGTGGAGCTGCGCCCAATGAGCATCGCAGGTCCGGGCGGCTCCGAAATCGATTTAACAGGAGGATTAGGATGGCGGCCTCATACAACGGAGTTCCGCTCCCGGCCAACGGGCGCGTAATTGATTTCCAAAAGGGAAAATTTGTTATTCCCGATAACCCGATTATTCCCTACATCGAAGGCGATGGTACGGGGCGCGATATTTGGAAGGCCTCGGTGCGCGTGGTGGACGCGGCGGTGGAGCAGGCCTACCTGGGGAAGCGCCGCATTGTGTGGTTCGAGGTGTTCGCGGGCGAGAAGGCGAAGGACCTGTTCGGCACCTGGCTGCCGGACGAGACGGTGAACGCCTTCCGCGACCTCCGCATCGGCATCAAAGGACCGCTGACCACGCCGATCGGCGGCGGCATCCGGTCGCTGAACGTGGCGCTGCGACAGATTCTTGACCTGTATGCTTGCGTGCGTCCGGTGAAGTACTACAAGGGCATTCCCTCGCCGGTGAAGCATCCCGACTGGATGAACATGGTGATCTTCCGCGAGAACACGGAAGACGTTTACTCCGGAATCGAATGGCGCGAGGGAACTCCCGAGTGCAAGAAGCTCATCGACTACCTCAACAACGTGATGCTGGCCAACAGCACCAAGAAGAAGATCCGCGAGGACTCGGGCATCGGCATCAAGCCGATGTCGATTACGGGTTCCAAGCGCCTGGTGCGCCTGGCCATTGAGTACGCGCTGCTGCACAAGCTGCCCACGGTAACCATCGTCCACAAGGGCAACATCATGAAGTACACCGAAGGCGCCTTCCGCGAGTGGGGTTACGAGGTGGCCACGCAGGAGTTCCGCGGCGAGACGGTGACCGAGCGGGAGAGCTGGATTCTGGGCAACAAGGACAACAATCCTTCGATCTCGGTGGAGGAGAATGCGCAGCTGATCGAGCCCGGCATGGAACACGCGCCGGAGGACTTCCGGCAGGGCATCTACGCCGAGGTGCGGAGCGTGCTGGATGCGATCTACACCACGCACGGCAACGGGCAATGGAAGAGCAAGCTGATGATCAACGACCGGATCGCCGACTCGATCTTCCAGCAGGTGGTGACGCGCGCCGGAGAGTATTCGGTGCTGGCCACGCCCAACCTGAACGGGGATTACATCTCCGACGCCTGCGCCGCGCAGGTGGGCGGGCTGGGAATCGCACCGGGCGCCAACATCGGCACGGGCCACGCGATCTTTGAGGCCACCCACGGCACGGCTCCCAAGTATGCGGACAAGGACGTGATCAATCCGGGCTCGGTGATTCTGTCGGCGGTGATGATGCTGCAGCACATGGGGTGGATGGAGGCTGCCAAGCTGGTGGAAGACGGCATGGAAGAGACCATCATGCAGAAGCGCGTGACCTATGACTTTGAGCGCCTGATGGAGGGCGCGACCAAGCTGGGTACCAGCGAATTTGCCTCGGCCATCATCGAGAATATGCTGGCCAGGAGTTCGAGCGTGCGTTAAACGCCGGTGACGACCGGCGCGGAAAACCAAACGTTTGTGATCGTAGGAAATACTGAAATATTGCCCTGAGCGGCTTGAAAGGAAAGAAATGCGCAAGAAAGTTTCGATTGTGGGATCGGGAAATGTGGGGGCTACCGCGGCCCACTGGATTGCGGCCAAAGAACTGGCCGATGTGGTACTGATCGACATCATGGAGGGAGTTCCGCAGGGCAAGGCTCTGGACCTGCTGCAGGCCATGCCGGTGGAAAAGCGCGACAGCTACATCGTCGGCACCAACGATTATGCCGATACGGCCAACTCCGATATCGTGGTGATCACGGCGGGGATTCCGCGCAAGCCGGGAATGAGCCGCGACGACCTGCTGAACACCAACTACAAGATCATGCAGGACGTGGTGGGCAAGGTGGTGAAGTACTCGCCCAACTGCATTCTGATTATCGTCAGCAATCCTCTGGATGCGATGGCGCAGGCGGCCTTCAAGCTGAGCGGCTTCTCGCGCAACCGCGTGATCGGCATGGCCGGGATTCTGGATTCGGCGCGCTTCCGCACCTTCATTGCGCAGGAACTGAACGTGAGCGTGGAGAACGTGACGGCATTCGTGCTGGGCGGCCACGGCGATACGATGGTTCCGCTGCCGCGCTACTCGACGGTTGCAGGCATTCCGATCACCGAACTGATTGCGCCGGACAAGCTGAAGGCGCTGGTGGAGCGCACCGCCAACGGCGGCGCCGAGATCGTCAAGTACCTGAAGACCGGCAGCGCCTACTATGCTCCGTCGGCCTCGGCGGTGGAGATGGTGGAGGCGATCCTGAAGGACAAGAAGAAGATTGTGCCTTGCGCGGTGCATCTGGAAGGCGAGTACGGGATCAAGGGCCTGTTTGTCGGCGTGCCTGTGAAGCTGGGCGCCAACGGCATGGAACAGATTATCGAGATCAAGCTGACAGCGGAGGAGCAGGCCGCTCTGAACAAGAGCGCCGACGCCGTGAAGGAACTGATCACGGTGATCGGACTGTAAGTTGTAACTTCGATTACGGCAAAAAACGAAACCCCGAGGCCAAGGCTTCGGGGTTTCGTTTGTCTTTTATGCGCCGGGTGCTTGAAACTGCATTGGCCGAAATGCCTTTAGCGCGACATGGGAGATTTGAACGGTGCTGGGGTCCCTCGCTGCGCTCAGCATGACCCTCTCATACACACATCGCCCAACTCATACACATCTATGTTCCCGCTTTAGACAGCAAAAACCCCACATCTGCTGAATGTGGCAGATGTGGGGCACCTACAGCTATATCGGAAAATTAGACTCGCTCGATGGTGACGCTCTCCAGCACCACGTCCGTCTTGGGACGGTCCTGGTGATTGCGGGGCAGAGTACTGATCTTGACGATTAAGTCCTGGCCTTCGACTACTTCGCCGAAGATGGTGTGGTTGCCGGTGAGCCACGGGGTGGCGGCGACGGTGATGAAGAACTGGGAGCCGTTGGTGTTGGGTCCGGCGTTGGCCATGGCGAGTTTGCCAGGCGCGTCGAACTTGTAGGGCGAACCCTTGGTCTCATCCTCGAAGCGGTAGCCCGGGCCGCCCATGCCGGTGCCGCTGGGGTCGCCGCCCTGGATCATGAAGTCGGGGATGACGCGGTGGAAGACGGTTCCGTTGTAGAGCGGGCCCGGACCTTTCTTGCCGCTGACGCTGTCCTTCCATTCGCGCTTGCCTTCGGCAAGCTCTACGAAATTGGCAACCGTCTTGGGCGCTTCCTTTTCGAAGAGGCGGCAGAGAATTGTGCCTTGATTGGTGAGAAACGTGGCGTATAGGCCCGGAGTACGTTCAGCCATAATGGCTCCTTCCTGGGGATCGGTGACTAACCAGACTAACAGAGTTTGGATTGCGGTTACGGGCCAACGGATGACCCTCCGGCCGCCGGCGCTCGGCGGCGCACGCGTTACTGAGCCTGCTTTTTCAGGGCTGCTTTGGTTTTGGAGCCGTCTTCGATGCGGATGTGCTTGATGACGACGGGATTGTTGGGACGGTCCTGGGCATTGCGCGGCTGGCGGGCGATCTTTTTGACCAGGTCGACACTGGCGGCGTCACACTGGCCGAAGAGAGTGTAGTTGCCGTCGAGGAACGGCGTGGCCACCTCGGTGATGAAGAACTGGGAGCTGTTGGTGTCCGGTCCGCCGTTGGCGTAGGCGAGTCGTCCGGGCTGATCGAAGCGGAGGTCGGGCCAGGTTTCATTTTTGAACGAGGAGCCGGTCCCGCCGAAGCCGGTTCCCATGGGGTCGCCGCCCTGGATCATGAACTCGGGGATGACGCGGTGGAAGATGGTGTTGTCATAGAGCGGAACGCCGTGCATGGTTTGGCCGGTTTTGGGGTTCTTCCAATCTTTGGTGCCACGGGCCAGCCCGATGAAGTTGGCAACGCCCAGAGGCGCTGCCTTGGGAAAGAGAACGCAGGTGAGATTGCCCATGCTGGTTTCGATGACGGCCACGGGCTGGTCCGCCGAGCCCTGCGCCACCGGCGGGGCGGCCATGGCGGCGGCGCCCAAGGCAAGGATCAGCAGGCAGGTTGCAACGAATGGTTTACGCATAAATCAGAGTTCCTCCGGGGTACTGGTAATTGCGATAGGGAATTGCTGGGAAGACCGGGAGTAGAGCGCGGCAGAGGCGTTGCTCAGTGGAGGCTTGAGAGGTCAGAAGCATCGTAGGCGTTCAATTCGCTAGGGTCGAAGCATGCGTGACCGTCGAGCCGCCGGTCACCGTCAATGTCCTCCAGAATATACCGCGGCGCGGGGTAGCGTCACGGAGGCACGGAGGAAAAGATACAGGCAGGATAACGGGTTGGATACGTGCCCGGTTTGCGCCTCTGGTCTGCGTCCCCGGTTAACGGTCGGCGCTGAATTCCGAGGACTGGCGGTAATCGTCGTAGCGGTTGCTGACCATGATGTGGTAGCAGGCCTGGCGGCGCTCCTCGGCGGCTTCGACCAGTCCGAGCTGCTGCAGGCGGAGGACGTACTGGCTGATCCAGACGCGCTCCCTGCCGGACATGGGGCGCTTGCCGATATCGACCGTGAGGCCGGCCAAGTGGGAGGATGCGGTGTCGCCGTCAATAGGTGCGGCGTTGCCGTTGGAGCGCTGCAGGCGGGCCTGCTGATCGACGGTGCGGACCATGGAGGTGATCTCGATGGGCTGGTGGAACTGGGCGTAAAAGGCCTGGCTCAGATCTTCGAGGAAGTCGCGGGTCCAGGGGCGGCAGAAGCGGCGGTTGGGCTCCAGGTTGGCGGCAATCTGCAGGGCACGCGATTCGTGCACGCCGACCAGTTCGCCGCGCATCTCAAGCTCTTCGAGCTGCTGATCGTCGGCAATGCGGACCAGCTTGAGGCGGTCGATCTCTTCGTTTTGCCGGAGCAGGGAATCATGCGAGCCGCGCAGCACCGGGTTCCAGCGGGCGACGCGGAGATGGGCGTGGCGGAACGAGTGCCTGCGGTAGGACGAGTGCAGGGTGGCGGCGGCGGGGAGCGCCGTGGCGACGGCGAGAACGAAGATGAGGGCGATAGAGCTTTTGCGCATCATGGGAATGGTGCGACTCCTGCACGAAGTATGATGACTGTACTCCCGAAAGTGTAACCCAGCGAAGCTGAAATTTTTCTCAGGTGTATTGCCCAGTCAGATTCTTTTAAATCGAATAGTTCGTGCTAAGCAGGAAAAGGAGGCGAAACCGCGGCCAACGCCGCGATCTGCCTCCTGAACTGACCGGAGAAACTGGTAGTGGCGCGGTTGTAAGCTGCACCACTACCGAAAGACTAGGTGCGGAAGAAGTCGAGAACGGCCTTCTTCATTACGTCGCCAGCCACGGCGCTGATGGACGTGGTGAGCGGGATGTCCTTGGGGCAGACTTCGACGCAGTTCTGCGCGTAGCCGCACTCCTGAATTCCGCCGTCGCCCATGAGGGCCTGCAGGCGCTCGTCTTTCAGCACCTTGCCGGTGGGATGCATGTTGAACAGGCGGGCCTGGGCGATGGTGGCCGCGCCCACGAAGCCGGTGTTCTGATTGAACTGGGGACATGCCTCCATGCAGCAGCAGCAGCTCATGCACTGGGAGAGCTGGTAGGCCTGCTCCTGCACCTGAGGGACGATGCGGGGGCCGTCGCCGAGCGAGTAGGTTCCATCGACCGGGACCCAGGCCTTGATGGCCTTGAGGTTCTCGAAGAGCACGGAGCGGTCCACCACGAGGTCGCGCATGACCGGGAACTTGGAGAACGGCTCGATGGTCAGGGGCTGCTCCAGGTTGTCGACCAGCGCGGAGCAGGCCATGCGGGCGCGTCCATTGATGAGCATGGCGCAGGAGCCGCAGACCTCCTCCAGACAGTTGGAGTCATAGTTGATGGGCGTGGTGGGCGTGCCGTTGCGCGTCACCGGATTGAGGGCGACTTCCATGAACAACGAAATCACGTTCATGCCGGGCCGCCATGCCAGCTCGAATTCCTCCCAGAAGGGTTCGCTGGTGGGAGTTGCCTGGCGCTTGATCTTAAAAAGTACGCTCTTATTCGCCATGAGTTTCTAAACCTTTTTGCCATCCGCCTGCGAGGAGGCGGATGGCCGGGATCTGGTTTCTACCTGGTGTCATAAACTACCTGGTGCGAGAACTACTTAGTGTCATAACGGCGCGGCCGCGGCTGAATGAGCGAAATATCGACCGGTTCCCACTCGAAGCGCGGCTCGTCCGCATCGGGAGCGAAGAACGCCTTGGTGGTCTTCAGGAAGTTGGCGTCGTCGCGCTCGGGGAAGTCGGGCTTGTAATGGGAGCCGCGCGATTCATTGCGCAGGAATGCACCCTGAGTGATGACGCGGGCCAGTTGCAGCATGTTGTAGAGCTGCCGGGTAAACAGGAACGACTGGTTGGTCCACATCGACTTGTCGCTGAGGTTGACCTTGCGATAGCGCTCCAGCAGCTCGACCAGCTTGGCGTCGGTCTCCTGCAATTTGTCATTATAGCGCCTCACGGTGACGTTGCGCGACATGATCTCGCCCAGTTCACGCCAGAGCTTGAAGGGATTCTCCGTGCCCTGGTTATTGACCAGCATGGTGTTGGCTTCGGTCTGCCGCTTCTTCTCGTTCTCGAACGACGCAGCCAGGTTTTCCGGCGGCGCGGCGAGGTTTTTGGCGTACTTCATCGCGTTGGGACCGGCCACGAATCCCGCGTAGATGCAACTCAGCAGGGAATTGGCGCCCAGGCGGTTGGCGCCGTGGATCGAGTAGTCGCACTCGCCGATGGCGTAGAGACCCTGGATGTTGGTCATCTGATCGTCATCGACCCAGAGTCCGCCCATGGTGTAGTGCATGCCAGGGAAGATCTTCATGGGAACTTCGTGCGGATCGTCGCCGACGAACTTCTCGTAGATATCCAGAATGCCGCCGAGTTTGCGGTCGAGCGTGGCGCGGTCGATATGGGAGAGGTCGAGATAGACCATCGGCTGGCCGCCGATGCCCAGGCCGAGATCGTGCACCACCTTGTGAATGGCGCGGGTGGCGATGTCGCGCGGCACCAGGTTGCCATACTTGGGATACTAGTCTTCCAGGAAGTACCAGCGATCGGCCTCCGGCACCTGCTTGCCTGCGCGAGTCTCCTTGGGATTCTTGGGAACCCAGACGCGGCCGCCTTCGCCGCGGGCCGACTCGGACATCAGGCGCAGCTTGTCTTCGCCGGGGATGCAGGTGGGGTGCACCTGGATCATCTCGCCATTGCCGTAAGCGGCGCCCTGCTGATAGAGCGCGCCCTGCGCCGAGCCGGTGCAGACCACGGAGTTGGTGGACTTGCCGAAGATTGCGCCCACTCCGCCGGTGGCCATGAGTACGGCGTCGCCAGGGAAGGTGACCACTTCCATCGAGCGCAGGTCCATGGCGCAGATGCCGCGGCAGATGCCCTGCGAATCGAGCACGGCGGAGAGGAACTCCCAGTACTCGTATTTGCGGACCTTGCCTTCGGATTCATAGCGGCGCACCTGCTCGTCCAGCGCGTAGAGGAGCTGCTGGCCGGTGGTGGCTCCGGCAAATGCCGTGCGGTTGAAAGAGCGTGCCGCCGAAGCGGCGGAAGTCAAGCAGCCCTTCCGGCGTGCGGCTGAAGGGAACGCCCATGCGGTCGAGCAGGTCGATGATGCCGGGACCCATCTCGCACATCCGTTTTACGGGGGCCTGGTTGGCGAGGAAGTCGCCGCCGTAGACCGTGTCATCGAAGTGGGCCCAGGTGGAGTCGCCCTCGCCTTTGAGATTCTTGGCCGAGTTGATGCCGCCCTGGGCGCATACCGAGTGCGAACGCTTGACGGGCACCAGCGAGAACAGATCGACCTGGCCGCCCGCTTCCGCAACTTTGATGGCAGCGGAGAGGCCTGCGAGTCCACCGCCGACGATGATGATTCTTGGAGTTGTTGTTGCCATAGATTCTCTTTCGGCCCGGCCTATCTTGCCTGGCTGCTGGGAATGCTGGATGGAATCATCCGGCTCTGATCGGCGGGAGCACTATCGCTGGGGGCTGGTCCCATGTCGGGATCACACTGCTGGGTCTGATACTTGGCTACGAAGGCGTAAATCGTAATAATCCCGGCCAGGACAAGCAGGACGGAGAGAGCGATTCCGACGCCCTGCGCCCGCTTGCGGGCCTTGTCGCCGGTCACGATGCCCCACTTGGCGGCAAAGAGGAAGAGTCCGTAGCCGAAGTGCCAGGAAGCGGCAAGGATGCCAACCACGTAAAAGGCCAGGGCCAACGGATGCGCCAGCTCGTGCTGCACCTTCCAGAAGGATGCGTCGGAGTGCTCCGTCAGATGAATCCCGGTGAAACGCATGGTCCAGATGTGAAGGTCACATAGGCAAAGACGACGAGGCCGGTATAGCGCTGCAGCGGTGTAGAACCAGTTGCCCGTCCAAGGATAGTCGATGACGTTATTTTCGCCGCGCCACCAGATGTAGACCCCGTACAGGGCGTGGAAGGCCAGCGGAATGAAGATGCCGAAGATTTCCAGAGCCAGGCGGAAGGGCAGCCCGGTGAGGAACTTTACCTGCGCGTTATAGGCGGCCACGCCGTTGATGGCCTCCGCATTGGAGAGGAAGTGCTCCAGCAGGAAGAGGCCGACTGGAACAATGCCTGTCAACGAATGGAGACGGCGCCACAGGAAAGAGTTGCCGGTGCCTGCACGCAGCGGCGCAACTCCCTTGGGCAAGGACGTGCTTGTTGGTTGAGCGGTAGAGGCCACAATGTCTCCTTAGAACCCGGACAGCGGACGAGAACCTGCAAATTTATTTCGTGTTTACGAAGTGTCCAACAATGTATCAGAAAGTTTGGCAGAACTAAGACAAAAAAATGCCGGACAAAAGTTGGAATATTTCGGCTGCTGCGAGTCGCGTGAAAAAGGGGCGAGCATAGCTGCGTGGAGGGCGCGGATAAGGCCGGCGTGGGAGCGGCAGCATCAACGGCGGGCAGGGTTTTGCGGAACGCGCTAGAATGAAGGTTCGTTCCCGAGACCATGCGCCCGGTTGTGGCATCCTTCGCTATGGCGTGGTGGTTGTATGGAAAAAAGCGAATACTAAGCGGTTAGCAGGAGAGGGAAGCAATGTCGGATACCAATGGCAACGGGCTGCGGCTGAAGATAGGCCTGGCGGAGATGCTCAAGGGCGGCGTCATCATGGACGTCATGAGCGCGGAACAGGCGGAGATCGCCGAGAAGGCCGGCGCTTGCGCCGTGATGGCGCTGGAGCGCGTCCCGGCCATGATTCGCGCCGAGGGCGGCGTGGCGCGCATGGCTTCGCCCAAGGTCATCAAGGAAGTGATGGCCACGGTGAATATTCCGGTGATGGCCAAGGCGCGCATCGGCCACTTTGCCGAGGCGCAGATTCTGCAGGAACTCTGGCGTGGATTACATCGACGAGTCCGAGGTGCTGACGCCGGCCGATGAGGAGCATCACATCGACAAGCACGCCTTCAAGACGCCGTTCGTCTGCGGCGCCCGCAACCTGGGCGAAGCCCTGCGGCGCATTGCCGAGGGCGCGTGCATGATCCGCACCAAGGGCGAAGCCGGCACCGGAGACGTGATTCATGCGGTGAAGCACATGCGCCAGATCGTAAAAGAGATGCGTGCAGCTGACGGTGATGAGCGAGCAGGAGCTCTACCTGGCGGCCAAGACGCATCAGGCTCCGTATGAGCTGGTTCGCATGGTGGCCAAGGCGGGCAAGCTGCCGGTGCCGAACTTCAGCGCGGGTGGAATCGCCACGCCGGCCGATGCTTCGCTGGTGATGCAGCTTGGGCGCCGAGGCGGTGTTTGTCGGCAGCGGCATCTTTATGAAGGGCGGCGCAACTCCGCTCGATCTGAGCAATCCGAAGGAGCGCGCAGAGGCCGAGTCGCGCGCCAAGGCCATCGTGATCGCGACCACGCACTACCAGGACCCCAAGGTTCTGGCCGAGGTCAGCGAGCAGATGACGGGCTCGATGAAGGGGCTGGCGGTTTCGGGAATTGCCGAGGCGGATTTGCTGCAGACGCGCGGCTGGTAGCGGAACGACACCTGATGAGAGAGGCGCGGCCTTCGGGCTGCGCTTTTTTCTGTGTGGCCGACGAAAGCTTCATTCGCTGGATAGGGAGTCGCGAACTACCCCACTCAAGCCAACAACGGGCTTGAATGGGCCACCCGTAAGCAAGCTGTTAAATTAAATAGCGATGATGAAGATAGGAATTCTAGCCCTGCAGGGCGACTTTGATGCCCACCGCCGCCGCGTGGCCGAACTCGGCGCCGAGCCGGTGCTGGTGCGCAAGCCGGAGCAACTCGACGACGCTGGACGGGCTCATTATTCCGGGCGGCGAATCGTCGGTATTTTTGAATTTGCTGGGCGAGAGCGGCTTCAAGAAGCTTTCGGAGTTTGTGCTCTCCAAGCCGGCCTTTGGTACCTGCGCGGGCTGCATCCTGCTGGCGCGCGAGATCGAGAGCCCGGCGCAGAAGGGCATCGGCGCGCTGGACATCACGGTGCGGCGCAATGCCTACGGACGGCAGATCGACTCGGCAATTCTGGAGGGCCCGAGCAAGCTTGCAGGCGGCCCGCTGGAGCAGGTGTACATTCGCGCGCCGCGCATCGAGCGCGTCGGTCCCGAGGTTGAGGTGCTGGCCGAGCGCGACGGCTACCCGGTGCTGATTCGCCAGGGCAAGCTGCTGGCTGCGACCTTCCATCCCGAACTGAGCGCGGACACGCGGGTTCACGCGGAGTTTCTGAGGCTGGTGGAGCAAGATACGCCGCAATAGTAGCGAAACGACCGTCCCGGCGTGCGGATACGTAAGCCGGAATATGTTGCGGAAGAAGTCTGGATGACCCACAAGATAGCTGGCTTTGGGAGGCTTGTGGCCCCTGCAACTTGTGCCTGTCTTTGCACTTATTTGCAAACATGATAGTTTGAAATGGTTACAACATCGAAAAAGTAGAAGCAGGAGCGCGTCAGTTCCCAGTGTTAGCACGAGAGCAGAAAACCAACATCATCGAGAAGTACAAGACCCACACCTCCGACACCGGCAGCCCTGAAGTACAGATTGCCCTTCTCAGCGAGCGCATCGGCCAGTTGACCGAGCACTTCCGTACGCACAAGAAGGACCACGCATCGCGTCGCGGTCTTCTGATGATGGTCAGCAGGCGTCGTAGCTTGCTCGACTATCTGAAGAAGTACGACACCGAGCGGTACAAGGCTGTAATTCTGAAGGTGGGTATCCGCAAGTAAACGTCCGCCGGAGCCGGGCCTTTGGCCCTGTCTCCCGTGTTTTCCGCTGGCGCGGCTCTGTGAAGGGCTGCGCCAGCCTACTCCCAAACTTGTCGCAGCGCAGGCATTGGCCATGCTGCTTGGGAGTGTGCCAGGAAGCTCGTAGCGGCTGGAACTGTTCCTGTTCGCATTCTTAACTGCGGCTTGTCGCGTACTGCTCGCGCTTGCTGTGGTGGAGTGCTCCTATCGTGGACGCGCCCCCTGGCGAAAGGGAATTAATGAAACAAGAAACAAGCGTTACACTCTCCGGCGGTAAAACCATTTCATTTGAGACCGGTCACTGGGCTAAACAGGCCCACGGATCTGCGGTTGTTCGCATCGGCGAAACCGTGGTTCTGGCAACCGCCTGCTCCAACGCCGAACCCCGCGTTGGCATCGACTTCTTTCCTCTCACGGTGGACTACCGTGAATACACGTACGCCGGTGGACGAATCCCCGGCGGCTTCATCAAGCGCGAAGGCCGGATGAGCGAGCGCGAAATTCTCACCAGCCGTCAGATTGATCGGCCCATCCGTCCGCTATTCCCCGAAGGCTTCCGCTTCGAGACCCAGGTCATCGCGTTCGTGCTTTCGGCCGATACGGAAAATGATCCGGACGTCGCCGGAATCAACGGCGCTTCGGTTGCGCTCACCCTCTCCGATATTCCGTTTGCCGGCCCGATTGGCGCGGTGCGCGTCGGCCTGATCAACGATGAATTCGTCATCAACCCCACCTACGAAGAGCAGCGCGAAAGCAAGGTCAACATCATGGTCGTCGGCACCGCCGAAGGCATCGTGATGATCGAGGCCGGCGCCAGCGAAGTGGAAGAAGACCGCGTGGTGGATGCGATCGAGTTCGCACATGGCGAGATCAAGAAGATCTGCGCCACCATCAGCGAATTTGCCCAGAAGTTCGGACGCGCGAAGCGGACGTTTGAAGCTCCGGTGGTCGACCAGCAGTACCTCGACGCACTGCGCGCCAAGGTTGGCGAGGCTCTGGCCGATGCGGTCAACACTGAGAAGTACACCAAGATTGACAGCTACGCGAAGATCAAGGCACTGAAGGACAGCGTGAAGGCCGAGATCCCCGAGGATCAGCCTGAAGCGCGCACCAAGGCCGGAAAGTACTTCGACCTGCTGCGCGAGCTTGTTTTCCGCGAGGAAGTCACCAAGAACCGCCGCCGTCCCGACGGCCGCGCCTTCGACCAGATTCGCGCGATCTGGAGCGAAATCGGCGTTCTGCCGCGCACCCACGGTTCTGCAGTGTTTACCCGTGGTGAAACGCAAGCGCTGGTCACCACCACGCTTGGCACCAGCGACGATAAGCAGCGCCTGGAACGCTTCGAAGGCGAGACCAAGAAGCGCTTCATGCTGCACTACAACTTCCCGCCGTTCTCGGTTGGAGAAGTTGGCTTTCTGCGGGGCGCCGGACGCCGCGAAATCGGCCACGGTGCACTTGCCGAGCGCGCTCTGAACGCCGTACTGCCCAGCGAAGACGATTTCCCCTATGCGATGCGCGTTGTCAGCGACATTCTGGAGTCCAATGGATCCTCGTCGATGGCCACGATCTGCGGCGGTTCGCTGAGCCTGATGGATGCGGGCGTGCCGCTGACGCGCTCCGGTTGCCGGAGTTGCGATGGGACTGGTGAAGGAGGGCGAAGATTACGCCATCCTAACCGACATCGCTGGCGCGGAAGATCACTACGGCGACATGGACTTCAAGGTTGCGGGAACCCGCGATGGCATTACCGCGCTGCAGATGGACATCAAGATCGGTGGCATTACGCCGCAGATCATGCGGGAAGCTCTGGCGCAGGCCAAGCGGGGACGGTTGTTCATCCTCGACAAGATGGATGAGTCGATCACCTCGGGCCGCAGCAATGTCAGCACGCACGCGCCGCGCTTCTACACCGTGATGATTCCGACCGACAAGATCCGCGAACTGATTGGACCGGGCGGCAAGGTGATCCGCGGCATCGTGGAAGCTACCGGCGTGAAGATCGACGTGGAGGACAACGGCCAGGTTCGCGTGGCTTCCAGCGACGCGGCTGCCGCGGAAAAAGCGCTGCAGATGATCGGCGACATTACGGCCGTGCCGGAAATTGGACGGACGTATCTGGGCACCGTGACGCGCCTGGCGGAGTTCGGCGCGTTCGTGGAGATCATCCCCGGCACCGACGGACTGCTGCACATCAGCGAAGTGGCCGAGCACCGCATCAAGGACATCAAGGACGAACTGAAAGAGGGCGATCAGGTTCTGGTCAAGGTGCTTTCGGTGGAAGGCAACCGCATCAAGTTGTCGCGCAAGGCGATTCTGAAGGAGCAGCGGGCGAAGATCGAGGCTCAGGGCGGCGTGGTGCCGGAAGCATCCGCACCGACTGCCGCTCCAGAGCGCTCGCTGGAAGGTTCGGCGGCGACGTTTGAAGGCGGCTTCGACGGCGATGGCGACGACGAAGAAGAGGACATGAACTTCAATCGGGAAGAGCACTCCGAACGAGCCTCCGAGTCACGACAGCCGGCCCGCGGGTGCGGGCGGCGGTGCAGGTGCAGGCGATCCGCGCCGCCGCCGCCGACCGCGGGTCCACGCGGCCCGCGCGCCCCTCGTCAGTAGGCTGAGCGAATGACCAGAAGGCCACGGTTTGCGCCGTGGCCTTTTGCTTTTGCAGGCACGCCGGGTGTTACAATTTTTTCGGAATTCCTTCCCGCAAGCAGGAGTGAGCATTGTCACAAGTCTCCCGTATTCCGTTCGTCAAGGCCACCGCCTATGGCAACGACTTTCTGATCATTCGCAAGGAGTTTCAAGGCGATGCCCCCGCGGGGCTGACCCGCGCTCTGTGCGATCGGCACCACGGCGTGGGGGCCGATGGAGTGGAGTGGCTGAGCGACGAGGACGGACACGCGGCGCGCATTCACCTGATCAATGCGGACGGCTCGTTTGCCGAGCTTTCCGGCAACGGCACGCGCTGCGTTGCTGCCCACCTGGTGGCCTGCGGCGGAGGAGAGGATCTGCTGATTGCGACCGATGCGGGTTCCAAGCGTTGCCAGCTTACCGGCCGCAGCGGAAACCGCTATGATTTCCTGACCGACATGGGCAGGCGGTGGTGAGCGAGGCCTTCGAAATCGACCTGGGACACGTGCGGTATCGCGGTGTTCCGGTCTCGATGGGCAATCCGCATTTTGTGATCTTCGTGCCGGAGTTTCCGGCCGAACTGGCAGAAGGACTCGCAGTTGATTCAGGCACGCGCGGATCTGTTTCCCGAGGGTATCAACGTGGAATGGGTGCAGGCTCGATCAGCGCCTCCGAGATCATGATTCGCATCTACGAGCGGGGCGCCGGTGAGACGCAGTCTTCGGGAACGGGGAGTTCGGCTTCGGCTGCGGCCGCCATCGCGACGCGGTACTGTTCGGCGAAGTTGACGGTGGTTTCACCGGGTGGAGTGCAGCGGGTGCAGTGGAAGCGGGGCGCTTCTCTGCTACTGGAAGGCTCGGCGAGGCTGATTTGCAGCGGGGAATTCTTCGTCTAGCGTTTTTCGTTTTGCGATTGCCGGTTAACACCAACTTTCGTTTACCATCAAACGATGGAGGCAGAGCTTCAGTTCGGCAGGCGGGTTCGCGCCCTGGGGCCGCAATGCAAGGTCGGCGTGGTCAGCCCCGCCAGTTGCGTGGACCGCGCCGCGCTGGAGGCGGGATGCCGCGCGTTGCGTGAGCTGAGCGGCTGGCAGGTTGAGACCTCGCCGGTTGCGCTGCAGCGCGAGGGCGGGTTTGCCGGGAGTGCCGCGGCCCGCGCCGCGTCGCTGATGGAGATGTGGCAGCGGGATGACGTGGACGCCGTGATTTGTGCCCGCGGCGGCTATGGCTCGAATTACCTGCTGCCGTTGCTCGACTTCGATGCGCTGCGCAGAACTCCGAAGGCGTTTGTGGGATACAGCGACAACACCAGCCTGTTGCTGGCGCTGGAGCGCACCGGCATGGTGTCGTTTCATGGGCCGATGGTGGCCAGCGATTTCGCCAGGGGCAAGGCGGATGAGCATTCATTCCGTGCCGCGCTCGGCGGTGAAGCGCTGGATTTTTCTTTTCCCGCAGGCTCGGCGGTGCAGCCGCTGGTTGCGGGTGAGGCGCGCGGGCCGCTGACCGGAGGCTGTCTCTCGGTGGTAGTGACCTCGCTGGGAACGCCGTGGGAGATTGAGACGCGGGGAAAGATTCTCTTTCTGGAAGATGTGAACGAGAAGCCATACCGCATCGACCGCATGTTGATGCACCTGCTGCTGGCGGGGAAGTTTCGCGGGGTTCGCGGAATTGTATTCGGCGCCATGCTGGGCTGCGCTTCTGCGCCGGAGGAAGAAGAGACGCTGCCGCGCATGATCGTTCGCGTTCTCGGCGGACTTGGCGTTCCCATCGTGATTGGCTTTCCCTCCGGGCACGTGGAGTCGGGAAACATCACGTTGCCCTTCGGCGTTCCGGCCACGCTTGCTAGCTCAAAAGCGGGTGTGCGGCTGCAGGTTGAGCCCGCGACATTTGTTGCAACGCAGAATTCAAAATCATAAGGAAACAGTTGCAGTGATGAAGGCTCGAAGCATCCATCTGATCGGAATCTGCGGAACGGCCATGGCGTCGCTGGCGGGGATGTTGAAGGCGCGCGGACTGGATGTGCGCGGCTCCGACAGCGCTGCGTATCCGCCGATGTCCACCTTTCTGGAATCGCTGGGCATTCACGTTGATGCAGCCCTTCAGCGAGCAGAATCTGATGCCGGCTCCCGATCTGGTGGTGGTCGGCAACGCGATTTCGCGGGGCAATCCCGAGCTTGAGTACCTGCTCGATCAGCGCCTGCCCTTCGTCTCCATGCCCGAGGTGATTCACCAGGAGTTTATCCGCGACCACAACTCGCTGGTGATTGCCGGGACGCACGGCAAGACCACGACGACCAGCATGGCGGCGTGGATCTTCGAGTACGCGGGGCGCAAGCCATCGTTTCTGGTGGGAGGCATCGCGGAAAATTTCGGATCGAGCTTTGCCGTGACCGATGGCAAGGAGTTCATCATCGAAGGCGACGAGTACGACACCGCTTTCTTCGACAAGGGACCGAAGTTTCTGCATTACTTTCCGGATTCGGTGATTCTTACTTCGGTGGAATTTGACCATGCCGATATCTATCGCGACCTCGATGCGGTGAAGTTTGCATTCAAGCGGCTGGTGAACCTGGTGCCGCGGCGCGGACGCATCATCGCCTGGGACGGCAGCCCGAACGTGAGCGAGTGCGTGGAGCGGGCCTTCTGTCCGGTGGAGCGCTACGGCTTTCATGCCGGATTCCTTCTGGCGGATCGAGGACGTGCGCTATGAGAGCGCGAGCACGCGCTGGAAGGTGCTGCGCGACGGACGGGAATTTGCGGAGTTCGAATTCGCGCTGGCCGGTGAGTACAACGTGCTGAACGCCACGGCTGCGGCGGCGCTGGCGCACTGCCACGGAATCTCCGCAGAGACCATTGCCGGGGCGCTGCGCGGGTTTTCTGTCGGTCAAGCGGCGGCTGGAAGTGCGCGCCGAAATTGGCGGCATCACGGTGATCGACGACTTCGCGCATCATCCTACGGCGATTCGCGCCACGCTGGGCGCGCTGCGCAAACGCTATGCCGGACGGCGCCTGTGGGCGATTCTGGAGCCGCGCTCCAATACGCTGCGGCGCAATGTCTTCCAGCAGGAACTGGTGGAGAGCCTGGCCCTGGCGGATCAAGTGGTGATCGCCAGCGTATTCTTCAAAGCCACCGATGCGCTCAAGCCGGAGGAGCGGCTGGACGTGGACCGCGTGGTGGCCGAGCTCAACGCGCGTGGCGTGGCGGCGCAGCAATTGCCCGATGTGGCGGCGATTGTGGAGCACGTTGCCGCGAAGGCGGCAGCAGGAGACGTGGTGGCGATTCTTTCCAATGGCGGCTTCGGCGGCATCTATGAGAAGCTTCCGGCAGCGCTCCAAGCAGGGAAGTCATGCGGAAGATGAACGCCGGGCTGTGGATGGCGTGCGTTCCGCTGCTGGTGGGCATCTTGCGGGCACGCTGGCGGCGCAGCCTGCTGACTTCTGGTGTCCTGCCGAGGGCGTTACCTATGGCGTTTCTCTGAAGCCGGCCGAGCACGTGGTGCACGTGGATGCGGTGACCCACCAGCCGGCGCCGGAGTTTCAGCTTCCGGTATGGAACGCGCTTTACCAGATACGCAATTTTGCGGTCAACGTGAACCACGTCAAAGTTACGAGGGCGTGCCCGAGTGGCTCTGCGACAGGCTGCGACACCCGCGATGCGCGGCGCGGAAAAGATCGACAAAACCACCTGGCGGATTATCCGCTTCCGGCGATCATCCCTGCGTTACCTTCAGCTATGACATCACTGACGAACGATCCGGGTCCATTCGGCTCCAGCCTCGATGCGCAACATGGATTCTTCAACTGGGCGGAGGTGCTGGTGTATCGCCCGGACCAGCGCAACGCACCCGTCTCCCTGCGCATACTGGACGCTCCCGCGGGATGGACGGATGCGCGACGGCGGAGTCTTTGGAGTGCGCGGCGCCGGGGAGCTCGACAGACGCCTCGGCGAAGGCGGCCAGCTACGACCGCCTGGTGGACGCGCCCGCCATGTTCGGCAAGCTGTACGAGAGCAGCTTTCAGCAGGATGGCGCTACCTATCACGTCGTCGTGGATTCGCCCGACGTCGATCTGCGAGCGCTGCAGGGGATGCTGCGCAAGATCACGGCCGCGCAGTGGGACTGGATGCAGGACCGTCCCTACGACGAGTACACGTTCTTGTATCTGGTCGCGCATGGTTCGGGCGGCGGAGGCATGGAGCACGCCTATTCCACGGCGATCGATGTTGGCGCGGACCGATTGAAACAGGATGTGCTCAGCGTTTCCGGAATTTCAGCGCATGAGTTTTTTCACCTGTGGAATGTGAAGCGCATCCGTCCGCAATCGCTCGAGCCGGTTGACTACACCCGCGAACAGTATTCGCGCGCGCTCTGGTTCAGCGAAGGGGTGACCAGCACGGTCGCTGACATTCTTCGAGATGCGCGCGGGACTCTCCGACGAGAAGCATCTGCTCGCGCATCTGGCCTCGGTGATCGGAGGGGTGCAGTCGCGCAGCGCCCGGCTCACGCAATCGGTCGAGGAGTCCAGCCTGGATACATGGTTCGACCCGTACCCGAGCTATCGCCGCGCCGGAGCGCAGCATCTCCTACTATTCCAAGGGCGAGATACTCGGATTTCTCATCGACCTTGAAATGCGCCGCCTGACCAATGGCCGCCGTTGTCTGCGCGATCTCTTGCAGTATATGAACCGGCGCTATGCGCAGCAGGGAAGTTACTTCGACGATTCCGAGGGCGTGCGGCTTGCCCTCGAGGCTCTCACCGGAAACGATTTTCGCGAGTTCTTCGCGCGTTACATTTCCGGAACCGAGGAGATCCCTTACAACCAGTTCTTCGCCTACGTCGGGCTGACCTTGGGCGCCACCGGCAGGCGAGCAGGTGTACGCGGGCGTTGTCGTCTCCCGGCGCCAGGCAAGCCGCCGACCATCGTTCGCGTCGAGGAGAACTCGGCGGCGTCGCGTCTCATCTGCTTCCGGGCGACGTGATTCTGGAGGCCGACGGCAAAGCCGTCTCCGGAGATTGGAATCAGATGCTTGCAAAAGCGCGATCCCAAGAGCAGCCTGCATCTCAAGGTCAGCTCCGCCGACGGGAGAGATCCGGGAGCTGGATCTGCCGCTCAGCACGCGCAAGATCGACGAATATCAATTTGAGGATTTGCCCGGAGTGACGCCGGCGATCCGGACGCCGCCGCACGGCCTTTCTGCGCGGTGAAGCGGAGGCGGAAGCGCAGTGATTCGTCTCATCTTTTGTGTCGTGTGCTGGACTGCTGTTTGCCATTCTGGCGGCCGTGTTGGGTTTCCCTGCGTTGTATCTTACCGGGCAGCGTCGATCTGCTGTGGAGGCTCTCGGTATGGGCGGCGCGTCACCGGATACCGCCTATGCGGAATCCGCGTACGCGCGGTTGGCCGCGAGAAGTTGGAGGACGGGCGCGCCTATCTGTTCATGTCCAATCATGCCTCAAACCTGGACCCGCCGGTCATTACGCCGCTGCTCGGGCGGCGCATTTCCATCATCGCCAAGCAGGAGCTCTTCAAGATTCCGCTTTTTGGCCGGGCCATGCGCGCTGGCGGCTTTGTGGCGGTCAATCGCGCCGCACAGCAGCTCCGCGGTCGAGAGTGTTCGCGAGGCGGCTCACGTGCTGCAATCAGGGCTGGGAATGCTGGTGTTTCCCGAGGGAACGCGGTCGCCGGATGGCAGGCTGCTGCCATTCAAGAAGGGACCGTTCCATCTGGCGATGGAAGCCGGGGTTCCGGTGGTGCCAATCACAATCGTGGGCAGCCACGAGGCGTGGCCGAAGGGAAGAATGTCGCTCCATCCCGGGGAGGTTGTGGTGCACTTTCACGCGCCCATCGATCCGCCCAGTTCGCGCCAAGGAAGACCTGCTGGTTGCGGTTCGCGCTGCCATCCACAGCGCACTGCCGGAGCCATACCGCGACTCCGGCTACGGCCGAACCTGCCTCTCGCTGATGCTCATTCCAGCGCCGACCTCGAAGGCAACTTCCGTGGGACACTTCGCGCCGAGATCGATACTTCGCCGCGTACTTCTTTCCCGTCTGATCTTCGAACGCGATGCTGAATTTGCATGGAGTTCCGAATGGCGCCATGCTGCCGGTGCGTCTGCTCATTCGCCAAGTTCCGCCAGGCCGAAGATTCCGGTGGGATACTTGCACCTCAAGATTCTCCATGGGATGTCCGGAGCGGTTCACGATATCGATGTACATCATGGGCTTGGTGTAGTTGCATCCGGCGAGGCCAGCACCACGGCGGCCAGGCAGGCAAGAATCACAAGAGCAGCGGAGCTTCATGCTGGCATTCTACTCTGGACGGCGATGGCTGAGCGGCACGTCCGCGGCGGCCTCACTTTCTTGTTCGATCAGCCGGGCGCTCAGTACCACGCCGTCCCGTCCATCGTGCAGCTTGATGGGAAAGACCAGCACATTCCACTGCCAGTACTGCGACTCCGCCGGCAGATGCGGCATCGCGCGGTGGTTGCGCCGGTCGATATAGGTTTCCCTGGTATCGGCAACGGTGCGGATAATCTCGCCCCACTCGTCGCGCATTTCGGGAAAATGATCGAAGAGGTTGCGGCCCACGATACCATCCCCGCCGCTGCTGACTGAGAGCCGCGAAATAGTCATTCACGTACTGCCAGTTGCCGTCGCGGTCCAGGATTTCGATCACCATGTCGTCGCCCATCGCCATGATGATGCGCGAGTAATAGAAGTCGCGCGAATCGACCACCACGGGACGTCCGCGCCGCTTCGCCTCAAAGCTGCGCAATGCCTGCACCAGGTCGTCCACCGAACTGCTTCCCTTGAGCAGATGCATGTCGGCAATGCCGCCGAACTTGCGTTCCAGCGTCGCAGACAGAATGATGATCGGCACCTCGGGACGCTTCGTCCCGCAAGGTTTGCGCCACCTCGGTGCCAAATTTTCCCGCGCCCAGGTGGTAATCCAGCACCGCAATATCGATGTCGTTGAGCTTGCTCTCCGCCTCCTGGATGGAGGCGGCGGTGACGATGTGATAGCCCTTCTGCCGCAGAATGGTGGAGCGCACCAGCAAGATTTTCTTCGCGGTCGTCCAGCAGCAGCACAGAGATGGGCCTCTGCTCGTCGGACTTGCCGCCTTCCACCACCTCGAATTGCTTGCTTCTCGTCCATCCGCTATCTCCGCGCGTTCTAATATGGATGCAAAAATGGAAGCTTGACGACTGAAATCTGCTATTCCGGTTGCGATTGCGATTCAGCTTGCGAATCGCCTTGGCCAGCTCCGGCAATTTGTTGAAGACGGCCACCGCGCGCAGCCACTGACGGTTCTCAATCGCCGGATAGCCGCTCACCGTGGCTCCGGCAGCAACATCTCCGGGAATGCCGGTCTGGGCGGTGGCGATCGCGCCGTCGCCGATGGTGAGATGCCCGGCAACGCCGACCTGTCCGGCGAGAATCACGTTGTTGCCGACGTGCGTCGATCCCCCCAAACCCACCTGCGAGCACAGCATGGTGTGCTCACCGACCTGCATCCGTGGCCCACCTGCACCAGGTTGTCGATCTTCGTGTCCTCTCCAATCACGGTTTCGCCGATGCTGGCGCGGTCCACGCAGGAGTTCGCCTGCACCTCGACCCGGTCGGCCAGCCGGGTGACGCCGGATTGCACGATCTTGTGCCATCCCTTGGCGCCGTCGCGGGCAAAGCCAAAGCCGTCGGCGCCGATCACGACTCCGTTCTGCAGGGTCACGTCATCGCCCAGTTCGCAGTATTCGCGCACCTGGGCGTGCGAGTGGGCGAAGAACCTGTCCCCGATCCTCGCCCCGCGATAGATCACAACGTGGGCCAGCAGCACGGCATCGTCGCCGATCACCGCGCCGGCATCGATCACCACGTAGGGTCCAATGTGCGCTCCTGATGCCGATCTGGCCGACGGATCGATCACCGCCGTGGGATGGATGCTGGGCGGATACTTTGGGGGCTGATAGAAAAGCTCCAGAGTGCGCGCAAACGCCAGGTAGGGATTGGCATGGCGCAGGACAGGACGCCCTTCGGCGGGGAAGTCCGGCGTCACCAGGATGGCCGCCGCCCGGGTCGATTTCGCCATGGCGGCATACTTGGGATTGGAAATGAAAGTGATCTGCTGCGGACCGGCGTCTTCAATGCCCGCCACGCCGGTGATCTCGGTCTCCGGCGAAGCGTTCTGCAGGGATGCACCCAGAATCTGGGCAATCTCAAAGAGTTTCATGTTGCGCACTAGCCTACAGGAGCAACACCTTAGACGCTAGAAGAAGCATGCGGAATTTTCATGCTCGAACTGTCGCGAGAGCGGGCCTGCAATGTCTACTCGGTGGGCATTTCCGTAAATAGCAGAGGCGTCTGATCGGCGGCGTCAGCTTGCCTCCGCCGCTTGGCCGCCGAGCCAATCACCGCCAGCACCGTCAGCTCCGACAGCGCCGAGCGCGGCACAAAAATTCGCTGCACGTTGCCCCGGGTGTCGGGAGGATTCAGGAAGAAGCCTTCCGCACGCATCTGCGTCAGGTCGTTGGGCATCAATCCTTCCAGCATCTCGCCGTCGCGGAAGCGCAGCCGGACCCACAGGCCCTCCACTCGCGGCCGGGTCGTAAAGGTCTTTCGCTGCAGGGAGTTGGAATCCGCAAAGTCTCTTACAAAGTACACGCCCTTGATCTCGCCAAGGTCGATCAGCACGACGTTGCCGGCGGTATTCAGCAGCTCCACCTTGCTGCCCACAAGGAATTCCCCGGCCGCAACGTAGCCCTGAACACTGTCGCGGTCCATCTTGCGGACGATCACCTTCTTGTGCGTGGATGCCATTCACCTATCCCAATTACGCGCGGTCCAATTCTGCCGGCCACAACCCGGAGCGTTTACTGATTGTCGCACCCCGTGCCTTCGTGAACGAGAGAAAATGTATGCCGGAGTAATGGATCCGTTACGGGTAGCGAGGCTGGGTCCGTATTCACCACGAAATCAATAGCTTCCCGGTTTCAGAGTAGCCAAGTGCGTCTCGGTCTGTGATATTGTCTGGAGTTTGTAGCGGAAATGCGGCATTTCCCTGTAAGTAGCTATCCGCAAAAGAGTTATTGCACGGCTAGTTGCGGCGCTTGGAGCGGCAATGACTTCAAGTAAATTCTAGATATCAGCGTGTAAGTAATTGATTTTATTGCCTTAAATACCATGGCCGATTACATTTACACAATGGAGAGCCGGTTATCGCCCGAGCAGATGCGGGCGGTGAACATGGTGCAGGAAATTGCCCGATCCCACGGCATGAACGTCTATTTGACCGGGGGGGCAATTCGCGACATTCTGACCGGGTTCCCCATTCGTGACCTGGATTTCACGGTTCAGGGCAATCCGCTGGAGCTGCAGCACGACATTGAAAAAGCGGGCGGAATCGTGGATATGGTCGATCCGGTCTTCTGCGTGATCCACGCGATTTTTCAGGGCACGCGGGCCGAGATCGGCATGGCCCGCTCCGAGGTCTTCGACAAGCCCGGCAAACCGCCCCTGGTGACCCCGGCCACGATCAACGAAGATCTCCGCCGCCGCGACTTTACTTTCAATGCGATGGCGCTCTCGTTGAACGATGGCTCTCGCGGCCTGCTGCTCGACCCTTTCAACGGCGCTGCTGATATCGAAGCGCGGTTGATCCGGGTTCTGCACAGCTACGCGTTTCTGGAAGATCCTTCGCGATTGATTCGCGCCACGCGTTTTGCCACGCGTTTTGGATGGGAGCTGGAGGAGCGCACCCGCGCCCGCTATGATTCCGCGCGCGAAGGCGAATACATTCAGTTCATCGGCAGACGCGCCATCGGATATGAGATCGAGCAGATCGCGCACGAGGAAAATCCGATTGCGGTGATGCGGGCGCTGGAGGAGCAAGGCTGGCTGAAGGTTCTCTGTCCGAAATGGACGGTTGCCAAGGCCGATGTCCCTGAACTGGCGCAACTGCTCAAGACCCGCGCCACGATGGCGGAGTTCAATATCAGCGTGGATGCCGCGCCGTGCGGTCATGCACTTCCTCACCATGAAACTGAGGGAAGCCGAGGTCGCGGCGATTCAGCGACTGATCCCGCACCGCGAGTTTGTGGCTGCTTGGAAGCGGCTGGAGAGCGATGCAAAGGAACTTTCCAAGAAGCTTCTCTCCAAAGAGGCTGCGCTGAACTCCGGAGCATGGAAGATTCTTGCCTCCGCGAAACCCGAGGCGCTGCTTTATCTGGACGTGACAGGCCGCAACAAGACGGTGGACGAAAAGATAAAGAACTTCTTTGGGAAGTGGCGGCAAGTTCAGGAAAAGATTCCGATTACGCAGATGGCCGAGTTGCGCATTACGCCCCAGCTTCCGGAGTATGCCACGGATCTGCCAGGAGGCGTTTCTGCTGCTGCTGGACGGCAAACTGCGTTCGGAGAGCGAGATCGCGAAATTTCTTGCTCCCTTCGAGCCGCCGCCGCCTCCCCCACCGCCGACGCCGGTGCGCCGTGGACGGGCTGCCGCCAAGAAGGCCGCACCACAGGTTGCCAAGGCGGCACCGCAGGCGATTGCGCTGGCAGCCGAGGCTGCCGGTACCGTAGCGGCAAGCGCTCCTGCCGGGAATTCCAAGGCGGCAGGGAGCAAGCCTCGGCTCCCGTGCAAGCTCCCGCTGCGGAGAAAAAAACTGCCAAGGCGCCCGAGGTGAGCGCGAAGCCCATCGCTGCGAAAAAAACTGCTGCGTCCTCCAAGCCTGCGGCGGCTAAGGCAGTGAAGGCTCCGGCAAAGCTGCCCAGCAAGGGAAAAGCTGCGGCCAAGCCGGCTCCCAGGAAGGCAGCCAAGCCGGCTGGCAGCGCAGGAAAGTCCGGCAAAGCGGTGGCGAAGAGCGTCGCAGGGAAGAATGCGAAACACGGCGCCGGCAAAAAGTCTGCGGCGAAAGCTCCCGCGAAGAAGCAGCACGGTCACAAGATCGAGAAAAACGGCAAAGGGCACGCAAAGCGCCGCTAGGCTGCCGAAAAACAGTTTTGATGCTGGTTCAGCATACAAGCCATTGCGGTCTGTATTGCCGGTTTGTGCATTTGCCTGCGCCTGGCTTGTTGCTTCGGCGCGTTTTTCAGCAGCCTGCTAAGCGAGCGGAAAAAAGGCCCGGTTAGCCGGGCCTTTTTTCATGGTTGGAAACTGCCTCCGTATGCCGGCAAGCGCGGCTAGGAAGGCTCTTTCTTCGGTGTCCACTGGGTGGGTGGCCGGAGTGGTGGCTTCCGCGCCAGTCTTGTGGCATTTGCACTTCGAAATGATGGCGGAATGGATGCGGCTGCGGAGATCGTCGGGCAGTTCGTAGAGTTCGGATCCGCGATAGATTTCAATAGTGCTCTTGGTGGTGTTGCAAACGACATAACAGTTGTGACACCACTGCAGATGTTCTTCAAGTTCGGCCTTGGTTTGCGGGTCCATGGTGTTGTCAAGGTAATCGGTCAGCTCTTTTAAAAAATCAGAGCATTTCACGGTTTGGTGTCTCCATCGCGTCGTTTGAAATACTTATTGAGCCGCTCGCGCAACTGCAAACGTGCGCGCAGCAACCTCGACTTCACAGCCGGAACACTCAACTCCAGAGCCGCTGCAGTCTCTTCGGTTGAAAGCCCCTCGACATCGCGCAGCACAAAGACGGTGCGAAAGCTTGGCGGCAATCCCTGAATGGTCTTGCCGAGGATATCTTTCAATTCCGCCTGCGTATATTGCTGCTCCGGGTTCGGAGACCAGTCCGCGATTTCGCGCGGCATGGAATCCTCTTCCGTCTTCACGTCCTCGTCGATAGAAACCATGCGCTCCGGGCGTCTCCGCCGCAGCCGCATGAGCGCTTCGTTGACCGCAATCCGAACCAGCCAGGTATAAAACTTGGACTGCCCCTGGAATTGCCCCAGGTTCTGATACGCCTTAAGAAACGCATCCTGAACCACGTCCTCGGCATCCTCGCGATTCTGAGTAATGTGCTGCGCGATGCGGAAAACGTTTCGGTCATAGCGCCGCACCAGCGATTCGAATGCGCCAATGTCGCCGGAGCGTGCCGCTTCGACCAGGATGGTCTCTTCGCTCGGTGGCTTCCTGTACTTTGTTTTCGATGGCTTCCATTCGTCCGTCGATTCAGAAATTACGTGATTAAAATTGTCCGATCAATCAATATTGTAGACGCTGGGATGCAAGATCACAAAAGGAGTAAGTATTTCGAGAACCTGAAACGAAAGAACGATGCTCAATTTGAGTCCCAGGGCGTTGACAGGGTTGAATGCGACCACCATAATCCGAGCATCCATTCTATCTCGCGCGTTCTGTGCCGAGCCGCGCCGGGCAGGGAAATGCCAAACGAAGACGTAATCCGTGAGATTGCTACCCAGGCCTGCAGCCAGGCGCTGCAGGAGAAGTCGCGAGAGCTCGCCGAGGAGGTTGCCCGCAGGGTAGGAGCCGCGCTGGCCGCGCAAATTGCGCCGGGGTCGCTTGGGAGACCAATGCCGCGCAGCCGCGAGTTGCGCGACGGTACGCTGCTGATTGCGGGCTCAAAGACGCAGAGCGATGCGCTGGACGCGCTGCTAACGGCTACTTCGGCACTTACCCCTGCCTGCGGACTTCTGATCCTGCGGGGAACACAGGCCGCCGGATGGAACTGCATGAACCTGGGGCCGGTGGACAATTTCAAGCGGGCGGTCATGGATTGCAGCCGGGGAGTGGCAGCCACCGTGCTGAAGGCCTGTGCCGGGCGCAGCGCCAAGATTTCCGAGCTTGATGCGGCCTTCTGCACACGGCTTGGCTTGGAGAGTTCGGCGCAAGTGCTGCTGCTGCCGGTGTTGCTGAAAGAGCGCGTGGCGGCGCTGCTGCTGGCGGTTTCCGGAAGCAGCGAAGACATGGCGGGATTGGAAGTGCTGGTGCAGGTGGCACAATTGGCACTGGATCTTCAGTCCTACCGCAGGGCCGCTCCGCAGGCTGCATCGCAAGCCCCGCACCCGGTTGCGGCTTCGCCGAGCCATGCGGTTCCGGCGGTAGCTGCGGCTGCGATGCCTGCCGCCGCAGCGCATTCGGGGCTGGCCTACGCGGCCGCGTCGGCCGTTGCAGTTGCGCCGCCGCCTGCCGTTGCACCGGCGGTGGACGAGGCCCACGACAGGGCGCGCCGCTTTGCCAAACTACTGGTGGATGAGATCAAGCTCTACAACCAGACCAAGGTGGCCGAGGGGCGCAACCGGGGCGATCTTTACAGCCGTCTGCACGAGGATATCGAAAAAAGCCGGACGGCCTACCAGAAGCGTTATGGCGAAAGCGTGAAAGACGTAGATTACTTTTCCCAGGAACTGATTCGAATTCTTGCGGATAACGACCGGTCACTGATGGGAGCCGGCTTTCCGGGTTAGACTGCTTACATCGTTATGTCTACAAAGTTGCGAATCCTTGCCATCCTTTTGTTGATTATCCCCACCATGGCCGTGACCCGCACCGAAGCCCGCGAGTCAGGCTCCGTGGCACACAAGCACTCAGCGCATGAGAGAAGCTCCGCGAGGAAGAGCGCCACAGAAAAAATCAAAACCAGTGCCAGGCGCGGCGGAGGAGTTTCCTCCCGGCACCGCGTGTCGCGAACCGCGGCGCGAAGGAAGGCCCCGACGCCGACGGTCCGGAGAATGGCTCGCGCCTTTGTGGCGTCGGCGGACCTGAAGCCGATGGCGCGGCAGCTGGTGGAGAACCGCACGCCCGCAGCCTATGCCGGCGTCGAGGGTTACGCGCGGCGTCATGATGGCAGCGACGCGGGTGCGATGGCGTGGCTGGCGGTTGGATACGCGCATTTTCTGGACGAACAGTATGCCCCGGCGATCAGCGCGTTGGAAAAGGCGAGTCCACAGGCGGGTGAGCTGAGCGACTACGTTGAGTATCTGGAAGCGGCCTGCTATGCGGGGCTGGGAAACAGCGCCAAGGTGGTGGAACTTCTGCAGAACTTCGACGGGCTGATGCCGGAATCGATTTTTCAGAAGGAAGTGGTCGCGGTCTACGGCAACGCTTTGGCTGCGCAGGGCAGGACGCAGGAAGCGATTACCTACCTGGAGGCACATCGCCAGCCGGTGCGGGCCGCGGTGGAACTGGCGCTGGGCAGGAGCTATCTGCATTCGGAGAGCCCCGAGAAAGGCATGGAGATACTGAAACATCTTTACTTCACCATGCCGGTGAGCTCTGAGGCAGACCAGGCGGCAGTTCTGCTGACTGCCGCAGGCTCGGGGCTGGAAGGCAGCTATTCCGACGAGAAGGGCAGGGCGGACCTGCTGGCGAAGGCCGGGCGGTGGGACGAGGCCGAGCGCATCTATCGCGGACTCGAAAGCAGGGCTCCGGCGGAGGAGCTGGGAAACATTGAGGTAGCACTGGCCGCCGTGTTGCGGCACAGCAACGCCGCGGAGGGACGCGCGTTGCTGGAGCAGGCGCAGGCCACCGGCGAGGCCAACGCGCAGCGGCTTTATCTGCTGGGGGAAATTGCCCGCAGCGACGACAACGAAACTGGGTTGGCGGCAAACCTGGAGAACATGCGGCAGCAGGCTCCGGCGAGCCCGTGGTTTGAGCAGGCGTTGTTCTCGGCGGCGAATTACTACCTGCTGGAAAAGAATTTCGACCGGGCCATCGCTCTTTTCGGCGAGGTACGCGAGCGCTTCCCAAACAGTCCGCGGGCCGACTATGCGAACTGGAAGGCGGCATGGCTCACCTACCGGCAGGGAAGCCGGGAGGATGCGAAACAGGCCTTCGAGCATCAGGTGGCGTGGTATCCGAGCGGCCCGGAGGTTCCCGCCGCGCTCTACTGGCGCGCTCGCATTGCCGAAGATGAGCGCGATTACGCCTGGGCGCGGGCGTGGTACACCAAGCTGACCGAGCGCTACCGGAACTACTACTACGGATGCCTGGGGCGCGAGCGGCTGGATAGACTTTCTGCCTCGGCGGCGAACCTGTCGTTGAACCAGAGGTCGGGAGATGGGTCGAGCAATACCCCGGATCCCCCGGACCCTACGCTGGCAGGCATCCCGGATTTGAAGGCGTTCGGGCCGGAGGCGCTGGAGATCGATGCCCCGCCGGAGCAGTTGCGCGCCGCCAAGAGCCAGTTGCTGATGAACGCCGGGCTCAACGAGTTTGCCATCCGGGAGCTGGAGGCCGAGCAGGGCGGCCAGGGTGCGAACTGGGCGACGCTGATGATCGCGCGCATTTATGAGGACAGCGGACAGAACCATCGCGCGATCCAGTTTTTGAAGAAGGCGATGCCGGGATACTACTCGGTGGACCTGGCCGAATTGCCGCGTGAGTACTGGGAGATCCTCTTCCCGCGCCTGTACTGGCCGGATCTGCAGCGGGAGGCAGCGGCGAACTCGCTGGACCCGTATCTGGTGGCTTCGCTGATCCGCCAGGAGAGCGAATTCAATCCGGGAGCGGTGTCGCACGCCGATGCGTATGGATTGATGCAGTTGCTGCCTCGGGTTGGCCGGGACGAAGCGCGGGCCGCTCACATCCGGCGCTTTTCGGTCGGGTCGCTGCTGGCGCCCAGCACCAACATTCAACTGGGCACCCATTACTTCAAAGAGATGGTGACGCAATATAACGGGCAGGTGGAGTACGCGCTGGCCGCCTACAATGCAGGTTCCAACCGCGTGGATGAGTGGTTGCGAGACGGACACTATCGCGACGTTGCGGAATTTGTGGAGTCGATTCCGTTCACCGAAACCAGGGAATACGTACAGGCGATCATGCGCAACGCGAAGGTCTATCAGCGTCTGTATCCGCCGCAGTAACGGCAGGTTGCGCGAGCGATTTTTTAAGTACCGATCTATATGCCCATCACGAGCGGCAGGCGCGCCGGAAAAAAAACCGCCAAGAAATCCGCGGCTGCCACTGGTGGGAGCTTCCGGCCGCTGGCTCCGGAGCGGATTGCGGCCATCCTCGCGGCACTGGACCGCACCTATTCCGGGGTGCGCTGCGCGTTGCATCATGAAAACGCCTGGCAGTTGCTGGTGGCGACGATTCTGTCGGCGCAATGCACCGACGTGCGGGTGAACCTGGTGACCCCGGCGCTGTTCCGGAAGTATCCGGACGCGGCATCGTTGGGCGCGATTGAGCCGGAGGAGTTGGAGCCGCTGATTCGCTCCACGGGGTTTTTTCGCAGCAAGGCGAAAAACCTCGTTGGTGCGGCGCGCAAGGTGACGGAGCAGTTCGGCGGCCGGGTTCCGGAGACGATGGAGGAGTTGCTCACGCTGCCGGGCGTGGCGCGCAAGACGGCCAACGTGGTGCTGGGCTCCTGGTTCGGGCGGGGCGAGGGGATCGTGGTGGACACCCATGTGCACCGCATTGCGCGGCGGCTGGAGTTGACCAGCTCCGATGATCCAAAGCACATCGAGCAGGACTTGATGAAGGTGATTCCGCAGACGAAGTGGATCGATTTTGCGCACCAGATCATCCATCACGGGCGTGCTCTTTGTACCGCGCGGGCCCCGAAGTGCGCGGAGTGTCCGCTGGAGGCTCTGTGCCACGCAGCGGACAAGACCTGGTCCACGGTGCCGCAACACAAACTGGCCAAGGGGAACAAAGGCTAGGCATCGGATGGGCTGAGGTTAAGCTGGTCATGATTGCGCGGGAGCGGTTATAATCTCCGGACGGGTGAAACATGCGCCTCTTGCAAAACATTGCCGCAATCGCTAAAGGTATGAGCATCACCTTCATGGAGATGTTCCAGCCGACCACGGTCGAAAACTATCCGGACGGAAAAGGTCCGCTGCGCGGAGCCGTCTTCCAGGAGCGCTTCCGCGGACTGCACGTGCTGCAGCGCGATGAGGACGGTCTGGAGAAGTGCGTTGCGTGTTTCCTGTGCGCGGCGGCCTGCCCCTCGAACTGCATCTACATCGAGGCGGCCGAGAACGCGGCGGAGAACCGCATCTCCGGCGCCGAGCGTTACGCCAAGGTTTACAACATCGATTACAACCGCTGCATCTTCTGCGGCTACTGCGTGGAAGCCTGCCCGACGGATGCGATCACGCACGGCCACGGCTTTGAACTGGCCACCTACAACGTGACCAGCCTGGTGTACCGCAAGGAGCAGTTGCTGGCGATCACTCCGGCGCGCGAAGGCGACAACGCCCGCTTCAACGTGAGCGATGCCGAGAAAATGCACATGATTGCGCGTTAAATACAAAACCACTGCAGGGACACTGGACCGCTGCCATGGCGGTCCAATCCTTTGTGCGCCGAACCAGTCCTGGATTTCGCGTTCGGTTAAAATGATAGGTTTACCGTTATACGTTCCCCAGGTGAGAGGCTCCCGCTGCCGATGAGTGAATTTCTGAACGCCGTCAATGAGCGTGTCGTCGTCTATGACGGCGCAATGGGCACCAACATTCAGTTCCGCAACCTTACTGCCGATGACTACTGGGGCAAAGAGGGATGCAACGAACTGCTGGTACTCTCGCGCCCGGACGTGATCGCCGACATTCATGCGGCTTTTTTTGCCGTGGGCTGCGACATAGTAGAGAGCAATACCTTTGGTTCCACGCGCATTGTGCTGGCCGAGTACGGCTTGGAAGACCGGACGCGCGAGTTGAATCTGGCTGCCTGCAAGGTGGCGCGCGAGGTGGCAAACCAGTTCTCTACGCCCTCCCGCCCGCGCTTCGTAGCGGGATCGATTGGACCGACCACCAAGCTGCCATCGCTGGGCCACATCACCTGGGACGCCATGCTGGCGGCGTTCGTGGAGCAGGCCGAGGCGCTGATCGAAGGCGGAGTGGATGTGCTGCTGGTGGAGACCTGCCAGGACATTCTGCAGGCCAAGTGCGCCGTTGCTGCCTGCTTCGACGCGATGAAGACGGCGGGGCGGCGGCTTCCGGTGCAGGTGCAGGTAACGCTGGAGGCGACCGGCACCATGCTGCTGGGGACCGAGATCGGCGCGGCGCTGACGGCTCTCGAAGTCTTCGACGTGGATGCAATCGGGCTCAACTGTGCCACCGGACCGCTGGAGATGAACGACGCGGTCCGCTACCTGGGATTGAATTCAACCAAGCACGTTTCCGTGCTGCCCAACGCGGGACTGCCGCAGAACGTGAGCGGCCATGCCGTCTATTTGCTGAAGCCGGAGGATCTGGGCGCCTACCACAAACATTTCGTAGAGGACTACGGAGTGAGGATCGTGGGTGGCTGCTGCGGCACCACGCCGGAGCATCTTAAGGCCGTTGTCGATGCGGTGAGCGGCGTGACTCCCGCTGTGCGCGAGGTAAAGCCAACGTCTGCGGCCTCCAGTGCCTACACTACTGTTCCACTCGACTTGGAGCCTAAGCCGCTGATCGTGGCCGAGGAGATGAACACCACGACGCGGTTGGAGACTTTTCGCAATATGGTGCGGGCTGGCGATTACGACGGCATTCTGACGCTGGCGAAAAAGCTGGTGAACGACGGATCGCACATGCTGGACCTGTGCTGCGCCGTGGTGGGCGAAGACGAAAAAGCCTACATGAGCAATGTGCTGGAAAAGATCGCCACACGCGTTCCCGCGCCCATCCTGATCGACACCACCGAGGCCGATGTCTTGGAAGAGGCGCTCAAGCGCACTCCCGGCAAGGCGATCATCAATTCGATCAACTTGGAGGACGGCGAAAAGCGTAGCAGCCGCGTGCTGCCCATGGCCAAGCGCTATGGCGCCGCGGTGATTGCGCTGACCATCGACGAAGAGGGCATGGCGCTGACAGCCGAGAAAAAGATTGCGATCGCCCAGCGCATCTTCGAACTGGCAGTGAATAAGTACGGACTGCGCCCGCAGGACCTGATCTTTGACGCGCTGACTCTGCCCATTTCGACCGGCCAGGAAGACTACCGCTCGGCGGGCATGGAGACGCTGCAGGCGGTGGAGGGAATCAAGAAGGCGCTGCCGGAGTGCAAAACGATCCTCGGCGTCTCGAATATATCGTTCGGCCTGAACGCCTATGCGCGGCGGGTGCTGAACTCGGTATTCATGAGCGAGGCGGTGGAGCGCGGGCTGGACATGGCCATCGTGAACTACTCGAAGATCTATCCGCTGTACAAGATTCCCGAAGCCGAGCTGGTGCTGGCGCGCAAGTTGATTCACGGCGATCGCGCGGAGGGCGATCCGCTGCAGCGCTACATGGCGCACTTCGCGGCCATGAAGGGCAAGCAGGACGCGGCGCCGGTGGCTCACGCCGAAACGCTCGCCGTGGAAGACAAGCTGAAGTACTGCATCATCCAGGGCGAGAAAGGCGTGGGCGACGGCAGCGCGCGGCAGCCGCTCGAACAGATTCTGGAGACCGCGCTCGAAAGCTACACGCCGCTGGAAATCATCAACACGATTCTGCTGGATGCGATGCGCACCGTGGGCGAACTGTTCGGCGCGCGCAAGATGCAGCTTCCGTCGGTGCTGGATTCGGCAGGCGTGATGAAGGCCGCGGTTGCCCATCTGGAGCCGAAGATGGAAAAGACCGAGGGCTCACAAAAGGGAACCATGGTGCTAGCCACCGTGAAGGGAGACGTGCACGACATCGGCAAAAACCTGGTGGATATCATCCTCACCAACAACGGCTTCAAGGTGTTGAACCTCGGCATCAAGCAACCGGCTGAAAGTATTATCCACGCTGCCCTGGAGCACAAGGCCGATGCAGTGGGACTCAGCGGGTTGCTGGTGAAATCGACGCTGGAGATGAAATACGTAATCCAGGACCTGGAACTGCGCGGGCTGAAGTTCCCGGTGATCTGCGGCGGAGCGGCGCTGACGCGAAAATTCGTGGAGGACGATCTGAGGCGCGAATATTCGTCGGCTGTCTTCTACGCGGAGGATGCGTTCGCCGGTCTGCACACGATGGAAAAGCTGAGCGGCGAGGAGCGCGCGACGGAGATCGAAACCGGTTCGGTGGTGCGCGAGGCGCCGAAGCCCAGGTCGGTGGAGACTGCCGGTCTGCCGGATGCTCCGCGCGATCCAATCCCGGCGGCAGAGATTCCGCAGCCGCCCTTCTGGGGTGTGCGCACCGAACGCGCCGCGGATTTCGACTTGAGCACGCTGTTTCAATACATCAATCTGACGGCGCTTTTCAAGAACCAGTGGCAACTGAAAACCGCTTCGCAGGAAGACTACCTGCGGCTGGTGGAAGAGAAGTACAAGCCTGTGCTGGCCGCTCTGCAGCAGGACGCCATCGCCGCCGGTTGGTTCGATCCGCAGGTGGTGTACGGATATTTCCCCTGCCAGTCCAAGGGCCGCGAGTTGATCGTGTACGCACCGGCTCCAGGGATGACGCTCGACGATTTCCGGACTGCCAGCCCATCCTTCGATGCCGGGGCGATAGCGTCCGGCGGCCCGTTGCCGGCGGGGCTGCCGGAACTGTTGCGCTTTGAATTCCCGCGCCAGGCCGAAGGCCGGCGGCTCAGCATCTCTGACTACTTTCTGCCGCAATCGAGCGGGCGAGCCGACGTAATCGCGCTCTCCGTGGTAACCATTGGCTCGCAGGCGAGTGCGGAGACGCAGAAGCTGTTTGAACGCGGTGAGTACACTCGCTATCTCTATCTGCACGGGCTTTCGGTGGAGACCGCCGAGGCGCTGGCCGAGTTTCTCCATCGGCGCATCCGCCAGCAGTTGAACATCGCTCAAGAGGACTCGTCGCGGATTAGCGACCTGTTCCACCAGAAGTATCGTGGATCACGTTACAGCTTCGGCTACCCGGCTTGCCCGCACATGGAAGACCAGACCAAGCTGTTTGCGCTGCTGCGCCCCGAGGAGAACATCGGCGTCCGGCTCACCTCCACCTACCTGTTGGAACCGGAGCAGAGCACGTCGGCAATTGTGGTGCACCACCCGGGTGCGAAATACTTTGTGGTGTAGCCGAATCGGTTTCCGAGGCGACGAAAGCGTTCCCGCGGGCGATCATCCACAGCGCGCAGGTGACTCCGGCGATGACATTTGTTACACTCGCATTGCGGGCTCCTGCCCGTTCTGCGCCGCGGAGAGGTGGCAGAGTGGCTGAATGCACCTGACTCGAAATCAGACGTGGGGGTAACTCCACCGGGGGTTCAAATCCCTCCCTCTCCGCCAGTTCTTTTGTATCAATAAAGTGGGTGATCTAACCCCTTTCTACTAATCTACCTACTACTTTCGAAAATTTAGTGTTCCGCATGTAAGCCGCCTCGGTATTAACCAACGGAGGCTGTGCATGACCAAAAATCGACGATGAAGCGATTTTCACGCAATGGCCGGGAATGGTGACAGTCATGCGGCCTATGCTGCGGCGGCTTGGCCGAAACGGGCTGACCTAAACGGTTGTCTCTCCAGATACCTCACCCCCCCCGCTGGAAGCGCACGAGCGGGAGATCGCAGCGATTGAGGGTTGGATACTGGGAGTGGTTTAGGAACTTGGCGGCCACTCCATGTGCCATATCGATAATGCAAGGTTACCAAAGTGATGCCTCCAGCCAGTTTTTCCCAACAATTGTGAGTTCCACCTCATCCAAGATATTAGACGCACCACACAAAGGGCTCAGGTGCCCGGTTTCTACGATGACGTGTGTTCGGTTCCGCGCAGGAATGTGAGTTCAATCCCGCAACTCTGGATTCGCACCAGTGTTTACGAGGGTAGTTCGTCCCGCAGGTGATTTGATTCCGAGGAGTAACGCCATGATGGAAACTGAGCAAGGTGGTACTGGTTCACCCCGACACATAAGTGCAGAATCGGCCAGAGAGTTCTTGGCGACGATTTGGATGGAACTTCTGGACTGGGGTGCGATTGCTCTTAACTCTGCGGGCAGATTTCTCACTGCCATGCTCAACTTCGTCATGCTGGCAATTACGGCGACCATCGCGGTGCTCGCTGTGATCGTGCTGATTTTGCGGGAACAGATTATGAAATCGTCAGAGGATTCGACGTTCTCCCTGATTAGCGTCAAGACCTTTTTGAGGAAGACAGGAGCTTCGGTTTCTGATTGATACAGGCGGAAAAGAACGTCTCCAGGTGCATCAAATGTCTCAGGGGCAGCATACCGCTGTCCCTTTTTCATGTAGTGCTGAAAGGTGAGACATGGAGCGCGAACAGTTCGTCAAAGTCATGCAAGACGTGCTCGACTCGCTCCCTGAAGAATTCCGCAGCCGCATCCGCAATGTCGCTGTGCTGGTGGAGGACTACCCGCCCGGCCAGACTCCATCCCGCCACCCGAAGCAGCTCCTTCTGGGGCTCTTCCACGGGGTGCCCATGACCAGAAAGAGCGTCTTCGACCTGCCGACCGGGCCTGACCACGTCGTCCTCTACCAGAAGAACATTGAAGCGGTATGCTCCAGCGAGGCTGAAATCCGGGATCAAATCCGGCGCACGGTCATCCATGAGTTCGGGCATTATTTCGGCATGAACGAGGAGCAGTTGAAGAATGTTTAGCTGGAGTCGGGCTTGCAGTGAAAACGGTTCGGTTGGAGTGACGCAACGTACTAACTGGCCGCGAAAGCTACCGGGTTGTTCCCATGCCGTGAGAAGCCGCTGCGGTAACGCCCTGTACGACTGCCGGATTGAGGTTCCTTGTCCCACACTTGTGGCTCAGATAGTGCGCGGCATCGCTGCACACCGTGCTGCACCGATGGCACCGAACGCGGCCTTCGACCTTGGAAGCAGGACTGGGATTTTTCCATTTCATCGGAGCCATCGTGAAAATCTCCTTCCGGGGATACCTGATAGACGCGCTTTCTGGAAAAAGGTTAGCAACGTCGAGTAGTCTTCGTAGGTTCAACGCCTCATTCGCCCTCTCCGCTGCCGTTTCCCTCACACCTCGACTCAGCGTACACTTCTGTTCGCTGGACAAGAAGAGCAGTGCAAGGAGACCTCATGGCGACACTAGGACTGATCGAATACGAGGACGCGAGCCCTGAAGTCCGCGCCATCTACGATGACATCATGGCTACTCGCAAGGTTGACCGGGTGAACAATTTCTGGAAGGCCATCGCCCACGATCCTGCCACCCTAATGCGGACTTGGGAGAGCATCAAGCAGGTGATGGCACCGGGAGCACTCGACGCGCTCACCAAGGAACTTCTCTATGTTGCCGTGAGCGTTACCAACAATTGCGCGTATTGCATCGCAACTCACACCGCCGCAGCCCAAAAGAAGGGCATGACGGACGACATGTTCGCCGAACTGATGGCGGTTGTAGGCATGGCGAACGAAACGAACAATCTTGCTACCGGATATCAGGTCGAGGTTGACGAACAGTTCAAGAAAAAGTAAAGCCCCCTCAATTCGATGTGAGGGTTCCAGAATCCCGTGAAGGTCTTAACGCCGCCATCCGTCCGTGCCACCCGCCATATCGGTGGGCGTCCGGCACGGCTGGCCGACTACATCACAGCCGCGAATCTAATCTCAGCGGCATGAAGGCATCAGGCCGAAGCAGGGGGCCAGATGTAGCCCACCGATGCGAAAACCAAGTACATCGCACTACAGCTATCTTTGACCAGTGTTCAACTTGTCGATTGCCCGCTTCAACTGTTCAAGCTTCTGTCCGGCCTCGCCGAGTTTGCCCTCCGCCGTCAGGCGCTGGTAGTCGGCAAGGTCCCTGGCGGCTTCCGCAATGAGGGCGTTGAGATCCTCTGCAGGCTGGGGTGAGGTCGCGGACGTCGGCGCGGCGCGTGCTGGCTCCGCAGGCGGCAGCAGCTCGTCGAAGAGGCCGCTCCGCCGAAAAGCCCCGCCATCGCCGACTCGAACGTCGGTCCGTAGGCGAGCCGATCTTGCAGGGCGAGCACAACCAGGCGCAACTCCGGCATCGGGCTCCGCTCGGCCTGCAGGTAAATCGGCTCTGCATACAACAGTGCCCTCCCGGTTGGAATCACCAGCAGGGTTCCGCGGCGCACGTGCGAGCCTTGCTGATTCCACAACGTCAACTGTCCTGAGAGCTGCGCGTTCTGATCGATTCGCGCCTCGATCTGCAGCGGTCCATCGACCAGCTTGGTTTTGGGAAAGTCGTAGACCACCGATGTGCCGTAGTGTGCGCCGTCGCTGCGCCCGGCGATCCAGCCAATCAGATTGTTCCGGTTGGCCGGCGTGAACGGCAGAATCTCTGCGAACTCCACCCCAGCTCTCGCCCGGCAGTTTCATCATCACGAAATTCGGCTGCATCGTCTGCGTCGTTTGCTCCCCAGCCTCGCTCATGCCGACTTCGGTGGCTACCGTCCATAGATCTTCGCGGTTGTAGAACGCTCCCTCATTCGTCATGTGATACAGGCCGTACACCTCCGCCTGCAGTTTGAGCAACAACTCGGGGTAGCGCACATGTTTGCGCAGCCCTGGCGGCATGGCGGATGCGTCCTTGAACAGGCTCGGAAAGATGCGCCGGTAGGCCGCAATGATCGGGTCCTCGGTATCGAAGACATAAAACGTGGTCGTGCCGTCGTAGGCGTCGATGACCACCTTCACGCTGTTCCGCATGTAGTTAATGAGATTGCCATCGAGACGGTAATGGGTCGAGTACGGATAGCTGTCTGAAACCGTGAACGCATCCATGATCCACGACAGCCGGCCATCGTCGCCGAGCACGATGTACGGATCCGGATCGTAGGTGAGGAACGGCGCCAATGCCGATACGCGATCGCGAACATTGCGCCGCATCAGCAACCGGCTATCTTGGTTCACATCGTCGCTGAACGGCAGCTTCGCGAGGTCGCCGCGTTCGAGCGCAATGACGATGCGCCGCAGAAAACCGCCGAGGACGATGCCGCCAGTGCCCTCGTAGGAGGTGAGGCTATTGCCCGGGCCTTGCGGGTAGTCGAATTCCTTCTGCCTCGTCTTCACGTACACATCGGTGTTGGTCAGCTCACCGAAATAGATCTCCGGGCGGGTTACGTTGAGACCGCGCACCGTGCTCTGGACGGGCATGTTGCTCAGAATCAGCGTCGGCAGCCCCTCCGGCGTGAACCCATTTACCGGATTCATCGTGATGCCGTAGCCGTGCGTGTAGATCAGCTTCTCGTTGATCCAGTTGCGGCTGCTCTCCGGGAGCTTGTCGACGTTCAACTCGCGCGCGGCCAGCATCACCTCGCGGGTCGTGCCGTCGATTTCATAGCGATCGATGTCGATGTCGGGAAAGTCGTAGTAGGTGCGGATTTCCTGAATCTGACGCAGCGTGTCCTGCAGCGCATGCCAGTCCCAAAGGCGAATGTTCTGCAGCGTAGCCTGATTGTTCGCCGCGTCGGCGGCCTCCACGGTCGTCTCCGCAGGAAACTCGCGCTGGGCGAAGCGGTCCAATCCGTAGGCCTGCCGCGTCAGTCTCGATGTTGTGGGCAATATAGGGCTGCTCGCGAACCAGTTCGTTCGGTTTGACGATGAAGCTGCCGACGTACCAGCCCACTACCTGAACGCGCGAGAAAACAGACCACGGCCGGAAGAACGCCACGACAAGCCTGTGGCCGCGCGGCAGCACCGACATGGCGTTGACGCCTGCGATCACCGCGCCCGAGAACCAGCGCCGCGCAGACGAAGAGCATGCCGGTAAGCGTGACGTGCGCGTCGACGTAGGTCACACCGCCGAAGATGGTGTGGTCCTCAAACAATTGCTCGAAGCGGTCTGAGATACAGCCGCACCGCGAGCAGCAGCAACAGAAGCGCAAACGCGATGGAGAACCCGCGCCAGGGCAACGGGATGTAGCTGTCGCGGTTATTGCCGCCGCCCGCTGCTCCCGCCGGTAATAAGGATGAAGAACGCCGCCAGCGCACAGGCAATCACAGCCATCGAGAGCAGCCAGCCCGCGATGAGCTGCCATGCGGGAAGGGTGAACAGATAGAAGTTCAGCGGCTTGCCGAAGATCGGATCCACCACGCCACCCGTGACGCGCTGCGCGTACCAATAGAGAGCCAGCGTCGGCCACTCCGCCATCACGCCGGCGCCAGTCAAAGCGGCAATGAAAAGCGCGGCGCCAGGCCCGATGAAGCGCAGGACAGTCTCAACCGGCAGCTGCACCGGCTGTCCGCCGATGAGAATCGTGTGGCTAGCGGGCAAGGCGGCGAGGGACGCCCGCTTCAGAGCTAGAAACGATCCGTACAGGATGATAAATGTGGCCGCGGTAAACGCCGCGCAGACCACCCAACGGAGACTCCGCGTCTTCCAGAACACGTCTCCGTAGCCGAGCGACCTGAACCAGAGCACGTCGACGTAATACGACAATGCCGTTCGGGTACTGATGAAGGCGACAATGATGAGAATCACAATGAGGCGCCACCGCCGCCGCGGCGGAACCCTGTGCGGCATGTCAACCGACCTGGGCATGGCTACCCCATTCTTATTGGCGGTTCCGTCCTCGGAACCGTAGGAAACGGATTGTACAGTGCTTTGCCACCTTGCGTCACATGAACGCTGTCATGTTGGCGTCGGCTCTGAGCTCTGGCTGGTGAAGCCGCTTCGGAAAAGTGATAGTTTAATGGTTGTTTTTGTGGGGTGCCATTTATACATGTCAACCCTGAAGGAGATCCTCGATAACCACGTCAGTGAAGCCGCGCCGGAGCTTTACGAAAACGCAATCGGGTGCGCGGCTACTCCTGCGGGCATTGCTGCCCGATAGCCGACGGGCAAGCGTGAGGCGGCTGGCGCAGGCCATTGGACGAAGATCGGTTAAGGGTCTTTCTGTGATTGGGATCATCGCGCTTGCGCTGTCGATTTCGACGGCTGTAGTTGCCCAGGATGAGGTTACGCGCGGGACGTTAAGCAACCACATGCGCGTGGTGATCGTACGCAATACGCTGGCTCCGACGGTGACCGTGACAGAGAACTACCTGGCCGGAGCAGATGAGACACCTAAGGGTTTTGCCGGATTAGCTCACGCGCAGGAACATATGATGTCTCGGGGTTGCTTTGGCCTTTCGGCTGACCAGATATCTGCCATCTACGCGCAGCTTGGGGGCGGAGACAATGCCCAAACCGAGCAGGAGATCACGCAGTATATCGACACCGTATCCGCGCAGGATCTTGAGATTGCGCTGCGCGTGGACGCGGCGTGTATGCGCGGGGTGACGGACTCGCAGGCGGAATGGAGGAAAGAGCGGGGCGCCATTGAGCAAGAAGTTGCCAGTGACCTCTCCGACGCGGCGTACCAATTTCTGATGCGCGCCAAACGAGACCTGTTCGCCGGTACCCCATATGCCCACGACGCATTAGGAACAAAAGCATCGTTTGATTTGACCGACGCGGCCATGCTGAAAGCGTTCTACCGCCGATGGTATCCACCGAACAATGCCATCCTGGTGATCACCGGAAATGTCGATCCGGAGAAGACGCTCGCGATGGCGGAAAAACTGTATGGATCGATCCCCAGCCGCCCGGTTCCTCACCGTCCGGCTTTCCGCCTGCAACCAGTACACAGAGAGAGATTCACGTTGCACAGCGACTCCCCATACACGACGGTACTCGTAGCCTACCGGCTGCCAGGCAGCGACAGTCCTGACTTTGCGGCCGCACAAGTGTTGACCGACGTACTGGACAGCCAACGCGCCAACATCTATGGACTGGTTCCCGAAGGCAAGGCTTTAGACGCGGGATTTGAAATCGTGGAAACCTATCGGAAGGCCAGCATGGCGGTTGGTTATGCGACCATTGCAGCGGGCGGCGATCTTTCCTCCATCTCCAGTGCTCTGCAGGGCATTCTGGCGGCGTATTCCGGCAGAGGTGTTCCGGCAGGGCTGGTCGAGGCCGCCAAGCGCAGCGAGATTTCTACAGCAGAAGATGATCGCAGCTCCATCCCCGACCTTGCTTCAGTTTGGTCGAAAGCTCTAGCGGCGGAAGGGCGCAGATCGCCACAGGATGATGTGGATGCCATTCAGCGCGTCTCTGTCGCCGACGTGAACCGCATAGCCAAGACTTGGCTTCTAAACCAATCAGCTATCGTTGGCACACTCCTGCCGACGCCATCTGGACGAGCGTCTTCCCATTTGAAATTACGGGGCAAGGAAAAGGAAAAGGTGACGGCGACTCCAACCAAGCCGGTCAGGCTTCCGCCCTGGGCGGAAGGCCTGCTGAAGCAGGTACAGATTCCTCGCTGGGATCTTCACCCTGCGGATATGCTCCTGAAAAACGGAATCCGGCTCATCGTTCAGCCGGAGAGCGTGAGTAAGATGGTGACCATTGTAGGAGAGATCCGGCATCAAGACGATCTCGAAACGCCTCCCGGTCAAGAGGGCGTGGATACCATCTTGGACAGTCTGTTTTCCTATGGCACCACCAGCTTGGACCGATTGGGCTTTCAGAGAGCACTGGACGATATCGCTGCCAGCGAGTCCGCCGGCAGTAGCTTCTCACTCCAGGTGCAACACGAGTATTTCGATCGTGGTGTGCAGTTGCTGGCCAGTAACGAACTGCAACCAGGCCTTCCAGAATCTGCCTTCGAGGTGGAGAAACAACAAACAGCCCAAGCGCTCGAGGGGCTGCTGAAGAGCCCCGATTACCGGGCCGAGAGGGAACTTGAAGCAGGACTGCTCCCACCGAACGATCCCGAACTGCGCCAGGCAACGTCCGAATCCGTCAGTTCGCTCACTCTGAAGGACGTGCAACGCTATTACAACACGACGTTTCGTCCCGATCTGACTACGATTGTAGTAGTCGGGCCAGTGACACCAGATGAGGCCAGAACGACATTCGAGAAATGGTTCGGCAACTGGACCGCGGCCGGACCAACTCCCGAGCTTGATCTGCCGCCAGTTCCGCCGAACCGGGCATCGGCGACCTATGTACTGGATCCCAAACAAATACAGGATTCCGTCGACTTGGCGGAAGAGATTCCCATGAACCGCTTTAACCCCGACTATTACACGCTTGAGCTGGGAAACCATGTTCTGGGTGGCGGATTCTACGCCACCCGCCTGGAGCGCGACCTGCGCGAGGAAACAGGATACGTCTACGACATTTCGAATGACCTGGATGCGAACAGGACGCGGGCGACGTTCAGCATCTCCTTCGCCTCGAATCCGGCAAATGTTTCCAAGGCGCGTGCCCTGGTTCAGCGCGATCTTGCTGACATGCAGGCCCATGATGCCGGTCCGTCGGAGTTGCAGCAGGCAAAGGCATTGTTGATACGGGAGATCCCATTGGCCGAATCGAGCGAGTCGGACATCGCTGAGGGACTGCTGGACCGCTCAATTACGGGGATGCCGCTTGACGAACCAATTCTTGCGGCACGGCGCTATTTGAACATCTCGGCCGATGAAGTGCGGGCTGCGTTTGCGAAGTGGATCCGCTCCAACGACTTTGTGCAGGTCGTGCAGGGACCGCCGCCGCAGTGATCAGGCCAGCGCCGGAGAAGGCACGTGGATGGTGCCCTGCTGGTTGCCGCATCAACTCCTGCAACCGGCTGGTTCGCGCATAGTGGGGTGAGTCGGCAGAACTAATCCACTCGGGCAGGATGGCTGGCATTCGGTCGTGGAACATCGGCACAGAGGGCGTTCGGGGTGATGGTGATGATGGAGCAGGTCTCGACCAGTCTCCCACCTGGATTCTTCCACTGCTCACAGATTCCGGCGAATGCGAAGATCGATTCGTCGGCCATGGTGAAACAGGACGGGGTCTCGCTCAGTACTTCAATTCAAAAAAACCGATGGTCGCCTTGTCGATCAGTTGAAAGATTCGGTCGGCCTGTACGCGATCTGTCTCCACGCCCGCGTTCGGGATTCGGACGTTAGCGTCCTTGGCTGCGGCGATGGCGTACACCAGCAGCTCGGCGTCCTCTGTGCTATTGCTCATTTAGCGGCCTCGTTGGTTGCGTGGTGAGGGTTGGAGGCAGCGTCGTGCAGCCCGTGGCGTTGCATTTGCAACCGTGATTAGGATTTTGTACTCTCCCTTTCGAGCAGCGCAGGCGACTACATAGTAGAACCTCATGCTAGAGGGAATTCTACATCAGAGAACACCTCTGGCAGGGATTCGATGCCAAGGCGTCCGGCGAGTTTCTCGGGGCGGGGAGGCGGTAGCGTCTGCAAATGGGGAGGTACGGTAGCGGAAGGGGCCTCGGCGACCATGGTGAACTCTCCTGCAAATAAAGTGCTGCGGGAGCACGCCCAAGCCTAAGATGAAGGCAAAAGGGGACGGAGGAGAGTCGAATGTCAACCGACCGACAGCGCGAAGTTGAAGCCCTCTACAAGCAAGCTCAGAAAATTTTCTTGCACGAAATGACGGAAGACGAACGATTGTTTGTCGCTCAATTGGGATGGGACGACCATGCAACCCTGCCCGAAGAAAAGCTCGCTCGGCTAAGAGAACTGGTCAGAACAAAATTTCATAAACAGGGTGCTCACTCCGAGTAGCCTTCGTCCCCCTCTTCATCTTCGTCGTTGTCTTCTCCGTCCTCCTCGTCTTCGTCCTCGTCCTCTTCTTCGTCGTCAGGCTCTTCTCTTGCGAAAATATCGGCAGCAACCACCGGGTGGTCGGCAGAATCGATGTACTCCGGAATTGTTCTCATGCCCAATTGTACGCCGACGAGCCAGAAGAAGGTGGCGTTCACGATGGCCAGCCAGTCCTAGCTGCTTTTGACTTTGCCTCCAGTCGGGCATATGGTGACCAATTAGCCCCTGTGGTTGAGCCAAGCCAAGCTGAAACCACCCGCGTGAACTATTCCACCCGCCGACTCGGCTATTCTTCGGCATCCTACAAGGACCCTTTGTAAACCGCCCTACGGAACAACTGTTCGGCTATTCGGTTTCAGAACTGCTAGGCCATCAGCGTCGATTGCATAGCCGAGCGTCCATTCGATGAAAGACGAGAACCAATGACCGATTGTGTTAAGCGACATACGAAGCTGCCCACCGGGGCTGTAACTAGAAGCAAGGCCGTGCAGGTTTTACTCAAAACGCACTCCTGCCAACAGTGTCAAGAGTGCGGGAAGTGGGCGATGTATGTACCGAAGAGAGCATCGCCGCCACGTTCAAAAGCATGACGGTTCTGACGATCAACCAGAAATCTGCCTGTACCACGGAAGGTGTCAACTATGCGTTCAGATATCGTTTTTGATGCGCTGCAGACGAAAAATCAAAACCGCTTTGTGTTGTGCCACCAAGCATTTAAAGCGATCCGTCTACTTCACAGGAACAAGACTCGCATTGAGGACACGGCCAATGATGCCCTCCAGCGCCTTGCAGGTGCGGAGCCAAGCTTGATCCTCCGGCCAGATGATGTAGCCACGCCTGCTCTGGAAACCATCCACTCTCCGTTCGGAATTTAATAGGTGGAGAGGTGGACGGACGCCGCTGGTCGAGTTCAAGTTCACGACAAAGACTCGGGGCAAGTGGCAGCCAGACTGTGAAGCAGGTGCCGTGTGAGCCCGGCTCTGTACTCGTGGTAAATCCGAGTGATCCGTCCTACTTTTCGACCATGCCTTTACACACCCAAAGTCCCAGCCCGGTGCCAACGCCGGCGCAAAATAAAGCGCGTTTGAAATGAGATGATGTAGACAAGCTTTCCGTCCGCATCGCCCACCGGGTCCTCGAACCGAATCGTTTGGGTTTCTCGGCGTGCTGGCGGATCACCGGGAGGTTCTGCCTGACCAGTCGTTGCAGAATTGGGACACAGCTCTTGCAGAACGCACAAGAATGGCTTTGGGAGGATGCGTGCCTTACATCTACATAGACAAAATCCTCAACGAATTGCGCACCGAGTTGCTGTCGGCCATGCACGCTGCGGTCGAGCGCGAACTGCGAAACGGCAAGGTGGACGTGAAGCGGCTCTATCGCGCCTTCAATCGTGCGGCTGCCGGAAAGTGCTCTAATCCCGTGCACATTTCAGAGAAATGCGTGGAGAATTTTGCTGGAGACGTGAAGAAGGTTCGCGTCGAAGTGACGGACGATTAGCGGAGCGGGTGCTTATCCGTACCTATCAACCACCGGTTGAGTGACATTCTCAGCCTCCAAAGGCAACGCAGCCGCCGCCAAGGTCAGCCAGCGAAGGACAGGAGGTTCCTGGATACCTCGTTTTGGAGATCGTGGCAGTGATCCCTATGGGATTTCAGCGCCCTGCCTTCTTCGACGCTTCCCACACCGGGCGATAGTCGTAGGTCGGATAGAACTCTGTTCGGAACGCGCCCCATGCGCCATGCTCGATCTGGAGATTCACCTCGCGAAGTTTGGCAGGCGGAAAGCGCAGGGTGACCACCTGGCCAATCCCCATCATCACGTACCACGAGACCACTTCGACTCCCGGTGGCGGGAAATTCTTCTGAAAGCCAGTCTTCTCCAGATGGGCATTGATTTCGTCCAGCGTCTTTGTCTCGTCGTGCCGCAGGAAGATGGTCATCATCATCAAGTCGGCATTGGACGTAGCGGAGGTCTGCGTGTTTGCCGTGGCCCCCGCGATCATGGCGGTGGCCAGCGTGGCGGTAGCGTTCCGAAAAAACTCCCGGCGTGTAGGCTGATCAGCTTCCTGCGGCATTAAGGGGCATCTCCGTTCTGGAATCCTGTCGAAACCGACAGTTCTGGGATGACTCGACGCCGGGCAATGATGCCGGAAGCATTTGAGCCGAACTGGATTCCGTCTGGCTTGCGGCTTCGCCATCTCTTCGCCTACCATTGAGCCCGTGGAATACTCACCCCCTGTAAGGAAGAAGGACGGAAGGATTCTCGTGCTGGCTGCTGCCATCATCACTGGATTGCGTCTGGCGCGTGATCCACGGGCGGGGTGCAGGACCGAGGGCGCCATCGATGCAGTTGAGGTTGGCATCTGGCTGGCAAACCGGATTTATGACAAGGCTCTGCGGCGGTTCGGCCAGGGGAACATCGACTACAGGTGGTGAGGCATGCTCTCCGCGCAGACCCCGTCATTGCCGCCTCAGTCCCGCATTGCCTATCGGAGGCTGGGCGGGTCTGCAAGACCTGGCTCAATTCATGAGCTGATTGCTGAGCTGCGGTTGCGGCTTCCTGTGCTGTGGCAGCGAGCGTACACGGCTGCGGCCTGCCATATCCCGAACATCATCCACGTCGAGTACGGGACGTTCGAGTACATCTGTGACTCCTATTCACAGATGGAGGCTCTGGGCGAGGTTGCATTCGACCAGAGAGTGCGGGACCGCGTCGTCGGAGTTCTTGGAATCTCATTGCCGATGCGCGGTCGTCGGCGAGGCTCACTGCCGAGGGGCTGGGTGGAGCATCCTGAAGAGGTCGATAGCAGCGGTCGTGACAAGGGGCATTTCATCGCCCACGCGATAGGAGGCGGGCTCGACATGAACGTCTTCTCGCAAGCGCGTGACCTGAACCGAGGGATATCCGAGCAGGGCAAGCTGTACCGGATGATGGAGAGGTACTGCTACGAGAATGCTGGGACATTCTGCTTTTCTCGCCCGGTCTACGACGATGCGACCAGCATTCCCCGGTGGGTGGAGTTCGGCTTGCTTCGAGACGACGGCAGTCTTTGGGTTGAGGTCTTCGAGAACTGACCGCTATCGCGGGCGCTCTTCTGACCGCCGATGCCCGGTCAATTGAATCGGCAATGCAGACGGAGAACACGGGAGATCGAGCACGGCCACCGCTCCTAAATGCTGGAAGGCGCTGTTAGGAATAGCGAGCGTGTGAGAACTCGACGCCGTATTCTGACAGGCCTGACTCCATGTCCCGCATCCAAAGAATCCGTCCATCCTGAAAGATGTTTTGACCGCCTTCGGTGTAGTACGTCGCAATCGAAACTGGAGCTTCCGGACGGAACTGCTCGAAGGTTCTGAAGCACATCCCATTCCGGCTAATGTTTGGCATGTCCGCGATGACGCCGCTTGAACCTGCTGTGCGAATGCAGGCCTTCACATCCCTGCAAGGAATGCGGTTACAACGGCGTCTTTCAACGAAAGTAGTGCGGCGTTGTACGGGAAATCTGTCGCGACCAGTGACAACGTCTTCCGACCGCCCGTAATAGTTCGGCGTACTGAATTCCAACTTTGCACCGCACAGAGGACAATACGGATGAGTCTTGGAATATCCGACCGTATGCGCACACGCAGCGCACTGCACTTTTCGCCCTGCCGAACTGCTTTCTTCCCCCGTGGAAGTCGTTTCGAACTCATCGTCTCTTCTGGCCATAGGTGCACCCTGCGAAGTCGCATCGAATGCTGCGGACGACGCACACTTAGCCGATATGATAGCCGGGACTGTCCTTTTTGTGGTACCTAAGTTGGCCGCGACAGTCAGATGGCCTGCCGGGTTGTGCGATACTCCGTTTATAAATCTGGTACCTGTGCGGCATAAATGCAAGGCGAGGCCCCCAGCGCGATAATGGGCATAGGATGCTGAGCGACCACTTCGCCCTCGCCGGCGACGTGGCGGTGGGAACGACGGGAAACGTTGCGGCTACCGGACAGAGCCTGACGCTTGTGATCTATCAGGTGGGCCCGTGCGTGCTGTTGCCCATCCGGCGCCTGACGCGTTCGGCGAGGTGCTGGTAGGCGGAGCGCACGCCGGCAACCCGGCATTCGGCGGTTCGGGGCCTTCAGCCAACGCCTTTGCGGCAACCGTGGGCGCCGGCGTGGACCTGAGCCGAAAGATTGCATGCACCCAAACTGGGTTGTAGACATTCCAACTAAAGGGAGTCAGCTTCAGTCCAGTTCCCCTAAGGTGCGCGATGCTGGAGATCAAGAAGATTCTCTTGCCGGTTGATTTTCCGCATACCTCTTTGAGTGTCCTTCGTCAGGCTGCGGTCCTGGCCCATCATTTTCATTCTGAAATCGTAGTGCTGCACGTGGTGCCGCCACTGGTCCACATCGTTGATCTGCACGACGAATCTCCCAGGCTCACCACCTCGGAAATGCTTGCCCGGGCGATTCAGCAGGCTCAGAAAAACCTGGACCAGTCTCTAGGACCAGAGTTCGACGGCATCGTCATCGAACGCGTATTGGCCACAGGCGACCCGGCTCGCTCAGTGGTGCGAACGGCCGAGGAAAAAGGCGCCGATCTGATCATGATGCCATCCTTTGGGTACACGTTCAGCCAGTTCCTTTTAGGATCGGTGACTGCCAAAGTACTGCACGGGACCGAGTGCCCGGTGTGGACTGGCGCTCATGTGGAAGAACCTCCGGAACAGGAGTTTGCGATCCGCAACGTTCTATGTGCGGTCGATTTTAAGCCGCATAGCCACAGGACCGTGACCTGGGCCGTGAATCTGGCGGCCGCATTTGGCGCCCGCCTTACGCTCGCCCACGTCACTGCCTCGGTGGAGGTCTGGGGACCCGGCGGCTCCCACGTCAATCCGAGATGCCAGGATGAGCTGGTCGGTGCAGCAACCGAGCATCTGGCAGAACTCCAGAAGACCATGGGCACAGACGCAGAGGCACTGATCGGCAGTGGCGACGTGCCCAAGGTGCTGAACGAAGCGGTCACGCGAACCAATGCAGACTTGCTGATAACAGGCTGCCGCCCGTACGGCGGTCACCTCCGAACGCATGGCTATGCAATCATCTGCGCAGTGCCGATTCCGGTTCTGAGCGTGTGAAAGCAGAGGGTTATTCTGAAGCTTTCGCTATGCTCTTCGAGAAGGATCATCAATGGTGCCGCGCGAAGTAGGCAAGCAGCGTCAGCAGCGGCGGCGTCAGTGCAAGGCCGATGTAGGGCACGGCGTACGCCGTCCATCTCCCTAGCCGGCCTTGGCGATGACATGGCTGCTCGGGAGCAGAGGCTGAAGCCTGCTCGGGATATTGCAGATCCCGGGCGAGATTGTGTGCGGAAGCATAGCGTTCCTTTGGATCTCTTGCCAAAGCACGCAGGAGAATGTTTGCCATGCTCTGAGAAATGTCCGGATCGATCTCGCGCGGCGATGGCGGGTCGTTCCGCAGTCTCGCGTTCATGACAATCCATGCGTTGTCACCCTGAAAAGGGACCTGCCCGGTCAGCATCTCGTAAAGCATCACGCCAACGGCATAGATATCGCTGCGGAAATCGCCCCGTTTGCCTTGTACCTGCTCGGGCGAGATGTAATCGGGAGTTCCTATCGTCGGCGACAGTTTGCCGAACGTGAGGCGCCGGGCGCCTGCCTGGGCGGCAATACCAAAATCGAGTAGCTTGATGTTGTCATCGCAATCGAGCATGATATTTTCCGGTTTTAAATCGCGATGCACGATGCCGCGGCTGTGAACGTAATCCAGTACATCGCAGATCTGCTGCGCAATGCCGACGGCGCGCTCGGCAGAAAACTTGCCCTGCTCACGCAACAGTTCGCGCAGCAGCTTTCCCTCCGCCCACTCCATCACCATATAGTTGCTGTTTTTCTCAGCGCGGAGCACTTTGACGATGCCCGGATGATCCAGGCACTGACCAATCTCCTTCTCGCGCCGGAAACGTTCGAAGAAAACAGGATCGCTCTCCACCTCTAAATGCGGAACCTTGATGGCAACCTGCTGTCCGGTTTGCATATCCCTGGCACGGAATATGGTGGCCATGCCGCTGTGAGCCACCACGGTTTCAAGTTGGAAATGATCCAACTGTTCGCCGGTTTGTACTAAACACAGTGCCATAGCCGTTATCGCACCAAGCCTGCGCGTGAGGCCACACCTGGTTTCCAGCCGGGGACACTGCCTTCACCCTTCCACACGTACAGGCGCGGTGCGATCCGCTCAACGCGACAGGTGCGCGCAGTGTTTTCGTCGCTGAGTTTTATGAAAAAGCAAACGTAAAACGTAATCGCGGCAGCAGAGAGTATGGTCATCAGCAGCAGCACCGCCATGGTTCCTCCCGGTCGAAGCCGCGCCTTCAAAATCGCGGTGTGACTCAATTGATTGGATAACGTGCTGCCTAAACGGCGAATAGAAAGTAGCTAAAACTTTCTTAAGGCTGTCCCTGGGCGCTCGCCATCGGATGAACCCAATCCGCCTTACGGTTTGTTATGGAATCTTCTTTCGCTCCGAGAGCGATGTTTTTCCCCCGCCGATCTGCGGCGCCTATTCCGGCGAAGCAGGGCAAAAGAGCGCCCCGGCAGAACAGTCGCGGAGTTTTCCGCCCCGTGATCCAACCTTCTTCCTTCCCGCCTCATCTGGACAGTGCACGATCTCGCGATCAAGTCAGCGACCTCATGCATGGCCCTCAATTTGGTAAAAGGGGAAGCAATGCCGGAACAGAAGGAACTAAATGTTTTTACCGTCGACCCGCCGTCGCACCGTCTGGATGTGCCGTTGCATGATTTGCTGATGAAACCCGCCGAGCGCTCGTCGGTTCCACTGCCGGTTGGAGCGCCGCAAACGCTGCCCGAAGCGGTCTTTCCGCAGAAACCAGAGCTGATGAATGCGCCCGATGAGGACTTCTTTCCCAAGAACGGCGTCCGCCACTATAAGGCGGAGCACATTTACCGCTCTATGAAAGGCTGGGCATTTCCATACTTCCGCTCGCGCCTGTTGCCCGGCGACTTTCATCCTCTGATTGCGTATCTATTCAACGAGTGGAAGTGCAACCTCGATTGCCACTACTGCTGGGCCTTCGACAACAGCGTGAAGGGCATGACCGAAGACATCGCCAAGCGCTCCATCGACTGGCTGCACGAGACCGGTTGCCGGGTGCTTGCCCTGATGGGCGGCGAGCCGCTTCTGCGTCCTGACTTCGCGCACAAGATCATCTACTACGCCGCCAAGCGCGACTTCTGGGTTTACCTGCCGACCAACGGACGCCTGATGCGTCCCGCGGTGATCGACCGCATCTCCGACGCAGGTATCGGGGTTGTCAATCTCGCGGTGGATGCGTGGGATCTCAAGCCCGGGCTGCCGAAGGCAATGGTCCCCATCCGCCAGTTTTACGATTACCTGATCCGCAAGCAGTACAAGTACGGATACAGCGTCTTTCTGAACATCAACATCTGCCGCAACAATCTGGAAGATGTGGCGCAACTCACCGAACTGGCGCACGACACCGGCATTGCGACCGATTACCACATCTGCGAATCTCCCATGACCGATCAGCCGCAGTTCCAACACCTGCATGACAATGAGGTGTTCATCCGGCCCGAGGACATGCCCAAGGTTGCCGAAGTCATCGACTGGCTCATCGACAAACAGCGCTCCGGCTACAAGATGGTGAACTCCGTCGAGCGGCTTGCCCAGATGAAGGATTTTCTGCAGGGCGATCTGGGAGACTGGAAGTGCCGCGCCGGTCACAATTCGCTCATCGTCCGGGTGGATGGAACGCTTGCGCCGTGCTTTCCCATGTATTCGGCGCACTATGATTGGGGCACCATCGAAAATCACAAATTCGAGAGCGGCCAATTAAAGGAGATGAAGAAGTCCTGCCAGCCGCATTGTTTTTCCACCCTGAATCACATCCTTGCCTTCTGCTACAACGACGCCCGTGTTCTGCGCTGGCTGCTCAAGCAGGCGGCACACGGATTCCAGGGCGTCACCGGCAACATGGAGGCAGCATAGAAGGCTGGCAAGATACAAACAGGCAATTCATACCGCAATGGCTTGTGTGCTGAACCAGTATCAAAACTGTTTTTCAGCAGCCTGTTACGAGTCGAGGCGGTAGCGGCGTTCCGAGAGCCGGAAGAGCGGCTTCCACAGCAGGCGGTTGATGGTGACGACCATGGCGGCCATGATGACCGTGGAAAGCAGCAACAGGCTCTGACTGCCGGTATCAGTAGCGTGATTGATCTGCGCTCCGAGGCCCAGTGTGGAGTAGGTGTGCTCCCGCAGGTGGAAGTATTCGGCAACAATGCTGGCATTCCACGCGCCTCCCGAGGCGGTGACCAGTCCGGTGATGAGGTAAGGAAAAATGCCGGGGAGGATCACAGTCATCCAGCGCTCGCGCAGGTTGAAGCGGAAGATGTCGGCAACATCGCGCATATCGCCGGGGATGGCCAATGCTCCGGCGATGACGTTGAACAGAATGTACCACTGGGTTCCCAGCAGCATCAGGATGATCGAGGCGATGTTGATGCCTCCGCCCATTCGGAGGATGGCAAGCAGGATGATAGGGAACAGCGCCGTGGCCGGAACCGAGGCGGCAATCTGCGCCAGCGGCTGTGCGTAACGCGCCAGGCGGGGATGAAAGCCGATGGCGACTCCCGCCGGAACGGTCCACGCGAGGGCGATGAGCAGCGAGAGGGCCACTCGCAGGAACGTGGCTCCGGCAGCGCGAAACGTCTGATGCAGTTCGGCGTGTGAAACGGTCGAAAGCAGCAGGCCGGCTTGCACCACCGCATAGAGCGCAAACGCACCAAAGAGCGCGGCCGTGAGCAGCACGATCAGGTTGGCGCGCGAGGAAGACTTTCCTGCTGGATTAGGCTGTGCCTCCGGCTGCGGGCATTGCGGTTGGAGTTCGGGCTGCGTTGCGAGATAGTGCACCAGGCGCTCGGAGAGCGGCGAAACGATCCAGACGCGCGCGGTGCGCAGCATGCTGGAGTTGCGCAGCATGGCAAGCAGCGGCGAGCGCGGCGGAGCGGCGGTTTCCACCTGCTCGAACTTGAACTTGTCAGACCACAGAATCAGCGGGCGCCAGAGAAGCTGGTCGAGCAGTATGATCACCCCGATGAGAGTGATCAATCCCCACACCATGGCCTGCGTGTCTCCATTGCTGGCGGCGGTTTGCAGGTAGGATCCGAGTCCCGGCAGGCGGAAATCGCGCTGGTTGAGCACAAACATCTCGCAAAGCATGAGGGTGAACCAGCCCTGGGCAAAGGAGACCATCGAGTTCCATACCAGGCCGATAGTGCTGAAGGGAAGTTCCAATTGGAGAAAGCGCTGCAGGCGGCTGAATCGGTAAATGCGCGTAGCTTCGAGCAGCTCGCGCGGAATAGCCTTGAGCGAGGAGTAAAAGCTGAAGGCGATGTTCCACACCTGGCCGGTAAAGATGAGTATGATGGAGCCGAGTTCGAGCCCCAGCTGGCGGCTGGGAAAGATGGCGACGGTGGCCAGCATGACGCCGGGAAGAAAGCTCAGCACCGGGATAGACTGCAGGATGTCCAGCACGGCGATCATCAGCGCTTCCACGCGCTTGTTATAGGCGGCGATATAACCGTAGCTAAGGGCGAAGGCCAGGCTGAACCCGTAGGCTACGAACATGCGCACCAGCGAGTAGAAGGCATAGAGCGGCAGAGCCTTGGGCGAGCGCAGGATCTGCGCCTCTGGCACCGGCGCGGCGAACCAATAACGCGCGATCACGCTGAAAACATAGAATGCGGCAATCACGCCGACGAAGACAGCCAGATCGATGAGCATCGACCAGCTGCGGATGCGGACGACCGACTGAGCAAAGGTGCGGACGCGCCGGATCATGGCCGGGCAGTTTCCGATGCCGGCTCAGCATGCGTCAGGTAGAGGCGCTGCCGTGCGGCGTCGTATTCGAACAACTCGGCGTAGCGTCCCCAGTTGATGGCGGTCTCAAGCTGGCGCTTGGCCTCTTCCTCGCTGAAATGCTCGTCGAGCAAATCGTGGAAAAGTTCTTCGGGGGCGGAGTGGTCTTTCTTGGCTTCGAGCGTGCGGATGATCTGCCGCAGGATGGTAACGTGGCCGAGAGCGGCCTGACGGAATAGCTCCTTCTGGCGGAGAATCTCGGCGTTGGCAAACTCGTGGCCCTCGGGTGTGATCTGTACATCGCCCTCCTCGACCTTGAGGAAGCCAAGCTGCTGGGCGGCATCGACGATAGGCAACAGGTCGTCGATTTCAAAGGAAAGCTGGTCGGCGAGGCGGTAAATGTCTTCGCGCCCGTTGGCACTCTCGTCGATCAGTTCGAGCAATCCGGCGATGCCGCCAGGGCGCGCGTGCGAAAGCATCTGGTGAACGCGGGTCGCCGGCGCGTAGGGAACAATCGGTCCCTGCGGCGGCTGCAGTGGAATTTCCGGATGGCTCGGCGTGGTGGTCAGCACCTTGTAGATGTAGTCCACATATCCGGTGAATTCCGCGGACTTGCGGTCGCGCGGCCGTGGCATCGTGAGCGTAAAGTCGGTGCGAATCACGCCGGGGTTTTTGCCCAGCACGATGATGCGGTCGGCCAGCAGTACAGCCTCCTCAATGTTGTGGGTGACGATGAAGATGGCCTTGGTGGGAATGGCCTTCTTGCCCCAGAGCTCCAGCAGTTCGCTGCGCAGGTTCTCGGCGGTGAGCACGTCGAGCGCCGAGAATGGCTCGTCCATGAAGAGGACCTCTGGTTCCACAACCAGGGCACGGGCAAAGCCGACGCGCTGCTTCATGCCGCCGGAGAGTTCTTTGGGATAGGCCTGCTCGAAGCCGTCGAGGCCGACGGTGTCGAGAATTTTAAGGCTGCGTTTGCGGCGCTCGAAGGCATTGACGCCGCGCGCCTTGAGTGGCGCTTCCACGTTTTCAAAAACCGTGAGCCAGGGAAAAAGCGCGAAGCTCTGAAAGACGATGGCGACGTTCGGCGAACAATCGCGAATCGGCGCGCCGTGCCAGAGGACATCGCCGGCCGAGGGACGCGTGAGACCGGTGAGCATGCGCAGCAGCGTGCTTTTGCCCGAGCCCGACGGCCCAAGCAACGCCAGAATCTGGCCGGGCTCGATGGCCAGATCGGTGCGAGCGATCACCGGAACCGTCGACTGGTTATGCTCTCCGTAAAACTTTTCAACCTTCGAGGCCTGAATGATGGCTTCGGGCATACTTTCCCCCGTGCGGCAAAGGCGGCTATGGAATGAGCGGCTGCGAAAACCGCCGCGCCTCCAAGATACCAGCCTGCCGTGAATAGACGAAAATAATTGGAGAGCGGCTGGAGCGGCCGGAATCTCTATCGCTGCCAGAGACAGTCAGTCTGTTTCAGCGATCCGGCCTTCCACAAAAATCGGGCGTGCAGGAGTCTTCGTCTCCGCACGCCCGTCTTCCTTCCCGGCACCAGTCGCTTGCTTAGCTGAACTCGCCGCGAATGTAATCCTGCGTGTACTTGTGCTCCGGTGCGCCGAACAGTTTCTTGGATTCGGCGAACTCGACCAGATAGCCGGTGCGGCCGCCCTGCGTGGTGTCCACGTAAAGGAAACCGGTATAGTCGGCCACGCGCTGGGCCTGCTGCAGATTGTGGGTCACTATGGCGATGGTGAACTTCTTGCGCAACTCCAGCATCAACTCTTCGATCTTGCGGGTGGCTATCGGGTCCAGTGCCGAGCAAGGTTCGTCCATCAGCAGAACCTCGGGCTCGGTAGCGATGGCGCGCGCAATGCAAAGCCGCTGCTGCTGTCCGCCGGAGAGCGAAAGCCCGCTCTTGTTCAGCTTGTCCTTCACCTCGTCCCACAGCGCGGCGCTGCGCAGCGCCTGTTCCACCTTCTGCGCCTTGTCTCCCTTGTAGCCGTTGAGGCGCAGGCCGAAGGCAACGTTGTTGAAGATGCTGGTGGCAAACGGATTCGGTTGCTGGAAGACCATTCCGATAAAGCGGCGCACTGCAACCGGGTCGATCGAGCGATCGTAGATATCGCGTCCACGATAACGAATGTGGCCTTTAAAGCGGAAGCCGCGCACCAGGTCGTTCATGCGGTTGATGCAGCGCAGCACCGTGCTCTTACCGCAGCCGGAGGGCCCGATGAATGCCGTGATGGCGTGCTTCTTGATCGGAATCACGGTGTCGCGCACTGCCTTGAAGCTTCCGTAAAAAAGCTCACTAATGTGGCAGTCAACCACCACGTCGGGGTTCGGCACGCTGAGTGCGGTCGCCGGCGGGTTGGAATCAGGTAAAGGAAGCGCTTCCGTTGCCATTGCAATTTCTCCTAAGACTGAACCTGCCGACCCGACAAGCTGCGGCCGACCAGGTTGGCTACCAACACCAGCAATACCAATACCAGGGCGGCGGCCCACGCCAGCTCCACCTGGTTCTCAAAGGGCACCCCGGAAAAGTTGTAGATCAGAACCGCCAGCGACGCCGTGGGGCCCATCACTTGCAACTGGCCATGCGAATAGAGCCAGTAGTCGCTGAACAGCGCGGTAAACAGGAGCGGCGCCGTCTCGCCGGCGGCGCGCGCCACGGCCAGCATCACTCCGGTGAGGATTCCTGGGATCGCCGTGGGAAGCAGCACCATCCAGACCGTCTGCGTCGGTGTGGCTCCCATGCCGATGGCGGCTTCTTTCATGCGCGAGGGCACCATGCGGATGGCATCCTCGGATGTAAGGACGATGGTCGGCAGCATCAGGATGGAGAGTGCCACTGCGCCTGCAAGGGCCGAGTATCCTCCCGTTTCCAGCACGATGGCTCCGTAGGCAAACACGCCGGCCAGAATCGACGGGAAGCCGGTGAGTACTTTGGCGGAAAATCGCACCGTTTCCGCTAATTTGCCGGTGCGGTTCTGGGCGAGATAGATCGCCGTCATGATGCCCATGGGAACCGTAATCAGCAGCGCGATTCCCACCATCAGCAGAGTGCCCAAGATTGCGTTGCCAAAACCGCCGCCCGACTCCATGGCGGCAGGCGGCAACTGGGTGAACAGTTCGAAACGCAGCCGCTTGCCTCCGCGCCACAGCAGCATCCAGACGACGCTGAATAGCGGAAACAGCGCCGACAGGGTCATCACCGTCACCAGGCCGCTGAGCAGAAAATCCATCAGCGTTCGCGGGCGGCGCAGGGAGCGCTCCAGTTGACCGAAATCAACTCCGGCAAAGGGGTCGCCCATGCCCAGGTTCGAGTCCATGTTCACAGTTGCCATTGCTTTACTCCGCCGTGTTACGCGAGGCCTGCTGCAAGATAAAAGCACCGAGAATATTCACGATCAGGGTGATGCCCAGCAGCACCAGGGCCGCGTACATCAGCACGCCGACCTGTCTGGGACCCGCTTCGGGAAAGGTATTGGCCAACAGCGACGCCAGCGTGTTGGCCGGCGAAAACAGCGACAGGCTGACGGTGTTGGAATTTCCCACCAGCATCGCCAGCGCCATGGTTTCACCCAGGGCGCGTCCAAAAGCCAGCACCATGCCGCCAAAGATGCCGCGCGAAGCCGTCGGAAGAATCACCGCGATGATCGTCTCCCACCGTGTCGCGCCCAGGCCATAGGCGGCCATGCGCAGCTTCGGCGGCACCGAGGTCAGCGCGTCGCGGCTGATGGCCGTAATCGTCGGCATCACCATAATGGCCAGCACCACGACCGCCGGCAGCACGCCGGGGCCGCTCAGGTCGGTGGAGAAAAACGGAATCCAGCCCAGCTCCGAGTGCACCACGTTGCACAGCGGACGAATCATCGGAATGATTACGAACAATCCCCATAGTCCGTAGACCACGCTCGGAATTGCGGCTAGCAACTCGATCAGTTGCTTTAGTAGGTCTTCGAGTTCATCGGGAACCTTGGACCAGAAAGGATGCAGGTGAAGATTAAAAGCGCGCAGGATCGAAAAAAGCCCCTGCCCCATATAGCCTTCGCTGAGGAAGATCGCCGCCGCCAGGCCAAACGCGGTGCCAAGCACCAGGGCAAGAACGGAGGTGTAAAGCGTGCCCCAGATTTCCGCCCCGATGTGGTATGTTTCGGCGTTTGAGTCCCAAGTCTTCCCACTGAGGAAGGAAAGTCCTTCGTGGCGCATCGCCGGGTATGCCGAGACCGCAATGCGCAAAACGATGAAGGTCACCAGCAGGATGGTGCCGCAGGCAAACAGGAAACTCAGCCGGCGAAAAGTCGCGCACACCAAGCTTTGCAGGCGCGTGGGTGCCTGAGTGATTTCGCCGGGCCGGGTTGGAAAAAGCGCTCCCGAAGCCGGATGGGCAACGGGAGCTGCTGGAGTCGTGCTCGCCATCAACGAATCCTTGAATGCGCTAGCTGATCGTTTGTATCGCAGCCAAATCCTTGCTGACCACGCTGGCCGGCAGCGGAATGTAGCCCATCGATTCGGACTGCTGCTGTCCATTGTTCAGGCAGTATTTCACCAGGTCCTGGATCGCTGCGACCTTCTTGGGGTCGTCATACTTCTTGTAAAAAATCATCCAGGTGTAAGTAACGATCGGGTAGGCATCGGCAGCCGACGGATCCGAGGCCCAGCCGATCAGGTTGGTCGGAAGATCAACCGACGCCAGAGCAGCCTGACCGGAGGCAGTCGAAGCCGCCACATACTTGCCCGATTTATTCTGCAGGTTGGCGAAGGTGAGACCCTGGAGCTTGGCGTAGCCATACTCCACGTAGCCAATCGAACCCGGAGTGGACTTCAGGCTCGCGGTCACGCCCTCATTGCCCTTGCTCTTGGTTCCCACCGGCCAGTTCGGCATGGTGTTGGCTCCCACCGCCTTATCGAAAGCCGGGTCAATCGTGCTCAGGTGCTTGGAAAAGACGTAGCTGGTGCCGCTGCCGTCGGAGCGGACAATCACGTTGATCGGAAGATCGGGCAGCTTAACCCCCGGATTTGCCGCCACGATGGCAGGGTCATTCCACTTGGTGATCCTGCCCAGAAAGATTTCCGGATAGACGTTGCGCGGAAGGTTCAGGTTCGTCACCCCGTCTAGGTTGTAGGCAATCACGATGGCTCCGGCGGTCATCGGCAGCAGTTGCACGCCGCCCTGTACCCGGCCCATCTCCTCGTCGGTCATCGCGGCATCGCTGGCGCCAAAATCCACCGTCTTGTCGATCACGTTCTTCTTGCCGCCGCCGCTGCCGATCGATTGATAATCCACCTGCATATCGGGGTGATTCGCGCAGTAGTCCTTGAACCACTTGGTGTACAGAGGCGCGGGAAAAGTGGCGCCCGCTCCCTGCAATTTCACACCCTGGGAAGCCGCGGAGTTGCTGTGGCAGGAGCAGAGTGCGGCTGTCAGTGCGGTCAATACAATGGCCGATGTCCAGAAGCGGATCTTCATAGCAATCTCCTAAATGGAACTTGAGGTGAACGGTTAGGCTGAGTTCGGCGCTCGCCCGCATCCGGTGCGGCGGAAGACCTGCGACGACTCCGTGTACTCATGAAATCGACGGGCATAAGGTCCGGCCAGGATTGACCGGGTGGAAACACTTAGAAACTCTAATAAAGAATTGTTAAAGGACGATGAATGGCACATCAACGCGCCGTAAATAGCGCGCCGCTCAGGAGTTGAAGATACGGAACTCGCTGTGAGGTTTAGAAGACAGACCTTAATGAGGCAATACGGCGCGCTCAGTATCCGTGCTCGGAGATGAACTGGCTGACAAGGTACGCGGCGTTTTCGCACAGCTGGCGGTCGGCGATCGCAAAGGCATCGGGAAAATGGCTGTTCACGTCGAGAATCCCGCCAACTCGTCCATGGACGGCGAACGGTACTACGATTTCCGAGCGGGTGGAAAGGTCGCGGGAGATATAGCGCGAATCGTCGGCTACCTTGCTGAGCAGAATGGTTTCGCCGGAGCTGGCGGCAGCCCCGCAGACTCCCTGGCTCAACGGAATCTCCGCATAGGTGGCAATCGTCCCGGCAAATGGCCCCAGCTTCAGCACTGCCTCACCGACGGGCCGATGCTCGATCCTGTAAAAACCGACCCAGTTATAGCGCAGCAGGGAAAAATTCAGCTTCTCGGCAATTTGGGTCATCAACTCTGTTGCCGTACTGGCCGTTGCGGCCATAATGCTAAGTTCTGCCAGAAGCGGGGCTTGCGAGTTGTTGGTGGCGGCCATGCGTCATTTAACCACAGCCTGGCAGGGAAGTTGATTCAATTCTGGACCCTTTGGAGGAACTGAATGAAGAGCCGGGAAAGCGCGTGCCGCAGCATCCTCCAGGGCAGCTACGACGTGTGCATCATCGGCGGCGGGGCTACCGGCCTGGGCTGCGCCCTGGATGCCCAACTCCGCGGATTCTCCACCGTTCTGCTGGATGCGGGAGACTTCGTCTCGCACACCTCCATGGCCTCCACCAAGCTGGTGCACGGCGGCGTGCGCTACTTGCAGCAGGCCGTCCGGGAGCTCGACCGCACCCAGTTTGCGCTGGTGGGCCGGGCCCTGCACGAGCGCATGTCCATGCTGCGCCGCGCGCCGTTTCTCGCCCATCCGCTGGAGCTTCTGGTCCCGTGCTTCAGCCGGTGGGAGCTGGCCTACTACACCGTGGGCATGAAGCTCTACGACTGGATCGCCGGCTCCGCCAGCCTCTTTCCCAGCCGCATGCTGAGCCGCGAGGAGACCCTCGAACGGATGCCTGGCTTGCGCAGCGAACGGCGCGATGAGCAGCGCAGCCAACAGCTCGTCGGCTCCGTCTCCTATGCCGACGGCCAGTTCGACGACGCCCGCTTCGGCATCGCCCTGGCGCAGACCTTCGCGCAGCAGGGCGGGGAACTGATCAACTACGCCAAAGGCGTGGACTTCGCCAGGGATTCCAACGGGAAGCTCGCCGCCTTGGAGGTCGAGGACCAGCTCACCGGGCAGCGCTTCCAGATCCGCGCCAAGGTCTTCGTCAACTGCACCGGACCCTTTGCCGACCAGCTCCGCCGCCTGGCCAATCCCACCCTGCCGGAGCGCCTGCGCCTGAGCAAAGGCGTTCATCTTCTGCTGCCGCTGGAAGCCCTCCAGAGCGATGCCGCGCTGCTGATTCCCCGCACCGAGGATGGCCGCGTGATCTTCGCCATTCCCTGGCTGGGACGCCTGCTGGTCGGCACCACCGAGGACGAAGCCACCCTCGCCGACGAGATGGTGGTCACGCCCGCCGAGGTCCGCTATCTGCTGCGCCACGTCAACCCATACCTGAACGAAACTCTGACGCCGCAGGACGTGCAGTCGGCATTTGCCGGCCTGCGTCCCCTGCTCAAGTCCAACCCCTCGGTGCATACCGGCAATCTGGCTCGCGACCACGAAATCGAACTCGATCCTGCCAGCGGCCTCATCAGCGTCCTGGGCGGCAAGTGGACCACCTACCGAGCCATGGCCGAAGACGCCATCGACTGCGTCCAGCAGGGCGCTTGGCGTGGCGCCACGCGAGTGCCGTACCCTGGATTATCCGCTCTCCGGCGCCGAAGGCTTCTGGGTGGATTACTGGCGGCAGCTGGCGGAAAAGTACGATCTCTCTTCGCGCTCCGCCCGCCACCTGGCGCAGAAGTTCGGCACCGACGCGCCCAAGGTGTTGGAGTTGGCTGAGCAAGACCCGCAGCTGTTGCAGCCGCTCGTGCCCGGCGGGGCGGCCATCGGTGCCGAAGTGGTCTATGCCATCCGCGAGGAGATGGCGCAGACCATCGAAGACATTCTCGCGCGCCGGCTCGGCGTGCAGTTTCACAGCTGGAAGGAAGCGTCGGAGGCTGCGCCCGTCGTGGCACAATGGCTCGCCCGCGAGTTCGCCTGGAGTGAGGCTCAGACAAACGACGCAGTGACGGCTTACCTGGGCAACCTCCGGCACCTGCTCCACGCCGCAGGCATCGAGAACCAGCCGGAAGCAAGCGGAGGACGATAGATGGCAAGCTACATCGCGGCCATCGATCAGGGAACCACCAGCACCCGCTTCATGGTCTTCGACCGCTCGGGCAGAATCGTCAGCGCCGCGCAGAAGGAGCACGCGCAGATCTATCCCAAGCCGGGATGGGTGGAGCACGATCCCGGCGAAATCTGGCGCTGCGTCTGCGAGGTGATTCAGCGAGGCGATGGACGCGCGCGCACCTGCGGCCCGCGGACCTCTCCGCCATCGGCATCACCAACCAGCGCGAAACCACCGTAGTCTGGAACCGCAAAACCGGCCAGCCCGTCTACAACGCCATCGTCTGGCAGGACACGCGCGTCGCCGACGCCGTTGCCGAGTTCAGCGCCCACGGCGGGCAGGACCGCTATCGCGCCCGCACCGGCCTGCCTCTGGCCACCTATTTCAGCGGCCTCAAGCTCCGCTGGATTCTCAACCATGTGGCCGGCGCGCGCGCCGCAGCCGAAGCCGGCGACCTGCTCTTCGGCAACATCGACACCTTCCTCATCTGGAACCTGACCGGCGGCGTCAACGGTGGCGTTCACGTCACCGATGTCACCAACGCCAGCCGCACCCAGTTGATGAACTTGAGCACTCTGCAACTGGGACAGCGAGCATCCTCGCCGACTTCGATATTCCCGCATCGATTCTGCCCCGGATCGCCTCCAGCTCCGAGGTCTACGGCGCGGCGGTGCTGGCCCCGATCAAAGACGTGCCCATCGCCGGCGACCTCGGCGACCAGCAGGCCGCGCTCTTCGGCCAGGCCTGCTTTCAGCCCGGCGAAGCCAAGAACACCTACGGCACCGGCTGCTTCATGCTGATGAACACCGGAACCCAAATCGTCCCCTCACGCTGCGGCCTGCTGACCACGCTCGCCTACAAACTCGGCGAGCAGCCGCCCGTCTACGCCCTGGAGGGCAGCATCGCCATCACCGGCGCCCTGGTGCAGTGGCTGCGCGACAACCTCGGGATCTATCCAGAAAAGTTCGGACATCGAGGCCCTTGCCGCGCACTGTTGCCGACAACGGCGGCGTCTATTTCGTTCCCGCATTTTCCGGACTCTACGCGCCGTACTGGAAGGACAGCGCCCGCGGCGTCATCGCCGGACTGACCCGCTACGTCAACAAGGGGCACCTTGCCCGCGCCGTGCTGGAGGCCACTGCCTTCCAGGTCCGCGAGGTGCTCGACGCCATGGAAGAAGGATTCCGGCATCGCCCTGGCCAGCCTGCGCGCTGACGGCGGCATGGTGCAGAACCAGTCTGCTGATGCAGTTCCAGGCCGACATCCTGAACCGTCCGGTCATTCGTCCGGTCATCCAGGAAACCACCGCTCTGGGCGCAGCCTACGCCGCCGCCCTAGCCACGGGGTTCTTGAAAGACACTGCCGAACTGGCCGCCAACTGGGCCGAAGAGCGCCGCTGGCTTCCATCGATGCCCGAAGAGAAGCGTGCTTCGCTCTACCACTACTGGAAGAAGGCCGTGACTCGCAGCTTCGACTGGGTTGAGTAAAAGAGTTGAGTAATAAAGTCGGGTAAAGCGGCTTACCTGACCGCGCCCGGCTTGGCCGGAACGCACGGCGTAGGCTGCGGACGCGCCGCGTGGCTCACCCGGCTCCAGAAGGCCATAAAGTAATCCACCGCCGACAGCACGGTCACCACCAGCATGAACCAGATCGCCATGCGCGCAATCAGATTCACGCCCACGATGAAGCCAAACCAGTTCCACTCATACCAGCGGTGGGCAAAAATCGTGGCCACGATGGCCACAATCTGCACCACCATCTTCAGCTTGCCCAGCTCGCGCGCCTGGATGGTAAAGCCCTGGGTGGCGGCCACGCTGCGCAGTCCGGTAATGAGAAACTCGCGTCCCAGCACCAGCACCGCGATCCACGGCGGCATCAGGTTGGGAGTAATGCGCACCAGCAGGATCAATCCGGAGGCGATCAGCAGCTTGTCGGCCATCGGATCGAGCAGCATTCCCACGCTGCTGATCTGCCCGTGCTTGCGCGCCAGGTAGCCGTCGAGCCCGTCGGTGATGGAGGCCAGGATGAAGATTGCCGCGGCCACCAATTCCTGCGTGCCGGGATGAAAGATGCTGGTCGAGAGCACCCAGATAAACAAGGGTATGCAGCCGATTCTGCTCAGGGTGATCGAGTTGGGCAGGTTCAGCAAGGTCAGACATACCGGGAACTCGGTCAAATTATGCGGGATCAACCCGCCAAAAAGCAACGCAGCCGGAGTTGGTCCACCGGTTCGTTCGACTGGTTCGCCAACGTCGCCAACGAAACTCTTTGTCTCTGCACCCGCTCCGCTGTTTATACTTCCAGCCAAGCAATGGCAAACATCCTGTACGGAGTCAACGGCGAAGGCGCGGGCCACTCCACCCGCTCGCGAGAGGTCATTCTCCACCTGCAGCGCCAGGGACACCAGGTCGTCGCCGCCTCGTTTGACCGCGGCCTCCACAACCTGAACGACGTCTGCGAGGTCCTGGAGATTCACGGCTTCCGCTTCACCTACGTGAATAACGCGGTGCGCTACAACCGCACCCTGGCCCGCGGCATCTTCCAGGCGCGCAAGGTCGTCGGAAGCACGAAAGAACTCGGCCGGGTCATCGACGAGCGCGGCATCGATCTGGTCATCACCGACTACGAGCCGCTCAGCAGCCGCGCCGGACACAGCCGCAAAATCCCCGTTATCTCCATCGACAACCAGCACATCCTCACCCACTTCAAGCTGGCCACGCCGCCCGGCTACCGCACCGACGCCACCGCCGCCAAGCTGGCCACGCGGCTGATGACTCCCTACGCCTCGCACTACTTCGTCACCTCGTTTTTCGACGCGCCCGGAAGCCGCGCCAACTCCGAACTCGTCCCGCCCATCCTGCGCCAGCAGATCCTCGACGCCGAGCCCACCTCGGAGGGCCCCGTCCTCGTCTACGTCACCTCGCCCGCGCCGCATCTCATCAAGCTTCTCTCCTCGGTGCGCGCCGAGTTCATCGCCTACGGCTTCAACCGCGAAGGACGGGAAGGAAACATCCTCTACAAGAAGCCCGGCTTCGAGACTTTTTTCGACGACCTCGTCCGCACCCAGGCCATCATCGCCAACGCCGGCTTCTCGCTGGTCACCGAAGCATTGCACCTCGGCAAGCCCTACCTGGCGATGCCGGTGCAAAAGCAGTTTGAACAGATATTCAACGCCTTCTGGCTCGGACGCACCGGCTACGGCGCCTTCTGGGAGGAGTTGACCAAGGAGCGCGTGGAATCCTTCCTCTTCAACATCCCGCACTTCCGCGAAAAACTCGCCGCCTATCCCAAATCCTCCAACCGCGAGCTCTTCACCAAACTCGATGCTCTGATCGCCTCACGGCGCAGACGGTAGGGAAGCTCGGTAACGCCTCAGCTTCCGGCTTGACCGTGACTCGCGCGTGCGTGGCTCCAACCAACAAATGTGGAAGATTACGACAGTCGTCGTGAGTCGATCCCCAGCTTCTTCATCCGGGAGATTAGAGTCGTACGCGGTATTCCCAGCCGCTCGGCGGCACCGTCGGCTCCGGCTACGCGTCCGTTGGTTGCTTTGAGAACTCGCACAATTGCCTCCCGTTCGGCCGTCTCGCGGCTTCCGTCAAGCGGAATCACACTCTTGCCCTGGGTTAGCTCTTCCAGCGGAACATGAAGCGCCGGACCACGGGTCAGGATGACAGAACGTTCGATCATGTTCTCCAACTCGCGGATATTTCCCGGCCAGCTCCAGGTGGTGAGCTTCTTCATTGCCTGGGCGGGAATCGTCTGGATCTCCTTGTTCATGCGGCGGGCGTATTTCTGCGTGAAGTAGCGCACCAGGAGTGGAATGTCTTCCGGGCGCTCGCGCAAGGGTGGTATGCGGATGGGGAAGACATTGAGCCGGTAGTACAAATCACTGCGGAATTCCCGGTCTTCGATCATTTTTTCCAGGTCGCGGTTGGTAGCCGCCACCAGACGGACGTCCACCTTTTTGGTTCGAGTGCTTCCCAGGCGTTCGAACTCCTGCTCCTGCAGAGCGCGAAGCAGCTTGGGCTGGATCTCGAGAGGAATATCTCCAACCTCGTCGAGAAACAGCGTGCCTTGATCGGCGAGCTCAAACCTTCCGATCTTCTGCGAAATCGCTCCGGTAAAGGCTCCCCTTTCGTGGCCAAAGAGTTCACTCTCCAGCAGGCCTGTAGGGATGGCAGCGCAATTCATCCGTACTAGAGTGTGGTTGTTTCGCCGGCTGCGATCGTGGATGGCTCGCGCAATTAATTCCTTGCCTGTGCCTGTTTCACCTAGAAGGAGAACCGTGGAATCGCTGGGCGCTACGGTTTCCACCAGCTGCAAAACGTGGCGGAACGCTGAACTCTGACCGACAATACCTTCAAAGTCCAATTCGCCCCGGATCTCATCCTCCAAATAAAGCTTCTCTTGGGCGAGTTTGTCTTTGAGATCGGCGATTTCCCTGTATGCCAGCGCATTTTCGACAGCGATTGCAACCTGGTTTGCCACCTGCATCAGGAATCCAATATCCCCCTCACCAAAGCCGTTTTCCTGGCTCCTCCCCAGAGTCAGAACGCCCAAAGCGCGATTACGGCTGATGAGCGGCACGAAGCAGACTGACTGGATTTCACCAAATGCTGCCCCCTTTAGTTCGGCGTATTCGGGGAACTCAGCCTGTAGGTCCGCAGGACTTCCAACGACTGGGGTCCCTGTCTGAAATGTCTTGCCGCTGAGCGATCCCTCAATGGGGATGAGCTTGGTGTCGTAGTCTTTGAATGCGGAACCCTCTGGAACGTCGATGGCAAATGCCCGGAGGTTCTTGCCCGTCGCATCGGGCAACATCACGCCCACGCCGCATTGCATAACCCGGCGAACGCTTGCGGAAATGGCTCCCAGTAAATCGCCAAACTCAAGGTTGGAAACAATACTGTTCGTCAGTTCGAGCAGGAGTTTCAATCGGCTTTCCGCAACCTCGGACGACCTGACGTGGATCGCGTCGTCAAATGCCAAAGCCACCTGGCCCGCAACAACGGAAAGAAACTCAACCTCAGCTTCGGGATAGGCGTTGGGATGAGAACTGCCAAACTCAATCACTCCAACTTTGCGAGCGGGCGCAACCAGAGGCAGCGAGCATGTAGAGGCGACGCCCGACTTACGAAGAAATTCTTTCATCTCCGGGAAGCGTGTTTCTTGCGCCCAGTCCGCGATCGCCAGCGTCTGCTGGTTTTCATAAACCCAAAGCCCTGTACTTCCCTGGAGTGGAATGCCTGCCTCAGACGGGCGAAGCTTGGTTCCGTTGATCTCCAGCATCGACCTTGCATCGGCCGCATCCGTTGCACACTCGCTAACGAATAAAAAGTCAAAGTCGACGATGCCGTGCAGTTCCCGGGCGTATATTTCCGCGCCACGGTTCAGATCGCCGGCAGGAGGAATGGCCTGCCATATTCGAAGCAGGGCCTCGAGTCGCTCAATGTATGTCATTGCCCCGGTTTGAGGGATGGAGCTCATGAGTTGTGTGCTATCTGACGACCGCTACCCAATCAATCTAGAAGCATCCAGTGTCGAAATCAATCGTCATCTGACGAAATCCCTGTCAGCTATGTCGACACCGGCTCAATCGTTCCGATCCGGCTGTGCCCACAAGTTTCATAGCTTCAATTGTTTGGCGTGAATGATCCATTCGGCGCGCGTATGGCATCCGTCATGCACTACATGAGCCCGGATGACGAAACGCAATCATCCGTATCGAGACATACGCGATACGGAGATCAGGACAATAAGGAGTTTGAAATCATGAAACGTACAATTGAAGTGCTCGCAACGCTGTTGTTCGTGACCGCACTGGCCCTCGGCCAGCAATATCAACCGTTGCCATTTCCTCAAGCCGCCAACACGGCACTGGCAAGCCTAACGGCCGAGAATGCGGCGCCTGCATCGGCACGGGTACCGTCCGCAATGGCTGCTCGCCAAGTTAGCGCGCCTCAGGCCGCCGACGTATCGCCGCTTCCAACCGCCGCTAACCCGGCATTCGGAAAAGGATGGGACGCGATGATCGGGCACTCTACGGACGAAGGAGGTTCGCCATTTCCGAGTGCCGCCAACCCATCCGCGAACCAATAACGGGGGATTGTGAACAAAGATTGTGAACAAAGAACGCTACACATTGCCGATAGTCGGGTCGCAAAGCCCGACTATCTCCCTAAGGGGGCGAAGGTTCCTGTTGGATCGGTAACGCCCCTCGGTCCATCAAAGTACAGACTCCCGGGTCGTCGGCAAACCGGAAACCGGCCTGCTCCGGAAAGTTCGTGTTGGCGCTTTCGCCTAGCCTCTGCGCTCCCTGAAAAACGCCTGCAAAATCTCCATGCAGCGCCCGCCCAGCACGCCCTCGGTCACCTCCACGCGATGGTTCAGCTTGGGATGATTGAGCACCTCCATGATTCCGCCGACGGCTCCGGCCTTGGGATCGCGCGCACCATACACCAGCCGTGCAATGCGAGCATGCACGATGGCTCCGGCACACATCGCGCAGGGCTCCAGCGTAACGAAAAGCTGGCAGCCGCTCAGCCGGTAATTGCCCAGCGCGTGCGCCGCCTCGCGCATGGCCACAATTTCGGCGTGCGCCGTGGGGTCGCCCGCGGAGACCACCTGGTTCCAGCCGCGTCCCACGATGTTCCCCTCGCAAACCACAACCGCGCCGACCGGAACCTCGTCCGCAACTTCGGCCCGCACGCGCCAACCTTAGCGCCTCTTCCATCCAGCGCTCGTCCGCCACGCTTTTGTCGGACTCCGCCCCGCCGTGATTTTGGTCTTCACTCTACACCGGCGCGCTCACTCTCCCGCAGGCTCCTGCTGCGTCATGCAGTGGATCGCGCCCAGCCCCCAGATCAGATCGCCGCAGTAAATCGGCACGACGCTGTGTTTGGGCAGCACGCGTTGAATCGTGTTCAGCGCCTTCAGGTCGTTGGGATCGTCGAAGGTCGGCACCAGCACCGTGCGGTTCGAGATGTAGAAGTTGGCATAGCTGGCCGGGCACGCGCTGCCCCTTGAACACCACCGGCGCGGGCATGGGCAGCGGAACCAACTCCAGCGCTCGCCCTGCCATGTCGGCCATCTTCCGCAGCCGCTTCAGGTTCTCCTTAAGGATCGGCGTGGTTCGGGTCCTCCGGATCGTCTTCGCTGGCGGCCAGCACGGTGCGCGGTCCGATGAAGCGGGCAATGTCATCCACGTGGCCGTGGGTGTCGTCGCCCACAATGCCGCGCTCCAGCCACAGAACTTTTTTCACCCCCAGCATCCGTCCCAGCGTGCCTTCAATCTCCTCGCGCGTCATCCCCGGATTGCGCTGCTGCACCGGGCTCAGCAGACATTCCTCGGTGGTCAGCAGCAGCCCGCGTCCATTCACGTCAATCGATCCACCTTCGAGCACCATCGGCCGCACAGTGACCATGCGATCTCCACGGCCGCCTCAAAAACTCCATAGCCGCGCACCTCTGCGATTTTTTCCGGCAGCGTATTATCCAGCTGCCAGTTCCGGTACTTGGCCCAGCCGTTGAACTTCCAGTTGGTCACCGCAACGCTGCCCGCCTTGTTTCCCATACGCTCGCACAAAAATCGGCCCGGAGTCGCGCAGCCATCCGCGGTTGGTGGCCCAGCGATGGAATCCAATGCGTTCCTCCAGCGCCGGCAATACATTCGTATCCGTCAATATACTCTGCGCCCGCTCTTCCGCCTCGGCGTCGTTGACGATCAGCTCCACCCGCGCCGCGCGCGCCAGATGGCGCACAATCTCGGCATAAACATAGGGAATCGGCGCAAACTTCCCCGGCCAGTCGCTGCGGTTATGCGGCCACGCCAGCCAGGTTGCGCGCTGCGGCTCCCACTCGGCAGGCATGCGGTAGCCCAGCGCGGCAGGAGAGCTGGGTGCTGCTTTCTTCGATGGCATCTACTTTCCGAACCTCTGCGTGATCGGCCCATAGGCGTCGATCCGGCGGTCGCGCAGAAACGGCCAGTTGCGGCGAATCTCCTCCTGCAGCTTCACGTCCACGGTGCCCACCAGAATCTCTTCCTTATCGTGCGAAGCCTTGGCCAGAATCCGCCCAAACGGATCGGCCAGAAACGAGCCGCCCCAGAACTCCAGTCCCGCGCCCTTCACCTGGTCGCCACGGATGTTGCCCGTCTCGTGCCCCACGCGATTGACCGCGCCCACATACACCCCGTTGGCGATGGCGTGGCTCCGCTGCATGGTGAACCAGGCGTCGTACTGCGCCGCGCCCCACTCGGCCTTTTCCGCCGGATGCCAGCCGATCGCCGTGGGATAGAAGATCACGTTTGCCCCCTGCAATGCGGTCAGCCGCGCGCCCTCCGGATACCACTGATCCCAGCACACCAGCGTTCCCACCGAGCCCTGCTCCAGCTCAAAGCTCTTAAAGCCCAGGTCACCCGGCGTAAAGTAGTACTTCTCGTAGTAGAGCGGGTCGTCCGGGATGTGCATCTTGCGGTAGAGGCCGCGGATTTCGCCGTCGCTGCCGATAATGACCGCCGTGTTGTGGTACAGGCCCGGCGCTCGCCGTTCAAACAGCGAAACCTCGATGGCGACCTTCAACTCCGCGGCCAGGCGGCAAAACAGTCCGGTGCTGGGCCCCGGAATCGGCTCCGCCAGGTCGAACAGCGCCGTATCCTCGCGCTGGCAAAAATACTGGGTGCGGAACAGCTCCGGCAGGCAGATCACCTGCGCTCCCAGCCGCGCCGCCTCGCGCACAGAGCCAGCTGCCCGCTCCAGATTCTCGTCCGGCTCCGGCGAACATGTCATCTGTACCAGGCCCACTTCAAATTTGTCGGCCGCCACGTCTTCCTCCAAATCGCTACAGAGTCAGCGCCTAGAATATCCCGGGGCCAGAATTCAAAGCAAAGCCCGCTCCAATGGTATGCTTCTTCCATTGGCTTGCCACCCATGACGACACCTCAAAAACGCGTCGATGACCAGAAGGTAGCTTTCGGGCGAATCCATCCGCGAGGCCGAAGAGATCTTCAACGGGCACCTCAAGAGCGTCGGCCTCAAGCACACCGGCCAGCGCGATGCCATCCTGCGCACCTTCCTCGAAACCCACGAGCATCTTTCCACCGAAGAACTGCACCAGCTGGTCAAGCGCACCGATCCCCGCATCGGCTTCACCACCGTCTACCGCACCCTCAAGCTCTTTGCCGACTGCGGCCTGGCCAGCGAGGTCGCCTTCCACGACGGCGTTACCCGCTACGAGCACCAGTACAACCGGCGCAGCCATCACCACATGGTCTGCACCGGCTGCGGCAGCTCGGTGGAGTTTTTCTCCCCGGAGATCGAGCAGGTGGAAAAAGAGATCGGCCGCAAACACCGCTACCAAACCACCAGCCACACCTTTCAGGTCTACGGCCTCTGCAGCGAGTGCCAAAAGAAAAAGCCAGCCCCGCGCGCCGCGCGCTGACTCCTGTAGAAAGGGAACCATTGATCATCAAGGTTTTTTATCACGATAAATGTTTTGATGGAGCCTGCTCGGCTTCGCTGTTTACGCGCTTCTACCGCGAGCGCATACGCCGGCACGCCGAGTTTCAATACCAGGGATTGCTGCACCGCGCCGGCGCGCTCTTCAACCTGGACGAGTTCACCGGGGACGAGAACGCCATCGTCGACTTCAAGTATCTCGCCTCGGAGAAGCTGACCTGGTGGTTCGATCATCATCAGAGCGCGTTCCTCACCGAAGAGGATCAGGAGCACTTCGAGCGCGAGCAGAGCAACAAAAAGTTCTTCGATCCGGACTTCAAGTCGTGCACAAAGTTTCTGGCGACGATTGCGCAGAGCCGCTTCGGCTTTGACGCTGGAGCCGGTGGCCGAGCTGGTGGAGTGGGCCGACATTGTGGACGGCGCATCGTATGAGAGCGCCGAGGTTGCGGTGGCGATGCAGGAGCCGGCGATGCGCATCACCATGGCCATCGAAGCCAATCAGGACCCGACGTTCATTCCGCGGCTGATCGAACTGCTCGCCTATCGGCCGCTGGAGGAGATCGTCGCCACGCCGTTTGTCGCCAGCCAGATTCCGCCGCTGCTGGAGCGGCATCAGCGCTCCATCGAGATCATCCGCAAGCATAGCGAGTGCACCGGACCAGACCATCTTTTTCGACGTGACCGGATACGACCTGGAAGGCTACAACAAGTTCATCCCTTACTATCTGCATCCGGAGAGCGTGTACAGCGTGGGCCTGAGCAAGAGCAGCTTCCGGGTGAAGATCTCCGTGGGCTCCAATCCATGGACCGACGCGGAGAACATGATCAACCTGGCGAAGATCTGCGAGCGCTACGGCGGCGGCGGACATGCGCGGGTGGGCGCCATCAGCTTTCCTCCGGGCGATTTCCAGCGTGCCACCCAGGCCGCGCAGGAAATTGTCACCGAACTGCGCGCCCACGCCGCCCGTCATCACGCAAAATAGTCGAGTGCCATGGGCCGCGGAGATCATTCTTCTGGCCGGACAGGCGAGCACGTAGGAATGGGAATTGAAGCGAACTTGCCGACCTCATTCGCCGCTCGTGAAGCGGAGTCTCTGATGAGCAGCGTACATAGCTGGCCGCCGCTGCAGAGGGCGTTGCCGGAGACGGCAGCTCCCGTATGCCCGGCGTCAGCGACGGCTCAAGCGGCTTTGACGCAGCCGTTGGCCGTCCCGGCGGCAGTGAGCGTGCCTTGGGCAATGCCGTGCTCGGCGGAGAGCACCTTCATCGCATTCCAATCGTAGGGAAACTCCTTGCCGCAATCGAGGCAGACGACATAGGTTCCCGTGACACGCGCGGCCTCGCAATATGGAGCGCTACCTTTCTTCGCGGTGATGGGAAAGCTGTAGTTCTTATGCCAGCAACCGAAAAGCATGTCGAAGCCGAACATCGATACCTCCTGATCCCGGTCCTGGTACCTGTTGGCAAGTACCGGTATCACCTGCTTAGATTCGCGGCGTCAGAAAGGTTCGATGCCTCACGAAACTGAATCTGCCGCGAAATGTGCGAGTTAGATGCTGCGACCACATTGGTATGCCACGTGCTATGTAACGAAATGGCGATTTTGCGCTGGAAAGTGGCTGAATTCAGCGGTCCGAAGATTTCCTCAGCGCGGCGGATGTGAAGCCGCTGGCTGAGCGGTACAATCGGCGATAGCCATGTCTTCTCGATTTTGTTCATCTGCATCTTCATACCGACTACTCCATGCTGGACGGCGCCTGCGACACCAAGGTGCTGTGCAAGCGCGCCAAGGAACTGAAGATGCCTGCCGTCGCCATGACGGATCACGGCAACATCTTCGGCGCGGTGCATTTCTTCAACGACGCGAAGGACGCGGGGATCAAGCCGATTCTGGGCTGCGAGCTGTACGTCTGCAAGAAGGAAGACCATCGCGCGGAGCCGCAGGGCGACAGCTACAACCACCTGATTGTGCTGGCCGAGAACGAGACCGGCTACAAGAACCTGACGAAGATATGCTCGGAGGCCTCGCTGCACGGCTTTTACTACAAGCCGCGGGTGAGCAAGCGCTATCTGGCCGAGCACGCGAAGGGCTGATCGGGCTGTCGGCGTGCTTGAAGGGCGAAGTGGCCGAGCGGCTGACGGAAGGCAAGTACGAGGCGGCGCGCACGGCGGCCAAGACTCTGGAAGATATTTTCGGGCGGGGAAATTTCTTTCTGGAGATTCAGGACCAGGGACTGGCAGAAGAGAAGCGGATTCAGAAGGACCTGTTCCGGCTGGAGCAGGACCTGGACATTCCGATGGTGGCCACCAACGACAGCCACTACATCTGCGAGGACGATTGCCTGGCGCAGGACGCGATGATCTGCATCCAGACCGGCAAGTCGATTGCCGATCCGAACCGCATGAAGTTCCAGACCAACCAGTTCTTCGTGAAGAGCGCCGAGGAGATGGGCAAGGTCTTCCAGGGATATGAGCAGGTGCTGCGGCGCACGGTGGGGATTGCCGAGCGCTGCAATCTGAAGCTGGCGAAGATCGAGAATCCGTTTCCGAAGTTCGAGGTGCCCGCAGGGCGAGACGATCGACAGCTACTTTGAGCGGATTGCGCGCGAGGGCATGGCGCGGCGCATGAATCTGCTGCGAGGGTCTGAAGGCGCAGGGCAAGCTGCGGCACAGCTTCGGCGAGTATGAAGAGCGGTTGAACCGCGAGATCGGCATCATCAAGCAGATGAAGTTTCCCGGATACTTCCTGATCGTGTGGGACTTCATCCGCTATGCGAAGGAGAGCGGGATTCCGGTGGGGCCGGGGCGCGGCTCGGCGGCCGGTTCGCTGGTGGGCTATGCGATGGGGATCACCGATATCGATCCGATCCAGCACGAACTGCTGTTTGAGCGCTTCCTGAATCCCGAGCGCGTCTCCATGCCCGATATCGACGTGGACTTCTGCATGAACCGGCGCGGCGAGGTCATCAACTACGTGACCGAAAAATACGGACGCGAGCAGGTGGCGCAGATCATCACCTTCGGCACGCTGGCGGCCAAGGCGGCGATCAAGGACACCGGACGCGTGCTGGACATGCCGTACAGACGAGGTGGACCGCATCGCCAAGATGATTCCCGGCACGCCGGGGATGACCATCGACAAGGCGATGGCGGACGTGGCGGCGTTCCAGGACGTGTACACCAACGATCCGGCGATCCGCAACCTGGTGGACACGGCGAAGAAGCTGGAAGGAATGGTGCGCAACTCCGGCGTACACGCCAGCGCCGTGGTGATTGCGCCGGTGCCGCTGGATGAGCTGGTGCCGCTGTACAAGACGAAGAACGACGAAATCGTGACCGCCTATGACATGACGGCGGTGGAGAAGATGGGCCTGCTGAAGATGGACTTCCTCGGGCTCACCACGCTGACCATCATCGACGACTGCCTGAAGCTGATCCAGATGACGCGGGGCGAGACGGTGGTGATGGAGACGATTCCGCTGGAGGATGCGGAGACCTACGAGAAGGTCTTTCACCAGGGGACAGACCTCGGGGGTCTTCCAGTTTGAATCCGACGGCATGCGGGACGTGCTGCGCCGCTACCAGCCGACGACGGTGGAAGACCTGACGGCGTTGAACGCGCTGTACCGGCCGGGGCCGATCCAGGGCGGCATGATCGACGATTTCATCGAGCGCAAGTGGGGACGCAAGAAGGTCGACTACATGCTGCCGGAGCTGGAGCGGCTGCTGCAAGGAGACGCTCGGCGTCATCGTGTACCAGGAACAGGTGATGCAGATCGCCAACGTGATCGCCGGCTACTCGCTGGGCGAAGCCGACCTGCTGCGCCGCGCCATGGGCAAAAAGATTGCCGCGGAGATGGACAAGCAGCGCGAGCGCTTTATGCAGGGCGCGGCGAGAGCGGAAGTTCTCCGACGGAAAAGGCGGGCACATCTTCGACCTGATGGCGGAGTTTGCCGGATACGGCTTCAACAAGTCGCACTCGGCGGCCTACGCGCTGGTGGCCTATCACACGGCGTATCTGAAGACGCACTATCCGGTGGAGTTCATGGCGGCGCTGCTGACCTCGGTGACGGGCAAGACCGAGGACGTGGTGAAGTACATCGGCGAGGCGCGCGAGATGGGGATCGAGGTGCTGGCGCCGGACGTGCATGAGTCGGCGGCGAACTTTACGCCGATTATCGGCTATCGGGTACGCCACCGAGACGGTAGACGCTCTCGAAGATTCGCTTCGGGCTGTCGGCGGTGAAGAACGTGGGCGCAATGCGATTGACGTCGATCGTGGAGGCGCGGCAGGACGGGCCGTTCAAGGGGATCTACGATTTCTGCGAGCGGGTGGATTTGCGGCTGCTGAACAAGCGCGTGCTGGAGTCGCTGATCAAGAGCGGGGCGATGGATTCGCTGGGACGGCGCGCGCAACTGATGGACGTGCTGGACAAGGCGATGGAGCAGGCGCAGAAGACGGCGCGGGACCGCGAGGCGGGACAGCACGGGCTGTTCGGCATCTTCGAGGAGGCTAGCCCGGCGGCTGCGGCGGCGGACCGGCTGCCGAATGTTCCCGACTGGGAGGAGTCGGTGCGGCTGGCGAACGAGAAGGAGATTCTGGGCTTCTGGATCAGCGGGCATCCGCTGGAGAAATACCAGGAGAAGATCGAGGACCTGCACGCGCTGAAGACCAGCGACGTGCTGGCGATGAAGCGCTCGACGGCCGAAGAACGAGGACATCGCGGTGGCCGGACTGATTACCGGGGTGCGCATCGCCAAGACTCGCAAGGGCGACCTGATGGCCGGACTGGTGCTGGAAGACATGCACGGGCGGGTGGAGGCGGCGGTGTTTCCGGAGGCCTACAAGCGGCTGGAGGAGAAGGTAAAGCTGGAGGTTCCGGTGCTGGTGAAGGCGGCGGTGCGGGTGGAAGAGGATGCGGCGCCCAAGCTGTTCATCAACGAGATTACGCCGCTGGAGGAGGCCAAGGTGAAGCTGCCGCGCTCGGTGCGGATTACGATTCAGCTGGCCGGAGGCGAGGCCGGAGACGGTGGATGCGCTGCATGGCATTTTTACCCGGAGCCGCGGGCGAGGCCAAGGTGCTGTTGACCTGGTGCGGCCGGGCGAGTACGTCGTGGTGATGGAAGCTGAAGGATATAATGTGTGTGCGGATCGGGCGTTTATGAAGAGCGTGGAGCAGTTGTGCGGTCCAGACTCAGTCAAGGTGATCGACTAGGAGAGAGAGACAGATGGAAGCTGGAATCAAGGCAGACCAGGAACTGGAAGAGATCGAGCGCCAGATTGCGCAACTGGAGGCGGTTGCCGGAGACCAGCGACGAGGCGCAGAAGACAGCTCCGGGCGCTGCACGACCGGGTGGATGGACTGCGCAAGCAGGTGCGCGCAGGAACGCGAAGCTGGATGCGTGGAAGCGCACGGAGCTGGCGCGTCATCCGCAGCGTCCCTACATGCTGGATTACGTGCAGCACATGTTCACCGATTTCTCCGAGATTCACGGCGACCGCGCCTTTGGCGACGACGCGGCGATGATCTGCGGAATGGCGCGCTTCCACGGCGAAGAGGTGCTGGTGGTGGGCACGCAGAAGGGACGCGACACCAAGCAGAAGGTTTACCGCAACTTCGGCATGCCGAATCCCGGAGGGCTACCGCAAGGCGATCCGGGCCATGCAGATGGCGGAGAAGTTCGGGCGGCCGATATTTCACATTTATCGATACGCCGGGAGCCTATCCGGGACTGGGCGCCGAAGAGCGCGGACAGGGCGAGGCGATTGCGTATAACCTGCGCGAGATGTCGCGGCTGAAGGTTCCGATACTGGTGACGGTGACGGGCGAGGGCGGCTCCGGCGGCGCGCTGGCGATTGCGGTGGGCGACAGGGTGTTCATGCTGGAAAACAGCGTTTATTCGGTGATTTCGCCGGAGGGTTGCGCCTCGATCATGTGGCGCGACGCGAGCAAGCGCGACCTGGCGGCGCAGGCCATGCACATCACCGCGCCGGATCTGATCGGCTTCGGCATTGTGGACGCGATTGTGCCCGAGCCGGAGGGCGGCGCGCACACCGACCACGCGCGGATGGCGGAGAATCTGGACAAGGTGCTGGCGGCGAGCCTGGCGGAGCTGAAGAAGCTGAGCACGGCGGAGCTGCTGGATGGGCGCTATGAGAAGTTCAGAAAGATGGCGCAGTTCTTCCGCGAGGAGTAGGCGGAAGCAGCCTCAAAAGCAGAGTCGAGAACGCGCGGCGTAATGGCCGCGCGTTTTCTTTTGCAAGAAAGGTGGTATGTGACTAAAGTCGCGGACGGCTGGGCGCAGGAGCTTAAAGTTGGTGGTGAAGGCAGCAGCCCAGAGCCGGTCAGAGCTCCACAATCGCAATTGGATGCAGAGATTTGCAGTCTATTGCGCGGCGGGGGGCAGGGTTGACGGCTGCCGTATAATGAACACGGGGTGAACCGTGCGATCCGTGGTGATTTGCGCTGCCCAAAAGGATGGCTCTTGAATGCCAAGTCCCGACGTTGCCCTGAACAGGGCTCTGACCGCCGCCATGATAGCGAGCTGGTCGTCAACAACTTCAGTATCCAGATTGCCACGGTGAACGGTTCCGGATCGCAATCGGCCAATTCAGTTCTAATGCGCGCCATCTTCGAGATGGGCGTTCCGGTGAGCAGCAAGAACCTGTTTCCCTCCAACATTGCGGACTTCCTACGTGGTACACGATCCGTGTGAGCAAGGATGGCTATGAGGCCAGCAAGCGCGATTCCGAGCTGCTGATTGCCATGAACGCCGAGAGCGCCGCCGAGGACGTGCGGGTGCTGAAATCCGGCGCGGTGGTGCTGTTTGACGAGCCGCTGAGATTGGCAGGGCTGCGCGACGACGTGGAGTTTTTCGCCGTGCCGTTCGACAAACTGGTGGCGCCGCTGGCTCCCGAGGCGAAGCTGAAAAAGCTGCTGCGCAACATGGTGTACGTGGGCGTGATGGCGCATCTGCTGTCGCTGGATCTGGCCGAGGTGGAAAAGGCGATCGGCACGCAGTTCCACGGCAAAAAACGGGCCACCGAGGTGAACGTGGCCGCAGCGCGCGCCGGATATGAGTACGCCGCCGCCAACTTTGCGCCGACCCGATTCAGGGTGGAGCGCATGAACCAGACGGCGGGCAAGATCATCATCGACGGCAATTCGGCCGCGGCGCTGGGCGCGCTGTTTGCCGGAGTGACGGTGGTGCCGTGGTATCCCATTACGCCGTCGTCGTCGCTGATCGAGACGCTGAGCGAATATCTGCGGCAGTACCGGGTGGACGCCGACGGCAAGGCGACGTTTGCGGTGGTACAGGCCGAGGATGAGCTGGCCGCGATCGGCATGGTGCTGGGCGCCGGCTGGGTGGGCGCGCGCGCCATGACTTCGACCTCCGGGCCGGGAATTTCGCTGATGGCCGAATTCAGCGGGCTGGGCTACTACGTGGAGATTCCGGCGGTGATCTGGGACGTGCAGCGGGTTGGGCCTTCCACCGGGCTGCCGACGCGCACCGCGCAGAGCGACCTGCTTTCGACCGCGTTCCTTTCGCATGGCGACACCAAGCACCCGATGCTGCTGCCGGCCTCGATGGCCGAATGCTTCGAGTTTGCCGGGGTGGCGTTTGACGTGG
>CAVSYY010000018.1:0-1371230 GCA_963732315.1 uncultured Acidobacteriota bacterium
GACGCCCAGCAGCACCAGCCGCCGGAAATCGGTATCCGCCAGCAAATCCGCCGCCTCACGCGCCCGGCTTACTTCGCTGCCCAGGTGCACGTCGGAAAGGATCAAGGTGTCCAATGCGTGCTCGACCATAGCGTAACCATCTTGAATAACAATGGTTACGCGGGAATAAACCCCGTGTGAATGTTGCGTGAAACCTAACCCGGCGGTACCAGCTGTTTAACCGGCAGGCAATGGCCCGCACCAAAAATTCCCGTTGGCGTAAGATGCCTCTTGTGACACTCCTTTCATCAAAGATTTACACTGGTGTCATAGCCCCGCAAGCCAACGCGGGCAAGATTGAAACATTATGTTGCGTCGCTCCGCCAAGAAGAAGTCCTCCGCTCCGTTTGCCAAACTTGGAAAGCAGATTCCTGGGCCCGGCCCTTCATGCCCATCCGCCGTCTTGATCGTCTCTATGCCACCGCCTTGGCCAATCCCAGGGCGGAAACGTCTTCGACAGTCTCCTCCGCGAGATGAACGTCGAGTACGCCGTGCGCGAGGCGGACCTCAAGCACGTGCCCACCGAGGGCCCTGCCGTCGTCTTCGCCAACCATCCCTTCGGCATGCTGGATGGCATCCTCATGGCCGCCCTGATACTGCGCCTGCGTCCCGACGTAAAACTGCTGGCCAACCAGTTGCTCGGCTGCATGGACGAACTCGCCCCCCACTGCGTCCTGGTGGACAACATGATGGGCGAAGGCCACAGACCGCCAACCGCCGAGGTCTACGCGAAGCCATCGACTGGGTAAAGCAGGGCCACCTGCTCATCGTCTTTCCCGCCGGCGAAGTCTCCTCCTGGAGCCGCCATCACCGCCGCGTCCTCGATCCCCAGTGGAACCGCAACATGGCGCGCATCGCCCGTATGACCGGCGCCAAGAGCATTCCCGCCTTCATCACCGGAACCAACAGCGTCGGCTTCCACCTGGCCGGATCATCAATCCCCGCCTCCGCACCCTGTTCCTTCCCCACGAGCTGATCAATAAGCGCGGACACCGTCTGGAGATGCGTCTCGGCGCGCCGGTTGAGAGCGAAACTCTCAGGGCCATCAGCGACGACGAAAAAGCCATCGACCTGCTCCGCTGGAACAGTTCACTGCTCGCCTTGCGCGACCGCATCACCTCGCCCCGCGCCCGCTTCTTCCCGGGCCACTGGCAGCCCAGTCACGCCGTCGCTCCTGCGGAAGATCCCGCCGTCCTGCTGCACGAGTTGCAATCGCTCCCGCCCGACGCCCTGCTGGAAACCGTCGGCAAGATGGCGTTTATGCCCTTGGCTCCCGCCAGGCGCCCCGGGTTGTCCGTGAAATCGGACGCCTGCGCGAGCTCACCTTCCGCGCCTCCGGCGAGGGCACCGGCAAGGCGCGCGACCTCGACCGCTTCGACGCCTATTACACCCATCTTGTGCTCTGGAACAACCAGCGCCGCGAGATCGCCGGCGGCTACCGCATCTGCAACGTGCAGCACGTCCTGCACCGCTACGGAATGCGCGGCCTTTACACCGCCTCGCTCTTCCGCTTCCAGCCCGCCTTCTTCGCCAAGGTCGGCCCGGCCATCGAACTCGGACGCTCCTTCGTCAGCCTCGACTACCAGCGCCAGTACGCGCCTCTGCTCGTCCTCTGGAAGGGAATCGGCAGCTATATCGTCCGTCATCCCGAAACGCCCATCCTCTTCGGCGCCGTCAGCATCAGCGCCGACTACTCCATGGCCTCGCGCGAAGTGCTCACCAGCTTCCTCGGCGCCCATACGGTGGACGCCGAACTGCTCAAGATGCTGCGCCCCAAGCATCCCCCCCGCGCCGCCTCGGAAAATGTCCAGGAGAACGAAATCTTCTCCCGCGTCTTCTCCATCGACGATCTCTCCGAATGGATCAGCATGTTCGAGAGCGACGGCAAGGGCGTCCCCGTGCTGGTGCGGCACTACATGAAGCTGGGCGGAAAGTTCCTGGGCTTCAACGTCGATGCCAAGTTCTCCAACGTCCTCGACGGCCTGCTCATGGTGGACCTGCGCGCCGCCAAGCCCGAGCTGCTGGCGCGCTATCTCGGCAAGTCGGGCGCCGCCGAATTTCTCCTCCTGCACCAGGCCAAGGACGCCGCCGCGCAAACCGTCAAAGCCTGATCCGCCGAGGGTGCCCGTTCAGGCGGGTGGCCCATTCAAGCCGGGGTCCCCGGCAAGCCCGCAGTTGGCTTGCTGGGGTGGAAGCCCTCTTTTGGCTTGAGTGGGGCAGTTGACCCTGCTGTTGCCTTTGCATTTGCAGCTGCCGGGTGGGAAGCGATACCGTCTCCGCCACAGGTGCGCAGTTGCCCCTGCCGATGGAATGGCGTATCGTTTCGCGGTGGGCACTGTCGACGTAAGCAAGATGAATCCAGCCGTGTTGAGCATCCACTCGCTGGCCCTGCTTGAAAAGCTCTCCGCGCGCGCAGCTTTCGCCGTCCAACCATCTCCCAAACTGATTCGCGAGGCAGGTTAGAACCATGGCAACCCTGGCCGCCGTGGACATCGGCGCAAACTCGGTGCGGTTGAAGATTGCGCGCGTGGTGCGCAAGCGGCTCCAGGTGCTGCATGAGGATCGCGAAGTGGTGCGCCTGGGCGAAAACGTCTTCCTCACCGGCGCCCTCGACCCCGCCGCCATGGAGCAGACCGTGCGTGTCCTGCGCCGCTTCCAGAAGTCGGCCCAGTCCTTCAGCGTCACCCAGGTCCGCGTCGTAGCCACCAGCGCTCTGCGCGACGCCAACAACAGCTCCGCCTTCGTCCACTGGGTCCACGCCGCCATCGGCTGGCGCGTCGAGGTCGTCAGCGGTGTCGAGGAGGGACGCCTCATCCACCTCGGCGTCATGGCCAACACCCGCGCCACCTCCGGGCGCGTTCTGCTCATCGACCTCGGCGGCGGCAGCTGCGAGCTCATCGTCTCCAGCAAGGGACAGATCGAGCGCGTCTTCAGCCTTCCCCTCGGAGCCGTCCGCCTCACCCGCGAATTCCTCCAGCACGATCCGCCCACCGAAACCGAGCTCGATCAGATGCGCAGCTACATCAACGAGGAGATCAGCCGACTTCGCCGCGACCTTACCGAGCACAAAATCAACCTCACCGTCGCCACCTCGGGAACCCCCGCCGCGCTCAGCGAACTCTGGGCCGCCAGCCAGCCCGGAACTAACTCCACCGTGCCCCGCGCCGGACTGCTGCGCCTCGCCAAAAAGCTCTCCGCCCTCAGTATCGAGCAGCGCCGCGCCCTCACCGGCATCGGCCCCCGCCGCGCCGAAATCATCATCGCCGGCGCCCATGTCTTTGCCGAGCTCTTTACCGAGTTGCAGCTCCCCAGCTTCCGTTATTTGCCCTTCGGCCTGCGCGACGGAATCCTCGCCCAGATGGCCACCGACCTGGAAGACATCGGCCTGCGCAAGCAGCTGGAGAGCGAGCGCGAGAATTCCATACTCAATCTCGCCGCCCATTACGCCGTGGACCTGCGCTTTTCCAACCGCGTCGCCGACCATGCCGGCCGGCTCTTCAAATTCCTGGCGCCGGTCCATCGTCTGCCGCCCGAATACGCCAACCTCCTCCACGCCGCCGCCACCCTGCATGAGGTCGGCTCCTTCATCAGCCGCGCCGGACGCCGCCGCCATGCCCATTACATCCTGGCCCACTCCGAGCTGCTGGGCTTCAGCCTGCCCCAGCGCCGTGTCATCGCCGCCATCGCCCGTTATCTCGGCAAGTCGAAGATCACTCCCGCCAGTCCCGCCGTCCGCGTGCTGACACCCGAAGACCGTCTGCTGCTGCCGCGCGTGGTCGTGCTGCTGCGCCTGGCCCGCGCCTTGGAGCAGGGACGCCGCGCCGCCGTGCTCAGCATCCGCGTCCGCCTCGAGCCCAGGGACGTGCGTCTCACCCTGGTCACCCGCCCCACCGGGGCTGAACTTGAGCTATGGGCCTTGGAGCGCGAACGCGCCTATTTCTTCGAGGTCTTCGGAAGGGAATTGAGCTGTGTCGAGGTGTAGGCGGTTTTAATCAGCCGTGGGGTCACCAGCCAGTTCAGCACGCTGCGCTTGGGACCCACCTCCACCCGCGCCACGCTGCCTTTTTTCATCTCCATCGCGTTTTCGCTCAGCCCGCCGGTCACCAGCAGCGAGAGAAACCGGCTCAGGTTGGGATTGTGCCCCACCACCATCACCGCTTCCAGCCCGCCCACCTTGTACAGCAAATCGCGGAACGCCTCGAACGACGCCCCCGGCCGCAGCGCCGGACTCATCTCGATCTTTTGCTCGTAGGCGATCTCGTTGGCCACCATGGCCGCCGACTGCGTCGACCTTTTCAGCGGGCTCGACAGGATCAGATCCACGTGCGCGTCCATCGAGTTCAGCAGCCGTCCCATGTAGCGGCACTGCTCAATGCCTTCCTTGTCCAGCGGACGCTTCTCATCCTGAACCGGATTGGCCCGCCGCTCGCCCGCATTTCCGTGCCGCAGAAAATATACGATCATCGCTCTCACTTTTGGGTGTCATTCTGAGCGCAGCGAAGAACCCCTATACCATTCCAACAGCGCTTGCCGCGCCAAGGTCACTTCAGCAGCGCTCTTCGCCTACGTCGCCTTGCCATGTGCCTTCGCCGTCCGCGTCTTTGCCGTGCTCTTCTTCACCGTCCGCCGCGGCGCCCTTGCCGGCGCCGCCACCGGAATCGACGACGCATCCCGCCTGCCCTCCGCCACATCGATCAAAAACTCCTGCGAGCTGAACGGCGCCGTCTTGCCCTTGGCCTCCTCGCGAACGTAACTCCCCCCGCGCTGCAACGTGCGCGCCTTCACGTTATCGGCCAAATACGCCGCCAGAATCTCGTGCTTCACCCGCTCCCGCAGCAGCGGATCGCGCAGCGGGAACACCACTTCCACCCGCTCATGCAGGTTGCGCGGCATCCAGTCCGCGCTGCCCATGTAAATCTCCTCTTCGCCGCCGTTCTGGAAGTAATAGATGCGGCTGTGTTCCAGGAAGCGGCCCACGATGCTCCGCACCTTAATGCGGTCGCTGATGCCGCGCAGTCCGGGGTTCAGCGAGCAGATGCCGCGCACAATCAGCTCCACCTCCACGCCTGCCTGCGAGGCGCGATACAGCTCCTGCACCACGTCCTTGTCCAGCAGCGAATTCACCTTCACGATGATCCGCGCCGGCTTTCCCGCCCGCGCGTGGTCGGCCTCGCGCGCAATCAGGTTGGCCACCCGCTCGGCCAAATCCACCGGAGCCACCAGTAGCGGGTTGTAGTTCGGCTGCTCGGAGTAAGCCGTCAGAAAATTAAATACGTTGTGCACCGCAAACGTCATCTCCGGATTCGCGGTCAGCAAACTCAGGTCGGTATAAAACGCCGCCGTCGCCGGATTGTAGTTGCCCGTCCCCAGATGCGCATACCGCCGGATCGCCCCATCCGGCTCCTTGCGTGCAATCAGCGTCAGCTTGCAGTGCGTCTTCAGCCCCACCAGTCCGTGGAAGACCTGCACTCCCGCATCTTCCAATTCGCGCGCCCACTTGATGTTGGAGGCCTCGTCGAAGCGCGCCTTCACCTCCACCACCACCGTCACTTCCTTGCGCTCCGCCGCCTGCACCAGCGCCTCCACAATCGGCGAGTTGTCATTCGTCCGGTACAGCGTCTGCTTGATCGAAAGCACCGCCGGGTCCTGTGCCGCAGCCTCAATAAACGACACCACGCTGTTGTAGCTGTCGAACGGATGATGCAGCAGCACGTCCCTCTGCCGCAGCGCCCCCCACACGTCGTGCGTCCCCTTCGGCAGAGACCACTCCTTCGGCTGGAACGCCTTGAACTTCAGCTCCGGACGGTTCACCGCGCTGTACAGGTGCATCAGTCGCGACAGGTTCACCGGCCCCTGCGTGCGGTACACCTGCCAGTCCTGCAGTTCAAACACCGTCTGCAGACGCGAGATGATATCCCCGCTCGCGTCCGATTCAATCTCCAACCGCACCGCGTCGCCCTTGCGCCGGTTGTGCAGCTCCGTGCGTACCGACTCCAGCACAGACCGCGATTCTTCTTCCTGCAAATAAAGATTGCTGTTGCGCGTAATCCGGAACGCGCCCTCGCTCAAAATCTCATACCCGCGATACATCCGCCCCGCGTGCAGACCCACCAAATCGGCCAGCGCAATAAACGAATCGCCCTTCGCATCCGGCAGCCGCACCAGCCGCGGCAGCGCCCGCGGCACCGTCACCACTCCCATGTAGGTCGCATTGGCCGCCGCCGAGCGCCGACGCCGCTTCAGCAGCAAAGCCTGGCACAGCGCCTTGTGCAGCACTCGCGGAAACGGATGTGCCGGGTCCACCGTCACCGGAGTCAGCAGCGCGTCCAGCTCGTTCCGGCAATACTCATCCACTACGTCGCGCTGCGCCTCATTCAAATCGCCCAGCGAATGTACCCGGATGCCGTGCTCGGCCAGCGACGGCAGCAGCTTCCCGTTCCAACACTCATACTGCAGACGCACAAAGTCGTGCGTCGCCTCGGCCACCCGCTCCTGTTCGTCCATCGGAGTCAGCCCATCCGGTCCTGCCTCCACCTGCCCTTCTTCCAGGTGCTGCAGCAGTCCCGCAATGCGAATCTCGAAGAACTCGTCCAGGTTGCTGGCCGTAATCGCCAGATACTTTACCCGCTCCAGCAGCGGATTGCTCTCGTCCTCCGCCTCTTCCAACACCCGGCGGTTAAACGCCAGCCACGACAAACTGCGATTCAGAAATAAGTTCGGTTTCCCCTGCGCTCGGGAAGACATAGGAACTCAGTGTACTGCTTCTTTCGACCGCCGAATGTTAATGTTACAGAATCGTGAATGGCTGTTGTTGCTGAGCCGGGTGGCCCATATTTGCCTGCCTTTGGCAAATGTGGGAAGCACAATGCCCGCAGCTAATGCTTGTGACGTTCGCGAGTGGCCCATTCAAGCCCTCTTTTGGCTTGAGTGGGGCTCTTGATCTCGCCTTTGACTTTGCCCGTCCCTACGTCTTTCCATGTTCATGCCGCAAAAACGGCGACAGATGCCGGTGCGCCACTCCGCCATGCAAATGCCTATGCGAGTGAATCAAATTCGCCGACTCCAGCAGCGCCGTATCCGCCAGCACCGCCGCCGGTTCGCCATCGGCCACCACCGATCCATTCTCCAGCACCACCGCCCGCCCGCAGATCTCCGGCAATATCTCCAGCTGATGCGTCGCCGTAACGATCGTCTTCCGTCCGTCGTTCCATGCTTCCAGCAGCTCGATCACCTGGCTCTGGCTCTTCGGGTCCAGCGCCGCCGTCGGCTCATCCAGCAGCAGCACATCCGGGTCCAGCACAATCACCGACGCAATCGCCACCCGTTTCTTCTCGCCGCCGCTCAGCCTATACGGCGCGCGATCCTTCAAGTGCTCCGCCCCAATCCACTGCAGCACGCTGTACACCCGCTCCAGAATCTTCTCCCGTGGCCATCCCATCTGCAGCGGTCCGAATGCCACCTCGTCAAACACCGTCGGATTAAACAGCTGAATGTCCGGATTCTGAAACACCAGCCCCACCTGCCGCCGGAACCCCATCGCAAACTCGTCGTCTTCCATCGCCGTCTCGGTCAGCGCCGCGCCCCGGAAGCGCAGCGTCCCCCCGCAGGCAAAGTGCAGCCCGTCCATCAGACGCAGCAGTGTGCTCTTGCCGCTGCCGTTGGCCCCCAGCAGCGCAATCCGCTCCCCGGCCCGCACCTGCAGCGTCAGCTCTTCGAGCGCCGCCACCCGCCCGTATTCAAAGCGCACCGCCTCCGCCTCAAACTCAAGCGCCTCAGGCTGTCGCGCATTGTCTGTTAAACTTTCCGCCACTCGCTTCTTATCCTTTCATCTCATCCCTGAGGCCGTCTTTGCTTGGTTTCTGAGGCGTCCAAATCTTGAGGTGTCATCCTGAGCGAAGCGAAGGACCCCTACCCCGTTCCAATCTCTGCAGCCACCCTGAGGTCACTTCTGCCATCTGCAGGCGGGCGACATTCGTCGCAACAACTAATTTCCCGCTACCACCCGCTCCCGCGAGAAAACAACCAGCCCAACAATTCCAATTACGGTTGGAATTCCGAAATAGCGCTCAGCTCGCAATAGACCACTGAATCCCAGTACGTAAAAATAAAGAAGCGGCGGCACCACCAATACAAACAGACTCAAGAAGGTTGCCATAATTATCCACTTCCGCCCTCGCATCCTATCCGCGTCTCTCTCCCGCCAGACGATCCAACATGCCACAAGGAAGACCACACCCAGAACAGAAGAGACCAGATCGAGTATTGGGCTGATGTGTACTTTTCTGGAGCCGAGAGGGTGGGTTCCCAACCAAATGTCCGAGACAGGAGCGGTGAGGAAAATCGTCGAAAAGATTACGAAATAGTAACAAAAGAATCGTCTGAGTATGCGCATACCTTATCTTCCAGCCACCACCGCCGCTACCGCCGCTACCGCAAACCCGCACATCGCCGCATAATCCCAACCTCTCATCCGGAACTCGTCCAGCAACCGTACCTCGCCGCGAAATCCCCGCGCCTGCATCGCCAGATACACCTGGTCGCCCATCTCCAGAGTCTTGCTCAGCAGCACCCCTCCGCTGTTCACCATCAGCCGACGCTGTTCGCTTCCGCTCAGCCGTCCCACCATCCGGCTCTGCCGCGACTCGAACATCTGGTTCGCCGTCTCCGCCAGCAGAATCACATAGCGATGCGTCATCGCCAGCAGCACAATCACCTCCACCGGAACCCGCAGCGTCCTCAACGCTTTCAGCAGATGCATCCACGGCGTCGTCAGCACCAGTAGCGCACTCAGCGTCACTGCGGTTTCCACCCGCGTAATCAGCAGCAGCGCCGTCCTTGCTCCCTGCGCCGTAATGGTCAACGCGCCGATCCGCCACAGCGCTTCGCCCGGAGTCAGAAACATCGCCGGAGCCGCAATCATAAACGTAAACGCAAACGCCACCAGCCACACCCGCTTCGCCAGTCCCCACACGCTCAACCGCGAAGCCACCGCCAGCACAATCCCCAGCGCAAACAGCGCCGCCATCACCGCCAGTCTGCGCGACAACGCCGCCGACACCACCAGCGCCAGCAATCCCACCAGCTTCACCCGCGGGTCCAACGCCTGCAGCGCCCCATGCCCGCGCGCCGTTGTCTCCGCCGCCAGCGTCGCCTCCAGCGCCTCGCTGAAACCGCGCAGAGTTTTGGCAATCAATCCCACGCTCACGGTGCGTCTCCCGGCCTAGCCGCCGGGCTTGCGGGTTGCATGAGTCGGCGTGTCATTCGTTGCAACAACCAAACCACGCCCACAATCAATCCCACGCCGAACATCGCCGACAGCAGATACCCAAACGCCGCGCTCTTCACCAAGTGCGGCGCGTAATCCGGCAGCGGAGCCGTCCAAACCCTCGCCAGCCGCGCCACGCCTGCCGGAGCCGTCACCGGAGGCGCAACCTTGCCGCTGGCCGTCGCAATCTCGGCCCGCCGCGCCGGGTCCGCAAAATCCTTGGCTGCCCACTCCCCCCACGCCGTACCGCCCGCAAGAATTCCCAGCGGAGTCAGCAGCATCACCAAGGCCAGCGCTCCCCACAATGCGCCCGCGGCCACCCGTGCGCCAGCAGCCGGAGCGGCGCTTCTCGCCGCGTACCCTGCTCCACCTGACTGCGCACAGCCCACCAGCTCCGGCTCGTTCCTTCGCAGATACCCGAACAGTCCCGCGCTCATCACTGCCTCGGCCAGCCCCGCAATGGTCAGGTGCCCAATCATCATCGCCGGAATCGCAATCCGCAGCGGATACGGAGCATACAGCGGCGCTCCCGTCGCGTCGTGGAACAGCATCGGCTGAATACCCAGCTCAATCGCCGCCAACAGCGCCGAAAGATTGATCGCCCCATATCCCGCCAGAGCCGCCGCCATCACCCGCCGCCGCGAATCCGCCGCCGCGCCCCAGCTCACCAGCCGGTAAATCCCCCACGCCGCAAACGATCCCGCAATCGCCATGTTGAAGCAGTTCGCCCCCAGCGTGGTGATCCCGCCGTCGCCGAAAAACAGCGCCTGAATCCCCAGCGCCAGCGAAATGGCCAGCAGTGAAGCCCACGGTCCCAGCACAATCGCCGCAATCCCCACCCCCACCGCATGACCCGTCGTCCCGCCCGGCAGCGGCAGGTTGAACATCATCACCACAAACGCAAACGCCGCAAACAGTGCCAGCAGCGGCAGCGTCCGTCCAAACAGCTTCTTCCTGCTCCGCCGCAGCGCCGCCCACCAGCACGGAGCCGCTGCCGCATACATCACGGCGCAGGTCGAAGGGCTCAGATATCCGTCCGGAATGTGCAAGCGCGCGGCTCCTCTTTTCGGCTTTAGTGCCCTTAGTCTACATCGCGCAAAAAAGCTCCCAGCGTACCGGGAGCATCTCTCATTCAGTTTCTTCGGGGAATCAGGCCGCGCTAGGATCTTCCGCCGCCGGGTTGGGGATGCTCGAAGGTGGGTCGCTGCTCGGGAACGAATCCTCGACCGTCTTGTCCAGAGACTCTTCCCTCTGCTCCCGCTCGCGCTTCTTCGGCACAATCCGGGGACCCTGCTGTTTCGCTGTTTTCTCTCTCATAACACCTCTTCTCGCGCGCCGTCGCGCACCACCCGGTGCGCCATCGCACGTTCCTGGAATTTCTCTGTCAGGGAGTTGGATGCCCCGGGAAGTCTCCGCGCTCCAGCCCGGCCGCCCGTTCCATTTGGGGTTAAGAGGTGTGTTTTAAGAAAGCAGGACTATTAGTGCACGGTGGCCGAGGTCTTCAGCTCCTCGGCCACCGTGCGCATGATCTCTTCCGGGTGGATCGGCTTCTGCAGCAGTTCAAAGTCGAAGCCGTTTTCCCTGGCCGAGCGCAGCAAATCCGAGGTTTCGGATTGCCCGCTGAGCAGCAGCACCCGCACCTTCGGCTGGCTCCGGCGAATCTGCATTGCCATCTGCACGCCGTCCATCTCCGGCATCGCCACGTCGCTCAGCACCAGCTCCGGACGCAGCGTCCGCGCCGCATCCAGTCCCAGCCGCCCGTTGTAGGCCGTGTACGTCTCATAGCCCGCACCGCGAAAGATCGCCGAAAGCGTATCGGCAATCATGCGTTCGTCATCCACAATCAAAATCCGTGCGGCGCTCATGGACTTATTTTATCCAGTTTCGCTCCCAGGACAATTGAAATCATCGGCACCAAGGTACTCTACCTCGGTAATCGTTCAGCTTCGGGAAATTGTATCGGTTCACCGGTTTCCGTGATAGCGGTAACCATACGATTTTCCCGCTCGGTTGCTCCCGATTCCGCTTTTGGATGCCCGTCCCAATCCGGAACCCATCCGCCCCGCCCCAGCCTGCCCCTTCAAGCTCCCGCCCCCTTTGTCCGATAGTCCCCTTGACGGCACAATCTGCCTTTGGGAGATGGGAATGGATCACAGCACTCAGTCATCGAAAGACGCCGCAGCCGGCGCCCAGCTGCTGCAACTGGTCAGCTTCAGCGTCGCCGCCGAGGAATACGGCCTCGACATCCTGCGCGTGCAGGAAATCATCCGCACCCAGCAGCTCACCCGCGTCCCCAACCTGCCCGACTACGTCGAAGGCGTCATCAACCTTCGCGGCAAGGTCATCCCCGTCGTCGCCCTGCGCCGCCGCCTCGGTCTCGACCCCGTCGCCGCCGACAAAAACACCCGCATCGTCGTCGTCGATGTCCACGGCCAAACCCTCGGCTTCATCGTCGATGCCGTCAGCGAAGTCCTCCGCATCAGCTCCGATACTGTCGAGCCCACCCCGCGCATCGGCTCCGTCGAGCGCGAATACATCTCCGGCGTCGGCAAACTCGACTCCCGTCTTCTCCTCATGCTTGACCTCGAGCAGCTCATGAACCAGGCCGAAATCGGGGCCACTGTCCAGTAATCCACGGTTCCATCCGCTCGTACCCTGCACCACTCCCCGGAAGCCCGGCGCACCGCTCTCCTGCGCCGCCCTTCCGGGGGATTTTTTGCGAAATTCCGGGTGGCCCATATTTGCCTGCCTCTGGCAAATGTGGGAATGCAACATGTGTGCGGTAAGATTAGGATTCACCAGTCGCCGTGACCTAGCACCAAACTTAACCAAGCTAGGAACGCAAATAAAACGGTAGCCAGCAGATATGCCAGGACCCGAATAGGCTCATTGCGAACAGCCTCATAATCCCAAATCATAATCGAGACAACCGCTATAAAGGTGCATAAAGCCACTCGCCAAAACGCAATGTCGTTCGGGTTGATTCCCCTGAACACGGTCGTGTAGGCAGCGACTCCGGCAAAGAGAATAATGCCTCTTCTCCACGAAATGTCCCGCGCATTGTTCATATAGCTGCCCCTGGGGACTGCCTGAACATCTTACCCCTGCTTGCGTACTACCGCCCGATCCTTGCTTCGTGTTAGCCTCCAGCCATCTCTATGACCCTGTCTCCCCTCGACTGGCTCGCCATCGTCGGCTATCTGGCCATCACCATCCTGCTCGGCCTCTATTTCCGCAAGCGCTCCTCCCAAAGTGTCGATGACTATTTCGTCTCCGGACGCTCCGTCAACTGGTGGCTCGCCGGAACCTCCATGGTCGCCACCACCTTCGCTGCCGACACTCCTCTCGTCGTCACCGGACTGGTCTACGCCCAGGGCATCAGCGGCAACTGGCTCTGGTGGGGATCGCTGCTCAGCGGCATGATGACCGTCTTCCTCTTCGCCCGCCTCTGGCGCCGCAGCGGACTGCTCACCGATGTCCAGTTCGCCGAAATCCGCTACGCCGGCCGTCCCGCAGCTTTCCTCCGAGGCTTCCGCGCCGTCTACCTCGGCCTGCTCATGAACTGCGTCATCCTGGGATGGGTCACCAAGGCCATGACCAGCATCGTCGCCGTCACCCTTGGCGGAACCCCGCTGCTGCTCACCGTCGGCCGCTGGGTCTCGCCCCTCGGCGGCGTCTGGCGTGGCACCGACGGCGCGGCCCTTGCCGTCTGCGTCCTCTTCCTCATCCCCTTCACCGGACTCTACGTCTCGCTCGGCGGACTCTGGGGAGTCCTCTGGACCGACCTCTTCCAGTTCGTCCTCAAAATGTCCATCGTCATCGCCATCGCCTTCTACGCCGTCCGCGCCGTCGGAGGCATGTCCGCCCTCCTCACCCGCCTCTCGTCCATGCGCACCCCCGCCACCGGCAACCCGCTCGACTTCTTCCCCAATCTCCACGCCGGACTCACCACCGAAATGCTCTGGACCATCCCCGTCGCCACCTTCCTGGTCAACATCGGCATGCAGTGGTGGGCCTTCTGGTATCCCGGTGCCGAACCCGGTGGCGGAGGCTACATCGCCCAGCGCATCTTCTCCGCCCGAGACGAGCGCCAGGGCCTGCTCTCGGTCCTCTGGTTCAACGTCGCCCACTACGCCATCCGTCCCTGGCCGTGGATCCTCACCGCCCTCTCGGTCATCGTCCTCTACCCCGGCCTCGCCCATCCGGAAACCGGCTTCATGCTGGTCATGAACAACACCCTGCCTCACTCCCTGCGCGGCATTGCCATCGCCGGATTCCTCGCCGCCTTCATGTCCACCGTCGCCACCCAGCTCAACTGGGGAGCCTCCTACCTGGTCTCCGACTTCTACCGCCGCTTCCTGCGCCCCACGGCCTCCAACCGCCACTACGTCATGGTCTCGCGGCTTGCCACCGTTCTTCTGGTCATCGCCTCCGCCTGGGTATCCGTCCATCTCGAATCCATCGCCCACGGCTGGCAGGTCGTCATGGAAGTCGGCGCCGGCACCGGAGCCGTCTACCTGCTGCGCTGGTACTGGTGGCGCATCAACGCCTGGTCGGAGATCTCCGCCATGGCCTGCTCCCTGGCCGTCACCGTCGCCCTCAACGCGCTCCATCCCTTCCACGGAAACGGGCCTGTCCTGTTCGCCAAAACCGCCCTCACCACCACCCTCATCACCACCCTGGTCTGGCTCACCGTCACCCTGCTCACCCCCGCCGAACCGCTCCCCACGCTCATCGCCTTCTACCGCCTCGTCCGCCCCGACATCCGCGGCTGGCGCCCCATCGCCGACGCCTTGAGTGTAGGTTTGAAGTGTCATCCTGAGCGCAGCGAAGGACCCCTACAAGGCTCAACTATCCCGTGCAGCCCGGAAGGCTTTTCTGCCAGCCAATCGGAATGTGGGGAAGAGCCCATCCCGCCCACCCGCGACCTCGGACGCAATCTCACCGCCTGGCTCCTCGGCTGCGCCATGGTCTACCTCTGCCTCTTCGGAACCGGCAAGCTCCTCCTCCACCAGCCCGTGCTCGGCCTCACCCTGCTCGCTCTCTCCGCCATCGCAGCCATCGCCCTCCACCGCACCTTCGTCACCAGCTTCACCCAAGAGCCAGACGAAACAGAGAAGCAGACCGATAGGGGCTCACGTTGAAAACCGATTGTGCCGATGATGTAGGACAAAGCTGCCTGCTGCAGGCCAAGTCATCGGAGGCGCAATGGGAACTGTTCCTGATTCAGAGCCGCATGTTCTGCCCTCCGGGTGGCGGCCGGTTTATTCACTCAATCTCGGCATCATCGACCGGCATCACAGGCGACTATTCGAACTTGTAAGCCAGTTGCACGATGCGATGCGCCTGCGGAAAGATCGTACGGTGCTCGGGGCAATCCTGAATGAGTTAATCAACCGCACGCAGACACACTTCACCTGCGAGGAAGTACTGATGGAGACCTTTGGATTTCCGAGTCGCCTTCAGCACAAGAGAGAGCACGACTGGTTGATTGCAATCGTCCTTGAATTTCAGCAACGATACGTCGGCGGTCAGGTCGAGCTCACCGTAGAGCTCATGGAATTTCTCAACGTCTGGCTTGCCAATCACATCCTCGGAATGGATCAGGGATATAAAAAGTTCTTTACCGATCTCGGTGCGAAGTAAGCCACTCGCGGGTGGCCCATTCAAGCCATCCTTCGGCTTGAGTGGGGCAGTTGACCTTGACCTTGCCTTTGACCTTGCTCCCATCGTTCGCCGGCTGCTCCAACTCCGCATCCGCAGTCGTGCGGTGACCACCGTCCTCCAAACAACGTTCAGCCTGCAAGCAGCATCTCACCTTAATACGGTGAACTTCGCTCCCTCTCAATCCGCCGCCCGGATCAATCCTCTGCGCCTTCTCGCCGCCGTGTCCCTGCTCGCCATCGCAGTCGGCATCCTGTCTCTTACCATGAAGTCCCAGGACGCTGGGAACCGCGATTACATCACCTACTGGGCCGCCGGACACCAGCTCATCCACCGCGCCAATCCCTATGACGGCCAGGCCATCCTGCGCCTGGAAAAAAACGCCGGCTTTCAAGACCCGCGGCCCTTCTTCATGCGCAACCCACCCTACGCATTCTTTCTGGCGCTGCCCCTGGGACTCGTCGGCGCCACCGCGGGAGCCGTCTGCTGGTCGGTTGCGCTGGTCGCGGCTCTGGCCGCCTCGGTCCGCATGCTCTGGATCCTCCACGGCCGCCCGCCCGACCGGACCCATCTGATCGCCTATCTCTTCCCGCCGGTGCTCGCCTGCCTGTTCCAGGGACAGATCGGCATCTTCATCCTCTTGGGAGTCACTCTCTTTCTGTACCTCCACCGCTCCCAACCTTATCTGGCGGGCACCGCGCTCCTGCTCTGTGCCCTCAAGCCGCATCTGTTTCTCCCCTTCGGCGCCGTGCTGCTCGCCTGGATCGTCGCAACCAGGGCCTATCGCATTCTCCTGGGAGCCTCGGCCGCTCTGCTGGCCAGCCTCGCTCTCTCGTTCTATCTCGATCCCGCCGCATGGTCCCACTACGCCCACATGGCCCGGGCCGCCAACCTGCAGGATGAATTCATCCCCACCATGAGCCTGGTTTTCCGCCTGCTGGTCCATCGCGGAGCGGCGTGGCTTCAATTTGTCCCGGCCTTCGCCGCCGTCCTCTGGGCGCTCCGCTATTTCTTGCGGCACCGAGCCCATTGGCGATGGATGGATCACGGGCTGTTATTGCTGCTCGTCTCCGTGCTGGTCGCGCCCTACGCCTGGTTCACCGATGAGGTTCTTGTGCTTCCCGCGATTCTGGCCGCGCTCTACCGCCTGTCCGACGCCGGCCGTTCGCTGGTGCCATTCGCATGCCTCGCCTCCGCCGCCCTCATCGAGCTGTTCGCGCTAGTCCATCCCAGCTCCGGCTACTACCTGTGGACGGCACCGGCGTGGTTCGCCTGGTATATCTACGCCGTCCGCTCCGCCGGCCGGCAGGCCCCCGCCGAGGCGGAAGACGGCGCCCTCGACGAATCCCGCCGCCGGCTCGATCTCAGTGAGGCCAAGTAGCTGCGGATCGTTCTGCCTCAGTGCAGACCTCCTCCATGGCTCGGGTGCCCCACCTTCGACGCGCCTCTTTTGCGCGGCTAAGGTGGGAAGCAACCTGTTCCCGCCAAGTGTTTTTTTGTCCCGGGGAAAGATCCAGCGGCTGCCGTCAAACGACAGCTCCTCCAACGATTATCCAACCAACTATTACCGGTCAATAATCATTAACCAACCAGGCAATCCTTGCAATTTTGCGCAACCATTGACGTGTCAGTAAGCTCCCCATCCGAAACCATTGTCCAAAACGCCAATCCTTCACCCAAAACAAAAGAGCCGGGCGCACCCGGCTCCAACTCACTCCCCATCGATTTTCATTGCACCTGCTGCAGTCGTGCAATCAGCTTTTGAGCCAGGTTTTCCTCGCTCTCCGACCACAGCACCCGTCCCGTGGTGTGGCAGTTGCGCTCCACCCGATGGGTGAATTCGATCACCGCCGCCACGTTCGCCTTCACCCGCAGCGCATCGTCCGCGCTCAAATCCACGCCCTCGTGCAGAAACGGAAAATCCAACCCGAAATCGATCAGCATGTGCCCGCTCTCGGCGAATGCTCCCTCGTCGAACTCCAGTCCCTGCGCGGTGAAAACCACCTTCTCCGGACGCAGCACCCACTGTCTGCTGTCGGCGTCGAGCATCCACAAATCCCAGTACGCTTCCAGGCTCAGCGCGAAGTCCGCCTGCGCATACTCGCGCAGCGCCTCCGCCGCATCCTCCGCGCTCACGCCCGGCGAAAAGCTCTCCTCAAACAATGTTGGCTCGGCCCAGTCCACCGGCTGCACTGAAGCATATTGCACCCCGCCGCGGCTCTCCGAGAAAGGGAAGTGACGCAACACCTCCACCATCCGCGGCAGCATCAGCTCCGCATCAAAGCCCGGAAACCACAGGCTCAGATTCAATGTATCCGCCATCGTTCATTACCCTCCACCGCATCGCTGCTACAGATGAGCTGCGCTTCGGATCCGCGCTCCAAAGCCGCGCTCCGCGCCTTGCAAACGCGCCTCGCCTCACATGGTACTCCACCGCAATCATCGCGGCGAACGCCCGCCCCGCGCACCTTTCGTATCCGTTGCCGGCGCGTTCCTCCACTTGCGAGGCCGGCTCTGCTTTGACACGGCGACCCCCGATTGTTAGTATGAATGAGGTCGTAAAACCCTGCCTAGCCACGTCCCCGTCGTCTAGCCCGGCCTAGGACACCGCCCTTTCACGGCGATAACGCGGGTTCGAATCCCGCCGGGGACGCCAAATCAATTCAGCGACATACCGGGAAATTCCAAAACGTGGCACACAAAACGGTACACACGTTTGCGGAGCCGTCCTCGTGCGCCTTGAACCTTCCCTCTCACGCGGCCACGTGAGAGGTGCCTGAGACGACACACTCGCGTGAAGATTGCCAAAGCCACCGGGTGCTCGCCGTTAGATCCCTGTCGTCTGATAGGTCAACACAGCCAGGCTCAATCGGTAATCATAATCGGCTTGGGCGTTACTGATCTCGGCCTGCGTCTGCTGGAGCTGGGCTTGACTGAGTTCTACAATTGAACTGAGCCCCAGCTTGTAGCGGGACTGCGCGAGATCGAGCGCTAAATTGGCTTGCTGCACCAACTGCTGGGTAACCGCCAATCTCTGGTAAGCGGTGCTCGTATTCAGCCAACTGGTGCGCACGTCCCGCGAAATCAGGTTGCGCAAATCCACCAACCGTTCTTGCGTTGCCTGTGCCATGAGATTCGCCGCATGCGCTCTTGCCGTATAGAGAAAGCCGTTGAAGATCGGGACGTTGATGTCTGCACCGACGGCTCCATAGGTGTTGTTCAGGGAGCCGGGATTCGGAACAACCGCTGAATCTCCTACGAAGGCGTCTCCCGTCACTCCCATCGCGCGAATGGTGGGAAAGAGCAAGTCCCGCTCGGCGGTTTGAAACTTCTTGGCGGACTGGTATTGGAACTGAAGCGAGCGTATCTCGGGGCGCATGGAAAACGCTTCTGAGATCAGCCCGTCTACATTGTCTGGAGGCGGAGCCGCCTGACCGTCGCTATCGACAAGCTGAAAAACCTGCAGCGTAGGAAATCCGAGAACCATGGAAAGCGTAGCTTGCGCCGCGTTGTCATTGTTCTGAGCGTCCAGCAGCAATAGCTTAGCCTGCGCCAGATTGACGTTCGCAAAACTTAGATCCAGCTCGGAGCGCAGCTTGTTTTGGAAGAGGGCGTTGATCTGGGTTGCGACGGTTTGCCTTTCGTCGATTGTTTTTTGCGCAACGACAAGAATAGCCCGGGTTTGCAGCGCGCTATAGAAGGCTTGATTCACGGCCAGCAAAATCTGCTGCTGGGTGGCCATCAAATTTTCGTGCTCGGCCTGAGACGTATAGTTCGCGCTGGAGATCAGATTTGCAGTCCGTCCGAAATCGGTGATCAACTGAGTGACCGAAACGCCGGCGGCTACGCGCTGGTAGATATGCGGACTGTTCAGGCCGCCTGCGGTGATGCGGGTGCCGGATTCCCCGCCAACGCCGGTGAAATCGCCTGTAGCGGTGGGCCACAGGGCCGAGCGCGCCTCGCGGGTAACCTGCTGAGAAGCCAGGGCGATCAGCCGGGCCACCGAAATTTGCGGATTGTTCTTGACCGCAATCTCTTCCGCCTCCTTCAAGGTCAACGTTTTTGGCGCACCAGGCGCCTGCGAAGCAGCGGCTGTCTGTCCGCTGGAAGAAGGTTGGTTTACGTCGTGATTGCCATCGGTCTTTGGCGTAGGCGCAGAAGGAAGACTCTGGGCAGCCGGCGTATTTGTGGATACTTGCGCGAGGCTACAAAGAGGGAAGGTAAACATTGCCAGTCCTGCAAGGATGTACATACGGTTTCGCATTGAATCACTCACCTTTGAAAATTGCTGAATATATTCTGCGGATTTCGCGGCAGGGCATGCCGCTTCCGCCGTATCACGATTTCTTCACGAAAGTTTGGTTCCGATACGCGAGCATGTAGGCTGCCGGAACGATGAAAACGGTAAGCACCACCGAGGCCGTGAGGCCTCCGATGATGGCACGGGCCAAGGGCGCATACTGCTCGCTTCCGGTGCCCAATTTGAGCGCCATAGGCACCATGCCGATGATGGTTGCCAGGGAAGTCATCAGGATCGGGCGCAGACGCACACGGCAGGATGTGATGATGGCTTCCTCGACCGACTTTCCTTCTTCCTCCAGTCGATGGGCAAACTCCACGATCAGAATACTGTTGGACGCGGAGATTCCGACCAGCATCAGCACCCCCATGAGCGACATCACATTGAGTGTGGTTCCCGTGAGCGGGAGAATGATCAATACGCCGATAAATCCCATCGGAATTGCGAGCATGATCAGCAGGGGATCTTTGAACGACTTGAATTGAGCCACCAGGATGAGATAGAGAAGAACCGCCGAGAGCGACAATCCAATCGCAAAGCTGCGGAAAGACTGCTGCATGCCCTGCACCATGCCGCGCAGGTTTACCCGGACATTTTGGGGAAGCTTGGTTGCACCGATGACGCCGTGTACTTCGTCGGCCACTTTGCCCAGAGCTTCGCCTGACGGAGTGACGAACACATCGATCACCCGTTGAATCTGATAGTGATCGACTTCCGTGGGAGTCTCGACATTGCGCAGTTGTACCACGCTGTCCAACGTAGTGGGCTTCTTTATGCTGGGGCCGCGAAGCGGGATGTTGGTTAGATCGGCAAAATTATGGATCGCAGCCCGTCCGTTTTCGTAATACTGCACGGTCAGGTAATAGTCATTGCCAGTTTTGTAGTCAACCCAGTAATTGGGGGCGATCATGTAGTTGGAATTCAGTGCTGTGATGACATTGTCGACGACATCCTTTTGAGTTAATCCCAGTTCGGCGGCATGTACGCGGTCCACATCCATCCGTAGCGCCGGATAGTTCATATCCTGCGGAATATAAACTTCTCCGACGCCGGGTAATTGTCGGATTCGGCTCGCCAGATCCTGTGCAATGTTGTTAATCCTGGGCAAGTCCGGACTGCTTACCTGCACATCGATGGGCGCCGGCATGCCCATGTTCAGGATCGCGTCAACCATTGAACCGCTGGAAAAAAACGCCCGAACCTCCGGCAGTTGATTCGTCATTTCCTTCTGCACCCGATCCATATATTCAAAGCTGCTCAGGCGATGAGGCTCATTCAGCGCTACCTGGATGGTGGCGGTGTAGGGTCCCGCGTTGGTGGTGTACAACGACGAGAAGTCGGGGACCACGCCTATGTTGGACACCACCATCTTGAAGTCCTTCGGATCCACGACGCGATGCACCAAGTCCTCAACTTTTGCGACATATTGTTCGGTGACTTCGATACGGGTACCGGTCGGCACCTTCAGGTTGATGGTGAACTGGCCGGTATCGGTTCGCGGAAAAAACGCCAGACCCAGATACGGATAGAGCAGCAGGCTTACGAGAAACAAGCTGCTGAGTATCGCAACCGTGAGCCCCGGCCGGACCAGGGCACGCCTTACCCAAAATTCGTAGGAATCCAGCAACCGGTTGAACATCCGGTTGAAACCGGCATTGAACCGCTGCCATGAAGATGATTTAAAGGGCGTCGCCGTAGGCTCAACTTCATAGTCCTCGTGTTTCTGGTGCGCCGCGTGCGGCACCGACTTGAGAAACCGCGAGCAGAACAGCGGAATCACCGTCATGGCCACGATGTAGGAGGCGAACAGGGAGATGACCACGGAGAGAGCAAGGGCGGTGAACAGGAATTTGCTCACGCCGTAAAGAAAGGTCACGGGAAAGAAGACGACCACCGTGGTCAGGGTCGCCGACAGCACGGCAAGGCTTACTTCGGATCCTCCGGTCTCGGCTGCGACTTCGGGCGCAGCGCCCATTTCCAGATGCCGGTAGATGTTCTCCAGCGAAATTACCGAGTTGTCGATGATGCGGGAAAAAGCCAGAGCCAATCCGCCCAGGATCATGGTGTTGACCGTGCTGCCGCTCAAATTCAGTACCACGAACGTAGCCAACGCAGAGAGCGGAATGGATAGAAACACCGCCGTGGTTGCCCGAAAGCTGCCAAGGAAGATGAGGATCATCAGACTGGTAAGCAGCAGTCCGAGAAGGCCTTCGTGGAGCAGCGTTCGGATTGCTTCCTTCACGAACACCGACTGGTCGAAGACCACGGTTGCGACCAACTGTTTGGGAACGTCGTAGAGATGGCCGATCATCTCGCGAATGCCATTCACCACTGCAATCGTGTTGGTGTTGCCGCCCTGCTTCATGATCGGCAAATACACGGATCTTTGCCCATCCACTCGCACCAGGTTGTATTGAATCTGGCTGGCATCTTCCGCTGCGCCTACGTCGTTCACCGTCACCCAGGAATCCCCGACGGTCTTCACCGGAACCTGGCCCAGTTGCTTCATGTCAGTGACCAGGCTGTTCGAGTACACGTAGTAATCGTACGGTCCCATCTTCACGTCGCCGGCAGGAAGAATCAGGTTGGAGCTGTTTACGGCGTTCACCACATCGGTCGGGCTCAGTTGCCGGGAAGCCAGTTTGTAGGGATCGACGTACACCATGATCTGCCGGTACTTTCCGCCGAACGGCGGCGGAATCTCCGCGCCCTGTACCACCGCGATCTGGTCGCGGATGGCGAATTGCCCGATGTCATGAAGTTGGGTTTGACTTAGGTTTTGTCCTTTCAGCGTCACCAGGCAGACCGGCAGGCTGGAGGCGTCGAACTTTAAAACCACCGGGGGCAGGGTACCGGGCGGCAGGCGCTTCAAATCGGCCAGAGCGAGATTCGAGAGCTCAGTGACGTCGGCATCCGCACTGGTTCCCGGCTGAAAGTAAACCCGGATGATACTCACGCCCAGCAGGGAACGTGATTCCATATGATCGACGCCGCTGGCTAAGGTGAAAAAACGCTCCAGCGGATTGGTAATGTCGGTCTCAATATCCTGCGGCGGCATTCCCGAGTAAAAGGTCGCCACAACCACTTCCGGAAGGTTAATCGGCGGGAATAAATCCACGGGCATCCGCGCCAAACTGGTCACTCCGATAACGGCCAGCGCGAGGCAGATGACGATCACGAAATACGGATTGCGAATTGAAAAGCCCGGCATGACTTTTACTTTTCAGGGACTCGCCGCCCCAGCGGACCTTTTTCTGTTCTTTCTTCAGTATCTTGATATTGCAGGACCTGGACGATCTGGGGATGAACCGTCTCGCCCGGTCTCAGCCCGCTGCGGTCACCCACGACGACCTGCTCGCCTTCGGCTAAGCCGGAGATTACCTCGGCGTCCGTGGCAGTTTGAATTCCCAGCACTACCGGTCGATCCTCCACCACTCCATCGCGATTTACCACAAACACCGTTGTTTGGTCGTTTTCATGATTGATGGCCTGCAGGGGCACCACCGGAATGTCTTCCCGATGTTCAAGCGAGACATCGGCTTCGGCAAAGAGCCCCGGCATGAGAACGCGCTCGGGGTTCGGGACATCCACTTCCGTGTGCATGGTGCGCGTGTCCTCCCGGACGTCAACGGAGAAGCGCGCCACTTTGCCGGGAAACGCCCGATTGAGAGCGGGGACGCGAACGTTCACCGCTTCTCCAATATGGATGTAGCGAACATAGGACTCGGGAATAGGAATCACCAGCCGATACAGATCATCTTCGGACAATCTCACCAACGGCATCGCCTGCGTACTCGAACTGGTCCCGGCTTGCATCAGGGCTCCCAGGTTGGCGTAGCGTTCGGTGACCACTCCTGAGAAAGGCGCAATGATCTTCGAATAGTCGAAGAGCGCTTGATCGTGCAGCAGTTTGGCCTGGGCCACGGACAACTGGCTTTGCGCAGCCTGCAATGAGGACTTGCCGGCATCCACTTGCGAGGCGGCCGCAAGGTCCTTGCCCTGGGCGTCATCGACCTCCTGCTGTGCCACAATGCCCGGTTGATTCTCGAATACTCCGTTCAAACGAGTAAATTGAAGATGCAGTGCGGTGTACTGTGCGTCATCGCGCTTGAGTTCGTGTTCGGCGTGATCCATCTGATCGGCTGCGTTCTTGATCTCGGCCTGATCCTCCTGCAATTGTGCCTCTAGTTCGGGAATCTCCAGGGTGGCCATGACCCGGCCGGTCTTCACGTGTGATCCATAATCGACGTTCAGAGTCTTCACGTAGCCGGACTCTTTGGCATAGACGTCGATCTCCTGAAAGGGCACGAGTTCCGAGGACAGGGTGATTTGGCGGCTCAGCGTCTTCTTCACTACCTTGGTCACTCCCGTCGTTGGCATCGTCTGCGAAGCTGCCTTAACTTGATCGGGATGTCCGCCGCTGCACGACGAAGCTCCCAGCATCGCGGCGAGTGCCAATACTCCGCGAGCGAAAGCAGTGAATAGTTTTTCCTGAAGAAAACTTCCGCTATGTTTCATCAAGTTCAAAGCACCGATCTTCTCTGGCATCCCGAGCCGCGATCTGCGGCTTTCCCCGCTAAAATCAGTAAATCAACCCGTTTAGTATTTTGCGCAACCCATCCACTGAAAAGTCTGGTGAAAGGCAGTAGTCGACGACCGTTTGCTTGACGTTCTGCAATCGGTCGGCGGCGGCGGGAATCTTGGAAGCAATCTCGACAGGAACGGACAACAAGCCGTGGCGATCTCCGTGCAGCAGGTCTCCCGGACGAACTTCAAGGCCGCCGATCCTGATAACCGTTCCGAAGTCGAAGATATGGGCATAGGCATGGGAGACGGAGACGCTTCCGGCAAAGAGTTGGAGTCCTAGTTCCTGTATCTGGGGTAATTCCCGAACCGCACCGTCCGTGACATATCCAACGCATCCTAGAGCCCTTAAAATCGCGGCGTGTCCGTCTCCCAGAAACGCTCCGACCCCCGGCGATTTGTCCATGTCCTCTAAAACCACAATCCGCGGTTCGGGAATCCGGAGAATACTGCTCCACCAATCGGTCCGCGCGCGGTATCCGCGGAATCCACTGTCTGTGATAGGAGGCTCTTCGGTTCGAACCCGGGCCGTGGCCGCGTAGCCTACCATGGGAGGGAGATCGCAAAACATGCACCGGATGCGGGAGTCCGCATAGCCGGTGTTGCGCAGCCTGAGTTCAAAGGTCTCAATCGCATTGCAAACCATACACGTCTCAATACGCCGCAGAGCGTCAAGAACGTTGCTGGGAACGGGCGCCTCTACAGCCATGCATTTCCTCGGTTCCAATGCGTTCGCACGATCTTTTACACAAAGATCGTGATGCCAAAAGTCGCCCGAGCGGCAGCCTCGCCCAGAGAAGAAGGCGAAGAAAAGAAGATGGAATTGACGAGCCGCCGGGAAGCTAAAAGATGAGTTGAGCGTAGGGGGGCGGCCGAATGTAGAGCCGGCCGGCAGATATAAGGGTTGGGAGCAATGCTACTGCGGAGACCGGAGCAGGCCCAGTTGTAGCGAGATGGACCAAGCTGATTGCGGCGTTCGGCGACGTCCACTCTGCGCCATCCCGATCGAGATGCTGCCGCTCCGGTTCCAGCGACCGGCGCGCAACGGACCTGTTCGCCTGGGAATGATGGGTAAGCGAAGCCTGGAAGGAAGCAGCCGGAGACCCGAAGCGGGTCGCGAAACTCAGCGTCAGCACGCAAATGGCAGCCACGGCCACAGCACTGCGCCATCCATGTTTCCCGACTCTCCGACGTTCCTGTTCTTGCATGCTTAACTCACCGGTGCAGCACTGGTGACGATTATACGTGAGTGCGACGCGACAGGTCCGAAAAGGGTTGGCTGACGCCGCGATTCACGTACGCGAGTACGTACGCAGAGTCGTTTGCCGGCAAAGAAAAAGCCTGCGTGAACCGGTTTGGTTCACGCAGGCCTGTTGTTTCTTGCTTACAACGTGGTTACGGCAGAACGTAGCGGAGCGAGGTGAAGGCCATGTTCTCGTTAGCCGTCGGAGCCAGGCCACTCGCGTCAGCCCAGGTTGACTTGTGGGTGTACGAATACTGCATGCCATACTTCAGCACGCCGTAGTTGCCTTTGTGCAGGTCGTACCAGAAGCCGGCGGCGCCCTGAACCAGGTTCCGCATCTCCGCCGAGCAGGAGCCGCTGTCCTTCACGAAGCAGCTGGCGTTGCTGGCGACGATGCCGGTGCCGTAGCCGTAGCCGCCGCCGTAGTTAGCCTGGCCGATGTACTCGTCGCCGCCGTAGAAGTAGACCTTCAGCTTCGGGGTCGGGTACACTTCGATGCCGCCCATAGCCTGGAGGTTCTGCAGAGGCGCAATCGTGCCATTCGGTTTGTAGACGAAGTCCACGTTGGACGAATCGCCGTAGCGGGCAGTGCCGCGGCCAAACAACGACGATCCGACGAGGATGAGCTTCTTATGCAGAACCGGTACGTAGGCGTCCACGCCGAATCCGCCGGCGAGAGTGGTGTTGCTGGTGTTGGTTTCGCCCACAGGCAGCGTGGAGGTAGCTTCGACGCGATCACGGAGGAAGCGGCCGACTGCCTTGATTTCGAAGTGCCCGAAGCTCGGGTCGAAGGCAACCTTCCCGATAAGATCCGGAGCCAGGCTGTTGGTGTAGGTATTGCTGTTACCCAACGACCCGCTGCCCGTACCGCCGTAGATCACGCCGGAAGGAACCTTGCCGGCCTGCTCGTAGGCTGAATTTTCGATGGCGAACGCTGCCGTCACTTTCTTGTTGTCGAACGACTTCACCAAACGCATGCTCATGAGGCGGGCAAAGGTGAAGCCCACGACGTACTGCGCGTCGATGGTGTCCGGGTTATACCAGCCGAGTGTCTCGATGCCCTGCTTGTTCAGAGTGAGCAAGCTCCAGGCCTGACCGCCGGTGAGGCTCCAGTCGCGCCACTCCATCTCGCCGAAAGCCTGGCGAACACGGGGCGTAAAGCTGTTGCTCTGGTTCTCGTTTGCCGTGGGCGCTGCACCCAGGAAGTCCATCTCGTAGTAGCCGGTTATTTTCGCATCGCCGGCGTGGCCGATCGCCTTGAACGCCAGACGGGACTGACGCCCGGTGCCACGGAATTCAGTCATGTTCGCGGTTGGGGTGGAGGGGAAGGGAATGCCGTTGAACGAGCTGAGAACGTCGGTCTGTTCGGCATGTTGACGCCACACAGTTTCAGCCGCCAGGTAGCCGGCCGGATAGAATTCGATGCCTTTGTAATGGATGTAGGGCGGATTTTCCAACGCGCCAACTTCCTTCTGGGCCGTCTGAGCTTCCTGCGAGGCGGCGTTGACTTGGGTCTGCATGCCGGCAGTGGCGGCCTGGGCGGCGGCAGCTTGTTGCTGCGCGGCAGCGGCCTGGGCGGCAGCGGCATCGGCGGCTTGCTTCGCCGCGGCAGCCTGCTGCTGCGCGGCGGCAGCGGCGGCCTGAGCCGCAGCGTCCGTGGTTCCAGCAGCTGCGGGCTGAACACCCTTGAGCTGATCGATCTCGGCCTGCTGCGCCGCGACCTGCTCCTTCAACTGCTTGATGGCCTCGCAAGCTTCGCAAGGGGCCTTCTCTTCTGTTTTCTCAGCCTTATGTTTGTGCTTCTTGGCGGAAACTTCGCCTTCCGACGCCATTGCCATGGAAAGGCACAGGCCGGACAGCGCGATCACTGCCAGAATTTTTTGATAGCTCTTCATAATCTCTCGCTCCGAAGTCGTGCATTCGCAGATTCCCCTTGGCGTGTGCCGCCGGGTTGTGCGATTCAGTTATGGGATTGCCGAGTCCGGCAGTTCCGCCCGGACTCACGAACTCCTCGGAATTCAGCCCTTGAGGAGTACTAATGATTCTAGCTTAGCCCCCTGCTCAACACGGCAGAGCAGAGTTGTCTAGCCTGGTGCGCTTCAGCCATCGTTCCCGGTGGAAACCGAGCACTGCTATCTACGCCGCCCCAAAAAAACGCGCTGATTGTTGCAATTTCCGTTAGCTGCTCAAAATCAGCCAGTGTCACAGAGCACGCCGGGTACCCGCCCTGCACGGTACGCGTAAACGTTCATTCCACCCGGAGTATTACTTCTGAGTATCTGGTTGAGCCCGTTACTACATTGTTAAGGCAATGTTAATTTCCGGTGACACCGACGCGTGTTCATCGGAAATTCCCGGCGGGCTGCCTGCGTGAGCTAATAGGTGTATTAAAATTAGATAGTTAGGGGGAAACGCCTGATTGGGAGAACACACGGATCTGCGTTGAAAAATGGCGGGATGCGGCTGCCATTGCTATGTTTTAGGATTGTCTACACCGGATGTGGCGGACTGTGTCCAGCGGTTCTACGCGCTTTTTCTAAACCCGTGTAAGCCAAAACAGCTTTAAGTAAGAATTTCCTACTGAAAAAGCCTGCCTATTTCCCGGCAGGACGCGCTTTCGCCATCGGCGCATCCGGCTCCTGCTCCAGCACCCCGTGTTGCCGGCTCAGCACGTAGAGCCGGTCCTCCTGACGCACCGCGCCAGTCACCTCGAAGCCCGTCTCCGGCTCGGCCTCCCAGCTCTGTCCCTGGTCCCGGCTCACAAACACCGTGTCGGAGCCGGCCGCACCCGCCAGCAGCCAGCCGTCTTCCGAGCGGATCGAAAGTACCTCGCGCTCCGGCAAGCCGTTCAGCACATGCTGCCACTCCCCGACCCCCGGTGCCGTACTCCGCCAGCGCAGCGCGCCCTCCCGGGTGGCAACCCACAACTCGTCTTCGCCCGACCCGGCCATCCCCACCGTCACTTTATAGATCCGCGACACCCAGGTAGGCAGCGGCTGCAGCCACCAGTGCTCGCCTTCGTCGCTGCTGTACCACACCTGCCGCAGGGTAGCTGCTGCCACCGTCCGGCCGCGCGCCGAAACCGAGTAGAAGTCCCGGGCTCCCTCCAAGGACCTCCCATTCATGGCCGCCTCGATCCAGCTGCCGCCCTGGTCGCCGCTAATCAGCAGACCGGAGGCGGTGGCCGCATACCAGCGCCGGCCGCCCAGGGCCAGCGCCGTAGCTCTGCCCGCAAAGCTGGAGCGCGTAATGATGTTGGCCCCCGGCCGCGGGGAAACTTTCTTTCCGCTCCGCTTCGGCGCCATACTGCGCGCCGAAGCCCTGGCGGCTGCGTCTCTGCCTGCCCCCGTGGATTTGCCCGCCTTGCCTCTGGCTGCCCTCCCTTTGGCTCTCATGCGTTTGGCAGCCTGGCCTCCAGAAGCGGGAACCGCTCTGCCAAGATCGGCTTCGGCGTCAGTTGCCTCGCTTTCCGTTCCCATGCTTCCGCTCGCCCGGGTCTCGATCAGCAGCACCCGGCTCGGCTCCCAGCGCTGGCCACTTGCGTCCAGCACAAACAGGCCGTGATTGGTAGCCGCCACCAGTTGCCCCTCCGGAGAGCGCTGCAGGTCGAAGACCTCGTCGTTGCCCAGCCCCTCGTTCAGCTGCGTCCATTGCCCCTCGTGGCGGTGGAAGACTCCGCCGAATTCCTTGTCGTTCAGCACGCTCACGTAAAGGTCGCTGGGCTCCTGCGGATCGGCCACGACCGCCGCTGTCCAACGCTGGCTGAAGCCAGCGTTGGACGCATAGAATGTCTGCCCGCCGTCATCGGAGGCGAACACGCCCCCACGGTCGGTGGCAATCAGCACCCGCCCCGAGTTGCGCGGGTCCACCAGCACGCCATTCAGAATGAAGTCCGGCGGCGAGATCAGCCGGAAATCCTGACCCCCATCGGTTGACTTCCACAGTCCCTCGGTGGTGCCCGCATACAGCGTGTCGGCGTCCTGCGGATCCTGTTCCAGAACCCGGGTGCGGCGCGCGCTATCGGGCATTCCCTGTACCTTGCGAAAGAGCTTGCCACCGTTGTCGCTCCGATAGATCCCCGAACAGGCGCTGGCAAAGACCGTCTGCGGATTCCCCCGGTCGAGGATGATGGAGAAGACGTCGGAGTCGTCGATGACCCCTTGTTTAATGCTGCTCCAGTGCAGCGCCGCCGTCGCGGGTCTTCCAGGGCAGGTGCCAGGTGCCCGCGTAGATGATCTCCGGATCGCGCGGATCGATCGCCACCGACTCAACGTTCTTCAGGTCGGCGTCGCCCTCCGGACTGATCCGCTCCCAGCTCTTGCCTCCGTCCTGGCTGCGGAAGAGTCCGTCCCGCGCCCCGGCCACCAGCGTCTGCGGGTCACTCTGCGCCACCGCCAGCGCCTGCACGCTCTTGCCGCGCAGCGCCTCGGGCTCGCTCCAGCTCTGCCCGCCGTCGTGGGTCACATAAACGCCGCCGCCCGAGCCGGTGATGCTCCAGCCCGCGGCGTAAATGGTCTGCGAATTCGAGGGGTCGAAGACAATGCTCTGCAGCATCAGGTCATGCCCGGAGCCAAGCTGGGCCAGGGGACGCCAATGCATCCCGTTGTCCAGCGATTCAAACACCGCTCCCCCGCCCGAGCCCAGCAGAATATGGTCCGGGTAGGAGGAATCGTCGGCCAGGGTGCGGGCGTTGCCGCCAAACGGCCCCGCCAGTCGCCATCGAGAGTGGTCCCATGGAGAATGGTCCCCCGGGGGCTGGGCCGCGCCCACCGCCGCCCCGGTCAGTATCAGCGCCAGCACAACCAGCATCACCGGCCCGTATTTCAAACTCGGACTCCTCATCGCATCAACCATGATTTTTGGGGGAAAATCGCCTGCGCTCTGCCCGGCTGCACGCCCAGGCACAGCCGGACCGGCGCAAAAAAATCCCCGGCCGGATGTCATTAGAGTAACGCATCCGGCCGAGGAAAGTGTGATCGTGCGCGGCCGTTTGCCGACCGCGCATGGCTCATTCAGGCTGCGGGCTTCAGTCCTACTCGGCAGCCTTTTTATGATGGGCCTTTTTGTGGGACCTTTCCCCCAGGGCAACCCGCGGAATCGGCTTCACCATGCTCTCGTCCACCACGGTCGTGCCTTCCGCCGGGAAGGTAGCGCCCGCGGGAACCATCCACAGATCCACCCGCATGCTGGACTCGGTTCCGGTTCGCGGTTCGATGCGTGCCGGATCGATGCCCTTTTCTTTGACCAGGTACTCCTTGGTATTCACTGCGCGAAGGGCAGCATCTTCCTGGCCCTTCTTGGATGCGCCTTCCTCGGTCGTGGCATACCCCACTACCACGCCCTTGGCGTCCGGAGCCGCGGCCAGAGCATCGGCAAACCGGTCGAGCTCAGCCTTGGCATCGTTGCACACCCGCGTAGGACGCTTCAGATCGCGCGTGCACTCCGTGGTAGCGAACTTGCTCGCCTGCGGAACCGGCACCTCGGCCTTCACCGCCGCCGGAGCCGTGCAGCTCACCTGCGTGCTCGCCGATGCGCTCAGGTTGCGGTCGTCGGTCACCGTGCAGTTCACGGTCATGGTGCTCTCCGGAACGCCCGTGGTGTCCAGCGTGTAGTGCATGCCATTGCCGCTCAGGCTGCCCGCCGTCGAGGTGCAGCTATAAGTCAGCGGACGGTTATCCGGGCTGTTGCCCTCGGCCGTGATCATCGAGGTTCCGCCGCAGATCAGCGAACTCGGGTTGGCCGAGACCGCCAGGGTCGGCGGATGCTTGACATTTACCGCGAACGCCGCCTGGCAGGCTGCCGAGTGCTGATGCTTCCCGCTGCCGTTGTCCATTACCTTGGCGCTCACCGTGTAGCTGCCGCCTTCCATCCCGGTGGTATCCACCGTGGCGCTCGCCCCGGTTCCACTCACCTTGCCGCCGGTGCTCTCATAGGAGTAGCTCAGCTTGCGCTTGGGCGAGAAGCCCGCCGGCGTCACGGTCACCGTGACCGGCGCGCCGGAATCCACTGTCGAGGGCTGCGCGCTGCAGGCGGCGCTCACGATTTCTTCCTTCGGCAATCCGAAGTTGATCACCAACCCGGCCTGCAGACGAACCCCGTTCCCCGTGATCGAGCCCCCCGAAACGGGGTACGTGGTGTACACGTAATCAGCCTGTATGGGGCGAATCGAGAAGCGAGGAGTCACCCGGTAATCCAGCCCGCCGCCGGCGATCACTGCAAATCGATTGGCGTCCGGAGCCCCATCCGGCGCGATATGCGCAAACCCGAACAGCGCTTCGCCGAACGGCGCAAAGTGCCCCCTGCGATAGGTGAAGGTTGGTCCACCCGTCACGGTGTGAACACTGCCGTCATGGTAGTGGCCGCCGGCATCCAAGGTCAGTCCCGCCCAATTGTTCAGGTTGTAGGTGAACTGCCCGCCCCAGCCTCTATCGAAATCCGGAATGCTGACTCCATCGATGGAGGCGCCAGGGTGATACCACGAGTAGCCGCCGAAAACCTGAACCTTGGGAGCGGCATCATTTTGGGCTAATAAAAATGACGGTACGCAGAGTGCGACCGCCAACGAGAGCAGAACCGGCAACAATCGACGCAAAGACATAAGTTTCCTCCGAATTCATTCAGAACTTTTCAGCGAACAGCTCAATAGACGGGGAATCTGGCAGAAGACCGGTACATCTGTGATGGAACTCGCGTGAGTCGTTGCACCGCCGGTCTGTAAGGTCATAACCTCTAGCACGTGCTGCACTGGAGATTGTAGCCCAAACTGACGGCTTATTCACGCATCGTTAACATTTCCTCCTCCTCTGATGTTTATCGGCTCGCTTCCGCCCGCTTTCGACCAGAGTTCTGGGTCTTTCTTAATTCGGGACTACGCGAAGAAGTCCTACTTGCTATCTCTATTATCTTGAAGCGCTGCCCCAGTCCAAGAGCGAAGACCGAGACCACGCTCGAAACCAGTTAAATGTCTCGACTCAATGACTTAGATTTCTTCGCGCCGTTGCGGACAAAATGCCACGAGCATATTCGGATGATTTGCGCTGCAAAGATTCTGCCGGCATACGAGCGGGCCAACGTCGGCCCGGAGCAGTTGGCAGATGAGTGTATTATTTGCGGCCGCTTTAAGAAAAAGATTCGGCGACAGAAGTTGCGTTCCGGCCAGATGGCGCGGCCACCGCAGTTGCGGCACGGTCCGGTGAGTCAGGTGACGGCGCAGAACTGCAGTTACGGACCGCATTCATCATGCGAGCAGTGAGCCATCCCTACTTTCGCAATCTTTTAACCAGAGGCCGCAGTGATGCGGGAAGCTTGCGATAGTCTGCCGAACTCACCAGCGCTGGCTCAATGGGCGCAGGACCATTTTCTTTCAGCATCGCAGTGCCGGTCGGGCTCAGCAACAGTTGTAGAAACTTAACCGCACTCGCCCGGTTCGGAGCATCGTTCATCAGCGTGATTCCCCATGCTACGCGGGTGCCGCGAACCGCGATGGTGTGCGCGCTGCGCGCGGTTCCCAGGCCGGGCAGAACCACTACCGCATTCTTTGCGTAATAGGAATCCTTGGCCGGGTTCGACAAGTTGATCTCGTCGGGCAATTCCACGTAGCGGAAGTCGGGATTGGTGCTCGCCATCGCCTGCGCGCTGTGCTCGTAGATCAGCTGGAAATCAAATTTCTTGCCCAGCGCGGAAGCCGGAGGCATAGAATCCGCGCCGGGGATCACGATGTGCTCCATCAAATTGTTGGAGAGGTTCGGCACCTTGTAATAACTCTCGGCCAGCTGAAAGATCATGTAGGAGCGGTAGGCGCCGGGATCGAGAAACGGATTGCCGCCGCCAATTCTGACGCCCGGCGTGGTCAGAATCTCATACCACTTCGCCGAGGCTTTGGGAACGGAGTCCGGGGGATGGAATGCAACGCTTTCATCCGCCACGATGGGCGGAAGTTTCTTCTCCGCAACCGAGCTTGCTGAATACGCCAGCACCATCCTTCCCTGGGCGAAGACGATGTTGAAATTCGCATAGCCGGCGGGCTTCATGAACCGATCGATGTCGGAATAATCAGCCGGCGCGTAGAGGTCGCAGGCATGGCCGCCTGCGGTGATCTGGCGGCCGGCGTCCACGCTGCCCATGGCGTGATCCTCTATCGCGACGCCGGTCTGGCAGGTGAACGCCGCCTCCAGCGGTTTGAAGGTGGGGCTGAGGCTGCCTGCGCGATAGATGATGAGATGCTGTCCGGACAGCGGCACGCAGCTTTGGGTCTGTCCACCCTGAGTCTGCCCACTGGCAGCTGACATCAGCGTGAGCAGAACGAATGCACATCCAGCCGCACCGAATGGCAACCATGGGTTGGCCGAAACATTTTTTAGCATAGGAACTCTTTCCTGGAAAAAATAACCGATCAGACGCCAAGAGAGCCGCCGGAGCAAGCTCTCTGCGTATAAAAAATCAGACGCCATGCTGTGAAGGCATGGCGTCTGATTTCCGTTTGGTTAGAAGTCGTACTTCATGGACATCAGGATCAGCCGGGGCTCGCCCAGGTGACCCAGGTAGTTGCCGGTGCTGAGACCCGCGAGACTGCCCGGATTGATCGTGGACCAGTAGTGCACATCCGTGACGTTGTTGGCCGTGATCCGCCAGGTGGCCCAATTTTTCAGGATCCTGGTGGCTGTAGCGGAGACCAACATCAAAGTTGTTGTACTGGGGCGCGTAGGTAGCTGTTGACGTCGTCGATCGGGCGGCGGCCCACATGCTGCCAGTCGAAGTTGAAGTACAGCGCCGGTCAACCAGGGAATGCGATACTCGGCAAGAATGTTGGACTTGTAGTCGGGAATGCCGACAAACGTCTTGTTGTTGGTCGCGGGTTCCCCGTATCCGTCAGCTTCGGGTTCAGCACGGTAATGCCGCTATAGATCATCAGGCTCTCGAAGACCCTGCCCTCGAGCATGGCTTCCGCACCGTAGTTGATCTGATTGCCGGTGATCTGGCTGATCACACAGTTGGTGTAGCCGCTCGGAAGAGGAATGGGGCAGTCGCTGGAGGGAGCCTTTACGGGGTTTCCTATAAACGGCCGCTGGATGCGGAACAGCGCGGTTGAGAAGTTGATCCTGGGCGACACCGCCTTGTAGCCGACCTCTTCTTCGAGTCGCGATACGGCGCCAGTGCCTTTGCGGAGTTAACCACATAATTAGGCGCTTGGCTTACCACCGGCGTATCCGGTGCCTGGAGGCTGTCCGCAAAGGTTCCGTAGACAGTCATGTTCTCGCGGGGCTTGTAGATGATGCTTCCGGAGGAACTGATGCCGTGGGATTCAAAGTTGGTGCCTTTGACGTTGGATAGCACCGAACAGTTCGTCGCCGTGCAGGTAGATGTGGGCGGAGTTCCGGGTTGACCGAGCGAGTAGTTGTTGGTCCAGGTCCAATCCTGGCTGGCAGCGCCGCGCAACCGCCAATGCGGAGTCAGCGTAATGGTATCGCCCAGGCTGAATCCCTGCTGATGAATGATGTTGTTAACGTAGATGCCGTTCGCATCGTTGGTCTTGCGGAACGAGGGGAGGCCCGACAACGGCGCCACGTCAATCAGAGGATCAGCAATGCTGGCCGAACAGACTGGATTGGCAGTGGGACCCGCTAGTGCAAGCGTCCTGGGCTGCCGGGCAAAGAGGCGTTTTATGCAAAGGGTTGTGACCGTAAGTTGTTCGCTGGGAATTGCATTCCAGGTCGCAAACCGGTAGCCGGTGCTGCCGATCACCACATCGTGACGGAGGCCCCACGTGTGGAAGTTGCCGGTCAGATAGGCCAGATCGCTTTTAACCTGGAAGCGCGGCGACAAGGTGTTCTGGAAGATGTTTTCGAGATAGGAATCTGGTAGTCTCCCTTGTTGTCCGTCGGGCTGGTGTTGGAGCAGTTGACCAGCTCGCTGATATTGCGATTGGCAATCTGGTGCAGCACTCCGACATTCAGCTGCCAGGTGCGGCCGAAGTCCTGCTTCACCCGCACCTCGCCGATCTGATTATTCATATCCACGCCCGAAAAGCCCTGCCCATAACCCTGACGGGTGGGATCGGGCGCATTCTGCGGTATCAAAATGCTCTTCGACCCAGGTACCGAAGGTGCGGTTGTGGTCGGCAAATAGACAAACCAACCTGGGTATCCAAACTGGTAGAGGTTGTAGTAGCTGAAGTTCCCCTCGATGGTGGTGTGGGAGGTGGGACGCACATCCAGCGCGATGGCGCCCAACTGGCGGCGCAGCTGACTGTCGTTAACATAGCCGTCGCCATCGGCGATCAACAGGTTCGTGCGATAGCCAAACATCTTGTTGTTCGGACCGAGCCGCCCGCCCATATCCAGATGGGCCGTGCCCACGGTGGCGCTCTCGGAGTCCAGCTCGATTTCACCGAACCGCTCTTCGGTGGGGCGCTTGGTTACAAAGTTGAAGATGCCCGAGGGCTGGGTTGGGCCATAGAGCTCGCCGCCCAGGCCGGTGAACACTTCGAGTTGCTCGTATTCCTCCAGTGCCGTTGGCGTGGTGACCGCAAATCCCATTCCGTCCTTGCGGTCGTTCTGCATGTTGGTTCCCTGCATGCCGCGGGCCTCGGGGCGCAGAATCTCCGGCCCCTGCTGCTCGCGGAACGTCATCAGCGGCATGTACTTGGCGATTTCATCGAAGTTCCTCGACTGCGTGTCGTCGATCAATTGACGAGGAATCACGTATATCGCATAGGGCTGGTTGACGATCGGCGTTTTGCCCAGCGGTCCGCCCGGCGCCACGTTGTCCACGCGATAGGCGTTCTGGCTGTCTGCCGTGACGTTGACCGACAGTTTATTGCCGGCCGGAGCCAGAACCAAATCGGCGTTGACGCTCTGGCCCGCGGTCACGTTCAGTTCGCTGCTCGCAACGTGCTGGAAGCCATTGACGTCGGCCTCGACAACATAGTTGCCCGGCGGCAGAGACGAGAACGAATACGCGCCCTGGCTATCGCTGTCGGCTTCAGCCTCAACCTTGGTAGTCGAATTCGTGACCGTCACGTGGGCGCCGGCAAGTACCGCCTGGTCGGGGTCCTTTACGATTCCCGTAATTTGACCTGTGCCGGTGGTCGTGGCTTGCGCAGCGCCGGAGCCCTGGGCAGCGGTGGAGGTCTGCGCGACTGCGGAGAGCGCAGCGAACGTAAGCAGCAAAACGCAGAGCAGGGACTTCTTCATTTTTGGGCTCATATCTTCCTTCCAAAGCGGTTCGAGCTCGCCCTGTACTGGCCGTCCAATGAAAGCCGAGGGGGTGTTGCGGCTCGATTCGCCGTAATAAACGTGTTGATTGCTGTATTGAACTCTGCAAGTAAAAACGCCGTGTGGCAGCCTACTTAGCTGTGATCTAAGGCGTGTTAATTAGAGACGATACGATAAGGTATGTCAACTTTGAGCGACATTGTATTGCAGATGGTTAGAAGTGCTTTTGGATTGCCATGTCCTGTTTGCGCGACACACCGCACAATCACAATAAACGGTCGCCAGCCAGCTTCATGTCGTAGCCGCCCAGGCTCTCCAACTCATGCCGGAAGGACGCGCGCGCCAGCGTGTCCAGTACTGCCTGCACCTGCGGCAATCGCAAATACTTTTTGTAGAGAACCAGGTCGTACCGCTTGCTGACCAGCGGGACCAGATCCAACCCGAAGACTCGGGCCGCGGCGCTGGTGTTCATGCAACAGTCCGCCCTGCCCATTCGCACCTGGCGCGCCGAAGGCAAATGGCCGAGCGCAATCTTGTCATAGCCGCTCACCAGGTCTCCAGTGATGCCGGACTGCGCCAGCAGCGAATCCAACAGAACGCGGCTTCCGGCGCCCAACTCGCGGTTGGAAATCCGAACTTCGCGGCGCGCCAGATCCTCGATTCCGCGGATCTGTTTGGGATTGCCCGGCGACACCGCGATTCCCTCTTCCCACAGCGCAAACGAGAAGACGGCTACCTCATCTTCGCCGAACATCTTGTGAATCCTGGGCAGGTTCGACTCTTCGCTTTGCCCGGACAGGATATGGGTGCCCGCAATATGGATGAGGCCCTTTTTCAGCAGCTCCAGCGATCGGGAACTGTTCTGGTAGCTCACCACCAGTTCTACGCCCTGTCGCCGCAGATGGCGTACCAGCACCGACGCACCCGGATCGCAGCCCGCTATCAGCACGCGATCGTCGAACTTCTGGTTGTCGCCCAATACCTCCACCCTTGCCTTGGAAGGCGCTTGCGCGCCGCCTTCTAAGTTGACTAGAACACCGTCGGCTTCCGGCAGACTCCAGGTGCCCGGCTCGGGAGGCGCTCCGATCAGCCGGCCGTTCACCCGGCACAACGCCACCGGCTGTCCCGCGCGTGCGCTCCAGTCCTTGGACAGCAGTTCCACCTCTTCCATGCGCGCCGTCGGCGGCAGGCTGCTCTGCAGACGGAACAACTCCTCCACTGCCACGCCAAGAACGTCGGCCAGCCTTAGAACCACCACTGCGTTGGGGACGTATTTGCCGGACTCGATGGCATAGATGGTCTGGCGGCTCACGCCAACCGCTGCCGCCAGCTTGGCAGCGGAAAGGCCGCGCTTCTGTCGCAACTCGGTCAGATTGTTCTGTACGTCCATTGAAACTCTGCACGCTAGCTGAGGGAATAAATTTCCGGTCACCAAGTTTAATTCACTTTGCCAGGGTGTGCACCCAAGCCCTACCCAGAGTTGCGATTTACTGAGCCGCACATACACGCAGCCGTTGCCCATTTCAGCCGGCGTGAGATCCGGTTGATCCTGCAACTCGATCCGTAACGGCTGTTCCACCTGCGCCGTCACCTGACTTATCGGACCGTGCCGCAACTGCGGCGGCATCCGGCCGAAGTGCAAATGAACTGTCGCCGAATCTTCTTCTATTCGAGAGACAGTCGATTTTATTTCTTACGCTGATTACCCGGCAAAACAATGCATTTGACAATTTTCAATAAGGGAGAGATATTTGCAAGCTGCACAATCCGGAGTTCAACCGCAGGGAGATGGAATCTATGATTCACAAGGCGGTCAAGTACCTGAGTCTGTGTTTTGTGTTGCTCGCTCTTTCGCTTCTACCGGCTGCAGCCCAGCAAGGGAGCGAGACACCCACTTCTAACCAACCTAACCCACTCATTCAAGCCTTGCAGGCCAATGGCGTTCTGAGCGCGGAGGATGTAGCCAAGATCAACCAGGCCACTTCCGCACAAGAGGCCCAAAAACGCTTGGAAGATATCCTGCTACGCAAAAAGGTCATCACCAAAGAACAGTACGATCAAGTTATCTCGCAGCAGGCCCCTTCTGCTGTTCCTAACGCACCGAGCCCCGTAGTACCGGTGGCACAACCGCAGGCGATAGAACACCGGCCCGTGTTCCTTGACGCCAGCATAAACGCACAAAGTCCGCCGAACCCGACCGAACCCGGAGCGCCGTCTCTCGTGGAGAGAGAACCTGTTCAGGAGGTGATTTCTGCACTGGTGCCGGTTCGTGCCCTCCCAGTGGGCGGCCTCGAGCGCGGCAAGATGACGCCGGCCTTCAAAACCGGCGGTGTGGGCCTTACTCCCTACGGGTTTATCAAGGCGACCATGATAGAAGACAGCTCGTCGCCCCAAGGTGACGATGCTCCGCTGCCCTATATCTCCGGCAACACTGGCCCCAACGGAGATCCCGAGTTTCGTGTCAAGGCCCGCAGCACCCGCTTTGGCTCCAACTTCGAGTGGTATGACAAGAATCCGAAATGGACGATTACCGGCAAGATCGAGGCCGATTTCGAAGGCAACTACAGCCGTGCCGATAACCGCAACCTATCCACCCAGCGCTCGAGCAACCCTGCTCTTCGCTTGGCTTGGGGGCGCCTGGATTATAAATTTAACGACAACAACACTTTCTCCATGCTCTTCGGACAGGATTGGACGCTGTTTGGCTCGTCCACTCTGCCCAATATGCTCGAAACTACCAATCTCGGCGTTGCGTTCGGCTCGCTCTATGAGCGCGACCCGCAGATGCGTGCCGGATATACGCATAGGTTTGGCGGGCTCACGATCGAGCCGGAGTTCTCCTTTAATCTGCCCGCCTCCGGCATCACGCCCAACAATACACTTATTGCAGGTCTTGAGGACCAGCTTGGGTATGGCGAACGACAAGGGCCAGACTCCAACCGTCCCGAGTATCAGGCACGCTTGGTTTTCCAATGGCACTTGGACCACGCCCCTGGTGTCGCGCCGGCTCAGATCATCTTCAGCGGCTTTGACGGCAGGCGTGAATCCATTGTCGATTCAGGCTCAGTGCCTGCTGCCTACCAGGCATTCTTCCCCCGGGGCGTGGATGTCGGCAGCAAACAGAACGGATGGGACGGAGAGTGGCAACTGCCGACACGCTGGTTTACCCTGATCGGCAAGTTCTACAGTGGCGCTGACCTGAGATGGTTTTTCGCCGGCCAGCTCTACAGCTTCTATACCGATACGGCGGGTCTGACAGGCACTGCAACTGGCACCACTGAGGATCTTAATTCGGTTACCTTCGGAATGAGAGGAACCACCGCAGTAGTGGCGCCGCAGCGTCCGGTTCGATCCCAGGGCGGATTTGTCCAAATCGGCTTTCCTCTCGGACGCATCTTCCATGCCGATCCGGCAGGCCGCAACGCTGGCTGGTCGCTCTATGCGATGTACGGCATCGACGAGGCCAGGGAGCGCGACATCGATAAACTCGGAGCGAGTGGCGATCGCCATAAGAGCACCATGGCGGTGGGCAGTCTCAACTATAAGTTGAACAAGTGGGTGATGTTCTCCTACGAGGAGTCGCTCTACACTACCCACTTCAACCCGGAAGTGGCCCTACCGCTCTATAGGGGAGCGCCATCCCGCGAGTGGAACGACCTCCGCGAAGAAGGAGGCCCGATCTTCTCCTTCTAGAGGACGCGGCAAAAACGCTCCATCCATCCCTCCCGGGAATCTCGGTTTTCCCTTGGCTACGCGAAGCAATTCGTGAGCCAAGAGAAAATCCGGGGTTGCCGGGAGTTCTGTTTCTCGTTCACCGCATAATGGCGCAACCAGAGGCCGAAAGCCGCGGACTCGATGTCATCGTCAAACCTCCGACGCAACTAAATCTTCTTCGGCTTCATCTTCCTCCAACTCGCTTTCTTCCTTGCGATGGATCAGCAGATATGCGGTCGGCACCAGAAATACGGTGACCAACCCCGAGACCGTAAGCCCGCCTAGAATCGCGCGAGCCAGTGGCGCATATTGTTCGCTTCCCGGCTCCAGAGCCAGTGCCATCGGAATCAGGCCAAGAATGGTGGCCAGGGTGGTCATCAGGATGGGGCGCAGGCGCACCTTGCAGGCTTCGGCCAACGCGGGTTTGAGCGCCATGCCGGACTTCCTGAGCGTTCCCACAAATTCCACAATCAAAATGCTGTCGGATACGGCGATGCCGGTCATCATCACCACCCCCATCAGCGACATAATGTTGAGTGTCGTACCGGTCAGCAGAAGGAAGATAAGCACGCCGGACAGGCCTGGAGGAATCGCCAGCAGGATGACAAACGGATCGGAGAACGATGCAAACTGCGCCATCAGAATCAGGTACACCAGAATTACCGCCAGAATCAGTCCGACGCCGAAGCTGGAAAACGAATGATTCATGTCCTGGACAGCGCCGCGAACTTTGACCGTGACTCCGTCGGGTTTCTGAATCTGGCCGATAATCGATTCGACTTGGCGATCAACACGGCTTAGATCTTCCTTCTTCGGCATCACGTATATGTCAAACTCACGGCGAAGCTGGTAGTGATCGACTTCCGTTGGAGTATTAATGGTCCGAATATCGGCCACCGATTCCAACGGAGTTGTGTTGGCATTGTTTGCCGAGCGCAGCGGAATCTGCTTAAAGTCGGTCAGCGTTTGGATCTGCGTCTCCGGATATTGCACGGTCAGCATATAGTTGTTGCCGGTCTTGGGATCGACCCAAAAGCTGGGCGCAACCATACCATCCGAAGTCAAGGCCGTGATGACGTTGTCCACAACGTTCTGAGGCGAAATACCGAGCAGCGCCGCATGTTCGCGGTTGATGTTCAGTTCCAGGCCGGGGTAGTCCAAATCCTGCGGAATCAGCACGTCATTAACGGAGTCGAGTTTTTTCACCTTGGCTGCCGTTGCCTCGGCGATGGCATAGGCCTGCTTGAGGTTGTTGCCGCCAATCTGGATGTCAATCGGAGCCGGCTTGCCCTGATTCACTACGGAATCAACCAGCCCCCCTGCTTGAAGATAGGTTGCGACATCCGGGAAGTCTGCCGCCAGTTTCTCGCGAACCTTTTGCATGTAGGCATAGCTACCCGTCTTATGATCTTCCTTCAGGCTGACCTGGATGAACCCGGTATTCATGGCCGAGTTCGAGGTATAGATCGCAGAGAGATCGGGAGTGATCCCGATGTTGGATACGATCATATTCAGGTCTTGGGGAGCAACGATGCCGCGAATATCCTGCTCCATTTTCGCAACATATTCGTCGGTGACCTCAATCCGGGTCCCTGCCGGCACCTTCACATCCACCACGAATTGTCCTGGATCGGTGCGCGGAAAGAATGATTTGCCAAGCAATGGATAGAGGGCGAAGCTACCAACCACAAACACGCTGAAGACCACGACCACAGTCACCGGACGGGCCAGGCACTTTCCAATCGCCTCGTCATACTTGCTTTGCAGAAGATGAAAGCCCGCGTTGAACCGCCCGACGATATTCCGGAAAATCCGCACATGGCTGGGCAGGATCTCGCCGGACTCCAGGTCTTCTTCAATCTCCACCGGGCCTTCGGGCGGAACTTGATGCTGATGCTCCGGGCCAAGCCGGATGAACTTGGCGCAAAATAGCGGCACTACGGTCATCGCCACCAGATAGGAAGCAAACAGCGCCAGCACAACCGCAAGGGCCAACCCGGTGAACAGATACTTGCTCACTCCGAAAAGTAGCACTACCGGGAAGAACACGATGCACGTACTGAAAGTCGCAGCCAGCACGGCCAGTTGTACCTCTTTGCCGCCGCGTTCTGCAGCCACCTCGGGCGGCTCGCCCATCTCCATATGACGGAAGATATTTTCCAGCACAACCACGGAGTTATCGATCAGCCGGGACAGCGCCAGCGCAAGCCCGCCAAGCGCCATCGTATTGATCGAACTGCCGCCGAGATTCAGTCCCAAAAATGTTGCCAGACACGAGATGGGAATCGACAGAAGAACCGCAATCGTGGCCCGTACGTTGCCCAGAAAAAGCAGAATCATCAGTGCGGTCAGGCACAGTCCGATGGTGCCTTCGTTGAGCACATTCTTGACCGCTAGCTTGACGAAGCTGGATTGATCGAAGACGACGTCTGTCTTTAAAACCTTCGGAACATCAAGCAGGCCGGCAACCGCTTTCCTTATTCCATTCACGATGGTGATCGTGTTCGAATTGCCGCCTTGTTTCAGGACAGGAATATAAACCGAGTGCTGTCCATCGACGCGGACGATGTTGGTTTGCAGTTGTCCGGCGTCTTTCGCCTGGCCGATATCGGCCACCATGACGGACGCATTGCCCACGGTCTTCAGGGGAAGATCATTGATCTCGTCCACCACCGGAACCTGGCTGTTGGCGTAGATGTTGTAATCCTTGGTGCCAATTCGCACATCGCCGGCCGGAAGAATCAGGTTGGACTGGTTCAGGGAATTCACCACGTCCGTCACGCTCATCTGGTGGGCTTCCAGTTTGAGCGGATCAACGTACACCTGAATCTGGCGATAGCGTCCGCCGTACGGTTGCGGAACAGAAGCTCCCGGCACATTCGCAACTTGGTTACGAACACTGAACTGGGCAAGGTCTTTCAACTGCGTCTCGTTCAGGCCCTGGCCCTTGAGCGTAATCAGGCAAACCGGCAGGTTTGCCGCATCAAACTTCAGCACAACAGGTGGCAGGGTTCCCGGTGGCAGTCTCCGCAGATTTGCCATGGCAAGGTTGGATATGCTGCTGACTGCAGCGTTGCCATCGGTTCCCGGCTGGAAATAAATCTTGATCAGGCTGACTCCGGTAAGAGAACGTGACTCGATATGATCGATTCCACTGCCCAGCGTAAAGAAACGCTCGTAACTGTCGGTGATATCCGATTCAATCTGCTGTGGCGGCATGCCGGCATAGAACGTGGCCACGACGACCACCGGCATGTTGACCTCGGGAAACAGATCGACAGGCATGCGCGCAACCGTGGTCACGCCCACCACGATGATGGCCAAACACATCATTAAAATGAAAAATGGATACTTGATCGCAAACGAGGACATTACTGGTTGTCCTCCTGCGCCGCGGCCAGAGAGATCGTTGCCGGCTTCGGCTGTACCTGTTCTCCGATCTGGTAGTTCGTCTGTCCGGAGACGATGACGGACTGGCTGTCGGTCAATCCACTGACAATGGCAATGCGATTGGCGCCTTCAATGCCAAGCGTCACCGGAGCTTTGCCGACCTTGTTACTGCCATCTACGGTCAAAACATATCGCTGTCCTTCATCTTTCACCACCGCGGATTCTGGAACCAGCAGCACGTTATTCTGTTGCTGAAGAACAATCGTGGTTTCCGCGAACATTCCCGCGCTTAAGGCCTGGTCGGTGTTCGGCACATCGATTTCGGCGAGCATGGTCCGGGTCGAGGCATCCAGCTCACGGGTAAAACGCACAATCTTTCCCGTGAACGTCTTGCCTGTGGCTTGAACTTTGACCTGTGCTTCTCCACCCACTTGAATATAGGGAACATCCTGCTCTGGGACCGGCATGCGCAAACGCAACAGATCATTTTGCGCAACCTTCACCACAGGCATCGATTGCGTGTTGGACGATGTGCCGGACTGAATCAATGAACCCACATCGGCATATCGCATCGTGACCACTCCGTCAAACGGAGCCGTCACCACCGAATAGCCTTGCATCGCCGTCACTCGCTCACTGTCGGCATGCGAAACGCCAAGCTGCTCTTTTGCGGCATCCAGGGCAGACTTTGCAACATTGATTTTCGCCGCCGCATCCAAATCCTTTGCCAAAGAATCATCCAGTTCCTGCTCGGCAATCAGGCCCGGGCGTTCTTTGTCCACCGCCGCCAGGCGCGTGTACGCAGCATGGGTAGCGCCATAATTCGCTTCGGCGAGCGAAACCTCACTCTGGGCTCTCTCAATTTCAGATTGGCTATGCCGGATAGTAGCGTGGGACGCTGCAACCTGCGCATTTAGTTCGGGCACTTCGAGCGTCGCAATAACCTCGCCGTTATGAACATGGTCGCCGATATCCACGTAGATCCGGCGGATGTAGCCGGAAACCTTCGCGTGGAGTTCAACCTCCTGATAAGGCTGAAACTGCCCAGCCACGGTCAACGTGCTGGCCAGATTGCCGCGCGTGGCGGGCACAACCAATGCGGTTGGTATGGGAGCGGAAGCCGTCGGCTTCTGCCGGATTCCAAGAAGCAGGCCGGACAGAGCGAGTATAGACGCCGCTCCAGCAACGATCACAAAAGATCGTTTGTACATGTTTCAATCACCTCTGAATATCAGCAGCTACGGGAATAGTGCGGAGTATCTCCCTTGAACCGGCGAGCAAATGCGCTAATACAAGGGTGTTAGGAATTTCTGTGTATTCGACGGAAAGCTGACTAAGCGATGAGGAGAGCCGGAGGGGGACGAAAGAAAAAGAAACTCGTGGTGTGACCGTCGGTAGATTGCGAACCCTGAGAAGTGGACGCTTTCGCTCGACTTATCCTTACCGGCACGGTACCTGAGCATAGAACTGCGATCAGGAATATTCCGGAGTAGAGCGGCGAGGATGGAATGAATTGAGGGCGGATCTGCGTAGAGGTTTGAATCGAGCCCGGGCGCTCATTGGGAGAAAGCAGCTTGGCTTCTGCGACAGACCGGGACGGACTGACCGGCGAGTCGTACAGCGAAAGTTTATACCGCACCCCCCACACAAAGATCCCCACGACGATCAGCAACAACGGGATCAGGGTTGCGTACGCGACGCGACGGCCTGCGGTCTCACAATTCATTATTCTTAACAGGGATTATAATCCTTCTGCCCTCAAAAACCAAACGCCGCTTCAACTACACAACCTGCGACAAGCCTCCATTCAGAATCAATTTGTCGCCGGGAGCGCCGCGGGCTTGATCAAACGCGCAGAATCATCACTTCGGTGGATTTTATGAGAGCAGCCGCCGTTTGCCCCGGCTTCAGTTGCATGTCGCGGGCGGAGCGGGCGGTGATGATCGAAATGATCTGCTGCCCGCCGATCGAAATCACCACCTCCGCCAGCAGTCCGCTGATGCGAACCGATTCGATCCGCCCTACCAACTGGTTACGTCCGCTGACGCCGCGCACCACCTGCTTGCTGTCCTTTTCAGTTTTGGGTCGGACCTTGAATAGCAGCCGGTCCACTTCACTCTGTGGAATGCGGTGATGCCCCCCGGTCGTCGTGACGCTGCCGAGCTTCTTTTTGTAAATCCACTGCTTGATGGTGGGGAGGCTGATTCCCAGCTGCGAGGCCGCGTCCGGCAGTCTCAGCAACTGCTCGGCCTTAGGACGGGATTTCTCGGCACTGGGCATTGCGACGAAATCGTATCGTTCCAGCAGGCAATGGTCAATGTCCGGCACATAACCTTGATAAATATTTTGAATAGCATTAAATCGTGTGTTTTTTTATCATTTAACCGTACATAAAGTACACTTTATTTGGTTGATTAAGCACTTCCCCGGAGGAGAAATGCGTAGAACTGGGTGGATCCTTGCAGTGGCGGTCTTCTGTTTCTCATCGACGTTGACGTTTGCGCAGGACGGTTTTGTTTCCGATTGGCTCAACATGGTATCCGCAACCCAGGCCGACCAGCCGCACTGGGCAACGCCGGTGGCGACTGTAACTCCCCGCTTGGAGCAGGAGCTTCGCTTCGACGCAGTACGCGAAGTGCAAGCGACCGGACCGGGCGGCGGTGGCGATCCCCTTTGGAACGTCGACAACGGCAAGGGATTAGAGATTATTCCGCAGCGCCGCATTGAGTTGCTGTTCAATGCTCCCCCGGACATTCTTCATAACAATCCGGCGCTACACGACGGGTTGGGAGATGTTAGTTTCCTGGGAAAATTTCGCATTCTTTCCGCCAATGAACAGCATGGCAACTACATCCTGACTTTCTTTGTTGGCGGAAGCATCCCGACCGGCGTCTACAAAAACGGCCAGCCTGCGGCCGTTGTCACACCGTATCTGGCCGGCGGCAAGGGCTGGGGCAAGTTCGATCTCGAAAGCACGTTTGGCGCCGGTTGCCCCGTCACCGGACACAATAACATCGGTCATGCGCTGCCCTGGAACGTCACTGCTCAATACCATATAGGCCGTTATTTCTGGCCTGAGGTGGAAACCAACACCACCTTCTACGATGGCGGCGAACACAATGGCAAGAAACAGGTATTCATGACGCCGGGGTTGGTCCTCGGCAGATTCAAATTTCACAACCGCGTCGGCCTAACCCTGGGAGCTGGCGAGCAGATTGCGGTGACTCACTACCACCAATACAAGGACGCCTTGATCATCACCGCACGTATGCCGTTCTAATTCACAGGATTCGTGGCGATGTGGCAAGCATCCCCTGCCACCGCTAGATGGCAGCAGCTGGCAGTAATTCCGAGGCGAGGTGCAAATCCTGTCTGCGATTCGCGCCTCGCCTCAGCCTTGTCTCTTTTTCGGTTGCTCCCTCGCGTCGCCTGGATATTGTGAATTCCTTTGTCACTGTGCTATAAAAGCATCACCATGATGTCGACAACGGTCTTCCAACCCGCCCTGTGTTGTTGTTGTCGCTAAGCCGCGCCTTTTTTCGCGACGACTTCCTTCTCCATCTCAACTGAATAGCCGCTGACGAGGGCGTCCCTGTGTGGGGCCGGCTCTCTCGCTCACCCTACGTGAGGCATATACATGAAGAGGATCATCCTTTCCGTTCTGCTGCTTTTTGCGCCTGCGCTTTTTGCACAAACATCCACGGCGTCCGCTGCCGATGTTCAAGCGTTGAAGGATGCCGTCGCTGCCCAGCAGCAGCAGATCCAGAAGTTGACCGAGCAGGTACAGCAGCTTCTGCAGATCGTGCAGAAGACGCAAACCGACGCGGCCAACAAGGCGGCTGCGTCGCCAACCCAGGCCGGTCAGCAACAGCAGAGCGTCGCTGAACTCAAAGGGGGCGCGCCCGAACTCAGCACCAGCGTCAGCAACGCCGCGCCAGCCGCACAGGAGGGTGCACAGACGCCAACTTCTGAGTTGGAAGGTCCTCTCACGATTCGATTCAAGGGCCTCAGCATTACCCCGGGTGGCTTTGTGGCGGCAGAAACTGTTCGTCGCTCAAAAGCCTTGGGAGCTGACGTTTCCACCCCATTCAACTCGCTCCCCCTGCCCGGCTCGTCGCAGAGCAAGGAGTCGGAGTTCTTCGGTTCCGCCCGCCAGTCGCGGCCTACCGTCTACCTCTTAAGCCACCTGAAGGGCGCGGAGCTCTCCGGCTATGTATCCGGCGACTTTCTCTCCGCCGGCACCACCTCCACCTCGACTCAGACCGACGGCTACACGTTGCGCCTTCGTCAGGCATGGGGACAGGCCCGCTTCAACAACGGATGGAGTTTCCTCGGCGGCCAGATGTGGAGCCTGGTCACCGAAAACCAGCGGGGAATCCGTCCCAGCGACGATGCCGGCAAAACCAATGACGCCCGGCCCAGAACGATTGACGCAAGTTACAACGTCGGTTTCACTTACGCACGGCAGTATGGGCTTCGCGTGACTAAAAACTTCGGCAATAAGCTCTGGCTTGCGGCCGCCATCGAGAACCCGCAAGCTACCGCCACGCTGCACAACAACGCCGATAACTTCCTGCTCGGCGAGACGGGCGACGGTAAAAGCTACAACCCCAGCGGAACTTACTCGTTCAATCCATCGCCCGATATCATCGCCAAGGTCGCCTTTGATCCAGGCTTCGGCCACTATGAGATCTTCGGCCTTTACGACCGCTTCGCCGACCGTATATTTCCCTGCGGCGATGTCGGCGCCACCACCCATTGTGACGGCAGTACCGCAGCAGGTCCCAGCGTGCTGGGTGCCTATAACTCCTCGAAAAACGGTGGCGGCCTGGGCGCCAACGCCCGTTGGAACTTCTATCGCAAGCATATTGTTTTCGGCCTGCATGGCTTCGGCGGCAGCGGTATAGGCCGCTACGGCGCCGGATCGCTTTCCGATGTCACGGTGAATGCGAACGGAACCCTCGCGCTCATCCGTGGCTACCAGGGGCTGAGCACGCTGGAGTGGCATGGCTCGAAACTCGATCTCTATACCTACGGCGGGGTGGAATATGCCAGCCGCACGGCAACCGAAACCGATCCTGTCACGGGCAAAGAAGTTGGCTACGGCAATCCCCTTTTTGTGAACAGCGGTTGCTACACGGAAACCCTTCCCGGCGCGGGAACCGGCTTTACTCCCGGCACGCTCGCCAATTGCGTAGGGGATACGCGTGCCCTGATCGAGGGTACATTTGGCTTCTGGTACCGCTTGTATAACGGACCGGCGGGCAGGGTTCAGTTCGGCGGGCAGTACTCCTATGTGACGCGCAACACCTGGTCCGGTGTGGGTGGAGCGCCGCGGAGCATCGACAACATGGTCTTAACCTCGTTCCGATACTACCTGCCGTAAAGAACGTTGCGATGGCAAGCAAGTAGCGGCCAGCAGCATTCATGGTCAGTGGCCAGCGGTCAGACATGATCGCTGGCCAGTTTGTTTTGCCTTCGTCCTCTTTCGCCAAGGGGACGGCCGAAGCCTTGAACATTGCGTTTCGGCGAGCCCATCGGAGCTCAATTGTTGACGGTTGTACAACCTCTAGCCGCGTACGAGCAACTCACTAACATGCATTCTCGCCGGTGATGGTGGGCGGGGAACAAAGAGAACAAAGCTTTTAGGTACGGTCGTGTTCGCCGGCCTCCGTGGTGACAGCCAAACCCAGCGCGGTTGCCGATCGCAGAACCCTGGCTTGCGCGATTGCCGCGTTGGGGTGGACGGAGGATTTGCTGAGGGTGAGCCAGCTCTTGGCGATGCTGTATACAAGATGAAGATACTCGGCATCAGCGGACTCGGAAATGCAATCCAGTTCAAAAAAACTCACTGGCCCGGTCTTGAGGAACGCGAGTACCGGATCTCCCAGGGCCATGACTCCGCCGCCGCTCTGGTCATCGACGGCCAACTGGTCGCGGCCTGCGCCGAAGAGCGGTTCAGCCGCAAAAAGCATACCGGCGACTTCCCCATCGCTGCGATCTCCTGGTGCCTGGCCGAAGCCGGAATCTCGATGGACGAAGTGGACGAGATCGCTCACGGCTTCGACTACGCTCCTTACCAGCAGATCTACTCTCTGGATCCGACCACGGAGAAGCTGTACAACGAAGTTTTTTCCAGAGAGGCTTTGCTGGCTCAGGTGGAGCGCCACCTGCCGGGATTCCCGGCGAAACGGGTCCACGCCGTCAGCCATCATCTGGCGCATGCGGCCAGCGCCTTCCTTACCTCCGGGTGGGAGGAATGCCTCGTGCTGGTGATCGATGCCATGGGCGAGGTACAGGGCGCCTCGGCTTATCACGCCGGGCCAGACGGGCTTCGAACTCTCTGCGAGATGCCGGCCACGGATTCGATCGGAATTCTCTACTCCCTGGTCACGCTCCATCTGGGCTTGGACTTCAATGCCGACGAATACAAGATCATGGGCCTGGCTCCCTACGGAAATCCCCAGCGGCACCGCGCGTTTTTCGAGCAAGCGGTGCAACTGCGCAAGGACGGCACGCTCCGCATTCCCATCCTCGGATTGAACCGCAGCAGGGAAGCGCGCGAGAACTATCTCACCACCCGCGAGTATCTGGACCAGAACCTGGTCAAGCGGCGCCATCCCGAGGAAGAGATCACGCAGGACCATTGCGACGTAGCCGCCGCCCTGCAGGAATGTCTGGAACGTGTCGTGCTGCATCTGGCTGCCAGCTTCAGTGCCAGCACCGGACAGCGGCGCCTGGCCCTGGCGGGAGGAGTCGCGCTCAACTGCACCGCCAACGGCCGACTGCAGCGCTCGGGATGCGTCGATGAGATTTACGTCCAGCCGGCCTCCGGCGACGATGGAACCGCGCTGGGCGCTGCGTTGTACCGCGCCTCCCGCGCCGGCGAAAGCCGCAATGTGCGTCTCCCTGTTCCGTTCTTCGGGCCCGCTTATTCCATGCAGGCGGTCGATGCCGCGCTGGCGGAATTCGCCGATCGCATCGAAGCCATCCGTTTCCAGAGCTTGCAAGGAACGTGTGCCGAGGCTGCCCGGCTGATCGCCGATGGCCGGGTGGTGGCCTGGTATCGCGGCAAGATGGAGTTCGGTCCCCGTGCCCTGGGCAACCGCAGCATTCTAGCCGACCCGGGCCGCCCCGAGATGCGCGACCGGGTCAACGCCATGGTCAAGAAGCGCGAAGCCTTCCGGCCCTTCGCTCCGGCGGTTTCACTGGAGCAGGTCCACCTGTGGTTTGATCTTCAACCCGACACCGATCTGCCCTACATGATTACCACGGTCGACGTGCGCCAGGCCTATCGCTCTCAGTTGCCGGCGATTACTCACGTCAACGGCTCGGCCCGGGTGCAGACCGTATCTGAAAAAGACAGCGCGGCCTTTCACTGCCTCCTGCAAGCGGTCGGCAAGACTACGGGAAAAGAAATGCTTCTCAACACCAGTTTCAACGTAAAGGGACAACCGATCGTCAATACGCCATGGGAAGCCATTGAGACATTCCTGGGCACCGGCATCGACTGTTTGTTCGTGGAAGATGTTCTGGTTCGGCGCCGGGATTAGAGCCCGGCAGGAGGGCGAATGAGCACCAGAGAAGCAGCCGTGCCGCCAACCGACACTCGGCTTGACTACCCGGCCGGCAGCTGCATTCATCAGCTGTTTGAGGAACAGGTGGCACGTACGCCCGACGATGTCGCGGTGGTGTTCCGGGACTCCCAACTGACCTACCGCGAACTGTCGGTCCGCGCCAACCAGGTTGCGCACCGCCTCCAGCAACTTGGAGTGGGGCCGGAAACGCTGGTCGGTATCTCGATGCAGCGCTCGCTGGAGATGATGGTGGGGATGCTTGGCGTCCTGAAGGCCGGCGGCGCTTACCTGCCATTGGACCCTGCTTACCCGCGCGAGCGGCTGGCGTTCATGCTGGAAGACGCGCGCGTGCCGGTGATCCTGACCCAACATAGGCTGGCTGGCACGCTCGCTGGCCACCCGGCAAAGCTGGTTGCACTGGATGCAGAGCGGGACACCCTTGCCGCGCTCAGCCCGGAGTGCCCGGCGAGCGATGTGCGACCGGACAATCTGGCCTATGTCATCTACACCTCGGGCTCTACCGGAAAACCCAAAGGCGTGATGGTGAGCCATCGCAACGTGGTCAATTTTTTCGCCGGCATGGACCAGAAGATTGGCCCGGAGCCGGGCGTGTGGCTGGCCGTGACCAGCATCTCGTTTGATATCTCCGTACTGGAATTGTTCTGGACCCTCACCCGGGGATTCCAGGTGGTACTTCAGGAGGAGCCGAAGAGTACCGAGGAGGTTCATGCCCTCCGCCTGGCGCCCAGCAAGCCGCTCGAGTTCAGCCTGTTCTATTTCGGCGGAGACGAGGGCGTGGGTGGAGACAAGTACAAACTGCTGATGGAAGGGGCCCGGTTCGCAGATCAAAACGGCTTTACCGCCGTATGGAGTCCGGAGCGGCACTTTCACGCCTTCGGTGGAATGTTTCCCAACCCCTCGGTCACCAGCGCCGCGCTCGCCATGCTTACCAACCAGGTGCAGATTCGGGCCGGCAGCGTGGTCTTGCCGCTGCATGATACGCTGCGGGTGGCCGAAGAGTGGTCGGTGGTGGATAACCTCTCGCACGGACGCGTGGGCATTTCGTTCGCGTCCGGCTGGCACGACAAGGACTTCGTCTTCGCTCCGCACAATTATGCCGAGCGCAAGAAAGTCATGTTCCGCGAGATCGAAACCGTCCGCGCGCTGTGGCGTGGGGAGACCATTCAGCGTCAGCGTGGGAGTGGCGGCGAGGTCGGCGTCTCCATCCACCCGCGTCCGGTGCAGCCCGAGCTGCCGTTCTGGGTGACGGCCTCCGGAGATCCGGAGACCTTCCGCATGGCCGGGGAAGCGGGCGCCAATCTGCTCACCCATTTGCTGGGGCAGAGCGTCGAGGAACTCGAAGCCAAGATCGCAATCTACCGCCAGGCCTATTCCGGCACGCAACCGGCGCATGTGACGCTGATGCTGCACACCTATGTCGGGGACACTCCGCAGCAAGTTGCCGAGCGGGTGCGCCAGCCTTTTTGCCAGTACCTGAAAACCTCGGTGGATCTGATGCGTCAGGTCGTCAAAGGTCTGGGCGCGGAGTTCACCGGGGGAAACCTGACGGCGGCCGATCTCGAAGCCCTCATTGATCATGCCTTCGATCGCTACTTTGAGCGCAGCGGCCTTTTCGGAACCGCGGAGAGCTGCGCTCAGCTGATAGACCGGCTCAAGCAGATCGGCGTCGATGAAGTGGGATGCCTGATCGACTTCGGCATCGAGAGCGACCGGGTGCTGGCCAGCCTGCAGAACCTGCGGCGGTTGATGGAGAACGCCAACCGCCCGCCAAGCGAAAATTCCGATTACTCCATCCCGGCCCAGATCATGCGACACCGCGTGACCCACCTGCAATGCACGCCCTCCCAGGTGAGAATGTTGCTGATGACTCCCGGCGGACCTGAGGCCCTGGCGTCGGTGGGCAAGCTTATGGTGGGCGGCGAAGCGTTGCCTGGCTCCCTGGCACAAAATCTTCACCAGCTTGTCGCAGGCGAAATCTTCAACATGTACGGGCCGACCGAAACCACCATCTGGTCGACCGTGCACCGCCTGCGGAAAGACGAGAGCGCTATTTTCATCGGCTCTCCCATCGCCAATACATCGGTCCACGTTCTCGACGAAAACCGCGAGCCGGTTGCGCCGGGCGAAGCAGGCGAACTCTACATCGGAGGCGACGGAGTCGTCCGCGGATATCTCAACCGGCCTGAACTCACGGCGGAGCGGTTCATTGTGCTGGACTCCAATGTGCTGGACTCCAACGCGCTGGACTCCAACGTCCCGCCTTTCCGCGTCGAGCCAGCTTCGCGCCTCTACCGCACCGGCGATGTGGTGCGTCACTCGCCTGAAGGCTATCTGGAGTTTCTCGGCCGCGTGGACCAGCAGATAAAAATCCTGGGACACCGCATCGAGCCGGGTGAAATTGAAGCAGCCCTGGAATTGCACCCGGGAGTCCGGCAGGCCGTGGTAAGCGCCACGGATGGCACCGCCGACGGAGTGCCGAGCCTGGCAGCTTACGTCAAGCCCGATGAGGCCCAGATTCCATCCGTGCGCGAACTGCGCGCCTTTCTAGAAGCGAAACTGCCGTCCCACATGATTCCCTCCGCGTTTGTCTTCCTGGCGGCCTTCCCTCTGACTCCCAACGGCAAGATCGATCGCCGCCAGCTGCCGCGGCCGGAAGCCTTTGAGACCATTGTTTATGAGGCTCCGCGCAATATTCTGGAGGAGAAGCTCGCTGCCATCTGGGCGGAGGCGCTGGCGGTCGAACGGGTGGGAGTGAACGACAATTTTCTGGACTCGGGCGGCCATTCGCTCACCGCAGTACAAATCACCTTTGCCATCCGGCGCGAGTTTTCCGTGGACCTCCCGCTCCAGGCATTGTTTGACTTTCCTACCATCGGCGGACTGGCTGCGGAGCTGGAGACAAGACTTTTCCAACCGGAAGCGGGCCCTGCTCCTAGCATTACGCCGGCCCCGATTCGCGGCCGAGTTCCACAACCTGGAAATGGAGCGGTGACCAATGCTCGAATCGCTTGAGGCGGTCGATGGCAAAGGTCGCATCGCAGCGGCGGAGCCGCTCGTCTTCCCCTTATCGTTCGGCGAGCAGCGCCTGTGGTTCCTGAATCAGTTGGAGCCGGGCAATTCCGCCTACAACGTTCCGGAGGCCATGCGGCTTATGGGACCGCTCCAGGTGGAATGCCTGGAGAGGGCGATCGGCGAAATCGTCCGCCGCCACGAATCGCTGCGAACCACCTTCGCCCTGGTAAATGGCCAGCCGATGCAGATCGTCGCCCCCACTGTGCCAACGCGACTGGATATTTCGGATCTCAGCCGCCTGCCTGAGCCGGAGCGTGAGCGCGTGGCCGCCGCTGAAGTCGCAGAGCAGGCGAACCTTCCCTTCGATCTGCAGCGCGGACCTCTGCTTCGATCCACGCTTTTCGTACTGGGCGCGGAGGAGCACATCCTGTTGCTGGTGATGCACCACATCATCTCCGAGGGAGGATGGTCCATGAGCATCTTCCTCCGCGAGCTCGGCATACTCTACAACGCGTACTCGTCCGGGCTGACTTCTCCGTTGCCGGAGTTGCCTTTACAGTACGGGGATTACGCGGTGTGGCAGCGGGACACGCTGCAGGGCGGGGTGTTGCAACCGCACCTTTCCTATTGGAAGGCTCAACTGGAGGGCGCGCCCCCGGTGGTTGAGTGGCCGGCGGACCGGCCTCGTCCCGCCGAACAGAGCTATCGCGGCGCGCGGCAATCGATCTTTCTTCCGAAACATCTGAAAGACGCGTTGAATTCGCTCTCCCGCCGCGAAGGCGTCACGCTCTTCATGACCTTGCTGGCGGCATTTCAGACTCTGCTCTTCCGCTTCACCGGCCAGGACGACCTGCCGGTGGGCGTTCCGGTGGCAGGACGAACGCCGCAGACGACGGACCTGATCGGCCTGTTCCTCAACACCATTGTTCTTCGGCCCCGCCTTTCCGCTGAGCTCCCATTTCGCCAGCTCATGAGGCAGATGCGGCAGCTTGTCTTCGACGGTCTGGCGCACCAGGATATGCCCTTCGAGGTGCTGGTGGAGGCCCTGCGGCCCGACCGCAGCCTGGCCTTTACGCCCCTGTTCCAGGTCATGTTTGCCTTCCAGAACGCGCCCCGGTCGGAGTTGGAACTCGCCGATTTGAAAATCACGCCATTTGAATTCGAAATCCGGTCGTCCATGGTGGATCTGACCTTTTTCGCCTGGGAGCTGCCCGACGGACTGCGGGTGGTCTTCGAATACAGCACCGATCTGTTCGATCCCGCAACCATGGCGCGGATGCTGGCTCACTTCCGGGTGTTGCTGGAAGGCATCGTTCGCAATCCGGACCAGCAACTTTCAAACCTGCCGCTGTTGACCGAAGCAGAGCAAAACCAGATTCTGCAGCAATGGAACGACACGCGCGTAGAGTTTCCCTCTGCCTGTGTGCACCAGTTGTTTGAACAGCAGGCGGCCCGTTGTCCTGACGCAATTGCCCTCGCGTTTGCAGATCAACAGCTGAGCTATGCGGAGCTGAACCGCCGCGCCGCCCACCTGGCCCACCATCTTCGCCAGTGCGGAGTTGGACCTGAGGTGCTCGTCGGCCTGATGGTCGAACGTTCGGCAGAGATGGTGGTGGCCCTGCTGGGGATTCTGAAGGCAGGGGGCGCATACGTGCCGCTCGATCCGTCTTTCCCGCCGGAGCGCCTTGCCTACATGGTGGAGGACAGCCAGATCCGTGTGCTCCTCACCCACAAGGGACTGGAACAGATGCTGCCGGTCCGGCCTCCGCTGGTGATCCAACTCGACTCCGATTGGCCAACCAATGCCGAGCACGAGGGCGAACCGCCGGAGCTGCCTGGTTCGAATCGGGATCGCCTCGCCTACGTGCTCTACACCTCCGGTTCCACCGGTAGGCCAAAGGGCGTAGAGATCCCGCACTCCGCGCTGACCAATTTTCTGCTTTCCATGCAGCGTGAGCCGGGCTTTACCGCAACCGATACGCTCCTGGCAGTCACCACTCTGTCGTTCGACATCGCCGGGTTGGAGCTTTACCTGCCCCTGATCAGCGGCGGAACGATCGCCATCGCAAGCCGCGACGATGCCATTGATCCGGTAAGGCTCATGGAACGGATGAGGGATACCGGTTGTACGGTGATGCAGGCCACGCCTCCCACATGGCGGGCACTGATCGATGCCGGCTGGAGCGGCTCGGCAAACCTCAAGGTGTTCTGCTGCGGCGAAGCCCTTGCGCCCGACTTAGCGCGGCAGCTCCGCCGCCGGTGCGCAGAGCTGTGGAACGGGTATGGTCCGACAGAGACCACGATCTATTCCACCATCCATAAAGTCGCTACGGATGATGGCCCGGTGCCGATTGGCCGGCCGATCGCCAACACCCAGGTCTTGGTACTCGACGCCAATCGCAGCCCGGTCCCAGCCGGTGCCGTTGGGGAACTTTATATCGGTGGCGCCGGTTTGGCACGCGGCTATCTGCGCCGTGGAGAGCTGACCAAAGAGCGGTTCATCCCGAACCCATTCACGCCCCACGCGCGCCTGTATCGAACCGGTGACTTGGCGCGGTGGCGTGCCGATGGCACCTTGGAATGCCTTGGACGCGTCGATCACCAGGTGAAAATTCGCGGCTTCCGCATCGAATGCGGAGAGGTCGAAGCGGTCCTTGGCTCTCACCCCGCGATCCGGCAATGTGCGGTGATCGCCCGCCAGACCGAGCCGGGCGACAAGCAGCTGGTGGCGTATTTCGAGGCGCGGATAAGCGCTACGCCGGCGGTCGCCGACCTGCGTGCGCACCTGGAGAAATTCCTCCCAGCCTATATGGTCCCGCGGTTTTTCGTCGCCATGGAAAAGCTGCCGCTGACGGCCAACGGGAAGATCGACCGAAAATCGCTGCCCGCTCCGGTGGAGCGCCTTACAGGCAGAGACGAGTTCGCCGCTCCCCGCGATTCGATCGAGCAGTTGTTGGCCGGCATCTGGGCAAGGGTTTTGCAATTGGAACGGGTGGGGGTCCACGATAATTTCTTCGACCTGGGCGGTCATTCTCTGCTTGCCGTGCGCGTCGTGGTTGAGATTGACAGGCTTTGCAAGACACGTCTGCCGTTGGCCACGTTATTGCGCGCGCCCACCATCGCAGAGCTGGCAGCGGTACTTCGGAAACAGCAGTGGGCGCCGTCCTGGTCCTCGCTGGTCCCGCTGCGGCCGGGAGGGTCCAGAGCGCCTCTGTTCCTTATGCATTCTCATGGCGGCAATGTTCTGGAGTACCATCCGCTGGTCAACTGCCTGGAGCCCGATCAGCCGGTCTATGCCCTGCAGTCCAGAGGTCTCGACGGCAATATCGTCACGAACCTGACGTTGCAAGAGATGGCCGCGGCTTACATCTCCGAACTGAGAAGTCTTCAACCCAAGGGACCCTATTTTTTAGGGGGATTCTGCATGGGCGGAATCCTGGCCCTGGAAGCGGCTCAACAACTCACCGATGCGGGACAGGAAGTCGCGCTGCTGGTAATGATTCAGTCCACACATCCGGACGCCCTGGGTTTCCATTCAAGGACTACGTTATTCCAGCGTTGCTGGAATCGCGCCATCAAGCGGCTCGATCTGGAGGCGGAGAATCTTGCCAACCGAGGGCAGGCTTACATTTTGGAGAGGTGCTGTTACTTCTGGAGCCGGGCCTGTGCCAGGGCTGCGATTGCCTTCGACAAGATGACTGGCCGTCATCCGTCGCACCGCTCAACTTTGTCCACCGCCTACATTCTTGAGGCAGTGGCGATGCAAAACGGAAAAGCCCTGGAGAATTATGTACCACGTCCATATGAGGGCGATGTCCTGCTATTTCGTGCCGGCAAACAGCTATCCGGACAACTGGTGGATGAATACCTGGGTTGGAAGCGCGTTCTCCACGGCGCGGTGGAGGTTTGCGAAGTTCCCGGTCATCAGCAAAATCTCCTGCTGGAACCCAATGTTTTGCGGCTTGGCCGGGAACTTGCCAGCCGATTGAATGCCGCCTGCCGCCGCCGCGAAGAACCGGCCGTAATGCCGCCCGCGGCATAGCCGGGCCATCGCTGGCACGCGGCCTTTGCGGGCCAGATGCGGCCGCGCCTACCTGTTATTCTAAAAGAGACACCATTGGCCAAAGAGGGAAGCCGGATTCGACTCCGGTGGAATGCCCGCTTCCGAGCCTAGCTTTGAATTTTGAGGTTTTTAGCAAATTATGGCCGCATTGATCGACGCCATCGACGTCAAGCGCAAGATGTTTATCGAGTTCGACGGCACTCCCTTCCATTGCCTGGATGCAGAGGTGAACACCCCCACCGCGCGTGGCGGACAGACGCTGGTCCGCCTCAAGATGCGCAACCTGCTTACCCGCGCCGTTTTTGATAGGACATTCAAGGCCAGCGACAAGTTCAAGGAGCCCGACCTGCAGATGGTGCAGGCATCGTTCCTCTACAGTGACGGAGACGGCTCCCATTTTCTCGACCAGGAGAGCTTCGAAACGCTGACCCTCTCCAGTGAAATGGTTGGGGATGCCTTGGACTTTCTGGTGGAGGGCGCCATCATCGAGTTGCATAAGTACAACGGCAATCCCATCGGACTGCAGTTGCCGACGCATGTCGAGTTGGAAGTCACCTACACCGAACCCGGTGCTCGCGGCGATTCCTCCGGTGGCAACGTCACCAAGCCCGCCACCCTGGAGACCGGCATCGAAATCCGCGTTCCGCTCTTCATCAAAACCGGCGAAAAGGTCAAAGTGTCCACCGAAACGCGGGAGTTCGCGGGGCGGGCCTGATCGTGCGCCATTGACGCCGGTTAAAAATCCGTGCTTCGATCAAACGTGCTGAACCGCAGACCTGCTCTTCCGGTCGATGCCATCCTGCCGGAGATTATCGATTCCCTACGCCGGCATCCCAGCCTCGTGATCGAAGCTCCTCCGGGCGCAGGCAAGACCACCCGCGTGCCTCCGGCGCTGCTGGAACTTGCGAAGGGCGAAGTCGTGGTGCTGGAGCCGCGCCGCATCGCCGCACGTCTGGCCGCGCGGCGAGTGGCCTGGCAGCTAGGCGAAGAGCCCGGCGAGACGGTCGGCTACCAGGTGCGCTTTGAGGAAGCAGTGGGCCCGCGCACGCGCCTGCGCTTTGTCACCGAGGGCATCCTGACCCGGCGCATGCTCTCCGATCCATTCTTAAAAGGCGTGGACGCCGTGGTGCTCGATGAGTTCCATGAGCGCCATCTGGAAAGCGATCTCGCGCTGGCATTGCTGAAGCGCCTGCAGCAAACGCGCCCGGAGCTGCGCATCGTTGTCATGTCGGCAACCCTCGATGCCGATCCCGTAGCGCAATACCTCCATCGCAACTGCCCTATCGTGCGCTCCATGGGAAGACTCTTCGAACTTTCGATTCAGCATCTGCCGTACTCCTCCAAGCCACTCGAAGTCCAGGTAAGGGAAGCCATGGAGCTGCTGATCGACGAGCGGCACTCCGGCGACGTGCTGGCATTCCTGCCAGGAGCGGCGGAGATCCGCCGCGCGATGCGCGAGTGTGAAGCCGTAGCGCGCCGGGCCAATCTGCTGGTGCTGCCGCTGCACGGCAGCCTCCCGCCGAAGGAACAGGATCGCGCGCTCTCGCCGGCAACGCAGCAAAAGCTCATCCTTGCCACCAACGTCGCCGAGAGCTCGGTGACCGTGGAGGGAGTCACTGCGGTCATCGACAGCGGGCTGGCGCGGGTTGCGTCGTACTCTCCGTGGAGCGGATTGCCCACGCTGCACGTAGGCCGCGTGAGCAAAGCTGCGGCCAAGCAGAGAGCCGGGCGCGCGGGGCGCACGGCGCCAGGCCGCGTGCTGCGTCTCTACTCGCAGGAGGATTACCTGCGCCGCCCCGAGCAGGACGCGCCCGAGATCCTGCGCAGCGATCTATCGCAGCTTTGCCTCGATCTGCGAGCCATGCGGATTGCAAACGTGCATGACGTGGACTGGCTGGATGCTCCGCCAACTGCCGCAGTAGAGCAGGCCGAGTCGCTGCTCGAACGTTTAGGCGTCACCCGAGACCCTGCCTGCGAGATGGTGCAGCGCCTGGCGCGCTATCCGCTGCCGCCCCGCCTGTCGCGGATTCTGGTAGAGGCCACCGAGCGCGGCGTGGGTGAGGACGGCTGCGTGGCCGCAGCGCTGCTGGGCTCAGGCGTGCAGTTGGACAAAAACGATCTGCTGGCGGCGATGGAGTTGACCCGGGACTATCGCCTGCAGCAGCACGTCGAGCAGCTGCGCAGAATCGCCCGTCCTCCCAAGCAGAAGCTTCACCATGATGACGCGCTGCTGATGTCGGTGCTCGCCGGCTTTCCGGACCGTGTCGCGCGGCGGCGGGCCGGCAACCAGGTGCTGCTCTCGGCGGGCACCTCGGCAGAGGTGGCGGGCGAGCCGCCGCGCTATGAGTTCATGGTGGCAGTGGATGCCGAGGACCGCAAAGACAAGCCGCTGCCGCTGATTCGCATGACGGCCCGCATCGAGCCAGAGTGGCTGATCGATCTGTTTCCGGAGCGCGTGCGAGAGCAGGCCAGCGTGGTGTGGAACCGCCCGGCCGAGCGGGTGGACGCGGTGAGCGCCTTGCTCTACGACGCGCTGGTGATTCAGGAATCGCGCGGCGCGCTGCCGGATGCGGAGGCCGCAGCCGAAATGCTGGCGCAGAAGGCAATCGAGGCCGGAATCGAGCGCTTTGTCGATCCCGACGCTCTGGCTGAACTCATGGGCCGCATCGAATTTGCCGGCTCCGAGCCGCCCGATGTTTCGCTCGTGCTACGCGAGATGTGTTACGGACTCCGCAGCTTTGCCGATTTGAAATCCGCGGCGACGAACCTGGTTGCACTGCTCGAACAGAAGATCGATGCGCGGCGGCTCAATGAAATCGCACCCGCGCGCATAAAGCTGTCGAACGGCCGCCAGACCAAGGTTCATTACGAGCCCGGCAAGCCGCCTTGGATCGCATCCCGCCTGCAGGACTTTTTCGGCATGCGCGAGACGCCGCGGATTGGTCCCGAGCGTACGCCGGTGGTGGTCCACCTGCTCGCCCCGAATCAGCGGGCGGTGCAAACCACGACGGACCTCGCTGGGTTCTGGGAGCGGCTCTATCCCCAGGTGCGGCGCGAATTGATGCGCCGCTACCCGCGCCACGCCTGGCCGGAGCGTCCGTGAGTTTGGCTACTCAATGACGAGCAGCAGGTCTTTGGACTCGACATGCTGCCCGGTCTTCACCAGCATCTGCTTGATCGTTCCACCCACGGGCGAATAAACGGTGCTCTGCATCTTCATCGCCTCCATCACCAGCAGGCGGTCGCCTTTTTCAATCTTCTGGTTCAGCTCCACGGCCACCGAGGAGACGACTCCGGGGATCGGCGCACCGATCTCGCCGGGGCGCGCCGGGTCGGCCTTGGGACGCGTCGGCGCCTTGGCATCCAGCTTGCGGTCGCGGATGACGATCTCGCGAGGCTGGCCGTTGAGTTCGAAGAACAAGGTGCGCGTCCCGTCGGGGTGCGGCTCGCCCGTGGTGAGGAACTTAATGATCAGCGATTTTCCCGGCTCCAGCTCCACGCTCACTTCCGAGGCGCGCTCCATGCCGTAATAGAACTGCGGCGTCGGAAGCACGGAGACATCGCCCCAGTTCTTTTGATTGTGCGCAAACTTGACGAAGACATCCGGATACATGAGGTAGCTGAGCACCTCGTCGCGCGTGGGCTCGCGGCCGATCTTCTTTTCGAGTTCGACCGCGGTCTCGCCGAGGTCCACCTTCGGAAGGTTCGCACCCGGGCGTCCATGTCGCGGTTTGGCTCCGCGCAGAATGATCTTCTGCAGCTGCTTCGGCCATCCGCCTTCCGGCTCGCCCAGCGATCCCATGAACATATCGATCACCGATTCCGGAAGCGTCAGATTGTGGTCCGGTGTCAGGCGGCTGAACTGCGCGATCGTCATGTCGTGGTTCACCAGAAAGATTGCCATGTCGCCCACCACTTTGCTGGACGGCGTGACTTTAACGATGTCGCCGAAGGCCATGTTGACCTCCGCATAGGTGCGCGCAATCTCATGCCAGCGCGGCCCCAGGCCCATCGATTCGGCCTGCTCTTTCAGGTTGGTATATTGGCCGCCGGGCATCTCGTGCAGATACACCTCGGCCGTGCCGGCCTTGGGACTGGTGTCGAACGGAAGATAATATTCGCGCACCACCTCCCAGTAATCGGCGCACTGGTTCAGCGCGTCCAGATCGACGCCCGTATCGCGCTTGGTGTGCGCCAGCGCAGCCACCACCGAGTTCAGATTGGGCTGGCTGGTCTGCCCGCTCATCGAAGCCATCGCACCGTCGGCGATGTGCACGCCCGCCTCGGCTGCCTTGAGAATGGAGGCGGCGTTCAGGCCGCTGGTGTCGTGCGTGTGGAAATGGATCGGGATACCCACCTCCTGGCGAAGCGTCTTCACCAGCTTCTCGGCAGCGTAGGGACGGCAGAGTCCCGCCATGTCCTTGATGGCCAGGATGTGCGCGCCCATGCGCTCCAGCTCCTTGGCCATGCGAACGTAGTATTCGAGCGAATACTTATCGCGCTTCGGGTCGAGAATGTCTCCCGTGTAGCAGATGGCGGCCTCGCAGACGGAGTCGGTCTTGCGCACCGCTTCCATGGAGGACTTCATGTTCGGCAGCCAATTCAGCGAGTCGAAAATGCGGAAAATATCCATGCCCTGCGCCGCCGACTCCTGGATGAATTCCTCGACTACGTTGTCCGGATAAGCGGTGTAGCCAACGGCGTTAGAGGCGCGCAGCAGCATCTGAAAGCAGATATTGGGAATCGCCTGGCGGAGCTGCCGCAAACGCCCAAAGGGCGACTCGTGCAGGAAGCGCATGGAAACGTCGAAGGTGGCGCCGCCCCACATCTCCAAACTGAACAGATCGTGCATGCGATGGGCAACAAAGTTGGCAATCGCCATCATGTCATGGGTGCGCACCCTGGTTGCCAGCAGCGACTGATGGGCATCGCGGAAGGTCGTGTCGGTGAGCAGCAGGCGTTTCTGCGAACCCGCCCACTCGGCGAGCCCTTGCGCTCCCAGGCGCTGCAAAAGCTGGCGCGTGCCATCCGGCGGTGCGCCGGCAATGCGCGGCGGTATCGGAGCAGCGTCCATCCGCCTTGGCTTGGGCTTGCCCGCCACCGACGGATTGCCGTTAACGATCACCTCGCCCAGATAGGCGAGCAGATGCGTAGCACGGTCGCGCTTGGGAGCAAAGCGGAACAGCCCGGGCGTCTCCTCGATCCAGCGCGTGGTAACCCGGCCGGACTGGAACTCCGCGCTGCCCACGACGTTTTCCAGAAAAGGAATGTTGGTCCTGACGCCGCGCACGCGAAACTCGCGCAGACTGCGGTCCATGCGCTGGCAAGCCTGTTGGAAGTCGCTGCCCCACGCGGTGACCTTCACCAGCAGGGAATCATAGTAAGGCGTGATGACCGCGCCGCCGTAAGCCGAGCCACCGTCCAGTCGGATTCCGAAGCCCGCCGGCGAGCGGTAGGTGGAAAGCTTGCCGTAATCCGGGACGAAATTATTGCCCGGGTCTTCGGTCGTAATCCGGCATTGCAGCGCGTATCCGTAAAGCGGAATCTTCTCCTGCTCCGGCAGCCGCATCTCCTCGTCGTGCAGCGAGCGGCCCTGCGCAACCTGAATCTGCGCCCGCACCAGATCGATGCCCGTCACCATCTCGGTCACCGTGTGCTCCACCTGGATGCGCGGGTTGACCTCGATGAAATACCACTCGCCGGAATCGGCATCCACCAGGAATTCGACCGTTCCGGCGTTGTAGTAGCCCGCGGTCTTGGCGAGTTTCACCGCGGCCTCGGCCAACTGCTTGCGAATCGCCGGATCGAGCGAAACCGCCGGCGCGACCTCGACTACCTTCTGATGGCGCCGCTGCACCGAGCAATCGCGCTCGTACAGGTGGAGGATGTGGCCGTGGCGGTCGCCTAAAATCTGGACTTCGATGTGGCGGGCGCGGCGCACAAAGCGCTCCATAAACACCGCGTCGTTGCCAAAGGCCGCAGCCGCTTCACGGCGAGCTTCTTCGAGCTTACCGGCAAACTCGGAGGCCTTATCGACCACTCTCATGCCGCGTCCGCCGCCCCCGAAGGCCGCCTTGATGATCAGAGGAAAGCCGATTTCGGCGGCGATCTTTTCCGCCTGCTTCGCGTCGGCCACCGCTTCTTCGGTACCGGGAACCACCGGAATGCCCGCGCGCTGAGCCAGCCGCCGCGCCGCCGTCTTGTCGCCCAGCAGGTCGAGCAGATCCGCGCTGGGACCGATGAAGGTGATTCCCGCCCGTTCGCAGGCGCGCGGCAGCGCCGGATTCTCCGAGAGAAAGCCATAGCCGGGATGGATCGCATCCACGCCTTTTTCCTGCGCCAGCGAGACGATGCCGTCCACGTCTAGGTAGGCCTGCACCGGCCCCATGCCCTGGCCGATCAGGTAGGCTTCATCGGCCTTGAAGCGGTGCAGCGCCAGCCGGTCTTCCTGCGAATAGATTGCAACCGTGCACAGCCCAAGTTCGTTGGCGGCACGAAGAATACGGATGGCGATTTCGCTGCGATTGAGGGCTAATAGTTTTTTCATCTGGCACCGCCGACGTTCGAAAAATTGAAGATATCAGAATGTGCCAGTGCAGGGGAAATTCACCCAGCCCGAAAGCAGCTCCGAACTGCCTATTGCGCGGCCTCTTGCGGGGATGGATATACTTTTTCTTTAGGCCTGCTGCTTGGCTTGGAACAGGACAACGGATTGAACCTCTACGCGCAGCTTCCGTCTCGAGTTCGCTCGCTGGTGGCCTCCATTCCGGGTAGTGTACTGCTGCAGACCTCGCGCTTTGACGCGGAGAACTACCGCAGCTATCTTTTCCTTCGCCCGTCACGGACACTCGCCGCGGGCAGCGCCTTGCTCGAAGAAATCGAGCAAGCATTAGCCGAGGGTGCCTACGTTGCCGGATTTTTCGCCTACGAGTGCGGAGAGAGCCTGAAGGAGATCGGACGTTGTGATCCGCAGAGCACGAACCCGCCTGTTGCCTGGTTCGGCGTCTACCCCGAAGCTTTCATCTTTAACCATCGCACCGGCAAGTTTGAGGGCACACCGCCGGATGAACCGCATAGCGGAGACGCTCAGCCGGCTCAGAGCTTTGAGATCCGCGACGTGCGCTTGGGCATCAGCCAGGAAAGCTATGCCCCAAAGGTCGCGGCAATCCAGGAGTACATTCGCTCGGGCGACACCTATCAGGTGAACTTCACCGATGCGCTGCACTTCGATTTTTCCGGCTCGCCGGAGACCATGTTCGCAGCACTCTCGGAAAGTCAGCCGGTGCCTTACAGCGCATTCCTTCATGGAGAGAACTGGAACATCCTGTCGTTTTCACCCGAGCTGTTCTTTCGCGTAAAGGACCGCCGTATCGTAACGCGTCCCATGAAGGGCACCGCGCGGCGCGGCGCGGACATCGCCGAAGACCAAGCCATCGCAGAGTGGCTGCACAATGACAGCAAAAACCGCAGCGAAAACGTGATGATCGTGGACCTGATGCGCAACGATCTGGGACGGCTCTGCGAGTATGGAACCGTGCAGGTGGAGCTGCTCTTTGAGGTGGAGAAATACGAGACGCTCTTTCAAATGGTGTCGCAGGTTTCCGGCACGCTCCGGGCCGGAGTGCGCTATTCCGATGTCTTCGAGAGTCTCTTCCCATGCGGCTCCGTCACCGGAGCGCCCAAGCATCGAACCATGGAAATCATTCGCCAACTGGAGAGCGGGCCGCGCGGTGTGTACACCGGCGCGATCGGTTTTTTCTCGCCCGCGCGGGAGGCGGTTTTCAACGTACCCATTCGTACCGTAGTGCTTGAGAACAACCAGGGCAGGATGGGCGTAGGAAGCGGCATCGTCATCGATTCCCAGGCCGAAGATGAGTATCGCGAGTGCCTGCTGAAATCCGAGTTCCTCACCAGCCGCAACGACCCATTCCAACTCCTGGAGAGCATCCTGTGGAGCGATGGCTACGATTTGTTGCCGCTGCACCTGGAGCGAATGGAGTCTTCGGCGGAGTACTTTGGATTCGTCTTCGATTGCAAGGCAATCCTTGCAGCACTGGAAGAAGAGAGCAAACAGCTTCCGTGCAGAGCGCGATTCAAGGTTCGAGTGCTGCTGGAGCGATGCGGCGCGCTCACGCTCTCGCACACTCCAGTAGAGCAAGAGGCCGGCGATGGAAAAGTAATCATCTCAGACACTAAAGTATTTTCCGGCGATCGTTTCTTGCGCCACAAAACCACCCGCCGCGAACTGTACGATGCGCAATACGCACAGGCGCGCCGCGATGGCTACGACGAGGTGCTGTTCCTCAATGAACGCGGCGAGGTGACCGAGGGAGCCATCAGCAACGTGTTCCTTGAAGTAGATGGCCGCTGGTTCACGCCTCCGGTGAGTTGCGGACTACTGCCTGGAATTTACCGCCGGCATCTGCTCGAAACCAGGCCTGCAACTGAACGAGTACTGCAGCTGCATGACCTGGTTTCGGCCGATGCGGTTTACATCTGCAACGCCGTGCGTGGATGCAGAAAGGTCACGGTCGTCTCGCCGCCTGTTTCCTGAGCGTCAAATGCTATAGTCCGTGATGATCTCCAACTCTCGAAGATAGGCGCACACGCGGTCGATGGCCGACGGCAGATCCTCCGCCTCCGGTATTTGAACCTGCGCATGCACGTCCTGGTAATCCGCACTGCCCACCACAATGACCAGTATCTCGTTTGGCGCGTTCAGGGCCTTGAGCCGCTCGATGTCATGCACATCGACATCCGTGATGGTAGTGATGAAGATCTGGCCGCTGTCGGTCAGTATTCTGGCCACTTCGCCGAGCCGCCGCATGCGCTCCTCGCGCTGGTCGAACGCATCCAGAACGTCGCTGTCCAGCCCACGGTCAATGTTCGCGATGCCAAGGTAATAGGCAACGCAGGACTGATCGAACAGGCGCCGTTCGAGCGCCTGCGCGATCGCCTTGTTGGCGGCCTCCGACGCGCCGGTGACAACCACGAACTTTGAGCGGTGGCCGTAACGGCTGGCTCGCATCGCGTCGGGGATTGTGCTGTGCTCCCATCCGGCCTCGCGCTGGCGGATGTGCTCCTGCAGAATGGAACTGGAGGCGGCCGCATCGCCGGTGATGATTCCGCCGCCCGCAATCTCATAGTTATCCACCAAAACAAATCGCCCGGTGCCTGCGATATCGGCGCTAAGGTCGAAGACGATTGGCTTGGTGGCCTCGAAGATGCAGTCGGCAACCTCGTGCCGTTCCACCTGCTGCTTGCCGATTTCAGAAGACAAATCCGAGGCGTCCAGCACATTGACGATCTCGACCAGACGGACCGGAGCGCGCAGAGTCGCGAGCTTCAATTTGTACTTCTTGTTCTTCACCAGCGGAGCTTTGCCCATCCAGAAAACGTTGGCGCGAAAGCGCGAACTGGTCTGCGCCAGCCTATCGCCGGCCTTGCACATGATTTCGCCCGGCCGCACGTAGAGCTCATCGGTCAGCGTGAAGCCGATGGCCTCGCCCGCGTGAGCCTGTTCTTTTGGCGGCACGTTGAACATCTCAATCGATGCGATCTTCGACCGCTTTTGCGAGGGAAGAAACACAACTTCATCGCCCCTGCGGATCGATCCCGTCTCGATGGTCCCGGCAAATATGCGGCGGTCGTCGTTGTTGGCCGTGAACTTGTAAACATCCTGCACCGGAAAGCGGAATGGCTGTTTCTCACGCTCGCTTTGTTTGACGAACGCGTCAATGTGTTCCAGCACGGTCCGCACCCCAGGGGACCAGGGTGCGCGTTCCGCGATATTGTCACCTTCACGCGCGCTGATGGGCACAAAGTCGATGGGAGTGATTCCCACCTCGCGCAGGAATGCGGAATACTCTTCGCGGATACGACCAAAGACGCCGAGGTCGTTGTTGACCAGATCCATCTTGTTTACCAGTACGACCACCTGGCGGATTCCCAGCATTCCCAGCATGTAGCCGTGGCGCCGCGAGTTCTCCTGGATTCCTTCGTGCGCATCGATCACCAGCAACGCGGCCTCGGCACGGGCCGCGCCCGAGACCATGTTCTTCAGAAATTCCACGTGGCCGGGTGCGTCGATGATGATGTAATCGCGCTTCGCAGTTTTGAAAAAACAGCGCGCCGTGTCGATGGTGATGCCCTGCGCCTGTTCGTCCTTAAGCGCGTCCAGCAGGAAGGCATACTCGAACGGCCGCGCGCTCTTGCGGCACGCCGCTTTTACTTGTTCCAGCTTGCCTTCCGGCAATGAATGCGTGTCGGCCATTAGGCGGCCGATAACGGTGCTCTTGCCGTGATCCACATGGCCGACCACGACGATGTTCATCTGCTCGCGCTGGGGCGGAACAGGCAGCGATGCTTCTTCTGGCAGGTTGTCAATGTTTGAATTGGTTGTCATCACATGTACCCGTCTCTGCGCAATGTCTCAAGCCCGCCTCCGTCGTCTTTGTCCTGGGCGCGCCCGGAACGTTCGGCGATATTGGCAAATTTTCCGCTGCGTAACTCTTCAATGATCTCGGGCACATTCCGCGAGCCGGACTCAACCGGATTGGTGCAGGGCCAGCAACCCAGCGAGCGATAGCGCTTGCCGCTTCCCTGGTCGAAGTAGAGCGAGACCACGGGAATGTTTTCGCGCTGGATGTATTCCCATATGTTCAGCTCCGTCCAGTCCAGCAGCGGGTGGATGCGCACATGCGTACCGGGCGCGAAGTCGGTCTTGAACTGGTTCCACAACTCAGGCGGCTGGTCACCTACATTCCATTCGTTATATTTATCGCGCGGCGAGAAGTATCGTTCCTTCGAACGGCTGCCTTCTTCGTCGGCGCGCACGCCCACAATCACGCCGGTGTACGGCTCCTTGTTTTCGTCGAGCACATAATGTCGCAGCCCATGGTCCATACGATAGCGCGGCCAGTCGCCGGATAGCGTGTGCTTCAGCGCGTCGGACTTCAGGTTTTTACAGCAGGTGAGCCGGTCCACGTTGCCGTCGGGGAACGTCTGCTTGGCCTCGAGCGCTTCGCGGTTCTCGCCGTAAACCATGTTCAGGTTCCAGTCCAGCGCCAGCCGGTCGCGATATTCGATCATCTCAGGAATTTTGAAATGAGTATCGATGTGCACCAGCGGCAGCGGCACGTGGCCGAAGAAAGCTTTGCGCGCCAGCCACACCAGAACCGTGCTGTCTTTGCCTATCGACCACAGCATGCACAGGTTCTTGAACTCGCGATAGGCCTCGCGAAGAATGTACACGCCCTTGGCTTCGAGTTTCTCCAGGTGATCCATGCTCAGGCGTTCTCCTTCTTCGGCAACTCCGTTGTCGGCTTGCTGGGGTGGAGGTTGCGATGTGCGGGCGACCGGTGCAGGCCGCACTCCTTGTGTTCGGGCGATTCCCACCACCAGCGCCCGCTGCGAATATCTTCCCCGGGACCAACGGCACGCGTGCAGGGAGCGCAGCCGATACTCGGGAAGCCTTGATCGTGAAGCGCATTATAGGGGACGTTATTTTTCCTGATGTAATCCCACACCTGTTCTTCGCTCCAATCAAAGAGCGGGCAAATCTTGTAGATGCTGAACTCGGCGTCCCAACTCACCAACTCCACCTCGGTCCGGGTCACGCTCTGGTCGCGGCGCAGTCCGCAGATCCATGCATCCACGGTGCCGAGCACCTTGCGCAGCGGCTTCATCTTCCGCACATTGCAGCAGGCCTTGCGGTTCTCCACGCTGGAATAAAAAAGGTTGGGCCCGTCCTTGGCAATCAGCGCGGCGACATCAGCAGCTTCCGGAACGCAGACCTCATACCCGATGTGGTAACGCTCAATCGACCGCTGCATCGTGTCATAGGTCTCCTGAAACACTCTGCCGGTATCAAGCGTAAAGATTCTGGCCGCTGGATTGATCCGCACCAGCATGTCCGTCAACACTTGATCTTCGGCCCCGAAGCTGGAGGCCAGCGCAATCCGTGCCGCCCCGAACTTCTCCAACGATTGCTGCACAGCTTCTTCGGCGCTGTGCGTGGAAAGCTGAAATTCACTCAATGCATGACTCCTTAAAATCTTCGAACTACGCTGCCAATGGCCGTCATTCCGCCGGCGTTGACTAGATGGAATAATCTTCGGCAAAGACCCGCAAATTTCGCGGAGTGACATACACCTCATCGCCCAGCTTCAGGTCGAGTTCACTAAAATGTTTGCGTCCGAGCTCTGCTTCCAGCAGAGTCCCTGTGTCGCAACGCTGAATCTCCAGCTTTACGTTTGGCCCCACGCCAAAGATGTGCCGCACATGGGCGCGAATCGCGCTGGCGTCGCCAGGCTCGCGCGTAACGATCATCTCGTAAGGCCGGGCATAGCCCAGCGCGGGTCCATCCCCGCCGGAGGCACTCTCCGGCAGCTCCACATCCAGCTCTCCAATGCGGGCGTGTCCGCTATCGATGCGTCCGTGGAACAGGTTCACATTCCCTAAAAAGTTATAGACGAATGCGCTGGCCGGATTGTCATAGACCTCCTGCGGAGTGCCGACCTGCTCCAGTCGTCCCTGGTTCATCACGGCCACCCGATCGGCCACTTCCAGAGCCTCTTCCTGGTCGTGAGTTACAAACACGCTGGCTATGTGAAGTTCGTCATGCAGACGCCGCAGCCAGCGGCGCAGCTCTTTGCGCACCTTGGCATCGAGCGCGCCAAAAGGTTCATCCAGCAGCAGCAGCTTGGGCTCAACCGCCAGGGCGCGGGCCAGCGCGACGCGCTGTCTCTGTCCGCCGGAGAGCTGGTTCGGATAGTGGCTCGCCAGCCTTTCAAGTTGCACCAGTTCAAGCAGGTGCAATACTCGATCGTGAATTTCGCCTTTGCAAAGACGCGACTTGCGGGGCTTGACCCGCAGCCCGAATGCAATGTTTTCAAAGATGCTCATGTGGCGAAACAGCGCATAGTGTTGGAAGACAAAACCAACCCGGCGGCGTGCCGGATCGTGGTTGGTGGCATCCTCGTCGTTGAGCAGGATGGTCCCGCTGTCTGGAAACTCCAGGCCTGCGATCATGCGCAGCAGGGTGGTTTTGCCGGAACCGGACGGGCCTAGCAGAGCAACCAGTTCGCCTGCGCTCACATGCAGGTTCACGTCGTCCACGGCGACAAAGTTGCCGAACAGTTTGCGGATATTACGAACTTCGATGCTCAAGCGTGCCCTCCGCGAATTCCCGCCCGATCCTCGATGATTTTCTTCACCGCAAGGGTCACCACGGCAACCAGACTCAGCAACGAAGCCACGGAGAACGCGGCCGCAAAGTTATATTCATTGTAGAGGATCTCCACCTGCAGCGGCAGCGTGTTGGTCTCCCCGCGAATGTGTCCGGAGACCACGGAAACCGCACCAAATTCTCCCATGGCGCGCGCACTGCAAAGGATGACCCCGTAGAGCAAGCTCCAGCGGATATTGGGCAGCGTGATGGAATAGAAAGTTCTCCACCCGCTGGCTCCCAGCACCAGAGCGGCTTCTTCCTCCTCGCTGCCCTGCGCCTGCATGAAGGGAATCAACTCGCGCGCTACGAACGGAAACGTAACGAATATGGTGGCAAGCACCACGCCGGGAACCGCAAACAGAACGCGGATATTGTGATCGTCCAGCCAGCCCCCGAACCATCCGTGAAGTCCGAATAGAAGGACGAAGATCAATCCGGAGACCACGGGTGAAACCGCCAGCGGAAGATCGATCAGGCTGATCAGCAAATTCTTTCCCCGGAAAGAAAAGCGCGAGATTGCCCAGGCCGCCGTCAACCCGAAGAGCAGATTCAAGAACACTGCAATGCCGGAAGCCAGCAGCGTTAAGCGAATGGCCTCGGCCGCATCCGGATCGCGGACCGAGTCCACGTAGGTCCGCCATCCTTTCGCGAACGCCTCGGCGAAAACACTGGCTAGCGGCAGTACCAGGAAAATCGTAAGGAACAAGAGCGCAACGCAAATCAAAGTCCAGCGAACAACGGCAGATTCACTCCGCCGAACCATATTCGAATTCGGAGCCGTGCTCATGCTTTCTCCTCGAATCTGCGCGTGCGGGCCTGCAGGCTGTTGATCACCAGCAGCAAAGCGAAAGAAGTAAGCAGCATCACGGAGGCAATCGCGGTTGCTCCCGCGTAATCGTATTGCTCCAGCTTGCTGACGATGAGCAGCGAGGTGATTTCCGTGTGCATGGGCATGTTGCCGGAGATGAAGATGACCGAGCCGTATTCGCCCAGTCCGCGGGCGAAGGCCAGCGTAAAGCCGGTGAGCAGGGCGGGAACGATCGTCGGGAATATTACGCGGCTGAAGGTTTGCCATGCATTCGCACCCAGGCTGGCGGAGGCTTCCTCCACATCGCTGCCCAGTTCCTGGATAACCGGCTGCACACTTCGAACCACAAACGGAAGCCCCACGAATGTAAGCGCAACCACGACGCCAAGGCGGGTAAACACCACGTTGATTCCCAGCGGGACCAGGTATCGGCCCAGCCAGCCGTTCGGAGCATACAAAGAGGTCAGCGAGATGCCCGCAACCGCGGTGGGCAAGGCGAATGGAAGATCCACCATGGCGTCTGCGATTCGCTTGCCCGGAAAACTGTAACGCGCCAACACCCAGGCCACGATGAATCCAAAGAACGCGTCGATTGCCGCGCCCAGAAATGATGCGCCGAAGGTCAGCCGGTAGGAGGCCATCACCCGTGGCGAGGTCACCGTAGCAACAAATCGCGCCCAGTGCATGGTCGCCGTCTTCAGAAAGATTGCGCTCAGCGGGATCAGCACGATCAGGCTGAGATAGGTCACGGCAAAGCCCAGCGAAAGCCCAAAGCCGGGAAGAATCCCAGGCTTCTTGAAGCGGCGGCGCGGACTTTTCTCCGCACGGTTAGGCTCGGCTGTGCTGCCGGCCGGTTCGCGCGCGGGTACGGTGGACGAGGCTCCCATGTTCAGCTCTTAATTCCCATAAATCTGGTCAAAGACTCCGCCGTCGGCGAAATGTGTTTTCTGCGCGTTCCGCCAGCCTCCGAAGACGTCGTTGACGGTAAACAGCATTAGCTTTGGAAACTGCGAGGCATACTTGTCGGCCATCATCTTCGAACGCGGACGGTAGTAGTTGCGCGCCGCAATCTCCTGCCCCTCATCGGAGTACAGGTACTCAAGATAGGCGTTGGCCACCGCGGCGGTGCCGCGCCTGTTCACCACTTTGTCCACCACCGCAACCGGAGGCTCGGCCAGAATACTGTAGGAAGGGACGACGATCTCCAACTTGTCTGCGCCCAGTTCTTTGATTGCAAGAAACGCTTCGTTCTCCCAGGCAATCAGCACGTCGCCAATGCCGCGCTGCACAAACGTAGTGGTGGAACCGCGCGCTCCCGAATCGAGCACCGGAACGTTTTTGTACAGCTGCGCTACAAACTGGCGTGCCTTGGCTTGGTCGTTGTTGTTCTGGTGCAGTGCATAGCCCCAGGCAGCTAAATAATTCCAGCGCGCGCCGCCCGAGGTCTTCGGATTCGCCGTGATAACGGATATTCCGGGCCGCACCAGATCGTTCCAGTCCCTGATGTGCTTCGGATTTCCCTTGCGCACCAAAAACACAATGGTGGAAGTGTAGGGCGTGCTGTCGTAGGGCAAACGCGATTGCCAGTTCGCGGCCACCCGCCCGCCGTTCGCGTTGATGGCGTCGATGTCATAGGCAAGAGCCAGCGTAACCACATCGGCGGGCAGCCCGTCGATCACGGCCCGCGCCTGCTTTCCCGATCCGCTGTGCGATTGTTTAATCACAACGTCCTGGCCCGTCTTGGTCTTCCAGTAGCGCGCGAAGGCGGCATTGTAGTCCTGATAAAACTCGCGCGTGGGATCGTAAGACGCATTGAGCAGCGTGACGCGCTGCTGCGCGCATGCGGCGTCGGCCACCACCACGCACAATGCGAGTACGACAAACCGGAAGACGTTGAGTTTCATCCTGTACTGTTCCCATGAGTGAATAGATAGGCCTGATCGTTGGCCGCTGGTGAAAGCACCCCGTATATTTTGCCGCGCCCCTAATTAGCCGGTTCAACCCCGTTCCAAACTTCCGAATCGTTCGCGGCAAGGCTGCACTGGATGGAATGCCGCGATTCGTGCAACGGCTTGGCACACTCTCCTACAATCAGCAAACTTGGCGCAGGTAGCGATTCGTGCGATCCGAGTGAAGACAGGTCGCAACAACGCACCTGTTGGCTTGGCCGCCCAGCATGGGAGATCACCGCGCACGCTGTTTGCGCATCCAGCCCCGCGTTGCAAAGTTGGCTGGCCAGCAGTTTGTAATCGCTTCCCGGCATGTAGATCGCAAGGGTTGAGTGCGAGGTGACCAGTTTGTCCCAGGCCATCGCACCGGCTCCATTGCCGCGGTGCGCGGTGGCAAACACCACACTTGCGGCAAAACGGCGGTCGGTCAGCGAGATGCCAGCCGCTGCGGCAGCTGCAATCGCCGAGGTCACTCCGGGCACGACCTCGAACGAAATACCGGCCCGCACCAATGCCTCGATCTCTTCTCCGGCGCGGCCAAAAATCGAGGGGTCGCCGCTTTTGAGCCGGACCACGATCGCATATTGGGAGGCGTAGGCGACCAGAAGCGAATTGATTTCCTCCTGCGTCAGCAGTTTGGTGCCGCAGCGTTTGCCGATGTCGATGACTTTGGCCGAGCCGATCAGCGCCAGTATCTCCGCGCTGACCAGGGCATCATGCAGGATGATGTCGGCCTGCTGCAGCAGGCGAGCGGCGCGCAGGGTCAACAACTCCGGATCTCCCGGCCCCGCACCAACCAGATACACCTTACCCATGTTGTTCTCCTTGTTGTTCTCTTCGACGCTTTCGTTCGCGGAACGATTTGAAGCGCTCAAACACTGCGCGGTCTACAATACGGTGCAGCGCCTCCTTGCGCAGTCCTGGTTCCACGTGGTGTTGAAAGAACAGCTGCCGAACCGTGCCCAGCCACTCCAGCCAGCTGACGTAACTGGAATCGAACTGCGCTTCCAGATCCTTGCGAATCCGTTGAGCTAATGCCGGGCTTTTGCCCGCCGTAGAAATTGCAATCTGCAGATCGCCCCGCCGGACTACCGCGGGATAAAAAAAGTCGCAACGCTCCGGTTCGTCCACCGAGTTGCAGAGCACTCCATGCTCCTGCGCGGCCCGGTACACCTGCTCGTTCACCGCCGGATCTCCGGTTGCGGCTATCACCAGTTTCGCGCCCGCAAGATGTTCGGCCCGAAACTCTTCCTGCGTCCATGCGACGCGGCCGTTGCGCGCCAGTTCCCGAATCGTATCATTGGCCTCCGGCGCAATCACGTGCACCTCGGCTCCCGACTCCAGCAAACTGTCGAGCTTCTGCGAGGCAATCGCGCCCGCGCCCACCACCACACACTGGCAGGCCTCCAGCTTCAAAAACATGGGGAACAGAGCCGCCATCTACCCTTCCACTCCGTGCGGTGCCGCCGCCACCGGAAGATCGCGCTGCGCAACTTCGGCGATTCCGCCCGCCAGAAAGCCCCGAATTTCGTCGTTGGATTTGCGCGCCAGGAACTGCTGCAGGCTCTCGCCGCTGTCGCGCAGTTCCGTGTAGCGGCCCAGCAGCCGCTCAATCGATTCCGGAACCTCCGAGGCCAGGCAGCGGTATCCCACCGGACGCGCGATAGCCTGGGCCTGCCCCACCGCGCCGCCCACGCAGAAGTAATAGGCGTCGGCGAACTTTCCGTCGACCTTGATCTTCTTGCCCTCGAGTCCCAGATCGGCGATCCAATGTTGGCCGCAACTGTTCGGGCAGCCGGTGATATTCAGTTTGAGCTGCTGGTCGAATCCCGGCATGCGCGCGTCGAGTTCCTCGACCACCCATCGCGCAAAGCCTTTCGTCTCGGTAATCGCCAGCTTGCAGAACTCGGTGCCGGTGCACGCCACGGTGCCGCGCCAGAAGGGAGACGCTTCGACATGCAACCCAAGGCCTTCGATTTCGCGGCGCAAGGCCTCGGTATTCTGCTCGCGGACGTTGACGATCAGCAGGTTCTGCATGATGGTGGTGCGCACTTCTCCGCCGGCAAAACGCTCGGAGAGATTCGCCACCTCGTGCAACTGCTCGCTGGTGAGGCGGCCTCGCAGCACCGACATTCCAACGTAGAAATATCCCGGCTGCTTCTGCGGATGGATTCCGGTGTGATCGCGATAGAGATCGGAGGGCAACGTCTCTTCCTCTGCCCGGTCGAGTTGGAATCCGAGCCGCCGGTTGATCTCAGTGAGAAAGATGTCGGCATCCCACCCGTGCTTCAAAAACAGGAACTTCAAGCGCGCCTGTTCGCGGCTCTGGCGCAGCACGTCGGCATCGCGGAAAAGTTCCGCGATCGACTTGACCACCGGAATCACCTGGTTCCAGCCCACGAAGGCGTCCAGCCGCTGGCTCAGGTGCGGCGAATTGGAAAGCCCGCCGCCCACCCGCAGCGAGAAGCCGCGCTCATCATATCCATTGCGCTTGCGCAGCAGGCCGGTCAGGCCAATGTCATTGATCTCCGGATACGAGCACCACGACTGGCAGCTGTTGACCGAGATCTTGAATTTACGCGGCAGGTTAAACAGGTCGTTGTTCCCGGCAAAATAGCGGTCCACTTGCACCGCGATGGGCGAGGGGTCGAAGACTTCGTCGGCATCCACTCCCGCCAGCGGACATCCGGTGACCACTCTCGTGACATCGCCGCATGCGCCGGTGGTGGTCAATCCCGCGCGCCACAAACGCTCCAGCAACTCGGGAAGGTCCTCGATGCGTACCCAGTGGAGTTGAATATTCTGGCGGACCGTGATGTCGATCAATCCGCGCGCATACTTGGCAGCGACGTCGGCAATGGTGCGAACCTGGTGGCTCAGCAGCAGTCCGTTGGGGATTCGAATGCGCACCATGAGGAACGGCGTCACCAGTCCTTCGCCGCCCTTGCCGCCGGTCACTCCGGCGCCGTCGCCCTGGGTGTACACACCCCACCACTTAAAGTAGGTGCCGAGCCACGCTGGAGGGATGGTGCCGTGTCCATCGCGGGCGAACTGGCGAATCTCGTCGAGACACTCCCACGGGTTCTTCTCGCGCTTCAGCCGTTCCGCGCGCTGAGCCCTGGTTTCCTTCAATTGCTCCGGCATTCTTCCTCCCAAACGCAAAACCCACCAGCCTGAAATTCAAAGGCGGGTGGGTTGGTAAATCTAGATCTTGGTGATGAGTGCTATACCACGATCCCCCGTGCGCCAGTGTGATCCATGCCGCAACAACAAGTGCAGCACATCATTCGACCGGCCGGGCGGCACATCATCATAGTGGACTATTTATATCCGAATTCGCCCATGCGCGTCAACCAATGAGGGCAAACTTTTCAGCAGTTCAGGTTGGGTGACTGGGCCGCTCGAAATCCGTTTTGAAAGGGCACGGCTTCAGCCGTGCCGCAACAACGCTCGTCCCCACGCGGCTTTAGCCGCTGACGGAAACGCCCTTCGGATGCCCCAAGCCATGTTTATGAGACCTCTTCTAAGGAATATCCTATTGCGTGTGCCTGACAGGCATGGTAATAGTGGGCTGCTCTCAACTTACAAAGGGATCGCGCCTGCATTGGCAATTGCCGGCGCACACACGGGAAGACACGCCCCTGGAAATCAGCGAGAAAAATAAATTGTCCCAGCCAGCTTCCACCGCAGCAGCCGGCTCCAAAGTCAGCTCACCGTCCAGCGCGTGGCGCCGAATCTTCTCGTTTCCGGTTGTCCTCGCCACTTCGCTCGCCTACCTGGTCTTTATATTTTCCAGGCGTGACATTGGGGATCCCGATCTGTGGTGGCATCTGCGCAACGCCCAGTCCCTGCTGGCGAGCGGCCATTTTTCCGTCGTTGACAGCTACTCCTATACCTCGGCGGGAGCGCCCGCATTGCCCTTCGAATGGCTGGCGGAGCTAGCCTACTATGCGGCGTACAAGTGGGCGGGACTGAACGGTGTGTTCCTGCTGGTATTCCTCCTCTGTGCCGCCATTATCCTGGGCATCTTCCGTTTGAGTTATCTGGCCAGCCACGATGTGAAGAACTCATTTGTCTTTGCGATCGGTGGAGCGGTTCTGGCCGCGATTTCCATTGGCGCGCGAACCCTTCTGTTCGGCTGGCTCTACCTGATCATCATGCTGCTGATTTTGGAGGCGGCCCGGCGCGGTGGCTGGAAATGGCTCTGGCTGCTTCCCCCGCTCTTTTGCCTGTGGGCGAACACGCATGGTTCCTGGCCCATGGGCATGGTGCTGTTCGGCATCTTCATCGCCTCCGGCCTGGTGGAAGGGAACTGGGGACACGCCTATGCCACGCGCTGGTCGGGGCCCGAACTACGCAGGCTTCTGATCGCGGCCGTCGCCTCGGTGTTTGCCGTGTTCATCAATCCCTTCGGTGCGCGCCTCGTCGCCGTTCCATTCCGAACCTTGTTCTCGTCGGGAATCGGCAACATTCAGGAATTTATGTCCGTTGACTTTCACACGCCGTGGGGACGGGTCGCAATGGCCCTGATCCTTGGTGTCGTCTTGGTTGCGGTCTTCTCCCGTGAGCGCTGGCGGCTGGATGAAGTCGGCTTCACCGTCGCAGCTCTCTACTACGGCCTCACCTATTCCCGTTTCCTGTTCCTTGCGGGGATTCTGCTTCCACCCATCTTTGCCAGGCGGGTCAAGCTGATGACTGCCTACGACCGCAGCGATGACGGGCCTGTCCCGAATGCGGTTGCTCTTGCCGTTCTGCTCTGCCTGTTTATCGTCAGCGTGCCCCGCCATTCGAAATTTCAGGATCCGGTTCAGTATCCCGAGGGCGCGGTCGCCTACATCAGGGCGCACGAAATCCGCGGCAGGATCTTCCATCCGTGGGTGTGGGGCGGATACCTGATCTGGCACACGCCGGAACTCAAGGTCTTCATCGATGGCCGGGGAGATCCCTACGCCGCCAACGGCGTATTCAATGACTATTTGGCGGCCGATGCCGGAGAGAACCCCCGGGCGGTCCTCGACAAGTATCACGTGGAGTATGTCCTGATGCCGGCCGACAGTCTGTTGGTGCAGATCTTGAAGAGCGATCCGGCTTGGGCCGTGCGCTACAGCGATAAAACCAGCGTCTTGCTGCAGCGCTCTCCAGCTTCTTGAGCGCCCGCTATGGATCGCGGAAAGCATTGACAAGGAAGACAATCGTTTTTGCCCCGGACAGTGCCTTCATGGTACATAGTTGACGCATTTGCGCAACCATGTACGATTCGGTAACGGGCGACGTCAAAACGATTAGCTATTTCAGCAATCGTTGCGCCAGCTCAGGGACGCGAGGGGCACGGTAAATCCGCTCTTACCATGAAGTAGAACCTCCAGGTTTGCTGCGGAGTCGTGTTCAAGACCTGGCACATCCGGTAGTGCTTGAGGATGTATTCCTCAATTGGATCGCGCGCCAGAGATTCGGCGGGAGTTGAGGGCCAGACGGAGGGGATCTTGTCAGTGAAATCAGTGTTCAACAGCACAAATGGGGTCCGGTCGGCCTCCAGATCGCTGAGGGTCGCTTGGTATTGGCCGGGCGTGTTGAAGCCTGGCTGGAGAAAGATGATGCGAGTCGGATTGATCGTCGCGGTCATGAAGGTATAGAACGCCTGATAGGGATGAACGTAGAGGTGCTGTCCCTCGGGAACATACTTCTGCACATAGGGAAGCACCTCGTCGGGGTACGCAAGCCGAACCGTCCCGCGCCGCGTTTGCATTTTCGCGGTTGGTTTCGCCGCCTTCAGAATCGTAATCAGGCCGAATCCCGTAAACAAGACTAGGAGCAGGACCGCCGCGACCGGCCTGGTCTGCCGCAAAAGCCGATCTCCCTTGTAGTGGATCTCGAGGATCGACGGCACAAGGTAAATGAAGAGCGGCGTCATATATAGGATGTGGTTCAAATCGGCATGGCTGGTCGAGAGGATCGAAAGAAATATCCCCAGAAAGGCACAGCCGCCGAGCACGCGCGCATCCACGGCTTGCGACGGTGCGCCGCTCCAGCGGATCCAGATCGCATAAAAGGTAGCGGCGATGACCAGCAGGGCAAACGCTGAGACCAGCAGCGTCGGCGCGAGAAACGCAAGGATCATCGCCCGCACTCCCCAGGCAGTGGACCCAAGCACTTCGGTCAATCCGCCCGCAACCGGAAGCGCCCCGTAAATCGAGTGATTGACCGCCGAATAGTGCCGCAGCGGCCAGAGCCAATCTTCCAGCATCACCCTGGTCGCATGCTGCGAAGCGAAATAGGCGAAGGTGACCGCCACAGGAATGGCAAAGCCCACAACGCCCGGCCAAAGTTTTGCGTTAGAGACCGGGCGGCGGCTGCGGCGCGACCATCTGAGAGCCAGCGCCGCCATGGCCAGACCCAGCAGGAGCCCCGCGCCTTTCGATTGTTCGGTCAAAAATGTTAGCGCCGTGCTGCACCCCAGACATAGAGAGAAAAACTGGCTGGGTTCCTGCAACAAGGATTGTGCGCAGTAGATGGCCAGCAGGGCAAACAGCGTGCTGTCCCAGTTGTGGAGTGCCATCAGGTCGAACGGCATACATCCAAAGGTGAGCAGTGCCGCGGCAAACCAAGCGGAGGATCGGCTCCCTATGCGGCAGGCAAGTCGATATGTGATCACGGCGAAGACGCCGGCGTAGACCAGCAGCACGCTGCGGGCGACTACAAAAGTCGAGCCAAAAAGCTTGAACCAGAGCGCCATCAGGTATGGTGAGCCGGGCGTAACGAAGCTAAAAAAGTCACGGTAAGGAACCTGGCCCTGCAGGATTCGTTCCGCTCCGGCCAGCGTGATGCCCTCGTTGGCATTGAAGGTTACGAAATCGCGCAACGGCCACAAGTACAGGCAGGCCGCGCAGAAGATCGCCAGCGCGATGAAGCGTTCAGTCCGGCTTTGCCCTGGCGCCGGAGATTGTCCAGTCGAATTTGTCGTGCAGGTTTCACGCCCCGAGGCGACGACATGACTCATGGCACTCAGCATAGCGGGAAACAAGGGTCAGGAGCCAGCCCTGGAGATTTCCGGCATGAGATTAATCTTGAAGCGCCGTTCGTGATCTGCTACAAGTCGATGATCATAGATCCCCATGCAGGAAGAGGTTCAGACCGTGATTGTGTCTGGTGAAACGGCGTCCGAGTCCGCATTGCGCGCGGTGGAGAAACCTCAGGCAGCATGGGCGCGCTGGGTGCTGCCCTCGTTCGCCGATGTGTTCTTCCTCGTGCTGACCGGCATTCTCGCATTCAGCCCGGCAAACTCCGCCTTGCTCGAGGATGCGGATACGGGCTGGCACATTCGCAATGGCGAAATCATTCTGGCGACGCATTCCGTTCCGCGTACCGATTTGTTTTCCTATACCAAAGCGGGACAGCCTTGGTACGCCTGGGAGTGGTTGTATGACACGGTGATTGCCGCCATCCACCACGTTGCGGGACTCAACGGCGTGGTGCTGTTTACCGCCATCATCATTGCCGCAACCTTTGCGCTGTTGTTTGGTTTTCTGCTTCGTCGAAGCGGCAGCTTTGTGGTCGCCGTGGCACTGACGTTGCTTGCCGCAGCGGCCGCGCAAGTCCACATGCTGGCCAGGCCGCATGTTCTAAGCTGGCTGTTCACTCTGCTCTGGGTGGAGGTGCTTTTCCGCTTTGAGGAGGGGGAACGTACGGCCTTGCTATGGCTTCCGCCGTTGATGCTGCTTTGGGTCAATGTGCACGGTGGATTCATTTTAGGACTCGTGCTGCTTGCCCTGTTCGGCTGCGCCTCCATCTGGGACTCCTTGATGGCCCCCAGGGAAGGCGACCGTCAAAAGATCATTGCGCTCGCCGGGACATTTTGCGCGTGCCTGGCAGTAACCCTGCTTACGCCGTTTGGTTACAAACTGCACGTTCACGTCTATCAATATTTATCCAATAGCTTCTTGATGAACTCGATTGCCGAGTTTATGTCCCCAAACTTCCACGTCGCCGAGTACAAATATTTCGAACTGTTTATCCTGCTCTCGATTCTTGGAGTTGCGCTGGGGCGTGTGCGGCTTGCCACCTATGAGTTGCTGCTCCTGCTGTTTTCGATTCATGCCGGCCTTTTTGCGGGGCGCAATATACCGTTGTCGGCCATCCTGATCAGTCTGGCCATCGCGCCTTTATGGGCCGGCATCGTCTCGCGCTATTCTGAGCCGGGTGTTTGTCCGCGCTGGCTGGGCTCCCTTTTGGAAACCGTAAACGATATCTCCGCGAACATGGCTGGCATGGAGAAGCAGTTTCGCGGCCACGTCCTGGCCATCGTCGCGTTGGCCGCAGCCACGGCGATTGTTTTGAACGGGGGGCGCGTGCTTTCGGCACAAGTTGTCTCGGCGCGCTTCAGCGACAAGATCCTTCCGGTAAAGGCCGCCGAATTCATCGCGCAAAAAGGCATTCACGACCATCTTTTCAACTCCGATGGCTGGAGCGGCTATCTGATCTACAGGCTCTATCCAGGAACTAAGGTTTTTTTCGACGACCGGCATGATTTCTATGGGCAAGCGTTCATCCAGGAGTACCTGAGAACCGCCAACGCCGGCTGGCAGTGGCAGGAGACTCTGGACAAGTATCAGGTGAAATGGGTATTGATTGCTACAGATTCGCCGTTGGCTGGCGTCTTGAAACAGAGCCGGGGCTGGCGTGCGGAATATGACGACGGCATGGCAATTGTCTTTGCTCGAGTCTCCCCATAGCAGGCTCCTAGGATGGCGGAGAGGCGACCTTTGGTTTCTAGCGATCTGGCTGACGATTAAGTGCATTATTTTCTGTGGACTGGGACCATGCTTCCGGGTGTTTTACCGGTAAGACTCTCATCGTCGGGGGCTCGACAGAGACTTTCCCGGTCGAGTATGAATTTCCCGATCGAGAAGAAATTTCCTGTGATCGATGAAAGGAGCAGCCAACATTCAGCAGAAACTCTGCATCGAAGGAATTAAGCAAGCTTTCTGGATGTGGCTTGTGAGCGTTCAAGGGGGTAACCGTGCAGTTACGGATTTCGGATGTGCTTTCTGCGGTGATCGAGGTGACCGGGATCCGATCGAATCTACGCCCGGCTACGCCTGAACGCTTTTGGCCTGCTCACTGGCGTGTGCGGCTTGCCACCGATGCAACTGCTGTTTTCGGTAATCGGCTGGAAATTTAAGTCCATTTTCGAGTTAACCGGGTGACCAGGATTCGCCTAGGCGGATTTGGCGCTCATCAACCTTCAAACGCTCGCGGTGGCTCGGCCAAGGGCTGCCTGATGAAGTTAACACCACAACCTTAAGGAGATCGTGAAATGAAGAACATTCTGCGCACCCTGAAAGCTTTGCACAACGATGAGTCCGGTCAGGATCTGATTGAATACGCCCTGGTCGCGGCATTGATCGCCCTTGGCGCGGTTAGCACAATCGGCAGCCTAGCCACCGATATCAACCTTGCGTTCAGCACGATCGCTACCAAGATGTCCAGCGCTATCGCGTAGTAGGGCGCTCTCGGCAGTGGCATGACCCAGGAGGGTTTTCCGGGGCTGAATCTCCGAGCCTCTCCTGGGGGTGCCTCTTTTGAGTCCAACGCATCGTGGAGAATCGAGCCAAGGGCGTACCTTTGATCGACTGGGTTGAACGCGGTCTTGGCGGTTTTGATTTTCTACTTTGAGGAACACCTGCTTTTGTATGACATGGCGGCTGAGATCGCGGGCTGCAGAATGCACCGCTTTGGCTGGTAGGGCGGAGTGGAAGTATCGATGACGACGGAAGCTCTCTTTATGACCGGTGCGTTGGTAGTCGCGGGGGTAGGTGGCGCCACGGATGTGGCCACCCGGCGCATCCCGAACTGGCTTACCTATTCGGGGATGCTGGTGGCCATCGCGGGACGAACTGTGCTGCAAGGCTGGCATGGATTGGGTAGCGCGCTTGCCGGTGGCCTGGTAGGCGGGGGAGTGTTTCTGGTCTTCTTTCTGCTTCACGCCATGGGCGCAGGCGATGTCAAATTGATCACGGCGGTAGGCTGTTTGGTTGGGCCGGGCTGTGCCATCCAAATTGTTCTCGCCACCGCCATAGCGGGTGGAGTCTTGGCCGTCGTCGTGTCCCTTTGGCAGGGAAGACTGCGGACTGTGCTCGGGAATGTCTTTGATCTGGTCAAGTTTCATGCAGTAGCGGGTGCGGACGTGCACCCGACCCTGAATCTTTCGAATCCGCAAGCGGTTCGTCTGCCCTACGGGGTCGCGATCGCGACGGGAGTTTTGTACTCAGTAGTGGCTTTCTATCGCCGAGGTGGCATATGAATCCGAAACGAATTGTACTGGCGGTTGTACTGGCCATGGCTATCGCGGGAGTTGTGACCTACGCCTTCTATGCTCGTGTTCGAATGCAGAGGTCTGACGACCTTAAGGTTGTGAAGTTGGTTGCGGCCACAAAGCCCTTGACGGCTGGGTCACCGATCACCGCCGATAGCGTCGCCTTGGTTGACTGGCCGGCGAACATGCCAGTAAGCGGCTCTTTCACCAAACTCGAAGACGTGATCGGCCGGTCTGTCATCTATCCGATCGACGAGCACCAGCCGATTCTGGACCACGACGTTGCCCAGGCCGGCTCGGGGATCGGTCTGACCGTGAAGATTCCGGAAGGAATGCGCGCCGTGTCGGTCCGTTCCAGCGATGTGATCGGAGTGGCCGGGTTCCTGTATCCGGGCTCGCATGTCGATGTGTTGGTGACGTCCAAACTCGATAATTCTCCGAACACGCAGACTCAGACCGTTCTTGCGAACGTCGAGGTACTTACTGCCGGACAGAAGATCGAACCGGATCCTACGGGAAAGCCGGAAACGGTCAATGTGGTAACCCTGCTGCTTAAGCCGGAAGATGGCGAGAAGTTGGTCCTGGCATCGTCGCAGGGTCAGATCCAGTTCGTACTGCGCAATGGCGCCGATCAGAACTCCCCTGAAACCAAAGCCGTGGATATGGCGGATTTGATGACCGGGAACAAGAAGCCCGTCGTAGTGGCGAAGAAGGTCGCGGCGGTCGCCAAACCTGTAGTTAAAGTCGAGAAGCCTCCGGTCGTTTTCTACGAGGTTGAAACCATTTCAGGCAGCAAGCGGTCCGTCGATAAATTTGAGTAAAGATTGAGTTTCAAAAAGAGGAAAACTCAAAATGCGAGCACTACACCCTGTGGTTAATTCGGCAGTTGCTCTTTTACTGTTAGCTGTCGCTATGGAGCCTGCGGTGGCGCAAACGCCAACAGAAAAAAAGGCAGACGCGCAGACGCTTGCCAGTATTGCGGCGGAGGTGCCTGCTCAAGAACCGCAAACCGCGCATTCGTCGATGCCCACGGAGACGCAATCTGTACATATCCAGGTGGGCCGGTCGATCATTCTCAACACTCAATCCCGTCTGCGCCGGATCGTGGTGAGCAGTCCGGACGTGCTGGATACGGCCATCATCAGCCCGACCCAGGTGGTGGTGACCGCAAAGAGTGCGGGCAGCAGCAGCCTCGTGCTGTGGGATGAGACCTCGAATGCCCGCATCGTCGATGTCTTTGCGGATGTTGATGTTTCCGGCCTGCGGCAAGATATTCGATCGGCGTACCCGAACGAGACGGTGGAGATTGAGCCGGAAGAGGGAAGAGTTGTTGTCACCGGACAAGTCAGCAGCAAGGCCGTACAAGACGATATGCTGCGGATCGCCAGCGCATATTCCAAGAACGTTGTCGACTCGACGACCCTGGAAGCGCGGCGCGAAAAGCAAGTCATGATGAAGGTGCGCTTCATCGAAGTGGACCGTACCAAACTGCAGCAGTTCGGTATCAATATTCTGAGCACGGGCGCCTCCGGTACGATTGGGACGACCACGACCGGGCAGTTCGCTCCGCCAACCCTGCAGGGAAGCACGCTTTCGGGGGTCATTGGCCAATCTTTGACCGGTGCCAATCAGGGAAGCTTTCAGACGACCAGTTTGATGAACATTTTCCTGTACCGGCCTGACCTGAATCTGGGAGCAATGATCACGGACCTTGAAGAGAAGAATATTGCGCAGATTCTCTCCGAGCCGAACTTGATGGCCCGCAGCGGGGAACCTGCCAAGTTTCTGGCCGGCGGCGAGTTCCCTTTCCCGGTGGTTCAGGGTGGGACGGGGAATGGCACCGCTGTAACCATCGTATTTAAACCGTATGGCGTAAAACTGGAATTCACTGCCACCGTCGTGGGTGACGAGATTCGTCTGAAGATCGCTCCTGAGGTCAGCACGCTGGATTTCACCAATGCGGTGACAATCTCCGGCTTTGAAGTGCCCGCTCTCTCTACTCGACGGGCGGAGACGGACGTCGTACTGAAAAACGGTCAGAGCTTTGGCATTGCGGGTCTGTTGGACAGACGCACGACGATCCAACTTAGCAAAGTTCCGGGCATCGGCGATATCCCGATACTCGGGGAGTTGTTTAAATCCAGGTCGGTGAACAAAACCAATACCGATCTTTTGGTGCTGGTGACGCCAACCATCGTAGATACTGCAACGGAGCCGATGATCGCGCCGACACCAACCGTTCCGGTCCCCAGTTTGGAAGAGAAACAATTCGATTCAACCCTTGGCAGCCGGTACACTCAGCCGGAGAAGTCAACAACTAACAATAAGTAAGCGCGAGGTGGCAGAAGTTGAGCACTACAGTTCCCAAATCATCTGGCCGCACGCTTAGCATTGTGACGGTTTCGGTGGACAAACGGGCCGCCGCAGCTCTGCGCGAAATTGTGGATTCACTCCCTGGTTTTGAGATCACGAGTGAACTCTATCAGTGGGACACGAGCGACTCCGCCCTGGTGCAGGACGTCCTGCAGCGGAATCCCGATGTCTGCATGATTGACTTTGACAACGATCGTACGGTCGCAGCGTCCCGCGCCGAACAGATCAAAACCGCGATTCCCACCATAGCGGTGTTCGCTCTGGCCTCGGATTCGAGCCCGGAGCGCATCATTGACGCGATGCGTTCCGGTTGTTCGGAGTATTTATTGAAGCCTCCTGTGCGGGAACGCGTCGTCGAATCGCTTCTTAAACACGAGCAGAAGAAGAAGGAGCGTACCGCTCCGGTAAAGAGGGGAAAGGTCTATTCCTTCGTGGGCGTGAAGGGCGGGACCGGTGTCACTACACTTGCTGCCAATATCGCCGCGATGGCAGCCCAGATCGGCATGAAGACCGTGCTGATTGACATGCATCCCGACCTGGGAGACGTCGCGGTTTATCTGAGCCTGGGGCCGCATCAGTATCATTTCTTCGAACTTGTCCACAACATTCATCGTCTGGATTCCGAACTCCTCGAGGGGTTCCTGGTGAAGCACTCATCCGGACTGCATGTTTTGCCGGCTCCCGACTCTTTTGGTGCCGGAAGCAAGGTTCCGGAGAGTGCGGTGGAATCCACAATCGACTTTCTCCGTGAAGAATATGACCTGGTTCTGATCGATTGTGCGCCGGGATTGAATGCGTACAACGTAGGTGCGATCGACCGTTCCGATGCGGTTTTTGTGATCGCTGCTCCGGAACTGCCGTCGGTGCGGAATTTGGTCCGTTACCTTGAGCATCTGAAGCGATTTAACTGCCCGAAGGAAAAAACGCGTATCGTCATCAATCGGTATGACAAGCGCTCGGCGATTCGGGAAGACCAGATCGAGAAGACTATCCGTATGCCGGTTACGCTGCTGGTACCCAACAGCTACACCGAGGTAGTCAACGCAATCAACACCGGAGTGCCGATATCCGTTAATGCAAAAACGGAACTGGCCGCAGCACTGCGCCAATGGGTTGACAGCCTGGCTGGACCGGAGCAGGTGGGCGCCAGGCAGGAACCGAAGCGGCGCTTTGGCATCCTAGGCCTTTAAGCTTTTCTGAGAAGAGGGACGATGGCACAATTTGAGCGCGACATGACCGGAAAGGCCCCCGCACTGGACACGGATCAGTGGGCAAGAAGAGATCTGAAGCCGAAGGCATATCAAGAGATGAAGTCATCTCTTCACAGGGATCTTCTAAGCCGCGTCGATCTGGAGAAGCTAAATTATCTGGATGACAACCACGCTCGCAACCAGATTCAGGCTGTTATCCAAGACCTAGTAGCACACTCCAACATTCCTTTGAGTGCGTCCGAACGCGAGCGATTGTCGCGCGAGGTGCTCGATGAGGTGTTTGGTCTTGGTCCGCTGGAGCCGCTGCTGCAGGACCCGACCATCAGCGACATTTTGGTTAATACCTATTCCAGCGTCTACATCGAGCGTGCCGGACTGCTAGAGGAGACCAACGTTGCTTTTAAGGACGATGTTCACCTCATGCATATCATCGATAAGATTGTCTCCGCGGTCGGCCGCCGCGTGGATGAATCCTCGCCGATGGTGGACGCCCGGCTGCCGGATGGCTCGCGCGTGAACGTGATCATTCCTCCCCTCGCCGTGGACGGACCGATCTTGTCCATCCGCCGCTTTGGGACCATTCCGCTCGAGATTGAGGATTTGCTCGCGAACCACACTCTGACCCCACAGATGCGGGATTTGCTGCAGGGAGCGGTGAAGGCAAGGCTGAACATCGTCATCTCCGGCGGTACCGGTTCCGGAAAAACGACATTGCTGAATGTTCTTTCGCGGTTCATCTCAGAGAAGGAACGAATCGTAACCGTGGAAGATTCGGCGGAACTACAGGTGAAACAGGAGCATGTGGTGCGCCTGGAGTGCCGGCCGCCGAATGTCGAAGGCCGGGGTGCGGTGCATCAGCGTGAGCTGGTTACCAACTGTCTCCGCATGCGCCCGGATCGGATCATCGTGGGCGAAGTCCGCGGCGAAGAAGCGCTGGACATGCTTCAGGCCATGAACACGGGACATGACGGGTCGCTGACGACGATTCACGCCAACAGCCCGCGCGATGCCATTGCCCGCATGGAGACCATGGCGCTCATGGCCAACCTGAATCTGCCGGAAAAAGCCGTCCGGCAGCAGATCGCCTCGGCCGTCAACATCATTGTTCAGGTCTCACGTATGAGCGACGGCACCCGGCGGGTGACGCACCTGACTGAAATCACCGGCATGGACCAGGATATCGTCAGCATGCAGGATATTTATCGCTTCGAGAAACGCGGCGTCGGAATTAACGGCCGCGTGTTAGGCAGGTTCTACTCGACCGGAGTGACTCCGAGATTTGCCGAGAAGATCGTGGCCTCGGGAATTCCCGTCTCGCCCAGTCTGTTCGATATGACGGTTGAAGTGTAGTCCGGCCTGGAAAGGGCGCTCCAATGGCAATCGCAATTGTGCTGTTTCTTCTGGTGTTGATCATTACGTTTTCGGTCGTGCTTTACATGACGCGGCCAACCAAGGAAGAGACTGAGCTGGGAAATCGTCTTGCGGGGTTCAGCCGCGGTTCCCGTCCCGAGGCGGTCATAGACCCCGATATTATCTTGAAGCGCGAGGTTTATAGCGACCTCCCGATCATCAACGCGATTTTGCGCCGGGTCAAACTCGCGGCTGATATAGACACCCTGATCAAGCAGGCCAATTCCAGTTTAACGGTCGGCCGGATTCTGTTCGGGGCGCTTGTCATCGCGTTCGTGGTTGGAGTACTGGGCGGAAACTATACGCACAGTGCACCCCTCGGACTTGTTCTCGGTCTTGCCGCCGGGACCACTCCGTACATCTACTTGCGCATAAAACGGAATGCCCGGCTGCGCAGCTTTGAGAACATATTGCCCGAGGCAATTGACCTTCTGGCACGTGCGCTCCGCGCGGGCCATGCCCTTACCGCGGCGATCGAAATGGTGTCGAAGGAGATTGCCGATCCGGTCGGAACGGAATTTCGGCGCGTCTTTGAGGAGCAAAATTTCGGCCTGCCGATTCGTGAAGCCCTGATAAACCTCGCCAATCGGATCCCGGTACCGGATCTGCAGTTTCTGGTTACGGCCATGCTGGTTCAGAAAGAAACGGGCGGCAATTTGGCCGAGGTTCTCGATAAGACCGGAACGGTGATCCGCGAGCGTTCCCGATTGTTGGGCCAGTTAAGAATTTACACGGCGCAGGGACGTATGACGGGCTGGATTCTGGGCCTGCTGCCCTTCATCGTCTTTCTGTTAATGAATTTCGTCAATCCTAACTACGCGCATACGTTGACCAGTGATCCGATGGGCCGCAAGGCCATCTGGCTCGGATTTGGCTTGATGGTCCTCGGAGTGTGGATGATCCGTAAAATCGTGGATATCAAGGTATAAAGCCATGGTCGGAATTGTTGTTGTTGTCGCGTTAACCTTCGCTCTGAGTCTCGCGCTCTTGCTGCTTCTGCTGAGCGGAAACTCTCCCGTCGCTGCGAGACTGACCGAAATTGCCGCCGAGCGTGGCGCTGATCTGCCATCCCCCGCGCCTTCTACGACTGGCGTCGATGTGGCATCCCGGTTGACGAACTGGTCTGCGCCTCTGCGCAGAATGGTGGGGCTGGCGGACGACGGCGAGGTGGCCCGCCGCTTGTCTGCAGCTGGATATCGCGAGCCCGTCTACGTGGAAGTGTATTACACCGTGAAATTGCTGGGCCCCGTGCTGGCCGGGCTGATTGCCGGCTTCTTGCTTCGCGGCCCCAACGTATTGATGTGGTTCCTGATTATGGCGGCGATTGGATTTCTGGGGCCCGATTTCTGGTTGACCGGTGCAGTAGCTCGGCGCAGGGAGAGAATCCGGTTGGCGCTTCCCGACGCGCTGGATCTACTCGTCATCTGCATGGAGGCCGGTTTGGGTATGGATCAGGCGTTAATCCGCATCGGCGAGGAGTTGCGTCTCAGCCACCCGGACTTGAGCGATGAGTTGTTGCTGATCCGGCTGGAGCAGAGGGCCGGGAAGCCGCGCATTGAAGCATGGCGCAACATGGCTAATCGAACCGGTCTGGAGGTATTCCGCTCCTTTGTCAACATGCTGGTGCAGACCGAGCGTTTCGGTACGCCCCTGTCGAAGTCGCTGGGCTATTTTGCGGATTCCATGCGGACACGCCGTCGTCAGCAGGCGGAAGAGATGGCGGCCAAGACCACCGTCAAACTGATATTTCCGTTGGTATTTTGTATCTTTCCGAGTATGTTTATCGTACTTCTGGTTCCCGCGGTCATTTCCATCAGCAAGAGCTTTATGAGTAGTTTCGGAAAATAAGTTTAAAAGAGGAGAGAAGGTCTATGGATACGGTTAGCGTCATTCGAATTGCTTCAGGGGTTTTGTTCGTGATCGTGCTCTTCATCCTGGTCCAGCGCCGCAAGGGCGGAGCGACCCGCGGATAGTCAACAGGGGATCAGATTGGACAATACCACCGACATGGTTCGTGTCTACAACACGACCAAAAGTTCCTGTCTTGGCGAGCAGATCGAAGTGGCCGATAGCAGTCTGCGGCGGATGGTGGGTCTGCTCGGCAGGGCCTCTCTTGCGAAGGGTTGCGGGCTACTGATTCTGCCCTCGCAGGCGATCCATACTGTTGGCATGGCGTTTCCCATCGATGTTCTTTTCGTGGACAAGAAATACAATGTGGTAGGCGTGCGGGAAGCGATACCACCGTTTCGCATGACCCGCGTCTTCTGGAAGGCGCTCGGGGTTCTGGAGCTTCCGGCTGGAACCATACGGGATTCCCGCACCCAGGTTGGTGATCAGCTGAAGGTGGATTTCCCGAGTTGACACCGATTGCGAGGCGCAGCCTCTCGGCAACCGCTCGCGTGCTTAGTGCGGGACCGGTGGGGCGGTTATAACTTTCGTACCAGAACCGCTAATAATCTGAATTTGGTCCGCCTTGGGCTTGTGGGTGCCGGCCGCATGCTGCCGCACCCGCGGTTCCTTGCGAGAAGGGATGGTTTCAATCCCTTTCAGCGCATCCCGTGCTTTGTCGGCGTATTGGCCATTCAAATCAACAAGCTGCTGGTATTGCTGATTCGCCTCGCGTCGCAAGGTTGCGCCTTCGGTGCCGCCTCGTTGAGATAAGACACGCACACGCTCGGCCAGGACCCAGCGCAGTTCTTCGCCATGTGCGTTGCTGGGAAAGACCTTTACATAGTAGTCCACCGCCTTGACGGCTTCGTCTACCGATTCGGTGGTCACCATTCCCTGCATATAGAACTTAAGCGCGTTCGCCCCCTCGTCTCCAGCGGTGGCTTTTGGGGCAGCCAGGACTCCTGTCGGAAGATAGACCACCGATTTATTCCAATCGAGGGCCATCCAGCGGCCTTCATCACTTTCCCTGAAGCCGGTAATGTTGACGGCAGTGCCCGGCGCGATTTGCCCCACCACCGAGGAACTGGAGGAGGGTGTGCGCCGCAACTGAGCGGACTGCAGAACGATCGATTTGGCGATGATAGGAACGGGGACGCTCGGCTGGTTGACCTGGCGGAGGAAAGCCAGTCCCAGGCAGAACACAAAGAGGAAGGTCCCAATACTGACCGCGGCGGCGCGGAAGCGCCGCACGCCCTTGCTGCGAGTGAGGGGGCCTTCAACCACGGGCTGATCGGTGGAAAGAGCATCTGTTGCCAGCTCATGGGTAAAGGAGGTGCGGCAGTGAACGCATTTTGTATGCTTGGCGGAGACAATGCGATGGCAAGCCGGGCAGCGGCGCACCATCGAAAGGCTTACATGGCAGTCCGGGCACTCCCGCGTGCCGGGTTCATATTCGCCGCCGCAAATCATGCAGAGGGAGAGCGCTTCAGTGCCGGATTTCCAGTCGTTGGCGTTGGTTTCCATCTTGATCCTCTATCGGAGCTGCCACGTTGCGCAGTGTTGTGTCTCCAGGCAGCGAAACGCCCTGGCTACATATGGTCTTTTACAAAGTTCGTCAGCCCGCGCGATAAGGCCAGAGCGTTATGCATCATCCAACTCAAATCGAAGCTGTAGGTGGTGTGCCAGTTGTCGGCCTTCAACCACTCCTCGCGGAGCTTCGCCCAATAGGCGCTCCGGGCGGCCTGGCTTTCTACGGTGATCCCGTTGCCGCTATTATCTGCCAGTCTGAAATCCGCAGGAATCTGTTCCGGCAGGGTGGAGGTGCGGTCGTATTTCCATTGAACGACGTTTTCCGCCGATTTCCAATATCCCGCAGCCAGGGCCGCATCCGGACCCTTGGCGGAGGACTTGAGCGTAACAAAATCAGACGGAGGCACTGGGTTGAGCCTGAGAACAGGCGTAATGGAAGCCAGGGCCAGTACGATTATGACCCCGATCACCGCCGCCGGCCAAAGACTCAATCTTCCATCATCGGGTCGCATTTCCAGGCCCTCTCTCAAGATTTCAGGATGCTGCGGACCGCTTCGGCTCTAACCAGAGAGTAGATTCGCTGGTTTCAAGCAGCGGACGTAATAGGTTTCAGCATCTAAAATACAATAACTGAGCAGTTCTGGATATCGGAGACTAACACGAGTCTATCGAGCGTGAGGCCATTTCCCTTCCGGTGTAGATGCATATCTGTGCCGGAAGTAACTATCTGGGGGTAACCGAAGCTTCGCTGCCGAATCTGAAAGCCGACGGAGTGAGATGTAGTTTCAGATGCCGAGGAGGAGAGAGAATTACGTTGAAAGCTCTGCGGAGAAATATCGCTGGTGGTCACGTTTTCGCTTGTGCAGGTGCGCTTTTGTTGTCATCTTTGGCGTGGCGGAGTTGAAGCTGAATATCGTGACCACACTTTGCTTACCAGTTCTTCCTGGGCTGCGCTCATCATGAGTAGTTCGCGGCAATGACATAGGCAAGGCCCTCGTCATCATCGTTCTTAGATTGCAGCGGGTGGTGTTCGGAAACGTTAGAATGAGTGTATCGATATTGTGAGCACAACTATTGTTCCTGCCCCGAAACGTCGCGATGAGCAGTTGAAGGGCGGGGCCAGGCGTGCGCCCCGGATGTTCAGCACCGGCCTGGACTCCGCGCCGCTGCCGGCTCGCGGGCTGTTTTACTCGTTTTTGGCCCACGTACTTTTTTTGCTGGCCACACTGGTGGTTCCGTGGAGCTACTGGATGCCGTCCGATGTTCATCTGGAGACGATGAACTCCCAGACTCGCCAGCAGGAAGCGCTGCTACTCCCGAACTTGGAGCCGATGGGCGAAAGCAGCCCGGCGGCTCCAGCCAACAACGGTGGGCCAGGAGATCACAAACAGAGCAAATCCCCGGCAAAATCTGCCCAGGCAAAGGCCGTCCGCGGGGTGGTCTATGAAGGGCTGCAGCCGATCATTTCTAACCCTCCGAACCCGGACAACTATATTCAAACCATCCGCCAGCCCGATCTGCCGGTGAAACCCAAACTGCCGGCTCCTCTGCCCATCCCTCCGATGGTTTCCATCGCGCCGGTCACGCCGGTGCTGGCGGCTCCCACGCCGCAGCCGGAGCCTCCTCGCGAGGTGCCCCCGGTCGAGACTGTGATTACCCCTCCGCTCAGCCTGCCGCAGCAGCTGCCGACAGTGGAGGCGCCCAAGCTACCCCTGCCCGCGTCGAGTGCGCAAAATTCTTCGCTGAATGCGGTTGCCACGGCTCCCGCCCAAGCGGCCATGCCGAAGCTGGCTCCTCCACCTGTCGCGCCCGCATTGGCGCCGAATGGAACGCACAACATTCTTGTCGTGGACGCTCTTCCCACTGCGAATCCGGCGCCTACAACGATCCCTCCGGGAGAGTTGCACGGGGCTTTCACCGTGTCTCCGAGTGGCTCAACATCCACCGGTGGCCAGGCGGGCGGAGGCACGGCTGCGAAGGGTGAACCAGGGATTGGGAGTGCCACCGGCACTGGCACCGGTTCCTTGGCAGGAGAGGGGAACAACCCGGCGGGCGGCGGCACTGGCGCCCCGTCAGGGTCCGGTGCGGGTGCAGGCGCGGGCACAGGGACAGGCAGCGGTAACACCGGCGGCGGCAAAGAGACGGCGGGGAATGGCTCGGGCACGGGAACAGGGCACGGCTCCGGCAGCGGCACTGCGAACACCGGCCGCGGAAGCAGTCCCTTCCCGGACATTATGATCCAAGGCGGCAGCGGCGGCAGTGGACGGGCCAGCGGCAGATTACCAGCCACCTCCAAGCCGCAAGCCAACTATGGAATGACCATCGTGGCCAGCGGTGCCAGCGGCGGCGGCTTCAAGGACTACGGCACATTTAAGGATGGAATGTCCTACACGGTGTACCTCGACATGGCCGATGTCGGCCTGCGTGGTCCGAGCTGGGCGATGCAATATGGGCTGGACTTGCGTCCCTCGGCGGATACTTCCGATCCGCCTCCCCACGCGTATGGCTTTCTGCAGCCTCCCTATGCGGTCACGAAGACGATTCCGCATTTCTCCCCCGAAGCGGCAAGGAAAAGCCGTGGCGGCACGGTCGTGGTCTTCGGCGTGATCAACCCGAAAGGGAAGTGGGAGGGCTTGCGAATCATGCAAAGCCCGGATCCGGCCCTCAATCCGGTTGTGTTGAACGCTCTGGCCAATTGGACATTTAAGCCAGCCGAACTCGACGGAGCGCCAGTGTCTGTAAAATGCTTAGTAGGCGTGGTAGTGAACTCGTTGCCGGTTGAGTAGTCCAGTCCTCGCACCGGCATTCCTCCTGCCGGGAGGGGCTTGGCCTTGCGCCACTACGAGAGAGACGCGGGCGCCAGAGACTTCCGGATTCCATGGACACGTCAACCTTTCGCAGGGTATTTAAGGCATTTCACTACCGGGATTTCCGTCTCGTGTGGCTAGGCGCCTGCACTTCCAGCATTGGCACCTGGATGCAGATTGTGGCACAGGGCTGGCTGATTTACCGGCTGAGCCATTCGGCCACCTTGCTGGCGCTGGACCAGTTTCTCGGTGGAATTCCCATCTTCCTTTTCTCGCTGATCGGCGGCGTGGTAGCCGACCGGGTGGAGCGCAGGAAGATTCTCCTGGTCTCCCAGTACATCCAGATGGCGAACGCGGCCATACTCACCATTTTGGTGGCGACCGGACTGGTTCATGTGTGGTGCATTCTCTGCCTCTCGTTCCTGTCTGGGCTGGCCCAGGCCTTCGGAGCTCCAGCCTACTCGGCGCTGATTCCGGCCCTGGTGAAGCGGGAGGACATTCCCAACGCGATTGCGTTGAATTCGATTCAGTTCAACATGGCGGTAACGATTGGCCCGGCGCTCGCCGGACTGGCGTTGGCCAGGCTGGGTGAGAAGTGGTGCTTTGGGTTGAATGCGCTGTCCTTCCTCGCGCCCATCGTTGCCCTATCGATCCTCTCGTCCCGCTTTCTCCCTGCCGAGTTCACTGAATCCATGTTCGGCAGCCTGAAGCAGGGCATCAAGTTTGTGCGTCGTCAGGAATCCATGGAGGCGCTGATCGTGCTGGCGTTCTGCATGACCGCCTTGAGCCTGCCCATGCGAACCTACCTCCCGGTGTTCGTCAAAGACATCTTTCATCGTGGTCCGGAAACCTATGGCAACCTGCTTTCCTGCATGGGAATCGGCTCCATCTGCGGTTCGTTGATGGTTGCGGGAAGGGGCAATATCGAAGACAAAGGCCGGATGGCTCTTACCATGATCCTCTGCCTGGGCGCCGCCATTGCGGGTTTCTCCGCGTCGAAGCGGTTGCCGCTGAGCTGCGCCATGCTGGTGCTGGTGGGGGCGTGTATGATGGCCGCCTTTGCCACGGTGAACTCGCTGGTTCAGTTGACCACGACCAACGAAATGCGCGGACGCGTGATGAGCGTCTATAACTGTGCATTCCGCGGCGGCATGCCCATGGGAAATTTGGTGTCGGGATGGCTGGTTCCGGTCTTCACCGCGCCAGTGGTGCTGGGGGTGAACGGCGTTTTGCTGAGCCTGGTGGCGCTATATTTTCTATTGGTGCAGCGGCGCGTGGCCGCGCTTTAAAGCAACGGCGATTCTCCCAGTCGCATTTTTCGCGATCCTGGGCTATGCTTCTCCGTTTGGCGGCTCGCTTGGGGGTTTGCCATTTGCCCGGAGGCCCAACTCTAGTGGAACTTGTCCGATGGCTCCCGTCTGATGCCTTCAAGATCATTCTCGTGTTATTTCTGTCCTTCCTGGTCGGGTTGGAGCGGGAAGAACACAAGGTCGTCATCGGCTCCTATTCATTTGGAGGCGTTCGCACCTTTCCCCTGATCGGCCTGATCGGTTATTCCATTGCTCTTCTATCAGGCACGCAGTTGTTGCCTCTGACCGTGGGCTTTCTAGTGGTCGGAGCATTTTTGCTGCTGTCGTACTGGCACAAGCTTTCCCGCGTGGGGGATTCCGCTGCGGGCGTCACTACGGAAATGTCCGGACTCACGACCTTTCTGGTCGGTGCTCTGGTCTGCTACGGACATCTCTGGATCGCAACCACGCTCAGTGTTGCCAGTCTTCTTTTACTCGATCTCAAAGCAGCTCTTGAAAAGCTTGCGGCCCGCATCCCGCCGGATGAAATTCTAACCTTTGCCAAGTTTTTGCTGCTCTCCGGCGTCATTCTCCCGGTGCTTCCGAATCAGGAATTCAGCCGCTTCCACATCAACCCTTTCAAGACCTGGCTGGTAATGGTCGCGGTCAGTGCGATCTCTTACGGCAGTTACGTATTGCAAAAAGTTTCAAAGGGGCGCGGCGGAGTCGTGCTCGCCGCATTGCTGGGCGGCGCGTATTCCTCCACGGTTACCACGGTGGCCATGGCGCGCCGGGCAGTCTCTGAGCAGCATCCGCATCTGTTCGCCGGGGGCATCTTGATTGCCTCTGGCGTGATGTACGTGCGGTTGGTGATCCTGCTGGTCCTTTTTAACCGGCAGCTGGCTTCCTTGCTGGCCGTGCCTTTTCTAATCCTGGCAGCTCTAGCGAGTTGCGTTGGTTGGCTGTGGACTCGCCGGGCAGATGCCACCGCTCAAAAAGCCGCGCAGAAGTTCGAAGCCAAAAACCCACTTGAGCTTCTGGCCGCATTTCTTTTTGCCGGACTGTTTCTAGCCATGCTGGTGGCGACTCGCTTGGCGGTCACCTATCTTGGACAAGCGGGAGTCAACACGCTGGCCGCCATCATGGGTGTTACCGACGTAGATCCGTTCATTATGGGGATGACCCAGACAGCGGGTTCCGTGACGCCTGTGAAGGTTGCGGCCTCGGCGGTTCTTATCGCCGCCTCCAGCAACAATCTGGTGAAGGGGATCTACGCTTATAGCATGGCGGACCGTAGAACCGGCGTGCAGAGCCTCGTCCTGCTCGCAGCTCTCGCCGTACTGGGCCTGGTGCCGCTGCTCTGGCTAATGCGGTGAATATCTCGAACCGGCCGATGCGCCCGGCCTAGCCAGCGGTAGCTCCGTGGGTGACATGCTTGAGAGCCTCGATGAATTTGCGGTTTTCCTCCGGCGTTCCGACGGTGACACGGATCGCGGTGCGTGCGCCCCAGCTCCCATTGAGCGGGCGCACGATGACGCCATTCATCTGCAGGCGGCGGGCCAAGGCAGAGGCATCTTCCCCGGTTTCAATGTAGAGGAAGTTACCCCAACTCTCGGCCGGTGTGTAGCCAAGCTCGCGCAGTTGGCGGTCGAGAATCGCCAGCTGCGCCGAGTTGTTGCGCATGGAGCGCTCGTAGTGTTCGCGGTCATCTAGCGCGGCCAGGGCTCCGGCTTCCCCCACGCAGTTGACGATGAATGCGGTTTTGAGGCGGGACAGATAGTTGATCAGCTCAGCCGGGCCCGCGCCGTAGCCGACCCGGACGCCCGCCAGTCCATAGACCTTGGAAAAACTGCGCAGGACGACGACGCTGCGCTCCTCGCGGACATAATCGAGCGAGTGCGAATATTCCACGCCGCGTTCGCGGGCCAGCCACTCGGCATATTCGAAGTAGGCCTCATCGAGCGCAACCACGACATTTTCCGGCAGGTGGTGGAGGAACCGGTCCATCTCGTGGGCCGGGACCATGGAGCCAGTGGGATTGTTGGGGTTGGCGATGAACACCAGCCGCGTCTCCGAATCAATGGCGTCGCAAATGGCATCCAGGTCGTAGCCGTCGCCGCGCATGGGGACCTGGCGCAGCTCGGCGCCGGCCGAGCGGGTAACGATGTGGTAGAGGACGTAGGAGCGCTCGCTGGTGACGGCGTTGAGTCCCGGGGCAAGCAAAGTCCGGGCGAGGATGTCCAACAGGTTGGTGGAGCCGGCGGTGACGATCAGCTGATTGGGCGCCAGGTTGTGACGCGAGGCCAGCCGTTCGCGCAAAACCATCATCTCGCTGTCGGGATAGAGATGGACGGAACTGGCGGCAGCCTCCATGGCGCGGATCGCCAGGGGCGAGGGGCCCAATGGATTTTCGTTGGAGCCGAGTTTGACCATCCTCACGCCGGATTCAGCTTCGGCCTGCTGAATCCGCTTACCGGGAATGTAGGAGGCCAGAGCGCGCACCCGTTCCGGCACCAACTCCGCAAACTTTCCCATAGCTGCCTCTATTCTAGTCCACTCCGCCTGGGGTACTCATTATTGGGTACTCATCATTGGCTACTCGTCCTCGCGACGGCGGGGAGGGCGCGGCGCACTGCCGCCACGCGGAGGAGACGAAGGACGGCGTGTGGCGCCTGCGCCCGGCCGCTTGAAATCGCCAGTGCGCTTGAAGCCGCCGCCGCTGCGAGGCGGAGCGGAGCCAGTGCGCCGGGCGCCGAATCCTTTGCCGGATTCCGCGCCACGCCCGCCTGGACGAGAGTCGCCAGTGCGCTTGAAAGCGCCTGCGGGCCTGAAATCGCTACTGCGTTTGAAGTCTCCGCCGGAGCGCTTGTCCTCGCCTGCAGGTTTGCCCGGACCCTTGGAAGAATACTTGCGGCCCGCGCTGAATCCGCCTGTCTTGCCGGCAAAGCCGCGGTCGCGGCCAGCTCCGCTCTCCGGAGTCCCGCGTTCCTTGGAGTACGGACGGTCGCTGAAAGGCTTCCGCTCGTCGAAGCCGGCGGTCTGGTCGCTGCCCAGGTCGCGATGCTTGCTGGGCTTGACGAACTTTGGCTTGGTGAATTTGCCGAATCCGAAGCCTCCGCCTGGTGAAGCGGTCCGCTTCGCAGGAGCGCCAGTGAATCCAGTGCCTCGCTGCTTGAAGCCGTCAGCGGGCTTACGGCCAAAGCCTCCCGGCTTGCGGTCGCTGGGCTTGCGGTCAAAGCTGCCTTCCGCTTTGCGGGTGTAGGTGCGCTTGGGACGCTCCTCGGCATTGGAGCCAAATTCCGCCGCCGGTTTGCGCGGGTAAGGACGTTTTGCTGCGAAGCCATCGTCGCGTCGTGGCTCCCGCGCAAACTCCGGCCCGCGAGGCCGAGCGAAGCCGCCGCTGGCCTGGCCGCGATCTTCGCGCGCCACAAATGGCCGCTTTGGCGCGGTTCCTCGAAACGCTGGGCCTGTGGCTGCGCTGCGGGTAGAACCAGCCTCGGCGCGGCGAGTGATCGGCACCGGCGCACTTGCAGGGGCATCCTCACTGGGCTTGCCGCGACGGCCTTTCACGAAGCGGGCGGTATCGATGCGAGGCTTGCGCTCGGGGCGCTCGTCCTTCCGCTTGACCTTGCTGGGCTTGGGTTTGAAGGGCGTGTCGAGCGATTTGCGAAGCTGGTTCACCTCTTTGGGCGTCATGTGACGGAACTCGCCGGGCTCGAGATCGAGTGTCAGTGAGCCGTAGCGCACGCGCTTGATCTTCTCAATGTGATGGCCGATCTGCTCGAACATGCGGCGGAGCTGGCGATTGCGTCCCTCCGTCAGCGTCACCTCGAACCAGGGATTCTCCTGGTCCACCGCAAGTTGAATCGCGGCAGGCTGGGTGAGCACGGCGAAGGAGCGGCGCTCCGTGCCAGGCTGCTTTTTGCCGCGCGCGCCCGTCAGGCCGGGCTCGGGCGGCAGCATGATTCCCTGGCGCAGCTTGTCGATCGCTTCCTCGGTGGGCTTGCCGCTGACCTTGACCATATAGGTCTTGGCAACGTGCGCGCCGGCGCGGGTGAGCTGCGCCATCAGATCGCCGTCGTTGGTGAGCAGCAACAGGCCTTCGCTCATGTAATCAAGACGGCCGACAGGAAAGACGCGCTCCTCGACGCCCTTCAGCAGATCCATCACCGTAGGACGGCCCTCGGGATCGCTGACCGTGGTCATGTGCCCCTTGGGTTTGTACATCGCCAGATAGACGTGGCGCTCCGGACCGCGCAACAACTTACCTTCCACGCGAATCTCGTCCAGGCGCGGATCGGCCTTGGTGCCGGGTTCGGTGACGGTATGTCCGTTGACGGAGACCACCCCGGTAGCGATCAACTCTTCGGCCTTGCGCCGCGAGGCGATCCCCGCCGCGGCTAAAATCTTCTGTAATCTTTCCGGTTTTGTTTCCATGGTAAGCAGCCTTTCGCTGAATCCGTTCGCCATCAGGCGATCGAGGTAGGTAATACGTAAGCAATGGCGGGGACAGCGTCCACCCCCGCGGCGATTCCGAAACTACTGGTCGAGGGTGTTCCCGGTTTCGGACGAGGTGTCAGACTCAGCTTCTGGCTGCGGCGGGGTTTCCGAGACCTGGGTTTCCGAGACTTGGGCTTCCGAGACCCGGGTGGCTGAGGCTTGGGCTGCTGCGGATGGATCGGCGTCTACTCGATTCAAGTCTGACGTCTGCTCCGGAGCTTGTTCCCCCTGATCTCCGGCGTCAGCTTCTGGGGTGAAGAGGGAAGGCGCATCAACCGGCGCGATTTCAATGGTCGCGTCCGAGGCGAGCTGCGAAAACTCCTCCATGCTGGGCAGCTCGTTTACATCGTTCAGTCCAAAGCGAAGGAGAAAATCCTTGCTGGTCTTGTACTGCATGGGGCGGCCGATCACCTGCTTGCGCCCCGCCGTGGTGATCAGCTTGCGATCGAGCAGCGTTCCCAGTACACTGGCCGATTCCACGCCGCGAATGTCGGCGATCTCGGGTGCCGTAACGGGCTGCTTGTAGGCAATCACGGCAAGAGTTTCCAGCGCGGCAAGCGAAAGGCGAATCGGCGGCTTGAGGCTCTTGGCAAAGGCGCGGACTACGTCATGATGCTGCGGCTTGGTGGCCATGCGGAAGCCGCCGGCGATCTGGCGGATCTCCATGCCGCGATCTTCGCTGGCGTAGTCGGCGACCAGTTCGGCAAGAATTTCGCGAAGCCGCGTGCGCACGGCTTTGTCGTCGGCAAGCTCCTGTTCGGACTTTTTGGGCTGGCGTTTGCGTGCGGCCGTCTCCGGCGCGGCAACGCTAGCGGATTCCTCCGCTGCGGCTTCAGCCTGGCCGGAGGGAGTTGCGAACAGCGGCTCGTCGTCTTCGCCGAAGGAGTCGATCGCTTGCACATTCTCTGCTTGCGCAACTTCATGCGTGCGCGACTGTGGCATCAGCGGGCCGGGCTCCAGACCGTTCAACTCCTCCATGGAAGCGTCGAGTTCGGGCAGCACGGTGGACTCGCAGGTTACATCGGCGGCGTAGGGGTACTCCGTCTGCTCATCGCTCTCCGCCGCATGGTTGGCTTGCTCCATGGCGGCGTTTTCGCGCGCGGAGGCCAGTTCTGCGAGCACAGTGTCTTTGAGCAGCACAGAGAGCTGCTCCAGCGTGATCGGCTCTTCGGCCGCGTAAATCACGGCCTCGACTTTTGCTTTCAAACTCATGCTCTCAGACTCATGCCTTTAAACCAATGTTGACCTGCTTGCCGAATCACCGAACCTATTGCCAGTCGTCGCGCACGGCCGTCCCGCCCTCATCTACCAGGCGATCAAAGCCGGAAGACTTCTTGAGCACCACCTCACCAAAGACATCATCCTGCCGGCAGACCACGGCCTGCAAGCGAATCATTTCCAGCAGCGCAAGGAACGCGCAAATGAGCGCCGGACGCGAGCGCAGGTGGCGCAGCAGTTGTTTCAGCCGGATGGGGCGGTCCTCCACCATCAGGCGGCGGCGCACGTACTCGATCATCTGCCCCACGCTGACGCCCTCTTCATCCACCTGGAGGGTCGGACGGTTCTTCACGCGATCCAGAATTTGCTGAAAGGTTCGCACCAGGTCGATGACGTCGGCAGCGAGCTCGGGCTCGGTACCCTCTGCATCGCGGAATTCCTTGAGCGCGGGATTGCTGAGCACCGCCTCTTCGAGCTGCTGTTTTTGCAGAAGCATCTGCGCGGCCTGCTTGTATCGCTCGTGTTCGAGCAGGCGGTTGACCAACTCCAGGCGCGGATCCTGTTCTTCGGGCGGCGCGCTGGGGTCCTTGGGCAGCAGCATCTTGGACTTGATCTGAATGAGCAGCGAGGCCGTGTAGATGAACTCCGCTGCCAGATCGATATCGAAGTTGCGGATATGCTCGACGTAAGCCAGGTACTGCGCCGTGATCTGCGCAATGGGAATGTCGTAGATATCGATGTCCTGCTTGCGAATCAGGTCCAGCAGCAGATCGAGCGGCCCGTCATAGACGCTGCCGACGCTCACCGAAAAGGGAAAAATATCGGCGGCGGGGTCCCCGGCGCGCCTGTCGTTGGCGTGCTGGGGTGAGAGCTCGGGCGCAGCCTTGCGGGCATCCGGCTTTCCACCGGCGTTCTCCGGATTCTTCGTCGCTGGCTGTTCGCTCATCTTCTTCTACTCCGCTACCGTCTCCGGCGCCTGGTTCTCCGGATATTCGTAGCCCAGCGACATGCCCATGGCCTCGCGCACCTCGCCTAGGGTCTGGTCGGCGGCCTTGCGGGCGCGCGCCGACCCGGCTTCGAGAATATCCCAGGCGAGCCGAGGATTGTTCTCATAAGTGCGGCGTCGCTCCTGGATCGGATTCAGCATAGCGACGATATTGTCCGCCACCCAGCCCTTGCACTGAATGCATCCGATGCCGGCCGTGGTGCAGCCCTGGCGAACCTCGGCCATGGTCTCCTCCGAGCTGAAAATCTTGTGCAGGTCGCCCACCGGGCAGATGTCCGGATTGCCCACATCGGTACGGCGGATGCGCGCCGGATCGGTAACCATCGTCTTCAGCTTCTTGCGGACCTCGGCCTCGGGATCGCTGAGCAGGATCGAATTGCCATACGACTTGGACATCTTGCGCCCATCGGTGCCGGGTAGCTTCGGAGCCGCGCTCTTAAGCGGATGCGGCTCAGGGAAGACATCGCGCGACGGAACGACGACATCACTCCCTTTGCGCGCCGGATAGAACTGATTGAACCTGCGCGCTATCTCCCGAGTGATCTCCACATGCGCAACCTGGTCTTCGCCCACCGGCACATGCCCCGCCTGGTACATCAGAATGTCGGCCGATTGCAGCACCGGATACCCGAGGAATCCGTAGGTGTTCAGGTCCTTTTCCTTCAGCTGTTCCTTCTGGTCTTTGTAGGTCGGCACGCGCTCCAGCCAGCCGAGCGGCGTCATCATGGAGAGCAGCAGGTGCAGCTCGGCGTGCTGCGGCACATGCGACTGGATAAAGATGGTCGCCTTCTCCGGATCGAGTCCGGCGGCGAGCCAGTCGAAGACCATCTCAAAAATATTGTTCTTCACCCGCGAGGTGTCTGCGTAATCGGTTGTGAGCGCGTGCCAGTCGGCGGCGAAGAAAAAACACTCGTAGTCGTTCTGCAGACGAATCCAGTTCTGCAGCGCGCCCACGTAGTGGCCAATGTGCAGCTTGCCGGTCGGCCTCATGCCGCTCAGTACACGGCGATTCACAGCTGGTTTTGCTTCTTCCGGCATCCGTTTCTCTCTCGGGGAATCCTTCGGAAAAGTGCTCGCGTCCATCGGCGGCGAGCCTGGGCAGCGGGTAGCCTCCGGCGCCTCGCCGGAGAAGCTCTACAACCTGCCCGAAACCTCAATGTTACCACGGCGACGTTGTTGCGGCAGGCGGGTGCGGAACGGCCGTTGGTCGCCTCGTCGTCTCAGCGTTGCGTAATCGTGACCTGATTGACGCCGACCATCGCCGTGTCGATGCGATTGTGCAAAGCAAAGGTCGAGTCCATGCCGACGGCGTTGCCATACTTGGGGCGCAGGTAGCGGCTGGCAAAAAACTCCAGGGCGAGGCGCGGAACCTCAACGCCATCAAACAGAATGGAGTCTACCTCCATGCTGGCGACACCGTTGGCGGCGGCAAGGTGCGCGGTGCCAGTAACCTGGTGTTTGCCGGTAAACAGCGCCAGAAGCGGATTGCTGCGGGTGCGGTTGGCGGTGAGGCGGTCGAAGTCGATCTCGGCCTCGCCGTGCGCAATCCCCGGCTCGCTGGTGATGCGTATATCGGAGATACCCTCCGGCAATTTGACGCCGCCCTGGTTGAGGTAAGCGTTCCATTCGTCGGCGGTGAGCACGGTGGGCTGCCTGGAGGGATTGGTGCTGCGGCCATTTTCGCCCAGCCATGCAAACTTTTTCACAGCGCCATCGAAAGCGGCAGAATGCGCCTGCTGGCCCTGCAACGGCCCGAGCAGTGAAGTTCCCAGAAGCGCAAGCCATAAAACGGGCCACGGGATGATTGACAATTTTCCGATCGAGCGAACCGTTTTCATCTGCGTCTGGCCTGGGTAGGTTCCGGCGTGGCCACGCCCGTCTGCGGTTTAGCCAGCGTGCCGCTCACCTTCCATTCGGAGCCGTTGTCCTGCGAGAATTCCAGGGCGAGAACGGAATCGCGCGATACCTGTCCGTCCAAATGATACGTGCCGTCGGGCGTCTTCCATTGGCTGGCGGAGATTTTCCAGCCGTCTTTGTCCAATGCGGCCTTGCCTTTGCCGGTCAACACGCGCATGGGCGCCGGTGGATCGGGAGAAACTTTCAGCGCTCCGCCGGTCCATGTGAACGCGGCTTCGGCAGAGGCAGAGTTGAATAGCGAGGCGGCGTCCCAGCCGGTCATTTTCAACTCGTATTGCACCCCCACGGTGCCGGTGCCAAGTGAAGCCTTGAGCAGCGGCGCTAGCTTTTCAGCCTGAATCCGCTCGGCGCTGCCAGTGGATTCATAGCTGGGCTCGCCGCCCGTGAAGTCAATCTTCCAGTCCCCTGAGACTTTGCCGCCGAACAGATCGGCGCGGGTGTTCTTCAACTCCAGCATTCCGTTGTCGCTGGAGAAGTCCGTCTCAAAGTTGGAGCCCGTGATCGTGCCGAGCGTGAGGTGGCGGGAGGTGATGTGGCCGGTGGCGCGAAGTGTGGCCAAGACGTTGCTTCCGCTCCCCGTGTCTCCAAAATAGTACCAGGGAGTTTTCGTGAGGTGGGGATTGAGCACCTCATTCCATCGCTCCGGATTCAGATCGTCGGTGCTGAGGTCGAAGCTGGCCTCGCAGGGCGAGTCCGCGTCGCAGGAGCGCGGAAAGCCGGCGCTGCCGCTGAGCGAGATCTTGCCGATGGTGGCCGAGGCATTGCGGAGAGCGATGCGGTCGCGGTCCAGTTCGACGCGGGCGCTGGCAATTTCAACCGGTGCGGAGAGTCCGGGCACCTGGGCGCGCGCGTTCTTCAACTGCGCCGTGCCGGTAACCTGGGGCGCTTCAAACGAGGCCCAGTCGCCGCCAATAAGCAGATCGATGGCTGCCGGACCGGTGAGGGAGAATTTCGGCGCACCAATGCCCCAAGCCCGGGCAAATTGCTGGAGACGCTCCAGCGTGGCGTCACCCTTGAGATGCATCGCAAAGTGTTCGCCATCGAGCGTTCCATCGATTTTGGCCGGAGTGGCGGCGCCCAGCGGCAGGTCGAAGCTCTGCACCACCAGTGCGCGCAGCGGCGGCGAGGCTTTTGCATGACGGCCGCGACGGCCAAGCGGGAGCGCTTCGGCGGTGTTCACCACGGCCACCGCCTTGTTAATCGTCAGTGCCTTTCCCAGCACCGAGGAGCGAACCGCAAGCGAGTTCACCTCCAGGTTGCCAACCCACGAAGAAGGCGCTTCGCTCACACGGCTGGCATGGAAGGACGCCGAGATGGTGCCGGTGGCGGTCAGGTCCTCCGGCAAGTTGTGCTTGGCGCGCCGCGCCAGGTTGAGCACGGCATCGGCACCGATGTTTTCGGCAGCGATCGTCAAATCGTAGTGCGGTGAGTGCAGTCCCTGCACGCTGCCCTGCACGGAGAGTTGCCCGCCGTCCAAGGGCAGACGGCAGTCGGTGTGTTGCAGCAGGATCGTGCTCACGTTGAGCTCGCCCTCACAACTCGCACTGAGATTCGCCGCGTCGCCCGTCGAAATATCAAAGCGGCGGAAGTCGCGCAGTTCGGCGCTGGTGGTGAAATGCAGCGCCGCCGGAGAACCCGACAGTTGTGCACTCATGTCCAAGGCTCCGCGCCATCCGCGATCTTCCCCCTCGATGAGGCGGGTAAGGTTTCCGAGCTGTACCCGCTCCCAGGTGACGCTGGCTTCCATGGGTGCATCGCGCAACAACTCGGCGCGCTGCACGGTGGCCTCGGCCTTCACCGTACCCGTGTCGGTGACCGGCATATCGGTCCGCACCGGCCGCGCTTCCAGCCGCATGCGCCATTGGTTCTCCGCCGGACTCCAAAGCGCGAAGTCAGCTTCGGTGAAGGAAAAGACACTTTTTCTCAAACCATATTTGAAATTGATGCGCCCATTCGTCGCCTCTATGTAAGGGAAGCGGGGACGTGAAATGGAGAGGCGGGTCGCGGTGGGCGCGGCCTGGGTGCGCGCCGCCTTCCACAAAAGCGATTCGAGGTTCCAGCTGCCATCCTCGCGTTCCACCAGGTTCAGGCTGGGATAGTTCAGGTTGAGCCGGGCAATCTCCATGTGTCCGCGCCACAGCGAGCTGACACCGAGGTAGGCGTTGACCTCTTCGGCGTGCAGGATGGGCTCAAGGCTGTAGGCAGGGTCGTCGCCGATGACCACGTTGGCCAGATAGAAGCCGGGCTTAGGCAGCAGGCGCAACTCGATCGAATCGCAGCTGACGGGACGGCCCAGGGCCTTGCTCATCGAATCGATGACGCGGCTCTTATACCGCCCGACGTTGATGAACGGCGGCAGCACCACGGCCGCCGCGGCCAGCAGGACTGCAATGACGATGCCGCGGCGAATCGCTTTGCCGGAGGCTCTGCCTTCCATCTAGCGCACCACGTGCAACATGCGTGACCAGCGGGTGTCGTTGAAGAAGTGGGTCACGATGTGGACGAAAAACGCTACCCGGTCGCCGACGCTGGTCTTGGTGTACTGGTCGCCGGGCGTCTGGAAGGACCAATAAATAAACGTAGGCCGTCCCACCACGTTTTCCCTCGGAATGAAGCCCCAGTAGCGGCTGTCATAACTCACGTCGCGGTTGTCTCCCATCCCAAAGTACGAGTGGGGCGGCACCACAATGTCTCCGCCTTGAATATAGTCCGGCAGGTGAATCTGCCACTCCGGGAAAAGCTGATCGTCGGCGGTGGGGGACACCGCGGGGAAGTCGTCGCGGTAGGGATTGTAGTCGCCGCGGGAGTGGATGACGTAGGGCTCATCCTGCAGTGTGCCGTTGAGATAAACCTTGCCGTTGCGCAGGTGAATGCGGTCGCCGGGAACCCCGATGACGCGCTTGACCACAAACAGTCCGGGCTCGGATGGCGAAACAAAGACGATGATGTCGCCTCGCGTGGGGTCGCGGTAGGGAATGATCTTGTCCACATAGTCCGCCTTGGGAGCCAGGCGCACGCGATCGACGAAAACGTGATCCCCAATCAGCAGCGTGTTCTCCATGGAGGAGGTTGGAATCTCAAATGCCTGCATGCAGAAGGTGATGATGAACAGGCCGATGACCAGCACCGAGGCGATCGAGGCCACGAACTCCGCTGTTGTTTCCTTCGCTGCTTCCGGTTGCCGCGCCGCTTCTTTTTCTATCGCCAACTCAGTCCATTCCTCATCTGTCCCGGCTTCAGGGAGCCAGGCGCAGAATACGCCGCCAGCGCACGTCGCCGAGCACATGGGAGATGCGGGCACGCAGCGTAAAAAGTTTATCATTCGCCGGGCCGCTTGCCACAGCGGCATCGTCATCTCCCGCATCCTCTGCGGCTTCCACTCGGCTGAAATAGATCAATACCGGACGTCCGGTGACGTTTTGGCGCGGCACAAAGCCCCAGTACCGGCTGTCCAGACTCTGGTCGCGATTATCGCCGAGGACGAAATAGTAATCCCGCGGCACGGTCAGCTCTCCATTCTTGACGAGAGTGCGCAACTGCGCGGCCCAGCGGCGGCTGACGTCCTCATCGCGCCAGTCGCCGCCCGGAAAATCATCGCGAAATGGGTCGGGGACGTGTTCTTTGAACACAACATAGGGCTCAGCCAGGGCGCTCCCATCGACATACGCGCGGCCGTCCCGCAATCGTATGCGGTCGCCCGGAAGCCCGATGACGCGCTTGACGAAGTGCTGCGCCGTGTCTCCCGGATAGTGAAACACAATGATGTCGCCGCGGTGGATCGCTTGATAGGGAAGCAGGAATTGCCATGCACCGGCAGGGCCCAAGCGTGTCTTATCAACCAGCAGATAGTCGCCCACCAGCAGCGTATCTTCCATGGAGCCGGAGGGAATGCGGAAGGCCTGGACGATAAACGTGATGACGAACAGGGCAACGGTGAGCGCGACCAGGGCGAACTGCAAATATTCGAGCACATTCCAATCGCTGCGCCTCGGCTTGGCCGGCGTGGCGCATGCCTCAGTCTGCGGCGGATCGTCCGGCAGCCCGGGGTTACTCATGGTGACCGCTCTGCAGGCGTTCCAGCGCCTTCTGCGCTGCCATCTGGCTGGCGGCTTTCTTGGTGCTGCCACTGCCCAGGGTAGCAAACATCTCCTGGTTGGCGGCGTCAGCCACAATCACCCGCATGGTGAAGTTCTTGCGATGCGCCGGACCCTCTTCGCCGATCATCTCGTAGCGGGGCTCGGGACGGCCCGAGGCGCGCAGCAACTCCTGCAACCGCGATTTGTGATCCGCTACCAGCACGACCCCGCTGGCTCCCGACAGGCGGTCAAGCTCAGGCTCCAGTATGTGGGAGAGGACAAAGCCGCGCGCCGGAATCATCCCGCCATCGAGGTAGAGCGCGGCCAGCAAGGCTTCCACGGCGTCCGAGAGCAGCGCGGTTTTGCGCCGTCCTCCGGTTTTCTCCTCGCCGCGCCCCAGCCGGAGATAGCTGCCCAGCTGCAGCTGCTGGGCGCAGTGTACGAGGTGCTGCGCATTGACCAGATGGGCGCGCAGCTTGGAGAGCTCGCCCTCCTGATAGGCGGGGAAGCGCTGGTACAGCTCCTGGCTCGCGACCAGTTGAAGCACGGCATCGCCCAAAAACTCCATCTGCTCGTTGTCGGACGCAGCCTCGGTGCTCTCGCGTGCGAACGAACTGTGGGTGAGGGCCTGCTCCAGTAATGCGCGATTGGCGAATCGGTGCCCCAATGCCTCTTCGAGATTGTCCAGTGGAAGATGTTTCATAAGCAACGTCTAGTTCGAATGGACTCCCTCGTCCGCGCCGGCAGCCGGGGAATCTCCGGACCGCTTCTGGACCGGCTTGACGGTAATCAGTTCCACCAGGCGCGCTTTCTCCTGCTCGGCCAGCTCTCGTACCGGACTGCCCGCCTGGGAGCTCACAATGGCCTTCTCCGCGTCGGCAAGGCCAAGTTCGTATTCGCGGACTTTGTCATGCGCCACGGCGAGGCGAAGCCACACCACCGCGTCGGCATGCTCCATTTCTTCGGCGGCAGCGGCATCGTATTCGCGGATGGCGCTGAAGTAATCCCGCCTTTTGTAAGCCACGGTGGCGATCACCTCGTGGGCGGCTCCGCGGAGTTGCGCGATGGCGTCGGCGAATTGCCTGGTGGAGAAGCTTGCGGGCTGCGTCATCTCACCGGCGTGCTGCAGAGCGCCCCGTGCGTCCGCGTCGGCTTCCACCAGGCGGGCATCGCGGTCCAGGTCGCTGTCATGCGTGTTCTCCGCCAACATCCGGGCTGCGGTCAGCAAGGCCACCGGGTTGGACGGATCATACTTCAGCTCGGCGCGGGCCATCTCCAAAGTTTTGTTGGCATTGTTCGCCTGCTCATAGAGTCCCATCGCCCGCTGGAAAAGATATGGTCGCAGCTCGCTGGCGGGATATCTCTGGGCGAACTCCGTGGCGGCAGTTTCCAGCCTCACGGGGTCCGTCTGGGCCGCGGCGCTCCGGTAAGCATCCAGTTCGGCCTTCGACTTGGCCTGCGGCGCTTTTTTCGCCGCAGCCGGTTTGGCTGAGTTCTGGCTTGCAGACTGGTTGGCGGGCTGGTTTTTGGCCGACGTCGCGGACTGTGCCAGCGCCGGCGCGGCGCTGGCCAACAACAGCGCGGCCATACCGAATCTCATTACGATCTTCAAAGCCGTTCTCCGTTTCTATTCAGCAGGACGCTTAACCGGCATTTGGTATTGCTGCTGCAGACCTTTTTCCGCTGCCGCCTTCAATTCGGGCAATCCCTTTTCATTCAGCGCCGCGCGGTAGTGCTCCAAGGCTTCCTGGCGGCGCTCCTGGATATCCAGAATGCGTCCGAGATAGACATGGGACCAGCCGCGAATGCGCGGGTCGCTGGATGCCGATGCGGCGCGTTCAAAGCAGCTCTGCGCCTCGCCGGGCTTTCCCTCCGCCACCGCGACGCGGGCCAGCACAAATAGCGATCTTCCCTGATCTTCCTGCGCCTGGAGCGCCTGCTGAGCATAGTTCCGGGCACCCTCCAGGTTTTTGTTGGTCAGGGCGCGCTCCGCCAGCTCAACCAGCAGTTGCTTGTGCTGGCTCTTGCGTACCAGTTCGGGCGTGCTGCTGCCGAGGAAGGCGATGGTCGCGGCAAACTTCTCCTGCTCGGGCACATCGATGTCGTGCAACCAGTCGGCGTAGGCCTGGTCGAAGCCGACCTCGTCGCCTTCAAAGATCACCAGCTTCTTATAGAAGTACTCGGTAAGAATAAATCCCTGGCGGGTCGAATCCCACGCCAGCTGCTCCTTCGGCTTCTCCGCAGCTTTCGGGCCGCCCAGCAATCGCGCCTCGATGGCCCGGATCAGCGACTCGGTGAGCAGCATCCCCATGTCGAAGCGATAGGCGTCTTCGAGGGGCGCCCCCTGCACCGACTCCAGCAAAGGTGAGAGCCGGTCCAGCGTGGTGCCGCGCGACAGCACCTTGCCGTCGAGGATGTAATGCAGATAGGTGTGGCGGAGCAGATCCAGACGAATCTCGCCCGCGCCCGTGGGAGATACCACCATGAAGTAGTCGTCGCCATAATTGCGCGAGTTGACTTCGCCCGGCGCGGCCAGCGGTTCGACGAAGACGGTAAACTCATCCTTGCTGTAGCCGCTGAGATTGCGCTTGAGGTAGAAATCGGTGGAAGACAGTGTGTCTCGCACCGGCAGATGCAGGCTCTCGATCAACTGCTCGTAGGCGGGCCGATTGCTCTGCCAGATGGCGTCGAGATTCGCCGCCTCGCTGAAGTGCCGCAGCAGCGGCAGAAATCCAAGCACGAAGATGGCGTCGGGAGGCAGATCGCCCTCCGGGGTGCGCAGCTCCAGCTTCGGGCTGTCGCTCATATTCAGGGCCAGCGAGACATAGTTGGAGAGCGTGCGGGAGTCGCTGTCCTGCTGATGGTCCTCATAGAATCCGCACATCCTGCGCAGCGCCATCTGGGCCTCGTCGGACTGCGCGGCCCTGAGTACCTCGCCGCGAATCTTCTGCCGCAGGGGAAGCGACTGTGCCAGTCCCGCGTCATAGCCGCAGGCGTTAATTGCGGCCATCACCGAAAACAGCGGCCGGCTGCTCTCCATGCTCATGCCGGAAGACTGCTGGGCTATTGCCGGCCATGGAAGCACCGCGCAAAGCGCAAGCACAATCGTAAGGCTGGTATTCAGCGGAGCCTCCTGGCGTGGTAACGACGCATCGGCATGCGTGGGGTCTGTCGAGCCAGTGTAAGAGCTGCAAGCCGGGGAAGCAAATACTGCGTTTGCCGCCGAACCCTCGTGCGGAGATTCTTACGTCCTCGATAGGGAGGCCGCTGGGAATTCCATACTCAGGGTTTGGGCGGCGGCGGTGGGCTCGTTGTTTTCTTCTTCTTTTTGGCCGGATGGGCGGCAGGATGTGGGTGGTTGTCGTCCACCACGATCTTGGTGACTGGCGGCGCGGTTCTTGCCGAGGCCGTGGTGGCTGCAAGCTGGGCTCGGAGGCGAATCACCTCGGCATCGCGCGCCGCCGTCATCTGGTCCAGCCGCTCGGCAAACTTATGGCGAAGCTGGTCGAGCCGCACGATGTCGGAGGCCAGGGGCGAGTACTGCTCCGCCGGGCCGAAAGCTCCAGCTGACTCCACCAGCGAAGAGAAGGTGTCATAGAGCGCGTTCAGGTCACGGTACAGCTTGAAATTTGCGGCCAGAGAGCCGGGCGCGGATCGAACTTCCTGCAATAGCTGGGGTACGGCGTTGGCCAGATTCCTGCGGATGGCCGCGGCATTGTTCTCCGCCTCCTGTCGGCTGGCGGCGTCGGCCTTCCACTTCTGAATATGCAAACCCGCCAGGTCCTGATCGGATTGCCGGGCCGATGTCTCCAACTGCGTCAGCAACTCGTTCAAAGCAGCATCGGAAGCAGCCGCGGGTGCCCCTTGCGACGCCAACGGCTGGCTGGCAGCGGCCCCAGACTTAGCGGGCATCTGCGCCCAGCCGGGAGAGCCGGCCAACAGGAGAACAATCGCGGTTCGCACCAAAGGCTTCATGTTCATAAGAGTACTCATCCGCCAGGTCTAAGATGCCGCCCAGTCAACGAACGATGTGCCGAACTAACCGGTTCAGCGCCCCGCCATCCATAGGCAGCAATGAGCCAAAGATTACAGCAAAAATTGAAGCCGCGGTAATCCCCTTATTCATAAGAAGGCATTTATCCTTCCCAATCTCTGGAATGGCGCTGCCTGGGCACGCATCGGCCGGCCCGCCGCACCCCCCGATTCCGGCACATCGCTGCGGCTTTGCCGTCGCGGCATGGCCGCACTGGTGTGCTACACTGCCCTCGCGAAAGCTCGTTTTATCGCTCAAACAAGGAGCATGGAATCATGGTAACGAACGCCTGGAGTGGACGGACGCGGCGGAACGATATTTGCCGGTGGATTGCCGTGTGCGCGGTGGTGATAGGCACGGCAGCAGCACTGGTTTCGCAGACCGCCGAGCGGCCCAGCCGGATCACGCAGCCGTTGACCTCAGGCGGGATCGTGACCCTCCCCGGATCGGTGCATCCGCTGACGCGGCGGGCGGCCGACTTGGGCGAGGTGAACTCCGCGATGCCAATGAATGAGATGACGATGAACGTCTCGCTCAGCACGGCGCAGAAAACGGAGCGCGATGCCCTGCTGGCGGCGCAGCAGGACCCGAACTCGCCGCAATACCATCAGCCGTTGACGCAAGAGGAATACGGGGCTCGCTTCGGGCTTACCGAGGCGGACTTGAGCCAGCTGACCCGGTGGCTGGAGTCGCAGGGCTTTACGGTGAACGGCGTCTCGAAATCCCGCAATGCGATTTACTTCAGCGGGCAGGCGTGGCAGGTGGAGTCGGCCTTCCATACCCAGTTGCACCAATACCAGCTCAATGGCGAAACCCACTTTGCCAACGCGACCCAGCTGCAGGTTCCCGCCGGGCTTGCCGGCGTGATGCTGAACCTGCGCGGGCTGAACAACTTCCGCCCCAAGCCGCACCTGCATAAACTATCGGCGCCGGCCTACACGGCCAACACCTCCGACGGTCTGTTTAATTATCTGGCGCCAGCGGACTGGGCGACCATCTACAACGTGACTCCGGTCTATACCGCCGGCTACACCGGCACGGGCTATTACGTGGGCGTGGTGGGACAGACCTACGCGCCGGAGAGCGACATCACCAACTTCCGCAACGCCGCCGGACTGGGCGCGGTCAATCTTATCTATGACTGCATCGACTCCAAGGCGGCCAACTGCACGGGCTCCTATGCCATCGCTCCGGACTCGGCGGGCGACCTGGGCGAAGCCGACCTGGATATCGAGTGGTCGGGCGGCATCGCCAAAAACGCCACGGTGGTGTTTGTCTATGCGCCGTACTCGGACGCCAACACGGGTGTCACCGATCCTGTCACGAACGAATCTTATGGCGCCTTTGACGCGCTGCAGCGCGCGGTGCAGGATTATACGATTCCGGCGTCGGCCCCGGCTCCAATGGGCGGCAAGGTCTTGCCGGTGATCGGCATGAGCTACGGCGACTGCGAGGCGAGCTTCTCCGGCGATTCAGCCTACCGAACCTGGGTTCAGGATATCGGAGTGCAGGCCAATTTGCAGTTTCAGACCATCGTGGTCAGCTCGGGCGACTCGGGTCCGGCCGAGTGCGACACGCAGGGCGAACCCACGTCCAGTGCCACGCCGGATTATCCGGCTCACCTGGGAGAGTATGTCGATGTGCCGGCGGACTCACCCAATTACACCGCTGTGGGCGGTACCACGCTAAGCGGCGATGAGAGCGATCCGACTACGTACTGGAACCAGACGGACGTGAACACTCCGGGAAACGCGCTAGGGTATATTCCCGAGACGGTGTGGAACGATACGAACAGCACCAACGGGCTTTTGGCGAGCGGCGGCGGTATGAGCCAGTACTTTGGGGTGCCATCACCCTGGCAGGTCGGGTTGATCGCCAATGAGACCGGGCGCATGGTCCCCGACGTCGCGTTTGCGGCCTCGCCGAACAACGACGGCTACCTGGCGTGCTCGCAGAGCGACACCACGGCAACCTACGGCACCGATTGTGCCAGTGGTTTTTGGAGTAGTACTGGGTACATCGGCGAAAACGTGTACGGCGGCACGTCCGCTTCCACGCAGGCGTTTGGAGGATTGCTGACGCTGATGGTGCAAAGGCAGGGAACCGGGTATGGGTTCGGCAATCTCAATCCCATCCTCTACGGCTTCCCCACGACCAACCCTTCGGTCTTCAATCAATATACCTACCTGGGCAACATTACCCCCGGCAATAACATTGTGCCCTGCGTTCCGTCGCAGCAAAACGCTCCGGACCCCGGCTGCGTAACCAGCGGGACGAGCGGCACGATGGGCTACACGGCCCAGACTGGCTACGACCTGACAACGGGCCTCGGTTCGCTCAACGGCGGAGCGCTGTACACAGCGCTGTTTCCGAGCGCAGGGTTGGCGGCGACCACCACGACCGTGACCCAGCCGAATCCGGTCGCACTCAATGGGACGACCACGCTGACGGCGACGGTGACCTCGACCACGCCGGGAACGATCGCCGGAACGGTAACGTTTACCGTAGGCGGCACACAGCTGGGCTCACCGGTTACCATTTCCGGCGGCTCGGCGACGCTGCCCAACGTCGCGGTGACGGCGGCCAATGGCTTCGCCGTGGGCAGCAACAACACGATTGTTGCGGCCTATGGCGGAGATGCCACCTATGCGGGATCGAGCGGATCGGCGCAACTGACGGTGACCGGCGCTTCGACGGCGGCGACCACCACGACCATGACCCAGCCGAATCCGGTCGCACTCAACGGGACGACGTCGCTGACGGCGGCGGTGACCTCGACGACGGCGGGCACGATCACGGGCACCGTGACGTTTACGGTTGGCACAACGGCCCTGGGAGGGGCTGCTGTCTCCGGCGGCTTGGCAACGCTGCCCAACGTTGCAGTGACGGCGAACAATGGCTTCGCCGTGGGCCCCAACACAATTGTTGCCACCTATGGCGGAAACGCCACTTATGCGGGATCGAGCGGATCGGCGAACCTGACGGTGACAAGCACGGTCGCGCCGCCCTACACGCTCGCCGCCAACTCGACCTCGATCACCGGCGTTCCCAGTGGTGTTTACCCTGTCGATTTGACGCTGACATCCAGCACCTACGCGGGGACGGTTACACTCACTCCGGCCGTCACTCCGGCCAACGGCAACGTTACCGCGACCCTGACCGACTCGCAGTGCGCCTTTGCCGGCGGTCTGGCGATTACGTGCACCTTGGCCGCCGGCCAAACGATTACACCCACGCTGACGATCACCGCCGGCGCCAGTGCGGCCAATCATCGTCCGATGCTCCCGTGGCAGAGCGGCGGAGCGGTGGCCTTTGGCCTGCTCCTGCTGGGAGCGCCGTTCACGCGGCGCAGCCGGCGCGCATTGGCCGTGCTGCTGATCGCCTCGGCAATCGTGCTTGTGGGCTTTTCGCTGGCGTGCGGCGGTGGTGGTGGTGGTGGCACGACCGCACGGGTCTATAAGGTGACGGTGACCCCGTCGGGCTCGGGAGTGGCGAACCCCGCGCCGGCGACCATCACGTTTACGGTGAACTGATTCTCCCGCAACAGCCAGGCCATGCCAATGAGCAGCCTGGCTGCTGCGGACGCGAGCCGAGCCTCGGCTTCGGGTCCATGCCAACGCCGGAAGTTCCCTCTGCTATCCGCCGGTTCTGCGCTCCGACGGATAGGCCATCAGCCAGGAGAAGCGTGACAACATGAAGATCGTCAGAACCAAGATTCCCGATGTCGCCCTGCTCGAGCCTCAGGTCTTTGGCGACGATCGCGGTTTCTTCCTGGAGAGCTACAACCAGAAGGCCTTCGAAGAAATAGGACTCGACCGCAACTTCGTCCAAGACAATCACTCGCGCTCGGCGCAGCATGTGCTGCGCGGCCTGCACTACCAGCTCGGCCAGCCGCAGGGCAAACTCGTCCGTGTCGTCTCCGGCTCCATCTGGGACGTCGCGGTCGATATCCGGCGCAGCTCGCCAACCTTCGGGCAATGGGTCGCCGAGGAGCTCTCCGAGCAAAACAAGCGGATGTTCTGGATCCCCGAGGGCTTTGCTCACGGCTTCCTCGTCACCAGCGCGAGCGCCGACGTGCTTTACAAAGCTACCGCCTTCTATGCCCCCAGCCAGGAGCGTTCTCTGCTCTGGAACGATCCCCAGCTGGCCATTGCCTGGCCCTTGACGGGTGAGCCGCTGCTCTCGCAAAAAGACCGGGCCGGGCTTCTGTTCAGCCAGGCCGAACTCTTCGAATAGGACTCGCGTGCGAATTTTGCTGACAGGCGTTCATGGACAATTAGGCACCGATCTGCTGCCCCTGCTGCGGCCTTTGGGAGCAGTCGTGGCCGCCAGCCGCGCCGAGTGCGATCTCGCCTCGTTGGAGTCGGTTCGCAAGCTGGTGACCTCCGTCCGCCCGGACGTGATCGTCAATCCGGCCGCCTACACCGCGGTGAATGACGCCGAAGCCCACCGCGAGCTGGCCTACGCCATCAACGCAACCGCCTCCGGAGTGTTGGCCGAAGAGGCTCAAAAACTGGGAGCCATGCTGGTGCACTACTCCACCGATTATGTCTTCGATGGCGCCAAGCCGGGAGCCTACACGGAAGACGACGTCCCCGCTCCGCTCAATGTTTACGGCGCCAGCAAACTGGCGGGCGAGCGTGCCGTGGCTGCCGCCGGTGGCCGATTCCTGGTGCTCCGTACCAGCTGGGTGTATGGCGCCAATGGAAACAACTTTCTAAAAACCATCCTTCGCCTGGCCGCCGAGCGCGAAGAGCTGAAAATCGTCGATGACCAGATAGGCGCTCCCACCAGCTCCATGCAACTGGCGCAGGCCACGGCCCGGCTGGTCCGGCAGCTTTCGGCCAAAACCGAGCCTGAGTTTCCTTCCGGTCTCTACCATGCCACCGCCGACGGAAGCGTCTCCTGGTGCGGATTTGCGCAGGCCATCGTTGAATCAATGCAAGCCGAAGCCGGTGAGCCACTGCGCGTCCGCCGCATTCTTCCCCTCCGCTCCGAGGAATACCCCACGCCCGCGCGCCGTCCTCTGAACTCGGTTCTCTCCAATGAGAAGTTCGAGCGTACCTTCGGATTCCGTCTGGAGAGCTGGCGGCAGGGCCTTGCCGACGTGGTTCGCGAAATCCATCTTCGCGAGGCCAACCGGTCCGCCGGGAAAAATGCGCTGTAGCAACCTCGACTCGGTCCGGCCTCACCCGCCGGGGCCAGCTCCCCAGCAGCCTTTCGCCTCGTCCTGTCCCGCGCGAATTTCAGTGCTGCCTTTTCCCATCTCCCGTATCTAATCACCATGGCAACGGAATCGGCGGATGTCATCGTCCTTGGCGCTGGTGTCGCTGGTCTTACGGCCGCCCGGTTGCTGGGCGAAGCCGGACTGCGTGTTCTCCTGCTGGAAGCGCGCAACCGCATCGGGGGCCGGGTCTGGACCATCCACTCGTCCGAGGGCGTGCCGGTCGAACTCGGCGCCGAGTTTATCCACGGCCGCCCGCGCAACATCTTCGAAGCCGCACGCGCCGCCCATCTCGAACTCCGCGAGTTCACCGGTCCGCAGTGGGTTCAAGTCGATGGCAAGCTCCAGCCCAGCGATAACTTCTTCGCCCGCGTCCAGAGCGTGATGGCCCGCATGGACAGCCGCCCGCCGGACCACTCGTTTGCCAAATTCCTCGACGACTATGAAGGCGAAGAGGAGGCCAAGCTATGGGGCCTGGAGTACGTCGAGGGCTTCCACGGCGCGATTGCCGAACGCATCAGCGTGCACTCCCTGGTGCTCAGCAGAAAGGCCGAACAGGCGGTGGAAGGCGACCGTTCCTTCCGCCTCTCGGGCGGCTACGCAGAGCTGCTCGGCGCCATGCAAGCCGCGCTCCCCGCCGCTCTCGTCCAGCTTCGCCTCAACACCACCGTCCAGGCGGTCGACTGGGGCCGCCATCAGGTGCGCATCCACGCGCTGTCCAACGGCGAACCCGTGGAATTCACCGCTCCCCGCGCCATCGTCACGCTGCCCCTCGGTGTGCTCCAGGCTCCGCACGGCGCGCTGGGCGCCGTCTCCTTCGAACCCGCTCTGGAGGAGAAACAATCGGCATTGCTGCTGCTCTGCATGGGCCAGGCCATCCGGGTCTCGCTCATCTTTCGCGACCGGTGGTGGGAGCGGATCGAGGTCGGCGGCTATGGACCGGGCGCGCTGCGCGACATGAGCTTCGTCTTCTCGCACCAGGAGTGGTTCCCAACCTGGTGGACGCGGTCAACGTCTGCTCCCATTTTCACCGGATGGGCGGCCTCCCGCCGCGGTGAGCGCCTTAGCGGCCGCCCCGACGGGTTCATTCGGGACAAAGCTCTCGAATCGCTCTCCGCCATCTTCGCCGTTCCGCGCCCCACGCTGGAGGCGTCGCTGCAGGGCTGCTATGTGCACGATTGGCAGTCGGACCCCTACGCGCGCGGCTCCTACAGCTACGTGGCCGTCGATGGAGAGAACGCGCAATCCGAACTTGCCGCCTCCATGGACGACACTCTCTTCTTCGCTGGCGAGGCCACCAACACCGAAGGTCACCACGGAGAGGTTCACGGAGCCATCGCAACCGGCGAGCGCGCCGCCCGCCAAATCCTCGGCTGATTCAGGGACATACTTTTGAAGTTTTTTTGAGCGATTCCCGAAGACCTATATCCCGCAACGAAAGCCGGGTGCTTCCGTGCCGCGCTTTTTGCGGCGCTAACCTGGGAAAGCAGGACACATCCTCTCGGCAACCGCCTTAGAAGCCCAGGGAAACCTCGTTGCGTCCGGCTGGAATCCGCAGGTCGATCCCGCGCTGCCGGTCTGCAGCCAGCGTCGCATTCATATCGAGCATGGATAGCGGAATGGTGCGTGGCTGGCGATCCACCGTGAGCTGCACCTGATTGTAGGTCACCAGGTATTGCCGTGTTTCGATTCGCTCACCGTTGGTCAGGATAAACAGGGCCGCTGGCGGCGGCGCGGAAGCAGCGGACCCCGCGGTGACCGGCAACTCCGTAATCTTCGGCCCCGTCGGAACTCGTCGTGGCCGCATGTTGCCGCCTTGTGCCATGGTCGGAGGGGGCATCAGCGGCGGCCCGTATTCCTCGGGCGGCCCGGCTTGTTCGCCATCAAAATAATAGGGCTCGTCGTCATAATCGTCGCCATACCACCCGGGATAAATCAGCGAATTGCCCAGGTTATTGTTGCCGAAGTTGTTGTTGCGGAAATTGCGTCCGCGCGAGAATCCCGACAAACCGCTCCGTGCGTGGCCCGCACCAGAAGCCGCACGCCCGCCACCGCCGCCGTGCCCGCCGCCGCGCGCTTGCGCACTTACAGCCATCAGCAATGCAGCGGCCAGCAACGCGATTGAGGCTACCCGTGACATGGCGGCATTATAGTCCCGAATTCCGAGTGCCCTCATATTTCCTCTGCCGAATCGCAGGCGTCGCGCCGCGGCCCGGCAGGGAAGGCAAGCCGCGCGGCCTGCCTTCCACCCCTGGGTTGCTTACGCTGCTTTTCCAAACTCGATATGGTGTACCGTCGATGCGTTCACCTCGAAGGTGGCGATGATCGGCCGCTCTTCGCAAAACGGCAGCAGCATCTCTGCAATTTGCGGGTACTGTTCGCGCTGATAACGTTCTGCGTCCTCGCGCCGCGTCCAGAAGCTCAAGGCCATCACCCGGCTGGGGTCGGTGTTGGATGTCAGCACGATCTCATCCTGAAAGCCCTGCTGCTTGCGCAGGATAGGCAGAATCTTTTCGCTGGCGGTTCTGGTTAATTCCGCGGTCTTTCCGGCTTTGCATCTCAGTTCGACTACTCTGGTAAACATAAGGAACTCCTTTGGCAAGCGCTGTGAACCGGTGAACTGACTAAGAGAAATGAGCGGACTACAAACTGGAGAGTTGGACGCCGGCTGGGGAAGCCGGGTTGTGCCCAGCTTCCCCTTAAGATGCAAAGCGCACGTTTTGGCGCGATAATGATCCCTGGAGGCTGGCCCATGAACCCCACCGACTCACCCACCCCCGAGGCATCCGGGAACCAAGCGGCAGAGAACATCGTCGAGGCTCGCCAACTCTTACAAACCCTGCAGGAGCAGGTGGGCAAGCACCCCGTACTGGAGGAAGCGATTGAGAAGCTGGAACTGGCGCTCAGCGCGCTTACCCTGCAGACAGGTGGCCTGCTCTAGCCGAGCCCAAGCGGCATGTTTTGCCGCGTACCCAGCTCTCAACTCAATCGCAGCCACGCGGTTGCCCCTTCAGACCTGGGCAGGGGACTGAAGGGGCCGCAAAGCAGGAGAATTTCACCGCGGATTAGCGGTGTCCGCCCCCGCCACCATGACCTCCACCACCAAAGCCGCCGCCATGGCCGCCGCCGCCAAAGCCACCGGCATGGCCGCCGCCGAAGCCGCCACCACCGCGTCCGCCAAAGCCGCCGCCGCCAAATCCACCACGTCCGCCGCCGAATCCACCACGGCCGCCAAAGCCGCCACCGCCAAAGCCACGGCCACCAAAGCCACGACCACCGTAGCCGCCCCAGCCTCGACCGCCCCAGCCGCGACCGCCCCAGCCGTAGCCGCCCCAGCCCCAGCCCCAGCCGCCATACCAGTACGGCCAACCCCAATCGCCGTAGCCGCCATAACAGCCATACGGGTAGTAGTAGGGGTCACAGCCATAGACGTACCCCCCATACGGGACGCCAACGCCGATTCCGATTCCCACCTGCGCGCTCGCCTTAGGCGGCGACGCCAGCGCAAAGGCAATCAACAGGCCGAACAACGCGAATACAATTTTCTTTGTCATATCCGGTACCTCAAAACTCTCTTCCCATTGGAAACCCGCGTTTCCCAAAAAGTTTCGCCTTTTACCCTGCCATTCCAGTGTTCCCGTTCACTCCCTCCACGCCGGAGACCCGCGAAGGCCCCAAATCCGGCACGGCCATCCTGCACAACTGCTTGAATTGGCCACCTTTCCCCCGCATTATTCACGGAAGGAATACAATAAAAGAGGAAGACGCTTTCTTAATCGAACAGGACTCAGCTGCATTGCTCCAGAGCCGGTCTTTTCAGCTTCGTAACCCTGTACTGACCGTGCCGCGCTGAAATGGCGAATCGGATCGCTGAGGCCTCCGCCCGCATGTTTGGCGCCGGCGCCGCGCCTCGCATCGTGGCCGGGCAATCGATTGGAAATGGCCCGCTATCAACATCTACGGATTGGAGTCGAAATGGCAGGAAACTCAAGAACCACGTTCACCAAGCGCTCAAAAGAGCGCGCGCGCCAGGAAAAACGGGCGGAAAAGTCACAGAAGATGGAACAGCGTAAGGCGGAGAAAGACACCGCTCCGGTCGAGCGTACCGGCGAGCCCGTCATTCAGTACGACGAAGACGGCCAGCCCATCGCCCTCGATTTCAACGACTTCTAATCCCCCTGGATTCAGCGGTTTTCAGTGCCAGAGCCCTGCGCGATTGCGTGGGGCTTTTGCCGTCTCCGGGCGCATCTTCCGGCCCCCACGCCGCATCCAACCCCACAAATCACAAGCCATCAGGAGGTAATTTATGTTCGTGGTTACAGGAGCGAGCGGACACACGGGAAGTGTAGTTGCCGAGAATCTTCTTGCCGCCGGTAAAAAGGTGCGTGCCATTGGCCGCTCAGCCGAGCGTCTGCAGCGCTTGGCGCACAAGGGCGCAGAGCCCTTTGTCGCCAGTCTTACCGACAGCGAAGCCCTCACCAGGGCCTTTCGAGGCGTCCGCGCCGTCTATGTCATGATTCCACCTGACTACTCCGCTCAGGATTATCGTGCACATCAGCAGGCCGTCACCGAAGCCATTGCGTCGGCCCTGGAGCGCGCCGCAGTCACGCACGCGGTCACGCTCAGCAGCGTGGGCGCCGACAAAGCCGAGGGAACCGGCCCAGTCGTCGGATCGTATCGCATGGAGCAGCGCCTCAACCGCATCGCGGGCCTCAACGTGCTCCACCTGCGCGCCGGATCCTTCATGGAGAACACCTTGATGCAGGTGGGAATCATTCACCAAACGGGCACGGTGATGGGAGGCCTGCTGCCCAATCTGAGCTTTCCCATGATTGCCACCCGCGACATCGGAGACGCCGCCGCCCAGGCCCTGCTGAAGCTCGAATTCAGTTCTCACCAGACCCACGAATTGCTCGGTCCCAACGACATCACTATGACCGACGTGGCCGCCATCCTCGGCAAGGCGATCGGCAAGCCCGATCTCAAATACGTGCAGGCGCCCGACGACCAGCTTCGCGCCGCCATGCTGCAGATGGGAATGTCGGAGGATATTGCCGCGCAGCTGCTGGAGTTGGAGCACGCGATAAACTCCGGCCACATGAAGGCTCTGGAGCCGCGCAGCGCGCCCAACTCCACGCCCACCAGCTTTGCCGCCTTCGCCACCCAGGAGTTCGTGCCGCAATACAAAGGCAAAGCCGCGGCGTAGTAATTCAGGCGCTTCGGCGCCCATCCATGCCTACGCCGCGCTGCAATCTCAACGCGGCGTAAGTCGAGTCAACCGTTCTGCGGCGGCCGCCAGCGTCTCCGGCCGCTTGCAGAACGCAAAGCGCACCTGCTGCGAGCCCAGAGTTTTATCGTTGCCCTGGTCCCCGCTGTAGTAAAAACTGGAGCCAGGCACAGCCGCAACTCCAATCTCCTCCACCAGGTGCCGGGTAAACGCCAGGTCGTCTTCAAAGTGGAAGCCGGCCACGTTGGTCATGATGTAGTAGGCGCCGCGCGGGCGATACGCCACCAGCCCCGCGCCGCGCAATGTGGCCAAAAGTTGGTCGCGTTTCGCCAGATAGCCCTCGGCCATCTGCCGGTAGTAGCTGCGCGGCAGCCCCAGCGCCACCGCTCCGGCGGCCTGCAGCGGAGCCGCCGCGCCCACGGTTAAAAAGTCGTGCACCTTGCGGATCCCGAGCGTCAAATCCGCCGGAGCAATCGTCCATCCCACCCGCCATCCGGTCACGCTGTAGGTCTTCGACATCCCGTTGATCGTGATGGTCCGCTCCGCCATGCCGTCGATGCTGGCCGGCGAAACATGCTCCGCTCCGTCATACAGAATGTGCTCGTAAATCTCATCGGTAATGGCGAGGGCGTCGAATTCCACGCACAGGTCGCGAATCGTCTCCAGCTCCGCGCGCGTAAAAACCTTGCCCGTAGGATTATTCGGCGTATTCAAAATAATCGCGCGCGTGTTCCGGCTGAAGGCCGCCCGCAACTCCGCCGGGTCGAACCACCAGTCGCCATCCTCCGCCGCCGGCGGATGCAGCGGAACATAGCGCGGCACTGCGTCGGAGAGAATCGCATCGGCCCCGTAGTTCTCATAAAACGGCTCAAAGACGATGACCTCGTCGCCCGCATTCACCGTGGCCAGCAGCGCCGCAATCATCGCCTCCGTGGCGCCGCAGCAAACCGTAACGTCGGTCTCCGGATCGACCTTCATCCCCTGCCACTGGGCGGCCTTGGCGGCAATCGCCTGCCGCAGATCGCGCGCGCCCCAGGTAATCGCATACTGGTTGATGTCGTCGGCGATGGCCTGCTGCGCGGCGCGCTTCAGTTCCTCGGGTGCGGCAAAATCCGGAAAGCCCTGCGCCAGGTTGATGGCGTTGTGCAGCATCGCCTGGCGGGACATCTCGCGAATCACGCTCTCGCTGAACTGCGAGGCCTTGCTGCTAATCCGGCGGGCGCTCGTCCCGCTCCCAGTCTGTGAATTCATAGCAGTCTCGAACTCCCCCATTCAATGATACGGTACCTCCCAACGCGCCGAAATTGAATCCAGCCACCCGCGGGTGCCCCATATCTGCCCGTTGTTGGCAGATGTGGGGTAGTTGACCTTGCTCTTGCTCCCGCCCTTATTCCTTTGCGGGGCCTGTCCTTCTCCGCCTTGACGCCGGACAAGGGAACAAGCTATAAACGATGCCACTATGAAGATCTGCCGCCCTTGCCGTAGCTTAAGTTCCTGCTGTTGTTGCCGGAATCGGCCTGCTGGCGGATATGAGATCGTGAATTAGGATTGGCTGCAAAGGTTTTCACGAACCCACCGCCAGGTATCCGGGCCGGTGGGCTTTTTGTTTCACTACATTTGTTTGAACGGAAGCTGCCCGCCGTGCATCGGATGAAGGTGGGCAAGGTTTTTCGCAAGCATTTCCTGCCGAGTGGCCGGGCCCCACACTTCGTTGTGAGCGGATGTGGGAGGAGCAAGCAGCCACTTCCAGGCACAATTAACGTTCAAGGGTTCGCCAACCGCGGGCCATGGAGATGAGATGGCAATTGCAAACAACATCACCGAGTTGATCGGAAAAACGCCGTTACTCTACCTGAACAAAGTCACCCAGGGCTGCGTGGCCAAGGTGGCCGTCAAGCTGGAGAGCCAGAATCCGCTGGCCAGCGTAAAGGATCGCATCGGCAATGCCATGATCGAGGCGGCCGAGCGCGACGGCAAGATCCAACCCGGCAAAACCGTGCTCATCGAGCCCACCAGCGGCAACACCGGAATCGCTCTTGCCTTCGTCGCCGCCGTCAAAGGATACGAGCTGATCCTGACCATGCCGGACACGATGAGTCTGGAGCGGCGTGTCCTTCTGCTCGCCTTCGGCGCCAAAATCGTCCTCACCCCCGGACCCCAGGGCATGAAAGGCGCCATCACCAAGGCCGAAGAGATCCTCGCCAACACGCCCAACGGCTACATCCTGCAGCAGTTCGACAACCCCGCCAATCCCGCCATTCATTACGCTACCACCGGTCCCGAGATCTGGAACGACACCGAGGGCAAGGCCGACATCCTCATCTCCGGCGTAGGCACCGGCGGAACCCTCACCGGCGTCTCCCGCTACATCAAGGAGCGCAAGCCGTCGTTCAAGGCCATCGCCGTCGAGCCCGCCGACAGTGCCGTGCTCTCTGGCGGCAAGCCCGGTCCGCACAAAATCCAGGGGCTCGGAGCCGGCTTTATCCCCAGCGTGCTGGACACCAAGCTGATCGACGAAGTCGTCCAGGTTACCAACGAGGAGGCGCTCGACTACGCCCGCCGCCTGCCCAAAGAGGAAGGCCTTTTGGTCGGCATCTCCGCCGGAGCCGCCGTTGCTGCGGCGCTCAAGGTGGCCAGGCGCCCGGAGAACGCCGGCAAGTTGATCATCGCCGTCATCCCCAGCTTCGGCGAGCGCTACCTGAGCACAATCCTCTTCGAGGAGCTGCGCAAAGAAGCCCAGGCCCTGCCCACCGTCTCGGTCAGCGAGCCCGCCAAAGCCTAGCCCGGCGCGAAAAAGAAAACCCCCAGGTGCCCCATATCTGCCCGTTGTTGGCAGATGTGGGGTAGTTGACCTTGTTCTTGTCGTTGTCTTGCTCTTGATTTTGATTTTGTTCTTGCCGGGTGGCCCATATTTGCCCGCCTCTGGCAAATGTGGGGTACGGAAAGGATCGAGTCTCCGAGAACTTAAAATTCGTCGCGCTCAGAAAAAGTCCCAGGCCTCAATGCCTGGGACTTTTCCGTTGATCCTTTGATAGGTGCGGTTTACTCCCGCGTAATTCTCATCCCGCCCCACGCCAGTCCCGAGCCCACCACTGCCAGCAGAATCACCGTATTCCGCAGCTCGTCCCAGTTCTGTGAGAGCACGATGGGCGCACCCGCCGCGCCCTGATTACCGAAATAGCCGACGTTCGAATAGTGGTCGGTCAGCGCAATCCCCGTGCGTTTGCAGACGTTCTCCAGCATCCGCAGATTGGCCTGATGTCCGATGAACACCTTGCGGCGGCTCTCCGACTCGGGCACCGTGGTTTGCAGGCTCCGCACCACGTCGGTCGTGGTCTTGATGGCGAACACCTGTACCGCGTGTCCTTCCTGCGCAAAGTGCCCGCCGGTAGGAATCACCACATGCTGCTGTCCCGCCGGATCGCTTCCAAAGCTGGTATCCGTAATCACATTGGGGGAAGGCACGCGAGAGGAGACGATGGATGCCGAGCTCCCATCGCCAAACAGCACGGCCTGCCGACGGTCGTTGTAGTCGATGGTGTGGGTAAAGGCCTCGCTGTTCACCACCAGCACAAAATCCGGCAGCGCCTCGGGACGCATCTGGTTCAGGAAGTGAATCTGGGAGGCGAAGCTTGAGCACGCCGAATGCAGGTCGAAGCAGGTCGCGCCGATGCCCAGCGCGCAGGCAATCCGGCTGGCGTCGGCCGGAATCTGCATCTCCGGCGAGCATCCCCCGGAGATAATCATCCCCAGCTGCGAAGCTTCCAGCCCGGCCCGTTTCAGGGCCATCCGCGTCGCCCCCACTGACATCTCCGTCGCCGTTGTGTGCGCCGCTTCAGCGGCCGCTCTGGGCTCCCGGTTACGCGTCTGGCGCAGATAGTCCAGCGGCAGCGTGGTGCGCCGCTCTAAAATGCCGACCCGGTCTTCAATCCATTTCGCGTCCACCCCAATATCCAGGGACGTCAGAAATTGATTGTCCAGCACCGTCTCGGGATGAAAATGCCCAACCGCGTGGAGGTACAACAAAAAGCTTCTCCTCTATCTTTCGTTCCGCAAAACTGCTCCCCGCCTGCTTCGGTTCGCGTCCGGGCAGGTCTGGGGGATCGATCCCGCTGATGGCAAACGATCAGTCGATGGACTTGAAGTTTAAACGGAGTCGCGCCCCGGTGCAATGCCTGCACCCCGATTGCCAACAACTGAAAGGCCTGTGACAGAACTATTACCTGTTCGCCCTGCCCCTGTTGCGGATGCGTTAATCCTCCCCTCTTGTCAAGCACTCAAAAACCGATTTCAGCTCTGGTTTTCAACACGAATGTGGAAATGGGATTGTAAAAGCCCGAAACAGGCCGTCCAACCCTTGTTTCTACGCGCCCTTCTCCAACTTGCACAAACCCCGGTGCGAGAGCCGACCAGTGCGCAAATCGCCAGAAGCAGGCAAGCCGTGGCTTGCCTTACACTGTCAGCATGAAGAAGCAGCCCTGGGCCTGGATTCTGTTGTCGCTGATATTCCTGCAGCTTTCAGCTCTCGCGTCCGAACGCCAGTCGGCTGCCTATCTCGGCTTTGACCGCAACGACTATCCCGGCGACGCCAATCTTTCCGCCCTGCGCAACAGCTTTGCCTTCACTGGCTACTGGCTCAGCAATCCGCCCGGCGAGCGCTCCAACAGCTGGCGCGGCAAACGCGCCGCAGTGCAGCGCGCCGGCTTCGGTTTCCTTCTACTCTTCAACGGACGCGACTACGCCCAGCTGAAATCCCGGCCCAATCCCGGCCCATCCGACGGAGCCGCTGCCGGCCGCTCCGCCCTGGCCGAAGGCTTTCCCCGCGGCAGCGTCATCTTTCTCGACCAGGAGCAGGGCGGACGCATGCTGCCCGAGCAGAAGCGCTACGTCTTCGCCTGGGCCGAGGCGGTCCGCCGCGCCGGCTTCCGCCCCGGCATCTATTGCTCGGGCATCGAGATCGCCGAATCCGATGGCGGCCGCATCAGCACCGCGCGCGACCTGCACGACTCGCCGCAGGGCCGCCAGTTCGTCTTCTGGATCGCCAACGATGCCTGCCCGCCCTCGCCCGGCTGCAGCTTTCCCCGCAACCCGCCAACGCCCGAAGCCAGTGGCGCGCCCTTTGCCGAGGTCTGGCAGTTTGCCCAATCGCCCGTCCGCCCGCAGTTCGCTGCCGCCTGCCGCCAAAGTTACAACCCCGACGGCAACTGCTATCCTCCCGAGCTCCCAGGCCGCAAACTGCACCTCGACGTCAGCTCCGCTCGCTCACCCGATCCCTCGCATGCCTCCCATTAGCCGGCCCCAAGCGCCCGCAGCCGCCCCTGGAAACGTCTCGAAAGTATCAAAAACTGAGCAGTCCCATTCCGGAATCCATAAGAATCAATAAGTTACTTACGTAAAAAGTTTGTTGACCTTAGCTCCACAAACCTTGTAATGTACAAAGTGTCAGCGGCGACGGATAAGCCGTACCGGTTTAAATCGTTCATCCCAAGCCCGGAACTACAACGCTTCGGGCAAGGTCCCCCAGGAAAATATGTTGGTCATCGGGGAAGTTGGAAACCTTGTTGCGTCCAAAGCTGCATCCAATGTTGAAGCAGGATCTGGGACGAGGCTTCCAGCGCAGATTGAGCGACCGAGTGAAGTTGCCTCGCATCTATCCCTAATAAGAAGTCAGGGTGCGAGGCCATAACCAGCGGGAGGCTTCGTGCCCACCGCTCCGGCAGGGTCTGCCATTCATAACTAGCAATCACAGTCAGTCACGCCGTCCTCGTAATGCAATTCGCTACCCCAGGGGCCGGTGCAAAAGGAGAGTTCATGCGTTCCGATAAAGTGTTCGAAGCTTTACATACATTGCAGAATCGTTATATGCTCTGCCAGATCGCTTCCAAGGCCACTCGTAAGTTTCACAAGCCGAATACCCGCATTCAGGACACCACCAATGACGTTCTGAACCGCATCTCCGACAACGAGCGGGCCAACGTAATGGCCGATCCGGTGAATGCAAAAGACGCGCAGCGGCGCGCGGCATAACCGCTCAGAATTTCGTCATTACCCCTTGCGGTGGTCCGCAAGGGGTAAACTCAAAACGAAAGTAGAACGACCAAACGACAGGAAGTTTCCAAGATCAGCCGTACGCCACCCATCCGGCCACCAAGCGGCTCCAGGCCGGGTTCCCATCCCAATGGTTACTTTGATAGCCGAGCCAAATTTCACGGTGACCACATTCCCGGCGCTTCGCGGCGCACCTGATTCCTTCCTCTCGAACATCAATCCGTAGGTGGACATGACGATCGCTGAACTGAAAGAAAAAAACATCACCGAGCTGACCAAGATCGCTCGCGAGCTTGACCTCCCCGGTTCGAGCGGCCTGCGCAAGCAGGATCTCATCTTCAAAATCCTCCAGGCGCAGAGCGAAAAAGAAGGCCACATCTTCGCCGAAGGTGTTCTGGAAATCCTTCCCGACGGCTACGGTTTCCTTCGCTCTCCTGACTACAACTATCTGCCCGGCCCCGACGACATCTACGTTTCGCCCTCGCAGATCCGCAAGTTCGACCTCAAGACCGGCGACACCGTCAGCGGACAGGTGCGTCCCCCGCACGAGGGAGAGAAGTACTTCGCGCTGGTCAAGATCGAGGCCATCAACTTCGAGTCGCCCGACGAGGCCCGCAACAAGATTCTCTTCGACAACCTCACCCCGCTCTATCCCCAGGAGCGCCTCAAACTGGAAACCGTGCGCGACAACATGAGCGCCCGCGTCATGGACATGCTGATTCCCATCGGCAAAGGCCAGCGCGGTCTGATCGTCGCTCCGCCCCGCACCGGCAAAACCATGCTGCTGCAGAACATCGCCAACTCCATCACCGCCAATCATCCCGAGGTGGTGTTGATCGTTCTTCTCATCGACGAGCGCCCCGAAGAAGTCACCGACATGCAGCGCTCGGTCAAGGGTGAAGTCATCAGCTCCACCTTCGACGAGCCCGCCGCGCGTCACGTGCAGGTCGCCGAGATGGTCATTGAAAAGGCCAAGCGCCTGGTCGAACACAAGCGCGACGTGGTCATCCTGCTCGATTCCATCACCCGTCTGGCTCGCGCCTACAACACCATCGTCCCGCCCTCCGGCAAAGTGCTCTCCGGCGGTGTGGACTCCAACGCCCTGCAGCGCCCCAAGCGCTTCTTCGGCGCCGCCCGCAACATTGAAGAAGGCGGCTCGCTCACCATCATCGCTACCGCTCTGATCGAAACCGGCAGCCGCATGGACGACGTGATCTTCGAAGAGTTCAAGGGCACCGGCAACATGGAAGTCATCCTCGACCGCAAACTCAGCGACAAGCGCGTCTTCCCGGCCATCGATATCCAGCGCTCCGGCACGCGTAAAGAAGAGCTGCTCCAGGCCAAAGACGACCTGCAGCGTATCTGGGTCCTGCGCCGCGTCCTCAATCCGCTCTCGCCTGTCGAAGCCATGGAACTTCTCATCGACAAGCTGAGCAAGACGCGCGTCAACGGCGACTTCCTCTCCAACATGAGCAGCCTGTAAGCAATCAGGGTGGCCCATACTAGCCCATCTTTTGGGCTAGTGTGGGCCAGTTGACGTTGTTTTTGTTTTTAGCAAAGGACGGGTGGCCCATATTTGCCTTCTGTTGGCAAATGTGGGATCAGTACGCCGCCTGCATCTATGGGCCTTAGCGGCTTCCTCTACACCGCCTGTCCAATCCTGCGCGCCTTCTCCATCACCCGCTCGGAGATCTTCGGCGTCTCGCTCTGCGCCGCCAGTCCAACCCATAACGTAGCCACCGTCCGCGCGCCCAGGCACTTGGCTGCTATGCGCAGCGCTCTCGATGCGCCCGTCGCAATCGGGATCAGAAATCCCGGCGCCGCCGACGATGCGATCAGCACCGCCTTGCGCGGCAGCTGCTTCGAGCGCGGCTTGGGAGACGCCTGTCCCCAGGGCCAGTACACGCAACCCAGCAGCCGCTCCAGAAAGGCCCGGAAGATCGCCGTCACGTTGTAGAAGTTGACCGGCGAGGCCAGCACCACGGTATCGGCCCGCTCGATCTCGGCCAGAATCCCCGCCACATCGTCCTGAATGGCGCAGCTCTGGCGATCCACCCCCTTGTTCTGGGTGCAGCTCCGGCAATTGCGGCAGTATTCAATATGCTGGTCGATCAGATAAATCTTGCTCGTCTCCACCCCCAGCTCGCGCGCTCCGGACAACACGGCATCCACCACGCAATCCACTGTACCGCCCTTGCGATAGCTGCCCACGATTGCCACCATCTTCCGCGCCATGCTCGGTCCTCGGGGCGATTGTACTCCGAGCCAAAGTATTCTCTGTTGACTATGGGTGGCCCATATTTGCCCTCTGTTGGCAAATGTGGGATGAGCACGCCGCCTGTATCTCAGAACGCGGCCATGCCTTGCGTATAATCAAATGTCGGACCCATCTTGCTTCGCTAAGGACGGCACTCTTTGCACATGCATCCACAATCCGGCGGCCCGCAGCAGCCTCCAGCGCCGCAGACCATTCCCGGCGTCAGCCAGATCATCGCCGTCGGCAGCGGCAAAGGCGGCGTCGGCAAAACCACTCTCGCCGTCAATCTTGCCCTCGCCCTCGGACGCCTCGGCTTCAAGGTCGGACTGCTCGACGCCGACATCTACGGACCCAACGTGCCGCTCATGCTGGGCGCAACCGGCGAGCCGGAGATGACTCACGACGGACGCATCGTTCCCACCGAGCGCTACGGCATCCGCGCCATCTCGGTCGGCTACCTCAATCCCGGCGACAAGCCTCTGGTCTGGCGCGGCCCCATGCTCCACAACGTCATCCAGCAATTTCTCGGACGCGTGGCCTGGGGAGAGCTCGACTACCTCGTCATCGACCTGCCGCCCGGAACCGGCGACGTGGTCCTCTCTCTCTCGCAAACCGTGCCGTTGACCGGCGCGGTCGTTGTCACCACTCCCTCCGACGTGGCGCTGCAGGATGCCCGCAAGGCCATCGAGATGTTCCGCCAGGTGCATGTCGAAATCCTCGGCCTGGCCGAGAACATGAGTTACTTCGTCTGCCCCCACTGCAACCATGAGATCGATGTCTTCTCCACCGGCGGCGGCGAGCGCACTGCCCAACAGTTCAACGTGCCTTTTCTCGGACGCATCGAGCTTGACCCCACCATCCGCGAGGGTGGAGATTCCGGTCATCCCGTGGTGCTGGCCGGGGAGCAGGCCAACAACGCCAAGAGCCTGTTCGCCTTTGCGCGCAAAGTTCTGGAGCGCACCGACCAGTTGAAGGCCGCAGGCGGCGGCAACATTCTCAGCATCGACTAACGCAGTCCCGCATTGTGTTTTTCCCGGATGGAAGCACAAGAGACGTCGGGTGCCCCAGGTTCCGCGCCGATCCTTTCGGCGCTAACCTGGGAAGCAACTCCTTCCCAGTCTGAGATCTTTGCAGTTGCGCTTGCTCGGGTCGGTTAGTTACAAGGCAAGGAGTCCCATGGAGAGCACAGCTCCCGATACGCACAACCCCGGATCAATGCCCACCTCCACGCCGCCCGTGGAGAATGGCAATCCCATTCCCTACTGGCACACCGCCGTGCTCCTGTCGGTGCTGGTTCTCTTCAGCATTGGCAACATGAAGAGCAGTCAAGCTGCGCATGCCGGCCCTCACGTGCGCATCTACCTGGCCACCATCTTCTACGAGTGGCTGCTCACCGCCTTCGTCTGGTGGGGACTGCGCCGCTCCGGAGGCTCTCTGCGCGAATTGATCGGCGGACGCTGGCACAGCATCGGAGATTTCTTCCTCGACATCGTCATCGCCATGGGTGTCTGGTTGGGCGCGCTGATGGTCATCGCCCTCGCCGCCTTTGCCATGGGCATGAATCACCCCGGCAATCTCAGCGACGCGCAAAAGCAGATCGGTTTTCTGGCCCCGCAAAACAGGCTGGAAATTCTTTTGTGGATCGGCCTCAGCGCCACCGCCGGCTTCTGCGAGGAAGTGCTCTTCCGCGGCTACTTTCAAAAACAGTTCACGCGCCTGCTGCGCAGCCGTTGGATCGCGCTCGTCGTCGTCAGCATTCTCTTCGGCCTCGGCCATGGATACGAAGGTGCGCAGCGCATGGTGCTCATCGCCCTGCTCGGCTTCGCCTTCGGACTCATGAGCATCCTGCGCAAGAGTCTGCGCCCCGCCATGATGGCCCACACCATTCAGGACACCATCTCCGGACTTCTGCTTCGCGCCTTGCCCCACTAAACGGAATCCCATCGATCGGTTTTGAAACGCCACGGGTTTGAAAGGGCACGACTTCAGTCGTGCCGCAAGCAAGGCTCTTTCCCGCGGCTTTAGCCGCTGAGGGAAACGCCTCGCTCCAATCCATTCCTGAGACCGCCTCCAGACGGCATCCCATCGAATCGAATTTCGAGACGCGTGCGCCTGCGGCTCGCAGCCAAGCGTCCCCCGTGCGCCTGCGGCTGGCAGCCAAGCGTTACCCATCACCATGACCTTCCACCTAAAAATTTCTTCACGTTAAGCGTGCACGATTCGCTTACGTTTTCTTTTTTTTCTTGACATGCATTTGCAATCAACATATACAACTAAGCAATTGCAACCTTTGCGTTGCAATTACAATCCAAGATTGTTCAAAGGGAGAATAGTCATGGCAACCAAGAAAGCTGCGAAGAAGGCCGTAAAGAAGGCGGCGAAGAAAGTCGCCAAGAAGAAGTAACAACTTTCACCAAAAGGCTACACAAAAGGGGAGCGCGAAAGCGTTCCCCTTAGTGTTTATGCGGATGAAACGCATTGCTGTGGGTCATCCGCGTTTCACTCTAGTATCGCCGCCGCCACCGCCAGCGCGGCCATCGCCGCCGTCTCCGCGCGCAGAATCGTCGCACCCAGCGTCACGCTCTGCCAGCCCGTGGCGTCGAACTCCGCGAGCTCCTCGGCGGTCCATCCGCCCTCCGGTCCCACCGCAAAGGCCACCGCTCCGGTCGATTTTTTTAATGCATCGGAAATTTTTGCGCTCGTTTCATTTTCATTCAACAGCAGCCGCGCCGAGGCCTCTACCGTCAGCGCCTCACGCAGCTTCACCGGCTCGTCGATCCGCGGCACGGCCAGTCGCCGCGACTGCTGCGCGGCCTCATGCGCAATACGCCGCCAGCGCTCCACCCGCTTGCCGGCCGTGGCGGCCAGGTGTGCGTCGGTGCGCCGCGCCATCACCGGAACGATCCGCGTCACGCCCAGCTCCGTGCATTTTTCAATCGCCCATTCCATGCGGTCGAATTTGTAAATGGCTGCCACCAGCACAATCTCCCGCTCGCCTCCGCCCTGCAACGTCTCGCCCAGTGCAAACTCCACCCGCTCGCCGCTCACCGCAACAATCGTCCCCCGCCGCAGCCGCTCGCCGCACACCACGTCATACTCCTGCCCCGCGCGCGCCCGCAGCACGCGCGCCAGGTGCGCCGCGTTTTGTCCCAGCAGCCATGCCTTATCGTTGGCGAATTCGTCGGCAATCCAGCGGCGCCGTGTCATCTGTCCAGCCTCATACCTCCAGCCTAAATCCAAGCGTCCCGCGCAGCAAAAACAAAAGCGCAGGCCGCAGCCCGCGCTTCCGCTATACATGTTGGCGACGTTTTTTAGCTGAAGATGTCCTTCACCTTGTCGAACAGCCCCTGCTTCTGCGGACTGTTCTCGTGTCCCAGCGTTTCGGCCAGCTGCTCCAGCAAATCGCGCTGCTGCCGGGTGAGTTTTCCCGGCGTCGTCACCTTCACATCGACAAACAGATCGCCGCGCCCTGTGCCGTTGAGCACCGGCACGCCCTTCTTGCGCACCCGGAAGCGCGTTCCCGACTGCGTACCCTCGGGAAGCTCCAGCAGTGCCTCGCCATCCAGGGTTGGAATCTTCACCGTCGCGCCCAGCGCGGCCTGGGTAAAGGAAATGGGAATCGCGCAATACAGGTCCTTGCCTTCGCGCTCGAAGAACGCGTGCTCGGCCACGTGCAGCACCACATAAACGTCGCCCGCCGGTCCTCCGTCCAGTCCCGCATCGCCATGCCCGGAGTACAGGATGCGCGTCCCGTTCTCCACTCCCGGCGGAACCTTCACCTGCAACGTATGCGTGCGGCTCACCAGCCGCTGCCCTTTGCACTTGGCACACGGATGCTCGATCATCGTGCCCGTGCCCTGGCACACCGGACAGGTGCGGGCCACGCTGAAGAATGCCTGCTGATAGCGGACCTGTCCATGACCATTGCACTGCTTGCACTGGCTGGGAGCCTTGCCCTCGGCCGCACCCGTGCCGCGGCAGCTGTCGCACACTTCGTGGCGGCGGATGGTGACCTGCTTCTCCACTCCAAAGGCCGCGTCTTCAAAGGCAATGCTCAGGTCGTCGCGGATGTCGTTGCCGCGCTGTGCCCGGCTGCGTCGTCCGCCGCGCCCTCCGGCGTTGCCGAACAGGTCGCCGAAGCCGAACATCTCGCCGAAAATGTCGCTGATGTCCACCCCGCCTTGGAAGCCGCCCGCTCCCGCTCCGCCTCCGCCGTTGGTGAAGGCTTCATGCCCAAAGCGGTCGTAGGCGGCGCGCTTCTGCTGGTCGCTCAGAATCGAGTAGGCTTCGCTGCACTCCTTGAAGCTTTCCTCCGCGGTGTGGTCGTCCGGATTGCGGTCCGGGTGATATTGCAGCGCCAGTTTGCGGTAGGCGCTCTTGATCTCGGTATCGCTTGCCGTGCGGGAGACCCCGAGTACTTCGTAGTAATCGCGTTTAACTTTGGTAGCCAGTGTCTAAACTCCGTGTCGCCGTATTGCCGTTATGCTGCCGTTCCCTTATGCCTTCGAGTTCTGCGCCACCCGGACCATCGCCGGCCGCAGCACGCGGTCGCGCAGCCGGTAGCCGCGCTGCAGCTCGTCGAGCACGTGGTGGTCGGGAACCTCTGTGGTCTCCACCATCTGGATGGCGTGGTGCAGGTTGGGATCGAAGGGCTGTCCCTGGGCGGCAATCGGTTCCACGCCCAGCCGCGTCAGCACGTCGTGGAACTGGCGGTCGATCAGCTCGACGCCGGAGTGGAAGTCCGCCACAGACATTCCCTCCGTCTTCAGCGCCCGGTCCAAACTGTCCAGAATCGGCAGCAGCTGCTTCAGCGTGTCGCTCATCGCGTATTCGCGGAACTCCACCTGTTCGCGCTGACTGCGCTTGCGGAAATTTTCAAACTCCGCCTGCATCCGCGCCAGCCGGTCCAGCAGCAGCGCGTTCTCCGACTTCAGCTTCTCCGCCTCGGAGGGCTGTGCCTCAGCGGTATCGCTGCTCGGATCGCCTTGCGAAAGCTCGTGCTCCACATCCACGGGAGTGTTGTCTAATTCTTCTCTGCTCATTTTGTTATTTTTATTCCGTGTCATTTAATAGCTTGTCGAACAGCCGTGCAATGTAGGACACGGCATTGATGGTGTGCTGATAATCCATCCTCGTCGGGCCAATCACCGCCAGCCGTCCCAGAATCTCCTGCCCGCTGCGGGCAGGAGCGCCGATCAGCACGAAGTTGCTCAAATCCGGCATCGTCTCTTCCAGCCCGATGATCACCCGCACCGCCTCCTGCCGCGTGTCCACATACGACGAAAGCAGCTCGACAATGCGTGTCTTCTCCTCCAGCGTCTTCAGCAGCTGCCGCAGGCGCTCGCTGTCGTTCTCCCGCTGCACCAGGTTGGCCGTGCCTTCCACAAAAACCTCGGATTCGTCGTCCTTGGCCGGCAGCGCGCCGCTGCGGTACAGCTCGGCCACCGAGCGCATCATCCGGTCGTATTCGCTGCGCTCCGTCTCGATGCGCCGCTCCAGCTCCCGGCGCACGTCCTCCATCATCCAGCCGCGGAAGTTGTCGTTGATGTAGCGCGCCGCCAGGTCCAGCTCGGCCTGCTCCACATCGCGGGGAAGCCGTAGCACCCGGTCGCGCACCACTCCGCTGCGCGTCACCACCACGGCCAGCACCCGCTGTTCGCCCAGCCGCTGGAAGTGCACATGCTCCAGCGCCATGCGCGGCCCCGCCGCGGTCACCGTCACGCCCACGCCCGAGGAGACCAGCGAGAGCACATGCGAGGTGCGCTCCATAAACTCCTGCACGTCGTTCACGCCGTGGAAGTAGCGCTGAATAGTCTGTTCGTCGTCCGGCTTCAGGCTCACCTGGTCGCTGAGCTTCTCCGCGTAATAGCGATAGCCGTCCACTGAGGGCACGCGTCCGGAGGAGGTATGCGGCTGCGCCAGCAGTCCAGCTTCGGCCAGGTCTGCCATTACGTTGCGGATGGTGGCCGCGCTCAGCCCCTCGCGGTTGCGCCGAGCCAGCGTACGCGAGCCGACCGGTTCACCGGTCGAGATATAGGTCTCGACGATGGCCGTCAAAATCTCCTGCTCACGTCTGCCGATGCTCGCCATTGCGAATACCTCACCACAACCCCGGGCGGTGCTGTTCCTCCAGGAGCGGCTATCTCATTTAGATGCGTCAGCTGAATCTGCGATGCGGGTTCGAGGCCCGTCCTGCCCTTTGGGGAACTGCTTCAAGTTTAGCAAAGTCGGCTCAAGTTTGCGATATACTTTCCCATCGGCATTGGCCGCGCTCCTCACGGGAGTGGCACGTCGTTTTCAGCTTTGAAATTTGGGTACTGTACTCAAGTAACCAGGAACGGTGGGGTTGGAGAAATATGTCGAGCGACGGAACAAAAGTTTCGGGGCAAGATCGTCGGATGGAAATGCCTGATTATTACGAGTTCCTGCAAATCAGCCCGAGCGCGGAGTCCGATACCATCCACCGCGTGTACCGGTTTCTGGCCACGCGCTTTCACCCCGATAACCGTGAGACGGGCGACACAGAACGATTCTACCTGCTGACGCAGGCCTATGAAGTGCTCTCCGATCCGGTGCGCCGCGCCGCCTATGACGCGAGCCGCCAGTCATCCCAGCCGGAGCCTCTCTCGGCGTGGATTGATTTCATGGACAGCATGGAAGGTGAGTTGAACCGGCGGCTGGCCGTGCTGACCGTGTTGTACGCCAAGCGCCGCACCAACCCGGATCGTCCGGAAGTTTCCCTGCGCGATATCGAAAGCCGCCTCGGGTTTCCGCGCGACTATCTGCTGTTCACCATGTGGTATCTCCGGACCAAGGGACTCATCACCCGGGCCGACAACTCGGAGTACACCATCACGGCCGAGGGCGTGGATTTTGTGGAGACGCAGCGCAAGAATATTCCGGTCCTGGAGAGGTTGCTGACCACCGGCGACATCTCCTCCGCCACGAGCTCGGCGATGAATGGCGAAGCGGCGGCAGACGAACCGGCGGCACAGTAAGGCACGAAGCGTGAGATCACTTCCTCCGCGATGCCCTGCAACGCGCACCGCTGGAAAGCGACCATTGCTGATTAAGTACATGGTTGCAGCTCCCCGCATAGCAAAATAAGCAATGGTTGCGCATCTTGCGCAACCATTGCCCACCCAGGCACTCCCCCCACTGGTAACGATTAACCAGACCATCAATCGTTCAGAGTTGGTGCGGCGGCGCGGAAGCCGGGGTAGAATGGCTGCGCATCCCATAACTGAAAGCTATTGGCATCCTATGCTTTTCAAAACTCTGAGCGCGGCCGTCTACGGCATCGACGCCAACCTCATCGACGTGGAAGTCGATGTCTCCGGCGTCAAGATGAACGAGGACCACTTCACCACCGTCGGCCTGCCTGACACCGCGGTGCGCGAAAGCCGCGAGCGCATTCGCGCCGCGCTGAAAAACTGCGGCTACGACATTCCTCCCACCCACATCACCATCAACCTTGCGCCCGCCGACTTGAAGAAGGAAGGCTCGGGCTTCGACCTGCCCATGGCGCTGGGAATCCTCGGCGCCTACGGCGGTCTGAACAAGCAGGACCTCGGCGAGTTCGTCATCGTGGGCGAGCTCTCGCTCGACGGCAGCCTACGTCCGGTGCGCGGCGCCCTCCCCATCGCCGTCGCCGCGCGGGCGCGCAAAATTCCCAACCTGCTGGTGCCCGAACAGAATGCGCGCGAAGCCGCCGTGGTCGAGGGCGTCAAGGTCTATCCCATGAAGACCTTGCTCGACGTGGTGCGCCTCATCAACACCGGGGTTGGCCCCACGCCGCTGGTGGTCGATAGCCAGGCGCTGCTGGCACAGGTCGAGCACTTCGCGGTGGACTTCAAAGACGTGCGCGGCCAGCACACCGCCAAGCGCGCCATGGAAGTAGCCTGCGCCGGTGGACACAACATCCTGATGATCGGCCCTCCCGGCGGCGGCAAGACGATGCTCACCAAACGCATGCCGACCATCCTTCCGCCGCTGACCTTTGAAGAAGCGCTGGAGACCACCAAGATTCACTCCGTCGCGGGAGTGCTCGATGCGGGCAACGGACTGGTTGGCGTGCGTCCCTTCCGCTCGCCGCACCATACCATCAGCGACGCGGGATTGATCGGCGGCGGCGCGATTCCGCGTCCCGGCGAAGTTTCGCTGGCGCACAACGGCGTGCTCTTTCTCGACGAGCTGCCGGAGTTTCCGCGCAACGTGCTGGAGGTGATGCGCCAGCCTTTGGAAGACGGAACGGTTTCGATTGCGCGCGCCTCCATGTCGCTTACGTTCCCCGCGCGCTTCATGCTGGCCGCCGCGATGAATCCCTGTCCCTGCGGCTTTTTTAACGACCGCGCCCGCGAGTGCAAGTGCACCCCGCCGATGATCCAGCGCTACATCTCCAAGATCAGCGGCCCATTGCTGGACCGCATCGACATTCACATCGACGTCCCGGCGGTGAACTACAAGGAGCTGCGCTCCACCGTGCAGGCCGAGCCCTCGGCGTCGATCCGCGAACGCATCCTGCGCGCCCGCGAACGCCAATTGCAGCGCTTCCGCGCCGCCGGAGAAAAGTTTTTCGCCAACGCGCAGATGGGCTCGCGCCAGATCCGCACCTTCTGCGAACTCAGCGCCGACTGCGAGCGATTGCTGGAGCGTGCCATGACCCAGTCCGGCCTGAGCGCCCGCGCCCACGACCGCATCCTGAAGGTTTCGCGCACGGTTGCCGATCTGGAAGGCGCGGAGCATTTGGAAGCCAAGCACATCGCCGAGGCCATCCAGTACCGCACGCTGGACCGGACGTACTGGGCTTAGAGTCCTGGGCATAGCTGTAATAAAAAACGGAAACTCCCGGGCGTGGCGTCCCACAACATGACAGACGCAATCGACAATCTCGGCGACCTGCAAGGTCCGGGCTCGGTGGCGGCCATCGGCGGCCAGCGGGCCGGTGCCGGCGCGGGCTGGGGCAAGCCGCTGGCATCGATCCTGTCCACGCTGGCGCAGGAGTTCGGCGCCTACTCCTCGCCCGAGGAGATCGCGGTGCTGCTGGCGGGCATCCGCCTGCTGGTGGGCGCAGGCCTGCCCGCACTGGACGTTGCCGACGCCATGTACGGCAGTCCCCGCGTCGTGGATGAGCTGCGCGACGGCACTCCCCAGGCCGCCAAGCAGGCGGTGATCGAACATTTGAGCGACGCGCTTTCCGAACTGCGTACCGCTGCCGAACCGCACGGCGAGCCGCCCGACAAGCCGTCTGACCCAGGCATTCCCGAGGCAACCCTGCGCATGATGACCACCGCGGGATTCGCCGCCGGCGAGATCGCTTCCGCGCTGCGCAACGATCCCGGTCTGCGCGAAGCGATGATGCAGTCTGATTTAGCGCAGCTCCGCCAGATGCTTCCATCGCTGCACGAAATGTTTCATGACCATGGCCGCTCAACGCACGCCGATCCGGCGATGCTGGCGGCGTTAGGCGCAAGAGCACTGCCGGAGACCGGCGCGGCACAAGGCGCGTGGTTCGATCCGTACATGAGCCGCCTTCGCGCCGCACAGAAGCGGTCCATCGGCGAGCTTCGCCCCGAAGACCACCCGGAACTCATGCTTGTCTCCGCACCAACTCCGGAGCCGGTGGAGGAAGACTCGCGAAGCTTTGGCGCGTGGGTCATCGCGGCTATGCTACTGCTGGCCGCGCTGCTGTTCATCCTGTCGCGGTGTTGAGACGCCTGAATGGGTGCGTGCATCCACAAAGCTGTGAGCGTCATCACAGCCAAAGTGATAAGGCGAAGCTGAGAATCAACAGATGCACGAGCTATCCATCGTTTCTTCCGTTCTCGACCAGCTTGACGAATGGAAGACGCAGCACGGGGGCAGACAGATCTCCAAGGTTGGATTGCGCGTGGGAGAGCTGGCCGGAGTGGACGTGGACTGCCTGCGCTTTGGCTTTGAGTGCGTGGTGAAGGAGACGGAGTGGGCGTCTCTGGCGCTGGAGATTGAACAGGTTCAGCGGCGGCAACGGTGTCCGCGCTGCAATCACGAATTCAAGGCTGACAACTGGGCCGCGGATTTGCCGCTGCCGTTCACGGCCTGTCCGGAGTGCGGCGAGGTGGGCACCATTACCATTGCCGGAGAAGAGCTTCAGATTGCCTATTTCGAGGTGGAAGACGAATGAGCCAGATCGCGGTTGAAAAAAAGGTGCTGAACGAAAATCAGAAGATTGCCGCTGAGTTGCGCGAGAAGTTCCGCGAGCACAAGATTCTGGTGGTGAACATTATCAGTTCGCCGGGCTCGGGCAAAACGACGCTGCTCGAACGCACGCTGGAGCGCATGGATAAAGGCAAGCGCGTGGTGCTGCTCACCGGCGATCTGCAGACGGAGAACGACGCGACGCGGTTGGCGAAGTGGGGTTTCCCGGTGAAGCAGATCATCACCGGCGGCACTTGCCATCTGGACGCGAAGATGATCGAGAAGCACCTCGCCGACTGGCCGCTGGAGAGCTTCGACCTGCTGATCATCGAGAACGTGGGCAACCTGGTGTGCCCCACCAGCTACGATCTGGGCGAGCACTTCAAGATCGTGATGCTGAGTGTGACCGAGGGCGAAGACAAGCCGCTGAAGTATCCATCGATCTTCGTAAAGTCGGAGCTGATGATTCTGAGCAAGGTGGATCTGCTGCCGTATGTGCCCTTCAGCGCCGAACTGGCCAAGAGCAATGCGCGCTCCATGCATCCGGGCATTCAGATTATCGAGAGCTCGAGCAAGGGCGACGGGCTGGACGAATGGATGATGTGGCTGGAAGAGAAATTGGCCGCAGTGAAATCCGGTGAGCTGATCTCCGCCTGACAACTGATTGAAACGATGAGGCCGGGGAGTGGAATCCCTGGCCTTCGTGCGTTTCATGGCGGCGAAGACACCCGCAATCTGGATTGCAGACGCGACGTGCAATGCCCGGTGGTGTACACTGGATTAAGAGCTACAATCACTTTCCCGCCGGTGTGCCAGGCACGCTTTGGCTGAGGGGTAAAGCCTGCTCGGCCAGCGCGCGGAGCGGCACCACGATACGATTTTCTTATTCCTTCTGATTCCTAGCAGTACAAGCCGTACCAATGCCCCCGCTCGCATTGAATCCTGAAGTACTGAGTCTTGCTTGTATCAACGCGCATCCTTTCGACTGGGGCCGGAGTAAAGCGCAAACTTTTACGGGAGAACAAAACTAATTCATGAAACGCGTTTATATCGCTGCATTTCATCAATCCAGGTTCGGCAAACTGCTAGGGATGACGGTTCCCGAGATCGCCCAGCAGGCGATCACGGACGTGTGCAAGGAAATCAACATCGATCCCTCATTGCTGGATGTGGGTGCAGTGGGAGCGGCCTGCAATATCTCCCTCAATAGTCAGGGCTTGGTTTCGGGCTTGGTGGCGGCGGTTCCTGGGTTGGAAGGCAAACCGATTGAGAGCGTGGAGAATGCCTGCGCCTCCGGCGGACAGGCCGTGCTCTCCACCATTTTGAAGCTGCAAGCGGGCTGGGGCGAAACCGGTTTTGCCATGGGATACGAGAAGATGCGCGATGCCGAAGGCCGCATGGATGGCAAAATGATCGGCCACGCCCTGGGATTGTTTTCGCATCCCGATGAACGCCGCGGCAAGATTTACGTCTTCCCCCATCTGTTTGCTCAGATCATGGATTGCTACATGAAGCATTACAAAGTGACCGAGCGGGACCTGGCCACCATTGCCGTAGAGGAGTATGCCAACGGCAATCGCAACGCGCTGGCGCAGATGCAGAAGGTCAAGGTCACACTGGATGAAGCCGTGACTATCGGTGAACGCAACCGCTACATCATCGACGGCCTGCCGCTGAAAACCTACGACTGCTCGCAGATTACCGACGGCTACGCGACGCTGATTCTGGCGACCGAAGAGGGTTTGAAGAAGTTGGGCGTGAGCCGCGCCGACGCGGTGGAGATCGCCGGCTATGCGCAGGCTACCGATCCGCTGCTCACCGAAGGACGCAACGCTCTGGTTCCCGCCGGAGCTTACAAGGCCATGCACAAGGCCTATGAGATGGCCGGAGTGACGCCGGCGGATGTGAACGTGGCCGAGGTGCACGACTGCTTTACGGTGATGGGCGCCATCGGCACCGAAGTGATCGGCAAGGCCAAGCCCGGCGAGGGCGCAAAGTACTGGGTGGAAGGCAAGGCGCGGCAGGACGGCGAGTGTGGCATCAACCTCTCCGGCGGATTGATCGCCAAGGGCCATCCGGTGGGAGCCACCGGCGTTGCCATGCTGGGAACCTGCTTCAAACAGCTGCTGGGCCGCGCCAACGCGCAGGTGCCGAACGCGAAGGTGGCCGCGACGTTCAACGTGGGCGGCACGGCTTGCGCGTCGGTGTGCACGGTGCTCAAGCCGTAGCAGGGAAGCACTGGTTCAATTGCGAGGCCGGCGCATGTCGCCGGCCTTTTGCGTTGCGCGAAAAAATAATCATTCGTCTTCGCGTGAGGGAACGATGTGGCCTTCGCCGGGGATCAGGTCGGCGGTGGAGTACTCCTGAAACTCGTGGCAGTTGGGGCACTCGAAGCGTCCCAGGGCAGCGTTCGGGGGCAGGGAAGCGGTGCTTTTACCGGCGACATGTTCACGCGGCAGCAGGGCGAAGCGCAGCGCGCAGATTTTGCATTCGGCTAACCAGACGAGAGCCATAAAGGAATATTACCTCTTACTGGATGCGTTCGAACTGGTAGCCTGCGGCGGCCAGCGCGGTGAGCAGGTTTTCGACGTGTTCGTTGCCGCGCGTCTCCATGGTCAGGTCGATGGCGGAGTAGCCGAGATCGACGCCGAACTTGCGATCGTAGGCGGTCTCCACGATGTTGGCGCGATGGTCGGCGAGGACTCCGGTGAGGGTGTGCAGCGCGCCGGGGTAGTCGGGCAGGTGGATGCGCAGGCGGATGAGGCGACCGTCTTTGGCCAGGCCGCGCTCGATGATGCGCGAGAGAATGCCGACGTCGATGTTGCCTCCGCTGATGATGGCCGCAACCCGCTTGCCGCTGCAGTCGAATCTTGTGATGCACCAGGGCGGCGACGGCTGCGGCGCCCGCGCCTTCGGCCACGGTCTTCTCGCGCTCCAGCAATAGCAGAATGGCGCTGGCGATCTCTTCTTCTTCCACGGTGACGATCTCATCCACGTACTTTTGCACCATGGGCAGGGTGCGTTCTCCGGCGCGGCGCACGGCGATGCCGTCGGCCAGGGTGGAGGCGACGGGCAGCGTGACCAGGTGTCCGGCATCGACGGCGGCTTTCATCGAAGGCAGGCGCGAGGTTTGCACGCCGATCACCTGGATGCGCGGATTGATCTCCTTGAGCGCGCAGGCCATGCCGCTGATGAGTCCGCCGCCGCCGATGGCGGCGACCACCACATCGATGTCCGGGGTCTGGCTGAGCAGTTCCAGTCCGAGCGTGCCCTGCCCGGCGATTACCGCATCGTCGTCGAAGGCGTGGATGAAGGTGAGGCCGGATTCGGCGGCCCGGCGCTTGGCCTCGTCGCAGGCCTCGTCGTAGTTGGCGCCGTAGAGCACCACCTCTCCGCCGAAGCGGCGGGTGGCCATCACTTTGTTCAGCGGCGTGGCCAGCGGCATTACGATCTGGGCGCTGATGCCGCGCTTGCTGGCGTGGTAGGAGACGGCCTGGGCATGGTTGCCGGCCGAGGCCGCAATCAATCCGCGCTGCCGCTCTTCCGGGGTGAGCTCCAGAATTTTATTGAGCGCGCCGCGCTCCTTGTAGGCGCCGGTCATCTGATGGTTTTCCAGCTTGAGGAAGACCGTGTTGCCGGAGAGCTGGGAAAACGTCTCCGAATGCGAACAGGGCGAGAGCAGGATCGAGTCGCGGATGCGCGCGTAGGCCCGTCTTACGTTGTCCACCGTCACCATGGGGGTTGTCGCACCTGAGGACATGATTTTCACTTTCTGATTGCGATGCACCTAGTCCAGAGGGCTTAAGAAGCTCGCGAAAGGTTGGAATTCAGTATAAGCGATTCCGCCGCCTTAACCCGGATTGCGAACGAAAGACGTTTTCAGAGTCAACGCGAGCAGGTGGGCTTGCATCTATTCTCCCTGGATGAAAGCAGGAAGATTCGCGCCCCTCCAAAGCGATCGAGGGGCCCGACAGAGGACTTGGAAGATGGGAATGACGAGATCAGAGATCCGGTCCGTCGTCGTTTTTGGCGGCGCTGGATTTATCGGCTCGAACTGGACCGAGCGGCTGCTGCGAACCACCGGAGCCCGCGTGCATGTCTTCGACAACCTCTCACGTTCGGGCTCGCGCCACAACCTGGAGCATCTGCAGGAAGTGGCAGGGAGCACCGGACGGTTGCAGGTTACGGTAGGCGACGTGCGCGACGCCGCGCTGGTAAGCAGCGTGCTGCAGGATGCCAACGAGATCTACCACTTCGCCGCGCAGGTCGCGGTCACCACTTCACTGGTCGATCCCCGGCTGGATTTCGAGGTGAATCTGGGCGGCACCTTCAACGTGCTCGAAGGCGCCCGGCAGCATGGCAAGAATCCCTTCCTGCTGTTTACCTCGACCAACAAGGTGTACGGCAACTTAAGCATCGGCGAAACGGTTGGGCCACGCGGGGCGGGGAGCATGGGCTGCGACGAGCGGCGGCCGCTGGACTTCCACTCTCCCTACGGCTGCTCCAAGGGCGCGGCTGACCAGTACGTGCGGGACTACGCCCGCATCTATGGCCTGCGCTCGGTGGTCTTCCGTATGTCGTGCATCGCGGGGCCGCGCCAGGCTGGCAGCGCGGACCAGGGATGGGTGGCGCACTTTCTGTATTCGGCGCTGGAGGGCCGGCCGCTGACCATTTACGGCGACGGCCGCCAGGTGCGCGACGTGCTCCATGTGGACGACCTGCTGCGCGCTTTCGAAGCGGCCTTTGCCCGGCGCAAGGTAACGGCGGGACAGATCTACAACATTGGTGGCGGAACCGGGAAGGCGATTTCTCTGCTGGAACTGATGGAGCGCGTGGAGCGGCTCACCGGCGAACGTCTGGATTACGACTTCGCCGAGGCGCGCGCCGGCGACCAGGTGATCTACGTCAGCGATCACAGCAAGTTTTCGCGCCACACCGGATGGCAGCCAAAGGCGGGCGTGGATGAGGTGTTGAGCAGCATTCACGAGTGGTATCTGGGCAATCGCCAACTTCTGGCAGGGTTGCCCGTCGGGCCGGCCGAACCGGCGGGAATGCTGTCTCCGCTGCCGAGGAGCGCCTAGTGTCTCCTGACGTTCTGGAGAACCGTAACCCGGCCCGCTACGCGCTGGTCAATCCCAACTGGGACTTTGCCGGCTCGACCTACTTCGGATGCCGCGATCCGCACACTCCGCTGGAGCTGCTGTTTGCCGCGCAGAAGATCGCAGCCGCCGGCCATCGGGCGCGGCTGATCGACGCCCAGACCGAGGAGCTGACGCTGGCCCAGACGCGCGAAGAGGTGCGAGCACTTCGATCCGGATTTCCTGGTGATTCCCTCCGCGCCTTCCTATTTATTCTGGCGCTGTCCGCCGCCGGAGCTGCGCATCCCGCAGCAGTGGTTCGCGGGGATCGGCGGGCGTGCGGCGAAGGTGCTGATCGGGCCGCACGGCTCGGCCACGCCGCGGGCGGCCCTGCGCAAGAGCGGCGCCGACGTGGTCATTCGCGGCGAGAGCGAAGAGGCGCTGGCCGCACTGGCCTCGGAGCCGTGGGAGCTGATCGACGGCGTGTGCTTCCGCGACCGGGGCGGGCGCGAACACTACAGTCCCGGGCTGGGGGTGGTCGACATGCAGAGCCTCTCCGCGCTCGACTATGCCAACTACAAGGTGGAGAAGCACTGGCACCGGCATCACGTCTTCAATCAGCCAACCGCCGGGCGCGGGGCCGAGGTGGAGTTTGCCCGCGGCTGTCCGTGGAACTGCACCTTCTGCAACAAGCAGCTGTTCCGCAACAAGTTTCGCGAGCGTCCGGTGGAGGCGGTGCTGCTGGAGATCGACCGGCTGATCGCCCGCGGCGTGGACTACATTTATTTCATCGACGAGATCTTCGGCGTCGGCAAAAACGTGCTTCGGCTGCTGGAGGAGATTGCGCGGCGTCCGGTGCGCATCGGCTTCCAGACGCGCATCGATCTGTGGGACGAGGAGAAGCTCGACCTGCTGGGCCGGGCGCACACCATCTCCATCGAGTGCGGCATTGAATCGATCACCGAAGCCGGACGCGACGAGCTGAACAAGAACTGCCGCATGAGCACCGCGCGCCTCAGCCAGCTGCTGATCTACGCCCGGCAGCGCATTCCCTGGGTGCAGGCCAACCTGATCCTCACCGAGCACGACGAGCGCGGCGAGATCCGCCGCTGGCAGGAGCAATTGAAGGCCGAAGGCGTCTGGGTCAGCGAGCCGGTGCCGATGTATCCGTTTCCCGGCTCGCCGCTCTACGTGCAGATGTTCGGTCCCCCCGACGACCAGGCCTGGGAGCGCGCCCATCATTACTACACCACGGCCTTTGCGAACAAAGGCTACAGCGACATTCAGGAAGCCCGGCCGGCGGCGCTGGAGGAGCTGGAGCGATCCTCCACGCGATAAAGTCCCGGACGATAAAGTTCACCACGGGCCTTGCCGATACTTCTCTCTGAGAGTTGGTACAACTCGAAAGAGGAGAGGGTATGGCACTTTTGACCTGGAGCACCGAGTACTCGGTCGCCGTGGAGGCGATCGACAAGCAGCATCAGAAGCTGTTCGCGATGGTGAACGAGCTGCATGACGCCATGAAAGCGGGCAAAGGCACGCAAACGGCCCCGCGTATTCTTAAAAATCTGGTGGACTATGTTTGCGAGCACTTCGCCCTGGAAGAGGCCATGATGGCCGAAGCCCGCTATCCCGAGCTGGCCCGGCACAAGGCCGAGCACGACAAGCTGACCGGTCAGGTGGCAAAGATGCTGCAGGACATTGAAAGTGGAAAGACAGTGCTGAGCATGAAGCTGCTGCAATTCCTGCGCAGCTGGCTGCAGGACCACATCGCCGGCGTCGACAAGAAATACATGCCGTATATGTAGCCTCAGGATAAGTCCCCGGAAGCTTTGCCCCCGTCGCGCCTGGCGCACGCCCGAATGAGTTGAGCCAAGGCGCACGGGGAAACCTGCACCGCGCGGCGGGCCTCCCGGCACCGCTCATCTGCTTCGGCCAGGGCGCAACCCTCACCAGACCCCCCACGCCAATCCCCCGCACAATCCCTTTAGGCAGCGACCCGGCGCGGAGAAACCCAGCGCGGCAGCCTTTTTGTCACCCTCGGCGGATTTCTCAGATGAAAGCCCGATGAAAAATCTTTACGTAGTACGTAGGAAATACGCGGAAAGGGCTATTTCCCGCTTGACAGCGAAAAGAATGCAGGTAGAGTAGAGCGTAGTGGAGCAAAAGGGATCAAAGTGGAGTACGTTCCCTTTAATTTTTGGCTCCCCTGGTCGGCCTTACGACGCACGGCTCGACCGGCCAGTTTGTTATTAAGCCCAAGAAAGGGCTCTGTACATGTTTCGCGGCAACTGCCCAACCCGACTGGATGAGAAGGGCCGCCTTAAACTGCCTGCCGATTTCAAGCATGAGATCGAAAAAAAGGGCTACGACGGCCAATTCTATATCACGAGTCTCGACGGGAAGGTAATCAAGTTGTTTCCCCTTAAAGAATGGGAAATCTTTGAGGGCCAGGTTTTTAGCCAGTCGACTTACGAGGAGCGGGAAAGGTTCTCCGATGTCACCAGCTATTACGGACAGCGGGCTGAGCTGGACGCCCAGGGGCGGCTGACGATTGCCGAGTGGCTGCGCGAAAAGTTTGGGTTGGGGGCGAAGGGCGAGATGGCTGCCGTCGGCAAGGTGAACCACATCGACCTCCGGATCATGGATGAGCTCCGCAAGTCAGTTGAGGAGAATCCGCTTAGCAAAACGGAGTTGAATGCGATGATCCGGCCGAGGAATTAGCGGGTGGACGGTGGTAGGGAGTTAGAAGGTGAAGGCGCTCTGAGGGGCGCGCATGGCGGAAGAGGTTTCAGCCATGCACCGGTTCTTTTAAAAGAGGCAATCGACTTTCTGGCCGTCAAGCGCGGCGGGACTTATATCGATGCCACTCTCGGGTTGGGCGGACACAGTTCGGCCATTGCAGCACTGCTGGGTCCCGAGGGCAGGCTGATCGGCTTCGATAAGGATACCCGGGCGCTGGAGATGGCCGGCCAACGGCTGGCAGCCCCCGAGGGGTGCCAACAGGACTGGCCCGAGATTACGCTGCACCACGCTTCGTATGCCGAAGTGGCGGAGCGCGTGGCCCCGGGCGGCGCGGACGGCTTACTCGCCGATCTGGGCGTCAGTTCGATGCAGTTTGAAGACGCTGGCCGAGGATTCAGTTTTCAGGCGGACGGTCCTCTCGATATGCGGATGAACCCGCATGCCGAGTTGTCCGCCGATCAGGTGGTAAACCAGTTCGACGAGAGCAATCTCGCTGACCTGATTTACGAATTCGGTGAGGAAAGGAGGTCACGGAGAATTGCCAGAGCCATTGTACGGGCGCGGCCGATAAAATCGACCGCTCATCTAGCACAAGTTGTATCGGCCGCGGCCCGGCCAATGAATCAGCCGAGAGGCAAAGGCATTCATCCTGCGACCCTGACTTTCCAGGCTATCCGGATTTACGTGAATCGCGAACTGGAGGATTTACGGGCGCTGCTCCAAAGCGCGCCCCAGGTGGTAAAGCCGGGTGGAAGGCTGGTCATCATCAGCTTCCACTCGCTGGAAGACCGCATGGTGAAAGACGCCCTGCGCGACGGAGCCCGCGACGGCGTGTGGGAGCCGCTGACCAGAAAGCCGGTGATTGCCTCCGAAGAGGAGATTGCGGAAAATCCGCGGTCGCGTTCGGCGAAGTTGCGGGCGGCGACGCGGATGGAACTCCGCGGGCGGAGCGGGAAAAGATAGATTTTTTAAATGTGTTCTTAACATTGTGTGGAAAAACCTGTGCATGATGTGGAGAACTCTGGAAAAGTTAGGGAGCACGATATGGCAAGCTGGGCAGCGGCAATGCCGCAAAGGATGAATGCAGCGTACGGCGCACGGTTGAGCGCGGCGTGGCGCGCGCTGATGGGCGCACCGGTGAGCGCGACGTTCCATGCAACGTTGAACGCAAACCAGCCGAAGATGGCCCCGGCCGCGCCGCGCCGCTACATGCCCGGAGCTCCCGAGATCTACTTCCGCAAATCCATCGACAATTCGCGCCTGGTGCGCACGGCCGATCCGAAGCAGCAGCGCGAGATGCAGCTGTTCACCGCGGCCGTGGTGATCTGCTTCCTGATGGCGCTGGTCTACCTTGGCCAGCACTGCAGCTCGATCGAATACGGCTACAAGATTGAAGACCTGCGCGCCAAGTGCGACCAGATGGCCGACGTCAATCGCACCCTGAAGCTGGAAGAAGCCACGCTGAAAGATCCGGAGCGGATCAACGCGCTGGCCGGTGAAATGGGATTGGCCCTGCCCGCGGTAGGCCAAGTGCAGCGCATGGATGAAGGCGATACACGGGATAGCGGCGCTCCGGTGATGGCGCGCGCCGACGCGATCTCGGTGATCTCCGTCCCCAACTGAGCGGGAATGGTTCCCCGGTAATGACGGCCCGGCCGCAGGTTTTGCACAAACATAGCCTGTACGGGCCGCAACCGCTGTATTACCTTGGAATAATGCAGTGTTTTTGTATTCTTCCAGGGTCGCCGGGCGTTCCCCGCCCGGGTGCGGATTGGTGCAGCTCTCCCCGTATCTCCGGTTCGGCAGGCATTTTCAGTTTTTGCGCAGGGGACTTTCCAGGCTCCCCGGCGGTACAGGTGTAAGCGATGGCTACAGGCGCCAAAGCCCCCATTGACGTCCAGTCTCGCCTCTTCAAGTTTGGTGCATTCCTTTTTGTCTGGGCGCTGATCATTGTCGTGCGCCTCACGGTTCTGCAGGTGCTGCACTACCGCGAATGGGTGCAGCGGGCGGAGCGCCAGCAGCAGCGCACGGTGGAGATCTCTCCGCAGCGCGGCGTCATCTACGACCGCAACGGCCAGGCGCTGGCCATGACCGTTCAGGTCGATTCGATCTTCGCCGTCCCCAATGAAATCCCCGACCAGAAAACCACCGCGGCGCTGCTGGCCGGCGTCACCGGCGAGGACGCCGATACCTTGCTGGAGCACATGCAGGCGGAAAAGAATTTTGCCTGGATCGCGCGCAAGGTGGATTCCGAGACGGCGGCGCGCGTCAAATCGCTGAACCTGCGCGGCATCTACTTTCAAAAGGAGCTCAAGCGTTTCTATCCCAAGCGCGGACTGGGCGCGCAGGTGCTCGGCTATGTAGGCATGGAGGACACCGGGCTGGCCGGCATCGAGCACGAGTATCAGAACCAGCTGAACGGCGTGAAGGGTCGCGTGGTGATTACCATGGACGCGCGGCGCAAATGGTTCGGGCACGTGGAACAGCCGCCGCTACCGGGCTCGAACGTGGTGCTCACCATTGACGAGAAGATTCAGTACATCGCCGAGAAGGAATTGCAGCAGGCGATGGAGGATACGCAGGCAGTGGCCGGCACCGTGGTGGTGCAGAATCCGCGCACCGGAGAGATTCTGGCGCTGGCCAACGCCCCATCGTTCAATCCCAACCTGACGCGCGAGATCACGCCCGCCAAGTTGAAGAACCATGCGGTCAGCGACATCTACGAGCCGGGCTCGGTCTTCAAGACCATCGACTACTCGGCGCTCTTCAATGAAAAGCTGGGGCGGCCGGAAGAAATGGTGGACTGCGACCCCGGCTACATTCTGATTGGAGGCATCCGCATCCACGATGATGGCCATGTAGGCACGGTCAATCTGGAGAAAGCCTATGCCGTGTCGAGCGACGTGGCCGCGGTGAAGATGGCGCTGCGGCTGGGGCCGGAGCGCTTCTACCACTACATCCGGGCCTACGGCTTTGGGCAGGCTACCAACATTGAACTGCCGGGCGAGACGCGCGGACTGGTGCGCGAACCCAGCCGCTGGCATGCCTCGACCATCGGATCGATGGCCATCGGACAGGCGGTCGGAGTGACGCCGCTGCAGGTGGTGTCGATGATGTCGACGATCGCCAACGACGGCGTCTACTCGCCGCCGCGCATCGTCGCAGGCGTAACGCCGCCGGACCAGGGCTATCAGCGCATCGAGTTTCGTCCCCAGGGACAACGCCGCGTCATCACTTCCTACACGGATGCTCTCATGCGTAAGTTGACTGAGGAAGTGGTGCTGGAGGGAACGGCCCGGCGCGCCATTCTGGACGGCTACACCTCGGCGGGAAAGACGGGCACCGCGCAGAAGGTTGACCCGGTGACCCATGGCTATTCGAAGACCGATTACATGGCCAGCTTCATAGGTTTTGCGCCGGTCAACAATCCCGCGGTGACGATTGCGGTGATTCTGGATTCGCCGCGCGGGCTGCATCAGGGCGGACAGGTTTCGGCGCCGGTCTTTAAGCGCGTCGCCGAACAGGTGCTGGCCTACTATGGCGTGCCGCACGACGTGGAGCCGCAGAAAAATTCCGAGCGCCGCATGCTGGTGGCGCACGCCGCCGAAGCCGACAGGGAAGAGGCGCAGCCGCATGCGCCGGACGACGCGATGGAGTTGGATAACTTGACGAATCCGGAGGGCGCCGAAGCAGCGTCTTCGGCAAACCGGGCCTCGGTGTCACAGGCCGCGGCTCCCCTGCAGGCGCCAACTCCGGCGCCGATTGATGCGCGCGGGGGCACCGTGGTGCTCGATGTGGGAGGCAGTTCCACGGTACCATCTCTATTGGGCCTTTCCATGCGCGAGGCCATCGGGACCGCGCACAAGGCAGGGTTTGAATTGCAGGTGATGGGCAGCGGGACGGCGCGCGAACAGCAGCCTCCGCCGGGCTCCTACCTGCCGCCGGGTTCAAAGATCGCAGTGCGTTTCGCACATTAGAAAAATCGCCTGCCACGCAGGCGTCGGACAGATTGCGGTGATGAACTTTCTGGAAATTCTCGACGGCGCGGAGGTGCTCTCGCAGAGCGGCGGCGATTGCCCCGTGAAGGGGCTCGACTACGACTCGCGCCGGGTGCAGCCCGCCTGGGTCTTCGTCGCCATGCGCGGAGAATCCACCGACGGCAACCGCTACATCGACGCGGCCATCGCAGCCGGAGCCGCCGCCGTTGTAACGGACTCCGCCACAGAGATTCCGCGCGAAGGTGTGGCGTGGGCGGTGGTGCCGCACGGGCGGCGCGCGCTGGCCAGGCTGAGCGCGAACTTTTACAAGCGTCCGGCGGAGCGGCTGCGCATAATTGGGATTACCGGAACCAACGGCAAGACCACGGCCACGTTTATCGTCGAGTCGATTCTGCAGGCCGCGGGACGCAAGAACGCGCTGGTGGGAACCATCGAGTGCCACCTGGCCGGAGAGACGCTGCCCGCACCGCACACCACGCCCGAGGCGCTCGAACTCAACCGCATGCTGGCCCGCTCGCTGGCCCGCGGAGCCACCGAGGCGGTGATGGAAGTATCCTCGCATGCGCTGCACCAGGCGCGCGTATATGGCATTCCCTTCGATGTCGCCGTGTTTACCAATCTCACCCAGGACCATCTCGACTATCACAAAACGATGGAGGATTACTTTGCCGCCAAGCGCATTCTGTTCGAGGGTTGCGGCACAGAGCCTCCACGCTGTGCGGTAGTGAATCTGGACGATGAGTTCGGACGCAGGCTGGCCGAGTTCTCGCGCCGCCGCTCGCAGCTTTTTACCTACGGCATCGAGCAGGGAGATTTTCATGCTGAGCATCTGGAGATGACTCCGCACGAGAACCGTTTCACGCTGACCACGCCGCATGGCCCCATCGAGTTGCGCTCGCCGCTGATTGGCCGGGTGAATGTGTACAACGTGCTTGCCGCCTGCGCCGCGGCCTATGCGCGCGGCTGCAGCGCGGAGCAGATCGCCCGCGGCATCGCCGCCATCAGCCGCATTCCCGGACGCTTTGAGCGCGTGGATGAGGCTCAGCCCTTTGCGGTGGTGGTGGACTACGCGCATACCGACGATGCTCTGCGAAATTTGACTCGGCTGGCGCGCGAGTTCGTGTCGCGCAACGTCTCTCCGCAGGATGTCTTCTCGCACGGTGTTGCTTCGAACGGCAAGGGCCGGGTGATCACCGTCTTCGGGTGCGGCGGCGACCGCGACCGCCTCAAGCGGCCAAAGATGGGACGCGCCGCCGGTGAAGGAAGCGACTTCGTGGTGGTCACCTCCGACAATCCGCGCAGCGAAGATCCCATGGCGATCATCGAGGAGACGCTGGCGGGCCTGCGCGAGACCGGGACGCGCTTTGCCATCGAGCCCGACCGCCGCAAGGCAATTGCACTCGCGCTGGCCGAGGCGCGCGCCGGAGATATCGTTCTGCTGGCGGGTAAGGGACACGAGCGCACGCAAATTATGCGCGACGCAGAAGTGCCTTTCGACGACCACCAGGTGGCCAGCGAGGAACTCAATCGCATGGGATACAAGCGGGAAGGAGCACACGGATGAGGCTTCCGTTGAGCAGGGTTGCGGAGTTCACCCAGGCAAGCGGCCGCTTCGATCATGCCGCGGTTGCCGAGGGCTACTCCATCGACACGCGCACGCTGCGTCCGGGCGATCTGTTCTTCGCCCTCAAGGGCGAGCGCCTGGACGGACACGATTACGTGGAAGCCGCGCTGCGGGCCGGTGCGGTGGCCGCCGTCATCGGCGCGGGCCAGCTTGCGCGCTTTGCCGATCACTCACAGCTCATCGTGGTGGCCGATACCACGCTGGCCTTGCAGAACCTGGGCGCGGCGGCGCGGCGGCTGTGGGGCAAAAAGCTGATCGCCGTAACCGGCTCGGCGGGCAAGACCACCACCAAGGATTGCATTGCGCACGTGCTCAGCGCGCACTCCCACGTGCTGAAGTCGCTGGGCAATCTCAACAATCATTTCGGACTGCCGATGCAGCTGCTGCGCCTGGAGGCCCAGCACGATTTTGCGGTGATCGAAATGGGCATGTCGCACGCGGGCGAGATCTCTACCCTGGCGCGGATTGCGGCGCCCGACGATGGCGTAGTGACCAACGTCGGCCTGGCGCATCTGGAAAGTTTCGGCACGCAGGCCGGCATTGCGCGCTCCAAATACGAGTTGATCGAGGCGCTGCCCGCCAGAGGCCATGCGTTTCTCAACGCCGACGATGCGTATGTTTCGCAATTCGGCCGCGATTTTCACGGCCACGTTACGCTCTATGGCATCGACCATCCGTGCGACTACCGCGCCGAGAATCTCGTGTTTCGCGGCGTGCTGGGTTCGGAGTTCGACGTGGTCGGTCCCGGCTTCCGCGAGCCCGCCAGGCTGGCCCTGATGGGACGCCACAACGTGCTGAACGCGCTGGCGGCGGTGGCCGTGGCTGCAGAGCACGGCGTGAAGCCCTACGATGCCGTCTCCCGTTTGTCTTCGTTCAGCGCGGGCGACAAGCGCGGCGAGGTGTGCGAAGCCTATGGCGCGACGCTCATCAACGATTGCTACAATTCCAATCCTCAGGCCCTGGACAGCATGGTGGCGGCGCTGGCAGAGACTCCGGCGCGGCGGCGCGTAGTGATCGCCGGCGAGATGCTGGAGCTGGGGCCGGCCTCACCCGACCTGCATCGCGAGTGCGGCCGCAAGATGGCTGCGGAGAAAGTGGATTACGTGGTGGGCGTGCGCGGCAACGGCGAGCTGATTGCCGAAGGCGCGGCCTCGGCCGGCGTGGCCTCGGAGTTTGTGGAGACGCCCGAGCTGGCGGGCGAATGGCTGGCGCGGAATCTGCGCGAGGGCGATGCGGTGCTGCTGAAGGCTTCGCGCGGCGTGGGCCTGGAGCGTGCGCTGGCGGTGTTTGAGGCGCAGCGAAAAGTTTAGCTCGGCAAGTTTATTCAACCGCGGGCATCGCTCCGCGCAACGATCGGGGAAACTTTGCTTTATTGGCTTTTATACGAATACATATTCCGGCACTTCAACGTGGGACCGTTCCGCATCTTCCGCTATCTCACGTTCCGCACGGCCTTTGCCAGCCTGACCGCGCTGTTCATGGCGCTCATCATCGGCCCGTCGGTGATCCGCCGCCTGCGCGAGTTCCAGATCGGCCAGTACATCCGCGAGGAGGGCCCGCGCTCGCATCAGAAGAAAGCCGGCACGCCGACCATGGGAGGCCTGCTGATCGTAGTCTCCATTGTGCTGCCCACGCTGCTCTGGTCGGACCTGTCGAACGCCTTCGTCTGGCTGGTGGTGGGTTCCACGCTGGCCTTCGGCGCCATCGGTTTTGCCGACGATTATCTGAAAGTTGTGCGCAAGCAGAACCTGGGGCTGAACGGGCGCAGCAAGCTGCTGCTGCAAACCCTGGTCGGCTTCGTCATTGCCGTGGCGCTGATTTTCATGCAGGCCTCGGGACAGTACTCTACCCGCCTGATGGTGCCGTTCTTTAAGAAATTCCGCCCGAACCTGGTGCTCGGTCCCTTGGTCCGCCATCCTCATCTGTGGCCGATTGCGTTCTTGCCGTTCATTGTTTTCGTTATCTTCGTGCTGGTCGGCTCCACCAATGCGGTGAACCTGACCGACGGACTCGATGGGCTCGCCATCGGCTGCACGCTGATTGCGGCCGGCGCGCTGACGGTGCTCACTTATGTCAGCGGCCACGCCCAGTTCTCCGAATATCTGGAGCTGCAGAGGATGCCCATGGTCGGCGAGTTGACGATCTTCTGCGGCGCCATGGTGGGTGCCTCGATCGGCTTTCTCTGGTACAACACGCATCCGGCCGAGGTTTTTATGGGTGACGTGGGATCGCTGGCGCTGGGCGGCGCCATCGGCACGGTCGCCGTCATCATCAAGCAGGAGCTGCTGCTGCCCTTCATCGGCGGAATCTTCGTGCTGGAGGCGCTCTCGGTGATTCTGCAGGTGGGCTCGTTCAAGCTGCGCGGCAAGCGCATTTTTCTGATGGCGCCGCTGCATCATCATTTCGAGCAGCTTGGCTGGTCGGAGTCAAAGGTGATTGTGCGCTTCTGGATCGCATCGCTGATCTTCGCATTGTTCGCGCTCACCACGCTGAAGTTGCGGTAAGTTTAAAGCAATCCGCTGGAAGGCAGGATGAAGTATATGGAAGTCAAAGGCAAGCGGGTTCTGGTGGTTGGACTGGGCAAGTCGGGCGTGGCCTCGGCGCTGTTCCTGGCCTCGCGCGGCGCCCTGGTCACCGTCAGCGACGCCAAGCGCGAGGACCAGCTGCGCGGTGAGATTCCGGCGCTGCTGGACCGCGGCATTACGGTGGAGACCGGCAAGCATGGCGAGCGCACCTTCAGCAATCAGGATCTGATCGTGGTCAGCCCCGGCGTTCCCAGCGGCCTGTCCGCGCTGCAACATGCGCGCAGCTTGGGCATTCCCATCATCGGCGAAATCGAGCTGACCGCGCGCTTCCTTGAAGGAAAAATCATCGCCATCACCGGCTCCAACGGCAAGACCACCACCACCACGCTGACCGGGGAGATCATCGCCTCCGGCGGACGCAAGACACTGGTGGGGGGAAACATCGGCACCCCGGCCATCACCTTCGTCGAGCAGTCCTCGCCGGACACCTGGATCGTGCTGGAAATCTCCAGCTTTCAACTGGAGACGATCGAGAGCTTTCATCCCCACATCGCCGCGGTACTCAACCTCACGCCCGATCACCTCGACCGCCACGGCTCCATGGAGGCTTATATCGAGGCCAAGGCGCGCATCTTCGAGAACCAAAGCGCGGGCGACTTCGCGGTGTTGAACTTCGATCACGAGGCTACGCGCCAACTCGCCAAGGGAATCAAGCCGGAATTGAATCCGGCGCTGCTCTGGTTCAGCCGCAAGCAAGAGGTAGAGCGCGGCGCGTTCGTGAAAGATGGCGCGATTGTGTTTCGCAACGCCTCGTCTCGAAATCAAGATATGGTGGAGATCATGCCGCTCGCCGAGATTGCGCTGAAGGGCGCGCACAACGTGGAGAACGTGCTGGCCGCCGTCGCCATCGGCATAGCCGCCGGCGTGGAGCCTGCGGCGATTCGCCGCGCGGTCAAGGATTTTCGCGCCGTGGAGCATCGCCTGGAGTACGTGGCCACGCTGCGCGGCGTGCAGTATTACAACGACTCCAAGGCCACCAACGTGGATGCGACCATCAAGGCGCTGGAGTCATTTCCGTCCAACGTCCACCTCATCCTCGGAGGCCGTGACAAGGACAGCGACTACAGCGTGCTGAAGCCGCTGCTCGCCGCGCGAGTGAAGCAGGTGTACACCATCGGCGAGGCTGCGGCCAAAATCGAATTGCAAATCAGCGGCGCGGCTCCGGTGCGGAGCGTGCAGACGCTGGAGGCAGCCGTGCGCGAAGCCGCGGATTTGGCGGCCGCGGGCGACATCGTGCTGCTGGCGCCAGCCTGCGCCAGCTACGACCAGTTCTCCAGCTACGAGCATCGCGGGCGCGTCTTCAAAGAGCTGGTGCAATCCCTGGCAGGCACCGCGCCTGCCCTGCATGGCGGAGGCAAGTAGTGGCCAAGCGCGACAGCATGGATCGATGGTTGTTCGGCGTGACCCTGCTGATGGTCTTCGCCGGACTGGTGATGGTCTTCAGCGCCTCGGCCATCGTGGCCAAGGAGAAGTTCGGCTCCGAGACCGCGTTCCTGGTGAAGCAGGCCATCTTCGCGGTCCTTGGCCTGGCGGCCATGTTCGGCATGATGCGCCTGGACTACCGCAAGCTCAACCGGCCGGCGCTGGTCTTTACCTGCCTGGGCATCACATCAATTTTTCTGTTCGCGGTGTTTTTCCTGGACCGCTCGCATAACACGCACCGCTGGATCAAGCTCGGCTTCTTATCGTTCCAACCCTCGGAGCTCGCCAAGCCCGCCATCATTCTCTTCATGGCCCACTTTTTGGAGAGTCGTCTGCGCTCCATCACCGATCTGCGCCATACCCTGTTGCCGGCGGTTGCTCCCACGGCGGTTTTCAGCGTGCTGATTGTGGCCCAGCCCGACCTGGGAACGGCGATGACCTGCGCATTCATTACTTTTGCCATCCTGTTCATCTGCGGCATGGAAAAGAAATACTACCTATACGCTCTGGGAATCGCCGCGTTACCGCTGTATTTCCTGCTCTTTCGCACCGCATGGCGCTTCCGCCGCCTCATGGCCTTCGTCCATCCTCTTGCAGACCCGCAGGGCTCCGGCTTCCAGATCTTTCAATCGCTGATTGCCGTGGGTACCGGTGGCCTGACCGGCCTGGGACTGATGGAAGGCAAGCAGAAGCTCTTCTACCTGCCCGAGCCGCAAACCGACTTCATCTTCGCCGTGGTCTCCGAGGAGTTGGGATTGATCGGCGCGGCCTGCTTTGTCGCGGCCTTTGCATTTTTCTGCTACCGCGGATTGCGCGCGGCGTGGCGCACGCGTGACAACTTTGCCCGGCTGCTGGCCGTCGGCATTACGGCGATGATCGGCATCCAGGCGTTCTTCAACATGAGCGTGGTGCTCGGGCTGCTCCCCACCAAGGGAATTCCGCTGCCGTTCGTCTCCTACGGCGGCTCGTCGCTCATCGTCACCCTGGCTTGCGTGGGCGTGCTGCTCAACATCACGCAGCAGACGGATTGAGATGAAGATCGTCCTTGCCGGCGGCGGCACCGGCGGCCACGTGATTCCCGCGCTCGCCATCGCCGAAGAACTCCGCAACCGCGGACACGACGCGGCGTTTGTGGGCACCGCGCGCGGCATTGAAACTCGGCTGGTACCCAAGGCCGGCTTCCCGCTCCACCTGGTCAAGGTCGGCGCGCTCAACCGGGTCAGCCTCGCCACCCGCCTGCGCACCTTGATAGATTTACCAATGTCGATCTTTTCCGCCGTGCGCATTCTGCGTGGCTTTCAGGCGCAGGTGGTGATCGGCGTGGGGGGCTATGCTGCGGGTCCGGCGACCATGGCGGCGGTGCTGCTGCGTATTCCGGTAGTGCTGTTCGAGCCCAACGTGGTGCCCGGCTTTGCCAACCGCGCGGTGGCCCGCTACTCCGCCAACGCCGCGGTCCACTTTGAGCAGACTGGGAAGTGGTTTCCCCGCTTCGAGGTGACCGGAGTTCCGGTGCGGCCCGCGTTTTTCGCGCTGCCTCCGCGGCAGAGCCCACCGCCCACGCTGCTGGTCTTCGGCGGCAGCCAGGGCGCGCGCGCCTTGAACCGCATCGTCCGTGAGTCTGCCGGGGAGTTGCTCCAGCGCATTCCGGATTTGAAAATTGTGCACCAGACTGGAGAGCGCGAGTTTGCGGAGTTGCGCCAGTTCTACGAAAGCGCCGGGATCGGCGTGGAAGCCCACGCGTTTTTCGACGACATGGCGCAGCGCTTTGCCGACGCCGACCTGATCGTCTGCCGCTCCGGCGCCTCCACGGTCGCCGAGATTGCGGCGGCCGGCAAGTGCGCCCTCTTCGTGCCGTTTCCCGGAGCTGCCGACGACCATCAACTGCGCAACGCCGAACTGCTCGCACGGGCCGGGGCTGCCTTGCTGATTCCGGAGAGCGAGTTGACCGGCGAGCGATTCATCAACGAAGTGACCGCGCTGCTGCGGTCGTCGCAAACAATGGTGGAGATGGGAGCCAAAGCCCGCGCGCTGGCGCACCGCGATGCCGCCGCTCACATTGCCGGGATGGCAATCAGTGCAGCGGAGAAATCCATGGTCCGCAAATCCGCGGCCAAATCTTCATAGCGTCAGATATTCGCGGATGTAGCTGTCGTTGGAGTTCGCGATTTCATTGGCGTCTCCTTCGAACAGTTTTTTGCCGTCTTTCAACACCAGGAAAGTTGTCTTTGCATCCCAGTCCCATCCGCGCGGCACCGGCGTCATCTTGTTTTGTTGCGGGTTGAAGTAGTGCGTCGCCATCATGAAGGCGTCCTGCAGGCGGTGGGTCACCAGCAGGGCGCTGGACTTGTAAACGTCGCGCTGTTTCACCAGCAGCTCCACGATCGTGGTCGAGGTCACCGGGTCAAGGCCTGCGGTGGGCGAGTCGTAGAGCAAGACCTCGGGGTTGGAGATCATGGCGCGCGCGATGGCTACGCGGCGCCGCATGCCGCCGGAGAGTTCGGCGGGAAACAGCTCCATGGTGTGCTCCAGTTCCACGAAGCGCAGCGCCTCCAGCACGCGCCGCTGAATCTCATCCTCCGGAACTTTTTCCTCGTGCAGGCGGAAGGCGACGTTGTCTTCCACCGTCAGCGAGTCGAATAGGGCCGACTCCTGAAAGACCATTCCGAGATGGCCGCGCATGGGGAACAGTTCCGTCTCGCGCATCGCCGAGATCTCCTGCCCCCGCACAAAGATGCGTCCGCTGTCGGGACGCATCAACCCGAGAGTGAGTTTCAGGATGGTGCTCTTGCCCGCGCCGGCCACTCCCAGCAGGACCTTGGTGGCGCCACTTTCGACCTCGAAGGAGAGACCGTCGAGCACGACGTGCTCATTGTAGCTCAGCCTGACATCCTCAAAGACGACTGGCTTCGTCCCGTTGTGGTCGGCCTCGCTCATGGTCTAAAAGGGCCCCAGCAGGTTCATCAGCAGGCGGGTGACAAACAGGTCTGTGGCGAGGATGAGCACGCTGGCCGCGACCACGGCCTGGGTGGTGGCGCGGCCCACGCCCTGGGTTCCGCCCTTGGCGCTCATCCCGTAGTAGCAGCCCACGGTGGCAATGATGAAGCCGAAGATCACCGGCTTGAGCAAGCCCATAAACACGTCCTGGTAGGCGAGGATCTGCCAGGCCGACGTCCAGTACTCGTGCAGGTCCAGGCGCAGCAGCAGCAGGGCGATGGCCGAGCCGCCGGTCAGGCCCACCAGGTCGGAGAGAATGGTGAGGAAAAATAGCATGAATATGGTGGCCGTCAGCCGCGGCGTCACCAGTTTGCGAATGGGATCGGTGCCCAGGGCGCGCATGGCATCGATCTGCTCGGTCACTTGCATGGAGCCCAGTTCGCTGGCCATGCCGCTCGCGTTGCGTCCGGCCACCATCAGGCTGGTGAGCACCGGGCCCAGCTCGCGTACCATGGAGATGGAGACCAGTTGCCCGGTGAAGGAAAGTGCGCCGAAACGGGCCAGCGAGTTGGCGGTCTGCAGCGCCAGCACGGCGCCGGTGAAGAAGCCGGTGAGGACCACGATGGGCAGCGAGCCCACGCCGATCACGTCCATCTGCTGCACAATGTCGCCGATGTAGCGCGGCTGGCTGAACAGATTGGCAAGGGCGCGCCAGGAAAGGACCGAATACTCCTGCACCGCCAGCACATTGCCCTTCGCGTGTTCAGTAAGCGAGAATGCCATACAGTACGGGACGCCGTTTCTCCGGTTTTTGCCGCTGCCGCGCTTAAGCGACTATATCAAAACCAAAGCTCCGCGTCCCGGTTGCGAATCCTCCGCCGGACGCATACAGTTGTCGGGTTGGTTCCCGGCAGCAAGGAGCGCGGTTGCAGCAGTCCCAGAGATTCATGCAGGAGCGCGAGTCGTGGCTTCCCTGTGGAAGCCATCGCATGCGCTATCTACGCCTCTCCGCCGGCGATCACCGGCTGCTGCCGGCCGTGGTCTTTGTCCACGGACTCATGGGCTACAGCTTCAGCTGGCGGCACAATCTGGAGTTTTTTGCCCGGCAGCGCGAGGTCTGCGCGGTCGATCTGCTGGGCATGGGACACTCCGACCGGCCCGAGGCGGACGCGGCGGATTTCGGGCTGGAAGCGGCCGCTTCACGTCTGCTGCGGCTGCTGCGCAGCCTGGGCCATTCGCAGGTTGATCTGGTGGCCACCTCGCATGGCGGGGCCGTTGCCATGCTGGCCGCCAGCCAGGACCGAGCTTCTCCCCGGCCGATGATCCGCCGCCTGGTGTTGATTGCTCCCGCCCATCCTTTCATGTCTGAGACCCACGTTCAGCTGGCATCGTTTCTTGCCCCATTCGGCGCAATGTTCTCCAACGGACTGGCCTCGTGGGGCGCCGCCGTGCAGGACCATGCGATGGGGCTGATGTACTCGGACGAGTCGCGCATTACCGCGGAGACGCGCGCCGGATATGCGGTGAACTATGGCGATGCGCGCTCCTACGAGTACGTGCAGGAAGTGATGCGGAGCTGGCGGGACGACATGCGGCGGCTGCAGGCGGCGCTGCCCTCCATCGCCTCCATGCACGTGCTGCTGCTCTGGGGGGCCGACGATGAGATGGTCTCCGCCAGCTCGGGTTTGGAGTTGCGCAAGTGCTTCTCTTACGCGAAGTTCCTGGTGCTGCCGGGGGTGGGCCATCTGCCCTATGAAGAAGCGCCCGCGGAGTTCAACCGCTGCCTGCTGCAGTTTTTGGGTAATCCGTTCGTAACCTGACGCCTCACATTGCAGCGCTGCAGCCGCCCAGGTCAATGTCATAATGAGTCACATGAGCTTGCGCGAGCAGTTCGTTGCAGCGCTTCGCGACGTCGAGCGCGGCGCCTGGATGCGCTTCTTTGTCGCCATCGTCGGGCTCTCGCTGGCCTTTGCCTCGGCGCTGCTCTCCACCGCCTCCAGCGAGGCTGGAGATGTGCTCGCCACCATCGTATTTGCATCTGCCGCTCTGCTGCTGGCCGGTGTGGTCGCCGTTACAACCGTCCCTTACCTGGCGCGGCGCGTGGTGGGAAGACACGTTCGCGATGCGCTGAACTATGAGGTCACACGCCAGGGCCTGGTGTATCTGGCCCTTACCCTGCTGATCGGCATTGCCGCGCTCAACACTGGCAACAACCTGCTGTTCATCGTGGTTGCCGCCATGCTCGGCGCGGTGCTGGTCAGCGGCATCGTCTCGGCGGTGATGATTGGCGGGCTGGAAGCGGGCGTGCATCTTCCGCATCACGTCTTTGCCGGGCAGAGTTATGCCGGCGCGGTGCTGCTGCACAACCGGCGCCGCATTCCGGTCTTCTCCATCTCCGTGGTGCCGCCGCCGCACAAGGCGGAGCGCACCAAGTGGCACTGGCACCGCTCCGTCTTCACCTATCCTCCGGCGCACAGCGGGCGCAAGGTCATCATCCGCTGGCCTGACTTTATCTGCACCAGGGTTGCGCCGCAGCCCCAGTTGCCGCCCGTCTTTGAGCAGGGCGTGTACTTCCCCTATCTTCCCGCCGGATACCGCCAGAGCGCCGAACTGAATCTGCGTTTCCCCCGGCGCGGCCGGTATGCGCAGCGCGGCGTGGGAATCTCCACCCGCTTTCCGTTTTCATTTCTCAACAAGACGCGCACCGTCGCGCTCAACCAGGAAGTGCTGGTGTATCCCTCCGTTGCGCCCAATGAAAAAGCGCTGGAGGTGCTGCCGCTCATCACCGGAGAGCTGGAGACCAATCTGCAAGGACGCGGCTCGGACCTGTACCGCATTCGCGACTACGAGCCGGAGGACAGCTCGCGCCATGTCGATTGGAAGGCCACCGCGAAATCCGGCGAACTGAAGGTACGCGAGTACACCCGCGAGGATGAGCGCAGCCTGTGCATCATCTTCGACAATCCCGCTCCCGGCGTGCTGGACGAAGCGCATTACGAGCGCGCCATCAACACCACGGCTTCCATCGCCTGGCATTTTTTTCAGGAGAACACCGAGCTGCGCTTTGCGGCCCCGGAGCTTCTTCCTGGCGCCGATGTGTACGCCTTCCTCGAATACCTCGCGCTGGCCGGGCCGCGCACCTCGGATGCGTTTCTCGCCAGCCTGCCGGTTGGACGGCAGTACAACGTCATCATCACGGCGTGCCCGCGCGGCCAGGTTCCCATGCGCCTGTGGCAAAGCTCGTGGGTGGTCTTCGCGCAGGATTAGACCGGATAGTCGGGTGCCCCAGGTTCCGTGCCGCGTTTTTTGCGGCGCTAACCTGGGAAAGCAGGACACATCCACTCGGGCAACCGCTTTAAACCAGCGCGTGTCCGCACCGATATTTAATATTTACTAACATAAATATTGACGATGATCAATGTTGGTTACCGGCCGAGGTTTTGGTCTGGGCCGCTTGCGGCTCGCGTGTCTGGCGGACGGTCTGGGCCACGCTGGTGAGCGGGGTTCCGCAGCTTTCCACGATGTTCATCACGCGCAGCAGGATTTCTTCGCGCACCCGCGAGTAGTCGTCATAGTCGCGGGTCAGCACGTAGGCCTGCATCTCCAGTTCGATCCCGCTAGCGGAGAGGTTCGCCAGGCGTATCCACGCGGATGATGCTTCCACCCGCGGATGCTGGCGCAGCATCGCGCCGGCCTGCTGCAGCACGGCTTCCAACTGCGCGTGGCTGGTTTCATAGCTCAGGCTGAGGGTGCAGAAGATGCGCATCTTGTCGCGGGCGCTCAGGTTCTCCACGTTAGCGGTAGAGAGCGAGCCGTTGGGGACCGAGATCAGTCCGCGCTCGAAGGTGCGGATGCGGGTGGAGCGCAGGCCGATGTCTTCCACCGTGCCGATGGTTTGACCCACGCGGCACAGGTCGCCGACGCGGATCACGCGGTCGGTGAGGATACTGATTCCGCCGAAGAGATTTTCGATGGTTTTCTGCGCGGCCAGGGCGACGGCGATGCCGCCGATGCCGAGTCCGGCGAGTGCCGCCGAGAGATTGACGCCCGCAAGAAACAGAATGCTGAGCAGCGCCGCGGTGGCGATGGCGACCTTCAGCATGCGGTGCAGCAGCAGAATGAGCGACAGCGTGCCGCGCTCTTCCGGTGCGGTGATGCGGCGGTGCATGCGCTGCGTCCACACGGTGACGAAATCCCACAGCAGCCACGCCACGGCAAACAACAGCGCGGTGCCCTGCACCCGCACGTAGTACTCGCGGAAGAGCAGCGGCACGGTGAGCAGGTGCATGCCGATGGCGTGCGCGGCGGCCGTGACGAACAGCAGAATGGGGCCGCGGACGTTGTTCCACATCTCCCACTTGGCGGCGCGATGCTGGATGCGGCCCAGGAACCATTCCGGCAAGCGCACCACGACGAAGGTAGTGACGGCGGCTACCAGCAGCGCAACCGGAATCAGCAGCAGGAAGGCCAGCCAGACCCAGAGCGGAATGGAAAGAATGCTGTGGCGCACGACGATGGCGGGCAGGTGCTGCTCCACTTCATGCGAGCGCACGTCGTTGGCGAGGTCTTCGGTTTGGCTGAGCGTGCTCCAGCTGATGAGCCAGAGATGGCCGTTGTTGCCGTCGGGCACGCGCACCATCAGCAGCGGCAGCTCCTTGCCGTTGACGGAGAATTCGCCGGCGCGTTCCTGGTTGGGTTCCAGTTGCGGATCGTAGAGCAGTTCGGGATTGTCGGTGACCGAGCCGAGCCGGCCCACGTAGGCGTTGTTGAGCAACACCTTGAGGTCATCGACAACGCGGGTGGTGTCGATCGCGGATTCCTGCCGCGGGAGTTGGAGATACTCGGCGGCGTGCCTGGTGTCGCCACGCTGCGCAGCATCGATAAAGCCGGTGAGGGTGCCGCGCGGGTTGTCGCGTCCCAGCGGGTCAGTGTATTTTGCAGCGGAGGTCGGGGTGCTGGTGGCCGAAGAGAGCGCCTTGAAGACAGTCTGGGCCAGCAGCGGAGCACATAGCAGGCTCAGCAGCAACAAGTGGCGAAGGCAGGCTCTCAGGATTCGCATGTCTTATCAGGGTACCTCTTTGCCCGACTCTGAGGCTAGCGCGGCGCGCAGCGCAGGGCGAACAACGATGTACGGATAAGGCAATGGTTTGGAAAGCGAAAGTGCTGAGTTGGTTAATCGTTGTGCAAAGTTGCACAACGATTAACCAGGTGAATACGGGCGCCCCGAAAAGGATTGACGGAAAGATCAATCGTTCGCGTCATTTGGCCTCCGGCTTCCAGCGCAGGATGGGTTTGCGGGCGGCGGCGGTTTCGTCGAGGCGCGAGAGGCGCGTGGAGTGGGGCGCGTTGCGGACGAGCTCGGGCGAGTCGATGGCCTCCTGCGCGATGGACTTCATGGCGTCGATGAAGAGGTCGAGTTCTTCCAGCGGTTCGCTCTCGGTGGGCTCGATCATGAGCGCGCCGTGGACGACCATGGGGAAGCTGACGGTGTAGGGATGGAAGCCGTAGTCGATGAGGCGCTTGGCGATGTCTCCGGTCTTGATGCCGTGCTTGGCCTGGCAGCTTGTCGCTGAAGACGACCTCATGCATCGTGGGTGTGTCGTAGGGAAGATCGAAGGTGCCTTCGAGTTTCTTGCGCAGGTAGTTGGCGTTGAGCACGGCGTCTTCGGTGGTCTGGCGCAGGCCGTCGGGGCCGTTGGCCATGATGTAGGCGAGGGCGCGGACGAGCATGCCGAAGTTGCCGAAGAAGGCGCGCACGCGTCCGATGGAGTGCGGGCGATCGTAGTCGAGGCGCAGGGTGCCGTCGGCGGTTTCGACGACGAGGGCGTGGGCAGGAACGGCTCGAGATGCGTCTTGCAGGCCACCGGGCCGGAGCCGGGACCGCCTCCGCCGTGCGGAGTGGAAAAAGTCTTGTGCAGGTTGAGGTGCATGACGTCCACGCCGAAGTCGCCGGGGCGCGCCTTGGCGACGAGGGCGTTCATGTTGGCGCCGTCCATGTAGAGCAGGCCGCCCTTGCGATGGAGGATCTCGGCGATCTGTGCGATCTGCTCGTCGAAGATGCCGAGGGTGTTGGGGTTGGTGAGCATGAGGCCCGGCGACATCTTCGTTCATCTGCGGCTTCGAGGGCGGCGAGATCGACCATGCCGCTGGCGTTGCTGTGCAGGTTTTCGACCTGGTAGCCGACCATGGCGGCGGTGGCGGGATTGGTGCCGTGGGCGGAGTCGGGGATCAGAATTTTTTTGCGCGGATTGCCCTTGCGATTCGAGATAGGCGCGCATGAGCAGGATGCCGGTGAGCTCGCCGTGGGCTCCGGCGGCGGGCTGCAGGGTGATGGCGTCCATGCCGGTGATTTCGAGCAGCTGATCGGCGAGCGCCTTCATGATGCGCAGCGCGCCCTGCGAGATCTGCTCGCGGCTGATAGGGGTGGGCTCCGGCGATTCCGTCGAGGCGGGCGACGACTTCGTTGACGCGCGGGTTGTACTTCATGGTGCAGGAGCCGAGCGGGTACATGCCGTGATCGACGCGCGTAATTCCAGGTGGAAAGGCGGGTGAAGTGGCGGATGATTTCGATCTCGCTGACCTCGGGAAGCGCGGCGGGCGTCGGTGCGCAGCAGCTCGCCGAGTTCGGCGGCGGCATCGACTTCGGGCACGTCGAGCGGCGGCAGGCGATAGGCTTTCTTGCCGGGCGAGGAGTGCTCGAAGATGAGGCCTTCGTTCTGCGAGATGTGGGTGGTGGCCTTGCTTGGATGCTGTTCGGATGCTCATCGCTGTCACCGTCGAACGCGGACGACCAGCCTGGCTGGCCGCGGCATCGATGGCGGCGCGGGAAGTGAGTTCGGTGGCGCACCAGAGCGGCGGCGTTGCCGAGTTCGGGATAGAACTTGTGCAGCGGAAAGCCGCCGATGATTTTGTTTTCGCGGCGAGGCGGTGCGAGATTTCGTAGGGGTCTTCGGCTGGTCTGGAGGACGAATTCGTTGAAGCGCGGCGCGCCGTCGAACAGCAGCTTGGCTTTGGCTGCCGAGCGCTTTGCGGGCGTAGGCGGCCTTGGCGAGATTCTGCTCGGCCAGTTCGCGCATGCCTTCGCGTCCGTAAACGTCCATGAAGATGTTGGCCATGAGCGCGACGAGCGCCTGGTTGGTGCAGATGTTGGAGGTCGCCTTCTCGCGGCGGATGTGCTGCTCGCGAGTGGAGAGGGTGAGGACGAAGCCGCGCTTGCCGTTGCGGTCGGTGGTTTGGCCGACGAGGCGTCCGGGAATCTGGCGGACGAACTTTTCGCGGGTGGCGATGACTCCGGCGTAGGGTCCGCCGTAGCTGAGCGGGACGCCGAAGGACTGCGCTTCCATGGAGACGATATCGGCTTCGGCGGGCGGGCGCACGATGCCGAGCGAGACCGCTTCGGCGATGGCGACGACCAGCAGCGCGCCCTTGGCGTGGACCACATCGGCGATGGCGGCCACGTCTTCGATGGTGCCGAAGAAGTTGGGCGACTGGATGAGGACGCAGGCGGTCTTCGGCGGTGATGGCTGCGTCGAGGGCGGCGAGATCGACGCGTCCGTTGGCGGCGAAGGCGGCTTCGGTGAGCGGCAGTGCCCTGGTAGTTGGCGTAGGTGGCGATGACCTCGCGGTACTCGGGATGAACGCTGCGGGCGAGGATGGCGGAGCTGGCGTCCGGTGATGCGCATGGCCATCATGACGGCTTCGGCGGCGCCGGTGGAGCCGTCGTACATGGAGGCGTTGGCGACCTCCATGCCGGTGAGCTCGCAGATCATGGTCTGGAACTCGAAGATGGCCTGCAGGGTGCCCTGCGCGATCTCCGGCTGGTAGGGCGTGTAGGCGGTGAACCACTCGCCGCGCGAGATGAGCGAGTCGATGACGAGCGGGCGGTAGTGGTTGTAGGCTCCGGCGCCGAGGAGGATGTCGTAGCCGGTGCCGTTTTCGGCGGCGCGGGCGCGGAACCAGTCGACGATTTCGCTCTCGGCCATCTGGCGCGGGATCGCGAGGTCGCGGTTGAGGCGGAACTCGGGCCGGGATGGGCGCGAAGAGCTCGTCGATGGAGCGCGACGCCGATCTCGCGCAGCATGTGAGCGCGTTCGGCGGGAGACTTGGGAAGATAGCGCATGATGGATTGTAATCCTAATGGAAAAAAGGCCCTGCAGGGCCGGCGTGGATTATGGGCGGCGGACGCGGGTAGGGATGGGATGCCTGCTTCCCACCTTAGCCGCGCAAAAAGCGCGCAGCGGAAGGTGGGGCACCCGTCAGCGTGCTAATGCAAAGACAAAAGCAAGATCAAGAGCCCCACATTTGCCAACAGACGGCAAATATGGGCCGCCCGGTCCTCAATCTACTTGCTCTCCTCGGCGATGAACTTCTCGTAGTCGGCGGCGGAGAGCAGGGCGTCGGCTTCGGCAGGGATTGGCGAGGGTGAGCTTCACCATCCAGGCGGAGTGGGGGTCGGCTGTTGACCTTCTCGGGCGAGGTGGCCAGCTCCTCGTTGATGGCGGTGACGGTGCCGGAGACCGGGAGCGTAAAGATCGCTGACGGCTTTGACCGACTCGACGGTGCCGAAGGTTTTGCCGGCGATGAGTTCGGTGCCGACCTTGGGCAGTTCGACAAAGACGATGTCGCCGAGAGAGTTCTGCGCGTAGTCGGTGATGCCGATGGTTCCGGTGGTGCCATCCAACGGCGAGCCATTCGTGCTCTTTGGTGTACTTGAATTCCGGCGGATAGGCCATGGTGATCTCCAGAGATGGATTGCGCGCCGGACAGGCCGGCGGTGCATGAAACGTTTCACGACTGAGTGAACTTTGAAATTGTATTCCAAAGAGCAAGGGCAAGGGCAAATACAAAAGCAACACGCAAGGTCAACTGCCCCACTCAAGCCAAGAACTGGCTTGAATGGGCAGACCCGGACAGCGTGCTCATCCCACATTATGCGCAACAGACGCTTCGCAGCCGGGTACGCGGCAACCGGATGCCGCTCCGACTGCGGGCGCTCGGCAGATATGGGCCACCCGGTTCCTGCAAGGCTTCGCGGCGCGTTTGGCGGCGCTTGTAGAACGGCGTGGGCACCACTTTGCATTTATGATCTGAGTTGCGGAACCTCCACGCCCAGCTCGGTGCCCTCGGCGGAATGCTCGAGGGGAACATAGGCGAGGGCGATGTTCTTCTTGAGAAAGGGCGCGGGCGAGCCGCTGGTGACGTAGCCGATGGGGCGGCCGTCGGAGGCGGTGACCTGGTAGCCGTCGCGGGGGATGCCGCGCTCGATGGCCTCCAGGCCGACGAGGATGCGTTTCGGGGCCGCGTCTGCTTCTGGCGCGGCGAGGCGAGTCGCGGCCGATGAAGTCGCCTTTGTCCATCTTGACGAAGCGGTCCAGACGGGCCTCCCAGGGAGTGATGGTGTCGGAAATTTCGTGTCCGTAGAGCGAGAGCGCGCCTTCGAGGCGCAGGGTGTTGCGGGCGCCCAGGCCGCAGGGCAGGATGCCGAACTCCTCGCCGGCGGCGAGCAGCTCGTTCCAGACGCGGAGGCTGGTGGGCTCGTCGCTGGGGATGTAGATCTCAAAGCCGTCTTCGGCGGTGTAGCCGGTGCGGGCGATGAGGGTGTTGGGCAATCCGCAGACGGTGCCGTGGGTGAACCAGTAGAACTTTACCTGGGTGAGATCGGCATCGGTGAGCTTTTGCAGGGTGCGCCAGCCGTTGGGGCCCTGGATGGCGATCTGGGTGTAGGCGTCGCTGAGGTTTTCGACGCGCGCAGTCGAAGGACTGGGCGGCGTCGCGGACCCAGTTGAAATCCTTCTCGCGGGTTCCGGCGTTGATGACGAGCAGGAAATCGTCGTCGCCGAGGCGGTGCACGATGACGTCATCGACGAAGGTTCCGGCGGGGTAGAGCAGGGCGGAGTACTGGGCCTGGCCGATGGCGAGGCGCGAGGCGTCGTTGAAGGTCATGTGCTGGACGGCCTCGAGCGCCTGGGGGCCGTGCAGGCGGATGTCTCCCATGTGGCTGACGTCGAAGAGGCCGACGGAGGTGCGGACGGCGAGGTGCTCGGCGATGAGGCCGCCGCAGGGGCGGCTGGCGTTGGCGGCGGATACTCGACCGGCATGTCCCAGCCGTTGAAGTCCACCATGCGGGCGCCGAGCTGGCGGTGCGCGGAGTTGAGAGCGGTTTTACGGACGATGGCAGATTCGGCGTTGCGACAAGGACGGGACCTCGATCAGGGGAATCGTACGGCCAATGGGAACCCTAAACGTTACCATGGGGCGGCGCGGAGGGGCAACGCGGGCCGTGGGGCAGGACGGAGATCGCAGTTGCATCGCATGGAAGATGCGCGGTAGAGTTCGACGTTAGAGTTCAGCCCATGGCCAAACGATTCCTGTGCAACGTCTGCGAACAGGTGGAAGAGAAGTGCAAGTGCGACAGGTACTGCTTTCTGTGCCTGGGCGAGAACGAGGTGCGCCTGGTGGAGGACGGCTGCTATTACTGCCTGGAGTGCCGCGAGGCGTGCGACTACATGCCGGAGCCCAAGGGCGTTGCGAACCAGGGCTGACGCGAAAGCCCCACCTCCGCTTACTGCGGCAGAGGTGAGGCAGCTAGGCGAACGCGGGTTACTGGGGCCGGCGCGGAGCAGGACTTGCGCTAAGCCGCTTTCTCGAAGCCGTCGCAACCGCTGATGGGAGTGACCATCAGGTGCAACGAGGCGTTCCGCGGAAGGCCACACTCATCGACCATGACCTCCGGGGCTTTGTGTGACGAGCGGATTTCAATCAACTTCTTGTCGGATTGGTGAGGTTCGCCAAAGTGTTTACAGAGGCCACACTGTCCATCTTTAACCAGCTGCATAACGTCCCCCTTTTGATTGCTTAGATCAGGCGAGTTGCTGGAGGGTTGCCGCGGAAATGCGTTTGTATTTGCGTAGCTATACGGGCTTAGGGCGAATGATTTGATCCGCTGGGTGAGGAAGAAGCAAAGGCAACTGCAAACAGACCCACATCTGCTTACTGCGGCAGATGTGGAGACCAGAGCGCCTGTCTTATTCGATCACGAAGCGGGCGGAGGGATTGATGGTTTGTTTGGTGACCTGGTCGTTGACGGTGATTTTGACGTTGTAGGCGCCGGGTTCGAGGGTGGCCAGGGACATGGATTTCTCGATGGTGATCTGGTCGCCGGTGTTGCCGTAGATGGCTGAGGACTCGTCGGCGTGCAGCACGGATTGGTTGGTTTGCAGGTTGATGATGTCGTAGCTGATGGCGGCGTCGGTCTTGTGGCTCTGCTTGTCCGGCTGCAGGTTGTAGACCTGGAGCCAGAGGTTGAGGCGCTGGTCGCGTTTGAAGCTGGCGGGCTTGCCATTAGAGGCGTCGAGGCGGGGACGGACCTTGGTGTCGCCGATGATGAAGTTTCCGGTGCCGACGTTGCGGGCCGGGACGTGCTCCATGATGTCGGCGAGAATGAGCGAAGAGGACGCCAGTTTCTCGGGGTCGAACTCGGGGACGCGGATGGAGCGGACCAGGGTGCCGACACGGTCGCCGTTGACATCCTTGATCGCGATCTCGATTTTGTACAGACCGGGTTTGAGGGGGATGGCTTTCCAGTAGAGTTGCGAGGTGAGCAGGGCCTTGTCCATCAACTCATTGGGCTCATCGACACCGACCGTATCTTCGAAGGTTGTGGCGACGCGGCCGCTGATGGTGGAGATGCGTCCGAAGATGTTGACCGAGGCGCGCTGGATGCCTTCCTTTTGCAGGAAGGTCATGTCCTTGGTTTTGATCTGGATGGTGATGGGGACCAGGACGGTGTCGGAGGTGATTTTGACGATGTCGGAGCGCATGTCGAACGGCATCAGGTTGTAGCGGATGCGGGTATTGATCTTCTCCTCGAGATCCCTGAACTTGATGGGCGGCGGGGCGGTGAGCTTGGAGTAGCGCTCCAGGGCGTCAAAGGCGCTGCTGCCGTCTGTACTGGTTCCGCCGGGCATGCCGGCCATGCGGGCGGCGCGATTGCCCATCCCCCCCTGCATGCTGCCGCTGCCGGCGGGGGTGTGCTGCAGCGCGTCCTTCTCGTTGGGATCATTGGACAGGCGGTACTCGTTGCACATGCAGGAATCGACGAACTCGATGATGATATCGTTGCCGATGCCTTCGAGGTAGCGATAGCGCCAGCGCTCGAAGGGATAAGTGGATGTGCTGCCGCCGCCCTCGCCGGGCTGGCGCTGATACTGGCCGCCGGCGGGATGGGATTCGATTTCGTCGGGTGCTCCCCAGACGATGTAGATGCGTCCGCGATCGGATCTCCAGCCGGGGGTTCCGGCGGAGAAGTGCTCGTTGGCATACTGCATGCGGCGGTAGTGTTCCTCGCGGAAGGCGTTGCCGTCGCTGTCGGGATCGGGATTGCGGCGCGCCCAGAATTGCTCGATGAAGGCATCGCGCTCCTCGTCGGTTCCCAGGAGTTTGAATGCCTGCTCTTCTTCCGGCGTGATGATGTAGCGGACGTCCTCGTCGAGCCAAGTCTGATAGGTTTTTCCGACCTCTTTGCGGAAGTCGCGGATACGCTCCTTGCGCTCGTCATCAGAGAGTGGCTTAGGCTGCGCGTTGTCCTTTTGGGAGCTATCGAGATCCTTGAGGGAGGTGCCGGCATCGCGCTTGCCGCCGGCGTCCTGCGCCTGGGCGGGCGCGGCCAGGATCAGCACGGCCGTGGCAGGCGCGGCGAGCATGGCGGCCACCATGAGGACGAAGGAAAAACGGCGCACTGGAAAAACCCGCATCAACACAATTCTCCCTGGGTTAAGGACTGCTGCGATTGTATGGATTGGCCTCGGACGAAGGCAAGGCGGGCGCAGAGGAGGAGAGGAGACGGAGACGGCGAAGAACGAGGATGGCAAGCAGGGATATGAGCACGGATGGCAATGGCTTTGCCAAGGTTGAGACGGAGCCTACGGTTTACAATCAAGGCATGCAGGCTATGAACGAGGCGGGATGACGACGCGGAAAAAAGTTTGGCTCTGGGTGGGCGGCGTGGCGCTGCTGGCTGGACTTGCGTTGCTCGGCTACCAGGTGAGCCGGCGGGGCGTGGTGGTGGTGCAGAGCGGACGGGTGGTGCGCGAGGATTTGACGTCGCAGGTGACCGCCTCGGGCGAGATCCGTCCCAAGACATTTGTGAACGTGGGCGCCAACGCCTTCGGCAAGATTGTGAAGCTGTATGTGAAGGAAGGCGAGCGGGTGCGCAAGGGGCAGATGCTGGCGCAACTGGAAGACGTGCAGGCGGGGGCCGACGTGCGCGCGGCGCAGGCTTCGCTGACGGCAGCCGAGGCCGACTACACCGCGGGAGTGGAGACGCTGAACACCAACGTTGCCGACCTGGACCGCGCCAAGGCCGACCTGGAGCAGAAGCAGGACGACTGGAAGCGCTCCGAAGAACTGTACAAGGACCAGCTGATCTCCAAGAAAGATTACGAAGCGGCCAAGAATGAGTATGCGGACGCGGTGGCCGGGGTGAGCCAGGCCAAGGCGCGGATTCAGCAGGCCAAGGCGGCGGCCGAGGCTTATAACCGGCGGATTGCGGTGCAGAAGGCGAACCTGGTGCACAATAGCGACGTGCTGAGCAAGACGGAGTATCGCGCGCCGTTTGACGGGGTGGTGACGAACCTGCCGGTGCGCGAGGGCGAGACAGTAGTGGTGGGAATACAGAACTCTCCGGGTTCGACGCTGATGACGCTGGCCGATACTTCGGTGATTACCGCCGAGGTGATGGTGGACGAGACCGACATTGTGAACGTGGAGGTGGGACAGCCGGCCGAGGTGAGCATCGACGCGATTCCGAAGAAGAAGTTCCAGGGCACGGTGACCGACATTGGCGACAACGCGCTGGTGCGCTCGACCGGGGTGGCGACGTCGCAATCGACGGAGAGTTCGCAGGAGGCCAAGGACTTTAAGGTGGTGGTGACCCTGCAGGAGGTTCCGGAGAACCTGCGGCCGGGATTGTCGGCGACGGCCAAGATCGTCACGGCGAGCAAGACGGGCGTGCTGTCGATTCCGATCCAGGCGCTGACGATTCGCCAGCGCGGCGACCTTGCGCCCAAGAAAGACAAGAGCGAGGTGCAGGCGGCGGAGAAGCCCGCGGAGATCAAGGCGTCGCGAGAAGAGGTGCAGGGCGTGTTTGTGATTCGCGACGGGCGCGCGCGCTTTGTGCCGGTGCAGACGGGGATTATGGGGACGAGCGAGATTGAAGTGCTCGACGGGCTGGGCGCTGAAGGATTAAAAGCGGGCGACGAGATTGTGACCGGGAGCTACAAGGCGCTGCGCACGATGAAGCCGGACGCCAAAGTGCGGATCGACAACAGCGCACCGAAGAAGGACGAAGAGCAGCCGTAAACAGCGCGGAAGCTGGTCGGGTACGCTGGGCGGCGACAGACCCCGCTCCGGCCACGGGCGTTGCGGACGCCGGAGGGAAAGAAAGCGAATGGAATCGGAAACCGCTAGCATGGAACTGGAAGTGAAGGCGCCGCCGCCGGAGTGCATCATCTGCACCCACGGGCTGTGGAAGAGCTATGACATGGGCGGCGAGCAGCAGGTGGACGCCCTCAGCGGCGTGGACCTTGCAATCAACCGCAATGAGTATGTGGCGATCATGGGGCCGTCAGGGTCGGGTAAATCGACACTTATGAATGTAATCGGCTGCCTGGATTCGCCGACGCGGGGCGTGTACTGGCTGAACGGGCAACTGGTGAGCGAGCTGAACGACGATGAGCTGGCCCGCATCCGCAACAAGGAGATTGGTTTCGTCTTCCAGACATTTAATTTGTTGGCACGAGCTTCTGCGCTGCACAACGTGGAGCTGCCGCTGATATATGCGGGCGTGGCTCCGGCGGAGCGGCTGGAGCGGGCGCGGCAGACGCTGGAGAGCGTGGGCATGGGCAAGCGCATGAGCCACAAGCCGAACGAGCTGAGCGGCGGCCAGAGGCAGAGAGTGGCGATTGCGCGCGCGCTGGTGAACCACCCCGCGCTTATTCTGGCCGATGAGCCGACGGGCAATCTGGATTCGAAGACCGGCAACGAGATCATGGCGCTGTTCGATACCTTGCACGCGCAGGGCAACACCATTGTGGTGGTGACGCACGAGCATGACGTGGCGGAGTACGCGCACCGCATCGTTCACATACGCGACGGCAAGGTGGCGTATGACGAGAAGACGGCGCGGGCGAAGGGATAAGAGCCAGGTTTTAAGGTTTAAGGTTTCAAGGTTAGTGAGAACCCTCGGCACAGCCGGGGGTTAATTTTTGAGGCTAGGATCATGAGGTGGCTGAATTGCCGCTCGGGAGTCCAGGTAGTTAGCGCGGCGTAGGGATTCTTCGCTGCGCTCAGAATGACACCCATGGTGATAGGCTTGCTGCGATGAATTTGTTTTCCAATCCGATTGATGAGGCGCAGGACCGGACGAGGCCGCTGGCGGAGCGGATGCGTCCGCGCGATCTGGATGAACTGGTGGGGCAGGAGCACATTCTGGGTCCGGGCAAGGCGCTGCGGGTGCAGATTGAGCGCGACGATATTGGCTCGATCCTCTTCTGGGGACCGCCGGGCGTGGGCAAGACGACGCTGGCCAAGATTATTGCCAAGCGCACGAAGGCGGATTTCGTGGAGTATTCGGCGGTGATGGCCGGGATCAAGGAGATCAAGCAGGTGATGGTGGAGGCCGAGCGGGCGCGGCAATATGGGCGGCGCACGATTGTCTTCATCGATGAGATTCACCGCTTTAACCGGGCTCAGCAGGATGCGTTTTTGCCGCACGTGGAGCGGGGCAACATTCGATTGATTGGGGCGACGACGGAGAATCCTTCGTTTGAGGTGAACTCGGCGCTGCTGTCGCGCTCGCGGGTGTATACGCTGAATCCGCTGACCGAGGAGCAGATTGTAAAGCTGCTGGAGCGCGCGCTGGCGGACGAGGAGCGCGGGTTGGGTGGAATGAAGCTGACGGCGCAGCCCGAGGCGCTGGCGCGGATTGCGGCGTATTCCAGCGGGGATGCGCGCTCAGCGTATAACGTGCTGGAGATTGCGGCGACCCTTGCGTCGGCGACCGGCCTGGCGTCGGCGACCGGCAGCAAAGCGTTCCTCGACTCTGCGTCGCCTGTGAGTGGCGGGGTGATCGGACCGGCAGAGGTGGAGGATGCGCTGCAGCGGCGGGTGCTGCGCTATGACAAGGCGGGCGAGGAGCACTACAACCTGATTTCGGCGCTGCACAAGTCGGTGCGCAACAGCGATCCGGATGCGGCGCTGTACTGGCTGGTGCGGATGCTGGAGAGCGGCGAGGATCCGATGTATCTGGCGCGGCGGATTGTGCGCATGGCGGTGGAAGACATTTCGCTGGCCGACCCGCACGCGCTGGAGATTTGCATTGCGGCGCGCGATGCGCTGGAGTTTATGGGACTGCCTGAGGGCGGGCTGGCGCTGGCGCATGCGGCGGTGTATCTGGCGATTGCGCCCAAGTCGAATGCGCTCTACAAGGCCTATGGCGCGGTGAAGCGCGATGTGGAAGAGACGGCGGCCGACCCGGTGCCGCTGCATCTGAGGAACGCTCCGACGCGGCTGATGAAAGAGCTCGGCTACGGCGAGGGCTACAAGTACGCGCACGACTTCGAGGAGAAAGTTACGGACATGGAGTGTCTGCCGGAAAATTTGAAGGGCAGGCAGTGGTATTTCCCAACGGAAGAGGGCGTGGAGAAAAGGATTCGGGAGCGGCTGGCGGCGCTGCGGGCCAAGAAGGATCGGATGCGGGAGTAGGCCTATGAAGCGGAGCGGAAAAACCTGGGTTGTGGTGCTGGTCCTGATGCTGATTGGCACGGGGATCTATCTGCGGCCGGTGAGCTTCTTTTGGCATTGCGTGTATTTGCGGGGCTGGCTGGAAGGCGTGAAGAGCCGCAAGGTGCAGGTTGCGGGCTATCGCATCCACTACGACGTGCTGGGGCCGAAGGACGGGCCGCCGGTGGTGCTGGTGCACGGACTGGGCGGACGCGCCGAGGACTGGTTGGGGCTGGCGCCGTTCCTTGCGAAGGCCGGGTATCGCGTGTACATGCCGGACCTGCCCGGCTTTGGACGCAGCGCGTGGCCGCCGGATTTTTCGTATTCGGTGCGGGACCAGGCTGGGGTGGTGGTTGGGTTTCTGGATGCCATGGGGCTGAAGCAGGTGGACCTGGGCGGCTGGTCGATGGGCGGGTGGATCGCGCAGCGGGTTGCGATTGCGCATCCCGAGCGGGTGCGGCGGCTGATGCTGTTCGACAGCGCGGGACTGGCGGAGCTGCCGGGGTGGGACGCGCGGCTGCTTACGCCCGGCTCGCACGATCAGGTGAATCAATTGAATCAGCTGCTGATGCCGCATCCGCCGCGGGTTCCGCGGTTTGTTGCGCGGGATATTCTGCGCATTTCGCGGAAGCACGCGTGGGTGATGCGGCGGGCGGTGGCGTCGATGATGACCGGCCAGGATGCGACCGACGGCGAACTGCCAACACTGAAGATGCCGGTGCTGCTGGTCTGGGGCGCGGAAGACCGCCTTACTCCGCTGAGCCAGGGAGAGAAGATGGAGCGGCTGATTCCGGGGGCGAAGCTGGAGACGTTTGCAGGCTGCGGACATCTGGCCCCGGAGATGTGCGCCAGAGAGATTGGACCGAAGATGGTGGAGTTTGAGGGGCAGTGAAGTAAGAGCGCCGCATCATCTTAGCGGTCTTGATTGATCTCAAACCTCGTCTTGCACTCGATGCATTCGTAGGTGTGAGTGTCGAGCGCTATGCTTCCGTCCCGGCGCTTGTATCCGCGGGTTGTCATTTCACTCCGCGGAATATTGCGCAACTCGCCCTTGCAACTTGGGCAGGACTTCACATCTGGTTGGAGACCGGAAAGGTTTGCCATCGGTGGATTCTAGCAGGCCTTGACTTCGCTGCGCGGCGGGGCTTGTTGCTGGGAAGCCTTGCGAGCGCTCTCTCGCTGCATTCCTTGCTGGGGTCCTTCGCTTTGCTCAGGATGACACTCTAAATACAACAGCAAAGACAACGGCACACCAACTGCAACATCAACCGCTAAAACCTACTTGCTTCTTTGGCGCTGGGCCTCGTAGAGGAGGATGCTGGCTGCGATGGCGGCGTTGAGGCTTTCCACTTTGGGGGAGTGGGGGATGAGGATGGCTTCGTCGGCGGCGTCGAGCAGGATGCGCGGGACGCCGTGGCCTTCGCTGCCGATGAAGATGGCGGTGGGGAGGGTGAGGTCGATTTCGTGCACGGGACGGCCAAGGTGGCTGCTGGTGACAGCGAGGCGGACGCCATGAGTGGCGAGGGCTTCGAGGGCTTCGGCGATGGTGAGCTTGATGCAGGGCAGGCGGAAGACCGATCCGGCGGAGGCGCGGGCGACCTTGGGATTGGCCGAGGAGACGGTGCCTTCGGTGGTGACGACGCCGCTGGCGCCGAAGGCTTCGGCGCTGCGCAGGATGGTGCCGAGGTTGCCGGGGTCCTGCAGACCAGCGCAGCCGAGGATGAGCGGCGCGGCGGGCGCGAATAGATCGTCGAGGGTGGAGGCGAGGGGATGGACGAGGGCGGCAACGCCTTGCGGGGTTTCGGTGGCAACGGCGCTGTGGAAGATGTCGTCGGGCAGGAGGATGGTTTCGGTGGTGCGGCCGAGCTGGGGGAGCAGGCGGTTGGCACGCTGGCGCGCGGATTCCGAGAAGAAGACGGCGCGCAGGCGCAGGCCGCTGCGGATGGCCTCCTCGACCAGTTTGACGCCTTCGATGGCGACGGAGCCGTCCTCGGCTGGTTCGGCCTGGGTGAAGGCGCGGCGCAGGTCTTTGACCAGCGAGTTTTGGCGGCTGGTGACGGGGCGGAGCCGTTCGTGCGGCGGATTGGAAAAGGCCTGAGTCATGCTCCTCCGGCGCGGGCCGGGGTTCGGGCAATGTAGAATGCAAGAGGACCGGCAGGAAACATGATAACCTCCCGCAGGATGCAGGTTGTGCGGTAACCTTAATAGTTGCTTCCCTGTGGTAGTTTCGAGGGTGTGGATTTCAACTTGGGTTAGGTTCGCTGGTTCCGAGCCTGGAAGATGAGGTACAACGGGTGCGCCCGGAAATCATTCGCGTGAATGCAATTGAGCCCGAGCCGTCGCTGGTGAGCTATGTGGCGGAGAGGATTCGCAACGGCAGCGTGGTCGGGATGCCGACCGACACGTTTTACGGCCTGGCAGTGGATCCGTACAATTTGCACGCGGTGGAGCGCGTGTATGAGATCAAGGAGCGGGGCCGGCATAAGCCGCTGTCTCTGCTGATTGAAAGCGTGGATCAGGCCGAGGAACTGGCCTACGAATTGCCGGACGAGTTTCATCTGCTGGCGGAGAAGTTCTGGCCGGGCCCGCTGACGCTGATTGTGCGCGCGGCGCCGCGGCTGCCGCTGAAGGTGACGGCCAACTCAGGCAACATCGCGGTGCGCATGCCGGCTTCACCGGCGGCGCTGGCGGTGGTGCGGGCGCTGAAGTGTCCGATTACGGCGACGGCGGCGAATTTGGCGGGAGCTCCGGAGTGCTGCACGGCAGCGGCCGTGGTGGAGCAGATGGGCGAGCGGGTGCAGGTGGTGCTGGACGGCGGGCAGACGCCGCGCACGGTGCCGACGACCATCGTAAATCTTACCGAGGACGGACGCTGGTCTCTGCAACGCGAGGGCGCCATCCCGCTGGCGGAGATCGAGGACCTGCTGGGCGACCAGTGATGGCGGGCGCGGGCCGCAGGTGGCTGAGGCGAATCGGGGCCGCACTTCTGGCGGTTTACGCCGGCTACTTTGCATGGACTTGCGCGGCGATCGTGGCGCAGTCGAGGCACGATGAGGTGCAGCCGGCGGACGCCATTGTGGTCTTCGGCGCGGCGGAATATTTTGGGCGTCCCTCGCCGGTGTACCGCGCCCGGCTGGACCACGCCTTCGACCTGTATGAACGCAAACTGGCCCCGGTGGTGATCACCACAGGCGGCAGCGGTGGCGAGCCAACCTTTACCGAAGGCCAGGTGGGCCACGACTACCTGGTGGGGCGCGGCATCAGCGACCAGCACCTGATTGCCGAGACGCAGAGCGACAACAGCGCGGAGAGCGCCGAGCGCGTGGCGGTGATCATGGAGGCCAACGGCATGCGCTCCTGCATCGCGGTGAGCGACCCGTATCATCTTTACCGAATCAAGCAACTGCTGGAGGCGCAGGGCGTGGTGGTGTGCACCTCGCCGCGCCGGCTGGAGACCGAGCCGGGGATTGGGACCCAGGCGCTGAACGTGGCGCGGGAGTCGCTGAGCTATACGTTGTGGCGGTTGCACCTGTTCCGCTGGTAGCATCGTTACTGAGACCAAGGAATACATCAACCATGGAGGGTTTGGGAATGGCGCATGATCCTGGGAGCGCGGCTCCGCAGTCGGGGATTTACTGGTGCAGCGTGTGCAAGACGCCGGTGCAGTTCAAGGCCGGCGATACGCTGCCGGTGTGCAAGAATCTTTGCGGACGAGGGAAGTGGGAGTTTGTGAGAGCGGAAAAGTAGGAGTTCGAACAATGCAGGGATGGGCCGGGGCGGATGCTCCGGCTTTTGCTTTGAATGAGACCGCAAGAACAACAGCAACGGCAAGGGCGGCGTCAGTTGCTGAGGGTGAGGACGGCGATGGCGAAGGCAGCGGAAAAGGCGGTGCTGGTGAAGTTGACCGAGTTGTTGCCGAGGCGGCCGGGGCGCTCGAGAGTGGCGCCGAGCAGGCTGTCGACCAGGGTTCCGAAGAAGGCCGCGCTGAGCACTGTGGGGTAGAAGCGGGGGAGCAGGAGATCGGCCCACTGGCAGGCACCGCAGACGATGGCGGCGGCGGCCAGGGCAAACAGGGTTCCGGCGATGGTGATGCCGCCGTCCTGGCCGGGGGAGACGCGCTGCAGGGTGGTGATGAGCCGGGGGCGCTGTCCGAAGGTTTGGCCGAGTTCGCTGCTGACGGTGTCTCCGGCGGCTTCGGCGAGCGCGGCCGCGGCTCCCGCTAGAAGGATGTAGCGGGGGTGGGAGAGAAACAGGAGCGGCGCGGCGCACAGGACGGCGACCGAGAGGTTGGCGAAGATCTGGCGGGCACCGCGTCCGCGGCGGCGCTCGGCGGTGCCGAGGCGCTCCTTTTTACGGCGGCCGATGCGGGTGGAGATGACGGTGAGCAGGAAGACGGCGGCGACCGGCAGCAGCGCGGCGTTGCCGGCGGCCAGGCAGAAAACGACGGTGAGAAAGACTCCGGCGAGCGCGGCGGCGGCGGTGACGGCGCGCAGTCCCCAGGCAAAAAAGGCCAGGGCAAGGCAGAGTCCGATGGCCGGGACCAGTTGAAGGATGGTGCTTGGAAGGATGATCTGCCAGCTCTGAAAGAGGTTCATGCCCATGACAATCGTACTCCGAAAGCCCCGGTTGCAAGGTTTCAAAGTTTCAAGGTTTCAAGGCTGCGGCGATATTGGTTCTTGCGGGTGGCGTCCGGGATTGGCCGGGCTGCGGCGAATTCCTTTACAATAGCAGCACTGAACAGAGCAGCGGAAATTGCCTCATGAGGCCGGAGTGCGCATGAACGTCATATGGAAGGCCGCGTGTGCGGCCGCCCTGATTGCAGCAACATTGATAGAGCTTGGATGCGGCGACGTCTATCGCCCGATCTCGACTCCACTTCCGGTGACCAGCGGCAATCCCTCCGGCCCGGAGACGGAAGTGGTACTGAATCTGTGTCCCACCGGCAGCGTGTGCCTTGACAATACGGGCGCTCCCAGCGGCAGCGTGCTCACCGATATCGACGTGAGCGGCGACACCAACGCGGGCAACAAGCCGCTGTACAACACGGTGGCAAGCCCGGTGGGTCCGGCACCCGGGAGCCTGGCCAGCCCGATGGCGTTTAACGCCGCCCGCACCGCGGCGCTGACGGCGAACACCATCACCAATTCGGTGACGCAGGCCACGCTGGGCACGTCGACCGCCGGTTTTGCGGCTAATACGACGACCGTTTCGCTGCCCACCGGCTCGGCGCCGATCGGCATCAGCTTCGAGTATTTTGGCACTTATACCCAGGATTATGTGGTGAACTCTGGGCTGAATACGTTGAACTGTCCGGGAACCGGATCGGTGAGCGCGATTTTAGAGGCCACCGACCAGCTGGCGGCCACGGTCTGCGTGGGCACCAACCCGGTTTTTGCCTGGATCTACTACGACCAGAGCAAGGTATTCGTGCTGGACTACACCGGAGGCGAGGTGTACGTGGTGAACACCACCACGTACCAGGTGACGCATATCATTCCGGTTGGCAGCGGGCCGTTCAAGGTGGCGCAGAGCAATACCGGCCAATACATTTACGTGCTCAACAGCAATGGGACGATCTCGGTCATCGACGGACTGAACGAGGCGGTGTTGCAAACGGTCACTTTGGGGACCTCGTGCCCGGTCTGTTCTGCGGCGCCGGTGGACCTTGCGATGGACCCGAATTTCAGCGACACCTCGACCAATACGCAGATCAACCATGTGTGGGTTCTACATGCCGACGGGACGGTAAGCGTATGGGACGGGACGACGCCGGGCAAGCTGACATGGATCACGGCGGTGGCGACGATCACCCCGGCGCAGGCTGCGGCTCCGACCCTGGCCTATCCGACCAACCTGGCGCTGATGCGCGACGGCACCTACGCGTATGTGGGCGTGGGGAACACGGACCAGATTGTAGGAATCAACACCGCTCAGCTGGCTGAAACCGGCACGATCACGCTTGGGGTGAACCCCTGCCCGGCCGGCGCGACTTGTTCGGGCATTCCGGCGACCACCTCGATCACGGTGGGAGTACACCGCGAAACCCCGCCCACCATTCCGGGAAACCCGGCCACCCCGCTCACCTGGTTTTTGCAGGATATCGAGCTGAACGCAGCGGCGCCGACAGAGACAGTGGCGGTGTATCCCAGCATGCCGGTGCAGGTGCCGGTGGAGCTTACGACGCCCACGGTGACCAGCGTGGCGGTATCGCGGGAAGGCTCCAACACGGGCAGCACGGGCTATTCGGCGGATCTGTCCAAGGTCTACGCCACCACAACGACCAATACGATCTATTACTGCTACAACTATCAGGCGCAGCCAGTCGACTGCACCGACCCCAACGGCGAGGTCTGGACCAACGGCCAGGCCTTGACCAGCGCCGCGGGAGTGGTCGACGGAATCCAAACTACCACCTTCGTCACCGTGACAGGGGGCGTCGCGTCGGTGCCGCAGGGTCCGGCGTTCATTCCGGCGGGATCGGGATGTACCCCGCTGGCTGACAATCCCATGGCCATGAGCTGCCCCAACCTGTATGCCGGTACTTCGGTGGTGACGGCGGCCGCCTCGGGGACGACGCCGATCAACAGCTATGTGACCACGATTCCGGCGCCCTCGGTGGTGACCTATTGCAGCCCGGGCAATCCGGAAACGGGAGAATTCGACGGACAGAAAAATTGTCCGGAGATGACTCCGGTGCTGGTGCTGGGGCGCAGTTAAAGGCCAAAGACAAGGTCAACCTGGAAAGAAGCAAAATGGCGGGTCCGGTGACGGGCCCGCTTTTGGCTGCGTGCGATGGCTGAATTTAGTTGGAGTCCGAGTCGTTGCGGCGGCGGCGATTGTGGTGGAGGGCGACGTTCAAGACGATGCTGCCGGCGTTGGAGACGAAGTCCATGACCAGCGCCTCGACGTTTTCCGAGCCGCGGAAGCCGGTGGCGGCGGCGTGTTCGACGGGGGGATGGACGCGGAAGCGGAATCCCTGGTCGTTGAGGCTGGTGACGGCATTGCCGATCACCATGTTGGCCAGCTCGGCCACGGTCTCGCGGATGAGCTGCGGATCGGATTCCATTTCCATACCGGCGAGGGAGTTGGCGACCTTCATGGCGGCGCAGTCCTCGACGTCGAAGATGACGCGGCCTTCGATGTCGCCGCTGATCTCCACCATGGAAGCGGTGGCGCGGCGCTGGTAGGGCGCCTCGTCCATGGAAATGTCGGAGACATTGATGGGACAGGCGAGGGTCTCGGAGAGCACGGCGTCAGTGGCGTTGATGAAGGGTTGAATCAGCTCCATCCTCATGGCGGCTACTCCTTGGCCGCGACGGTAGCGGCGGTGACGGCGGCGTCGCCCAGCACGTATTTGATGACCTCGTAGAGCAGCTCCGGCTTGACCGGCTTCTGCACGAAGTGACGGGCGCCCTTCTGCAGGGCGGCGACGATGTTCTCCTGGTAGCCGACGCTGGAGACCATGATGATGCGGGCATCGGGATGCTTGCGCACGATGTGCTCGGCGGCTTCGATGCCTTCCATCTGCGGCATGGTGATGTCCATCAGCACGATGTCGGCCAGGGTGCGGTCGTACTCGGCGATGGCGGTGACACCGTCACCGGCTTCGCCGGCCAGCTCGCCGCCGTAGCACTCGATGATGCGCCCCAGGTTTTTGCGCGCAAAGACCGAGTCGTCTACCACAAGGTAGCGGATAGGTTGCTGATCAGGGGCACGCAGTAGAGCCGGAAATTGCTCCATAGTCTCCTCACATTTGTCCGGTTGAGCGGACGGGTTGCTGTTCCTTGACCGGCACGGCGCGGACGGCGCCGCAATGCGCGATCAGAGTGTTGGCCAAAGCTTCCAGTCCAACGACGCGGTTGGCGTAGCCACGATCGATGGCCGCGCGTGGCATTCCGAAAACAATCGACGAAGCCTCATCCTGGGCGATAGTCATGGCGCCTGCGGCTTGCATGACTCCCAGGCCCTCGGCTCCATCTTCTCCCATGCCGGTCATGAGCAGTCCCACGGCATCAGGAGCCGAACTCCTGGGCGACCGAGCGGAACAGGACATCGACAGACGGGCGGTGGCCGTTGACCTTGGCATCGTCGGAGAGCACGATGACATCTCCCAGGGGCATACGGCGGATTCTCATGTGGCGGTCTCCGGGACAGATTAACACGCGTCCGGCGGCGACCAAATCGCCGGACTGCGCCTCCTTGACCTCCAGGTTGCAGGAGTCGTTGAGGCGTCGGGCGAAGGTCTCGGTGAAGCCGGCGGGCATGTGCTGCACCACCAGAATGGCGGCGCCGAAATCGGCCGGAAGCTGGCTGAGCATGAACTCCAGCGAGTTGGGGCCTCCGGTGGAGATGCCGATGGCGACCACCTTGGAGGCAGGCGACAGGACCGGCGCAATGCGCTTGGACTTGGGCTGGGCGGCGATGCCGGCAGCCGGCAGGGCTCGGCGGCGGAAGGGACTGGCAACGGCCGCCTTGATTTTTTCGATCAGCTCATCGGCGATCTCCTGCATGCCTTCGGCCAGAACATTCTGCGGCTTGGCGACAAAGTCGAAGGCTCCCATGTGCAGGGCCTTAAAGGTAGAGGCTGCGCCTTCGCGAGTGTGGGCGCTGACCACGACGACCGGGACCTGTTGGGAGCGCATGATCTGGCGCAGGGTTTCGATGCCGTCCATGCGCGGCATTTCCAGATCGAGGGTGATGGCGTCGGGGCGGAGCTCCTCGATTTTCTTCAGGGCGAAGGCGCCGTCCATGGCGGTGCCGACGACGTGGATCTCGGTGTCGCGCTCCAGCAGCTGCGGAATCAGCTTGCGCATGAGCGCCGAATCATCGACGACCAGGACGCGAATCATCTGGTTGGCGGTCACTGGCCCACCCCCAGGGTCTTCGGCTTCGATGGTCTTGCGGGAGTATCCGCGGCCGAGCTTCTCCACTACGTCGGCGATGCTGAGAATGAGCACCACGCGGCCATCGCCCAGGATGCTGGCGCCGCTGACCAGTTCGCTGCTGATCAGGGTTTCGTCGAGCGCCTTGATGACCAGTTCCTGCTCGCCGATGAGGCGGTCCACGACGAGTCCGACCTTGCGATCGCCCAGGGCGACGACGATGACGAACAGTTTGGGCTTGCGGCTTCGGCTGCGCCGTGCATGCGGCTGAGGCGGACCAGCGGCAGCACCTCTTCACGGACCTGCAGAACCTCCTGGCCGTCGATCACGTGCACCTCGCTCTCGCGGGCGCGCACGATCTCGAGTCACATTGCCCAGAGGCACGGCGTAGAGGCGGCTCGGAGACGCGGAAGAGCAGGGCCTTGATGATGGCCAGGGTGAGCGGCACCTTGAGGCGGAAGCGTGGTGCCTTCGCCGCGAACGGTGCGCACCGCGATGGTGCCCTTGAGGCGGTCCATGACGGCCTTGACGATGTCCATGCCGACGCCGCGTCCGCTGACCTCGGTGACCTTGCTGGCGGTGCTGAGTCCGGCGTGGAAGATGAGGTCGAGGGCGTCGTTTTCGCTCAGGCGCGGGGCCTGGTCGGCGGTGACGATGCCGCGATCGACGGCCTTGCGGACGACCGGCGGGCAGATCGATGCCGCGGCCGTCATCGCTGATTTCCAGGACCACCTGGTTGCCCTGGTGATAGGCGTTGAGGCGGATGGTTCCCTCGGGCGGCTTGCCGGCGGCGACGCGGTCCAGCGGCGGCTCGATGCCGTGATCGACGGCGTTGCGCAGCAGGTGCATCATGGGCTCGGCCAGGGCGTCCAGAATGCTCTTGTCGAGGTCGGTATTTTCGCCTTCGATGACGATGTTGACCTCGCGGCCGGTCTGCTTGGCGGTGTCGCGCACCACGCGCGGCAGGCGGCGGAACATCTGCTCCACGGGCACCATGCGGATCTTCATCACCGAGCGCTGCAGCTTGTTGAGAATCTGCGACTGGAAGAGCAGCACGTCGCTGGTTTTGGTGCGCAGCGGAGAGTTGCCCAGGCTGCGATTCATCTCGGCCAGCAGCTCCTGCATCATGCTCTTGGCGATGATGAGCTCGCCCACCAGGTCGAGGACCACGTCGATGCGCTCGGCTTCGACCCGGATGACGTTCTCAGTGGCAGCGGCCGGACGCTCGTCGCGGACCTTGGGGCTCTGCGCAGCCGGCTGAACGCGTCTGCCGCGGCTGCGAAAGCTTCTGGCGCCGGCGAGAGCTGCTGCGCGGGCGAAATTGTTGGCGCGGCCGCGACGTTGTTTTCAGGAGCAGCGGCACTGTTCCGTTGCAGCGGCGGCATCGGCCGTCTGCGCATAAACGCGTGGAGACCACGGTGGGGATTTTGCTCTTGCGCTCCACCCAGTCGAGCGGGTGATGGCTGGCAAGGGCCACCTCGATCACGTCGGGAATCTCGCTGGCTGTTTTCGTCGGGCCGCATCACCAGGATGGTGCCGGCCTCCTGCAGAACGTTGCGCACCAGCTGCACGGCGGCGGCGCGCATGGGGCAGTTGGGATCGATGGCGAGCGCGAGGTTGTAAACCTGCTGTCCGCGCACCGCGTTTCTGGCGATCAGCAGCCGCTCATATTCGGTCCAGTTGAACTGCGGGGCGAAGACCGTCTTCCGGGTGCGGATTGCGCAGCGCCTCGATGAGCCGGAAGACCGGCTCGGTGGCGGGCGGCGGAAGCTGATTGCGGTAGGCGGAGAGCAGATTGTCGAACAGGTCGGCGGAGACCAGGACAAGATCGGCGAGGGCTTCTCCGTCGCGGGCGGCAATCTCCGGGGTCAGCACGTCCTCGACGGCGTGGGCCAGTTCGCTGAGTTCCTTGTAGCCGCAGGCCGCCGAATCTCCCTTGAGGGTGTGCACGCTGCGCCGCAGATTGCGCACGATCGTCGGCGTCACGCGGAGATTTCTCCAGCAACAAGCGCGTCCTCATTGAGGGCCTGGAGAATCTCCTGCGCGCTCTCGAAGAAGATTTCGCGGAGCTCGTTGGCGCGATCGTCAGAAAAAATGCTCACGGTTATGCCTCGACTCCTTGCTGTATGCCGTGCCGTTGTTGAGGTGAATCATGCGGAACTGATCGGTCAGTCCGAACAGGCTTTCGGCGTGGCCGACGAAGAGGTATCCATCGGGATTCAGGCAGCGCCAGAATTTTTCGATCAGCCGCTTCTGCTCGGCTGCGTCGAAGTAGATCATGACGTTGCGGCAGAAGATGAAGTCGTTGCGTTGCGGCAGGAATTCGGTCTTCAGATTGTGAAAGTCGAAGTGGACCAGCTCCTTGACGGCGGGCTTGATGGCGTAGCGCTCCGGACCGACCTTGTCGAAATAGCGCAGGCGGTAGGTGTAATCGACCGCACTCCATGTGGTGCTCGAGATAGATGCCTTCCTGGCCGGCGCGCAGCACGGAGTAATTGATGTCGGAGGCCAGGATCTCCACCTTCCACGGCGGCGGAATCAGGGGCTTGGGCGACGGCATGTCAAACGGCAGCGGATTGCGCAGATAGTAGTAGGCGAGGGCATCGGCAACCATCATGGCCAGGGTGAACGGCTCCTGGCCGGTGGAGCAGCCCGCGCTCCAGATGCGCAGATTCCAGTCGCGGCGCTCCTGCTTGCGGCGCAGCATCTCCTCCAGCACGGTCTTCTGGAAGAGGTCCAGCTGCGGGCGGTTGCGGAAGAAGCTGGTCTCGTTGACGGTGAGGTTTTCCAGCAGCGCCGCCAACTCGAGCTTGCCCTCGCGGCTGGTGAGCAGGCGATAGTAGTCGTAGAAGGTGCCGGCGCTGCAGGCGCGCAGACGGCGCTGCAGGCGGTCCTGCAGAAAATGGGCGCGGCGATCGTCGAAGAACATGCCGCATTCCTGATAGATCAGGGTCTGCAGCAGCTTCAGTTCGGAGTCGCTGAAAGCAATGGGTGCCGAAATGGAGACGACATTGAGAGTACTCGCCCGTGCCTTACGTGTGCCGGCGGGATTGCGCCCGCGGTTTCGGCGAAGTCAGAGATGCGGCGCAACTCGCCCCTCTGCATGATCTTTGCCAGGTCGATCAGGATCACCAGCTTGCCGCCAAGTTTGCCGACACCGGTCACATAGTTCAGCTCGCCCTGCTCGAAGATGTTGGGGGGCGGTTCGATCAGCTCAGGATTCACCTTGAGCACTTCGTTGGCGGCATCGACCACCAGTCCAACCTGGTGGCCGTCGAGTTCGGCGACCATAATACGGTTGCGGCGATTGGGCTGCGCATCGCTCGGCAAAGCGTTTGCGCAGGTCCACCACGGGAATGATTTTGCCGCGCAGGTTGATGACGCCCTCGATGAAGGAGGGCGCATCGGGAACCACGGTGATGTCCATCATGCGCACGATCTCATGCACGATCCCGATGGGCACGCCGAAGTTTTCCTTGCCCACGCGGAAGCCGACGATCTGTTGAAGCTTTGCCATGCGATTCTCCAGCACTCTAGCGATTGGAGCCCGCCAGCGCGTACTTCGATGCTCCACTGAGTCTGCGGGGCTCTTCCTGATGCTCTTCCAGCACGAAGCGGTCCATGGACTCCAGCAGCGAGCGCGCCATCTTGGACATCTGCTCGGCGGAGGCGGCCAGCTCGGTGGAACTGGAGGTGGACTGCTGCACCATCTCGCGCATGCGCTCCATGGCGCGGACCACGGCCTGCGCACCGCCGGCCTGCTCTTCCACGGAGGAGGTAATTTCGTGGGTGATTTCGTTGAGCCGCGATGGTGGCCTTGGCGATCTGCGACGAGCCGTGCGACTGCTCGTTGGTGGCCGCGCCAATCTCCTGCGCGAACTTGAAGACCTCGGTGACCACGTTGGAGATCTTGCGCAGGGCCAGACTCGAGATCGTTGCCCAGCTCGAGTCCCTCGTTGACGATGACCGTGCTCTTTTCCATGTTGTCCACGGCCTTGCGGGCTTCGTTCTGAATGCTGCCGATCAGCTCGCTGATTTCCTTGGTGGAGGTGGCGGATTTTTCCGCCAGCTTGCGGACTTCATCGGCGACCACCGCAAAGCCCAGGCCGTGTTCGCCGGCGCGGGCGGCTTCAATGGCGGCGTTGAGCGCCAGCAGGTTGGTCTGCTCGGAGATGTCGTCGATGACCTCGATGATTTTGCCGATGTTGTCGACGCGCTCGCCGAGGCTGCCGATGATGGTGGCCGAGGAGCCGATGGACGCCGTTGATGCGGTTGAGGCCTTCGGTGGTCTTCTGCATGGTGCCGATGCCGCTTTGACCTCGTCGCGCGAGCGGTTGGAGATGTCCAGCAGCACCTTGGCGGTGTCGGCCACGCGCTGAATGCTGGCCACCATCTCGATCGATGGAGGCCGAAGTTTCGCTGACGCTGGAAGCCTGCATCTGCGTGTTCTTCACCATGTTCTGCACGTTGATGCTCATCTCGTGCATGGTGCTGGTGACCTCGTCGATGGCCGAGGCGGACTGCACGTTGATCTTGGCGGAGTCCTCGGAGGCGTCGGCCACCTGGTTGGAGCCGGCGGCCACCTGCGAGGCGGCATCGCGCACGGAGCGAACCAGATTGCGCAGGCCGGTGGTCATCTTGGAAAAGGCGGTGTCCAAGGTGTCGTGGGTGGAGCGGGGCGAGACCTCGACGGAAAGATCGCCGCCGGCGATGGCTTCGGAGACCGCCGACATCTCACTGAAGTAGATGACCATGTTGTGCAGGGTCTGCGCGAGGGTGCCGATCTCATCGGTGCCGCGGACGTCTATCTCCTGGTCGAGATCCCCCTTGTCGCCGATCTCGCGGGCCACGTCGATGAGTTTCTCGAGCGGCTTGGTGATGTCGTGGGCGGTGCGGAAGGCGATGAAGATGCCCAGGCCCAGCGAGATGAGGAAGCCGGCGAGCTCAATTCCGGTGGCCAGGTGCGCAAACCATTCGCTGTTTTCAGTGGTCTTCTGGATCAGGGCGCGGTCCTCGGTCTGCACCTCGTCGATGACTTCATTGAAGCGCTTCAGCTGGTCAGTCGGATAGGTCTCGACGTAGCGGTCCAGCAGGTCCATGGCCTTCATCTTTCCGCTTTCCACGTCTTTGTGTTGCTGGACGAAGCGTTCGGCGATGGTGGTGTACCACTCCTGATCGATGGCTTCGATGCGGTTCAATCCGGCACGCAGGTCGGCTTCGCCGGCTTTGCTCTGGGCTTCGCGCAGCAGGTCGGCGGCGTGGCCGTGGCCTTCATGGAGGCGGTCCAGTTCGGCGGGCGTTCCGGTGATCAGGAAGTTGCTGAGCGACAGGTGGTTCTCCACGATCTGGTGGCGAACGCTTTCCGTGGCCAGGGAGAGTTCATAGGCATTGTTGAGAGCGGCCCTGTCCTGATTCTTGTGGTATGACGTCCACACGCTGAAGAGGAAGCCCAGCAGCATGAGCACCAGCAACAATGTGAAATTTAACAGCAGCTTATTGCGAATTTTCATTCCCTCAAACCTCCGGAAACCGGAAACTCAGATTCCCCGACATGCGATTTGCGCCTGCTATTTGGTTCCTAATGCTCTGCCTGCGGCTGGCTTTGCCCGGCCGGTTGCCCCGTTTCGTGGGCGCCGCAACCAAAATCACTTTGCGCCACCGCGACTGCAAAATGAGACCGCGAACTCTCCCGGCAGACCGCTAACCGCATGAATCCAGAGAACCAAATTGGAACTCCGCTTATGTGCGTGTCAGCTTTTGTACGTTCGGGCCTGTCTGCAAGTGAGTTGTATTGTCATTGATAGCAATCTTTCAGTCATTAAGAAAGCGGCGAAAGGGATAGTACTAAAGTTTGCACTCCATGTGTTTTCATCCAGATAGACGAAATGGCACCCTTTTGAGGCCCGATACCGGAGGTCACCTAAGATTAGGTACCGTTGGGTGAGGGGAAACGCGCGATCCGTCTTGACTCAGTTTGAGACAGGGCCTACTCTGGCTTATCTCTCCCAGAGAAACGTTCCGTGGGCAGGCGGCGCCATCCTGTCGCGGAGTGCGCCGAGCCGCTGTACTTTGGTGCGGTGATCCGGTTATTCAGGAGCGAGTTCCTGATTTCCAACATGGGACAAAAGAGCGAGAGGGATATGAGCGAATTGCTGCCGGTGCTGGTCGTAGAGGACGAGGAACTGCTGCTGTCTTTCCTGACGACCGCCGTGGCGCGCGGCGGAGTGAAGGTTGTGGGGGCGGCGTCGGGACGCGAGGCTCTGGGTCTGCTGGAGCGCGGTGAGTTTTCGGCGATCGTCAGCGACCTGCGCATGCCGGGGGGAATCGGCGGGGCGGAGATCTACGACTGGGTGGGGCAGAACCGCCCGGAGCTGGCCTCGCGCTTCCTTTTTATCAGCGGAAATGTCCATGACCCGCTGGCGCAGCAGACCCGGGAGCGCACCGGCGCGCTGTTTATCGAGAAGCCGTTCCGGATCGCGCAGCTGCTCGAACTGATCAAGAAGATTCTCGCGCGCAATGAGGCCGGTCATGTCTGACGCGTCGCCCATCCGCCTGCTGATCGTGGACGATCAGCAGAGCATACGCCAGCTGTGCGCGGCCATCGGAGAACGGATGGGGCTGAGCTGCGTGCAGGCAGAGAGTACTCTGGCGGCGCTGCAAAGGATGGAAGCCGAGGCCGCCGAACTGATTCTGGCGGACCTGGAGACGGGCGGCCGGAGCGGACTGGATCTGCTGGCCGAGGTGAAGCGCCGCTGGCCGCTGACCGAGGTGGCGCTGATGGGTTCCTACGGAAGCCCGGAGAGCGCGGTGCAGGCGCGGCGGCTGGGCGCTTACGATTTTGTCGTCAAACCCTTCCGGGTGGAGGAGTTCCAGCAGGTGCTGGAGCGCATGGCGGAAAAGGCCCGGCTGGTGCGGGAGAACGGATTGCTGCGGACGCGGGTGGAAAAGCTCGGCGGCTGCGGGACGGCGGAAACGGCTCCGAACGCCGGAAGCGGAGTGAAGATGGCTCCTGCCTCGGTTGCGTCGTGCACCGACCTGGAAGAGCTGGAACGGCTGACCGTGCAGCGCGTCTTTGAGCAGGTGGGTGGCGATAAAGAGCAGGCGCAGAAGCTGTTGGGAATCTCGCGGGCGACGCTGTACCGCAAGATCAAGCGTTATGGGATTGAGACGCGGCTGGCCCAGAAAGAAGCCGCCGGGGAGTAGCCGGGCTGGTCAGGTTGCGGGTTGGTCTCGGGTTGAGTCTCAAGGTGGATAGGGTAGGCGGGCGCTCCGGACGGAAGATCTCACTCCGGCTTAACTTTGGCGCAAGCTGAGCCGAAGGTTCCAGTAGCAGGATTCGGCCGCGGACCAGGTGTGTGCGGCGGATGCGCATCGGGAGAAAGACGTGGAGCAGGCAAGAATATTAGTGGTCTCCAGCGACCGGGAATTTGTGGATGCACTCGCGCAGAGCTGGCAGCGCCTGCGCTACTCACCGGAGTTCATGGTGGCCAGCGTCGATGCCGCCGCAGCGTTTACCCGCAGCGCGGTGGTTGTGACCGACGATCTGGCGGCGTTGCCGCAGCTGGCTGCCGGGGTCGTGCTGGCGATCGCCGTGACCGATGAAGCTGCGACGCCGGAGGCGGGCGGAAAACTTCGCGTGGTGCGCATTGCGCGCAGCATTATGGGCAGCAGTGCGGCCAACCATGGCGCGGGTTGGGGCTGGGCCGAATATGCGGCGGCGCTGGCGCAGGAGACCGTGCTGCGGCTGGATGCGCAGGCGCAGGCGGCCGAGGTGAAGCAGCGGATGCGGGAGTTGGAGCGCTTTGCCGCCCTGGGGCGCTTTATAGTGGAAGCGCGGCATGGGCTGGGCAATGCGTTGACCGGCGTGCTGGGCCACTCCGAGCTGTTGCTGCTGGAGGATGAAGGGATGCGGGGCGAGGTGCGGGCGCAGTTGGAGACGATTCACAGCATGTCTCTGAAGATGCATGAGACCTTTCACCGGCTTTCATCGCTGGAAATGGAATTGCGCTTGGCAGAACGGCAGGCCGAGCGGGAGACGCAGCGCTGGCCGGCGCAGTAATTAGGATTCTGGCGCAGGAAAAGATTTGAGGTGCACAGCGTGCTTAAGAAGGTTTTGATTGTTGACGATTCGCCGGCCGAGAGCCGCTTGATGCAGTCGCTGCTGCAGGTCGCCGGATATTCGGCGGTGGCCTTGAGCGATCCGCAGCGCATTGAGCAGATGGTGGTCTCCGAGCGTCCCAACCTGATTCTTCTGGATGTGGTGATGCCGGGGCGCAATGGCTACCAGGCCTGCCGCGAGCTGAAGGGCAGCCGCGAGTTCGGCGCCATTCCCATTGTGCTCGTGACCTCCAAGAACGGCGAGAGCGATCGCTTCTGGGGATTGCAGCAGGGAGCCGATGGGTACGTCATCAAGCCTTTCACCGGGGAACAGCTGGTGGGCGAGGTGCGGAGGGTGATCGGGTAATGAGCGAGCTGCCGGACAACACGGAGCTGATGCCGCCCGACGATGATTTCGCGGCGGAAGTAGGTGCGCTGGCCGTCGAGCCCGCGCTGCCCGAGCAGCAGTACTGCATCTTCCGCGCCGGACGCGAGCGTTTTTGCCTGCACGTGCTGGAGGTGGACGAGGTGGTGGAGTGGCCGCGGCTGACCAATCTGCCGCTGTCGCCGCCGTTCCTGATGGGCGTGTTCAATCTGCGCGGCAGCATTGTGCCGGTGGTGGACATTGCGTTTACCGAAGTGCGGCGGGCGGACATGCCGCCGAAGCTGGTGGTGGTGGCCTGCCTGCGGGGCGGCTCCGAGGCGCCGGATGTGCGCGTCGGCCTGGCGGTGGACGAGGTGATCGGCACCTACAGCACCAGCGAGCCGCTGCTGAAGGATGAGGCGCCGCGCGACGTTCCGCACTGCGCCGGAATGCTGCGCCACGGAGAGCGGCTGGCGCTGGCACTGGATTTGAAGCGCGTGCTGGAGACGTTTCCGGTGGGCGTGATTTGAGTCGCGCGATGCACTGCGCGGCTTGCTAGAAGTTCGACAGAGCGCAAGGCGCTCGAGTGTAAGGCGGGGCAGGAGTGCCATCGCGTTGTCCGGGAGGTCGTATGAAGGGTCGTCTGAATTCGGCAATCATCGCGCTGGTGGTGATCAATCTTGCCGCCACGCTGGCGGTGTTTATGCTGGCCTACTTTGCCGGCGCCAGGTCCGGTGGAAGAATGCTGTGGGAGATCGGCTCGCTGCACTCCGACACGCTCTATCTGATGCTGGGCGCGTTGGCCGCCATGGCCGGAAGCTCGCTGTTTGTCTTCTTCCGCCTCTCCAACGCGGTCGCCGAACCGGTGAACGCGCTGGCGGAGTTCGCCGAACAGGTTGCCGAAGGAGACTTTGAGGCGCGGCTGGTGGAGGACAACGACACCGACTTCGGCTACATCGCGCTGCAGCTGAACCACGCCACGGAGCGGGCCGCCAAGGCGATGCAGGACGAAGAGTCGCAGCGCAATCTGCAGCGCTCGGTAACCGAGTTCCTGACCGTGGTCAGCCAGATTGCGCGCGGCGATTTGACCCTGCGCGGCGCCGTGACCAGCGACGCGCTGGGCAATGTAGTTGACTCGGTCAATTACATGCTGGACAACTTTACCTCGGTGCTGCGCCGGGTGCGCGATGCGGCCAATGACGTTTCGGCCGGCGCCAACCAGATTCTGGGTGCCAGCGAGCGAATGGCGACGGGCGCCACGCAGCAGGACCACGAGATCACCAACACCTCGTCGGCGGTGGAAGAGCTGACGGTTTCCATGAAGCAGGTGAGCAACAACGCCGAGGCCAGCGCCGAGGCGGCGCGCCGCGCCCTCGACGCCGCCGAGCAGGGCAACCGCTCGGTGCGCGACACCCTGGAAGGCATGCAGCGCATCCGCTCCAGCGTGCAGGCGACGGCCAAAAAGATCAAGTCGCTGGGCGACCGCTCGCTGGAGATCAGCGAAATCATCAACGTGATTAACGACATCACCGAGCAGACCAACCTGCTGGCGCTCAATGCCGCGATTGAGGCGGCGCGCGCCGGTGAGGCGGGCCGCGGCTTTGCCGTGGTGGCCGACGAGGTCCGCAAACTGGCCGAGCACTCGCGCACCGCGACCAAGGACATTGCGGCGCTGATCAAGGCCATCCAGGCCGAGACCAACGAGGCCGTGGTGGTGATGGAAGAAGGTACGCGCGAGGTGGAAGTGGGCGCGCGGCTGGCCGACCAGGCAGGCAAGGCCTTGGAGGCGATCTCGGCCGTGGTGCGGCAGTCGGCCGAACTGGTCCAGGAAATTTCGCTGGCCAGCAAACAGCAGGTGCGCGGCACTGAGGGCGTGGCCAACGCAATGCAGATCATCTCCAACATCACGCGCCAGACCTCGCAGGGTGCGCGGCAGACGGCGCGTAGCACCGAGCAGATGGTGAAGATGAGCGAACAGCTCAACGAAGCGCTGTCGCAGTTCCGGGTGCAGGCGCCTCCGGCGCAGCAGCAGCCGCAACCGCCGCAGCGCAATGAACTGCAGGCGGGCGCGGGACGCAGCTAAGATTCGCGACCAAAGATTCGCAAGCAACTAGCAAGAGACAGGCAGCATAGCAGGCGGCGATGAACGAAGCTGAGGTCAATCCGGTGCTGACCGGCCATGAAGTCCGGGAGCTGCAACTGCTCATCGAGCAGCGCTCCGGCATCATGTTCGACGAGTCGCGCGAGCGCTTTTTGACCACGCGCGTGGTGGAGCACATGCAGCGCAAGCGCCTGAGCTACGGGCTGGAACTGCTGCGCCTGGTGCGCGGCTCCAACGTGGAATACGACAACCTGCTGGAGCGGCTGCTAACCCAGGAGACCAGCTTCCTGCGCTATCCGGCGCTGTTTTCGGCCTTTGAAACCCAAGTGCTGCCGGAACTGCTGGAGCGCAAGTTCTGGGACAAGGATGGCGGGCTGCGCATCTGGAGCGCGGGCTGCGCCAGCGGCGAAGAGCCCTATTCGATTGCGCTCAGCATCTGCAATGCGGCGGGACTCGGCACCATTCCTCCGGCCAGCATCATGGCCACCGACGTGAGCCGCGAGGCGCTGGAGCGCGCCGGCCGCGCGCTGTATGGCCGCCGCGCGCTGGAAAATCTTTCGCCCTCGCAAATCGGCGCCTACTTTATGCCGGTGGGCGAGCAGTACCAGGTGAGGCCGTTGCTGCGCAACATGGTGAGTTTTGCTCCCATGAACCTGGCGCAGCCGGTGTATCTGGGAAAATTCGACTGCATCTTCTGCATGAACGTATTGATTTACTTCGGCGAGGAGCTGCGCTGCAAACTGATCCAGCGCTTTTACGAATACCTGGAGCCCGGCGGCTACCTCTTCCTTGGCCATGCCGAATCGGCGGCCAACGCGCCGGTGAAGTTCCAGCAGAAATTCATCAGCGGAGCGCGGCTGCTGCAAAAGCCGCTGCAACCATCGGCTGCCCAGGAGCAGGCCGCGGGGAACGTGCAATGAACGGACCCAGCCCGGAGATGATCGAGCTTTTCCTCCAGGAGGCCAGCGAGCACCTGCAGTTTCTGCGCGAGTACTCGGGCATTCTGCAGGACCCCTACCCGCTCTACGAAGACATCGAGCGCCTCTACATTTCGGCGCACGGCGTGGCCGGCACGGCTGGAACCTACGGCTATCCGCTCTTCAACGAAGTGGCCGGCAAACTGGCGCATATCTTCCAGTACGCCATGAACGCAACCATCAGCGCGGAGGCCACGGCCCCGCTGGTGGAGTTCATCTATGAAGCGATTGCGGTGCTGGAAAGCGATCTGATCATGGTCAGCGCCAACGGCGTGGAGTCGCTGGAGGATATCGCGGCCTTCAAGCAGCGCTATCCCTTCGCCTTCCAAGGTGCGCCGCCCGCCTCGGCCTCTGCGCCCACCGAGCAGCCGCACGCGCCCGAGCCGGAAGCCGCAGCACAGAATGAATCGCTGGAAGTAGCACAAGAGGCCACGCAGGAACCGTCGCAGAGCGTTACGCAGAACCATGTGCTGCCTGACGCGCAGAGCGCGCCGTTGCCTGCTCCTGAACCCGAACCTGCGGCCACGCCGAAAGTAACTGTTGCAACAGATATAGCGCCGCTTGCTCCGCCGGTTGCGTCTCCGCCTGCCGCCGTGACTGCGGCTGACGAAGCTGCCGCGCCGCCTGCGATAACTCCCTCTGCTCCTCCGGTTGCGGAAATACCTGTTGTAACGGAGGCCGTGCCGGTTGCGCCGCTTCCTTTGGTACCGTCACCGTTGGCTCCTGCCGAGCCGCCGGTGAGCCTGGGTTCGCTCGACAGCTTCCTCGACCAGGTGCCGGAGCTGGAGCCCGACGAAGAGGTTCCCGCCGAGGTGCTGGAATTCTTTGTCCCCGAGGTCGAAGAGCATCTGCAGACCGTCACCGATTGCCTGCTGGCGCTGGAGGCCAATCCCAACGAAGAGGACATTCATCGCCTCTTCCGCTCCATGCACACCATCAAGGGCTCGGCCGCGCAGGTAGGCTGGCAGCGCATCGCCACCATCGCGCATCGTGCCGAAGACCTGGTGGGCCGTCTGCGCGACGGCGAACTGCAGCCCAGCGCCACCATCGTCGACCTTTGCCTGGAGACGGTCGATGTGCTGAAGAAGGTGATCTACCGGCAGTGGGACGACGAAGCCGGCTTCCAGCTTGGGGCGCGCATGCTGATTGCTCGGCTGGACCGCATGGCCTCCGCCGACGTGGAAGCGCCCGCTGCCGTTGCCGAGCCCGCGGAAGTCGCGCCGCTCCCGATGGAGCCCCGGCCGATGGAAGCGGTATCGAACGAAGCCGCAGCCAAGGAAGCGGCGCCGCTGGAAATGGGAGCTTTCCCGCTGGAGGCCCGCCAGCCAGATGTTTTTGCCGAGCCGCCGGTTGAGGCAGAGCCTCTGGCTGCGGCGTCGCCGCTGGAAGAGATTGCCGCGGCCTTCGAGCAGTCCGATGAACCATTTTTCGCCCAGCTTCCTCCGCAGCCCCCTCCGCTGTCTCCCGCGCCGCTTCCGGCGCAGCCGCTGGCCGCTGCGGAGCTGGCGGCGGCGGTGAATGCGGAAGCGCAGGCCATGCCGGATTTGCCGGCAGGTGCAAGCCAGACGGCGGCCGTCAGTTCGCTGACACCGGTGGCCGTGGCCCAATCCAAGTCGGTGCGCATTGCGCTGGAGCGGCTGGACCGCATGATGAACGCGGTGGGCGAGCTGGTCATCAACCGCACCCGCATGCTGGGCCGCCTGGCCGAGCTGGAAAAGCTGGCCGAGGTGCTGAACTTCTCCAAGGGCCGCATGAGCGAAAAGGTGACGGAGTTCCAGGACAAGTACGAGTTCAGCCGCATTGGTTCCGCGCCCGCGCTCTCGCAGTGGCCGGGCGCGGCGATGGAACGCGCCGACGGCTTCGGCTCCTCCTCCGGCTTTGGCGGAATGAGCGGCACAGGCTTCGGCGCGCCGGGCATGGGAAATTCCGGCTACGGCAATGCGGGCTACGGCAATTCCGGCTATGGCGGCGCGGGCTACGGCTACGGCAGCGGCTCGTTCGACGGAGGTCATTCGGATTTCAGCGAACTGGAGATGGATCGCTACGACGACTTCGGCATCCTCTCGCGCTCGCTGACGGAAATCTCGGCCGACATCACCGAGGTGCTCACCCAGCTGGACGGCTTTGTGCGCCGCGTGGACGGCGACATCGACGAATTCACCAAGCTGGCGCATCGCCTGCAGGATGAGATTACGCAGGCGCGCATGGTGCCCATCGGCAACCTGTTCACGCGCATCGCGCGCACCGTGCGCGACGCCGCCAAGGCCAGCAACAAGCAGGTGGAGCTGACCCTTGCGGGCGCCGAAACCGAGCTCGACAACAACATCATTCAGCAGATCGCCGACCCCCTGCTGCACCTGGTGCGCAACTCCGTGGCCCATGGCATCGAGCGGGTGGACGAGCGCTACGAGGCGGGCAAGCCCGACCAGGGCAACATCGCCGTGCGCGCCTACCACAAGGGCAATCACATTTACATCGAAGTGGAAGACGACGGCCGCGGCGTGGACTTCGAGCGCGTGAAGGCCGCCGGTATCGAGCGGGGATTCATCTCCGCCGACGATGCCGAGCGCATGGGCCGCCGCGAGCTGCTGGACCTGCTCTTCCGTCCGGGCTTTTCCACCTCGCCGCGCCGCACCGAGCTGGCCGGCCGCGGCGTGGGGCTGGACGTGGTGCAGCGCCAACGTGGCCAATCTCAACGGCGAAATCGAAATCGAAACCGAGAAGGGAATCGGCACCCGCTTCACCCTCAAGGTTCCGCTGACGCTGATCATCTCGCAGGCGCTGTTTGTGCAGTGCGGCGCAGCAGACGTTTGCCTTCCCGCTGGGCTTTGTGGAGGAGATCCGCCGCATCCGTCCCAGCGAGATCGAGGAGGTCGGCGGCAAGCTGATTGCCAAGGTGCGCGACGTGGTGACCGAGGTGGTGCGCTTCGACGAGGCTCTGCAACTGCCGCGTCTGCAGCCGGTCAACGGCTATCTCCGCCTGGTGCTGGTCAACGTGGGCGGACGCCAGGTGGGCGTGGTGGTGGAGGAGGTTCTGCGCAAGGATGAAATCGTCATCAAGAATCTGGGCGAGTATCTGCGCCAGGTCAAGCTGTTCCCCGGCGCCACCATTGCGCCCGACGGCAGCCTGATTCTGCTGGTCGATCTCAACCGCCTCATCATGGGCGAGTCCATCGAGCGCCGTCCGCTGACCACCGCGCTGAACGCGGCGCGGCTCTTCCTGCCGGGAGCCACGGCAGTGGCGCGCGGCGAGATTCCCGCGGCTGCCATGGACATCGTGGAGCGCGAGAAGCTGGTGGTGCTGGCCGACGATTCCATCAGCGTGCGCAAGTTCGTGGGACGCATGCTGGAGAAGGCCGGCTACCGCGTCAAGCTCGCCTGCGACGGCCTGGAGGCGCTGGAGATTGCCACCTCCAACGACTGCGATCTGGTCATCACCGACCTGGAGATGCCGCGCACCAACGGCTACGAATTGATGATGCATCTGCGCCAGACGCCTTCCACCAGCAAGGTGCCGGTGATGGTGGTGACCTCGCGCGCCGGGGCCAAGCATCGCGACCGCGCGCTGAAGGAAGGCGCGGCGGCCTTCATGGTCAAGCCGGTGCAGGAAGAATCGTTCATCGCGCAGGTGGTGGAGCTGATCGGCACCTCGGGACAGGCCATGGCCGCGCCTCCGGTGGTGCAGTGAAAGACGGATTGGGACAGGCAAGATGATGCAAGGGGAAAAAATCCGGGTGCTGGTGGCCGACGATTCGGCCTTCATGCGCAAGGTGCTGCTCGGCATTCTGGACGCCGATGGCGGCTTCGAGATCGTTGGCGAAGCGCGCGACGGCCGCGAGGCGGTGGAGAAAAACGCCCGGCTCAAGCCGCAAGTCATCACCATGGACATCAACATGCCGCACATGGACGGGCTGCAGGCCACCGAGGTCATCATGTCCACCGAGCCGCGGCCCATCGTGATCGTCAGTTCGGAATCCCGGGAGGGCGCGCAGGCTACGCTGCGCGCGCTGGAGCTGGGCGCCATCGACTTTGTGGCCAAGCCCACCAGCGCCGTCGATCTTGACATGTCCAGCGTGCGCGACGAACTGGTGCGCAAGCTGCGCATGGCCGCCAAGGTTCGCGTGGTGCGCAACGTGATGCGCAAGCCTCCGATCGCCATGTTTTCAACTACGCTGACTCCGGAGACAGAGCTGCTGGAACCGGCGGCGCCGGTGATGATGGCGCGGGCCGAACCATGGCAGCCGCTGGCTGCTCCGTTTGCGCTGCCCAACCTGCGGTTGCCGGTCGCGGTGCTGGCCGCCTCCACTGGCGGCCCGGCGACGCTGATGAAGCTGGTGCCCCAGTTCCGCGCGGGATTTCCCGGCGCGCTGCTGGTGGTGCAGCACATGCCCGGAAGCTTTACCCCGCAGTTTGCCGAGCAGCTGGCCTGCGGTCTCGCAGATTCCGGTGAAGCAGGCCGAGAACGGCGAAGAGCTGCGCGCCGGACAGGCCTACGTCTGTCCCGGCGATTGCCATCTGCGGCGTAGTCCCGCCGGGGCGCATCGTGCTTGACGACGGGCCGCGCATCGCCGGCTACCGTCCCAGCATCGACGTGACTCTGGAGTCGGTGGCCGTGCTGGCGGGCGGCAATGCGGTGGCCGCCATTCTCACCGGCATGGGCAACGACGGCGCGCGCGGGGTGCAGGCGGTGCAGGAGAACGGCGGCCTGGTGCTGGCGCAGGACGAGGCGACTTCGGTGATCTTCGGCATGCCCGCCGAGGCCATTCAAGACCGGCGCCGTGGATCAGGTGCTGCCGCTCGATCAGATTGCCGCGGCCATCACCCGGCGGCTGGCGCAGCCGCAGAGCGCGTCGCGGATGGCGGGTATTATGAGTGGTTCCGGCAAGACAGCCATGGCGCATGCGATAAAGGAAAATCCGCGGTCGGCATCGTTCCTCTCGCGTCTGGCCAAGCCGGCGGCGGCCACGGCGGGGCCGGTGATCCTGTTTACTGCCGGCGGAGTGCGCTTTGCCGTGGAGGCCAACGAGGTTGAGGAGATTCGCGACGGCGAGGAGCGCGGCGCGGCATGCCGCCTGAAGGGTCCGAGGTCGATCGATTTCGCCTTGCAGGTCGGGCTGGGAGCCGGCCGCCTGGAGCGCTTCCTGGTGCTCAAGCCGGGCGATGGGGCGTCAGGCGTGACCCTGGGCGTGACCGAAGTGGAGCGCATGACGAGTTTGCCCAAAGTGGTACCGCTGCCGGGGCTGTTCCAGGGAGCCGAGCGCCAATGGTATCGCGGCCTGTTATTGCTGGAGAACGAAGTGATTCCGCTCGTAAGAACTGAATATTGGCGGCAGGCCGGCGCGCCGCCGGGAAGGACCGGAACTGGGCATGAGTGAGACCCTAAGCGACACCAGAGTGGTACCCCAGCCTCGACACCCGGCGCTTCGTGACCTTTCCCCTGGGCGAGCAGCGCTTTGCGCTCGACTCCAGCCAGGTGAAGGAACTGGTGATGCCCGGTCCGGTGTACACATTTCCGCACACCATGCCGGCGCTGGAAGGCGTGCTGGTGCGGCGTGGCGCGGCGATTCCGGTCTGCGATCTGGCGAGCGGCCTTTGGACACGCGCCGCGCAGCCTCTATGTGATTGCGCAGTGCAACTATGCCGGAGGCGTCCACACCGTGGCCATTCCGGTCAGCGGCGACTGCGAACTGGTGCAGGGCGAACGCCAGGATCTTGCGCCAACCGAGGCCCCGGAACGGCCGCGCCGGACGAGGTGACCTTCGTCGCTGGCCTGTTGCGTACCGGCGGCAAGACGGTTCCCATGCTGGACTTGGACCGGGTTGTGTCACACTGCATTCATCCATCGAATGCATGGGCCAGGGAGGCGAAGCGATGAGCGAACTCGGAGGTTCTCTCAATCAGCGGATTCTGGTGATTGACAGCAACGTCTTTTTTGCCCGCCGCCTTACCGATGCGCTCAAGGCGCAGGGCTTTGACGTGACCCACACCACCCAGCCCACCTATGCGCTCACCATGCTGGAGTGGAACGCGCCCACCGCCATCCTGTGCGCCACCAACCTGCGCGAGTTGAGCGTCTTCGATCTTCCGCGCATCCTGCACAACGATGCGGTCACCACCAACATTCCCATCATCGCCATGGGCGAAGGCGGCGAAAAAGCCCTGATGGAGGCATTCCGCGCCGGTTGCGACGATTACATCGACCGCCGCCGCGGGCCGGAGAACATCGCCGCCCAGGTGCGCACCTTTCTGCTCAGCCGCCTGGAGGGCTTCCATCCCACGCAGATGCTGGAGTCCGAGCAGACCGTGCTCGAGGGCAGCCTTTCGCACCTGGACCTGCCCGGCGTCATCCAGATGCTGGGGCACTCGCGCCAGTCGGGCGTGCTCTACATCAATGCGGAAACCATCGACGGCACCGTGTTTCTCAGCCGCGGCGATGTGCTGCACGCCGAGGTGGGCGAGATCATCGGCGACGACGCGGTGATCCGCATCATCAAGACCTGCAACGGGGTGACCCGCGGCGTCTACAAATTCGTGCCCGGCTCCATGTCCGCCACCCGAACCGTATTCCGTTCCGTGACGGAGCTGATGCTGGAGGCCTTGCGCGAGATCGACGAAGAGCGCGCCGCCAGCGAGGGAGGATATAAATGAGCGCAAAGCCGGTGGTCTATTTCATCGACGACAGCGCAACCATGCGCGAGGTGATCAAAATCGCCTTCCGGCGCGAAGACGCTCGAGGTCATCACCTGCCACGACGCCAGCAGCGCCATGGACATGATGGACCACAGCGCCCCCGACGTGGTCATCACCGACGTCATCATGCCCGGCCGCGACGGCTACGAGGTCTGCCAGTACATCAAGCAGCATCCGCGCTTTGGCCAGACGCCGGTGATCCTGATGTCGGGCGTGGTCAACAAGGGAGTGGCCGAACGCGCCTTCGCCGTCCATGCCAACTGAGCTGATCCGCAAACCCTTCCAGCCGCAGGACCTGATCGCCCGCGTGCGCCATCTGCTCGCGGCGCCGGTGCTGGAACCGGTGCCCGCCCTGCAGGAGCAGCAGAACGCCAACGCCGTGCTCAGCAGCATCTTCAGCGGCCCAGTGCCGGCGCGCGCCGGCTATGGACAGCCGCGCATCCCGGGCGGCCCGGTGCCGGTGCCGCCGCGCAGCATGCCGGGCAACGTGCCCAACAATCCGCCGCGTCCGTCCGTGCCTTCGATTGCCGCCACCGTGGCGGCCGCCATGCAGCCTCCCGTGGTGGCGCCGCCGGTCTCCATCCCCGGCGCGCAGATCACCGGCTCGACCCAGCTTTCCGTGCCTCCGCCCGCGCCCGGACGCGTGCCCTCACCGCCCCTGCCCGGCAACACCTCCGACGCCGGCAGAATGCGTCTGGAAATCCTGCGCCTGCACAGCCAGATCAAAAAGCTCGAAGCCGAACTGGTCGCCGAACGCGAATACTCCAAAGCCCTGGAGCAGCACGTCACATCCTTGCAGGAAGTCGATTAGCCGAGCGCCTGCGGCCGGAGCGGCGTCTGTTGCCGCTTACCCGACTTGCGGAGTCCCAGCTCTTATACGCACAAAAGCCCGGAGCGCTCCGGGCTTTTGTCTTTCCGCCGTCCCTTACCCGAACAGAATCTCTTTCGTCCCGCAGCTCCTTCACCGCGTCGCGCAGCTTGGCCGCGCGCTCGAACTCGAACTTCTTGGCGGCCTCGCGCATGTCCTCTTCCATCTTGGCGATAAACGCATCGAGCTGCTCCTGCGACTTGAACTCCGGCATGCCGTCGCTCTTCCACCGGAACGTCGGCGTAGTCGGCGGCGATCACGTGCGCCAGCGACATATCGGCTGCGCGGCCCACCGTCTGCGGCGTGATGCCGTTCTCCAGGTTGTAGGCCTCCTGAATGGCGCGGCGGCGGTTGGTCTCGCCGATGGCCTTCGTCATCGAGTCGGTCATGCGGTCGGCGTAGAGAATGGCGCGGCCCTCCACGTGGCGCGCGCAGCGTCCGATGGTCTGGATCAGCGAGCCCGCCGAGCGCAGGAAGCCTTCCTTGTCGGCATCCAGAATGGCCACCAGCGAAACCTCGGGCAGGTCCAGCCCCTCGCGCAATAGATTGATACCGATCAATACATCGAACTCGCCCTTGCGCAGATCGCGCAGAATGTTGATGCGCTCCAGCGTCTCGATCTCCGAATGCATGTAGCGGCAGCGCACCCCGACCTCGCCGTAATACTCGGCCAGGTCCTCGGACATGCGCTTGGTCAGCGTGGTCACCAGCACGCGCTCGCCGCGCTCCACCCGCAGCCGTATCTCGTGCAGCAGGTCGTCGATCTGCCCCTTCACCGGACGCACCTCCACCTGCGGATCGACCAGCCCGGTGGGGCGGATGATCTGCTCCACGATGACGCCCGCCGACTTTGGTCAGCTCGTAGGGGCCCGGCGTGGCGCTCACATAAATCGCCTGGTTCACCCGCGCCTCGAACTCCTCGAAGGTCAGCGGGCGGTTATCCAGCGCGCTGGGCAGGCGGAAGCCGTAGTCGATCAGGTTCTGCTTGCGCGAGCGGTCGCCGTGCCACATGCCGCGCACCTGCGGAGCGGTCTGGTGAGACTCGTCCATAAACAGCAGAAAGTCGCGCGGCACATAGTCCAGCAGCGTCGGCGGAGGCTCGCCCGGCAGCCGCCCGGTAAAGTGCCGCGAGTAGTTCTCAATGCCGTGGCAGTAGCCCATCTCCTTGATCATCTCCAGGTCGAATCGCGTGCGCTGATGGATGCGCTGCGCCTCCACGATGCGTCCCTGGTTTTCCAGTTCCTTTTCCCACCACAGCATCTCCTGCACAATCGAATCGATGGCCGCGCTCTTGGTCTCCGGCCGCATGACGTAGTGCGATTTGGGATAGATGGGCAGCCGCTGATACTTCTGCTTCACGGTGCCGAACAGCGGATCGATCTGCGCCAGCGATGCCACCTCGTCGCCCCACAGCTCGATGCGGTAGGCGTTGTCGTCGTAGGTGGGATAGACCTCGATCACGTCGCCGCGCACGCGAAAGGTTCCGCGCTTGAAGTCGGCGTCGGTGCGCTCGTAGAGAATCTCCACCAGCTTGCTGGTGATCTCCTTGCGCTAGATCTTCTGCCCCTTTTCGAGGAACAGCAGCATGCCGTAGTAGGCTTCCGGCGAGCCCAGGCCGTAGATGCAGCTGACCGAGGCGACGATGATGCAGTCGCGGCGCTCGAACAGCGAACGCGTGGCCGAGAGCCGCAGCTTGTCCAGCTCATCGTTCACCGTCGATTCCTTCTCGATGTAAATATCGCCCGCCGGAATGTAGGCCTCCGGCTGGTAGTAGTCGTAGTAGGAGACGAAATATTCGACCGCGTTGTTGGGGAAGAAGCTCTTGAACTCGTGATAGAGCTGCGCCGCCAGCGTCTTGTTGTGCGCCATCACCAGCGCCGGCCGCTGCGACTCCTCGATCACCTTGGCCATGGTAAAGGTTTTGCCGGAGCCGGTGACGCCGAGCAGCACCTGGTGCTTTTCGCCCTCGCGCAGCCCGCGCGCCAAGCTGCTCGATGGCCGAGGCCTGATCGCCCTGCGGCTTGTAGCTGCTGTGAACCTTCAATTCCATCCGCCAGGAGTCCCCACTCCGCATAAAGCAGTACCCGCCGCCTCATAGCGAGCAAGCGGCGGGCTCTGGGTAACTCTTGATTATATCGCGCCGCAGTCGTACGCCTCTCGTGCGCGCCTTGGCGGGAAAGTCCTTCCACGCGCCTTGGGCCATGGGATACGATGCTGAAAACTGTCATTTGAGGATTCCAAAGTTGGAAAACATTCGGCAAGGCGAGGCGGTTGCCGCCGCGCAGAACGGCGCTCAGGATTTGGAGCGGCTGCCTTCCCCCATTCCCTCCGGAGAAGACGCGGGAGCGGATCGCACCTCCAGCGGCCTTTGGATGTTCGTCTTGGCGCTGCTCGCCTTCGCGGTGCGTGCGCCCGGAATCCTTTACGGTTTTGTCTATGACGACGCGTTCACCATCGTGCAACGCCCCCCGGTGAACTGGTCCCGCATTCCCAGCTTCTTTACCACCAATCAGTCCGCCACCACGGGATCGAATTTCTACCGTCCGGTTCTGTACGTATGGTGCGAGGTCTTCTACGGGCTCTTCGGAACCCATGCCGCGGCCTGGCATCTGGCCAGCATTCTGTTTCACGTCGCCTGCGTTGTGCTGGTATTCCGCCTGGCGCTGGCGGTGATCGAAGATCGTTTTGTGGCCTGGACTGCGGCCGCTTTGTTTGCCGTCCACCCTGCACATGTGGAGGCCATTGCATGGGCCTCCGCGGTGGGCGATCTGATGATGACCTTCTTCCTGCTCTGCTCGGTGCTGGCGTTTCTGCGCTGGACGGAGCAGGGCAAGCTGGGATGGTGGATGGTCTCCTTCGCGGCGGGCGCAGCCGCTGTGTTCACCAAAGAGACGGCCGTGGTGCTGCCGGTCCTGCTGCTGGCAACCGTGCTGGCGCTCCGCTCCCGCGCCAAGCCCGGGCTGCCGGTGATCCTGGCAACCGTTCCATTCTTCGCCCTCACCATTTTCTTCCTGGGCGTGCGCCAGTCCGTGCTGCACGCGTTCGCGCATGTGCTGACCCCGGCTACGAATGCTCAGATGATCTTCACCTGGCCGTCGGCGCTCCTCTTCTATTTGCGCTACATGTTCTGGCCCGCGGTGGTGGTTCCGTACTATCCGCTCGCCATTGTGAAGCAGTGGAATTCCGCGGAATTCTTCGGGCCGCTGATGGGGTTGATGGCCGCGGCGGGCGGGCTCGGCTATCTGCTGTGGCGGGCGGCGGGCCGCCGGCGCTTCTGCCTCTGCCTGGTGTGGATGCTGATTCCGCTGGCCCCGGTTCTCTATCTGAAAGCCCTGTTCTCGCTTGAGTTGGTGCATGATCGCTTTCTCTATATCCCGCTGGTGGGCTTCTGCATGGCGGCCGCCCTGGTGCTGCAGTGGGCTTCGAAAGCCATCGAAGCGAAGGGGCAGTGGCGCCTGTTTCCAATCGTGGCCGTCACGTTGATCCTGCTGCTGAGCATTGCGAGCCTGAGCCAGATGGTTTGGTGGCGGAGCAATACCACGCTGTTCACCCGCGCCCTCACTGTCACCCCGGATAATGTGCACGCGCTCGATAACCTCGGCTATGCCCATATCTCCGAGTCCCGCTATCAGCTGGCCGTGCCGCTACTGCAGCGCTCTCTGCAGATCGATCCGCGGGATAGTAAAGCCCTGTTCGGTCTGGCGCGCATCGCCTGGCTCGCAGGAGATTATTCCGCCGCGGAGACCTATCTCACCCAGGCCGTGAGCTATGAGCCGACCTACGACATGTGGCTGCACCTGGCCAGCGTGGAGATGCACAAGAACCGGATCGACCTGGCCGAAGCTGCGGTGCGCCAGTCCCTCGCCCTGAATCCCACCGGTGCGGGCGCCCACGTCGCTCTGGGAATCGTCTTGCTTGCCAAGGGCGACCGCGCCGCGGCGGCCAGTGAGTTCCAGCAAGAGCTGCGCACCTATCCCGATAGCCAGGCTGCGCAGGTGGGGTTGGCGCGCGCCACCGGCAACGCCGGCGGCAATGCGTCTCAATAAGCCGTGACGCAAGCAGGGAAGCGCTGCCTACCGTTTGGCGCCGCGTCCAATCTCCAGCAGCTCCAGTAATTCCTCGGGGTGGTCGATCAGCGCGTCGGGCGGATGGATCTGCAGCGACTCCGGCGAAAAGCCGTAGTTGACGCCGATGGAGAACATCCCGGCGTTGTTGGCGGTCAGCACGTCGTTCTGCGAATCGCCGATCATGATGGCTTCCGTGGGCAGCACGTCGTGCTCTTCCAGCAGCACGCGCGCGCCATGCGGCTCGGGTTTCTTGGTGGCAAAGCTGTTGCCGCCGTAAATCTGCGACATATATCCGGAGAGCCCCAGCCCCTCGCAAATCGCCCGCGACGGGTTGACCGGTTTGTTGGTCAGCACCGCCATCTTCAAATTGCTGCGCTGGCTGATGGCATGCAGCGTGTCCAGCACGCCGGGATACACATAGGTATGGTCCAGCTTGTGTTCGCGGTAATAGAGCAGGAAATATTCCAGCGCCGCCTGCACATACGCCTCATCCTGCGGATCGCCCAGCGCCCGCCGCACCAGCATAGGTGCACCGTCGCCCACGTAACTGGCCACCACCTCCACCGGCAACTCGGGTGCGTTCAGGTAGCGCAGCATGGCATTGATCGAATGGGCCAGGTCCAGCTCGCTGTCCACCAGCGTGCCGTCCAGGTCCCACAGCAGGAGTTTTATCTCTGCGGCTGGAATCGGCCGCTTCACGCGAATCATCTCAGTCACAGTATACGGGCGAATGCCGGTCTCGGAACGCGGTCCTGCTTTCGTTTACAATAAGCTCTTGCCGAGCGTCGGCGACCGGCAGCGAAGCGTTACCTGCCAAGCGCCTGCGGCCGGCAGCAAAGCGTTACCCGCCGGGCGTTGCGACCGGAGGGTCATCCGGTATTTTCATTGAGGGACAGGGATGTCGTCGAAAGCCATTCAGGGTGAGCCAGCTGCTTCGATGGTGAAAACCTACGAGGGCTTGGCCGCGCAGCAACTGGTGGAGATGTACCGTCTGATGGTGCTCTCGCGGCGCATCGACGACCGCGAAATCCTGCTCAAGCGCCAGCAGAAAATCCACTTCCAGGTCTCCTGCGCCGGACACGAAGCCCTGCTGGTGGCCGCCGCCACAGCCCTGCGTCCCGGCTACGACTGGTTCTTCCCCTACTACCGCGACCGCGCTCTCGCCCTGGCCTTGGGCATCACGCCGGAAGCCATGTTCCTGCAGGCCTTCGGCGCCGCCTCTGATCCGGCCTCGGGCGGCCGCCAGATGCCTTCGCACTGGGCCAGCCGCGAACTCAACATCTTCACCGGCTCCTCGCCCACCGGCAGCCAGATCCTGCAGGCCATCGGCTGCGCCGAGGCGGGCCGCTACTTCAATCACCATCCCGAGACGGCCGCTAAAGTTCCGGACGACTACCGCGAGTTCAAGGATGTCAAACATCAGCCCGACGAGGTCACCCTGGTCACCACCGGCGAAGGTACCACCTCGCAGGGAGAATTCTGGGAGTCGCTGAACACCGCCTCCATGGCCAAGCTGCCGGTGGTCTATCTTGTGGAAGACAACGGCTACGCCATCTCGACCCCGGTCAAGTACCAGACGCCGGGCGGCAACATCAGCCACCTGCTTAAAAATTTTCCGGACTTTTCCATCGAGGAGTGCGACGGCTGCGATCTGCTGGCCAGCTACGCCGCCATGCGCCGCGCCGTCAGCTACGCCCGCGCCGGACGCGGCCCCGCCCTGGTGCACGGCCACGTCATCCGCCCCTACTCGCACTCTCTCTCCGACGACGAGAGAATGTATCGGCCCGCGAGCGAGCTCGAGCAGGACGCCGCGCGCGATCCCATTCCGAACTTCCGCAAGTTCCTCCTCGACGAGGGCATCTGCGACACCGTCGCGCTGGATAGGCTGCACGCCGAAGTGGACGCCGAGGTGCAGGCCGCCAGCGATGCCGCCGCCGAAGCGGCCCTGCCGGAGCCCACCAGCTACGCCCGGCATGTGTACTCCGAGGCGCTGCGGCCCAGCGATCCGCTCTTTGAATCTGCTCCCCCCTCCGAGGGCGAGCGCAGCGCCGACGATGGCACCGGCCACAGCAGCTTCCACAAAGCCGAGCGCACCATGGCCGACCTCATCAACCTCTGCCTGCGCGATGAGATGCGGCGCGACCAGCGCATCCTCATCTTCGGCGAGGATGTCGCCGACTGCTCCAACGAAGAATATCTGCATGACAAGGCTGTCAAGGGCAAGGGCGGAGTCTTCAAGATCACCAGCGGCTTGCAGCGCCACTTCGGCTCCGAGCGCGTCTTCAACTCGCCTCTGGCTGAAGCTAACATCGTGGGCCGCGCTCTCGGCATGGCCGTGCGCGGACTCAAGCCGGTGGTGGAGATTCAGTTCTTCGACTACATATGGACCGCCATGCACCAGCTGCGCAATGAACTGCCGCTCATCCGCTGGCGCTCCAACAATTTATTCACCGCGCCGCTGGTCATCCGCGTGGCCATCGGAGGCTATCTCAACGGCGGCGCCATCTATCACTCGCAGTGCGGCGAGAGCATGTTCACCCACACTCCCGGCATGCATGTGGTCTTTCCGTCCAACGCATTGGATGCTGCCGGCTTGCTGCGCACCGCCATCCGCTGTGACGACCCTGTGCTCTTCCTGGAGCACAAGCGCCTCTACCGCGAGCCCTTCGGACGCGCCCCCTATCCCGGCCCGGATTATTCCATTCCTTTCGGCAAGGCGCGCCTCTGGAAAGAGGGAAGCGACGTCACCGTCGTCACCTACGGAGCCACTCTGCCGCGCTCTCTGCAGGCCGCGCATCGGCTGGAGCGCGAACACGGAATCAGCGTGGAGGTGCTCGACCTGCGCACGCTCAACCCCTATGACTTCGAGGCTATCGCCGCCTCGGTGCGCAAAACCAGCCGCGTGCTGATAGTGCATGAGGACATGCTGAGTTGGGGCTATGGCGCTGAAATCGCCGCCCGCATCGGCAGCGAACTCTTCCACGACCTCGACGCTCCGGTCGCCCGTCTGGGCGCCAAAGACACCTTCGTCGCCTACCAGCCAATCCTGGAGGATGCAATCCTGCCGCAAGCCCACGACATCCTCGACGCTATCCAAAAACTCTGCGCCCATTAAAGGCGGTCTAATAAACCGTTTTTGAAAGGGCACGACTGTTTTTGAAAGGGCACGACTTCAGTCGTGCCGCAAGAAACCCTCGTCTTCGCGCGGCTTCAGCCGCTGAGGGACTGTTCAGCGTCGCCCGAGAGGCACTTCGGCCCTCGAACAATTCGCTCTCGTTTCCGTCTTCCGCCGCCCTCACGGAATGTTATTCGCGCTATTCGTGCAGACGTCGGAGAGCCGTTTAAACGAAATCACCGATAACGTCGGTGGCGTCTCGGTGCCTTCGCTCATCGAGCCCGGCGCATTTAGCGACGGCGCGCTCGTGGCTGTCACCCGGATGGTTTGGCCAACGTGCTCCTTCAGCTTTTCCGTCTTCCCCGTGAGCTGATACTTGGCTCCCGCCGGGTCGGTCAGTTTGTAAGCAACAACCGATTGGCCCAGGCAGCCCTCAACGATAATCAGGTTCGTGGCGTCTTGGCTCCTTTCGTCAAAGCCGCCTCCGTACTGTGCCATCGTGCACGCGGCGCTCAACACCACCGCCGAGGCCAGCACGATGAACTTTCTCATGTTCATGGCGATTTCCTCCGCCTCCGCTGCAGCGAAGCGTCAAGGATTGTTACTGGTGCCCTGACAGACGCCGGAGATACTCCTGAAGGAACGAACAGACACGGTCGGTTGCGCATCTTCATCGGTGCCTTCGCTCATGGCGCCGGGTGTGTACACGACGGACGAGTTGATGCCTCTCACCCGAATCGTTTGCCCAACGAAAGCCTGCAGCCGGTCGGTATTCCCGGTGAGGCGATAAACCTCTCCGGACGCATCCGTCAGCGTGTATCTTGCATCGGAGCCATCGGCAACGCTCAAGCATCCCTCAACGGTAGCTGCCGATCGGCTTTCGCTATTCGCTTCATCGCCGTATTGCGGCGGCGAGTATTGCGCCGTCGCGCCCGCAGTCAACAACACCGCGGCCGGGATCAGCACGGCCAATGTTTTCATCTTCATGGCTATTCCTCCGCTTCGCACATTCGCCTTGAGCGAGCAACCGCGCCCAAGTCAGTAGGAACCACTGCCGCTGCTTCCCTTCGTCACGCCGCAGTGGGACGAGACGTGCCGGAATGACGTTACCGACAAAGTCGGCGGCGTCTCCATATCTTCGCTCATTGCGCCGGGGTTCATGGAGCCGGGATTTTGCTCAGCCAAACTACTGGTTCCGGTTGCCCGAATGGTTTGGCCAACGTGGGCGCTCAGCTTCTCCGTATTCCCAATGAGCTGATAAGCGGTTCCCCACCGGTCGGTCAGCGTGAAGTTTCCACCCGCTTCGGCCAGACAGCCCAGGACACTGACCTTACCGTTGTCAGGGCGCGGCGCCGCGCCCTGGTTGTCGTAGCTGCCGCTGCCATACTGCGCCATCGTGCACGCCGCGCCCAACACAACCGCCGAGACCAGCACAACCAATTTCCTCATCTCCATGATGTATTCCTCCGCTACGCGCAGCGCATGCCCGTCGAGCGCGCAAACCCAGATCGGCCCAACTCAGTAGCCGCCGCCTCCCGACGCACCGCAATTGGACGAAACGCGCTTGAACGACCTCACGGACAACATAGGCTGAGCCTGCTGCGCCTGAGCATTTGCATCAGCTGCATCAGCGCCCTCGCTCATGGAGTTGGGAGCTTGCGAAGCGGCACCCGCTTCCGGTGTACCGAATCCCTTCACCCTTATGGTTTGTCCGACATGGTCTTGCAGCCGATCCGTGTTTCCGGTGAGTTGGTAGCTCATCCCGGACTGGCTGGTGAGCGTGAAGTTTCCGCCGGCCTCGCTGAGACAGCCCTCGACAGTGACATGTCCGCCGGAGGTCTGGTCGTTTCTATCCGCGCCGTTCTGCGCCATGGCCCACGCAGCGGATAACAGCAGTATCGAAACCAGCAAGAAGGGGTTTTTCTTCATGGTAATTCCTCCAGCCCTAGAGGTGCGCGCCGCCGCAAGCGGGTTGCACCGCGACCCCTGGAAATGCAGAGCCCACTACGGCGTGCAGCTGGGCGAGACATCCTCAAACGAGATCACGGACACCGACGGCGGCGTATCGGTGTTGGTGTCTGCCTTCGCGGCCATGGAGCCCGGCACAGGCTCACCCGACGGCTTTTCTCCCGTCACCTGCACCTTATGGCCAATGTTCGCGTACATGTTCTGCGTGTTCCCGGTGAGCTGATAGCTGGTCCCCGTCGGGTCGGTCAGCGTCAGCTCTCCGACCTCTCCGCTGAGGCAGCCCTGAACGATCACCCGGTTAGGGTCAGGGAGTACGAGTGGGTTGTCGCCGCTGGAGCCGCTGCCCGCCTGAGCCACCGCCCCCACCACCGCCCCCAGAAGAATCGAGCTCAGCAAAAAATATCTCCGCATGGCGATCTCCTCTCTTACGGGATGCATGGCGGGAGAATCGGTTTCAACGCGCTCTGGAATTGCAGAGTGCACGGGCCGGAGCCCGTGGGCAGCAGCGACGGACCATGGCAATTTGCCCTAAAAAAAGCGGTACCGGAACAGGTGGTAGAACGCCGTCACCCCGTCCACCCAGCGGATCTTTTTGCCCTCCGCATAGGTTCGACCGTAATAGACGATGGGCACCTCGTAGACGCGCGCCGGGGTCCGCGCCAGCTTCACCGTCAGCTCGGTTTCCATGCTGAAGCCGTCGCTCTGCAGCTGCAATTCGTCCAGCAGGTCGCGCCGCAAAACCTTGTAGCAGGCGGTCACGTCGTTCAGCGCCATGCTGGTCAGCAGGTTGCACAGCACGGTAAACATGCGGTTCAGCAGGTAGCGGTAAAAGCGCGGCACGCGATGCGCTCCGCCGTGGAAGCGGTTGCCGAAGACCGCGTCAGCGCGGCCGCTCAAAATGGGTTCCAGCAGCGCGGGATAATCGGCGGGATCGTATTCCAGGTCGGCGTCCTGCACCAGCACCAGTTCGCCCCGCGCCGCAGCCAGCGCGCTCTTCAGGCAGGCTCCCTTGCCGCGATTCCGCGCGTGCGTCAGCAGCTGCACCCGGTCGTCCGGCTCCCGGTACAGGTTCTCCCACGCCGCGCTCTCCAGCAGCTCGCGCGTGCCGTCGATCGAGCCGTCGTCCACCACCACCACTTCCTTGGCCAGTGGTGCGGTGTCCTGCCGCAGAACCTTTTCCAGCATCGTCATCACGGTGCCGCGCTCGTTGTACACCGGAATCACAATGGTCAGCGTGCGGTAAACCGGATGCTTCTCAACCGCGCTGCCGCGCTCCGCCCGTTCTGCAACATGCATCGCAAATCCCTCGGATGACGAATCGTGTTATGTTGCGAAGGTGAGCCCGCTCACCCGCATAGCCAGTGTCTCAGAACTTCCGCCCGAGGGCGAATTGCGCGCCTTTGCCTGCGGCTCCGTCTCGGTCTGCGTTGCCAACTTCGGGGGAGTCTTCTCTGCCCTGGGCAATGCCTGCCCACATCGCGGCGCGCCGCTTGCGGCCGGATGCATCGCCGATGGCAAGCTGGTCTGTTACTGGCACGGATGGGAGTTTCATCTCTCCGACGGCAGCTGCGCCGAGCCGGGACGCGCCCCGGCCGAGCGCTTCGAACTGGTCATCCAGGGCGACGATGTCTATCTGCAATCCTGAGATCTAGCTATCCTCCGAGGCATGACCCCGCTGTGGAACTTCCGTTTTAAAGGTGCGCCGCCGTCGATTTACGTTGACCGGGCAGCCTAACCTCAAGCAAAGTACATCCGAAAACTCGCACCCTGCTTTCTGGGTTGCTGCACGGAAGACAGCGGCTGCACGTGCGGAGGCCACCATGCAGAACTCGAAGCCGAGTCCATCGAATCCCAAAATCAAGGCAGGCGGTCCGGCGGAGTCCGGCTTGGCGCGCTTCGGGCTGGCGCTGGCCAACTGGAGCGAGCGCTGGTTTCCCGATCCTCTGGTTTTTGCCCTGGCCGGCGTCGTGGTGGTTTTTCTCTTCGGACTGCTCATCCATCAGCCCGCCGGCAAACTGGCCATCGCGGGAGGCAAAAGTTTCTGGGCGCTGGTGCCATTCACCATGCAGATGGTGATGATCATCATCGGCGGCTACGTGGTGGCGAGCACGCCGGCGGTTTATGCCCTCATCCGATGGCTGGCGAAGATACCCAAAAACGGCCGCACGGCGGTGGCCTTGATCGCCCTGTTCTCCATGCTGACCTCGCTCGTCTCCTGGGGCCTCAGTCTCATCTTCAGCGGGCTGCTGGCGCGTGAGATGGCCCGCCGCGTCAAGGGCATGGATTATCGTGCGGCGGGCGGTGCGGCCTACCTCGGACTGGGCGCAACCTGGGCGCTGGGCTTGTCGTCTTCGGCGGCCATGATGATGGCCACCAAGGGCGCGGTTCCGCCCACCCTGTTGGCCGTCAGCGGTTTGATCCCGCTAAGGCAAACCATTTTCCTCCGCCAGAGCCTGCTCACGGCCTTGATCCTGATCGTGGTCTCGGTGCTGATCGCCTACCTTTCAGCGCCGTCGGCAGAGAACGCCAAAACCGCCGCCGACTTCGGCATCGAGTACGAGGAGGCGGGCCGGGCTTTGGAGCCGCGCACCCGGCCGGGCGAATGGCTGGAATACAGTCCGCTGCTGACCCTGTTTGTGGTGGCCTACCTGGGCTGGTACCTGGCTGACTTTTTCCGCAGTTCGCCGCAGGGGGCGCTGGCCGTGCTCGATCTGAACACCTACAACCTGCTGTTCATTACCGTGGGTCTGCTGCTGCACTGGCGGCCCAAGCGTTTTGTGCATGCGGTTGCAGAGTGCATCCCCGCCACCGGAGGCGTCATCATTCAGTTTCCGTTCTACGCGGTCATCTTCGGCATGATCGCCGGCACCGGAATGACCGACTGGCTCGCCCACCTGTTTGTCCGAATCAGCACCCAGCAGACCTTTCCCCTGCTGGTGGCCATCTACTCGGCGCTGCTGGGTGTCTTCGTGCCTTCGGGCGGAAGCAAGTGGGTCATCGAAGCGCCCTACATTCTGCAGGCCGCCAATCTTCATCAAGTACATCTGGGATGGGTAGTGCAGATCTACAACGCCTCGGAGGCGCTGCCCAACCTGATCAATCCATTCTGGATGCTGCCGCTGCTGGGCATTCTCAAACTCAGGGCCAGGGATATCGTAGGCTACGGCGTGCTGCAGATGATGGTGCACATCCCGATCGTGTTTTTCCTCTGCTGGTTCTTCGCGCGAACCATTCCCTACATTCCACCGCTTCATTAATCGGGAGGAAGGAACGAGAGGCGGTCTCACAGATCGGTTTTGAAAGGGCACGGCTTCAGCCGTGCCGCAACAAACGCTCGTTCCACCCGGCTTTAGCCGCTGAGGGAAACGCCGGGTGCCCCACCTTCGACGCCGAGCGCCCGCGGCCGGAGCGGCGTCCGTTGCCGCGTACCCGGCTGCGAAGCTCTTTTGCGCGGCTAAGGTGGGAGGCAACACATTCCATCCCTATCGGCTTTACTCTTAAAACACCTCGCTCAGCAGCCCAAACCGCTCCAACTGGAGCAGCCTCTGCGGAGGCGTCGCCGTGCACAGCTCGGCGCGCTCCAGAATCCACGTCTCGGCGTGCGGAATGTACACCGCGTTCAGTCCCGCCTCAAGCGCCGGATTGATATCCGACCTGGGACTGTTGCCCACCATCCACGTCGTCCCCGGCTCGAGCCCGTAGCGTGCGATGATCTCCCGGTAGCTTGCCGCGTTTTTCTCCGCCACCACTTCCACGGCCTCGAAGTACGGCTTCAGCCCGCTGCGCTCCACCTTGCCGCTCTGCTCGGCCACATCGCCCTTGGTCACCAGCATCAACCGGTGGCGCTCGCGCAGAGCCTCCAGCGTGGGCCCCACGTGTTTCAGCAGTTCAATCGGCTGCTCCGCAATCACCCGCGCAATGCCGTGGATCGTCTCATGCAGTCCCGGCGTCACCGGTTCCACCGAAAGCCGCTCGAAGGTCTCCACCAGCGCTGCCGTAAAGCTGTGCAATCCGTAGCCCAGGGTGGCAATGCAATCGTGCTCCACCTCGTTCAGCTTGTGCCGCACCTCCTCGGCGGAATAGTGCCGGTGGTTGAGAAACGAGATAAAGCTCGCGATGGCGCGCTCAAAATAAATGTTGTTCTCCCACAGCGTGTCGTCGGCGTCGATCATCAACGTCTGCGCATTCATTCGTAGTCCATCCATCGCGGCCATACCGGATTAGTTTATCGGATCAGTCTCTTCTCGCGGCGCAACCCGGTGCGGCTGCTCTGGTTGTTACAATCAGACGTTACGATCGGGCTCAAGGAAATGCCGCTCACGATGCGCTCGCCACTTTTTCCCATCGCCGTTTTTCTCGCACTGCTCCCGGCACCAGCTCTCGCACAGTCCCATCGCATCCCGCTACCCAAAAAGTTTCCCATCGGCGGCACCGCGCCCAGCGGCGCGCATCTCAAGCTGCCTGCCGATCTCCCCAGCCGCATCGCGCGCTGGCCCGCCGTGGAGATCCCGTTCCGCTCCCGCGGCCTCACTTCGCGCCAGATCAAAATGATCGGCAAGCTGGTCGAAGCCGCGCGCCAGATCGATGCCATCTACTGGCGGCAAACCGATCCCTACGCCGTCACTCTCGCTGCCCAACTCAAAGGCTCCGGCGCCGCGCGCGACCAGCAAATCCTGCGCTATCTCTCCATCAACGGCGGCCAGTACGATCTGCTCGATGGCCGGCGCAGCTTCATCAACGGCGCCCCATCTCCCGCCGGACGCGGCTTCTACTCCGAAGGCGAAAATCCCGGCGCAACCCTCGACGCCGCGCGCCAAAGCATCGAGAGCTACGTCCAGGTCCATCCCGACTCGCGCGCCGAGCTCTTCAGCCCCTACACCCTCGTCCGTCCCATGGGAGCCGATCTCGTCGGCCTGCCCTATCGCACGCTCTTTCGCACCCAGCTGCTGGAGGCCGCCAACGACCTGCGCGATGCCGCCGCCCTGGCCTCCACACAAAGCGACGATGCGGCCTTCGCGGAGTTCCTGCGCGCCCGTGCCGACGCCCTCGTCAGCGACGACTACCAGGCCAGCGACCGCCTTTGGCTCGCCCTCAAGCAGCCCACCATCGACCTGATCCTCGCGCCCTGCCAGCCCTCGCTCGATCCGCTCTTCGGCGTCAAGACCTCCTTCGGCGCGGCCATTTTCATTCGCAGCGCTCCCGGCAAAGACGAACAGAGCCGCCAGCTTGAGCTCCTGCAGCCCTACCTCGCGCAGCTCCAGCAATCGCTTCCGCTGCCCGACGCAGCCAAGCCGACACTCCCGCCTACCACGCTGGAACTGGCCGATTCGCCCTTCCGCGCCGGGGCTCTGCTGCACGGCTACCAGACGCCCGCATTCACTTTTTCTTCCGGCCAGGGCAGCCGCATCATCTTTTTCCGCGACCTCATCGACGCCCGCTTCCCGCGCGTCATTTCGCCCCTGGCGCACAAACTGATGGACGCATCGCAATCCGGCCTGCCCACTGCCAACGGCTACTTCACCACCATCGTCCTGCAGCAGATCGGCCGCGAAATTGGACCTCCTGTCGACCGCGCGGTCTTCGGCCCCATCTTCCCCGCGCTGGACCAGGCCAAGGCCGATGCCGCCGGAATGTACGCCACCGCCTGGCTCCTCGATCACGGCGTGCTGCCCAAAGAGCGCGCGCACGAACTCTACGCCTGCGATCTGGCGGAGCTGCTGCGCACGCTGCTTCCCTATGCCGCACAAGCCCAACCCGCGCCGCCCTCCGCCGCGCTGGCGGAGTTCAACTACCTCTTCGCGCAAGGGGCCATCGTGCCGCACGCCGGAACCCTCAGCCGAGGCACCGCGCGCGTGGTCTTCGCCCTCGACTTCGAACGCCTGCCCGCCGCCGTCGCCGCGCTCAACCGCGAGCTGCTGGAGATCAAGTCCAGCGGCAACCGCTCCCAGGCCGAGCAGTGGTTTGCCCGCTACGCTACGCCACCGCCCGCGCTGCACGCGGCGCTCGAATCCAGCCATGACATCCCAGTGGATATCGCCCCCAAATTTTCCTGGGACCTGCCCATCAAGTAGCGAAGCCAAAAATAGTTCGTTGCAACGGGTAATCAGCCAAAAGAAAAGCCCCGCATCTCAGCGGAGCTCTCCCACCCAATCGATTCGTGCGTCTTACGCTACCCCTTGTTCGCCGCCGCCGTCTCGCTCACCCACTCCAGGTTGACCTTCTGCGGAATAATGCCTTGTTCGTGGCCCATGTTGAGCAGCTTGGCCACGGCTTCGCGGCCGTCCGGCCCATAATCCAGGGTGCGTTCGTTCACATACATGCCCACAAACTTGTCGGCGTCTTTCTCGTCCAGGTCGCGGGCAAACTGCATGGCATACTGCAGCGCCTGTTCGCGGTTGTCCAGCCCGTGCTGGATGCTGTCGCGCAGCGCCTTGCAAACCGTGGCGATGGTCGCCGCACCCAGGTCCTTGCGGATGGCGTTGGCGCCCAGCGGCAGCGGCAACCCGGTCAGCTCGCGCCACCAGCGGCCCAGGTCCACAATGCGGTGCAACCCGCTGCGCTCAAAGGTAAGCTGGCCTTCGTGGATGATCAACCCGGCGTCGTACTTGCCTTCCAGGATGGCGGGAATGATCTTGTCGAAGGGCACCACCTCGGTCTGCACATCGGGAGCAAACAGCTTGAGTGCCAGCACCGCGGTCGTCAGCGTCCCCGGAATGGCGATCTTCAGCTTCTTCACTTCTTCCGGCGTGCACTGTTTGGAGGCAACGATCATCGGCCCGTAGCCGTCGCCCACGCTGCCGCCGCTCGGCATCAGCGCATAGCGGTCCTGCAGATACGGATACGCATGGAAGCTGATCGCGGTCACCTCGAAGTAGGCCTCCGCGATCGCCCGGTGGTTCAGCGTCTCAATGTCGCAAAGTACGTGGGTGAACTTCAGGCCGGGCACGCGAACCTTGTTGGTGGCCAGGCCGTAGAACATGAACGCGTCATCCGAATCCGGACTGTGCGCAATCTTGATCTCAACTGCTTCAGAATCGCTGCTCTTCATAACCTTTTTTTCCGGGGCCCGAAGGCCCGCCTGTAAAAGTGCAAATTTCCTACTGCGGCGGTCAGCGGCGGGGCGCCGGCGGCACGCTTTCCTCGCCGCTCTTACCGGCCATTTCTTCCGGCCTGACGATTCCAGCCCGTTGCGACTTCCACTGCCCCCGCACGCGAACGAATACGGTGAAGGCCACCCCGATCAGGGCTACCCCCGATAACGCCATCACCACAAAAAGAACTCGAATGCTCACAAGCCTCTAGCATACCAGAGCCGGGGCGCGCCGTCCGAGTCCACTCCCCGCCCATTTCTTTGCAATCGGTTACCGAATTGGTGAGAAAAATTACAAACCCACGCGGGTCGCGTCTTCCACTGACTTAGGACCGCGAAGCGTCGCCGGCATGTTCCAGAGTGAAGCGCCGGAACATGCCGGCCAGTCCCTCCGGCTTGGGGCCCGAGGGATACACCAATGCGAATTTTCGCGCGATGCGCAGTCCATCGACCCTGGCCGTGGCGATTTTTCCCAAAGGCAGCCGCGGCATGATCGCCGCGCGCGTCACAAATCCGATTCCCAGGCCGGACTCGACGCTGGCAATGATCGCCTCGCTGGAATCCAGTTCCATCACCACCTGCAGATCGCGCACCTTCACGCCCGCTTTTTCCAGCGCCGCCTCCAGCACCCGCCGCGTGCCCGAGCCCCGCTCGCGCAGCACAATCGGCGCGCCCTTGAGGTCTTCCAGCGTGATCGACTTTCGATTTTTCCACGGGTGATTCGCGGGATAGAGCAGCACCAGTTCGTCTTCCATGAATGCTTCCACCCGCACATCCTTGCGCATCGACGGGCCTTCGATCAGGCCGATTTCGATCCGCCCCTCGATCAGCCACTCCACCACCTCTTCGGTATTTCCGCTGCGGATCTGCAACTTCACCCGGGGATGCTCGCGCTGGAAGCATCCCAGCATCCGCGGCAGCACATAGTAGGCAATGCTGGTGGAGGCCCCGGCGCGCAGCAGTCCGGAGTGGTCCCCGTTCAGCGACGCCAGTTCCTCCTGCGCAGCCGCTTCCAACTCCGCAATTTCACTCGCCCGCTTCTTCACGATGCGGCCCGCTGCGGTCAGTGACACCCGCCCCCCGGTGCGGTCCAGCAGCCGCGTGCTCAACTCGTCTTCCAGGGCCTTGATCTGTTGCGTCACCGCCGGCTGGCTCAGGCGCAGCTCTTCGGCCGCGCGCCGGAAGCTCAAATGCTCGCATACCGAGCGGAACACCTTCAGCCGGAAGTTCTCCATCTCCAGTCCTCCACGCCGCGCAACCATCCTACGCAATCGCCGTCGCCCGCCGCGTGACCGCCATCACAACACCCGCGGCACCTCCCGGAATCCTAATTCGTCATTCGTATTTGTGATTGGATATTCGCCCGCCATCCGGGCAACACTGCTCGCATGCCAAAGAATACTTTCTTCCTGGGACTGATCCTGGCGGCCAGCGGTTTGGTCTCTCCGCCCCTTGCCCTTGCTCTCGGACTCGCCTACGGATTCACTTTCGAGCATCCCTATCACGTCGATTCCAGAAAGCTGTCGCAGTTCCTGCTGCAGATCTCGGTCGTCGGTCTGGGCTTCGGCATGAACCTCAGCCAGGTGCTGCGCGTCGGACGCTCCGGCTTCCTCTACACCGCCATCAGCATCACCTCGGTCATGCTCATTGGCGTCCTGCTCGGCAGATTCATCGGCGTCGGCCGGGTCTCGGCGTTTCTGATCTCGGCCGGCACCGCGGTCTGCGGAGGCAGCGCCATCGCCGCCGTCGGCCCCATTTCCAACGCCTCCGATGAAGAGATGGCCGTCTCGCTGGGCACCGTCTTCGTGCTCAACTCCGTCGCCCTGCTGGCCTTCCCCGTCATCGGCTCTGCCTTGCACCTCACCCAGACCCAGTTCGGCCTGTGGTCGGCCCTGGCCATCCATGACACCAGTTCGGTCGTCGGCGCCACGGCCAAGTTCGGAGCCATCGCGCTCGCCGTCGGCACTACCGTCAAACTCGCAAGGGCCCTATGGATCGTCCCACTTTCGCTGGCGACCGCCGTCGTCACCAAGAGCAAGGCGCGCGTTCAGTGGCCCTGGTTCATCCTGTTCTTCTGCCTCGCCGCCATCGCCAACTCCTACGTCCACATCCTGCATGCCCTCTACCCGATGTTGGCGCACCTCGGCGTCATCGGACTCACCGTCACGCTCTACCTCATCGGCACCGGACTCTCCATGCCAACCTTGCGCCAGGTTGGTATCCGTCCTCTCCTGCAGGGAATCGTGCTGTGGGCCATCGTCGGCTTCAGCACCCTGGCGCTCATCCGCCTGAACTGGATTCATCTCTAGCCAGCAAAAAAGCGGCAAGCCGAATCTCACGGCTTGCCGCTTTCGATTCCTTACAGCCTAGTGTTCGCTCGGCTCGGTAAACAGGAACGGCAGCACCTGCACCTGCTCCTTCCGCACCGCCTGCAGTTCGTTGGGATCATATCCCAGCGCCTGCACAATGGTCGGAGCCACCTGCTGGTTGCTCACCGCCGTGTGCACGCTTGCAGCCTGCATGCTGGGCTGCGAAACCAGCAACGCCACGTGCACGTCATCCTCATTCAGTCCGCCGTGCTCGGCAATCTTCGAGCCGCCGCTGAAGATCACCCCGGTGTTCACCTTCAAGATGATGTCAGGAGTGCGCTCATCGACCGTGGGATCATTCCACTTGTCCTTCAGCGAGTTCCCGGCAAAGATCTCCTGAATGCCAAGCGTTTCCTGGTTCGTCGGATCGCTGAGCAGGGTGGCGAGGTCGGCGGTCTGCCCCTGGTCAATCGGATTCAGCCAGATCAGCGAGCCGTCGTCGGAGATGTCGAATGCCTCCACCCCTGGAGCCAGCGTTCCGATCAGGGTAGTTGGCTGGCCGCCGCCGATGCCGACGTGCTTGGTCCTATCGATCGGCGACTGTCCGTGCTTGGCGCCGACGATGATGAGCGTGTCGTTGTAGATTCCCTTCTTCTTCAATTCCGCCACCATCAATCCCAGCGACGCGTCCACGAAATCCAGCTCGCCCGCCAGTCCCGCGGAAGGCGTCCCCAGCACGTCGCTGTATCCGGCGACTGCCAGCTTCTCGCCTACGCTTACCGACTGGAAGTTGGTTCCGAACAGCGTCGGCACGCCAACCGCGCGGCTGTGGTCGTGGTTCCAGCCGTCAATCTGGTTCAGCACGGCCTGCACGTGGGTCTCGTCGTAGCACTTGATGTTATTCAGGTCGGTTGTCCAACCGTCATCGATGCCGGTATCCACCGCTGGCACAGGCGTGCAGGTGGGGAACGGCGTGGTGGTCGGGATGCTCGGGAACGCCGGCAGCGGCACCGGAATCGAGTTGATCTCCGGTCCATAGAAATCGTCCACGCCCTTACCGCTCGGTCCGTTGGTCCACTCATACGACGGATGCTTGTCCGTCCAGGCCGTGGTGCCGCCGTTCCACTTCACCACTTCGAAGATGGTGTTCACCCGCAGATACTGGTGCGGATACACCGGCGCGCAGGTAGCGGTGCTGGGGTCGCGCGGCAGATAGGCGGGGTTGATGCCGCCGCCGCCGTTGAGATCTCGGAGATCGTAATCGTCGGACTCGTCATACCAGACCTGCGCGCCGGGAGTGCACGGCCCGGCCGGATTGCCGTCCGCCCCAATGGTGGCGGGATTGTCGCTTAACGGCGCGGCGAGCTTGCGGTTGTACGTTACGTCGTACCAGAAGCCCGACGTGATCGGCGAGCCGCCGGTCACCAGAGACGCCAATCCGGGGAAAGAGTCCGAAGGTTGTGAAGTCGCTGCGTTCGTATAGGTAATTCCATGCCCGCTCAAAGCGGCGAGGGTGGAATTCGGGTGGCTTGCAACATAGTTGGCAAGATCCAAAGCGTGCAGGCCGTCCACGCTGATCAGAAGCACGTGCTTTGTTTTTCGACCTTCTTCTCTCTGCCCTGCAAACGAGGGGAGAGACAACGCTAGGATCACGCTACCGGCGAGTAGGGCCGCGGCTAACTTACGCATGAGATTTCCTCCTGGGGGGCGCCGTTGGCTGTGAAAAGGGCGCGCTCACCACTAAAACACCAGGAGGAATTCGGAAGGTGAATACCGCGTTAAATCTGAAGCGCCGGCTCTAGATTGTGTCAAAGCAGAACGCCGAGGCCATGCAACTGCGGCTCTCACTTCCGCATCGCTGACTCCACCTCATCGGCGGTATGCGGCAGCCCCGCGGTCAGGTTCACCAGCTTGCCCTTCTCGTCCAGCATTACGATATCTTCAATTCTTACCCCAAGCTTTTCCTCCGGAATGTAAATCCCCGGCTCCACGGTAAACACGTCGCCCGGCTGCAGCGGCCCTTTGCCCACGTCGTGTACCTCCAGTCCCACCCGGTGTCCCAGGCCATGGATAAAGTATTGCCCCAGCGGCCCGCCATGCAGGTCTTTGCCGTGACTGTTGATGTACTCATACGCCACCGTGTACAGCGAATCCGGACCGTTGCCGCCCAGCGTGGTTTTGCCCGCCACCACGGCCTGCATCGCCGCCCGCTGCGCGCCCAGCACAATGTTGTAGATCTCCCTCTGCCGCGCCGTAAAGTGTCCGTTGGCCGGAACCGTGCGCGTAATGTCGCTGGCATACATGGCATACTCGCCCGCCACGTCCATCAGCACCACGTCGCCGTCCTCGATCCGCCGCGAGTTCTCCGAGTAGTGCAGCACCGTCGAATCGATCCCCGCGCCCACAATCGGCGCATACGCCGGACGCTCGCACCCACCGTCTTGAAACTTGTACTGCATCAGCGCCGCAATCTGGTACTCGTACAGACCTGGCCGCATGGCCTGCATCGCCGCCCGCTGCCCGGCCATCGAGGCTTCGGTCGCGTGCCGTATGCGCTCGATCTCCCCCGCGTCCTTGTGCTTGCGCAAATCCGCAATCGCATCCCCTGCGTCCAGAAACACCGTGTAGGAGGGAAACGCGTTGCTCCTCTTCAGCCACTCCAGCGGCTCCGTCGAAGGCGTCGTCTCCGGAGCCTCCGCCAGCGCCGTATAAACCGCCCGCGTCTGCGGCACCAGCTTCAGCAGCCGGTCGTGCATCTCCTCCAGCGGCGCCACCTGGTCAAACCCCGTCGCTTGCGCCGCCTGCGGATCGTCCGCTCCCAGCTTCGCCCCCGTCCACCGTTCCTGCGTCCGGTCGCGCGCCGGCAAAAACAGAATCTCCGTGTACGGACGCGCCGCCATCCCGTCCTTGGCCTCCGCCGCCGCGGCAATCACCACCGCCGCGCCCGGCTCGGCCCAGCCCGTCAGATAGAAAAAATCATTGTCCTGCCGGAAGCCGTAAATCGCCTCCGGCCCCTCCGACTCGGTCGCCGCAAACAGCACCACCACTCCGCCGTTCAGCTTCTTCGCCAGCGCCACCCGCCGCAGACGATAGTCCGCATTCGGCTGCCGGTCCAGCGCGGACGCAACCGTCGTAAGACATAGGCAGAAGCAAACACCAAGAAGGAGCGAGAGAGTCCGCGCAGGGATTTTCATGGATGCTGAGTATAAACCGAGCCCTCCACCGGAGTGGCGGGTCAGTTTCCGGAAGTGCCGGGCCGCCACAGGTGGTATGAAAATACTTCAAGCGAGTGCTGCTGAAATGTGAGTGCGGAGTGCTCTCCGTCACAACCTCCGGCTGCATCGGTAATCTACAATGGAGTTAACGCAAAAAACTGCACCCGCAAACGCTTGGCACGAACGTGAGCGGGCAGGTATGCCTATCCCTCTTTAGCTCTACGGAGGAGCCGTGAATAACAGAACCATGCCCACCGGGAACGCTACGCTCTCAGCCACAACTACTGATTTCCAGCAACGGTGCAGTCTCGCAATGGATCAGGCGATTGGGAACGCGAAATCATCGCTGGATATCAAGACGAAGACTTCATGGTTCGCGCCGGTCGACAGGCTTTTCAAGGCGGCGGCTCACGCCGTCGGATTCTGCGTCGGAATGCACCGGAGCTGGCTTTCGCTGGCGAGCAACGCCGCCAACCAGTCCCCGAACTCACCGGACGATCTGGCGCACAGCCTCGACGTCGCCATCGGACCGCAGCACGTCGCAGCCCTGAAGAGCATGGCTGCAAGCAGTTCCGTCACGACGGCCCGGCCCCAGCCGACTGCCGACGACTTGGCATACAGCATGGATATTGCAATCGGGGCGCGGTTTACCGTGAGCAGAACGGTCGAGAATAGTTCCGGCCGCCAGGCACCGGCTGCCGAACTGTCGGAGTCCAGCAATGGTCTCGCCATGGCTGCCAGGGCCGGCAACTGACCTGTTCGAGCGGGTGCCCCATTCAAGCCTTCTTTTGGCTTGAGTGGGGTAGTTGACTTTGCCGTTGCTCAGGTGAGCGTAATGCCTCTACACCCCAACCGGAAACGGCTTGATGTGCTCTTCCTCATTGCTCGCATCGTGCTGCCTGGAGAAGTCGAACCTTCCCTGCAGCAGGGACATCAGTCCCGTGTACCAGTACCCATACACAAACAGAATCAGGAAGGGAACCGTGACATAGTTCTCGTTGGTGATCGCGTACCATACCATGAAGCCGAAGCAGGTGCCCACCGCCATCTCGATCCACGGAATGATTCCCAGCCGCTTGCGGTATTTCTTGGCCGCCTTCACCGCCGAGCTCTTCTGGCCCTTGGTCTGCACGCTGTATTTCGGAGTCCGCGCAAACGCCGACTGTTTCCCCAGCAGCGCCTCGATCACGCCCTTCGAGTTGGTAATCGTCAATCCAATCCCCAGGGCCATCAAAAACGGCAGGTAGAAAAACGTTCGCCACCAGCGCCCAGGAAACAGCTCCTTCTGCGAGACCAGGTAAAAGCTCGAAATGGAAAACGTCGAGGCCAGGAACAGGGGGATGTCGATGTACATCATCTGGAACCAGCCCTGGTAAAACCGGATGATCATCGCCGGCATCAGCAGCACACTCAGAATGATCATCAGCGGATAGCTCAGGTTGGCCGTCAGGTGATACCACGACTCGATCTTTTCCCGCAGGCTCACCTCCGACTTCATCAGCCGCGGCAGGTCCTTGATCGCGCACTGGATCAGTCCCTTGGCCCAGCGCACCTGCTGCGTCTTGAACGCCGTCATCTCAATCGGCAGCTCCGCCGGACACTCCACGTCCTGCAGGTATAAGAATTTCCAGCCCTTCAGCTGGCAGCGATAGCTCAGGTCGGTGTCTTCGGTCAGCGTGTCGTGCTGCCAGCCGCCCGCCTCCTCAATCGCCCGGATGCGCCACATCCCTGCCGTTCCGTTGAAGTTGAAGAACACCCCGGAGCGCGAGCGTCCGCCGTGCTCCAGCACAAAGTGCCCGTCCAGCAGAATCGCCTCCACCTCGGTCAAAAACGAGTAGTGCCGGTTGATGTGCGTCCACCGGGTCTGCACCATCCCGATGTGCGGCTCGGCAAAGTGGTGGATCACCTTCATCAGCCAATCTTTGGGCGGGGTAAAGTCGGCGTCGAAGATGGCCACGTACTCGCCCTTGGCGGTCAGCAGCCCATGTTCCAGCGCGCCCGCCTTAAAGCCGGTGCGGTCGGTGCGGTGGACATGCACAATGTCGTGCCCCAGCGCGCGATATTTGGCCACCACCTCGGAGGCCACCTGTACCGTCTCGTCGGTCGAGTCGTCCAGCAGCTGGATGTCCAGCAACTCGCGCGGATAATCCAGATTGCAGATCGACTCCACCAGCCGGTCCACCACAAACTGCTCATTAAAGATAGGCAGCTGGATGGTCACCCGCGGCAGCTCGGCGAAGGTCGATTGCGGCGTGGTGGTCTTGTTCTTGCGATGCCGGTAGTACATCCACACCAGCTGGTAGCGATGGAATCCGTAGGCCGCCAGAATCACCAGCACAATAAAATACGGCACCAGCAGCATCATGTCGAAGCCGTTGACCTGGTAAAGCCCCTTGAATGCCGGATTGGTCTGCTTCTGGAGAAACTGCACCACCGGACTGGGCCGGAGCGCAAACGCAAATATGGCGGCACACTGAGTAATCAAGGCAGATCCCGAATCGTGGATTAAAGCCCAATGCAAATGTTGCCCGGAAAGCAACATTGTACCCGAATGGCCAGCGCCTGCGGCCGGCCGTGCGCCTGCGGCCGGCAGCGAAGCGTTACCCAACCATCGCCCGTTCCCTCCGCCCCGTTTTGCCCTGCGTCAGCTCATGCCCGAGCTGCCGGAGTAACCAAACCGCAAAATATCGTCAACTTGTGAGATAGGTCACAGCCTCAGGGGGTATCGCCGTAGTCGAATGACTGACTGGGGTAAAGACGTGTCGTTGTCCCTGAACGGCGTTTCGACGACGCAGGGGCCACCTTCGCCCCGCCCTTATATATAGATTTGGAGACCCGGTTCATGACTCGAATTCAAGTGACCGTGGACGGCAACGAAGCCGCCGCCTACGTCGCGCATAAGACCAACGAAGTTATTGCCATCTACCCCATTACTCCATCTTCCCCGATGGGCGAGTTCAGCGATCAGTGGTCCTCCGAAGGCAAACCTAACGTCTGGGGAACGGTTCCCGAAGTCATTGAAATGCAAAGCGAAGGCGGCGCCGCCGGAGCGCTGCACGGCGCCCTGCAGGGCGGCTGCCTGGCCACTACCTTCACCTCGTCCCAGGGCCTGCTGTTGATGATCCCCAATATGTATAAGATCGCCGGCGAGCTGACCTCCTGCGTCATGCATGTGGCGGCTCGCTCCATCGCCGCCCAGGGATTGTCCATCTTCGGCGATCACTCCGACGTCATGGCCGTCCGCCAGACCGGCTGGGCGCTGCTGGCCTCCAACAACGTGCAGGAGGTGATGGACACCGCGCTCATCAGCCAGGCCGCAACCCTGGAGTCGCGCGTTCCCTTCGTCCATTTCTTTGACGGCTTCCGCACCTCGCACCAGGTGGACAAGGTCGAGCAGCTCACCGAAGACGATATGCGCGCCATGATCTCGCTGGAGCGCGTCAGCCAGCACCGCCTGCGCTCGCTCTCGCCCGACCGTCCCGTGCTGCGCGGCACCGCGCAGAACCCCGACGTCTACTTCCAGGCCCGTGAGACCGTCAACCCCTTCTATCTCGCCCTGCCCACCATCGTGCAGAACGAGATGAACCGCTTTGCCGCCCTCACCGGACGCCAGTACAAGCTCTTCGAGTACGTCGGCGCACCCGATGCCGAGCGCGTCCTCATCCTCATGGGCTCCGGCTGCGACGCCGCCCAGGAGACCGTCGAAGCCTTGCAGGCCCAGGGACAAAACGTCGGCATCCTCAAGGTCCGCCTCTATCGTCCTTTCTCGGTCGAGCACTTCCTCGCCGAGTTGCCCGCCACCGTGCGCAGCATTGCCGTTCTCGACCGCACCAAGGAGCCCGGCTCCCTCGGTGAGCCGCTCTACCAGGAGGTTCTGACCGCGCTGGCCGAAAGCCTCGCCGCCGGCAAAATCTCCACCATGCCCCGCCTGGTCGGCGGCCGCTACGGCCTCTCGTCCAAGGAATTCACTCCCGCCATGATCAAGGCGGTCTTCGACAATCTCGCCAAGCCGGTGCCCCAGAATCACTTCACCGTCGGCATCCATGACGATGTGACCCACACCTCGCTCTCCTACGACCCCGAGTTCTCCACCGAAGATCCGCAGACCGTCCGCGCCCTCTTCTACGGACTCGGAGCCGACGGCACCGTGGGCGCCAACAAGAACTCCATCAAGATCATCGGCGAAGACACCGCCAACTACGCCCAGGGCTACTTCGTCTATGACTCGAAGAAGTCCGGCTCCATCACCACCTCGCACCTGCGCTTCGGCCCCAAGCCGATCCGTTCCTGCTATCTCATCACCCGCGCCAACTTCGTCGCCTGCCACCAGTTCAACTTCCTGGAGCGCATCGACGTGCTGCGCCACGCCGAACCCGGCGCCGTCTTCCTGCTTAACAGCCCCTTCGGCAAAGACGAGGTTTGGGACCATCTGCCCCGCCCCGTGCAGGAGGAGATCATCCGCAAGAAGCTGCAGTTCTACGTCATCGACGGTTACGCCGTGGGCAAGGAATCCGGCATGGGCATGCGCATCAACACCGTCATGCAGACCTGCTTCTTCGCCATCAGCGGCGTCCTGCCCCGGGAAGAGGCCATCGCCGCCATCAAGAAGGCCATCAAGAAGACCTATGGCCGCCGCGGCGACGTGGTGGTGCAGAAGAACTTCGCCGCCGTCGATGCCACCCTCGCCAACCTCTATCGCGTCGATGTCCCTGCGAAGAGCACCAGCCACGTCGAACTCCGCCCGCCGGTCTCCGCCTACGCGCCCGCCTTCGTGCAGGATGTGCTGGCGCCCATGATCCTGGGTGATGGAGACGATCTTCCGGTCAGCAAACTCCCCGCCGATGGAACCTATCCCACCGGCACCGCCGCCTGGGAGAAGCGCAGCATCGCCCTCCAGATCCCCGAATGGGATGAGGAGCTCTGCATCCAGTGCGGCAAGTGCGTCCTGGTCTGCCCCCACGCGGTCATCCGCGCCAAGGTCTACCCCAGCGATCTGCTGGCCGCCGCACCCCAGGCCTTCAAATCGGCTGACCCCAAGTGGAAGAACTTCTCCGGCCAGAAGTTCACCCTGCAGGTCGCGCCCGAGGATTGCACCGGCTGCGCTCTCTGCGTCGAGGCCTGCCCGTCCAAGTCCAAGAGCGAGGCCAAGCACCGCGCCATCAACATGATCCCGCAGCCCCCGGTTCGCCAGCGCGAAGCCGATAACTGGGACTTTTTCCTTTCGCTCCCCGAGGCGCCGCGCGAGCAGTTGGCTCTGCACCACGTCAAGGACGTGCAGCTGCTGCAGTCGCTCTTCGAGTTCTCCGGCGCCTGCGCCGGCTGCGGCGAAACTCCCTACATCAAGCTGCTCACCCAGCTCTTCGGAGACCGCGCGGTCATCGCCAATGCCACTGGCTGCTCGTCGATCTACGGCGGCAACCTGCCCACCACTCCCTACACCTCCAACAAGGACGGACGCGGCGTAGCCTGGTCCAACTCCCTGTTTGAGGACAACGCCGAGTTCGGCCTGGGTATCCGTCTGGCCATCGACAAGCAGCGCGACTTCGCCCGCGAGCAGCTCATCCTTCTGGCTGGACAGCTGCCCGAGGAGCTGGTCAAGGCCATCCTGGCGCCGGCAGAGAAGGGCGAAGCCGCCCTCGCCGCCCAGCGCGCCCGCATCAGCCAGCTCAAGCATGAGCTGCTGAATCTCAACACGCCCCACGCCCGCGCCCTGCTGCATATCGCCGACATGCTGGTGGAGAAGTCGGTCTGGATCGTCGGCGGCGACGGCTGGGCCTATGACATCGGCTTCGGCGGCCTCGACCACGTCCTGGCCTCCGGCCGCAACGTCAACATCCTGGTCCTGGACACCGAGGTGTACTCCAACACCGGCGGCCAGGCCTCCAAGGCCACTCCTCGCGGCGCGGTCGCCAAGTTCGCCGCCGGCGGCAAGGCAGGCCCCAAGAAGGATCTCGGCCTGATCGCCATGAGCTACCCGGTCTATGTCGCCCGCATCGCCATGGGCGCCAGCGACCTGCAGACCCTCAAGGCCTTCAATGAAGCCGAAGCCTTCGACGGTCCGTCCATCATCCTCGCCTACAGCCACTGCATCGCCCACGGCTATGAAATGGCCAACGGACTCGAACAGCAGAAGCTGGCGGTACAAAGCGGACATTGGCCGCTCTTCCGCTACAACCCCGAAGCCGCTCCTGGGCATCCAAACATGGTGCTGGATAGCCGTGCTCCCAGCGTTTCACTGGACAAATACATTTATAACGAGACCCGCTACACCATGCTTCGCCAGAGCGATCCGGAAGGTGCCAAGGCGCTGCTCGATGCGGCCCAGAACGATGCCATCGAGCGCTGGAAGCACTACGAAGCCCTGGCCCAGGCGTCGTCGGCTGCCGCCGCCACTACGGCGGTCGCCACCAAGGGAGAACCGCAATGATCGATCTGTCCACGCAGTATCTCGGACTCAAGCTGCGCAATCCGCTGGTGGTTGGCGGTTCACCGCTAAGCAACGATCTCTCCAACCTGCGCCAGATGGAGGACGCCGGCGCCGGCGCCATCGTCCTCCGCTCGCTCTTCGAGGAGGAGATCAACAGCGAGATCTACGAACTCGACCGCTTTCTGCTGGAAAGCTCCGAGATCGGCGCCGAGAACTCCAACATCTTTCCCAATCTCGATAACTTCGGCATTGGCCTGGATCGCTATCTCGAACGCATCGCCCAGGCCAAGCAGGCGCTTTCCATTCCGGTCATCGCCTCGCTCAACGGCGTCTCCCGTGGCGGATGGGTCAGCTATGCCCGCGAAATGCAGCAGGCCGGCGCCGACGCCATCGAGCTGAACATCTACTTCATCCCCACCGATGCCGGGGAGGACGCCGAGCTCATCGAGAAGCGCTATCTCGGTCTGGTCACCGAGGTGCGCGACACCGTCACCCTCCCGGTCTCGGTCAAGGTGGGCCCGTACTTCAGCAACTTCGCCCACATGGCCCGCCGTTTGGAGGCGGCCGGAGCCGCAGGCCTGGTCATCTTCAACCGCTTCTACCAGCCTGACTTCGATCTCGAACTGCTCGAGGTGCGGCCGGCGCTCACTCTCTCCAACAGCAGCGAACTGCTGGTCCGTCTCTTCTGGACGGCCATGCTCTATGGCAACATCCAGGCCGACATTGCCATCACCGGCGGCGTCCACGTGGCCGAAGACGTGATCAAGTCGCTGATGGCCGGAGCCCGCGTCACTCAGCTCTGTTCGGCTCTGCTGCAGTACGGCATCGGCTACCTGCGCCCCCTGCGCCACCAGCTCGAATCCTGGATGGACAAGCACGAATACCAGAGCGTCCGCCAGATGCAGGGATGCATGAGCCAGAAAAACGTTCCCAACCCTAAAGCGCTGCAGCGCGCCAACTACATGCACGTCCTCTCCAGCTACACCGAGGCCGTCAAGTAGCCGGGGCGCAGTGCGGAGCCGCCATGCGGCTGATGCGAATCCAAACCGGAGCAGCCTCGCGCTGCTCCGGTTTTTTGGCCGACGTACGTCCTTACCTCTCTTACCTCTTACGTAGTAGATGAATATGAATTTCTTTTTCAGGCATCCCCGCGTCCCCAATCGCAATCTCATGTTTTGAACAGGAGGCGTTCCGATCATGAAATATTTGCTGGGAGCTTTCGCTCTGGTGCTGCTCGTGTCCACCCTGGCCTTTGGCCAGAGCTATCAACCGCTGCCGTTCCCGCAGGAGGCCAACACCGCGCTGCAGGGCGAGCATCAAGAGGGTTGGGCGGCCGACGCCAACCTGCCATCCTCCATGGCTTCCGATGAGGGCGCCGCGGAGATTTCACCTGGCTACGATGGCCAAGGCGACCAGTTTGGCCGAGGCAATCGGATCAATCTCGGTTCGCAATTTCCTGAAGAGGTCAACCCGGTGCTAGGACGCCACGGCGACGAGATGGCGCCTTCCTGGGGGGAGCAGCGCGAACTCGGCTCGCCATTCCCCAGTGCCGCCAACCCGGCCCGCAACCAGTAAACCGCAGCGGTTCACCAGGATCGTGAACCACACTTGCTAAACACAGCGGCGGGAGTAGAGTCCATCCTCAACCTCCCGCCTTATAATTTTCAGCCGCCATCCTTCGCCCCGCCTGCTGCTATCATAGCCAGTTCAAGATCCGCCTCAGGACCGACAGATGATCCGCCGCATTCCCGCCCTTCTTGCCCTGCTCTGCACCGTGGCCGCGCTCTGCCCCGCCGAAGAGGGCATGTGGCTCTTCAACAACCCGCCCAGGGACCTGCTCAAGCAGCAGTACAACTTCACCGTTAGCGGTGCCTGGCTCGATCACCTCCGCCTCGGCTCGGTGCGCTTCAACAACGGAGGCTCCGGCTCGTTCGTCTCCCAGGACGGCCTCACCTTCACCAATCATCACGTCGGCCGCGACTGCCTGCAGCAGCTCTCCACCGACAAGGTGGATTACATCCAGAACGGCTTCTACGCCGCCACCCAGGACGCCGAGCGCCAGTGTCCCGACCTCGAACTGAACCAGCTGGTCGGAATTCAGGACGTCACCGCCGAGGTGCAGTCCGCCGCCGCCCCCGGCATGAGCGATGCCGATGCCGCCCAGGCCCTGCGCCAGAAAATGTCGGCCATTGAAAAGCAGTGCGCCGCCCAAACCAGCCTGCGCTGCGATGTCGTCACCCTCTACGGCGGCGGTGTCTACAATCTCTACCAATACAAAAAGTACACCGACGTCCGCCTGGTCTTTGCCCCGGAGGCGCAGATGGCCTTCTTCGGCGGCGACCGCGACAACTTCGAATTTCCGCGCTACGATCTCGACTGCGCCTTCTTCCGCGTCTATGAAAACGGCGCGCCGGCGCACCTGTCCAGCTATCTCGTCTGGTCGCCCACCGGCACCCGCGCCGGCGACCTGGTCTTCGTCTCCGGCAATCCCGGCGGCACGGAGCGTCAGCTCACCATGGCCGAGCTCGACTTTCTCCGGCAGGTGCAGACACCCTTCGTCACCGATCTGCTGACCGGCCGCGACCGCATGCTGCGCGATTATGCCGCGCAGTCGGCCGAGCATGCCCGCGTCGCCGGCGACGATCTGTTCGGCGTCGAAAACGCGCTGAAGGCCTACCAGGGCCGCCTGCGCGGACTGCAGGACAAAACCCTGATGGCCTCCAAAGCCGCCGCCCAAAGCAAGCTGCGCTCGGCCGTCGAAGCCGATCCCAAACTCCGCGCCGCCTACGCCTCGGCCTGGGACCAGATCGCCAAGGCCGTCGCGCTCCGCCGCCAGCTCTTCCTTCCCTACACCTTCGTCGAGCGCGCCCTCGGATTCAATTCCCAGATGGCGCAATATGCCCGAACCCTGGTCCGCGTCACCGCAGAAAAGCAGAAGCCCAACCCAGACCGTCTGCGCGAGTACACCGAGGCGCGTCTGCCCTCGCTGGAGCAGCAGCTGTTCTCCGCCGTTCCCGTCTATCGCTCCTTGGAGATTGCCACCCTCACCGAATCGCTCACCGGGATGCGCGATCAACTCGGCGCCTCCGATCCCACCGTGCAGCGCGCCCTCGGCAACCGCACTCCCGCCGAGGCCGCCAAGGCCTGCATCGACGGCAGCAAGCTGGACGACCCCGCTGTACGCAAGCAACTCTATGAAGGCGGTGCCGCGGCCGTCGCCGCCAGCACCGATCCACTCCTCGTCCTCATGCGCGCCATCGATCCCCGCGCCCGCCAGCTGCGCACCCAGTATGACGATCAGGTCGATGCCGTCCTCCGCCTCAACTCCACCCGCATCGCCAAGGCGCGCTTCTCCGTCGAGGGCACCCACAGCTATCCCGACGCCACCTTTACCCTGCGCCTCAGCTACGGCACCATCAAGGGATACGAGGAAGCTGGCAAACCCATCCCTCCCTACACCACCATCGACGGAGCCTTCCAGCACGCCGCCGCCAACGGCAACCGCGGAGACTTCGAGTTGCCGAAGAGCTGGGTGGACGCCAAGAGCAAACTCGACCTCAAGACTCCGCTGAACTTCGTGCACACCTCCGACATCATCGGCGGCAACTCCGGCTCACCCACCGTGGACCGCCAGGGCGAAGTGGTCGGCATCATCTTCGACGGCAACATCGAGTCGCTCTCCTGGGATTTCGCCTACGACGACCGCCAGGGCCGCGCCATCTCCGTGGACTCGCGCGCCATCCTCGAATCCCTCCGCCTCATCTACCACGCCACCCCCCTTGCCGACGAATTGCTCAACGGTCACCGCACCAAGTCCGCGCCGTCGAACTGAAACTGCTGTTGATTTTGAGATGGAACAAACGCCGGGTGGCCCATATTTGCGTCGTGCCTTTCGACGCAAATGTGGGGAAGCAACATTCTTCCCCCTGCATGCATTTGTAGTTGCCGTTGTTCTACCCGTAAACCATTCACCATTGCGCCAATGATCGTTTTTCAAAAATAACCATTTGAGCAATGCTTTTCAATTTTGCGCAACGATTGCTCAATCAGTAACCTTCGCTCTGCCAACCATTGCCATTCCGCGCAATGTTTAGCCTTACCCTCCGCACCCCAGGCTTACAATCGTTTTATGCTGCGTACCTACTTCCATGTCGATATGGACGCGTTTTTCGTCTCGGTGGAGGAGCTCTACGATCCTGCGCTGCGGGGCAAGCCCGTAGTCGTCGGCGGACGTGCCACGGAGCGCGGTGTAGTGGCCGCCGCCTCTTATGCGGCGCGCAAATTCGGCGTGCACTCCGGGATGCCCTTGCGCGAGGCCGGGCGGCTGTGCCCGCAGGCGGTCTTTCTCGAAGGCCATCCCGAACGCTACCGTGAATCTTCCTCGGCGGCGCGGAATGTTTTTCTGCAGTTCACCCCCGCGGTCGAGATGGCCTCCATCGACGAGGCCTATCTCGACATGACGGGTACCACGCGGCTGCACGGACCCGCGCTGAAAGCCGCGGATTTACTGCATGAAACCATGAAGCGCCAAACTGGACTGAACTGCTCGGTGGGCATCGCCTGCGCGCGCGTGGTGGCCAAGGTCGCCAGCGACCAGGCCAAGCCCAACGGCGTGCTGCAGGTGCTTCCCGGAATGGAAGCCAGCTTTCTCGCGCCTCTCGATGTGCGCCGCCTGCCCGGCGTGGGCAAGGTCACCGAAGAGCGCCTGCGTACCTACGGCGTGCGCACCCTCGGCGATCTCGCCGCGTTGAACGAAGCCGCCGTGGGCCAAAGCATCGGCGACGGACTTGCCGCGCTGATTGAAAAAGCGCAGGGGCGCGACGCCGGCGGATGGTACGACGAGGAGATCGGCGAAGGCGGCGAGCCCAGGTCGATCAGCCACGAGCACACCTTCAACCGCGACCAGCGCGATCCGGCGGCGCTCGCCTCCATGCTGGCCCGGCTCACCGAGATGGTCTGCCGCCGCCTGCGCGAACATCAGCTGCACGCGCGCAAGGTGCAGATCAAGCTGCGCTACTCCGACTTCACCACGCTCACGCGCGGCCGCACCCTCGAGCGCGCTACCCAACTCGACGCCGAGGTGCTGGAGATTGTGCGCGGCCTGTTCGACGCGCACTGGCAGAAGGGGCGCGCCGTACGCCTGCTGGGCGTGCAGACCAGCGCGCTCGAGTCCGGCAGCGCGCAGATGGAGCTGCTGGATGGCGGGCAGGATGTGCGCCGCAGGCAGGCCATGCAGGCGGTGGATGCTTTGCGCGACCGCTTCGGCGAGTCCGCGGTTTCCCTGGCCGGCGGCATGAGCGCGCGCTTCCGCGAGCGCACCCATGAAAATCCGGCGGCGCTACCCGGCAAAGAGCCGCGCGGGAAAGATCCAAGCACCGGGCATTCATCTGGCGGCCGATCGCGCTAGGTGTGCCTGCGGTTTTCCTGCAGAATTTCTCCGGCCCAGCGGCTGGCGTCGCGATGAACTGCCACGATGGCTGCTTCCTCGATTCCGCATTCGCAGGCGTAGGCGGAGATCTCCTCCCGCGCGCCACGCTCGCAGCAGATGGCCAGGCGCAACAGAGCGCCCAATGCGTTGGTGCCGCCGCAGAGCGCGTTCTTGTACTCGGCGGTGAGCGGGAGCTGCGAGATCACGATCTCCATGGGCCGTTCGAGGATGGCATCCATCAGCGACATGATTCCGACGAGGAAAGCTCCGCTGGAGTTGGCCCCGCACAGGGTGGCGAGCGCTTCGCAGCAGCGGGCGCGGACCAGCGTGCTGTAAATCAGCTCCTCCGAGCGGTCGCTGGAAAGCGAGATGGCCACCACGATCGAGACCCACTTGCGCATTTCGCGCTGTCCCATTAACGACAGCGCGTGGCGGATGGAGCGGATGGGGAACAGTCCGAAGGATGCCGAGTTGAGATAGCGCAGCAGCCGGTAGCACAGTGACGGCTCGCGCAGAATGGTCTGCTCCAGCTTGTCCACGTCGAAGTAGTCCTGATGGGCGAGGCTCAGCATTTGCACGTAAGCGAGTTGGGAGCAGGGAATGTCCTTGATCGTAACGGTCTCCGGCCGGTAGAAAAAGTATCCCTGGAAATACTGATAACCCATGCTCATCGAGAGATGAAATTGCTCGCGGCTTTCCACTTTTTCGGCCAGCAGGCGGATGCCGCGGCGGCGCATCTGGTCGGCGATGGCGGCCTGGCCGACGACATGGGTCGCCAGAACATCCACCTTGACAAGATCGGCGTAGGGCAGCAGGCGCTCGGTGTTGGGGTTGGGCACGTAGTCATCCAGGGCAATGCGGTAGCCGGCGCGATGCAGGCGTTCGCAGGCCGCCAGAACCTCCTGGTCGGCAAGCACGCTCTCCACTACCTCGATGACGACCTGATCGCGCGGCAGCACGGTGATGACATCGCGCACCAGGATGTTACGCGTGCAGTTGACGAAGGCGACGTGGCCGTTGGTGAGCGCAGCGGAGCCGAAGAGCAGGGAAAAGTCGATGGCGTGACAGGTGGCGGTGTCGGGGTCGTCGGAGCAGAAGAGATTTTCCGGTCCGGAGCGGAACAGCAGTTCGTAGCCGTGGGTATTCTGCTCGCGGTCCAGAATCGGCTGGCGCGCCAGATAGCGCATGCCGGAGCCGGCCTCTTCGCTGCCGGACCGGGGCGGTGGAACGGAGGTAACAGGGTTGAAATGCGACGAGGTCCCCACGCTCGATATGTATCACTTATGGAGCAGAGGTAACCAGTGAAGCCGCACTCGAAGGACAGGTCCTATCGGACAGAGAGTTCCTTTTGAAGCTGATCTAATTTGGGAACAGAAGCGAATCGTTTTAAGAGTTGCCGCCAACCCGTTATAGATGAGAGGGGATGTGCCGCATGATCCACGGGACGGCCATGGCCAACAGGGCGGTGGCGACGCCCGCCATGGCCATGGCCAGCGAAGCCGTGGAGCCCTGCAACTCGGAATCGCGCAGCACCCGCGCCGTTCCCAGCGCATGCGACGAGGTTCCCATGGCCGCGCCCACCGCCATGTGGTTGGAGACGCGCACCCGGCGCAGCAGGTACGGACCGATCAGGCTACCGACGATTCCAGCAATGATGGCCATGGAGGCGGAGACCTCCGGGACCCCGTGCAACTGCCGCGAGACTTCGATGGCAATGGGCGTTGTAACGGATTTCGGCAAAGCGCTCATCACCAGCTGTGGCGGTGCGCCCAGCAAGGCGGCCGTCACGCCGGCGGTAATCATGCCCACCACGGCGCCCGCGATCACTCCCACGGAGAGCACGGGCAGCGACTTCCTCAGCTGATTGGCCTGCTTGTACATGGGCACGCCGAGCGCGACGGTGGCCGGTCCCAGAAGGAACGAGATCATGCTGCCGCCCAGCTGATATTGCTGTGGCTGGATGTGCAGACCTCGAAGCACAAGATAAAGAACGCCGCAGGTGGTCAGCAGCGGATGCGCCCACTTTACGCGCGAGTGCGCCGCCATGGCGAGCGCATAGACGCCCAGGGTGAGCGCGGCTCCGAAGACCGGGTTGGCGGCGATCTCATTCATCTTCATCCTCGCAATTCTCCGGCTCCAGCAGATGATGGGTCACCAGTCCCGTGGTGAGCATGACGGCCAAGAGACTGACCAGGATGGACGCCGCGATGGCCATCCACTCGCCCTTGAGCGGAGCCAGCGCGGCGCCGCAGAAGACGATGATGGGAGCAAAGAACAGCAGCATGTTTTCCAGCAGGAGAGAGGCGGTGTTCTCCACCCACTGCAATTTGATGAGGCCGGTGAACAGGCCGGCGGTGAACAGGATCAATCCCAGCACGGTGCCCGGCATGGGAATCCCCGCCGCATGCAAGCAGACACCGCACAATTGAAAGCCGAGCAAGATCGCCATCCCACGCATGCAGGCAGTATATGGCTAACTGGTAAGACCAGTCAACTATGTGTGACCTGTGCTAGGATGGCGGCATGACCGCCTCCGAGGTTTCCTCCTTTGCCAGGGTGCGCTCCACGCGTGCCCACGAACATATCGTGGAGCAGCTGCAGCGCCTGATTCTCAGCGGAAAGCTGGCGCCGGGCTCGCGTCTGCCCTCCGAGCGGGCCATGATGATCGAGTTTCAGGTCAGCCGTCCCACGGTGCGCGAAGCGCTAAGGGTGGCCGAGAGCATGGGATTGATCGCGGTACGGCACGGCGATCCCGGAGGGCCCAAGGTGCTGGGCACTCCGAGCGTTGGGATTACGCGGGTCTTCGACAGCCTGCTGGACGCCGGGTGCACCTCCTCGCTGGAGTTGCTGGAGATGCGCGTGGTGCTCGATTCCGCGGCCGCCGCGCTGGCCAGCACGCAGCCCAAAAGCCGTCTCGCCGATCTGCAGGAGGCGCTGTGGCAGATGCAGGCCACCACCGAACTGCGTCCGTTTGCGGAGCTGGACACCAACTTCCACGAGGCGGTGATCGCGGCCAGCGGAAACCGTCTCTTCCATCTGGTGTTTGAGTCCCTGAAGGAGCCGATCCGTTCCCTGATCGAGAACAGCCTGCGCTCTCCGGTGAAGCAGAGCCGCGAAGAAACCTTGCGGCAGCACGCCGCCATCGTCGATGCTATCCAGAAGGGCGACGCGCACGGGGCCGCAAGCGCGGTGCGCGCCCACCTCAGCGAGTTCTATCTTCCGGTGTTGGCGGCGCAGGACAAGGTGCGCCTGAAGGCCTTTCTGCGCGCGATGGAGAGATAGCCGGGACTCCGCCGGGAGTTACCGATCCACGGTGGAATCCACCGCGAGGGACTCGGCCGCGAGTTCGGCGCAGCCGTTGTGCTCGATGCGTGCGCGCAGATCGGCAATCACCTCGTCCAGAACCTGACGCAGGTTGCGACGCGGCTGGAAGCCGAAGGCGGCATGGGCCTTGGCGATGCTGGGCAGGCGGCGCTGCATGTCTTCAAAACCCGGCGCGTAGGCCTGCTCGTAAGGGACGTGCACGATGGGACTGCGCGAGCCGGTGGCTTCGAGCACCCGTTGCGCCAGCTGTTGAATGGTGATCTCCGCGGTGCTGCCGAGGTTGTAGATTTCGCCGATGGTGGCGTCGTGATGGGCGATTGCGATGAGGGCTTCGACGATATCGGCTACGTGGGTGAAGCAGCGCGATTGCCGTCCGCTGCCGAAGACGGTGATGGGCTGGACGAGCAGTGCCTGGCCGGCGAAGGTGGGCAGCACCATGCCATAGCGGCTGCTCTGGCGCGTGCCCACGGTATTGAAGAGCCTCACGATGGTGACGGGCAGGCCGCTCTGGCGATGCCAGGCCAGGGCGAGGAATTCGTCGATGGCCTTGGAACAGGCGTAGCTCCAGCGGCTCTGGCTGGTGGCTCCCAGCACGAGATCGCCATCTTCCAAAAATGGCAGCTGGGTGGACTTGCCGTAAACCTCGGAGGTGGAGGCGAGCACGATGCGGCGCGAGTGGCGGGCGGCCAGGCGGAGCACCAGTTCGCTGCCGGCGACGTTGGTTTCAATGGTCTCCACCGGCGCCTGGATGATGCGCTTGACGCCGACGGCGGCGGCCAGGTGATAGACGATGTCGCAGCGGGAGATGAGCGAGGCAATCAGTTCGAGGTGGAAGATGGTGTCGCGATGAAAGGTGAAGCCGGGGTGGGCGAGGAGATGGGCAATGTTCTCCTCCGAGCCGGTGGAGAGGTTGTCGATGACGGCAACTTCGTGGCCCTCGCGCAGCAGAGAATCCGCAAGGTGCGAGCCGATGAAGCCGGCCCCGCCCGTAATCAGTACGCGCATTCCCGCTCCTTCTCTGATTCATTATAGGGTAGCAGGCGAGCACGGATGGGCGTCGGCGGTTAAAATGTGCGGATGATTCTGCGAAGCGATGACGTGGACCTTTTCTATGAAATAAGGGGCGACGGCCCGGATGTGGTGCTGCTGCATCCGTACCCCAGCGACCACCGCTACTGGCTGCCGCTGGCGCAGCACCTGGAGTCGCGCTTCCGTCTGGTGATGCCGGATTTGCGCGGGCTGGGGCGCTCCGGCGTGGGCGACGGGAGCACTACGATGGAAAAACTGGCCACGGATTTGCTGCGCCTCTGCGATGAATTGAAGATCGGGCGCGCGGTGTTCGTAGGTTGTTCGGTGGGCGGCTACGTGCTCTTCGAGTTCTGGCGGCGCTGGCGCGAACGGGTGAAGGCTCTGGTGCTGATGGACACCAAGGCCAGCCTCGATAGCGACGAGGCGCGCGCCGGTCGGCTGCGCAACGCAGAGGAGATATTGCTCCAGGGGCCGGCGTGGGCAATTGAGCAGATGATGCCGCGTCTGCTGGCGCCTGTGACGATGAGCTCGCGGCTGGACGTGGTGGAGCGCGCGCGGCAGACGATGGAACACGCGAGAGCGGCAGGGATGGCCGCAATGCAGCGCGGCATCGCTCAGCGAGCCGATAGCACGCTGACGCTGGCCGAGATCGGCGTGCCCACGCTGGTACTGGGCGGCGAGGACGATGCGCCTGCCCCGGTGAGCGAGCTGGAAAAGATGGCGAAGGGCATTCGCGGCGCGGAGCTGAAGATTGTGCGCCGCGCCGGACACTTCGCCGCCTTCGAGCAGCCCGAGGAAGTGGGACGGCTGGTGCGCGACTTTCTGGAGCGCAACGGGCGCTAAACGAGCGCGGAACAGGTTGAGGAGGATAAGTAGTGCACTATGTCGTCGTCCTATTTTAGGTCCATCACGCTCGCCTTCGCCTCATCGATTCTGACGTTTGTTTTTACGTTCATCGCTGCATTGGCATGGCTTTTTTAAAGCGCAACAAAACGCGCGGGGGAACAGATTGCTAACGGCCTTGACATTCCCACTTTTGCGAAACATATTTCAATTCCGGCATCAGTGCTTGTATTCATTGTTGTGCTACTTGTGCTGATCTATAGAAGCAAGTGAGCATCCAGGCGACGCGCTTTTTCTGCCGGGACGGGTGCAGGATTTATAGTGGTTGTGTGGGGCGGCCAGCCGAGGTGGCGCACGAACTCCGCCGGGCGTAGATAAGGATAGACACATATGGATGTACGGGTAAGGGCGGCAAAGCAGATTCAGGGCAGCGTGCGGACGGCGGGCGACAAGTCGGTCTCGCATCGCTATGCCATGCTGGCAGGGATCGCCGAAGGCACGTCGGAGTTTGAAAACTTTTCCACCTCGGCCGATTGCGCCAGCACGCTGGCGATGCATGGAAGCCATGGGCGCGCGGGTGCGGCGCAAGGGCAACCACGTGGAAGTGGACGGCGTTGCGGGCGTGCTGCAGGCTCCCGAGCGCGAGCTGGACTGCGGCAACAGCGGCTCGACCATGCGCATGTTGAGCGGCGTGGTGGCGGCGCAGCCGTTTACCAGCGTGATGATTGGCGACGCGTCGCTGAGCAAGCGTCCCATGCGCAGGGTGATCGACCCGCTGCAGAAGATGGGCGCGAAGATCGATTCGCACGATGGCTGCGCCCCGCTGACGATTCATGGCGCGAAGCTGAAGGCGATGGAGTATGAGCCGCCGGTGGCCAGCGCGCAGGTGAAGAGCTGCGTGCTGCTGGCCGGTCTGTTTGCCGAGGGCGAGACCACGGTGATTGAGCCGGTGCGCACCCGCGACCACACTGAGCTGGCGCTGCGGGCATTCGGCGCCGAGGTGACGCGCGACGGCAACCGGGTGAGCGTGCGCGGCGGGCAGAAGCTGCACGCGGTGAAGACTTATGTGCCGGGAGACCTGTCGTCGGTTACGTTCTTCCTCTGTGCGGCGGCGCTGTTTCCGGGCTCGAACCTGGTGGTGGATTCGGTGCTGCTGAATCCGACGCGCTCGGTGGTGCTGGACGTGCTCGCGGGCATGGGCGTGAAGATCCAGTTCCTCAAGGTGGAGGAGCAGTACGGCGAGATGGTGGGCACCATGCAGGCCGAGGGCGGCATCTTCCAGGGCGGGGAGATTCGCGGGGCGCAGAGTGCGGCGCTGATCGACGAACTGCCGGCCATCGCCGCCGTCGCGCCCTACAGCGTGCACGGGGTGGAGATTCGCGATGCCGCCGAGCTGCGCGTGAAGGAGAGCGACCGCATTGCCGCCGTGGTTCACAACCTGCGCGCCATGGGCGCCGAGGTGGAGGAGTTCCCCGACGGCATGAGGATTCCCGGCGGGCAGAAATTGCGCGGCGGCAAGGTCGAGAGCTTCGACGATCATCGCATCGCGATGGCCTTTGCCGTGGCCGCGCTGCGTGCCGAGGGCGACACCATTATTCACGGTGCGGAGGCGGTTGCGGTGTCGTTTCCGGAGTTCTTCGATGCGCTGAGCGGAGTGGTGAAGTAGCGAATTGTAGAAGAGATGAAACAGGCGCCTCTAAGATGAGGCGCCTGTTTACGGTTTGGAGTATTCGCTGCCGCTTCGATACTAGCCACCCATCTGTGGGTGGCTGATGGTTGCGGGGCCGTCGAGTTCGAAGATCAACTCGGTTCCTGCGGGGATGGTGAGGTTGCGGCGCTTGATGACGATGTGTCCGGCGGCCAGTGCGGCTCCGCTGGCGGTGCCGATGAACAGGCCTTCCGGTCCGGCGATGACGGCTCCGGCGATGAGGCCGGCTCCGGCCAGCGAACCCATCTCCACCTTGTCCATGGGACTGAAGGCGGCGCCGTGGACGCGGCCCTCCTGATCGACATCGAGTTTGTGGGGCGTGGCCGTATCGATGACCGAGGCGGTGAAATCGAGCACCTCGCCGCTGGGCATATGCAGGCTGAGGGCCTTGATGGACAGCGACGGCTTGCGCGAGAAGCGGCTGGCGCGGTGCGCGGCGTTGATCTGGCAGGTGACGCTGGTTCCCACCGGAATGATGGCGTGGCCATCGACTTGCACCGGCTGGGTGAGGGTGGCAAAGAAGCGCTCGCCGGGGCGCGCGCTGGCGGTGGAGATGGGGTTCAGCAGTTTAAGGCGTAGCACGGTCGCCGTGGGCAGGATGGTTTCCCCGGAGCTGGCGCGGGACTGCAGCGTGGGCTGCGAGGCGGACGCGTCCGGCTCGACTGCGGCGGCTTGGCGCGGTCCCATTTCATAATAAGCGTCGGAGTGCTGAGTGGTTGGCGCGGCGGCGCTGGGCTTGGCTGGTTTGGCATAGACCTGGCGGGGCTGAGCGCTGACCGGTGCCGTCTGCTCCGGCTGGGGGACGCCGGTCTGCGCGTCCACCGGTGGAGTCTGCATCGGCTGGTTATCGTTGGCCAGCGCCGGGTCGGAGGGGAGCGTGTCGGTCTGAGCGAAAGCGGTGGTGCTGGCAAGCAGCGCGAGGCATAACAGCCGGGGGAATCGGTTCATGGGGCAACTCCCTGGGCGAAAGAAAGAACGCCCATTGGAGGAGCGTAGTGCAACCCTGTTGGCAGCGCAAGCGCCCGAACCAAGGCGGTTACGACGGGGGGTGGCGGGCGGCGTGAAATTGCGGGCCGGGCGATTGTGCGCCGGCCGGGAGAGTGCAAGGCTGCGGAGTAGCATATAATTCTCTACGTTTGGCGACCTTCTACCTACAAAAACGAAGCGCTAATCTCACCAAAATAAAGTGAAGAGGAATCTATGACCGAGATCGATCTGGTACATGCACGGGAAGTTCTCGATTCACGCGGGAATCCCACGGTGGAGGCGGAAGTCACGCTGAGCAGCGGGGCCAAGGGGCGGGCGATTGTTCCCAGCGGCGCCTCGACGGGCGAGCATGAAGCGGTGGAACTGCGCGATGGCGACAAGTCGCGCTACCTGGGCAAGGGCGTGCTGAAGGCGGTTGACAACGTGAACAACGTGATGGGGCCGCACCTGGAGGGCCTGGACGCCTCGCGCCAGAGCGAACTGGACGCCGAGATGATCGAACTGGACGGCACCGAGAACAAGGAAAAGCTGGGAGCCAACGCGATTCTGGCGGTGAGCATGGCGGCGGCGCGCGCCATGGCCGACCATTACGACCTGCCGCTCTACCGCTACCTGGGCGGGGTGAACGCGGTGATTCTGCCGGTGCCCATGATGAACATCATCAACGGCGGCGCACATGCGGATTCGAACGTGGACTTCCAGGAATTCATGGCGATGCCGGTGGGCGCGCCTTCGTTTTCCGAGGCGCTGCGCTGGGGGGCTGAGACTTTCCACTCCCTGAAGGGCGTGCTGAAGAAGCGCGGCTACAGCACGGCGGTGGGCGACGAGGGCGGCTTTGCGCCGTCGCTGAAGTCCAACGAAGAAGCGCATGGAAGTGATTCTGGAGGCGATCACGCTGGCCGGATACAGGCCGGGGCAGGACATTGCGATCGCACTGGACCCGGCGTCGAGCGAGTTCTTCGAGAACGGCAAGTACGTCTTCAAGAAGAGCGACAAGTCGGCGAAGACACCTGCCGAGATGGTGAAGTTCTATGCCGACTGGGTGCGGCAGTATCCCATCGTGTCGCTGGAAGACGGCCTGGCGGAGAACGACTGGGAGGGCTGGAAGATTCTGACCGATGAGCTGGGCAACAAGATTCAGCTGGTGGGCGACGACATGTTTGTGACCAACACGGCGTTGCTGGCGCGCGGCATCGACAGCGGCGTGGCCAACTCGATTCTGATCAAGCTGAACCAGATCGGAACCATCACCGAGACGCTGGAGGCGATCGAGATGGCGCGGCGCAACGGCTACACGGCCGTGATGTCGCACCGCTCGGGCGAGAGCGAGGACACCTTTATCGCCGACCTGGCGGTGGCGACCGGCGTGGGCCAGATCAAGACCGGCTCGGCCAGCCGCACCGACCGCATTGCCAAGTACAACCAGCTTTTGCGGATCGAAGAGGAGCTGGGCTCGGGCGCGAATTTCCTGGGCTTTGGCGCGATCAACTACAGCGGCGAACTGCTGGAGACGGCAGGCGGAGAAGACTAGCGTGGTGCGACTTTGGCGTGGAAGTTCAAGGAGAAGCCTGACGATTGGCCGGTTGGGAGTACTGGTCTGGCTGGGTTGCGTGCTGTGCGGCGCGGCCCTGGCGCAGACGGTAACCCTGGACACCACGCCGCCGTCGCGGGCGCAGGTGCTGCAGCTGATGAGCGCCATGGGAGTGCAGCAGAGCGTGGACGCTTCGCTGCGCTCCACGCAGGAAAAGGTGAAAGCCGCGGCACGGGCTGCGTTCGAGAAGAAAGATCCCGATGCGGACGCGGCGACCTTGAAGAAACTGGACGAGGTTTTTGACAGCACGCCGCTGTTCACCTTTGAAGATATTTCCGAGGCAATCATTCCGGTGTACCAGAAGAATCTGAGCGCCGGAGACGTGCAGGCGGGCATCGATTTCTACAGCTCGGAGGCTGGAAAACGGCTGCTGGAAAAGGTGCCGGTGATTCTTCGCCAGGCCAACGAGCAGGGCGGGCAGCTGGTGCAGAAGAAGCTGCAGGCCTATAGCGAAGAGCTGGAGCGCAAGCTGCAGGCTTTTGAGAGCGAAGTGGATTCACAGAAGCCGCCGGAGACGCCGCATTCCAAGGCGGACGGCGACACATCGAAGACGACGGGCAAGACGACGGACGGTACGTCCAAGTAGCGCGCCGGCAGGCGCAAGACGCGGGAGTTTGGGAAATACATGGCGCGACCGAAACCGGTGGTTCTTATCATCCTGGATGGCTGGGGTTATGCTCCACCCTCGAAGTCGAACGCGATCTCGCTGGCGCGCACGCCCGCCTATGACAAGCTGCTGCGCGAGTTTCCCAACACCCTGGTGCACACCAGCGGGCGCTTTGTGGGGCTTCCCGACCGGGCAGATGGGCAACAGCGAAGTAGGGCACCTGAACATCGGCGCCGGACGCGTGGTGTACATGGACATCACGCGGCTGGACCTGATGATCGAAAACGGCGAGTTGTTCAAGCATCCGCTGCTGGTGCAGGCGATGACGGAGGCGCAGAAGAACGGGCGGCGCCTGCACTTCATTGGGCTGCTCAGCGACGGCGGCGTGCACTCGCATGAGAACCATCTCTACGCGCTGCTGCGGATGGCCAAGCGAACGGCGTGGAGCGCGCTTTTGTGCATGCCTTCCTCGACGGGCGCGATACGCCGCCGGACTCCGGCGCGGGCTATCTGGAAAAGCTGCAGCAGAAGATGCGCGAGTACGGCATCGGCAAAATTGCCACGGTGGGCGGCCGCTACTATGCGCATGGACCGCGACAAGAAGTGGGAGCGCGAGCGCAAGGCCTTTGACGCCATGGTGCGCGGCAAGGCCGAGGCCGGCTCGACCACCGATCCGGTGCAGATGGTGAAGGACTCCTACAACCGCGGAGTGTACGACGAGTTCGTATGCCGTTTGTGTGCGTGGACGAGAACCACGAGCCGGTGGCGACCATTCGCGACGAGGACGTGGTCATCAACTTCAACTTCCGCGCCGACCGCGCGCGGCAGATTACCCAGGTGCTGACCCGCTCGAGCGGCATCACCGAGCGCGGCCGGGCGCGACCTGCCGGATGCGGACAAACTGGAAGCCGAGATTCCGGTGCGCGAGGTTCCCAAGAATCTGCACTACCTCTGCATGACCGAGTACGACCAGCGCTTCAAGCTGCCCACGGTGATTCCGCCGGAGCGGCTGCACAATATTCTGGCCAACGTGATGGCCGCGCAGAATATGCGCAACCTGCGGGTGGCCGAGACGGAGAAGTACGCGCACGTCACGTTCTTTTTCAACGGCGGCGTGGAAAAGCCGTTTCCGGGCGAAGACCGCTTGCTGGTGCAGTCTCCTCAGGTAGCCACCTACGACCTGCGGCCGGAGATGAGCGCGGCCGAGATTACAGCCAATGTGGTGAAGCAGATCAGGGACAACACCTTCGACGTGATGGTGGTGAACTTTGCCAACGCCGACATGGTGGGACACTCGGGCAAGATCGAGCCGACGGTAAAGGCCGTGGAAACCGTGGACGCCTGCCTGGGAGATATTTATGCGGCGGTGAAGCGCAGCGGCGGCGTGATGCTGGTGACCGCCGACCACGGCAATGCCGAGGAGATGATCGATCCGGTGACCGGCGGTCCGTTTACGGCGCACACCACCAACCCGGTGCCATTTATCTACATTGGCGAGGCGGCAAGCCAGTACACACTGCGTCCCGATGGCGCGCTGCAGGACATTTCACCGACCATGCTGGGGGTTCTGGGAGTGCCGCAGCCGAAGGAGATGACGGGGCACGATTTGAGGGTGAAGAAGCAGTAGGGATCACATGAATGAAAATGCAAGGGCCACGGCGCGCTGCCGTGGCCTTTTTCCTTATTTCACTGCCGCAGGACTCCGCACCGGGATGTGCTCGACGATCTCGATGTCGAAGCCTTCCAGGGCGGCGACGCGGCGGGGATGATTGGTGAGCAGGCGGATGCGGCGCAGTTTGAGGTCGGCGAGGATCTGGGCGCCGATGCCGATGTCGCGCTGGCGGGTGCGCTGGTTTTCCGGCAGCGTGGGCAGAGCGTGGTCCTTGTGGAACTGCAGGGTCGGCTTGCCCTTGAGCTGCTCGACGGTGAAGCCGAGCGAGGTTTGGTGCAGGTAGATGACGGCGCCGCGGCCCTCTTCGGCGATGCGGCGCAGGGACTGGTCGAGCACGCTGCCGCACTCGCACCAGGTGGCGCCGAAGACGTCGCCGAGCAGGCAGTGGGTGTGCATGCGGACCAGCGCGGCGGCGCGTCGGCGCATCGTCATTGGACAACATCGGCGAGCCAATGTCGCCGCGCACCAGGGCGACGTGGGAGTGGCCGTCGAGTGCCGAGCGGTAGGCGATCATGCGGAATTCGCCGTAGCGGGTGGGGACGATGGCTTCGCCCTGGCGCTCGACCAGGCGCTCGTTGGCCATGCGGTAGCGGATGATCTCGGCGGTGGTGATCATCTTGAGGTTGTGCTGGCGGCAGAAGTCGGTGAGTTCGGGCACGCGCGCCATGGTGCCGTCGTCGCTCATGATTTCGCAGATGACGCCGGAGGGGTTGAGTCCGGCCATGCGGGCCAGATCGACGCTGGCTTCGGTTTGCCCGGCGCGGACGAGCACGCCGCCTTTGCGGGCGCGCAGGGGAAAGATGTGGCCGGGGCGCACCAGGTCGGAGGGGCGCGAGGCGGGATCGACGGCGACCTGGATGGTGCGGGCGCGGTCGGCGGCGCTGATGCCGGTGGTGACGCCCTCGCGGGCTTCGATGGATTCGGTGAAGGCGGTGCCGAAGGGCGACTCGTTGGCGTTGGTCATCGGGCGCCAGGCGCAGGTAGTCGCAGCGCTCCTCGGTGAGCGAGAGGCAGATCAGTCCGCGTCCGAAGCGGGCCATGAAGTTGATGGCCTCGGGGGTGACTTTTTCGGCGGCCATGGTGAGGTCGCCTTCGTTTTCGCGGTCTTCGTCATCGACGACAACGACCATGCGTCCGGCGCGCATCTCTTCCAGCGCGGCGGGGACTTCACAGAACGGCGGATGTGGACTCATACATTCCGGATTCTAGCATCTGCGGCCGCGATGACGGGCTGGCTGGTGAGCGCGGGCTGTGCGGATTGCGGAGTAGAATCGGCTGGTTGTGCAAGGAAGATGCGCGTAGAAAGTCTGGAGTCGAACGGGAGTGCTCATGCAGAACAAAATTGGCCGGATGGGATGGCTGGTGCTGTTGGCTGCCAGCGCTTGGTTTCGCCTTGGGGTTCACAATGCGCCGCGCAGGGTAAGCCGCAGACAGCTGCGCTGCCGCAGCTGGACCGCTTCGACGCGTCGATGCTGGACAAATCGAAGGACCCCTGCGTGGATTTCTACGCCTACAGCTGCTCGAAGTGGAAGGCGGCGCATCCGATTCCCAGCGATATGTCATCGGTTGGGAACCTGGACGCCGCTCTATCTGTGGAACCAGACGATTCTGCGCGAGGCGATGGAAAAGGCTGCGGCAGATCCCGCGGCCAAGGGAACCGAGCAGCAGGTGGGCGACTACTGGAAGAGCTGCATGAATCTGGACGAGCGCGCCGCCAAGGGCAAGCAGTGGCTGGCCGAGGCGCTGAAGCCGGTGGACGCGATGAAGAACAAGCAGGAGACTGGCCGAGGTGCTGGCGCATCTGCACGGCGGAATTGCGCCGGCCTTGGAGGGCGACGACAACCAGACGAGCACGCCACTGTTCGGCTTTGGGCCGACGCAGGATCTGGAGGACTCCTCGAAGGTGGTCGCCGGCTTTGACCAGGGCGGACTGTCGCTGCCTTCGCGCGACTACTACCTGAAGGACGACGAAGCATTCGAAGAAGATTCGCGAGGAGTACAAGAAGCACCTGGTGCGCATGTTCGGGCTGGCGGGAGATCACGCCGGAGCAAGCGGCCAAGGAAGCCGCCGCGGTGTTTGAGATCGAGAGCGCGCTGGCCAAGGCGCAGATGAACGCCGTGGACCGCCGCGACCCGGTGAAGACCTATCACAAGCAGTCGCTGGCGCAGATCAAGGCGGCGCTGCCCGACTTCAACGTGGACGAATACCTGAAGGTGAGCGGCGCGCCGGTGCCGCCGTTCTACATTGTGACCACGCTGGAGTTTCTTCCGGCGCTGGATGAGCAGATCAAGACGCAGATCGCTCGATGAGCTGAAGAGCTATCTGCGCTGGTGGACGATCAAGTCGGCGGCGAACAAGACGACTCCGGAGCTGGAGCAGGCGAACTTCGATTTCTTCGGCACCGCGCTTGCAGGGAACTCCGAAGATGCTGCCGCAGTGGCGGCGCTGCGTCGCCTCGGCCGACGCGCGCCTGGGCGAGGCGCTGGGGCAGGAGTACGTGAAGATCGCCTTCCCGCCGGAGAGCAAGGCCAAGGCCGTGGAGCTGACGAACGGCATTCGCGCAGCGCGCTGAAGCAGGACATCGGCGAGGTGGACTGGATGACCGAGGCGACCAAGAAGCAGGCGATCGAAAAGCTGGACGCGATGATTCAGAAGATCGGCTATCCGGACAAGTGGCGCGACTACTCTTCGGTGAAGATTGTGCCGGATAACTATCATGGCCAACGCGGAGGCGGCCAATGCCTTCGAGGTGCACCGCGAGCTGAACAAGATCAACAAGCCGGTGGACAAGATGGAGTGGGGGATGACGCCGCCGACCATCAACGCCTACAACGATCCGCAGAACAACACCATCAACTTCCCGGCGGGCATTCTGCAGCTCCCGTTCTTCAGCGCCACGCAGAGCGATGCGGCGAACTACGGCGCGATCGGCGCGACCATCGGTCATGAGATGACGCACGGCTTTGACGACCAGGGGCGCAAGTTCGACGCCAAGGGCAACCTGCGCGACTGGTGGACCGCGGCCGACGCCAAGGCCTACGAGGAGCGCGGCGACTGCCTGGCCGCCGAATACACCCACGCCGGTTCCGGAGCTGGGCGCCGGGGTGAAGACCAACGGCAAGCTGACCCAGGGCGAGGATACGGCCGACAACGGCGGCATCCACCTGGCCATGATGGCGCTGGAGAACCTGTACAAGGCGCGCGGCAAGTCGCTGGATGCGCCGGAGGAAGATGGCCTGACTGCGCGCCAGCGCTTCTACGCCAGCTATGCATTCAGCTGGTGCGAGAGTGCGCGTCCGGATGTGGAGCGGATGCAGATCACGACCGATCCGCACTCGCTGGACCGCTACCGGGTGAATATCCGTGCTGAGCAACCAGGCGGAGTTTGCCAAGGCGTTCGGCTGCAAGGCGGGGCAGCCGATGGTGGCCGAGCCGGCTTGCCGCGTCTGGTAGATGGCGGCGGGATGATCCCCCAGATTGGAGCTACGCAGCCGGGTACGCGGCAAAGGATGCCGCTCCGGCCGCGGGCGCTCGATGAAAAAGGCCGCCAGGATATGGCGGCCTTTTGAGGGAATCTCGCGAAGGTCAGCGATTACAGAGTGGATTCGATTTCAAAGCCCCAGGCTTCCAGAAGCGGCTCAGGAATGTACTTGGAGTTTTTGTTGCGGCGTGCCCACTCACGGAGACGGGTGGAACGGAGGTACTGATCCGGGGTCAACTTGAATTCACGGACGACCTGTTCAAACTCGGTGATAGTGGGAGTCACGGGGCCGATTGGTTCCGGCTTGCCCCAGTTGGGATTTCCGCGTCGTTTTGCCATGGGATTGTCCTTATTGGTCTGCTACGGAGTTCAGACGTGCAAGTGGATTCTGTGTGGAACTCCAGTCCGCAGAACGTGTTTTAGATGAACGCCAGGTTTGTTTATTAAGTCAGGCTCGAAGAAAATCGCCGGCCTGTTTACAGCATTGGATAAATTCTCCGCGCTTCGCACCCTCCCGCTAAACCCAGCCCGTCTAGCAAGGATTTACGAGTCACAATGACAAGTCATCATACTACGAAATCTGGAGTGTTTCCAGTAAAGTACTGGCTCCGGGACGGTAACGAAATGTTGCGAACCTAATAACTTGTTTATTTTGTGATCATTGCATAAACAAGAAATTACGGGTTCCCAAGCTGCGATATGGCAAGGCTCGCTCCCGGCGCGGGATTGGCGGCCGATTCCAGAAATCCCATCCCGGCCGTCAGACGCTCTCGCCGCCTGAGCTGGCCTCGGCGGTGGCGGTCCGCAGGCGCTTCCAGAGTTCGTCCTGTCCCAAGCCGGTCTTGGCCGAATAGGGGAGTACGGAATCCACGTCATGCGCGCGCTGTAGTGCGTTGAGGGAGCCTTGCAGGCGGTTGCCGACGCGGTCCGCCTTGGTGGCCACCACCAGCAGCGGGCGATGGTTCTGGCGCAGGTAGTCGATCATCTGCGAGTCAGAGGGCTGGGGCGGGATGTTGGCGTCCACCAGGCAGAGGCAGAGCACTAGAGTTGAGCGTTCGGCGAGATAGGGTTCGATGAACTGGGGCCAAGTGCGGGTTATCGCCTTTGGAACGCGGGCATAGCCATAGCCGGGCAGGTCGGCAAAGACCAGCTCGGGACGGGGACGGCCGGGCCAGCGAATCTCGAAGAAGTTGATGGCCTGGGTGCGTCCGGGCGTGTTGCTGGTTTTGGCCACCTTGGCGCCGACCAGCGAATTGATGAGGCTGGACTTGCCGACATTGGAGCGACCCAGAAACGCCACCTCCGGCAACCCTGCGGGAGGGAAGTGCTGGGGCGCGAACGCCGAGAGCAGAAACCTGGTATGAACCTTCATCAGTACCTCCCGGCCTGTTCAAGCCGGAGCCGGGACCCGGCGCGTTCGAGTGGGTGGCAGACCGCTTCCGGTACTAACGGCGCCGTCCGCAGGGAACGGGAGCCGGAAAAAGAGGCTGCTTCCGAATGATAGCGAAAAAATCTTTTAGACGTGCGACGTAGGACCACGGTGCAGGCAGCCACCCTGCCAGGCGGTGCATTCCGCGTGCCGACGGCGGCGCGCTCGTGTAGATTGGACTCGGTACTGTAATTCCCAAGTGTCCTGGTGAAGTGCAGCGAATGGGGAAGCATCACCATAAATTTGGCCTGCGGACAGTTGCGGCCGTAGAGGCAATCAAGGGCGCAGCGGTCATCGCGCTGTGCGTGGTCCTGCTGTCATTGCTGCACAAGGACCTCGACAGTGTAGTGGACCACCTGACCGACTTCCTGCGGCTCAATCCCGATTCGCGGGTTGCCGACTGGTTTTACGATCTGGCCGACCGGACAACCGGACGCGGCATCTGGACTGCGGTGGGGTGGGGCTGGCGTATGCGACGTGCCGCTTTGTGGAGGCCTACGGGCTGTGGAACGAACTGCACTGGGCCGAATGGTTCGCCGTGATTTCAGGTGCTATCTACGTGCCGTTTGAGGTAGTTGGCGCGATCCGGCATCCCCATTGGATACGGTTTGCGCTGCTTAACGGCAATCTCGTGGTGGTGTTCTATATCGTGTGGATTCTGATTGAAAACCGCCGCGACCGCTGCGGAAGAAGCGTGCGCAGTCGCCTCCAAAAAAGAGAGTGGCATGAGGCCGGCGCCGTGGACTGCGTCGAAACGCTAGGGCAGGCGGGTCCAGGTCTGGCTACGCCCAAACAGCGAGATGCCGATAAAGCCGCGCATGATGCAGCTGATCGTGTCCCGTAGTCCAGATCTTACCCTTGTATTCCTTGCCGTTGTCGGGATCGACCACTGTCCCTCCGGCCCAGGCTTCGCCGTCCGGCTGGAAGTTGCGGATGACGACCAGGCCGAGAATGGGCTGGTTCTTGAGATCGCCCGTGCATTTGGTGCACAATTCGCCGGGTGAAGCTCCAGGGCGAAGCTGCGTGACCTTGCCAAGCAGCTTGCCATCGACCAGGTAGGTCTCCACGTGGCCGTTGGGCTTGCCCTTGTCGCTGATCGCCTGCCACTGCCCGACGGCGGCCTGTAGCGCGGGCGAGAGCGGCTGCTGCGCTTGGGCGGCGGGCCGCAGCCAGCACGAGCAGAGCGAAGGCCACTGCGCGGACCGTTTTGCAGCGCTGGATCACAGGTGCCGTCTCCTGCTGACGGCAGATGAAGCGCTGCCATTATTCAGACGCAAATTTTCCCCACCAATCCTTTCGCTGCGGACACAGTCCAAAACGAAAAGTCCCCCGTTGCCGAGGGACTTTTGCGGTTCGCGGAACCTGCAACTAGACCTGCGAGGCGACCGGTTCGGTGCCCTTGCGGGGACGGCGGTTGGCCTGCAGAATCTTCTTGCGCAGGCGGAGCGACTTGGGGGTGACTTCCACCAGTTCGTCGTCGGCGATGAACTCCAGGCTCTGCTCCAGGTTGAGGGTGCGGAAGGGAATCAACCGGATGCCTTCATCGGAGGTGGAGGCGCGCATGTTGGTCAGCTTCTTTTCGCGCACGGCGTTGACGTCCAGATCGTTGTCGCGCGAGTGCTGGCCGACGATCATGCCTTCATAGACCTCGACGCCGGGGCCGACGAACAGTTCGCCGCGCTCCTGCAGGCTATTGAGGGCGTAGGTGGTGGTGCTCCCGTTGCGGTCGGAGATGAGCACGCCGGCAGCGCGGTGGGGAATAACGCCGAGCCATTCGGTGTAGCCGTCAAACAGCGAGTTCATCACGATGGTGCCGCGGGTTTCGGTCAGCATCTCGCTGCGCAGGCCGATGAGGCCGCGGCTGGGCACGCTGAACTCGATGCGCACGCGGCCGTAGCCGTGATTGTGCATCTTGCGCATCTCGGCCTTGCGCTGGCCGAGCTTTTCGATCACCACGCCGATGTACTCCTCCGGAATATCGACGGTAAGCAGTTCGATGGGCTCCATCAGCTTGCCGTTGATGGTGCGGGTGACGATCTCCGGCTTGCCGACGGCGACTTCGAAGCCTTCGCGGCGCATCATTTCGATGAGGATGGCGAGCTGCAATTCGCCGCGGCCCATCACGGTGAAGGTGTCTGGCGCGGTCTGCTCGACGCGGATGGAGACGTTGGTCAGCAACTCCTTCTCAAAGCGTTCGGCGAGGTTGCGCGAGGTGACGTACTGGCCCTCGCGTCCGCAGAAAGGCGAGGTGTTGACCACAAACTGCATGGCGATGGTGGGCTCGTCGATCACGATGTGGGGCAGCGGCTCGGGGGTTTCGAAGCTGGTGATGGTTTCGCCGATGGTGATGCCGGTGACGCCGGCGATGGCGACGATATCGCCCAGTTCGGTCTCGGTGCTGTCGGTGCGCTTGAGTCCGTTGAAGCTGAACAGCTTGGTGATCTTGATCTTCTCGATCTCGCCGCTGAGCTTGGCGATGCCGACTTCCTCTCCGGTGCGCAGCGTGCCGTTGAAGACACGCGCGATGGCCAGGCGGCCGAGGTAGTCGCTGTAATCGAGGTTGGCGACCAGGATCTGCAGCGTTGCGGCGGGGTCTCCCGCAGGCGGCGGAATGGTCTGCACGATGGCCTCAAACAGCGGCTGCAGGTCGGTGCCGGGAACCGCGAGGTCGGTGGTTGCCGTACCCAGTTTGCCATTGGTGTAGAGCACGGGGAACTCAAGCTGCGACTCTTCGGCGTCGAGATCGATGAACAGGTCATAGACCTCGTTGAGCACTTCCTGCGAGCGCGCATCGGGACGGTCGATCTTGTTGATGACGACGATGGGCTTCAGGTGGGCTTCCAGGGCCTTGGAGAGCACGTAGCGCGTCTGGGGCAGCGGGCCTTCGCTGGCATCCACCAGCAGCATGACGCCATCGACCATCTTCAGCGCGCGCTCGACCTCGCCGCCAAAATCGCTGTGGCCGGGTGTATCCACGATGTTGATTTTCATGTCGTGGAAAAACACGGCGGTGTTCTTGGCGAGGATGGTGATGCCGCGCTCGCGTTCCAGATCGTTGGAGTCCATGACGCGATCCACCAGCTCCTGGTTGGCGCGGAATATGCCGCTCTGGCGCAGCATGGAATCAACTAGCGTGGTCTTTCCGTGATCGACGTGGGCAATGATGGCGATGTTGCGAATCTGGGTGGTCAAGCCGTTTCATCCTTCTCTTGGGAATGGCGAATTGTTTCGCGAATCAAAGTGGCGGCCTGTGCTGGCGGCGCACAGGTGTGGGGCAGAGGGATTTCTGCCGCGAGTCCGTTGCACGATTCGGTTAGGAAGCGAGGAAACGAAAACTCAACAATGCTGCGTTTATTATAGCCGATACGCCGCGGTACGGCAGCCTTGGTAACCCGGTGGCGGTGTGCGGAAGGCGATTCCGGACTGGCAGGGCCGGTGGCTGCGCTAAACTTCGGGAATGACCACGCTGATGCAAACCCGCGCGGAAAGTGAGCCGGAAGCAGTGCCGGCGGCGAACTCCGGAGCGGAGACTTCGCCCAGCAACTCCCGCATCTCGCGGATTGCCACGCTGCGCGGCGAGGGTTGGTGGTTTCGCGCTACGCTGGCCCTGCTGTTTGCACTCTATGTGCGCACCATCGGCTTTGCCCCGGTTTATGACGACAACTTGATCAGCCCATGGAGCGGGGGATGGAGCGACGTTCCGAAATTTTTCACCCACGACATCTTCGGCTCCAACACCGGCGCGCACTCGGTCTACTACCGTCCGCTGGCGATGCTGTGGGGATTTTTGCTGACGAAATTGACGGGCGGTGCGCCGGGATGGCTTCATCTGACGGCGATTTTCCTGCACCTGGCCGTGGTGGCGCTAGCCTATGTCTTCGGACGGAGCCTCTTCAGCGACGGGCGCCTGGCGCTGCTGACGGCGCTGCTGTTCGGCCTGCATCCCTCCAAGGTGGAGAGCGTTGCATGGATCGGCAGCAGCAACGTGGACGGGCTGGGAGGGGTGTTTTTCTTCGCCTCGCTGATCGCGTTTCTGAAGTGGCGGGAGATGTCGCAGGAGATGTCGCGCGAAGGGTTTGAAAAACAAAGCAGTGCTGGGTGTTGGTGGGCCGCTTCCGTGGCGTTGTTTGCGGCTGCCATGTTCACCAAAGAGACGATGGTGTGCATCCCCGTCCTCATTGCCGCCTGGCTCTGGTTGACCCTTCCGAAGGCGGCTCCCTTGGCGGGCCGCGCCGCGCAGACGCTGCGGACCTTGCTGCCTTACGGGGTGATGTGGGCAGCCTACATGGCGATCCGGCATCAGGTCATCAAGCCGGCCGGCCCCAGCGCCGAATATATTCATCCAACATTTACACTCAGCAATCTTTGGACCGCGCCCTATGCGGTCTGGTGGTATCTCCGGCACTTGGCAATGCCGTGGGGCCTGGCCGTGGAGTACACGCCGGTGATCATCGATCACCCCACGCTGCGGAATTTCTATCTTCCCGCGACCGCACTGGCCGGCCTGCTTTTAGCGGCGTGGTGGCTGTGGCGGCGGCAGCGTTCGGCGGTGGCTGCTTTTCTTGGCTTCTGGTTCGTGGTCAACCTGGCGCCACCGGTGATGGTGGCTCCCATGGTGCTGCAGCACGATCGCTACCTCTATCTCTCCGGCTATGCGTTCTGCGCGCTGCTGGCGTGGGCCATTTTGAATTTCGGAAAGTTCCCAGCCAAAGCGCGGTGGGCGGCGGCTCTGTGCGTGGTGGCCCTGTGGACGGGCCTGACCTGGCATGAGACGGGCTACTGGGACGACGATATGGTGCTGTGGGGACGCGTGCTGCAGGTCTCGCCCTCGAACCTCAAGGCGCAGGTGCAGATGGCGTTTCTTTACACCCAAGCCGGAGATATTCCGCATGCTCTTGGCGTCCTGAATGACGGGATGCGCGACCATCCGGATTCTCTGAGCATCTGGATGGCGCGCGCCAGCATCCTCTCCGGCCACAGCCAGAAGGACGCGGCACGGGCCGCATATCTGAAAGTGATGCAGTTGACCGATCCGGCTCCGGGGCAGGCGGTGCAGGCCGGAGCACGCGCGAACATGCGGGCTGCTGCCGCGTATCAGTTGGCCCTGATGGATAATGCCGCGAAGAATTTCACCGAGGCGGAGCGCTATGCGCGCACCGCAATCGGCCTGCGCTATGACGGCGTCGGGTATCACTCCGTGCTCTCCGAGAGCCTGAGCGGCGAAGGCCGCATCGACGAAGCCAAGAGCGAGAACGCGCTCGAGTTGCGCCTGCGGATGGCACAGCAGCGCGCCAACGGAACGCTCCCCGCATCCGTGAGAGAATAAGAGCATTACGCACGGTGTGGTTACCTTCTGAATGATTCAGCTTACGGACGCCGGGAAACGCTTCGGCCACAAACTACTCTTCGAAAACTTGAACTGGTTGATCACTCCGCAGGACCGCGTCGGCCTGGTGGGCGGCAACGGCACGGGGAAATCCACCCTCCTGAAGGTGCTGGCCGAAATCGAGTCGCTCGACTACGGCAACATCACGCGCGGCAAGGGCGTCAGCGCCGGCTACCTGCCGCAGGACGGCCTGCAGTTGCGCGGGCGCACCGTCTTTGCCGAATGTCTCTCGGTGTTTGACGACGTGCACGCCATGGAGCGCGAGCTGGAATCGCTCACCCATCGCATGAGCGAGATCGATCCGGCCGGCGCCGAGTACGAGCAGGTGAGCGATCGCTTCCACCGCGTGCAGAGCGAGTTCCTACACCGCGACGGCTACAGCCTGGAATCGCAAGTGGGCACCGTGCTGACCGGGTTGGGATTTGCCAAAGAAGACTGGCTGCGGCAGACCGAGGAGTTCAGCGGCGGCTGGCAGATGCGCATCTCGCTGGCCAAGCTGCTGCTGGAAAAGCCCAACATGCTGCTGCTCGACGAGCCCACCAATCACCTCGATCTGGAGACGCGCAACTGGCTGGAGGATTATCTCTCCAACTATCCGTATGCCTACGTCCTCATCTCGCACGACCGCTACTTCCTCGACGTGACGGTGAAGAAGATCGTGGAGATCTGGAACAAGAGCGTCCACTTCTACAGCGGAAACTACGACAAGTATCTGCGTGAAAAGGATCAGCGGCGCGATTCGCTGGCCTCCGCCTACCGCAATCAGCGCGAGCGCATCGAGCAACTGGAGGCCTTCATCAGCCGCTTCCGCTACCAGGCCACCAAGGCCAAGCAGGTGCAGAGCCGCATCAAGGAACTGGAGAAGATCGAGCGCATCGAAGTGCCCGAGGACGAGAGGACGATTCACTTCACCTTCCCGCAGCCCAAGCCCAGCGGACGCATCGTGGCCGAGTTCAAAAACGTCAGCAAGAGCTACGGCGAAAAGCATGTGCTGCGCAATGTGAACTTCACCATCGAGCGCGGCGAGCGCATTGCTCTGGTGGGCGTCAACGGCGCAGGTAAATCCACCATGATCAAGCTGCTGGCGCAGACCGAGAGCCCAACCGGAGGCGAGTACGCGCTGGGCCACAACGTCGGTGTCGATTACTTTGCGCAGGACCAGTACAAGGAACTCGACACCGAGGCCCGCATGCTGGACGATCTGACCACGGTTGCGTCGCGTTCGCAGACCGAACTGCGCAGCCTGCTGGGCAGCTTTCTGTTCAGCGAAGACGACGTCTTCAAAAAGATCGGCGTGCTCAGCGGCGGCGAGCGCAACCGCTATGCGCTGGCCCGCATGCTGCTGCACCCTTCGAACTTTCTGCTGCTGGACGAACCGACCAACCACCTCGACCTGCGGGCCAAGGACGTGCTGCTGGAGTCGCTGCAAAAGTTCACCGGGACCTGCGTCTTCGTCTCGCATGACCGCTATTTTATTGACCGGCTGGCGACGCGCGTCTTCGAGGTGGCCGCCGGCGCGGTCAACATTTTCCCCGGTAACTATGAGGACTACCTGTGGCGCAAGCAGAACGGCGCAGCCGCATTGGAGGATTCGCTGCGCGCTGGGTTGAGTTCAACACTGAACTCAATACCGAACTCAGCTCAGCGCACATCTTCCGCCGCCGTAGCCCAAGCAGTTGCCGCGCCCGGGAGCCAAACGGTGACCGAGCCAAAGCGGCGCGTGAATCCGATGAAGCGCAAACAGATGACCGAGCGGTTGGCCAACGTGGAAGCCGAGGTGAGCCGCACCGAAGCCATCATCGCCGAATCCGAGGAGGCGCTGGGCCGCTATGTGAGCGCCGAGGAGACGCAGCGCCTTTCCTCTCTGCTGGAAGAAAAGCGCCGCGGCCTGCAAGCTCTGGAGAGCGAGTGGGCCGAACTGAGCGAGGAGCTAGAAGCGACGGAATAGCCTCATTTCCCGGTCTCCCGCTCTAAGAACTCCGCCTTTACCAAAGGAGGGAGTTTGTCGGCGTGCGCCAGCATCATGGTCACCTGCCAGCGTTCGGTGTCTGACAGGATGGCTACAAAGCCGGGCATGCCGCTCAGCCGGATGCCGTGGGTCACCTTCCAGAACGTCTCGCCTTCGGGATCGTCGGTCACCATGTCGTCGCCCTGCAAGAGTTGCGGCGGCGGCGGAAACATCGCCTTGGCGATGGTCGAGTGCGACTGCGGAAGTCCGTGGCAGCCCGCGCAGTGGTGTTTGTACACATTCGCGCCCGCAGCCAGATTGGCATCGTCGAGCGGCAGCGGATCCTTCTGGTCCCCGGCGTTTCCCAGGCTCGCGTGGATCGCCATTTGGGCAATGGTTTTTTCCATGGGAAGAGGCGGTGCATTGGTTGCCATGGAAAATTTTCCGCTGCGCACGTACAGGAAGCCGCCGGCGAGAATCATAAAAATAGTCAGGAACACACCGAGAATAAATCCACGCACGTTGTCACGACCTTTCCTCTTGCAACAACTCAGATGCGTCTGGCAGCATCTCTGGTTCCCTAATTTGCTCGATCTTTACTTGTACGGATAGAAGACGAAGAACAGCAGCGACAACCCGGCCAGCACCCACAGGCCCGTGCGAACCTCGCGGACTTTGCCCTGCACCAGCTTGCAGAAGGGATAGAGCAGGAAGCCCGCGGTGATGCCGACGGCGATGTTGTAGGTGAAGCACATCAGCGAGACGACGGCGAAGGCGGGCAGCGATTCGGTGTAGTCGCTGAAGTCGATGCGCGCGATGGACTCGATCATGAAGAGTCCGACGAGGATGAGCGCAGGGCCGTAGGCCTGGGCCGGAATGGCCGCGACGAACGGCGCTGTAAAGGCGGAGAGCGCAAATAGAAGGGCCACCACCACGGCGGTCAGCCCGGTGCGTCCGCCGGCCTCAATGCCGGTGGCCGATTCCACAAAGGCGCCCGAGGTGGTGGTGCCCAGCAGCGGCGAAAGCGCGGTAGCCAGTGCGTCAACCATCATGGGACGCTCGATCTGCGGCAGGTTGCCCTGCTCGTCGAGAAAGCCGGCGCGGGCGGAGAGTCCGATGAGCGTGCCCATGGTGTCCACAAAGGCCATGATGAAGATGGTGAGAACCACGGGCCACGCTTTGGACGAGAGCGCGCCGCGCAAATCGAGCTGGGCAAAGATCGGCCGGACGCTCGCCGGAGTTCCGAAGAGCGCCGAAGGCCACGGTGCAACCCGCGTGGCGAAGGCCGCCACCGCCGTGACGATAATGCCGATCAGCAGCGCGCCGGGGACCTTGCGGATCACCAGCGCAGACATCAGCAGGAAGCCGAAGATGGCCACCAGCACCGGCGCCGAGGTGAGGGCGCCCGCCTTGACCGGCGCGCCCGCAACGCCCAGCTCGACGATGCCGGTCTGGTTCAGTCCGATGAAGGTGAGAAACAGTCCGATGCCCACGGCGAAGCTGTAGCGCAGCGAGGTGGGAATGGATTCCACCAGCCACTGCCGCAGGCGCAACATGGTGAGCGCGATGAACGCCACACCGGCCAGAAAGATCGCGCCCAGCGCGGTCTGCCAGCGAATGCCCAAGCCAAGGCAGACGGTGAAGGCGATGAACGCGTTCTCTCCCATGTAGGGAGCGATGGCGAAGGGACGGTTGGCGTAGAGGCCCATCATCAGGCAGCCGAAGACCGCGGCCAGAATCGTCGCCGTCATCGACGGCCCGGCCGGGATTCCCGCCGTCTTCAGGATCGCCGGATTGACCACGACGATGTAGGACATGGTGGTGAATGTCGTGACGCCGGCGAGCAACTCGCGGCGAATGCTGCTGCCGCGAGATTCGATCTCAAAAAAACGGCGGAGAGAGTTCATGAAAAAGTTCATCTTATGATTAGAATCTTCGTATTACCGCAGCCTATGAATCAGTCCTGTATTGCCTGACGGAGAGGGGAAGATTCATTCCTCGGGCTCATTGGAGTTTGTGTCTGCCTCCATGTATAGCCATAGTCGCTCGATGATCGACATCGCAAAAAAGGTCAAGAGAAACGACCAATCCAATATCGAGAGCTTCCATTCGTCGGGATCAGGTGAAAATCTATATGTCAGCCAGTGCGGTAACGCTGGCTCAATGTAGTCTGCAAACCGCATCAGCCCCAGAAGAATCGTCAAAAATACTGCGTGAATCATGAGAACTTCCAGAAACGGCCTGGAATTTTGCTTGGAAAAGATCGAGTGGCCATCGCCAACAACATTGCCGAAAGCAAGGATCGCGCACCCGATTGCGAGGCAGAAGTATTTCCACCATTCAAAACCTCCTAGCATTTCGCCGTTCACCTCCAATACCGGTGCCGGTGTAAGAGCAAAGATGAACGCAGGCGTGCACGGTTTTCTCCAATCCAATTTCGGGACGCTAGGTCTGCACTGTTACAGAGTTCCCGCCAAGCCTACCTTTCTCGCCGTGCGCGGTCAATCGGCAATCCATTTGCTAGTTTGCACGATCATTGGTTGCGCGATACCGTGGGAGAGCATGTTTGCCCGCAGAACCCAATGGAATCTCGCAGCCAACCGTTACTCGCTCGCCGTGGAGCGGGCGCGGCACCTCGAAGCAACGGGCGGGCGCGCGCTGCTCGATCTGACGGCCTCCAATCCCACCACCGTGGGGCTGCACTACGAGCGCGAACGTATTCTGCGCGCGCTGCAGCATCCGCGGGCGCTCGAATACGAGCCGGCCTCCAAGGGAATTCTGGCGGCGCGCGAGGCCGTAGCCGGCTACTACGCCGCGTGGGGCGTCCCGCTTTCCACGGAGCGGATCATTCTCACCGTCAGCACCAGCGAGGCGTACTCTTACTGCTTCCGCCTGCTGTGCGATCCCGGAGACGAGGTGCTGGTGCCGCAGCCCAGCTATCCGCTCTTCGAGTTTCTGGCCGACATTCAGGACGTGAAGCTGGTGCCGTACGAACTGGTTTACGACCACGGCTGGCAAATCGAATTCGAGTCGCTGCGCCGGTCCATTACGCCGCGCTCGCGGGCCATCATGGTGGTTCATCCCAATAATCCCACGGGGCACTTTACGCGGCACTGGGAGTTGGAGCGGATCAACACTTTGTGCCGAGAGCATGAGCTTGCGCTGGTCGCCGACGAGGTCTTCCTCGACTATGGACTGACGGGCGAGGAGCTCGCCAGTGGTGAACCGCTGAGCTTTGCCTCGAACGATGCCGCGCTGACGTTTACCCTGAGCGGGCTGTCGAAGATCTGTGCGCTGCCGCAGATCAAGGTGGCGTGGATTGCCGCCAGCGGGCCGCCGGAGCTGGTGTCCGCGGCGCTCGAACGCCTCGATGTGATCGCCGACACCTATCTTTCGCCGAATGCTCCGGTGCAGTGGGCGGTTGCCGAACTGCTGTCCACGCGCGATGGAATTCAGCAGCAGCTGCGCCAGCGCGTGCAACGCAACCTGCGCGAACTCGACGCGCAACTTGCGGATGCGAAGATGACGACGCGGCTGGAGTTTGACGCCGGATGGTACGCCGTGCTGCGCACTTCGTCGGCGCGCTCGGACGAAGACACGGCCATCGCGCTGCTGGAGCAGGACGGCGTGCTCATCCATCCCGGCCACTTCTTCGACTTTCCCGGCGCAGGGTACCTCGTCGCTAGCCTCATCGCGCCCGAGGAGGATTTTCGCCAAGGCATCGGACGCGTGCTCCGGGCGATGGATTCGGCAGGTTGAAGCATCGAGAGTGGCGAGCTTTTGATTGAATAGTAGCCGAATTGCAATCGACATTCTCCTCTAGCAGAATCAGCCTGCGACAACCATCAGGTGATCTACATCCGACCTTGCAGAGATCCAAACAACATCGTTATCCGGAAGGTGATCGCGAGCACGTGAGTAAGCAGTGTTAGGTATTTATTTATCTAAAATTTAACGAGACCGTAAAGCATCAGCTCTCCGGCCCGGAGTAGCTTTCTTGGCAGCCTAGGAGGGCCAAGATAGTGAAGAGGAATTTGATTCTAGCAGCGCTCATCCTCGCTGCGGCGTCCATGCTGGCGGCAGAAGACTTCCACTCCCAACAGGATACTCTGGTACTCAGCCGCAGTGTCTATACCGGCACCGCGTCGTCCATTACGGTGGGAGAGACCTTGCCCCCAGGCTGTGTGACAACGACGATCACACTGCCGCTGCTTTCCGGCGGCACGACGACGGTAAAAGTCAAATGCGGCTCGGCAACCTTCGACGGAACGTTTCCGGCGGTCTTTAACAACGGCGCCTCCGACGGCAACTTTGGCATTACGTCGCCAATCTTCCTGGATTACCTGACCACGGACGGCTACCGGCTTGGGACGCTGCCCATTCCCGACGACCTTATCGTGACCAGCTTCAGTTCGAAATCCGAGCTGTCCGTGAACCTTGCGGCCGATGGCAGATCGATCACCTTCATGGGCTACCAGGGCGGTTCCGGATACCCCACCGGGCCCAATCTGTTGGATGTGTCAGCCTCCAACACGCCGGGTTTGATTGACCTGACCAATCCCTCCGTCTAGCAGTACTACCGGGCCGTTGCCGAGGTGGATGCCTGGGGACACATTCAGATCACGGATGGCAATGCCTACAGCGGCGATAACGGACGCGCGGTGATGAAGGGCCGCAATGGCCTGTATTACATGGCCGGAAACGACAATAGCGGGGGCTTAAAAGCAACCCAGCTCACTAATGCGCCGACAGGGGATTTCCAAATCAATGACACGCAGGATGGGCTCAATCTGATCAGTTCGACCGGCGCCGAACTGCTTTATCCCGGGCAGACACCGCCCGTGGCTCCGAACATTAACATGATCGGCGACTTCGATATCACGCAAGTCGGCTACACCACGCCGGACAAGCCGGGCAAGGACAATAATTTCCGCGGCCTGACGATTTTTGACAACACGTTGTACGTCACCAAGGGAAGCGGCGGCAACGGCATCAACACCGTCTATCAGGTCGGCACTGCGGGCGTCCTGCCAACCGGAACTCAGGCAGAACTGGAGAGCATGCCCATCACCATCCTGCCCGGCTTCCCCACTTCGCTGGCCGCCGGTACGAATCAGAGCGGCGCCACGACGCCGATTGCCTATCCCTTCGGCATCTGGTTTGCCGATGCTAAAACACTGTATGTTTGCGACGAGGGTGACGGGACGTTCGTGCCGCCCCCAACTCCTGTACCAGCCAGCTTCAATGTAGCTGACAGCTCCAGCGCTACTGCGGGCTTGCAGAAGTGGAGCTTCTCCAACGGCAGCTGGCAATTGCTCTACATCCTCCAGGACGGCTTGAATATCGGCGTTCCCTACGTGGTTCCGGACGATCCGAACCAGCTCTACACCAGCCTCTATCCGGCAACCGGTGGTTGCCGCAACCTCACCGGGAAGGTCAACCGCGACGGCACGGTGGACATCTACGCCATAACCTCGACGGTAAGCGCCAGCGGAGACAACGGCGCCGACCCGAACAAACTGGTGAAGATTACCGATCTTCTCAGATCCAAAACTCTGCCGAAGCCCGACCATCACTCCGGCATAGGACACTTCGAGACCCTTCGCGCGGCGAAGTTCGGAGAAGTGCTGCGTGGAGTTGCGTTCGCACCTCAGGATCACGATAAGGGCGAGGGGCACTAAGAGGCGAACTCGCAACCAGGATGTTGAACCGGCGGACTGGAAGCGAGCCGAAACAATTGCAATGGGAATCCCGGGCCACAGTGCAGAGTGGTCCGGGGTCCTGCTTGACAGCCCGCCATGCCACGCGATCGCGGCTCAAAACGTTCGAGGCCCGCGAAGCTTTGAAACCTTTCCTTCCTGCGACTATCATCACCCTATGATTCACGAGATTCTTGCGGTTGGGCCGCTGCAGTGCAATTGCTCCATCGTGGGCGACGAGCTGTCGCATGAGGCGATGGTGATCGATCCCGGAGCGGACGTTTCCAAGATTCTCGCCATTGTGGCGCGGCATGGGCTACAGGTGAAGCAGATCGTGGTGACGCACGCGCATCTGGACCACATCGGCGGGGCGATGGAATTGAAGAAGGCCACCGGCGCGCCGATTCTGCTGAATGAAAACGACGCCATGCTGGTCTCCATGCTGCCGGTGCAGGCGCAATGGCTGGGGATGAAGAACCCGGGCAAGGTCGAGATCGACGGCAGTCCGAAGAGCGGCGACAAGGTTGTGGCCGGGGCGCTGAGCGGAGAGATTCTGCTGACGCCGGGACACACCGAGGGTTCGCTGTGCCTGTATTTTGCTCCGGAGAAAAAACTGATTGCCGGCGACACGCTGTTTGCCGGATCGATTGGGCGCACCGACCTGCCCGGCGGAAACTACGAGAAGATTCTGCGCTCGCTGCACACCAAGGTGCTGGAGCTGCCCGACGAGGTGATCGTGGTTCCCGGCCACGGGCCGCTGACCACGATTGGGGAAGAGCGCGAGGAAAATCCGTACCTGCAGAAGTAGAAGCAAGCGCTTGGAAGAGGCCGACACCATTGCTCCATCTGCCAATCGTTTGCGGAGTGGAATGTGCTATTTAGGCAATGGTTGCGCAAAGTTGCGCAACCATTGCCGGATTCGTCACTCTCCCGTTCCGCAACATTGCGTTCGTGGTCAATGGTTGAGCAGGCCAAGAAAAATCTCCGCCAAGGCGGAGATTTTTTGCAGAGCTCGAACTTATTGACGTTACTTTGACGACGGCGCGGTCTTCACCGGCGCGGACTTGCTGTTGTCGAGCACCGAGCTGCCGGCGCCGGCGTGGCGGGCGGACATGGCCGCCAAGGTAAACGAGGTGAGCATGAAGATGATCGCGGCCCAGGTGGTCATCTTAGTGAGGACGTTGGCGCCCGCACGAGGTCCGAAGGCCGTCTGGCTGCCCAGGCCTCCGCCAAAGGCTCCGGCCAGGTCGGCGCTGCTGCCGCTTTGCAGCAGAACCACGGCGATGAGGAACAGGCACACAATAACGTGAACGATGGTGACCAGAACGAGAATCATGCTTAATCCTTCCCGGCGGTTGCACACGCCGGACATTTCTTAGCTCCGAGCCTAAGCTCTGAAGTTTTGCCTGCCTGGGACCATTTGGAATGTTCCGCTCCAGCGCGGATGGCCGGAAAGGAAGGTTGGTGCGGAAGGCGGGACTTGAACCCGCATGCCTCTCGGCGCCACCCCCTCAAGATGGTGTGTCTGCCAATTCCACCACTTCCGCACTGCTATCGCCCGGCACTGGACTTGGGTCCGCGCCGCGGCAATTCGTAAGCTTCCAAAGAGCGTGTACAGAGGCAATTTGAGTATAACAAACTCGGCGCGGATGGGAAGCCTTAAGGCGGTTGCCGGGCTTGCGTGTCCTGCGTTCCCAGGTTAGCGCCGCAAAAAAACGCGGCGCGGAACCTGGGGCACCCGACGGTGGTTGCGACCCTACCAGTGGACGATTTTGGAGAATGAGTCCGGCTTGAGGCTGGCGCCGCCGACCAGCGCTCCGTCAATGTCCTCCTGCGAGAGCAGATCGTGGGCGTTCTCCGGCTTGACGCTGCCGCCGTAGAGGATGCGCAGCTGCTTGGCGTACTCTTCGCCGAAGACATTCGATGCCTCCTGGCGGATAAGTTGATGGGCCGCGTTGGCCATCTCCGGGGTGGCGGTCAGTCCGGTGCCGATGGCCCAGACCGGCTCGTAGGCGACGGCCATTTTGGCGGCCTTGCGGGCGGAGATGCTGCTGAAGGCGCGGGAACACTGGCGGCGCAGCACGTCTTCAGTGACGCCGGCCTCGCGCTCTTCCTTGACTTCGCCAATGCAGACGATGGGGGCTAGGCCGGCCTCGAGCGCGACCTTGAGGCGGCGGTTCACCGTGTCATCGGTTTCGCCGAAGTACTGGCGGCGCTCGGAGTGGCCGAGGATGACCCATTTGCAGCCTGCACCGAGCAGCATTTCGCCGCTGATCTCGGCGGTGAAGGCGCCTTCCTTTTCCCAATACATGTTCTGCGCGCCCACCTCGATGTTGGTGCCGGCGGTTTTTTCGGTCACGGCGGCGATGTCCACAAAGGGAGGACAGATTACGATTTCGTCGCGGGTGTGCGTGGCCACCAGGGGCACGAACTCGTGCATGAACTGGCGCGACTGCTCGGGAGTTTTGTACATCTTCCAGTTGGCGGCAATGATCTTCTTGCGGCTCATAGTTGCCTCATGTATGGGTTGATGGATCGATGTTTGAAGAATCGATGGCGTTACGTTGCAGGGTTTGAAAGCTCCAGCGGGAGGCGTTGCGCCGCCGCTGTTCGTCTTTGGCGGCTTGAAGGAAGATGGCGAGCATCTCGGGACTGAAGAGCACGAAGCGCGCCTCATGCACGCTGCGCGCGCTAGTCAGCTCGTCGATGACGGTTGACACCGCAAGGGCTGCCGCGGCGTCGGGTGGGTATCCGTAAACGCCGGTGGAGATGGCAGGCAGGGCCACAGAATGCAGGCCGAGGCGGTCGGCCAGGCGAATTGAGTTGCGATAGGCCGAGGCCAGGATGCCGCTCTCGCCCTGCATACCGTCGCGCCAGATGGGGCCGACGGTGTGAATGACGAAGGCGGCGCGCAGGTTTCCGCCGGTGGTCTGCACGGCTTCTCCGGGAGGCAGGTGTCCGTCGCGGGCGACGATCTTGCGGCACTCTTCGAGGATGGCCGGACCTCCGGCGCGATGGATGGCGCCATCGACTCCGCCGCCGCCCTTGAGGCCGGAGTTGGCGGCGTTGACGATGGCGTCGGTGGACTGCTGCGTGATGTCTCCGGCCTCGAAGAAAACCAGAGGGCCTTCTCCGAGGTCGAGCCGGGTGAGAGTGTTCACGGTTTATTTGTCGGTCAGCGCTTCCACGCCGGGCAGCTTTTTGCCTTCCAGGAATTCGAGCGAGGCACCGCCGCCGGTGGAGATGTGGGTGATCTTATCGGCCACGCCAGCCTTGTGCACGGCAGCCACGCTGTCTCCGCCGCCCACGATCGAAGTAGCTCCGGGATTGTCGGCGACGGCTTCGGCGATCTTGGTGGTGCCCTTGCTGAACTGGTCGAACTCGAAGACGCCCATGGGGCCGTTCCAGACGATGGTGCGCGCGCGGGAGATTTCCTCGGCGAAGAGTTCGATGGTGGCGGGGCCGATGTCGAGCGCCATCTGATCGGCGGGAATCGGCTGGCCTTGGGCAATGATGGTGGGCGTAGCTGCCGCGTCAAACTTGCAGGCTACGACGTGGTCCACCGGGAGCAGGAGGCGGACGTGTTTGGCTTTGGCCTCGGCGATCAGCTCGGCAGCGAGTTCTACCTTGTCGGCTTCGAGCAGGGATTTTCCGGTCTCCTGGCCCATGGCCTTCAGGAAGGTATAGGCCATGCCGCCGCCGATGATGAGCGCGTCCACCTTGGGCAGCAGATTGCGAATGACGCCGATCTTGTCGCTGACCTTGGCGCCGCCCAGAATCGCAAGGAATGGCTTGGCAGGATTCTCCGTGGCCTTGCCGAGATATTCCAGCTCACGCTCCATGAGCAGGCCCGCGGCGTTCTTGTGCAGGTAGTGGGTGACGCCCTCGGTGCTGGCGTGGGCGCGGTGCGCGGAGCCGAAGGCATCGTTGACGTACATCTGCGCGAGCGAGGCCAGTTGCTTGGCGAAGGCCGGGTCGTTCTTTTCTTCTTCGGCGTGGTAGCGGACGTTTTCCAGCAGCAGGGTCTGTCCGCGCTCCAGCTGGTTGGCCATCTCTTCGGCCTGCATGCCGACGCAGTCGGGCGAGAAGCCGACGTTCTGGCCGCGTCCCATGTGCTCATCGATCAGGATGCGCAGGCGCTCGGCCACCGGCTTGAGACTGTAGGCGGGATCGGGCTTGCCCTTGGGGCGTCCCAGGTGCGAGACCAGGATGAGCTTGGCGCCGTGGCGCAGGGCGAACTCAATGGTGGGCAGCGTCTCGCGGATGCGCGTGTCGTCGGTTACGCGGCCGTTATCGAGAGGAACGTTGAAGTCCACCCGCATCAGAACGCGGTGATTGTTCAGTTGCAAATCGCGGATTGAAAGCTTGGCCATGGCGTGCTCACCCGAGCGTGGTTCGAAATCGCGGTTCTGAAGCAAACGGTTCTAAATCAAACGTGGTGCAAAAGCAAAGCGGGTTCGAGGACGATACCTCAAACCCGCTGCCGGTTACAGGCCTTTCTGGCCGAAGAATGTGATCAGGTCGCGGACGCGGTTGCTGTAGCCCCACTCGTTGTCATACCAGGCGAAGGTCTTCACCAGGTTGCCGCCGATCACGCGGGTCAGCTTGGCATCCAGAGTCGAGGAGCTCGGATCGCCCTTGAAGTCCGAGGAGACCAGTTCTATTTCCGTGTAGGTGAGATAGCCCTTCAGCGGAGCGGTTTCGCTGGCCTTCTTCAGGGCCGCGTTCACCTCTTCCACGGTGGTGTTGCGGCCGACTACGGTGACCAGGTCCACGGCCGAGACGTTGGGGGTTGGGACGCGCACGGCGAAGCCGTCCAACTTGCCCTTCAGCTCGGGGATGGCCAGATAAATCGCCTTGGCGGCGCCGGTCGAGGTCGGAATCATCGACAGGGCGGCGGCGCGGGCGCGGCGCAGATCGGAGTGCGGGAAGTCCAGGATCACCTGATCGTTGGTGTAGCTGTGAATGGTGGTCATGGAGCCGCTGACGATGCCGAAGGTGTCCTGCAGAACCTTGGCCACGGGGGCCAGGCAGTTGGTGGTGCAGCTGGCGTTGGAGATGATGTGGTGCTTGGCCGGATCGTACTTATCCTGATTGACGCCGAGCACGATGGTGATGTCTTCATTCTTGGCGGGAGCCGAGATGATGACCTTCTTGACGCTGCCGCGCAGGTGTTTTTTGGCATCGTTGGCATCGGTGAAGCGGCCGGTGGATTCCACCACGACCTGGACGCCGAGCGAGTCCCATTCCAGCAGCGCCGGGTCCTTCTGCGCAAAGACCTTGACCTTCTTGCCATCGACGATGATGGAGTCGCCTTCGGCCCGGATATCCGCACTAAGATTGCCGAGAATCGAGTCGTACTTGAGCAGATGGGCCAGGGTGGCCGGGCTGGTGAGATCGTTTACGGCGACGATATCGATATTTGAATCGTTAAGGGAAGCGCGGAATACATTGCGGCCAATCCGGCCAAAACCATTGATGCCAACTTTAATCGCCATTCTTGCCTCCAGGCATTATCAGACACGCAGCCGCGGATCGATGGCGCAGTTTCGACCGCGCTCATTGCAGCCGCAGGAAATGCTAGCACCGCCTTCTTGGCGGACGCAAACGGTAAGCTGCAATGGGAAAATTTCGGCGTCGCGGCCATCCCGTTTCCGCAGTGACACATTCTCATCGGGGAGGGGAATCGAATCGGTTAATGCCGCTTGTCCACCGAATTTAGCAGCCGGGGCTCGCCCCAATTCCGCGGACGTGGTATAAGTCCCTTATGCGCAGATGGATGCGCGATCGCGTGAAGCGTCGCAATCAGAAAAACAAAAACCCGCAGCAGTCCGGAGAAGCACCGCAGGGGCCCGCGCCTCTGCAACCCACGTTCCTTGACCGCGAGAGCAACTGGAGCGAGGGCGGAGAGCCGCGCGCCGATGCGCCCCCGGCCGGTCCGCCGCAGCCGGTCTATGAGGCCCAGCCGGAAAAAGATCCGTTTGACGCCGAGAGCGCAGGCTCTGCGGCAGGACGGCGCGATCGCTCGCGCCGCAGGGGGCGGGGCGGACGCGGACGGAATCGCACCGACCAGCAGCAGAAGGCGGCACAGGGTGCGGGCGGCGCGCCGGGGCTGCCGATCGCACCGGGCCAGGCCACCGGGGAGGCAGCCGAGATCGACGAGCCGGAGGCAGCCGCGGAAGCGCCGGAGCTGGAGGGCGCCGACGCCGGGCCGGTGAAAGCCGCTGCGCCCAAGGCAAAAAAAGGGGCGGTGGTGCTGGCAATCGGACTGCCGGGTTCGGGCAAGAGCTCCTGGTTCAAGCGGCACAATATTATTCCGCTCTCCAGCGACCTGGTGCGCGGGCTGCTGTTTGACGATGCGACCGAGCAGCGCTTCCAGGACCTGGTGTTCTCGTCGCTGCGCTCGCTGCTGCGCGCGCGGCTGATCGCGGGCCGGCCGATGAACTTTATCGACGCCACGAACCTGTCTCCCAAGGAACGGCACAGCTGGATCAAGATGGCGCAGGACTTCGGCTACGAGGCCCACGCGGTGTTCTTCGACGTGCCCACCGAGGTGTGCATGGAGCGCAACCGCAAACGGCTGCGCAACGTGCCCGACGACGTGATGGTCCGCATGGCGCAGAAGCTGCGGCCACCTAAGTTCGAGGAAGGCTTTGCCAAGGTAATCGTGGTGCGGCTGAAGAGCAAGAAGGGCGCCGAAGCCGCGCCCCAGGCGCCGGAAGAACCGGCAGAGCCGGGGCCGATGGAAAGCGGCGAAGCCGAAGGCGGCCCGGCGGAGGAGTAGCACACGGGGTTCGCTGGAAGCTGGCTTGGGGTTTCCCTCAGCGGCTAAAGCCGCGCGAAACGAGCCTTTCATGCGGCACGACTGAAGTCGTGCCCTTTCAAAACCGATTTATGAGACCGTCTCTAGAGGGAGATGGAAACGCAAAAGCGCGGACTCGAAGTCCGCGCTTTTTTACGTTTCGGAGTTAGGAAACCAGGCGGATGCTGCCGCGCGCCGGTTGCGCGATGGGGAGGCAGATGGTGAAGTGGGTGCCGTGCCCGGAGTCCTCCGTGCTGCTGCGAACCTGGATGGAGCCGCCCAATTTCTCGACGATGTTGCGCGAGATCCACAGGCCGATGCCGAGGCCTTTCTCGCCCTTGGTGGTGACAAAGGGCTCGAAGACCTCCTCCAGCTTCTCCGGCGCGATGCCCGAGCCCGTATCGGAGAAGATCAGCTTCACATCCTGTCCAACTTCGATGACGTCCAGCGTGATGGTTCCGCCACTGGGCATGGCGTCTATGGAGTTGGAGATGAGGTTGGTGAAGACCTGACGGAGCTCGCTGGCATAGACATCGATCAGCGCCTCGGTTCCGTAATGCTTCTCCACCTGGATGTTGGCCTGCTGGAGCGGGCGCTGAAAAGACTCGAGCGAGGTTTCGACCAAGTCGGTAGCCTTAAGGCGGACTCGTTCGCCGGAGGTGCGATGGGGCGCGAGCGTCTCCTTGGCGATGCAGGCCAGGCGCTCGACTTCCTTTTTGGCCGACTGGATGAGGGTGCGGGAATCTTCGGTCAGCTCCGCCTGAGAGGTGAGAACGAAGAGGATGTCTCCCAGCGATGCCAAGGGGTTGTTGATTTCATGGGCGAGGCTGGCGGCGAGGCGTCCGGTGGCGGCCAGCTTTTCAGAGCGGCGCAGCGCCTCTTCCAACTGCGAGTTCAGCTTCTTGATCTCCGCCTCGGCCTTTTTGCGTTCGGAGACGTCGCGGATGGCCGCGGTGACGACCATACCCTCGGGAGTCTTCATCGGGCTGAGGCTGATCTCGACGGGAAACTCCGAGCCGTCCTTGCGCAGGCCGGATAACTCCAGCCCGGCGCCCATGGGACGCAGGCGCGGATCGCCGAAAAAGTCGTTGCGATGTCCGGGGTGATATTTGCGGTAGCGCTCCGGGATGAGTATTTCAATCTTCTGGCCTATCAACTCCGAGCGCTCGTAGCCGAAGAGGCGCTCGCTCTCCTTGTTGACCAATTCGATGCGGCCTTCCCTACCTACGATTGCCATGCCGTCGGGGGCCGACTCCAGCAGGCCGCGGAAATACATCTCGCTACGCCGCACGGCCTCTTCGTCGTGCCTGCGCTGCAGCGCGGTGGCGATGATGTTGGCGACGGAGCGCAGAAAATTCTGGTCATCGGAGGAGAAGATGCGAGGACTTGCACTGTAGACGCCCAGCACCCCAAACGTGGTATCGGTCCCCTGAATGTGAACCGTGACGCCGCTGCGAATTTTGTGTGCCTCCAGCAGCGGCGAGGGGACGAACGGTGTCTCCTGGGTGTAGTCCTCGACGACGACGCGCCGCTGGGATAGAAAAGTGTATCCCGCCTGGTTTTCACGGCTGACTGGAAGCGTTGTGGAGCCCACGTTCCCGGGCTTCCAACCCAGTCCGGCGCGCAGAAGGAACAGGTTTTCCGCAGGCTTGAACTCCAGCACTTCGCAGTAGCGCATCTGCAGCACCTGCGCCACCAGGCCCACGGAATCTTCGAGCAGAGCGTCGAGTTCTCCACTTTGTAACGCGAGTTGGCTCAGCTCCGCCAGTGCGGATTGTTGCTTCGTTGTGCTGTCCGTAGGAACCTCCTGCTCGGGTGGCATGAACTCCCCGCCTGACTTATCGGTCATGAGCTGACATCTCCACACCCCGTGTGTGTCTATTGCAATACATTAGGATGCGAAGAAACGGGAGGTGGATGTAGGGAGGAGCGCCTTGAGGGTCGCTTTTTGAAAATAATTTTCAAGATCAGAAGCTCGGAAAGCGATGGCAGGAACACTGGATGCGCCGTACCAGCCCGGCGCGTTTCCAATCTCGATAATTTAGCCCGCCAGGGAGTTGATGCGCTGCGCGACCTGGAAATCCTTGAGGGTGAGGCCGCCGGCGTCGTGCGTGGAGAGCGCCAGCGTGACGCGGTTGTAGACAATCCGGATGTCGGGATGATGGGCTTCTTCTTCGGCGGTCTCCGCCACCTTGTTGACGAAGATCATGGCATCGACGAAGTCCGCGAAGGTGAAGAGGCGCTCGATCTGGTCGCCTTGCAGCGTCCAGTGCGGCAATTTCTGCAACTGCTCGGCTACCTGTTGTCTTTCCAGTTTCACCGCCATTGCAAACCTCCCCTTGTCTAGACCAACTCCTTAGATAGATGCTCGCTGCAGAAGAACTGACCCGGCTGCGAGTCGATATTCTGGTGCAGATCCTCCCACACCGAGGCAGGAATGGAGAGAAAGACGCTGACCACATTGGGATCAAACTGCCGTCCGGACCAGGTGACGATCTCTTTGCGCGCCTCCTCGACGCCGCGCGCGGGGCGGTAGGGGCGGTCGGAGGTGATGGCGTCCAAGGTATCGGCCACGGCGAAGATGCGCGCACCCAGGGGAATCTCCTCGCCCTTGAGGCCGCGCGGATATCCGCTGCCGTCCCAATGTTCCTGGTGGGCATAGACGATATCGGCGGCCTCGGTGAGGAAGGAAATCTTCTTGAGGATCTTGTAGCCGAGGTAGCTGTGTTCCTTCATGAGGGTGGATTCGTCCAGGGTCAGACGCCCCGGCTTGCGCAGGATGGCATCGGGAATCGCCATCTTTCCGATGTCGTGCAAAAACGCGCCGCGGGCCAGGGTGCGGACGATCTCGGGCCCGAGGCCCATGGCGCGCGCGATCTGGATGGTGTAGGCGGTGACGCGCTTGGAGTGGCCCTGGGTTTCGGCGTCTTTGAGGTCGAGCGCATCGCCCAGCGCCTCCAGGGTCACGTCGTAGGAGTGCTCCAGTTCGGCGATGGTGTTGCGCAGTTCCTTGGTGCGCTGGTTGACCAGCGATTCCAGGTTGATCTGATAGACGCGATTCTGGACGCGCAGACGGTTGGCTTCCAGGGCGCGGCGCACCACGGCCAGCAATTGTTCGCGCTCGAAGGGTTTGAGCAGGTAATCGTAGGCACCGTAGCGGATCGCCGCCAGAGCCACCGAGATGTCATGCACGGCGGTGACCATGACCACCGGCAGGTCCTTGTGCTTGATCTTGACCGCTTCCAGCAGTCCGACGCCGTCCATCTCGGGCATCATCAGGTCGGTGAGCACCAGCTGGAAGTTATTGTCATCATTGAGGATAGCGAGCGCCTCGACCCCTGAGCCGGCCTGCTTGCAGTGGTAGGAGGCATTCTGCAGCATGGAACAGACTACTTCCCGGATGGCTTCCTCATCATCCACGACCAGGATACGCTCTACCGCCATAGAAGGACTCGCCTCGTAAGAAATAGCCATCCTGCGATCAGGCGCAATTGTAACTGGAAACCGGCCTGCTCGCATATTGAAGATTTCTGACGGATAATCCCAATGTTCCATTTGATAACAAATTGCCGCAAGGGACCCGAACGGGAAGAAGATGATCCACATTGCGCAGGAACGCGGGCGTAGTCTTGCGGCGCTGGCCGCCATCGCAGGCGTGGAGCGATGGGGCGTCGGCGTATTGCTTCTGCTGGTTGCGCTGCTCGGCGGGCTCTACCTCCGGGAGCGCCGCCTGCGGCAGAGGGAACGCAGCCGGCACAGGCTGCGGCGCGAATCCGAACTGGGCGCGCTCAACGCCATGGCGGGCATCTCCGGCCGCACCTCCGATCTCGACGAGATTCTCAAGGGCACGGCACACTGCGCCCACGAGCTGTTTTCCGAGCACTGCGACATTCTGCTCTTCGATCCGGAACGCGGCGGCGTGACCCGGAGCCAGACCACGCGCAACCTGCCCGGCGCGCAACTGCAGGAGCTCGGCTGCATGGTGGAGCAGGAGCTGAGCGCATACCTTCTGCGCGAGCACGGCGAGGTCCTGACCGATCAAGACCTGCGACTGCTGCCGCCCGCGGTGCAGGCATGGATGAGTGGGCGCGGCTATCCGTCTTTTGTGATGGTTGCCCTCTACCCGCAGCGCAAGCTGATGGGAATCCTGTTCCTCAGCAGCGCGGCCAAAAAGCGGTTCAGCAGCAGCGATTGCAGTCTGGCCGTGGCGATCGCCCGCCAGCTGGGGAACTCGGTGGAGAAGGTGCTTTTTTACGAGGAGACGGAGATGGCCGCGCAGAGTCTGCGCGATACCCAGGAGCAGTTGCTGCAGAGCGCGAAGATGTCGGCCGTCGGGCAACTGATCGCTGGCGTGGCCCACGAGCTGAACAATCCGCTGACGGCGATTCTGGGCTATGCGCAGCTGCTGGAGACCGAACCGATTGGGGAACAGGCGCGCGATTATGTGCGCAAACTCTATCAGCAGACGCGGCGCACCCATCGCGTGGTGCAGAACCTGCTCTCGTTCTCCCGCCAGCGGCAGCCGGTGCAGTCCCAGGTGGACTTGCGCCGGGTGCTGGAAGACAGCCTGGCGCTGCGGGAATTCGACCTGAATCTGAATGGTATCCAGGTGGAGATCGATCACGATCCGGCGCTGCCGTTCATCCTCGGCGACGCCCACCAGCTGGAGCAGGTCTTTCTCAATATCATCAACAACGCGGTGGACTCGATCATGGACCTGGGAGCCGGTGGGAGCCTGAAGATCCGCACCTATTCCGCGGACCGGCAGGTGTGCGTCGAATTCCGCGATACCGGCTGCGGGCTGAAAGACCCCGGCAAGATCTTCGACCCGTTTTACACTACCAAGAAGATCGGCAAGGGCAGCGGCCTCGGCTTGTCCATCTGCTACGGGATCGTCAAGGAACACGGCGGCGACATTGCGGCCTTCAATCACGAGCAGGGAGGCGCGGTGTTGCAACTGAAGCTGCCGGTTGGCGGTTTGCAGAAGGTTGCCGACTGAGCCAATAACCTTAGCCTTAATGGGGAGCCTGACCTGATGCCGGGTAGAAACTACGAGGTTTCGCGGCTTGAGTCGTGCGGATCGGTGTATCTCCAAGGGAAATGCTAGGCAAACCATAAAAATGAGTGCTCATTGTGGGTAGTGCGATACCACTTTGGTCCATTCGGATTCCGTAATACTAATGACCTAGTAGTACGTAAGGTGAACAAATTACTTCGGGGGAATGAATTAACCGACCTTTTTGCATCCGTGGAATGACGGAATTGGAGAGAGTTGCCCCCTATTTCGTGCTGCCGGGCGGGAATTGGGCCTCCGGATTGCACTGAGTGATGGCGTGCGGGTGTTGCCGCGCCAGGTTGGGTAGCCGAATTGCTGTCACATCGCAGGGAGTTCATCTAAGGGGAATCTCCAGTGCAGAACATATTCCAAGCCGACTCACCCGTTGCAATTGTGCAGTGTGTTCCCAGTGCAGCCAGCCAGCGCCAGGAGCGGCGCAAGGCCATCTACGAGGCGAACCGGCGCCGGGTGTATTCGTTTGCCTTCTGGATGACCGATAACGAGCCGATGGCCGAGCTGGTCTCCGAGTGCACCTTTCAGCGGGCATTCCGGGTGTACGACGAGCCCAGCGACGAGCAGGTCGACCGAGCTCTGCTGCGGGAACTGGAAAAAGAGGCGGCGGTGGTGCTGGAGCCGCTACAGCTGCAGTGCGACACGGTGCGCGAGGTGATCAGCGTTCGTCGCAACACCCTGCGGGTGGAGTTGGAGCGTGCCATCATAAAGCTGCCCTACACCGAGCGTATGATCTTCTGCATGCATGACGGCGACGGCTACGACCATGCCCGCATTGCGCGGACGCTGGCCATCAGCGAGAACGAATCCCGCCAGGGATTGCATCAGGCGCGGCTGCGCATTCGCGAACTGGTGAAGGTGAAGACCGAAGAGTTTGCGGCCTAGGGCGCGGCAGGGAAGTTGGAAGGCAGCAAAACACAGCGCCCCGTTTGAGGGGCGTTTCTGTTGCGTGTGAGGAGCGTATCCTGAAATGAGGATGAGTAATATTCTGAATTTGCCGGCGGCAAAATAAGGCGTTGACGAAGGCCGCCTTGTGGTATAAAAAATGGTTCCACAAGCTGCGATCATCAAAATGCACTTAACGGATTGCATCTTGGCATCAGGTTGTGCCTTACATGGGGTATCTTATTGAGGTCCCCCAGCAGCGCCGGGGGAGTGGATTGACCCGCGATTTTCTTTAATTTAAGAATGCAGAGAGGAACTGATGTCCACCACTACACCGACCAGCCGGGGTCTCGAAGATATTGTCGCAGGCTCTTCTGCTATCTGTTACATCGACGGCAAGAACGGAGTTTTGGCCTATCGCGGGATCGATATTCACGACCTCGCCGATAACGCTACGTTTGAGGAAGTCACCTACCTGCTGTGGCATGGCAAGCTGCCGACCCGCAAAGAATTGGCCGACTTCAGCCTCCAACTGGTGCGGGAGCGCAAACTGGACGCCCAGATCATCAGCTTCTTGCGGCAGGTTCCCAAGCACGCGCTGCCGATGGATGTGTGCCGCACGATCGTGAGCGCGCTGGCCTTCTTCGATCCGGAAGAGAAGGTGAACACAAAAGAGGCGAACTACAACAAGGCGCAGCGTCTGTTCTCGCAGACCGGCATGATCGTTGCCAGCTATGACCGCATCCGCAAGGGTCTGCCGCTGATTGAACCGGACCGCTCGCTCTCCTACGCGGGCAACTTCCTGCTGATGTTGAACGGTGTACGGCCTAGCGAAACCGCGATCCGCGCCCTGGATACTTCGCTGATCCTGACCGCCGACCACGAGTGGAACGCCTCCACCTTTGCGGCGCGCGTAACGGCGGCCACGCTGAGCGACATGCACTCGGCGGTGACCTCCGGCATTGGCGCCCTGAAGGGACCGCTGCACGGCGGCGCCAACGAAGCCGTGATGAAGCTGCTGGAAACGATCAACGAGCGCGACGCCGACCCGGTGGAATACGTCAAGGGCATGATTGCGCAGAAGATCAAGATTCCAGGCTTCGGCCATCGCGTGTACACCACCGAAGATCCGCGCGCCACGCACCTGCGCCAGATGTCGCGCGACCTGGGCTACTCGAGCGGCAAGCCGAAGTGGTTCGACGACTCTAAGGCGATCGAAGAGTACATTAACGCGGAGAAGAAGCTGAATGCCAATGTGGACTTCTACTCTGCTTCGGTCTATCACATGCTCGGCATCGACGTGGATCTGTTCACCCCGCTGTTTGTCATGTCGCGTATGGCGGGCTGGACGGCACACGTGATGGAGCAGTTGGCCGATAACCGGCTGATCCGTCCGCGCGCGGAGTACATCGGACCGGCTTATCCGGCGAAGTGGATTCCGATCGACCAGCGCGGCTAAGAAACGCGCAACAACTAACCGGCCCGGCTGTGCTTCTCTGCCAAACAGAGCGGTGCGGCCGGGCCTTTTGATGTTGCGCAAAGTCGGTGGTGCGGCCCACAGGGGATCTCAGCTCAGTGGTGCTGGTGGTGGCGGTGGTTGCGGGTGGCGACGCTCCCGACTACTGCGGCGATGGTGCAGAGGGCGAGAATACAACCGGCGAGGAGGTGACCATTGGGAAGAGAAGAGAAGCCCGGGAACGATCCTTTGCCGGCGGAAAAGGCGAGCAGCCCGATGTAGCCCAGAGCGGCGATAAAAAAGATCAGGACGATCCAGAAGCAGGTCGTGGCGGCGCGCGACGCACAGGCACGGCGTTGGGGACGCGGCGGCAGCGCTGGAGGAGCCGTCGAGGGGTTCGGAACGGTTGGCGGCGTCTGATCAGACACGGGAGATTGGATGCGCGCCGGCGGAAAAAGTAAGCTTAGAAGCGGAGATAGAATAAGAATAATGATGTGGCGGATTTATTTCGACAATAACGCGACCACGCCTCTGCTGCCGGAGGTGTTCGAGGCGATGCGTCCCTATCTGCTGGAGAGCTTTGGCAATGCCAGCTCGATCCACCAGCAGGGCCAGCAGGCGCGGGCGGCCGTGGAAGCAGGCGCGCGAGCAGGTGGCCGAACTGCTGGGGGCGCGTGCCAGCGAGATTGTGTTTACCAGCGGCGGCACGGAGGGCGACAACCTGGCGCTGTTCGGACTGGTGGGCAGGACTGGTAGAGCCGGGCGATCATGTGATCAGCTCGGCCATCGAGCACCACGCGGTGCTGAACTGCTGCAAGCGGCTGGAGGAGATGGGCGTGGCCGTGAGCTACGTTGCCTGCGGCGCCGATGGGGTGGTGCGTCCCGAGGCGGTGCGCGCGGCGCTGCGTCCGGAGACGAAGCTGATTTCGGTGATGATGGCCAACAACGAGACCGGCGCGCTGCAGCCGGTGGAGGAGATTGGCGAGATTGCGCGCGAGGCGGATGTGTATTTCCACACCGATGCGGTGCAGGCGGCGGGCAAGGTTGCGATTGACGTGGAGCGGATTGGCTGCGATCTGCTGACCGTTGCGGCGCACAAGATGCACGGACCGCAAGGAGTGGGGGCGCTGTTTGTGCGGCGCGGAACGCTGCTGCGTCCGCTGCTGGTGGGCGGACGGCACGAGCGCGGGCGGCGCGCGGGGACGGAAAACCTGGCGGGCATTGTGGGCATGGGCAAGGCCGCCGAATTGGCGATGGAGTGGCTCTCGAGGGCGAGTCGGCGCGGCAGATCGTGCGTGATGCGGCGGGACGCTGCGCGACCGGCTGGAGCAGGGCATCTGCTGTGCGGTGAGGGCACGCGGGTGAATGCCGCCGCGGCCCCGCGGGTTCCGAACACATCCAACATGTTGTTTGATGGCATTGAGGGCGAGGGGTTTGTGATTGCGATGGACCTGAAGGGGATTTCGGTTTCCACCGGCGCGGCCTGCTCGTCGGGAGCCATTGAGCCTTCGCACGTGCTGACCGCGATGGGGCTGAGCGGGGACGAGGCGCGCGGGTCGATCCGCTTCAGCCTGGGCAAGCAGAATACCGAAGAGGAAGTGGAGGAGGTGCTGGCGCAGGTTCCCGAGGTGGTGGCAAAGCTGCGGGAGATCAGTCCGGCGTGGGCGGCGCGGCCGTAGGCGGATGGAGAGCAATTTGGACGAGCAGGCTTTGAACCAGCAGAAGACGGTTGCGGTGGCGATGAGCGGCGGGGTGGATTCCTCGACCGTGGCGGCGCTGATGGTGCGCGCAGGCTGCAAGGTGATCGGACTGACGATGCAGTTGTGGAACCAGCGGCGGCTGCCGCAGGCGAATCCCTCGGGCGAACCCCAGGCGGGACGATGCTGCTCGCTGGACGATGTGTATGACGCGCGCGCGGTGGCCACGCGGCTGGGGATTCCGTATTACGTGGTGAACCAGGAGGAGCGCTTTGAGCGCGACGTGGTGCGTCCGTTTGTGGAGGATTACCTCTCGGGGCGTACGCCGATTCCGTGCTCGCTGTGCAACAACCATCTGAAGTTCGATCAATTGCTGCGGACGGCGCGTTCGGTGGGCGCGGACGTGATCGCCACCGGGCACTATGCGCGCAATGAGTGGGACGAGGCGCGTGGGCGGTGGATTCTGAAGCGTCCCGCGGACCGGGCCAAGGACCAGACGTACTTTTTCTTCGGGCTGACGCAGGAGCAGTTGAGCCGCACGCTGTTTCCGCTGGGCGAGATGTGCAAGCCCGCGGTGCGCGAAGAGGCTCGGCAGCAGGGGCTGACGGTGCTGGCCGATAAGCCCGACTCGCAGGAGATCTGCTTCGTTCCGGGCGGCGATTACAAGGCGTTTCTCGACGCCTACATGGAAGAGCAGGGCGAGCGGCTGCCCGATCTCTCGGGCGAACTGGTGACCGAGGACGGCGAAGTGCTGGGGCGTCACGAGGGGATTCACAACTTTACGATTGGGCAGCGCAAGGGACTGGGCGCGGTTACCGGGGCGATGCCCGGAGGCGCACTGCGCGCGCCGCTGTACGTGGTGGAGATTCGCGGCGACAGCAGGGAAGTGGTGGTGGGCGGAGCGGAGGCGCTGCTGTCGAAGACTCTGCGGGCGAAGGGGATGAATTGGATTTCCATCGCGCGGCTGGACGGGCCAATGCGGGTGGAGGCGAAGATTCGCCATCGCCATCGCGGCGGCAGCGGCCACGGTCGAGCCAGTGGGCGAGGACGAAGTGCTCGTCACGTTCGATGAGGCGCAACGGAGTGTGACTCCGGGGCAGGCCGTGGTGATGTATTGCGGGGACGAAGTGGTGGGGGGCGGGTGGATCGAGTGAATGGCTGTCAAATGATCGTGGATGATAACAATTGCACTGCATATCGAGGAAAAACTAACCGTGCTTTGGGAGCGAGTGATGCGAAAGAAGCTGCTTGCAGTTGCATCCGTCGTATTGGCATTCGGTTTTGTTGCAACAGCCCAAGAGAAATCGAATTTGCCCACGGTGTTAGATGTTGATCTGAGGATGGTATCAGCCTCGACAGGCAACGATGGCTTAGTGATGATCCAGCTAAAAGGAAGACACGCACGGTACAAGTTAAGCTGTGAGAAAAGCAGTGAAGAGTGCGTTATACCAAGAAAGGAGTTTACGTACGAGTTGAGAACTACTTTTGTGCGTCACATGCATAACTGTGAATCCGTCTCAATAGAAGGTGTCCCCGCGAGAGGAACCTTCGAGGAGAGTCTTAAAAAAGCGAAATTAGATGAGTTCGAAGGAGCGTATAGTGTCTACTGTTTAGACGGCGTAGACTAGGGAAGAGACAGGTCCTAATCGCATTTTTCGGGTGGTTTAGGCGGCGGCGTATCGGTTGTAGAGTCCAACGAGTCGAGTATTTTCTTTCCTCGTTTTGCCGCCTCCGCCTCAGCGATTCGCAGCACTTCGCGGAGATGCACGAGTACAACCTCATCACATCCAACACAACCTTGAGGGTTAGCTGACCCGTGGAGCAAGTCGTAAGCCAGCAGGAACACTGACACGCCGGTGGGATGTCCCTCGACTGTGTTTGTCGTCAGTTCGCGCTCCATCCGTTCGGCATCTTCCTGCCGCAAGTTATGTGCAATAACGCGCGGCAACGCGCCTTCCGTTTTGTTCAACGACAAATCGCTGCTGACCAGCACCGCGTACCACATTTGCAGCACATCTTACCACGGGGGAGGCGCTTGTTTAATTTAGTTCCGGGTCAACATTTCGACCCCTAGTCTTCCCGTTTGCCAACAACCCTTCCTACACACTACGATTTCTCACGCTAGCTCCTAACCGCGTGAGGCACTGTATGTCATCCGAACTCGACCAGTCCGTTCGCACTTACACTCCTATCAAAGCGGCGCGGGGGATGGAGATCTCCTGCAAGGGGTGGGCGCAGGAGGCGGCGCTGCGCATGCTGATGAACAACCTCGATGAGGAGGTGGCCGAGCGTCCGCGCGAGTTGGTGGTGTATGGCGGGACGGGTAAGGCTGCCCGCAACTGGGAGTGCTTCGACGCCATCGTGCGAGCGCTGCGCGCGCTGGAGAATGACGAGACACTGCTGGTGCAGAGCGGCAAGCCGGTGGGCATCTTCCGCACGCACGACTACGCGCCGCGCGTGCTGCTGTGCAACTCCAACCTGGTGGGGCACTGGAACAACTGGGAAAAGTTCAACGAGCTGGAGCGCGCGGGGCTGATGGCCTATGGGCAGATGACCGCGGGCTCGTGGATTTACATCGGCTCGCAGGGAATTGTGCAGGGGACGTATGAGACGTTTGCGGCAGCGGGCGAGCGGCATTTTAGCGGCGACCTCGCGGGCAAGCTGATCGTCTCCGGCGGGATGGGCGGGATGGGCGGAGCGCAGCCGCTGGCGGCTACGATGGCGGGCGCATCGTTCCTCGGCGTCGAGGTCGATCCGGAGCGCATCAAGCGGCGGCTGAAGAGCGGGTATTGCGACTTCATGGTGAATTCGCTGGACGAGGCGCTGCGGATTTTGAAGAACGCGCTACGCAAGAAAGAGAACGTCTCGGTTGGATTGGTGGGCAACTGCGCGGATGTGATTCCGGAGCTGGCCGAGCGCGGGGTGGTGCCGGATATTCTCACCGATCAGACCTCGGCGCACGATCCGCTGAACGGATATGTGCCCAACGGGATGCCGTTGGTCGAGGCGCTGGCGCTGCGCGCGCGCGATCCCAAGACGTATGAGCGGCGGGCGCTGGAGTCGATTGCGCGGCACGTGGAAGGGATGCTGCGGCTGCAGAAGATGGGGTCGGTAACGTTTGATTATGGCAACAACATACGGACATTTGCGTTTCAGCAGGGAGTGAAAAACGCCTACGATTTTCCGGGCTTTGTGCCGGAGTATATACGGCCGCTGTTCTGCGAGGGACGCGGGCCGTTTCGCTGGGTTGCGCTCTCGGGCGCGGCGCGCGACATTGCCGTGACCGACGATCTTGTACTGCAGCTGTTTCCGGAAAATCGAAGACTGCGGCGGTGGATCGAGCTGGCGCGCACGAGGATTCGCTTTCAGGGACTGCCGGCGCGCATCTGCTGGCTGGGGTATGGCGAGCGGGCGGAGTTCGGGCTGGCCATTAATCGTTTGGTGCAACAAGGAAAAATTCAGGCGCCGGTGGTGATGGGGCGCGACCACCTGGACTGCGGCTCGGTGGCATCACCTTTTCGCGAGACCGAGCGGATGAAGGACGGAAGCGACGCGGTGGCCGACTGGCCTCTGCTGAACGCGCTGCTGAATACGGCTTCGGGCGCGTCGTGGGTGTCGATTCACAACGGCGGCGGCGTGGGCATTGGATACTCGCAGCATGCCGGGCAGGTGACGGTGGCCGACGGAACGGACGAGATGGCGCGGCGCATCGAACGTGTGCTCACCAACGATCCGGGGACGGGCGTGATACGGCACGTGGACGCAGGGTACGATGAGGCGAAGAGCTTTGCCGAACGCAAAGGGGTGAAGATTCCGATGGAAGGCAAGTAGGCGTCGATGGCCGGAGTCACAAGCACGGGAGGCAAGAACAGCAAGGCCGCCGCGCACGGGCCGGCGGTGCTGCTGCATCGCATTTCGCAGCTGGTGACGTTATGCGCAGAGTCCGGGCGAGCAGAGGCAGGGAGCGGGCCGCGGCGCGGACGGCAGATGCGCGAGATCGGCGTGTTGAAGGATGCGGCGGTGCTGATCGTCGAAGGACGGATTGTTGCCGTGGGCAGCGGGCGCGAGGTGCTGCGCAATGCGTGGCTGAGGCAGCACGGCACCGAGGTGATGGAGTTGGATTGCCGCGGCAAGGTGGTGCTGCCGGGGTTTGTCGATTCGCATACCCATCCGGCGTTTGTGCGTGCGCGGCTGCTCGACTTTGAACGGCGCGTGGCGGGCGCAAGCTATGAGGAGATCGCGGGTGCCGGAGGCGGAATCCGCGCCAGCATTGGCGAGGTGCGCGCGGCCAGCGAGGCGAAGCTGGCCGATCACGTGTATGCGGCACTGCGGCAGGCGCAGTCGCAGGGAACGACCACGCTGGAGACGAAGTCCGGCTATGGGCTGGACTCGGCTTCGGAGATCAAGAGCCTGCGGGCGATTCGGCGCGCGGCGCGGCAGTGGACGGGAACCGTGGTGACAACTTTTCTGGGGGCGCACGTGGTGCCGCCGGAGTTTGAGAAGAGTTCGCAGCGGTATGTGGAACTGCTGTGCACGGAGCTGATGCCCAGCATTGCGCGGCAGAAGCTGGCGCGGTATGTGGATGTTTTCTGCGAGCGGGGAGCGTTTACGCTGGAACAGACCAAGCGCATCGCAGGCGAGGCCGCGCGGCTTGGACTGCGCTCGCGTCTGCATGTGGGACAGTTGACGCATACGCCGCTGGCATCGCTGCTCAAGCTGCGGCCGGTTTCGGTGGATCATCTGGATTGCCTGCAGGAGGCGGATGTAGCGGCGCTGGCGGGCAGCGATACAGTGGCCACGCTGCTGCCCGGGTCCAACTATTTTCTGGCCACGAAGCAGTATCCGCCGGCGCGCAGCCTGATCGACGGCGGCGCGGCGGTGGCGCTGGCGACGGATTACAATCCGGGGACTTCGCCGACGATCAGCATGCCGATGGTGCTCTCGCTGGCGTGCACGCAGATGCGCATGAGCGTGGAGGAAGCGCTGATGGCGGCCTGCATCAACGGTGCCTGCGCGCTGGAGTTGGGCGAGCGGAAGGGAAGCGTGGAGACCGGCAAGGACGCCGATCTGGCATTCTTCGAACTGGACGACTATCGGGAACTGGCCTACTGGTTCGGCGGCAATCCTTGCGCGGCGGTGATGATGGCGGGGCGGTTCGCGGATCTCTCCTGAGGCGGTTGGCTTTATCCACAGCGGAGATTTGCGATTGGAGGGCGGGCTGCTATAATCAAAGACACTCCAGCCGGTGATTTGCGCCTCCGGAGCCCCTTCCGTAAGCACTTTTCCGGTGCATTCAGGATGGCCAGGTAGCTCAGTTGGTAGAGCAGCGGACTGAAAATCCGCGTGTCGGGGGTTCAACTCCCTCCCTGGCCACCATTCTAATAAGCCGCTTAAGGATAGGACGGTTTCTGAAGGAGGCATCCGGTTAAGGCCACCGCAAGGGCAGCGCGGCTGAGCGCGCAGGGTGCGGGATTTTGATCTGCTGTCCGCTACATGCCTTTCTTCCTACCACTCTTCTTTCATTACACCAAAGCATTCCCCAGCATGAAGCTCCCTGTCCTGAGCTTCTACCTGCGAGTCCCAGAAACACTACCACGGCCCCAGCGGCCATATCTTGCATCGACGGCAGTGAATTGCGCCCACCGGCAACTCCGTAGACCAGCGCATCCTCCGGTGCCGCATAGAGATATCCCCCCTTGGATTACCACCGTCAGTTTGACCCGTGAACCAAGTCAGCAGGACTGTCCGATATTCAATGAGCCCTTCGCGGACCAGCCAGCGGAGGTCCCAGGCGTCGCTCGCATTGCGGTTGCGTGCACGCGCGATCCGGCGGGGCGTGCAACAATAGATTTATCCAGTATTTTCATCCACGTCCGCACATGAAACCTTTATCCTGCTAGTGTTTGCCCTTGATCGACGAGACAAGAAAAAAAGAGCCCTTATCAATGCTGAAGAAGTGTATTCCCGCCCTTCTGTTTCTGTTCGGCCTCGCCTGTGTGCTGGCGCAACCGCTGCCCTGCCGCGCGCAGCAGCAGCCAGCGTCGGCCAATCCCTCCACCGCGCAGCAGTCGCAGGCCGATTCAGCCACGGCGGCGCAGGCGGATCCGCCTGACGGTGCGCCGGAGCAGCCGCAGGCCGAGGGCGCCGAGAAGCCTGCTGAAGGGCTGCCGCAAAAATTCAACTTCCACGTCCAATACACCTTGGTCGGCATGGGGTATCCCTCCTTCTCAGCCAAGTACACGAACCCTGACTATAGGACGATGGGCACTGGAAGTACCCTCCCGACCCAGGGTCAAGCTCGCGAAACACAATCGATCGACATGTATTACGGGTATCGATTGGGGTGGGATACGGAATTACATATTGATGGGTTGATCTGGCAGGGCTTTGGCCTGAACAACACTTTCGGCATTAACGACTTCCCCAACGGGGAAGGTTTCAAGGTGGGCGTGCGCTACCCGAACTTTAGCATCGCGCGGTTCTTCTTGCAGAAGACCATTAATTTGGATGGCAAGAGGCAGGAATTAGTGGACGATGATCAGCTGTCACTTCGCGGCAAACAAGATACGAATCGCATTACGATTACCCTGGGCAGGTTTAGCGCGAAGGACATCTTTGACAACAACAGCTATGCCAATAACCCGCGCCAGCAATTCATGAACTGGGCCTTAATGGCCAATGCCGCCTGGGATTACCCGGCAGACCCCTTGGGCTTTACGACCGGAATCGCGATTGAGTGGAACAAGCCGAAGTGGACCCTGCGCTACGGATGGTTCCAAATGTCGAAACTCAGGAATCAGTTCACTGCCGAAGGCGCGTACCTCACGATACCGGCCGAGGATGATGGATCAGGCGACGGTAAGATTTTCCAAGACTGGGCAATGGTGACCGAACTTGAACACCGTCACAGCATCGGGAATCACCCAGGAGCGGTTCGCCTCCTGGCCTATGACGACCATGCGAACATCGGCAGCTATAAGGCGGCGGTTGCTCTTGCCAATAGCCCCGCCATTCTCGCAATTTATGGCACGCCCGCAAAATTCCTTGCCAGTGATAATGGTGTAACTGGTGGAATCGACAGTACGCGCGCCTTGCGCAACACCTGGGGCTTCGGGCTGAACATGGAACAAGAGATTACCAGGAACATCGGCGCGTTTTCCCGCATCGGTTGGAACTGCGGCCAGAACGAGGCGTGGGAGTTCACTGACGCAAACTGGACAGCGACGGTTGGCGTGAGCATTAAAGGTGAGAAGTGGAAGCATCCCGACGACGTCATTGGCGCGGCCTTCATCGCAAGCGGCATTTCACAAGCTAACCAGGATTTCCTGGCGGCAGGCGGTGTCGGCATCCTCACTGGCGACGGCGCTCTGAATTATGGTCCGGAGAAGAACGTCGAACTCTACTATGACCACAAACTTTCGAAGCACTTCCGCAGTGCCGTGGATTACCAGTTTGTGGACGACCCTGCTTTCAATAAAGACCGCGGCCCAATCCCCGGCATCTTCGCTCTCCGGCTGCATTTTGAGCACTAGATTTGCCAAGGACCGTCCACGGCATCTGAAGTAAGTGGGGGGATCCATTTCTGATAGGTGGTATCAGAAATGCCGTCTACACCTTTTCGGGGCACAGCGCTTAAGTAATGGGGGAATCTTTGGTGGTTTGGTTGAAGTGATTTCCGGCAGCCGTCTTGAGGCTTCTGCCCAATTCAAGTATCGAGGGTGGAGCGGTTCCGCTTGCCCTGATGCATGGCACCTATTGGCACAGCAGATTTTGTGTTCTGTAACGATTGAATCTAAATAGTTGGGGTGGGTAGTGGGACTCGAACCCACACCATCCGGTGCCACAGACCGGCGTTCCACCATTGAACTATACCCACCATGGAACCGAAATCGATTATAGCAGACGCCTTGCAGCTCGCCAGCTTGGCCTCGGCAGCCCATTGTGGAAAATAGACGCCGGGAAGTGGATGCGGAGCTTACAGCCGAAACCCGGCGCGCAAAAAAGGCCCGGATTGCTCCGGGCCAGCGTTGCAGCACCATGCTCCGCACCATCTCGATTGTCATGCCAGCGGTTGGGGTCGCGCCTTATGCCTGTGCTCTCCCGATACCCATGTACTCAAAACCCATTCCCCGAAGCCGGTCGCTGTCGAGCATGTTCTTGGTGTCCACGATCAGCGGACGGTTCAGCAGGGTCTTCATGCGAACGAAGTCCAGGCTGCGGAACTCCGGCCATCCCGTGGCCAGAATCAGCGCCTCTACTCCCTCGGCAGCCACGTAAGCCGAATCGCACAGCGACACCACGTTCTGCAGCTCCAGCCCCGCGTGTGTCATCGCGAACGGATCATAGGCGCGCACTTCAGCGCCACATTCCACCAGTTGCCGCGCCAGCGCCACCGAGGCCGAGCCCGCCAGGGAACTGGTATGCGGCTTCACCGCCAGGCCCAGCAGGCCAACGCGCTTGCCCTGCAGGGTCGGAATCACTTCGGCGATCTTGCGCATGGTGCGCTGGGCGTGCTCCTGGCTGACGGTCTGGGCCGCGGTGAGCATCCGCAGTTCCACTCCCTTGCGCTGCGCCAGTGCCGTCAGGCTCGCAATGTCGCTCTCCACAAAGTTGCCGCCCAGGCCCACCCCGGCCTGCAGGCAGCGCGGCGCGATGCGCTTGTCCAGCCCCAGCGCCAGAGACAGGTCCAGCGCGTCGGCGTTCACTTCTTCGCACAGCGCCGCCATCTCGTTGATGAAAGAAATTTTGGTGGCCAGAAACGCCGTGGCCGCCTCGCGCACCAGTTCGGCGGTCTCGGGATTGGTCACAATCACCGGAGTGCCCCGCATCACCAGCGGACGATAGATCAGCTTCAGGGTCGCCACCGCTTGGGGACTTCGGGTCCCGAACAACAAGCCGGTCTGGCCAGTTAAAGTCTTCCACCGCGCAACCCTCGGTCAGCGAGATCGGATGCGCCACCACCGCCAGGTCATAGCCCAGCGCGCTAACCTTGCGCGCAATGCGCGTGACCGTGCCTACCGGCGTCGGACGTGCAGATCAGCAGCAGGGCTCCGGGCTGTGCCGCAGCGGCCAGCCTTCAAAGCAATCGCCTCGGTCTCCTCGGGATTGTCCTGGGCAAGATAGATCACCTGCGAGCGCCCCACCTGCGCCTCGATCTCGGCAGGAATAGGTCAGCCGGCCGGCCCGCACATTACGCCGGATGATCTCTTCCAGGTTCTTTTCGTAGAACGCCGCCCGCCCCTGCGCCAGATCCAAAATCCGATGCTCTGCCGTATCGCAGCACACGATGGGCGTCCCAAAATCCGCCAGGCAAGCGGAGAGTACCGTTCCCAGGTATCCAGCCCCATAAACGACGATTTGCATCATAACCTCTTCGCGACGCCTCCCGCCGGATGATTGGCGCGAATGTGTAACCGGGGGAGGGGATTGAGTGGCGCATTCCATCGAGCGCCGCGCTTCCACCATTAAGCGTTGAGCGGCGAAGATTGGCAAGGTGGGAGACGGTCATGTCCACTCGTGCGCAAGGGGGTCGGAGAGGCCGTGGCGGGCGTTTACCTGGGGCTGGCCGACAGGGCGATTTCGGCCAGATCGCGCCAGGTGTGGGCGTTGCCGCGCACAAAGGTCAGCCGCTCCACGTCGATGCGGTGCGATCCGCGGTAACTTCTCCCAGCGCTCTTTGCTGGTCTGCAGCACTTCTGCGGCGCGCTCGTTGTCATCCAGTTTGGCCACCGTAACGTGCGGCATGTAGGGAAGGGGTTCGTTGAAGGCCAGAGGCAGCCCGGTTCAGCAGGTCGTGCAGCTCGCGCATCTTGTAGCCCGCGTGACTCACCCGGATGAACACCGTCGGCGTGGTCGGCAGAAAGCTGTCCACCTCGCCCAGTTCCACCTGGAAGGGCGCAACCGTGGCGCTCAGGCTCTGCAGCATGGACATGGCGTCCTGTTCCGAGCCTTGCAGGGGCCGTGGCGGCAGCACCGTAGATGTGAGTCGGTAGATGTGCGTGCGCCGGATGGAGTTCGCGGCGTAACTCCTCCACAAACTCTCCGAGCTCGCTTCTTACGTAGGCTACCAGCGCGTATTGGACAGGAGCACAGTCGCAGGACATGGCGGGCCTGCTCATTATATGCGTTGTCTGCCGGAGTGCAAATCAGCCATCTTCTGGCGTGGCGCCTTCAACTCCCGAAACGCGGGCTTCTAATTGTTGCTCACGGCGTTTTTGAACCCAGCAGATGCGTTCGTGTAGCCCTTTAGCTCGTCTCCGCGGAAGTATTTCGCCTGGTCCTGGCGCATCTCCGGCATTGCCGCGTAGGGCTTGCTGTAGTCGTTGTTCGCATTCCAGAACAAGAAGCCGTTGCCCCCGTTGGCGTGCGAGACCGCAACCTGAATGCGGATGTACTCCGGAGAGTAGCTCTTCGTCTTCCAGCCAAACGCCTGCAGCCACGGACGCAGCACCACGCCGCTGCCTGCCGTCACCTTCTGGAAGCGCTCCATCGACTCGCCGATGAAATGCTCCGGCGCATCGCCCGGAGTGGTGTAGCCGTCCATGCCGAAGAAGTGCGAGGGATAGATCATCGGCGACATCACGTCGCAATACTTCGCCATCTGCGGAATGTCCTGCCCGGTATGCGAGAGGTCGATGGGGCGCTGCCAGGCCATGACGCCAAAGACATCCAGTGAAAACAGCACGCCCGACGGCTTCAGTTCCTCTTGCGCTCGCTTCAGAAAGCTGACGATGACATCGCTGCGATGCCACTCCGGATGCTCGGCCTCAAAGCGGAACTTCGCGTCCTTCTGGTCGCCTTCGGCGGGAAAGCGCACATAATCAAACTGAATCTCGTCGGCACCGTGTTCCGCCGCAAACTTGGCGAGGCCAATGTCGTAATCCCAAACCTTGGTGTTGGAGGGGTCGGTCCAGACCAGCTTGCCGTTTTCCCGCCATGCTCCCCCGTGGCCGCGCGACTGCACCGCCAGTTCCGGATGCCCGGCCACCAGCATCTCGTCGCGGAAGATCGCAATGCGCGCGATGGCGTGCAGGCCTCGTCCATGGAGATAGGCAATGAACTTTGGCAGGTTGCGGATCGGATAGCTTTTCTGCTCCGGGGCCAGCGGCAATCCGGTCGGCACGCTCACCGAGCCATCGGAGTCCTTAATATCGAAGACCACGCTGTTGCCCCCGGCCTGGCGCCAGGTGCGAATGATCTCCAGCCCCTTGGCGCTGCCCGCCATGGTGCCCGTCAGGTAAACCGCCCGGACCTCGAAGTTCCTCGAGACCGGCAGCGGTTTCTCGGACCAATTCTCCTGGTAGTTGGGGATCACGAGCTGGATGCCTGGCTTGGGCCAGATTCCTTTGAGTTCCGGGTTGGCCGAGCGGATCGCCTGCTCCAATTCGCTGCCGGTCATAAACCGGCTCAGCGGCAGGTAGTGATGGACGATACCGGGCACACTTTCTCCCTTGGCGACCGTATGCAGCGCGCTCCCGAGAGGTGCCGTGCGGGCCGGATCTGCGTCTGCGGCCATGGCCGGACGGGTTACGTCCGGCGCGGACGATCGAAGCGGCGCCGGGCTGACCGGTACCGAAACCGCGCGGGCGGGGATGGGAAGCTTGGTGAAAACCACAAAAGCCGCAAGCACTACTGCGGCAAAGCCGAGAACCGACAGAGAAACAGTCTTCCGGGACATTTTGGCGATCCAACTCTCAATTTGAGCGGATACTACCACGCTTCATGGCTGCATAAGCTGAGTAGATCGCCTGAGCTCGTGAAAAATTGTTGCTTCAAAGGGAACCATGGGGCGGGGGACGCAACGGTATCGAATGTTCTGTGTAACTCTTTCGTTCTTTTTTCATGCTACTGCATCTAACACCATCAACGAGTGAGCGGGGTGAGCATGGATGGCCATCGGGGTTCTGCAAAGTTGCTGAAACCGCAGGGATTTTGTCGTGTATGCCACGAGTCGTCTTCTCTCGCAGGAGGCTGTGCCGCAAGATGTACAGAGCAAGGCCTATGAAAACCGGACTCAATGCGATCCTCGATCCCTCCCGCCGCTCCAGCGACGCCCAGGATTTTGACAATTCCCTTCGCCACAAGATTGTCGGCCAAGATGACGCGATCGAGAAGGTTACCGAGATCTATCAGATGTTTTTGGCAGGCCTCAACCCTCCCGGTCGTCCGGTCGGCAACCTTCTCTTTCTGGGGCCCACCGGCTCGGGTAAAACCCGCGTGGTGGAGGCAGTCGCCGAGTCCCTCTTCGGAGATCCCCGCGCTATCGTCAAAATCGATTGCGCGGAGTTCCAGCACTCGCATGAGATCGCCAAACTCATCGGCTCACCCCCAGGCTATCTCGGACACCGGGAAACTCATCCCCTGCTCACCCAGGAAGCGCTCAACCAATGGCACACCGATCGGTTGAAGCTCTCGCTGCTGCTGTTTGACGAGATCGAAAAGGCCAGCGACGCCTTATGGCAGTTGCTGCTGGGAATTCTCGACAAGGCTACGCTGACCCTCGGCGACAATCGCCGCGTCGATCTATCTCAGTGCCTGATTATTCTCACCTCCAACCTCGGTGCCGGGGAGATGAGCGAACTGCTCAACGGTCACATGGGATTTGCTCAGCCGCAGACCGTCATCGACAGCAAGATCGACAGCAAAATGAACCGGACCGCCACCGATGCCGCCCGGCGCAAATTCTCGCCCGAGTTCATGAACCGCATCGATAAGATTGTGGTCTTCAAAACCTTGCGGCCCGAGCATCTGGAGAAAATTCTGGATATCGAACTGGGCTTGGTGCAGCAGCGCATCCTGCAGACCGCGGGCAACAACCAGTTCGTCTTCAGCTGCACGCCTCGCGTCAAGTCGCTGCTGCTGGAGGAGGGAACCGATCCCAAGTATGGGGCACGTCACCTGAAACGCTCCATCGAGAAAAACCTGGTGTTTCCGCTGGCCAATCTGGTGGCTACCGCGCAGATCAAACTCGGCGACTTCATCCGCGTCGATCTCAATGATGAGGGCGTGATGACCTTCGTCAAGGAAGCCGAGGGCGCGCTGGTGCCGGTCCTGCTGGAGAAATACGGACCGGACTTTACCGCTGCGCAGGCGGCCAAGGTGGGACGCGCCGCCCGCCGCGATGCGGCTGCCTCCGGACTTCTGGACCACAAATAACCTGGGGCACGAAAACAGAATCGCCCTGCCGCAGAGTTTGCGGCAGGGCGATTCCTTTTAGACTGTTTCAACCTAGACCGTGATGCCGAGGTGCTGCCTGAGTTGGGCCAGTGCCGACGCCGCTGTCAGCCCATACTTTCTGCGCAGCTCTTCCGGCTTGCCGTGCTCGATGAACTGGTCGGGCCAGCCGATGCGGATGACCGGCGTCCCCAATCCCAGACGGCTCAGCTCCTCCAGCACCGCGCTGCCAAAGCCTCCGGCCAGCGCGTGATCCTCCAGCGTCAGCAGTATCTCCGCGCTGCGTCCATACTGCGCGATCACCGCGGTGTCGAGCGGCTTGGCAAAGCGCGCATTGATCACCGCCGCGGCCACGCCCTCCAACGCTAGTGCGACTGCGACCTCGCGGGCCAGCGGCAGCATGGAGCCAAGAGAGAAGATTGCAACCCGGTCCCTGCCACTGTGCTGCAGCACTTCGGCCTTGCCGATGGGAATGGCCGCCGGCTGTACCTTGACTTCGGTGCCCGGCCCAACGCCGCGCGGATAGCGCACGGCCGACGGGCCCTCATGCAGCATTGCCGTGTACAGCATGTCGGCCAGCTCGTCCTCGTCCTTGGGGTCCATGTGCACGATGTTGGGGATGCCGCGCAGGTAGCTGATGTCGAACAGGCCGTGGTGCGTGGGGCCGTCGTCTCCGCTCAGGCCGCCCCGGTCCATGCAGAAGACAACCGGCAGATTCTGCAGGCAGACGTCGTGCACTATCGGGTCAAAGGCGCGCTGCAAAAACGTGGAGTAGATGGCTAAAAACGGTTTGAGCCCCTGGGTCGCCATACCGGCAGCAAACAGCACCGCATGCTCCTCGGCGATGCCAACGTCGTAATACTTGTCCGGATGCACGGCGCGGAAGCGGTCGAGCGCGGTGCCGTTGGGCATAGCCGCCGTAATGGCGATGACGCGTGGATTGCCGGAGGCGAGCTTGGCCACCGAGTCGGCAAAGACCTCGGAATAGGTGCGCTGGCCCAACGGCTTGGTCTCGCCCGTCTCCGGATCGTACGGTCCCAGGCCGTGAAACTTTTTTTGCTTCTCCTCGGCAGGTTCAAAGCCGCGTCCCTTCTGGGTCAACACGTGCAGCAGAACCGGCCGGTCCAGCGTCTTGAGGAACTGAAAGGTGCGGATCAGTTCGGCGATATCGTGCCCGTCGACCGGCCCATAGTATTTCAGGCCAAACTCCTCGAAGATGACCGAGGGCACCAGCATGAACTTGGCGGCCTCTTCCGCCTTGCGCGCAACCTGCGCCGCGGACTTGCCGCCCACTTTTTCCACCAGCTTGGCGGCGCGTTCATACAGACGGTGGTACTGCGGCGTGGTGACAATCTTGTTGAAGTAGCTGGCCATGGCGCCCACGTTTTTGTCGATCGACCACTTGTTGTCATTCAGCACGATGATCAGCCGCTTGGTCTGCGTGCTGATGTTGTTGAGCGCCTCGTGGGTGATGCCGCAGGTGAAGGCGGCGTCTCCGGCCAGCGCCACCACGTGCTCTCGGCCTCCCAGCTTGTCGCGCGCCACCGCCATGCCCAGCGCGGCGGAGAGCGCCGTGCCAGCGTGTCCCGCGCCGTAGCAGTCATGCTCGCTCTCGGTGCGCAGCATGAAGCCGTTCAGCCCGCCCGGCGTGCGGATGGTCGAGAACCGATCGCGCCGCCCGGTCAGCAGTTTATGCACGTAGGCCTGGTGGCTTACGTCGAACAGAAAGTGGTCGCGCGGCGTTTCGAAGACGTAATGCATGGCAATGGTCAGCTCCACCACGCCAAGGTTGGGGCCAAGATGGCCGCCGGTGCGCGAGAGCACCGTGATCAGCTCGCCGCGAATCTCCTCCGCAAGCCGGGTGAGTTCGCTCAACGACAAGCGCTTTACGTCCGCGGGCGAGTGAATGGCGTCAAGTATGGGCGTCATGGAACGAATATCTTACTGCCTATCGCCGCTCTTGTGTGCGGCTGCTTTGGTGCACATTTGTGCACATCGCGGCTAAGGGATTGATATTCCCTTAGCTACGCTTCTTTGCCTTGGACACTGTCTTCAATGTAGATGAACCGCGCTTCGCCTTGGACGCAGATTTCACCTTCGGAAAAACGCGCTTGAAGATGGTGTCCACGCTTCTCAGCTGGCGATTCAGATCGAAGGCGCGCTCCAGCGTTTTCTTCTCCACCCTGGAGGTAATCTCCGGATCGGCGAAGATGAGCTCGCGGAAATTTTTCTCCTCGCGCCAGGCCTGCATGGCGTCGCGCTGCACGATGCGGTAGGCGTCCTCGCGCAGCACGCCGGCCTCCACCAGATCCAGCAGCAGTTGCCCGCTGAAGACCAGTCCGCCGGTCGAGTGCAGATTGCGCAGCATGCGCTCGGGATAGACCAGCAGCGTATCCACGAGGTTGGTGGTCTTGGACAGCAGATAGTCGAGCAGGATCGTGGAGTCGGGCAGAATGACGCGCTCCACCGAGGAGTGCGAGATGTCGCGCTCGTGCCACAGCGCAACGTTTTCAAACGCCGGCTGCACGTTGCCCCGGATCACCCGCGCCAGGCCGGAGATCTGTTCGCAGGTCACTGGGTTGCGCTTGTGCGGCATCGCCGACGAGCCCTTCTGCTTTTCGCTGAAGTACTCTTCGGCCTCGCGCACCTCGGTCTTCTGCAGGTGGCGCACCTCGGTGGCAATCTTGTCCAGCGTGCAGGCAACCACCGCCAGCGTGGCCACGTAGAAGGCGTGCCGGTCGCGCTGAATCACCTGCGAGGAAACCGCGGCGGGCGCAAGTCCCAGCCGCTCGCAGATCAACTCCTCGTATTTGGGATCGAGGTGCGCGCCGTTGCCCACCGCGCCGCTCAGTTTGCCCACGCGCATGTGCTCGGTGGCAAAGTCGAAGCGCTCCAGGTTGCGCTGCATCTCGCTGAACCAGTTGGCGATCTTCAGCCCGAAGGTGATCGGCTCGGCATGGACGCCGTGGGTGCGGCCAATCTGCGGGGTGTGCTGGAACTCCAGCGCGCGCCGCTGCAGCACCACCAGAAGCTTCTCAATGTCGGCGCGCAGCACCACCGACGCCTGCTGCACCAGCAACGCCTGCGCCGTGTCCACCACGTCATTCGAGGTCAGTCCGTAGTGCAGCCAGCGCGACTCGGGACCAACCTTTTCCGCCACCGCCGTGGTGAACGCGATGACGTCATGCTTTACCTCGGCCTCCACCTGGTGAATGCGCGCGACTTCAAAGGCCGCGCCTTTTACGCGGATGGCGCGGGCGGCGGACTTGGGGACAATGCCCGCCTCGGCCAGGGTTTCGCTGGCGGCAACTTCCACCTGCAGCCAGGTGCGGAACTTGTTTTCGTCACTCCAAATCTGGCCCATCTCGGGGCGGGTATAGCGAGCTATCAAGGCAGACTCCTTACGCGGTGGTTGGTCGGCGCGGAAGTCCTTATTGTAACAATGTCGAAGAACAATTTCGGCGGTCGTGACGGATTCCGCCAATCAAGCCGGCATGCGAGTCTGCTGCCAGCGTCGGACAAAAAAAGCGGCCGGGGGTGTCCCGGCCAAATCAGGAGGTTTCGTGGTTTTAATGTCCGCTCCGGCGGCGCAGAAAACCGGTCTTACAGGTCTTATCGGATGAATGCGGGGAATTCTTTAGCTTTCCGTTACGCCAAGCAGTTGGCTCATCTCTTCGTAGAGAAATCCTTTGCCTGGAAGATACGGCTGCACCCATTTGCCGTCGATCACAAACTGCGGAATGGCGCGCTTGCCGGTATTGCGGATCACCTCGTCGGCAGCGCCGGGCGTGACTTCAATGTCGATCTCCTGGTAGGCGATCTTGTGTTTGTCGAGAAAACGTTTGGCGACGCGGCAGTCGGCGCACCAAGGGGCTGAATAAACTAGCAGAAGCATGTTGAATGGATGAGTCAACGCAGGGGGAAGGTTCAATTTTCGGCCTGGCGGCCAAGAGAAACGCCGCCGGGCTCCCGGCGGCGTTCCCCATTCAAAGCAAGTCAGGCTAGTTGCAGAGCAGCGCTCCGTCCGTCTTCTCCTCGCCCACTTCGCGATAGAAAAGCTGATTGTTGTCGAGATAGACCTCGACAAACGCGGGACGATTCTTGATGCTGCCCTGGATGAGCGCCTCCGACAGCGGATCCTCGACATACTTTTGCAGGGCCCGGCGCAGCGGACGCGCTCCGTAGCTGCGGTCGGTGATGGTCTTCTCCAGAATCCACTTCCGCGCATCCTCGGTCACCGTGACGGTAATCGCTCTCTGCGCCAGGTTGTGATTCAGTTGCGTCACCATCAGCTCCACGATCTGGATCAGGTCGTGCTCGCTGAGGGCGTTGAAGATCACGACCTCATCGATGCGGTTGAGGAACTCGGGATTGAACGTCTTTTTGACCTCGCTCTTCACCATCTCCTCAACCTTGTCGCTGATGTTCTCTTCCTTGTTCGAAGAGAAGCCGAGACCTTCACGCTTCACCATGTGACGCGCGCCGATGTTGGAGGTCATGATGAGGATGACGTTCTTGAAGTCGACCGTGTTGCCCAGGCCGTCGGTCAACTGGCCATCCTCAAACACCTGCAACAGAATGTTGAACACATCCGGGTGCGCCTTCTCGATCTCGTCCAGCAGCACCACCGAATACGGTGCGCGCTTCACCCGCTCGGTCAGTTGTCCGCCCTCTTCGTAGCCAACATAGCCCGGAGGCGAGCCGATCAGCTTGCTGACCGAATGCTTTTCCATGTACTCCGACATGTCGAAGCGAATCAGGCTCTTCTCGCTGCCGAACATGAACTGCGCCAGGGTTCTGGCCGCCTCCGTCTTGCCCACGCCCGTCGGGCCCAGGAATAGGAAGGAGCCGATGGGACGCGCCGGATTCTTCAATCCCGCGCGCGAGCGGCGGATGGCGCGCGCCAGAGCGCTGATCGCCTTCTCCTGCGAAATCACCCGCTTGTGCAGCTCTTCTTCAATGCGCAGCAGCTTCTGCGATTCTTCTTCCTTGATCGCAGCTACCGGAACGCCGGTCCAGCGGGAGACCACTTCCTCGATGTCCTCGCGCTGCACAATGCCGGTCGAGCTGTCATCCAGGTGGAACTTCTCGCGCAGCGCGCGCAGATTGTCGCGCTCTTTGCGTTCTTCGTCCGAATAGAAGCGCGCCTTTTCGAACTCATGGTTCGCAATGGCGTTTTCCATGCGGTGCACGATGAACTTGATGCGCTTCTGCACCTCGGTGATCTCTTCCGGCAGGGCCGACTGGCGCAGCTTGACGCGTGCCCCGGCCTCATCGATCAGATCGATGGCCTTGTCCGGCAGGAAGCGGTCCGGGATATAGCGGTTGGAGTGCGAGACCGCGAAGTTGATTGACTCGTCGGTGTAGCTGACGGCGTGGAACTTCTCGTAGCGATCCTTGATCCCCATGAGGATCTTCACCGAGTCCACTTCATTGGGCGGCGGCACCTTCACCGACTGGAAGCGGCGTTCGAGCGAGCGGTCCTTCTCGATCGACTTGCGGTATTCGCCCGGCGTGGTGGCGCCGATGCACTGAATTTCGCCGCGCGAAAGCGCCGGCTTCAGAATGTTGGCCGCGTCGAGCGATCCTTCGGCCGATCCGGCCCCCACCAGGGTGTGCAACTCGTCGATGAAGATGATCGAATTCTGGTTCTCGATCAGCTCCTTCATGATGGTCTTGAGCCGTTCTTCGAACTGTCCGCGGTACTTCGTGCCCGCAACAATCAACGAGAGATCGAGCGCGAGCACCCGCTTGTCGGCCAGGAACGACGGCACTTCGCCATCGGCGATGCGCTGCGCCAGGCCTTCGACGATGGCAGTCTTGCCCACGCCGGGCTCGCCGATGAGCACCGGGTTGTTCTTGGTGCGGCGGCACAGAATCTGAATGGTGCGGTCCACCTCGCCATCGCGGCCCACCAGCGGGTCGAGCTGATTCTCCATCGCAGCCTGGGTCAGGTCGCGTGAGAACTCGGCCAGCAGCGAGGACTCGCGACTGGCGGCGCGCTGCGGCTGCTGCTGAACTTTTTCCTGCGTGCTGCGCTGCAGCTCTTCGCGGATGGCGGCCAGCTTCAGACCGCGCTCGGCCAGAATTTCGGCGGCGAAGCACTTCTCCTCGCGCAGCAGTCCGAGCAGCAGATGCTCGGTGCCGATGTGCTTGTGGCTCAGGCGCTCGGCTTCTTCCGAGGCATAGGCGAGCACGCGCTTGCACTCATTGCTGAGCGGCAGGTCCACGCTGGTTGAGACCTTTTCGCGGATCGTGGTATGGGCTTCGATCTGTTTGCGAATTGAGTCCACCGACGAATGCTGGCGAAGGAAGCGATTGGTCAGCGCTTTGTCTTCGCGCAACAGACCGAGCAGAAGGTGCTCCGTTTCAATATACGGAGAGCCGAACTGGCTGGCTTCATATCGTGCAAAAAAGATCACGCGCCTTGCTTTTTCGGTGTACCGTTCAAACATTTGATTTCTCCTAGCCCCTCCGCCCCGGTCATTACCGGTGACGGGAAACCTTCTCCCAGCCTCGCCTCTGGTTTCACCGGAGTACCCATCCCCCGGGAACCGCAAAAGGATTCGAATCCGAATCCCCACCGAATGGCTTTAAACGCCAGCGGTAATCAAAAAATGCCACATCCCATCTTTCCAACCAAAGAGCTCCGGGGGCCAGCTCGCAAATTCTGCTCTTTCGTTGCGTACGCCCACTATGCCATTAAATCGGCGGCGAAGCTAAGAGAATAAACCCTAAGAAGCCGATAAAGACTCTGGCGCTACCTCGGTCACGGTTCCGCCCGATAAAGAGAGAATGCGTCCGCAGCGGCGCGCAAATCCAAGATTGTGCGTCACCAGAATTGACGTGAGCTGGTAGCTGGTGTGCAGGCGCGAGATTAACTCGAAGACCGACTCCGCGGTTCGCTGATCCAAGTCTCCCGTAGGCTCGTCAGCCAGCAGCATACGGGGAGCGGTCACCAGCGCTCGCGCCAGGGAAACTCTCTGCTGCTCGCCTCCGCTCAACTCACCGGAGCGATGATGTCCGCGGTCGGCCAGCCCCACTTCGTGCAGCCACCGCGCGGCCTCCGCCTCTGCCTTGCGCCGGCTTTCGCCCCGCAAATACAGCGGCATCGCTACATTCTCCAGCGCCGTAAACTCCGGCAGCAGGTAGTGGAACTGCCATACATACCCCACTTGCCGGTTGCGGAACTCCGCCGCGGCTTCCTCGGAGAGCGAACTCAAACGAGTATCAGAGAAATAGACTTCGCCAGCGCTGGCCGAATCCAATGCCCCAAGAATGTGCAGCAAAGAACTCTTGCCCGCGCCGCTCTGGCCCACAATGGCCAGCATCTCGCCGGAATCCACCTGAAAAGACAGGTTGTCAAAGAGCACAAGGTCCGTGGTGCCCGAGCGATAGACCTTGCGGAGACCCTCAACTCGGAGGATCTCGTGTTTCTCCATTGGATGCACCTTTTGCTCTCCTTGGTGCAATTTTGCCCGCCCGCCAGAGCCCAATTTAGGGCATCAGGAGAAGCCGGTCGCGGAGCCCGCCTGCACCTTCCATTAGACCACGCCATGAACTGCAAGACGCCCCCGCGTGCGGCGCCCATCGCGGAGCATTTCCTAAGTTCCAATAAAGCACCGGCCCAGCGCCTGCGGCCGGCAGCGCAGCATTACAAATCACGGCGCCTGCGACGGGAGCGAACCACAACCAGCTACGCTGTTTCCGCTCAGCTACTCATAACGCAGCGCCTCGGCCGGCAGCACGCGAGCCGCCGACTGCGACGGATACACGGTGGCGATAAAGCTGATGGCTAGCGAGACCGCCGCAACCAATACGCCGTCCATGGGACGCGGCACGAACGGAACGTAGTCCATGGCGTAGACCTCGGCGGACAGCTTGATCCAGTGGTAGTGTCCGGCGAGGATTGCCGCCGTGTATCCGGCCACCAGGCCCAGCGCCGTGCCGAGGATGCCGATGAGCAGGCCCTGCCAGATGAAGATGCGCCGGACCTGCCGGCGGCGCGCTCCCATGGAGACCAGCACCGCAATGTCGCGCGTCTTCTCCATCACCATCATGATGAGCGAGATGAGGATGTTCAGCGCGGCCACGAAGACGATCAGCCCGATGGTGATGAAGGTGACCACGCGCTCCAGGCGCAGCGCGCGGAACAGGGCGCGGTTCTGCTCCATCCAGTTGGTGGTCTGGAAGCCTTTGCCGGCGGCGGCTTCGATCTGGTCGCCGATGGCCGGCGCGCGGTAGATATCATCCACCTTGAATTCCAGAACGCTGGCGATATTGCCGAGGCTGAAGAGCTTTTGCGAGTCGGTCAACGAGCACAGCGCCCAGGTGGAGTCGTAGTCGTAAAAGCCCGACTGGAAAATTCCCACGACTTTGAATCGCATGTAGCGCGGCACCATGCCGAAGGGCGTCAGCTCACCTTGCGGACTGGTGACGAGAACCACGGAGCCCACGGTTGCGCCCAGGGTCTCCGCGAGGTCTTTGCCCAGAACGATCGGCGGCATGGCGGCGATGCGCTCGGCTGCGCCTTCGAGAGAGGATGGATTCGACATTGCGCCTGCAGCCGGCAGCGCAGCGTTACCCGATCCTGCGGCACCCGCCTGGCGTGCGCGGTCTTCGGCCTGCTCCAGCGGCTGGGCGCTGCCTTCATGCACCGACTGCAGCAGGGCCGTGACCCTGCGCTCGTCGGAGGGGACGATGCCTTTGAGCACCGCTCCGCTGGCGCGCGCGCCGCGTGAGATGAGCACCTGTTCGTAGATGGCGGGAGCTGCGGCCTTGACGTGGGGAAGCTTTTCGAGGCGCTGCAGCAGCACGCTCCAGTCGTGGATGCCATCGTTTTCCACCCGCATCAGGTTGACGTGGGAGGTGGAGCCGAGCAGGCGCTCCTGCATGTCCTGGCGGAACCCGTTGTTGATGGCCAGGGCGATGATGAGCGAGGCGACCCCGGCGGCGACACCGAGGACGGAGATCGCGGTGATGACTCCGATCACCGCCTGACGGCGCTTGGCGCGAAGATAGCGGGCGGCGATGAAGAACTCAAAGCGCATAAAAGGGATTATAGAGGCTGCGGCGCCGAGGCTGGCGGCTGGGCCGAACGATTGGCAAATCCGATAATCGTTTCAGAGACGATGTGTACGGATTCGATAATGGTTGCGCAAAAATCCGGAACGATTGACCGAGTGGTTATCGAGAGCCGGCTCGATAATGCCTGATCCGGCAATGGTTGAGGGCGGTCCATCTCGGCTGGTCGCTCTGTGTTGTCTGTCTCCGGCGAACTCCGAACACTCTTGGAGATGGTTCAAATCTTATTGAATCCAGAGTCTCTGCATTGTATGCTGGTTCATCCCACGCAGATGACGGAACAAAACCATGCCACCAGTGCTCGACGCCGTCCATGCACCCCCGGCGACGGAAACCATTTCCCAGGTCGCCACCCAGCCCGCCTCACCCTACCGCGCAAGCTGGCTTCATGTTGCCTTCATTCTGCTCACCGGCCTACTGGCTCGCGTCCCCTTCTACCTCGCCTTCCGGCCAATCTGGTCCGGGGATAGTCCGGGATACTCCGAAGCCTACTTCCTTTGGACCCAGCACATCTTCTTTAGGGGAGAACGAACCCCGGTCTATCCTCTTTTTCTTGGGGCCGCGCAATGGCTGGCTTCTGCTCCCCCTGCTCCGCTTCTTAGCCTTCGGGCCTCCTACGCCGCAACCCTCATGCAGTCCGCGTTGGATGTCCTTGCCGCTGCATTCTTTTACTTCACGCTGCGCTCGCTGCGGATACGCGGCAGCATTGCATTAGGCGCGTCCCTATTTATTGCGACCATCCCGGCTGTTTGCGCTTATGAAATGAACATTCTTAACATGTCTTTGGCTTTTGCGTCGCTGGGGTTTGTCACATGGCTCTTCCTCCTCACCATGAATCGTCTCCAGGCAGGCAAAGACATAAGACTCGCCGTACTTTCCACCGGCGCCGCTTTGGCCGTGGCGGTTTTGAATCGTCCTGATCTGCTAATCTTCTTCGTGGTACTGCTGCCGTCGGCGGCTATCCTGGCCTGCAAGCCGCGGCTGTGCGGCTCTGCGTCCCGGCTCTCAAGCCGCCCCATGGGGCTGGTAGCTTGGATTGGGTTTCCCGTGGCTATCGCGCTTCTCGCCTGGATGACGCTCATGTATGTGGGTATTGGTGAGTTTCGCATCACCACCCTCTCTGGGTGGAATCGGAGTAGAACCGTTTACAACATGTTCGATCGAGTGGATCCCGAGGATCACGCAATCGGCGAAATCATGTCTCGAACCTACCTGCAAGAAGCCGGTCGGGACGCCCAGGTGAACCTTCGAGAGATCATGTGGCCGGCACTGGGCGAGTTGCTTGATAACTACAGCCGCTACCCGATCACCGACCCTACGCGCGATCCCAGTCCTTTCCATCTGCGAATGGTCCATGCTGCCCACAATTTCTTGGGATTGGTCGAGATCCCCTGCGAAGTGAATCCTCGAATCTACTGCTGGCAACGCATGCGGACGAGAATCAATACGGGAGATTATCTCGGAGAAGTTTCCGGGAAGCTGGCTCGCAAATACCCCGTTGAATCGCTTCACAATGTCGCGGCTAACTTCCTCGAAGAAAGTTTCAACTTCCGGTACACGAACGCAAAGCCAGCCATCGAAGACGTGATTGCCCCTTCTGCCGACAGCTATGCGGCCGTTAGGAATAACTCGATTGCGGCATTTACAACTTCGGCTGCAAATGCCGAGGCACCCTTGCTGGCGCTTATGTACGTGGTGACGCTGGGATACGCCGTCTGCTTTCCGTTCATTGTTTTTCGCAAACAGGATGGCCGCTGGCTGAACGATGCAGCCGTCGCCAGCCTCGCCGCAGCCTCAGTGGGAACCATTGCCGGTACCTGTGTGTTGGCGGGTCTGAACCGCGTCTATACCCTGCCCCACTTCGTGGTATTCGTCATTTGCACGAGCTATGCCTTGGAGAATTGGTCTCGTATCATTTCATTTCTGCTCCCGGTCCGGCCTCTACAGAACGGGCTGTGAGTTGGCAAAGGGAGGCACCTTCATGGTTTGACTGGGCGGTCGTCCCCTGAAGCGCGTTCCAGAGCTTCTTCCAACAGCACCTTTTGGCCTGCTTCCAGGACGATCTCCTTGGAAAATCTCCTAAATCCAGGGGCTTGGATTGTAACGTCGTATCCACCAGGAGGCAGTCTGAGTTCCAGCGGGGTGGTCTTTGGCGCGGGCCAGCCGTTCAGTATCAATCGCGCGCCCCTGGGATTGGTTTTAAACTGCACCTCGGCCATTTCTTTCGGAGAGCCTCCGGAAAGCAGGCGCCTAATGCCGCCGACCACCTTGCCGTTGGCAGCGTTCCCCGCCGGTATCAGAGTGAAGGCGACTGAGACATTCTCCCCATCCCTGATGCTGACCTGAGATTGGGCGGACAGGAAACCAGGCTGGACGAGTTTGATGGTGTGGGTGCCGATGGTATCGACGCGCAACTCAGCCGGCGAGGTCAGGTCCGTACTCTTGCCGTCCAGAAGAATCGCCGCCCCGGACGGAATGCTGGAGATCTCGAAAACCGATCCATTTCGCGTCAGGTGGGCGGCCACCGTGGAACGGGCCCCTGCCGCGATCTCCAGCGTCACCGTCTGCGTGACGAATCCTGGCTTGGAGAATACGACGCGGTGACGGCCGGGCGGAATCGCCCCTACGGTGGCAGGAGTGACAAAGACGGGGTCGCTGTTGCCATCGAACCGGACTTGCGCGCCCTCCGGTTGGGAATTCACCAGCGCTTCCCCCAAGACCAAAACAGGCGTTTGATGACGCCACGCCCGGGAGTTGCGATTCAGCTTCCTTCTGCCGCCGTGGTGCCCGGTGTGAGGGGCGGTGCCTGGCGCCTTGGGGGACGCGGCGGCAACACAGGCGGAGGCCAGGAACACGAGGGCTCCGAGGAGAGAAAGGCGAATTCGCCACCGGCTTGAGGAGCCCCACCGCATCAGCTTTGTCCGTTTCCTATGTCCAGTCGTAATCGTGACTCGCCGCGCGCAAAGACCTGTGATCCGGATCTCGCGTGGTGCCTTTAGAGGAATGGGAATTGGCCCGGGTACCCAACCCGGAACCGCTTCATCACTATCCGGGGAAGATAATCCGGGCGGAAGAACCAGACCATCAGCGAAACACCGTACGGCATGGAACGAACGTGCATTTTCCCGCTGCCGTTTTCCTCACCGGACGTTGGAACCGGACATTGACCCTTCGACAATTGCCCGGCTCGGGCCACCTCTGCATAATGAGCCAACTCGATTATTCCTTGCCGGCAAACATGCGCCTGTGTGTTGGGAGAGCCGGAAAGCGCCAAATCATGGTGAATCTTCAGGACCACACGCAATCACGCCCGGCAGTACCCCGCCTCGATTCGGGCTACAGGATCGTCTGGATGGCGGTGTTGATCGCGATTTCCCTGGCGTTGATGGGATGTGGCGAGAAGAAAAGGACGCAGGTCAAGCTGCCCCCGCCGCCGCAGGTTGCCGTGACCGCCAGTCCCGAGCCAGCCGAAGCGAACCCACCTTCGCCACCGGTGCCCATTCCAAAACCGGAACCGCCCAAGCCGAGACCATGGACGCAAACCGGAATCGCCAGCTATTACGTTGCCGACCCTGACGGCCAAAGAACGGCCAGCGGGGAGCGCTACAACGGCGCAGCCCTGACGGCGGCGCATCGCACTCTGCCGCTCCAGTCGCTGGTGCGGGTAACGAACCTGAAAACGAAGCGCCAGGTTGTGGTCCGCATCAACGATCGCGGACCTTTCGTGGATGGGCGCGTCATCGATCTTTCGGAGTCCGGGGCCAAGGCGCTGGACATCCTGCAGACAGGCTTGGCCAAGGTAGAACTGGAAGTGCTGCACACCCCAAAGGCGATCGACCTCGGCGGAAAGTGGTGTGTGCAGATCGGCGCCTTCCGCTCGCGCGATGGTGCTCTGGACCTGAAGAAATCTCTAGCCGCCCGCTATGGCCAGGCATTGCTGCAGGACTTCGCCGGAGCCACAGGGTATTGGGTGCGCCTGCTGGTGCAAGACGATGACCGTGCCCTGGCCCAAAGAGTCGCCAGCGACATCAAAGTGGGTGAAGGCGGTGTCTTCCTGGTGCGCCTGGACTAGAAGCGTCGCAGCAATCCCGAGTTGGTGTGTCCTGCTATCCCAGGTCAGCGCCGCAAAAAAGCGCGGCACGGGAGCTGGGGCACGCGGTTGGGTGTTCGGGTGGCGGCTGGGGCACCGGATCGGAAGTGGAGGCAGGCAACTTTCCAATGCCATTTTTGCTTCTTCTACGACCATGGCGAAGATCACAGATCGGAAACCGCCAGTTTCTGAGATGCCCGGCGACAAGACGGCCCACAGCTTTTCCCATTTCTCGGCGCGCGTGGCTGAGATTATGGGATCCGGCACAGCATTTTTAATGGCAGTGCTGGTGGTTATTGTTTGGGGAGTGACCGGGCCATACTTCCACTACTCCGATAGCTGGCAGCTGGTCATCAACACTTCCACCACGATCATTACCTTCCTGATGGTATTTCTGATTCAGAACACGCAAAACCGCGACGCCCGCGCCCTGCAACTCAAACTGAATGAGATCATACGATCCATCGGCTCCGCCCATAACGAGATGATCAACATAGAAAAGCTGAGCGACGACGACCTGGAGGAACTGGCCAGGTTCTATGAACAGATTCGCCGGGAGTGCGAGCAGCGGATCTCATCCCGCGCTGCGGCGGACCCGACCAAGACCACTCCGCCTTCGTAAATTTCTATGGCTTCCTGTGTGCGCTGTTGCCAGGGGGCAAACCTGCATCCAAGCAGGATTGAGAGTTCGTGACTCCGCGTAGGGAAGCTTGCCTGATGCCTGAGCTCAAAGCGCCGATGGGACGCTCCGGCCACCGCAGTTGCCTGGGGTGGCTGCCTGGACTGCTCTTGTTGCTGGTCAGCGTCTCCTCTGTTGTGGTCCCGGCCGCGCAGAGCGGATCTGGGCAGGCTGCGGCCCCGCCTCCGCTGGTTACGCTCGATGCGTTAGTGCTGAGCAAGGATGGGGAGTTTATTCCCGGATTGCAGAAGGAGCAGTTCCGGGTTTGGGAGGACAACGTGGAGCAGCCCATTGAGAGCTTTGGGATGACCAGGGCGGGCTACACGGCGGTGCTGCTGGTGGAGTTCGCCTCGACTCCGGCGTTCCAGGTGAGCCGGCGGCAGTTTCTTTATGATGCGCTACGCGCCTCCTATGGGTTTACCGAGCAGATGGAGAAGGACGACTATGTGTCGGTGATCAGCTACGACATGAAGCCGTCGATCCTGGTGGACTTTACCAGCGACAAGCAGGCGATTTATGCGGCGCTGGACACGCTGCGCATGCCGGGGATGAGCGACACCAACCTGTTCGACGCGCTGTATGACACCCTGGACCGGCTGGCGCGGGTGGAGGGGCGCAAGGAGGTCATCGTCATCGCCAGCGGCGTGGATAGCTTCAGCAAAGTTACCTACGACAAGGTTTTGAAGAAGATCAAGGACACCCCGAACGTGACCATTTACACCATCAGCACCGGTTTCCTGTGGCGGCAATCCATGGAGGCGCGGCCGGGAATGGGTGCGTCGATGCGCAATATGGACTTTCAGCAGGCCGACAACCAGATGAGCACCTTTGCCAGGCTGAGCGGCGGACGCTGGTTCAGCCCGCGCTTTGAGGGCGAGCTGCCGGACGTCTTTCGCGCGATTGCCTCGGCGGTGCGCCGACAATACACGCTGGCCTACCGGCCCACCAACCCCAACATGGATGGCAGCTACCGCCGGCTGAAGGTGCAGCTGGTGCAGCCGGGGACGGACAAGCCTCTGGTAGTGAAGAACGAGAAGGGCAAAGAGGTGAAGTACCAGGTGATTACGCGCGAAGGGTATACCGCCAAGCATCCGGTGGAATAGAGCCCGGACCCTTGCCGCCCGCGGGGCTTACCAGCGGTGATAGGAGGGGTGGAGCACGCTGGCGACCCGGCCGCCCTGGGTGAGTCCGGAGAGCAGATCTCGTACTTCGTTGCCGGCTTCGGACTCGGCGAGCGCCTGAGTTTCGGCATTTCCCCAGGAGACGAGGAAATCCGGGGACTGCTCGGAGCAGATGGTCCAGTAGTAGCGCGTCTTTTTGCGGAACGGCTGCGGCTGGATCGAAACCAGGTAGCGGCCGGGCGTGTGATTCATGGGAACTCCCTCATCCTTTAGATCTATGCGAAGACAGATCCACGCGTGGACAGATCCGCGCGGGGAAACGCCGCCTGCAAAGGGTGGCGCGGTAAGGCTCGACTGTCTGGATCTGCTTCTATCATACGCCTGAAGGCCGGGTTGGCGAAGCGGCCGGGCCGAACTTTAGGCGCAATCGGCGATTTATGTGACTAAAGGCCAATCCACTCGTGTAACTTTCGCGCATACAGGTCTTCCGTTAGGCTGCGTTCAGCTTGCCAGGAGGACATATCCCATGAAGACTTCGATCTTGATTGCCGTTCTGCTCTCGTGCACGGGGCTGTGCCTGGCGCAGCCGGTGGAGGCGTCGGCCAACCGCGCGTCGGTAAAGACCGTGGCTACGGCCATTGGGAGCGAGCTGGAAAGCCATGGCGAGCGGGTGATGGGAAAAGAGATGATCCACTGGAGCACGCGGCTGGAGAAGGTGGAGGATTGCCGCGCGGAGTTTACGGTGCGCACCACCAGCAACCTGGCCGATGCGACGGTCCGGGTGGAGAGCGTGAGCTTTTCGCTGGGCGCGCTGAACCCCTACGGCATCGAGATGCAGCAGAAGCACTGGCTGCAATTGCCCTGCTCCGATCAGCAGCAGTGTATCTTTTCGACCACGACGTGCAGCCAGAAATCGGCCGATGGAATTGTGACCGACTGCGGCACCGCGAGCCAGAAACGGGTGGATGCCTTCGCCCTGCAGTTCGATGGCGATGCGGACTCGGCGCAGCGGCTGGCGGCGGCGTTCCGCCAGGCTATTGAAAGCTGCCGGCAGCCCGACCGGGTTACGTTTTAAGATTGCAGACCATTTCGGCACTCAGATTTTAATTCGCCGTTGTGTCACATCGCCGGGCGGCCTTGCGTTGTAGAATTCACGCAAGGCGGCCGCCGGAGTCCTAGTGGCTGCTGGAGACCATCAGGAGACGTGACGAGGAATGGCTAAAGAGAAGAACTCTTCGGATAAGTCCGCTCCCAAGAAAACTGCTGCCAAAAAGAGTCCTGCCAAGCCGGCCGCAGCCAAACAGGCGGCGGGGAAGAAGCCGGCTGCGGCGGAGGCCGCCGTGGCGGCGGCTGCGCCCGCCTCGTCGGCCATGCCTGGTTCCGGCGGTGCAGCCGGGCGCCGGGCTCAACCTTCGACGGCCCAACTGTATGAGGAGATTCGCCTCCGCGCCTATCAGCTGTATTGTGAGCGCGGCGGAGAGCATGGCTCGCATGAGGCCGATTGGCATCGTGCCGAGCTGGAAGTGCGGTCAAAGCATAGATAGGAGTCCATGCCCCATGTATTGATGGTGGACGACGACCCCGGCCAGCTGCGCATCCGCGAGATCATTTTGCGCAACGCGGGGATCGCCTCGTGCCTGGCCCACGATGCCGCAACGGCACTCTCCTGTTTGCGCGACTGTTTGCGCGACAAGGGTGGCGAGATTGGCCTGGTGGTTACCGACCACAATCTGCCTGGATGCAGCGGCGCGGAGCTGGTGCGCCAGATTCGCCAGATTGCGCGCGCGATGCCGGTGGTGGTGCTGACGGGCATGCCCGGCGTAGAGCCCTGTTACGAGGGCCTGGATGTGACCTTCTGCTTCAAGCCGCTGCCTCCGGATGAATTCATCCGGGTGATCCGCGGGCTTCTCTCGCAATAAGGTAGGGGGCCTTCGCTTCGCTCAGGACGACACTCTGAAGCTTTCGCGTGTCTTAGTTCTCTCGATCCAAATCACTTACCTCTGTTCAGGAAACCCTGGATAGCGTACTCTGCTATTTCTGTGCGGATTCGGCAATCGGGTTGCACCGCTGCGCGAAATCGTGCACAATGACTCCAGATTTTTCAACACCCACCATGCCACAAATTGGAAGTTTCACTCTCCTGCTTGCTCTCGCCTTAAGCGTCTATGCGTTCATCGCTGGACTGCTGGGCATTGTTGCCAAAGATGACCGCTTAAGCGAGACGGCGCGCCGCGCCGGAATTGCGATCTTTCTGGCGGTCACGGCGGCCTCCGCGGTGCTGGTTTATGTAGCGTTCGCCAACGATTTTTCGGTCGCCTACATCCTGCACCACTCCAACCGCGCCTTGCCTGGGCCTTATAAGTTTGCCGCGCTGTGGTCCGGACAAGAGGGCTCGCTGCTGTTCTGGTGCTGGCTGCTGGCGTCCTACGGGCTGGTGCTGCGCCTGCGGCACAAGGTGGACACGCGGCTGGTGGCGCACGCCTCGGTGGTCATCAGCGCGGTGCAGATCTTCTTCCTCAGCCTGGTGAACTTCGCGGCGCATCCGTTCGCGCTGGTGACCGGAACGATTCCTGCCGACGGCAACGGATTGAATCCGCTGCTGCAGTATCCGGAGATGGTGATCCATCCGCCGATGCTGTACCTGGGATACGTGGGGATGACGGTGCCGTTTTGCTTTGCGCTGGCCGCGCTGATCATGAAGTATCCGGGCGAGAAGTGGATTCACATCACGCGGCGCTGGACGATGGTGGGCTGGGCGTTTCTGACCTGCGGAATCTTTCTGGGCTCGTACTGGGCGTACCGCGTGCTGGGCTGGGGCGGATGGTGGGGATGGGATCCGGTGGAGAACGCTTCGCTGCTGCCGTGGCTGACCGGCACCGCGTTTCTGCATTCGGTGATGATGCAGGAAAAGCGCGGCATGATGAAGTCGTGGAATATGTGGCTGATCTTTTCCACCTTCCTGCTGGCGATCTTTGGAACCTTCCTGACGCGCTCGGGCGTGGTGAGTTCGGTGCACGCCTTTGCCGAGTCCGACATCGGCACCTATTTCGTGGTGTTTATCGCGCTGGTGTTCGCCACCTGCTGCTTCTTCTATGTACGCAACCGCAGCTGCCTGAAGAGCGAGCACAGGCTGGAGTCGCTGGTTTCGCGCGAGTCCAGCTTCCTGTTCAACAATGTGCTGCTGCTGGTGGCGACGTTCGCGGTGCTGTGGGGCACGCTGTTCCCGGTGCTGAGCGAGTGGGTGACGGGGCACAAGGTCACGGTGGGACCGCCGTTCTTCAATAAGGTGAACATCCCGATTGCGCTCTGCCTGCTGCTGCTGACCGCGCTGGGTCCGTTGCTGGCGTGGCGCAAGACCTCGCTGGACAGCCTACGCAAGAACTTCCAGATTCCGCTGGTCATCGCGCTGGTGTTCGCTGTGGTGCTGGTGGTGAAGGGCATGAAGCCGTGGATCGACGTCAGCTACTTCTATTCGCTGATGGCGATCACGCTTTCGGTGCTGGTTGCGGCGACCATCGGCAGCGAGTTCATCCGCGGCGGGCTGGTGATTTCGCGCAAGGGAAACACCAACATCCTGAAGGGAATGTACCTGCTGACCCGGCGCAACACCCGGCGTTACGGCGGCTACGTGGTGCACATCGGCGTCGTGGTGGTCATGATCGGCTTTGCCGGCGCGGCGTTTTACCAGAACAACGAGCAGGAACTGGGCTTTGGCGACAAGATGCCCATCGGGCCGTACACGCTGGTGTGCCGCTCGTATACGCAGGACGACAAGCCGAATTACTCCAGCGAGTGGGCCATCCTGGACGTGTACAAGAACGGCAAGCTGGTTACCACGATGTATCCGGAGCAGCGCTTCTACAAGGCCAGCGGACAGCCGGCGACGATCGTCGCCAACCGCTCGACGATTGAGGAAGACCTGTACCTGGTGTACACGGGAAAGAATCCCGAGACCGGGCATCCGATCATCAAGGCGCATTTGAATCCGCTGGTGTGGTGGATCTGGGCGGGCGCGCACCTGATGCTGATCGGCACGATCCTCGCCCTGGTGCCCAATATGCCGCCCCCGCCATCCAAGCCGGCCCAGCCTCCCGCGCAGTCCGCTGCGCTGGCGGAGGACGTGGCGGAGAGCCGTTCGACGGTGGAGGCCGGAAGCGATTGATGCGAGCGACGCGGAAAACCATTCCCCTGCTGTCCGTGGGGCTGATCCTGATCAGCGCGCTGTTGCTGATGGGCGCCAGCGGCGACAACGATCCGGGGGGCAAGCGCTTCGACCGCCTGGGACACGCGCTGATGTGCCAGTGCGGCTGCGGGCAGGTGATGATGGAGTGCAACCACGTGGGCTGCGCCAGCTCCGAGCAGATGCGCAAGGAGCTGAAGGCCGCTATCGACCGGGGCGACTCCGACCAGGTGATTCTGGCGGGCTTTGTCACCAAGTACGGGCCGACGGTGCTGTCTGCGCCCACCACGACGGGCTTCAACCGGGTGGCCTGGATTATGCCGGTGGTCATCTTTTTTGCAGGGTTGACGGCGGTTGCGCTGGTGGTGGTTGCGTGGAAGCGCGGCACCTCTAAAACGCCGCCCGACACCCCTGGCGCGGGTAACCCCGAGATGGATGAGTTCCGCCGACGTGTCCACGAGGAGACAAGTTTGTGAGTTTGCTACTACTGCTGCAAATGCAAGTGCCAACCGATTCCAGCCATCCGGACGCGACCGGCGGAAGCTTTCTGCTGTTTGCCACGGTGATCTTTACGGTTGCGGTCTTCTTCTACATTTTCAAGCCTGCGCCCACCGAGCACTTTGTGGAGAAGACGCGGCTGGCGTATCTGTACGAGCGCAAGGACCAGACGTTTGAGAACCTGCGCGATTTGAACTTTGAGTACAAGGCCGGCAAGCTGAGCGATGCCGATTTCGTCTCCATGCGCGACTCGATGGAGCAGGAGGCCGCGAATTTGCTGGCCGAGATTGAAGAACTGGAACACGAAAGCGGCAGCCGCCGCGAGGTAAACGCCTGATGCGCCGGAATCATTTTGCTTGCACACTGATCTTCGTTCTTGCTCTGGGCGCTGCGGCCTTTGCTGACACCGTGACGGGTACGGTAACCAACGCCACCACCGGCAAGCCAGCGGCGGGAGTCACCGTTACGCTGGTTGATCCGATGGGCGGCATGGCCGAGGTGGCCACCGCCAAGTGCGACGCCAAGGGACAGTTTACGGTGGATGCTCCGGCGGCGCGCGGGCCGCGCCTGGTGCGCGCCGAACGCAGCGGGGTGAACTACTTCAAGATGATTACGCCGGGAACCAGCAGCGTGGAGCTGAGCGTGTATGACGCGGCTGTGTCGGTGCAGGGGATCAAGGGCTCGGCTGATGTGGTGCGGATGCAGACCCAGGGCAGCACGCTGCAGGCGGTGGAGATGTTTGCCGTGAGCAACGACAGCACTCCGCCCCGCACGCTGGCGGCGCCGTCCACCTTTGACTTTGCGCTGCCCGATGGCGCGACGATTGACGAGGCCCACGCGCAGGCTCCCAACGGCCAGCCCATCTCGGTGCAGACCAAGCCCAGCGGGCAGAAGAATCACTACGCGTTTTCGTTTGCGCTGAAGCCGGGCGAGAGCCGCCTGGAGGTCGCCTATCATCTGCCGTATAACGGGCAGGCCTCGTTTACGCCTCAATTGAGCCGTCCCTTTGAGCACTTTGTGGTGCTCGTTCCATCCAGCATGAGCTTTACGCCGAAGGATCCCAAGCAGTTCCAGGCGATGACCAACCAGCCGGGCAGCAACGTGCAGGTGAGTCTGCAGGCGCAGGGCGGGGCAGACCTGAGCTACTCGATTGCGGGCAACGGAGTGTTTCCGGAGGAGACGGATTCGCAGGACGCCTCGGCGGCGCCACCGCCTTCGGCAAACGGACGCACGGCCACCAGCGGCGCCAACAGTGGACCAGGCGGCGGACTGGGCCGGCCGGAAGATGGTCCCGACGGATTGGTGAAATATCGCTGGTACATTCTGGCGGCGCTGGTCGCGGTGCTGGTGGGCGGCGGCATCTGGACCCGGGAGCGCACCCTGCAGGAGGCACCGGAGATGGCTGCCGCGACTTCGGTTGCGACGGCTGGGGTGACCCCGGTAGCTTCGGTGCCGGCGGCTGCGAATTCAGCGGCCCCGAGCAATCTTCTGCTCACTGCGCTGAAAGAGGAGATCTTCGCGCTGGAGGTTGAACATCAGCAGGGCAAGCTCTCGCAAGCCGAGTACGACAAGGCCCGCGCCGCGCTGGAACAGACCCTGCAGAGGGCACTGTCGCGGACCAAGAGCTAAGGCTGTTGCCGGGTTGGGGTGTCCTGCTTTCCCAGGTTAGCGCCGTAAAAACGCGGCGCGGAACCTGGGGCACCGGGGCATCCGCTCATCTCTATTCTGAGTTCCCCATCTGCGCATCCGCTCCGGGCAGCGCGTCGTTGCGCCATGCGATCGCATCTACATAGATATGGCGAACAACCTCAAGACCGCATTCCTGCTGACTGCAATGACCGTGTTTCTGGTGCTCGTGGGGCAGGCCATCGGGGGCCGGAACGGCATGGTGATGGCCTTCTGCCTGGCCGGGGCAATGAATTTCTTCTCCTACTTTTACAGCGACAAGATTGCCATCATGTCCAGCGGCGCGCAGCCGGTGACGCGCGAGGAACTGCCGCGGGTGTACCAGATTGTGGAGCGGCTGTGCGCCAAGACTGGGCTGCCCATGCCCAAGATCTTCGTGATTCCGACCGACTCGCCCAACGCCTTTGCCACCGGACGCAATCCGGAACACGCCTCGGTGGCGGTGACCGCGGGGATTCTCGATCTGCTGAACGATGATGAGATGGAAGGCGTGCTGGCGCACGAGCTGGGGCACGTGCGCAACCGCGACATCCTCATCAGCTCGATGGCCGCGACCTTCGCCGGAGCGGTGACCATTTTGGCCCGCATGGCGGGATGGGCGGCGATGTTCGGCGGCGGCGGGCGCGACCGGGAGCGCGATGGCGGTCCGCTGGCCGCAATCGCCATGATGATTCTTGCTCCGATCGCCGCGTTGCTGATCCAGATGGCGGTTTCGCGCTCGCGCGAATACCAAGCCGATGCCACAGGCGCGCACTTTACGGGCAATCCCGAGGCGCTGGCCAGCGCACTGAGGAAGATGGAAAGCTATGCGACGCGGGTTCCGCTGCGCGCCTCGCCGGCGACGGCCCATATGTATATTATTCAGCCGCTGCTGGGCGGCATCAGCTTTGGGAACCTGTTTTCCACCCATCCGCCGACGGCCGAGCGGATTGCGCGGCTGACCGGAATGCGACCCGGAAGTTACTGACCTGGGGTGGCCGGAAGTTACCTTGGGCACGTCTGCAGGTGGCTTTGGAGATTTGCCTTCCGGGAAACAGCGGATACAATCTAAAAACAATGTCGCAAGCACATGGTTCCTCACAAGCATCGGTCCCACGCTGCAACGCGCCGCGGAACTGGAGCGCGCGCTGCGCTCGGTGATGCGGGGCAACGACGAGGTGGTCCGGCTGGCGCTGGTGGCCATCCTCGCCCGCGGGCATCTGCTGATCGAAGGCGTTCCCGGGGTGGGCAAGACGACTCTGGCGCATGCGCTGGCGCGCAGCATCGATTGCGAGTTCCGGCGGGTGCAGTTTACCAGCGACATGCTGCCCAGCGACGTGCTGGGCATCTCGATGTATTCGGCCGTGGAGGAGCGCTTCGAGTTCAAGCGCGGGCCGATCTTTACCAACATCCTGCTGGCCGACGAGATCAACCGCACCACGCCGAAGACGCAGTCCGCACTGCTGGAGGCGATGAACGAACGGCAGGTGACGGTGGATGGTTATCCGCATCCGCTGCCCAATCCGTTTCTGGTGGTGGCCACGCAGAATCCGGTGGAGCACCACGGCACGTATCCGCTGCCGGAGTCGCAACTGGACCGCTTCCTGATCCGCGCGCGGATGGGCTATCCCGAGGCGGGCAGCGAGCGCGAGATTCTGCTGCGGCAACGCCGGTGCGGCGCGGCTGGACGATCTGCAGCCCGGTGCTCACGGCGCCGAAGAGGTGATGGCGCTGCAGGAGGAAGTTTCGCGGTCAGCGTGGAGGATTCGTTGATCGAGTATTCGCTGGCCATTGTGGAGCGCACCCGCACGCACGAGCAGCTTTCGCTGGGGGTTTCGCCGCGCGGTTCGCTGATGCTGTATCACGCGGCGCAGGCCATGGCGTTTCTGGAAGGCCGCAGCTTCTGCATTCCGGATGACTTTAAGAAGCTGATCGTGCCGACCTTTGCGCACCGCATGGTGGTCAGTGCCCGCTATGCGTCCACGCTCAAGCGCGCCGACCAATCGGAGCAGATTCTGCGCGAAGTGGTGGACAGCGTGCCGGTGCCGCTGTAGCATCGTTGTTTTGCACGGAGGCACACTGCGTTGACCTTTCTGCGCTTCATCCGCTTGCTGTCGCTGACCTTTGTGGACCGGGTCGATTTTCTTTTTTGCCGCCGTGCAGGCGCCTATACGTTTGCGGTGCTGCCGACGCACGCGCTGGCCGGGGAGGTGGTGGGCCGTTCGCTGTTCCACCCTGCACTGGATCGGCCTGGGCTGCGGACTTGGTCTTTTTGCTGACTTGGCGTGTTGATGGCGATGGTGCAGGGCGGCGCGCCGATCTTCCACGCGCCGCGACATTCTGCTGTTTGCCATGATGGCGATAACGCTCTATCTGCACTTTGGGCTGGAGCGGCGCATGCTGAAGCTGCGCGACAGCATCGGGGTGATCGACAACGTTCCTGTGACCGATGCGCGGAGGGTGGAGTTCAACCGCATGCATGAGTGGTCCGCGCGGCTGGAAGGATCGGTGTTCATCCTGGGACTTGGGCTGCTGTACCTGGTGGTAAGGGAGCAGGAGACGAGCCCGAGGAGATACTAGGCCGGGCGAGCCTGCGTGTCGAGGGACGGCGATGAGGGTTCGCGAGTGGTTTCAGGATGTCTTCGTCCGGGGATCATGGCAACGGGCATGGTTCTTAATTAGCGCGCCTTTAGCTGTAGCGACAGGCGTATTCGGACCCCATAGCCACCCTATCCTTCGTTGGCTGCCTGTCGCTGCATTTGTTTGCGGGTTCCTATGGTCGAATGTCGGAGTGCATTCCGACTTGAGGGATAAAATCGACGAGGCAAATAGACGGCTTCACGCTCTGACCGTGGATCTAAGGAGGGGCGATGCTGGCGAGCACTTCATTTTAAAGGCCAACTCCACGCCGGAAGGCATTCTCTCGTAATTGAATTAATCGTCCAATTAAGGAATGGCGACGGGCAACACTCTCGCACTATTGAGGTCAATGAATGTACTTGTGATATTCCGGGTTCCAGCCTTGAATCGCTATGGTTCTATGTTGAGGGTGGGCGATATAGAAAGATAGATGGCGGGGAGAGCTCTGACGCAGCCATAACTGCGATTTTTTTGTTTGCAGATTTGACGACGCCAATTGCGGCAAGTGAAGTGAATGGCAGACTGCTCCTCACGGATAACAACGGAAGCACTTACGAGATCCCATTCCATACAGCTATCGTGCGCAATCAGCCTGTACGTAGAAGCTGACCTGGACGGTAACACCTCCTGAAATTGCCACCGCCCCGTTTCTTGGACCGCGCCACTTCATCCCTTCTGTCGTTTATCATGCGAGAGGACAATCCTGCTCGCGTGACCCTTAGGCCGGGGGATGCCCGGCGGTAGTTTTACAAAGAATCGACAAATATCAATATGAAGACTGGAATTATCGGTTGCCCCAGGTGGGCAAGACTTCGCTGTTCAAGATACTTACGCGCGCCGCCATTTCCCCCCACAGCTCCAACCCTCGCGAGGCGCACATCGGATTGCCACGGTTCCCGACGACCGGCTGGACCGGCTGGCAGCGCAGTGCAATCCGCGCAAACTGGTGCACGCACAGGTGGAGTTCGCCGACATGGGCGCGATTGGGCAGGAGGCGCTGAAGGAAACCGCTTATCTTGCCGATCTGCGCGCGTGGATGCGCTGGTGCACGTGCTGCGTGTATTTGAGGATGACTCGATTGCGCACGCTGGCGGCTCATCGATCCGGTTCGCGACATCTCCAACGTCGAGTTCGACCTGATGGTGAGCGATCTGGGGCAGGTGGAAGCGCGGCTGGAGCGGATGAAGAAAGATCTGCTCAAGCGCAAGACTCCTGAACTGGAAAAGGAAAACGAGCTCTGCTGCGCAGCCAAAGCTTTTCTGGAGACCGAGCGTCCGCTGCGCGAGATGGAGATGACCAAGGAGGAGAAGAAAGTCGTTCGCGGCTTCATGTTCCTCTCCGAGAAGCCGATTCTCTACGTTCTGAACATCAGCGAGAGCACTACGCTGGGAGTCGATTTGGAAGCGGCGGTGGAGAAGTTTGGGCTCGGGGCTTATGCAGCCAAGCCGAATACGGGCGTCAGCGCCATCTGCGGCAAGGTTGAAGCGGAGCTGGCCGACATGAGCGACGAGGAAGCCGCCGAATTTTTGGGCAGCTACGGGTTGACCGAGAGCGGATTGGCGCGGCTTATTCGCAAGAGTTATGAACTGCTCGGATTGATTTCGTTTTTCACCGTCGGCGAGGACGAGTGCCGGGCCTGGACGATTGAGAAGAACACGCGCGCGCAGGATGCGGCTGGGGCGATCCATACAGATCTGCAGAAGCACTTCATCCGGGCTGAAACGATGCATGGGACGCGCTACTGGAACTCGGTTCAGAGGCCAATGCCCGCGCTGCCGGCAAGCTGCGGCTGGAGGGCAAGGAATACATTGTGCAGGACGGCGACATTCTCCACATCCGGCATAGCGGCTAAGCGATGAATCCGATCCCGCTAAGCATCTTGTTAGGATTTACCGCCGGGGCCGCTAATATGGTCGGCGGCGCGTTGCTTGCTCACCGCGAGTGGGAGCAGCGCTATCTGAAGTACTTTATGGCCCTGGGCGCCGGGCTTTATGCTTGCCACCTCGATCACCGAGATGGTTCCTGCGAGCGTTACGATGGAGGGCGGGAGCGGTGGTCGCGCGGGATTCCTAGTGCTGCTTGGCTACCTGATGATTCACTTCAGTGAGCACGTAGTGGCCGGGCATTTTCACTTTGGCGAAGAGACGCATCACGATGAATTTGTTGATCACCACAAGAGCACAACCGTGCTGCTCGGCCTGGCCATTCACGCGTTTTTTGATGGCATTGCCATCGCCTCCGGCTTTCAAGTTTCCAACTGGCTTGGCTGGATCGTCTTCCTTGCTATCTTTCTGCACAAGATTCCAGAAGGCTTTACAGTTTCTTCGGTGATGTTGGCGAGCGGGCGGAGTTCGATGCGCGCCTTTCTCTCGTCGGTGGTGCTCGGCGCGGGAACGCTGCTGGGAGTGCTCGCGATGATACTGATTCACAATGGCGTTGCCATCGGACTGCCGTTCTCGGCGGGAGTCACAATTTATGTTGCCGCTTCCGACATTGTGCCGGAGGTGAATCGTGAACCGGGTATCCGCATGCCACTGCTGCTCTTTGTGGGCGTTGCCATGCTTTTTCTGCTTGACTTTATGTTTCACGTGCACGTATAAGGCGATTTCGCAGAACGTGTGCCCCAAAAACGAGAGCAACCGCAACACCGTTCGCCGAAGTGCCTCGTCCAGGGCAATGGATATTTGGACGACGTAGGGGTCCTTCGCTTCGCTCAGGATGACACCTTTAGAAAGGGCGCTCGGCGCTCAGGATGACAGGGTTAAAATAGGAATCCTTCTGGGCTGCTGCGCAATCATAAGTGCCATCTATCTTTCTGTCGGGACTGAACGATGCGGATGCTGGTGTTGGGCGCCGGTGCAATCGGCGGATACTTCGGCGGACGGTTGCTGGAGGCCGGGCAGGATGTCACCTTTCTGGTTCGCGCGCGTAGGGCCAGCGAACTGTAGGCCTGGGGACTGGAGATTCGCAGTCCATACGGCGACTCTTACATTCCGCATCCGCCCACGGTGATGGCGGAGGAGCTGCGCGGCGGCTACGATCTGATTCTGCTGAGCTGCAAGGCCTATGACCTGGAGAGCGCCATGGACTCGATGGCCCCGGCCGTGGGGGCGCAGACGCTGATTCTGCCACTGCTGAACGGGATGCGGCATCTGGATCTGCTTGACCTCGCTTTGGCCCTGAGCATGTTCTGGGGGGCTGTGCGTGATCTCCGTGATGCTTGAGCCGGGCGGGCGGGTGACGCATTTCAACACGCTGGACACGCTGGCATTTGGCGAACGCGATGGCTCGCGCAGTCCGCGCGTTGAGGCCATTGCCGAGGCGTTTGCCCGTGCCAGCTTTGAGTCGCGGATGAGCCAGTCGATTGTTCAGGAAATGTGGGAGAAGTGGGTCTTCATCGCGGCCCTGGCGGGCATCACCTGCCTGATGCGCGCCACCGTGGGAGACATTGTGGCCGCCGGGGCGGCGCCGATAACCGTGGCGCTGCTGGAGGAGTGCGCGGCCATCGCAGGCGGCGAGGGCTATGCGCCGCGCGCGGAACCGCTGGGGCGCAGCCGTGACGTGCTGACCCGCGAGGGCTCGCCGATGGTGGCGTCCATGTTCCGCGATATCGAACGGGGCGCGCCAGTGGAAGTCGAGCATCTGATGGCCGACCTGCTGCGGCGCGGAGAAGAGAAGTCGATCGAGGCGCCCACGCTGCGCACGGCCTGCGCCCATCTGCGGGCCTACGAGGTGCGCCGCCTGCGCGAGGCCGCGGCTAGATCGTGAAGCTGGGCGGCGTAGTGCGGTTGCCGGGTTGATATGTCCTGCTTTCCCAGGTTAGCGCCGCAAAAAGCGCGGCGCGGAACCTGGGGCACCCTGCCTGGGCGGGTTAGCCCTCCAGACGGCGGAGGAAGTCGCTCTGCTTCATGTGGTATTTGAAGGCTTTCCGTCCGTCCACGAAGACCACCGGAATCTGGTCCCAATACTGGCTGCGCAGCTCTGGGTCGTCGTCGATGTTGACTTCGCGCCACTGAAAGGTGCCGCGATTCTCCAGGCCGCGCAGGGTATCTTTCACCACGTCGCAGAGATGGCATCCGGGCCGCGAATAGACCACGACTTCACGCATGTGCGCGATTGTATCTTGCGGCCGAAAGGGCCAGCAAGCGAGCCGGTGTGTCCTGCCTCCCAGGTCAGCGCCGTGAAAAAACGCGCTTCGCCGCCGGGTACGCGGCAAAGGATGCCGCTCCGGCCGCGGGCGCTCGGCATTTCAGCACTGCCGATGGGAGCGAGTGGGAGTAGAATCCTCTGTCTGTAATTTAACGATTCGAACGGGAGCCAATCATGATCGGAAATCAAAAGGTACTGGAGCAACTGAATGCGGCGCTGGCCTCGGAGCTGACGGCCATTGCGCAATACATGGCGCAGTCGGAGATGTGCGAGAACTGGGGGTACGGGCGGCTTGGCAGCCTTACCAAGGTCCGCGCCATCGAGGAGATGAAGCACGCCGAAGGTCTGATTGAACGGATTATATTTCTGGATGCCATCCCGGCGGTCAACGTCGCACTGAAGCCGAACCTGGGCAAAAATCCCAAGGACCAGATGGAGATCGATCTGGCCGATGAGCTGGAGGCCGTGAAGGAATACAACCACGCGGTGAAAGTTTGCCGGGAGGCCAATGACGACGGCACGGGCTTGCTGTTCGAGAAGATGATCAAGGACGAGGAGCGGCACGCCGACTTTCTGGAATCGCAACTGCATGCCATCGAGGAGATGGGCGTCGAGATCTACCTGTCAAAGCAGACGGGCTCGTGAGAAGGCACGACGGCGGCGCGGGTAGGTTTAGTTCGGCGGCTGGGGTGGCTTGAGAGGCAGGGCCGGAATCTCAATTGCGGTGGGCACGGCGCGGGACGGCTGCGGCTGAATTTCGCGCGTGATGTCGAAGACCCCGGCATCGCGGTTGGGGTGGAAGCGTCCCTCGGTAATGTAGAGGAAGGCGATGCCGCCCGTTAACTCCGGATTGAGAAAGGCCAGCGGCACCAGATATTTCTTCGACTTCAGCAAGGATTCGGCAACCCCTTTGATGGGCTTGCTGCGCCGGACGGAGCCGGGCACCTGCGGAATCTGGAACGAAGAGAGCTCTTCCGCGGGGTGGCGATGGGCATGGTGGACAAAGGAACTGGCAGCCTGCTTGGGCGTCATGATCCCCGCGTCGGCGAAAAAGTTGCGGTGCACGCTGTGGGGCGCATAGAAGTTCATCGCGTGGGCGGCGAAGTCGGCGCAGTTGGACCACAAGATATTGAAACGTGCTTTGTTCTTGTGATGATTGAATGCCTGGATAAACGCCGCGTCCTGCTCCGTGGTGGTCTCGATCTGGAAGCCGTAGCTCTTGCGGTCGTAGGCGGAGCCCACGAGCTGGGTCCACTCGCCTAGGGGAGCGCTGCCATCGGGGTTATCCGGCGCCAGGCCCTCGAGGTGGGCGCGGCGGTAGGTGTCGCGCAGTTCGGCCACCGATGGCTCATCCACCCATTGCGGAATGTCCGCAACCGAATCCACCGCGTAGAGGTAGGGAAGCAGCGGAATGGCGAGCCAGTCGTAACCTGCGATGCGGTGGTAGCGGCTGATGACCACGCCCGCCTCGCCCGGTTCGCAGGGGCGCAGCTGGGTGGGTGAGGCCGCGCAAATGCGCGTCAGGTAAACCGCGGCATGACCCGTCGGATTGTATTTGCCGAAGGTCCCGTAGGGCTCTTCCATCAATAATACGGCGTCGGCGCAGGCGGGTGCTAACGCCGCAATGACAAAAAGGACTGCCCACCAAGGTTTGCGCATGGCCCTTATGGGAACCCGGAAGAACGCGGAGAGTTGTCCTGCGGCTGTGCCCGGCAACGATCGCCCACATTCGCCAAGGAAGGGCGGATAGGGGAAAGCCGCAAACTCCGGATCAGAGCATGCCTAATGCCTGATCGATGTTTTTCAGCTCTTCATGGATGCGGTTGCACTCCTGGGTCGCCGCGGCCAGATCGCGCTCCGCAGCCTGGACCTCGGATGGAAGGGGCTGGGGAAATCCGGGCGTGTTCTTTGCCCGCACGCACATGGTGACGCGGTCTTCGGCCTCCAGACGACGGGTTTCGGCGGCGTTCAGCCCGGTGGGATGGTTCAACAACTCGTCTCTACGTTGCAGCAGTTGCTTGCGGCGTTGGTCATGCATGGGGCCAGTGTGAAGCACCGGGGCAGCTTCGTCAACAGCGGGGGCGCGGTTGAAAGGCGCGTGCGGACCGACGGAATGCTTCGCGGTGGTGGCGAAAACGTGTGCAGGACTAAGGTTGTGGACCTCAAAAAAGGAGGGCAGGAAATGGTATAATCCTACGCAAATCCAGTTTTAGCCTTTTGCGGTTGCGAAACCTTTCGCTGCTCATAAAGAGGCTGATTGTGTGCAGCGAGCCGTATGTTCACAGAACTCTCCCCTGAACCCAGCATTAAGACACCGGTCACGTTTCTTTCCTCTCTGAGCCTGCAGGTTGCGGCGCTCGCAGTGCTGTGCTTCCTGCCTCCGGCGGCGGGCACGCGAGCGCATCTGCGCTCGAGCGCGGAGCGCGCGCCGGAGGTGACGCCGATTTATTTCCAGAAGGAACCGGTTCCGCCGGCTCCCGTGGCGACGAAGGCCACGCCGGAGATCGCCAAGGCACAGATGGAGAACAAGCCGGCGGTGAAGGCTGCAGCTCCAGTGATTGCAACTCCAGTTACCCCTAGCCCGGATGCGCCAGACTCGGCTGCGCAGACGGATGTTGCCCAGGCTGCAACTGCGGCCGACGGCAGCGGCGAGGGACAGTCGCTGGCGCCGTTTCCGGCGTGGGGGATGAACGCCACGAGCAGCGTCGCAGGCATGCACCACGAGGTGAAGGCGGCCATGCCGGTGTTTACGCCCGATCCCCCGATTCTGCACGGCCAGGTTCCCGATGCGGCGCGCGGGAAAGATGTGGTGATGGATGTGATGATCAACGAGCAGGGCGAGATCGTCTTTGCCCAGGTTGTGCAGGGCGTAGGCAATGGAGTGGAGCAATCGATCGCAGAGACGCTGCGCAGCTGGATTTTCGTTCCCGCGAAGTTCAATGGCGTCGCCATCGCTTCGCAGCGGCAACTGACATTCCATATCCCCAGTTAAAAAAGCCGGCTCAGCGTAGGAACCGCTCTAAGCGGCGCGGCGCGTATCTTTCTCCTGGGATGGCGTGGGGCCTTCTTTTGCGGCCTGAAGCGATGAGATGCCAACCACCTCGCCTCGAAGGTGGGGAAGACATTCCGGGTGTTGTTCCTTAAGGTATTCGATGAGACTTTCGCGGACCAGGCAGCGGAGGTCCCAGGCGTCGCTGGAATTGCGTGCGTCCATCAGGGCACGGAGTTGGACGGTGTGCTCAGTGGCATCCGAGGCCTGCAGAACGCACACCTCGCCCTTCCAAAGCTTCGTGGACTCGCAGATTCGGCGCAACTCCGTGCGCAACTCGTCCAAGGGGACTGTGTAATCGGCATACAGGATGGTATTGGCGAGGATGTGGGCGCTGCGGTAGGTCCAGTTCTCAAAGGCGTGGTCGAGAAAGTACGAGAGCGGCAGGACCAGCCTACGCAGATCCCATAGGCGCACCACCACATACATCGTTCCGATCTCCTCGATCCACCCGAATTCGCCCTCGATCACGACTGCGTCCTCCAGGCGGAAGGGCTGGGTAAAGGCAATTTGCATGCCCGCGATCACGTTGGAGAGCGTGCCCTTCATGGCCATGCCAACCACCAGGGTGGCGAGCCCCGCGGAGGCAAGAAGGCTGACGCCGATATGCTTGATGACGGGGAAAGTCATCAGCATGATGGACAAAGTGACGACCGCGACGAGTATGACCATAATGCTGCGAAGCATTCGGAACTGTGTCTGGATGCGCCGGGCAACAAGGTTGTCTTCGACATCGATTCGATAACGCCGCGTGAGCACGTCCGAGGTGACGTCAATGGACAGCAGGATGAGCCAGGCAATGGCGGCGATCAGACCCAGGCTGGTGATATGTTCCATTGCAGCCATCGCAATCGGAGGCAAAGGAAGGCCGGGCAATACCGCCAGAGCGGCCAGAAGCGGAAAGATCCAACGCGTTGGACCGCGGCTGTGGCGCACCAGCGACTGGCTGAGCACGCCTCCCTGGCGGCGTGCCAGGCGAGGGAGAAGCTGGAAGACAAGGTAATGGGCGGCCAGCGCGATGACGACGGCCGCGCCCAGGATTATTGCGGACCAGATCAGGTGATGCCAGTTCTGCACGACAAATTGAATCATAGAAATGTTTGGATGCGCAGGTGGCTGGACATGGCTTCCCCATAGCTTCAACCGGTAAAATTTTCAATGGTGATGCAGTCAAGCCCCGAGTCGTGCAGCGCGCCCCTGCCGGAGCTCCCCGGCGCTGTAGAATTCCCTCCAGCATGAGGTTCTACTATGCGCTGGCGTGCGCGGTGATCGTCGTACACGCCCTCTTCATACTCTGGGTGATCTTCGGGGCCGCGGTCACCGGACGCAATGCACTGCTCCGCTGGCTGCACATGGCCTCTCTGCTTTGGGGGGTATGGATCGAAGCCGGGCCTTGGCCCTGTCCGCTTACCTGGGTGGAAAACTGGCTTGAAACTCGAGCCGGGGTTGGTTCCTATCAGGGCAGCTTCCTGCTGCATTATCTCGACCGGATCGTTTATCCGGACGTTCCTCCTGCGCGGCTCACGGAGGCCGCTGTGGTGGTGGCGGTGCTCAACCTGGGCGTGTATGCCGGGCGCTATTACCGGGCGAGAAAGAGGAACTGAAGGCGAGACTACCCAGCCGCTTCAGCCCCAAATTTATTTGGGCTGCGATGCAGCTCAGCCCCACATCGACATAGGTTTTTCGGACTGCTCGTCACTGCCAGCGCCGCCGTCTTTATTTCCGAGCTTGGGCAGCGAAAAGCGTCGCAGGCGGTTCTAACGTCTTAGGAGGGGCTATGGAAGACAAACAGGGCAACGTCAATTTGAAGGACGATGTGCTGCGATCCGAGCACCACAGCACGCTTTCCGCCGAGGAAATCGCCAAGGCGGTGCAGCGCCACAATCGTGAGCATAAAGGCGACACGCAGAAGAAGGCCGCCGGGCAGGTAACCGCTCGCGGAAAAAAGAGCTAAACAAATACCGTGGTTCGGCTCACGTCGCGGGGGTGGTCGAGAAGAGCCTCCGCCTGCTGAAGGAATTGAACAGTGTGCGGCAGTTTGGCGTGTTGGTCGAACGAAGCTTCGTCTGCCCAATGCGAGTGAAGGAAGAGCAGTCGAGGGTCACGGACGGAGCGAAAGCCGTTAACTCGCAAGCACCCCGGTTCCTCACGGGTTGCGAGGACGACCTCGCGCATTGCCTCGCCGAGAGCATCCTCACATCCCTCGCGAGCGTAGAACTTACCAAAGATAAATAGCTCCATTGTGTGACCCCGTTGCGGTTCGAATTCCGATGCGCCATCTGACGCAGAGGATCGATGCCCGGTTGCTTGTGCTTAATAAGCGCACTGCACGCAACTTGAGCGCACTGCACGCAACGCAACCGGGAGCCGCCGAAGGGGACGCGATGCGGCCAATGCGAGCCAAGCAAAGCGCCACCTCCGGATAAACAGCAGGAGCAGAGCCGTTCAGGCAAGGTCGAAGCGATCCAGGTTCATGACCTTGTTCCACGCCGCCACGAAGTCCTTCACGAACGCCTCCTTTGAGTCGTTGCAGGCATAGAATTCCGCGAGTGCCCGGAGCTGGGAGTTCGAACCGAAGACAAGATCGATACGGGTGCTGGTCCACTTGATTTCCCCGGTCGCTCGATTGCGCCCCTCGTACACGTCATCGGATGAGGGCTGCCACTGGGTATTCATGTCGAGCAGGTTGACGAAGAAATCATTGGTCAGCGTCCCCGGCCGGTTGGTTAAGACTCCGTGTTTGGACTGGCCGAAGTTCGCATTCAGGGCGCGCAGGCCGCCGATGAGAACCGTCATTTCGGGGGCAGTCAGCGTGAGCAGCTGCGCCCGATCCACCAGCCGCTCCTCGGCTGTCATGGGATGTCCATTGCGGAGGTAGTTGCGGAAGCCGTCCGCAGTTGGCTCCAGTACGGCGAAGGAGTGCACATCGGTCTGCTCCTGCGAGGCGTCCATGCGCCCCGGCGAGAACGGAACCTTCACATCGTAGCCGGCCTTTTTCGCAGCCGCCTCGACGGCCGCGCAGCCGCCCAGCACGATCAGGTCAGCCAGCGAGACCTTCTTCCCTTTGCTCCCATTGGACTGCGCGCTGTTGAACTCCTGCTGGATCGCCTCCAGCTTGGGAAGGACCTTGGCCAATTCGGCGGGTTCATTGGCTTCCCAATCTTTCTGCGGCGCAAGGCGAATGCGCGCACCGTTGGCCCCGCCGCGCTTGTCGCTGCCGCGGAAGGTTGACGCCGACTCCCAGGCCGTGGCGACCAGTTGCGGGATGGAGAGTCCGGAGGCGAGGATTTTGGCCTTGAGGGCAGCGACATCCGGCTCGCCGATGAGGGCATGATCCAGCGCGGGAATGGGGTCCTGCCACAGCTGTGGCTCGGCGGGAACGAGCGGGCCAAGATAACGGGAGATCGGGCCCATGTCGCGGTGGGTCAGCTTGAACCAGGCCTTGGCGAAGGCGTCGGCGAGCTGATCCGGATGCTCGTAGAAGCGCCGGGAAATTTTTTCGTAGGCCGGGTCGAAGCGCAAGGAGAGGTCGGTGGTCAGCATGGCTGGAGCGTGATGCTTGGACGGGTCGTGCGCATCGGGCACCGTGCCGGCGCCGGCGCCATTCTTGGGCGTCCACTGATTGGCACCGGCCGGGCTCTTGGTCAGCTCCCATTCGTAGCCGAACAGGTTGGAGAGGAAGTTGTTGCTCCAGTGAGTTGGCGTGGTGGTCCAGGTGACTTCCAGGCCGCTGCCGATGGTGTCGCCGCCTTTGCCGGTGCCAAATTGGCAGCGCCAGCCGAGGCCCTGCTCCTCGAGGCCGGCGGCTTCCGGCACCGGGCCCACCGTTGACACATCGCCGGCGCCGTGGGTTTTGCCGAAGCTGTGACCGCCGGCAATCAGGGCGACGGTTTCTTCGTCGTCCATCGCCATGCGGCCGAAGGTGTCGCGAATATCCTTGGCGGCGGCGAGGGGATCCGGCTTGCCGTTCGGGCCTTCCGGATTCACGTAGATCAGGCCCATCTGCACGGCGGCGAGAGGATTCTCGAGGTCACGTTCGCCGCTGTAGCGCTCGTCTCCCAGCCACTGGCTTTCGGCGCCCCAGTAGGTCTCATCGGGCTCCCAGACGTCCTTGCGCCCGCCGCCGAAGCCGAAGGTTTTGAAGCCCATCGACTCCAGGGCGACGTTGCCGGCGAGAATCATCAGGTCGGCCCAGGAGATTTTGCAGCCGTACTTCTGCTTGATCGGCCAGAGCAAGCGGCGCGCCTTGTCGAGGTTCACGTTGTCGGGCCAGCTGTTGAGGGGCGCAAAGCGCTGCTCTCCGGAGCCGGCGCCGCCCCGCCCGTCGCCGATGCGGTAGGTGCCGGCGCTGTGCCACGCCATGCGGATGAACAGCGGGCCGTAGTGGCCGAAGTCGGCGGGCCACCAGTCCTGCGAGTCCGTCATCAGGGCGTTGAGGTCCTTGATCACGGCATTCAGGTCGAGGCTGTTGAATGCTTCGGCATAATTGAAATCCTTGCCGTTGGGATCGGACAGGGAAGATTGCTGGTGCAGGATCTTCAGGTTCAGTTGATTCGGCCACCAGCCCGCATTGGTAGTGGCTCCGGCCGCTGTGTGTCTGTGAGCGCCACCCGCTACCGGGCACTTGGATTCGGTTGACATGTTCTGCTCCTTGCTGTCGGGGATCGTCCCCGCTGCGGTGGTGAGGTTATTGTCCCTATGCACATCTTGCTTCTAATTCGTCAAAACCACTGTGACGAACCAGGAATTCATCCTGGATTTTCCCATTCGCGGAATCGCCGCCGGCCGCGCCGCTATGCACTGATCCGGCATCCGCGCGTCCCTTAGCCGGAAGCGCGCCGTGGAGCGCACCTGGAGCAGAGTCCCCGGAAGATGAGTTCGCATTCGCGAACAATTCGCTTCCCGAGAAATCCCGCGGCAGGCCGGGGCACGTCGTACCACTCCACGTCCTCCACGTTGCCGCAGCGGTCGCAGATGAAGTGGTGATGCGGCACGCCGGTGGCATCGAAGCGCGCGGCGCGGCCTTCGACAGCCACTTCGCGCACCAGGCCCGCCTGCACCAGGTCGCGCAGGTTGTTGTAAATCGTGGCTCGGGAAGAGCGGGGATCCATGCGATTGACGGCTGCGAAGATTTCGACAGCCGTCGGATGCCGATGGTGTTCCATCAGGAATGCCATCACGGCATAGCGCTGCGGAGTGCAGCGCAAGCCGCTGACTTCAAGGGAACGTTTGATCGCCTCGGTGTCCATGGCGAAATTAGACTAGATCCAAGGTAATAGTTTGTCAAAATCAGCGCAGGTGCGATTCTGCAAACGTGTGTCATGCTGAGCGAAGCGCGCCCGCGTTTTGGCGCGCGCAGTCGAAGCACCCCTACGAATGCAGGGCTTGCACGAAGGTAGGGGCCCTTCGACTCGCGGCAACTACAGCCGCTCCCTCAGGGTGACACTCCATACAGATGCTTTTCCGCAGCCCGTGAAGCCGTGCCCTTTCAAAACTGATCGTCGTGCCCTTTCGAAGCTTATTCGCGAAGCAGAATTTTTCCGCATCGCCCCGCAGCTCACGAGCGTCTAATCGATCACGGTGAGGACGGGTGCGTGCCAGGCTTGGGCACGCGAAGGCCGGCCGTTTAGCGATTGCCCAAAGTCCTGGGCGGGGATTCCGGAATAACAGAACACACACAGGGGTGAAGCATCGATGGATGGAAGCGCTTCGGTCTTGCCGGAAAAAATACTGTCGCTGGAGCAGCAGGTCGCCCGGCTGCAGGCCCTGCTGGAAGCCTCCCGGCAGGTTCACTCGGCCATGGTGGTGCAGGAAGTGCTGACCCAGACGGCGCGCATTCTGGTGCGCGAGTTGGAGATGGAGGGCGCGCTGTTTTTGGAGCCATCTTCGGCCGCGCCGGTGGCCTGCTATGGCGATCTGCCGGCCGCGCCGTATGAAAACTGCTGCCGGTACACCCTGGTCTCCAAGGAAAACCAGCCTCTGCTGGAGCTGGTGGTGGCTCCGCCGGCGGGCGAGGCGCTTTCGCTCTACGAGCAGGACTTTGTGGAAGGACTGGTGCTGCAGACGACCGTGGCGCTGGAGAACGCCACGCTGCACGAGCGCGACCTGAAGTGGGCGCGGGTGCAGCAGGATCTGGATGCGGCGCGCTCGGTGCAGAGCTCGCTGCTGCCGCGCGAGATGCCGGAGATTGCGTCGTTCTCCATCGCCGGGCGTTCGACGGCCTGCTATGAGGTGGGCGGCGATTACATGGACACCATGCGGCTGGCCGATGGGAGTCATCTGATGGTGGTGGCCGACGTGGCCGGCAAGGGGCTGGCGTCGGCCATTGTGGCCTGCAGCTTCCGCTCGGCCATGCGGTCGCTGGCCGGGCAGCTGCTGCCGCTCGACGAGCTGGCCACGCGGCTGAGCCAGCAGCACTACGAAGATGGGACCCAGGCCCAGCTGCGCTACGTGACGGCGGCGTTCGTGCGCCTCGACGCCGGGCGAGCCGAGATTGAAATCGTCAACGCGGGGCACAACCCTGCCGCCCTGGTGCGGCCGGACGGCAGCGTGGTGATGGTGAACGCCTCGGGAACGCCGCTGGGGATGCTGCCCGGCATGAGCTACGAGGTGGAGCGGTTTGCCTTCCCGGCGGGATCGCGGATTCTGCTCTACACCGACGGGTTGACCGAGGTGTTTCACGGCGATTCCGAATTCGAAGAGGAGTTCGGCACCGAGCGGCTGGTGGCCGCCTTCCGCGAGCATCCGTCGCGCCAGGCGGACCACATTCTGAATTTCCTTTGGGAGACGCTCGGTGAGTTTTCCCACAACGCGCCACAGCGGGATGACATGACCGCGCTGGTGATCTGCCATCTCGATTCGTCCGCGCAGGAGTGCGCCACGGTATGAATGAAGGACACCTTGTACAAGTCAGTCTGCCTTCGGAGCTGGGTTACGAAAAAGTCGCCATGAGCACGGCCGCCAGTGTTGCCAAGCTGATGGGGTTTTCCGAGGACCGGATTGACGATTTGAAGACGGCGGTCGCCGAGGCCTGCATCAATGCGATCGAGCACGGCAATGAACTCAACAGCGCTCTGTCGGTGGGAGTCATGCTGTCGACCAGCGAGGACCGACTGGAAGTGCGGGTGCTCGACGAGGGCGCGGGACTGACCGCGGCGGCGCCCAAGCCCGACATCGACCTGAAGGTGAGCGGCGAGCAGGACCCGCGCGGGTTGGGAATGTTCCTCATCCAGAGCCTGGTGGACGAGGCCGAATGGTACAAGGGGCCTCCGGGCAAGAGCTACGTGCGACTGGTAATCCGGCTGGCCAAGGAGGAATGTTAATGCAGGCTTCGACCAAAGTGACGCAACGCACGGCCCCTGCGGCTTCCGGTCATGAAGTCACCATTCTGGCCTTCTCCGGAGATATTTCCTCGGCGTCCAAGGATGCGATTCTTGGAGCCTACCAGGCCCTCGACGGCGCGGCCGGCAAGGTTCTGCTGAACTTTACCGGAGTGGAGTACATCAATTCGTCGGGCATCGCGATCATCATTCAAGTGCTGTTGGAGGCGCAGAAGGCCGGCTCGCGCTCGGTTGGCATCTTCGGGCTGAGCCCGCACTTCCAGAAGGTATTCACCATGGTCGGCATTACGAAATACGCCGCGCTGTATCCCAACGAGGGTGCGTCGCTGGCCGCGCTGTGAGGGCAACATGACCGTCAGCAGAAATGTCCGCTGGCTTTTCGGGTTGGTCCTGATCGCGTTCTGCGCCACCGTGTGTGCCGCGCCGCGCACGGCCGCGTCGGTGTTCATCGCCAAAGGATTAGGCAAGGGTACGGTGGATTTGTCCGGTCCGTGGCAATTTCATCTGGGCGACGACCCCACATGGGCCTCGCCCAAAATTGACGACGCCAGCGGTGAGGCCGACTGGGAGCAGATTACGGCGGACGAGCCATGGGGCGCGCAGGGATTTCCCGCCTACGTGGGCTACGCCTGGTATCGCCGGCACATTCGGATTACCCGGGCTCCGGATGCCGAGCCGGACGTAGCGCTGTTCATCCGGCACATTGACGATGCCTATGAGATTTACTGGAACGGCGTGCTGGTGGGACACAATGGCAGCCTGCCTCCCAAACCTTTCTGGTACTATGCGCAGGCTCCGCAGACCTTCGGCCTGGGGCCGATCCGCGATGGCGTTCTGGCGATCCGCGTCTGGAAGGCGCCGCTGAAATCGTTTGATTCCGACCAGCTTGGGGGCCTGGCATCGCCTCCGGTGATCGGCAGTCCGAGTGTGATTGCGGCCTACAAATCGGCGTCGGATTTCGAGTGGCTGCGCAGCCGGCAATACACCTTCGCGATCTCCTCGCTGTATGCGCTGGTCGCGGTATTGAGCCTGCTCTCCTGGCTGCGCGACCGCTCGCAACGCATGTTGCTGTGGATGGCGGTATTTTCCTTCGCGCCGCTGGCGGTGCTGGTGCTGACGGGGCTGCGGATTGCCTGGTCCACCAATTTTATTCTGGGCTGCCTGCAGCCGGTAACGGGGATGCAGGACATCAGTTTGTGGTTCCTCCTGCTCTGGCTGCTCAAGCTGCATGAAGGCCGCCGCCTGACGCGATTTACCCGAGACTTGGCGCTGGTGGTGCTCGCCACCCGCTCGCTGAATGGCGCTCTTATGTTTGTGGACTGGAGCAATCCCCGGATCACGGCTTACGCGCAGATCGCCGGAGCCGTGCTGACGGTGGTCTTCACGGTGACGGAAGCCTACCCGCTGGTGCTGGTGGTGCTGGCGGTCAACAAACGCCTGAACGCGTCGAATTGGCTGGTGGCGATCTGTGCGTTCCTGAAGGAAATGATCTATGTGGCGCGCATTGCGCTGTCGCAGGGCAGCCGCTTTACCCACTGGACGGTGGGCGACCGGCTCGACGCTCCGCTGTTTACCGTGTACAGCAATCCCTTCACCGCCCAGACGGTTGCCAACACGCTGCTTCTGCTGGCGATCATCTACGCCGTGTACCGCTATTCCAAGGAGACGTTGCAGCGCCAGGGCGAGATGGAAGCGGAGTTCAAGAGCGGCCGCGAAGTGCAGCAGGTGCTGTTTCCCGACACCCTGCCGCCGCTGCGCGGCTACGCCGTGACCAGCGCCTACAAGCCGGCGCTCGAAGTGGGCGGCGACTTCTTCCAGATCATTCCGCTGGATGGGGACGAGAAGGACTCGGCGCTGATTGTGCTGGGCGACGTGAGCGGCAAAGGGCTGAAGGCCGCGCTGTCGGTGTCTTTGATCGTAGGCACCCTGCGCAGCCTAGCGGAATCCAGTTCCAACCCCTCGGAGATTTTGCGGCGGCTGAACCAGCATCTGCACGGGCGCATGCGCGGCGGGTTTGCGACCTGCTTCGTGCTGAAGCTGAATGCCGACGGAAGCTGCTCGATGGCCAATGCCGGACACCCCTCCCCGTTCATCAACCAGATGGAGATCGAACTGGCGGGCGCGTTGCCGCTGGGCCTGGCGCCGGATACCGAGTACGAGGAATACACGGCGACGCTCCGGGTGGAAGACCATGTCGTTCTCTATACCGACGGCCTGCTGGAGGCGCGGACCCGCAGCGGAGAGCTGTTCAGCTTTGAGCGCCTGAGTGAGCTGATGGCGAGCCGTCCCAATGCCGAGCAGGCAACGGAGGTGGCCCAGGACTTTGGCCAGGAGGACGACATTACGGTGTTGACCATTACGCGGCTGGCTGCCGGAGCCGAGTCCAGTACGCAGTTCGTGGCGCCTGTGTTGTTGCCCGCAGCCTGAGCGGCTGCTGAAAAACCTAATCCGGTAGATGCGATTTTGCCTGAGGCATCTTCCCGGACTGTTGTGGCATCAGGGCACAGGGAAAGAAAGAGGAGCTGTCTGTACGTGAAGAGCCCGGCGTTCCTTTGAGGTCTGGAAGGCGACGCTCCTCCGAACGTTCGCCGATAGGAAGCTTTCTTTCGGAGGGTAATTGCCATGTTTCAGCAAATTCTGGCTCCCACCGGAAATCTCTGGACCACCGTTCTGCTCGCGCTGCTGCCCCTTGCCGTTCTGCTGTTCATGCTCGCGGTGCTCCGCATGACTGCGTGGCTTGCCGCCATCATCGCCGGTGTCGTCACCGTTGCCATCGGCGTACTGGGATGGCACTCCCCGCTGTCGGGGACCTTGCGGGCGTATCTATACGGCGGCATGCAGGGCGCGTGGGTGATTGATTGGATCACCTTCTGGGGGCTGATCATCTTCAACACCCTGGTGCTTACCGGCGACTTCGACCGCTTCAAAAGCTGGATGGTCAAGCAGGCGACGGTGGACGTGCGGATCCAGACCATTATGCTGGCGTGGGCTTTCGGCGCACTGCTGGAAGGGCTGGTTGGCTTTGGCTATCCGTGGGCGGTGGTGGTGCCCATCCTGGTGGGATTGGGGATTGCCGATCTGGATGCCATCCGGGTGGCGGCCCTGGCCAACAATGCTCCAGTCTCCTATGGAGCGCTGGGCGCGCCGGTGCTAGCCCTGGCGGCCGTGACCGGCATACCGTTGCTTTCGCTCTCCGCCTCGATCGGAGACATCGTGGCGGTGTTGGCCTTGCTGCCTCCGTTTGTGTTGATTTATCTGGTAACCGGGTGGGATGGCCTGGTGGAAGCATGGCCTTTAGGACTGGTTGGATCTTTGTCCTATATTTTGGGACAGTGGCCGGTGGCTCATTACTTAGGACCCTACCTGCCTGACCTGAGCGGCGCGCTGGTTTCCTTCTGGATCCTGTTTCTTTTCGTGAAGGTCTGGAAGCCCAAGACCATCCGCACGTTCGGAGGGGGAATCGCTACCCTTCAGGAACAAGAGGCGGCTGAACATATGCAGGTGACTACCGGTGCGTTCCGCGCCTGGCTGCCTTACCTGATTCTGATTGCGGTGGTGGTGGCCTGGACCGGGCCGTGGTCGCATCTGCCCGCCATCAGCCTGTATAAGTTGAAGGTCGGGGCGATCTCTTCGGTTACGGATAAACCGATTGCCTCGGTGTTCAACTTCAATCCCTTGAGCGGCGGCACGTCGATCCTGGCTTCCTGGATTCTGATCGCGCTGTACTTGCATCCCAGCCCGAAGGTGCTGGGGCGGGTGTTTGCGCGGACCTTTCAGCAGATGTGGGGCGCGCTGCTGGTGGCGTTTTTCATCTTTGCCGTGGCGTATGTGTTTGTGTACACCGGCATGGCGAACTCGCTGGCCTTCGGCTTTTCAAAACTCGGCTGGGGATTCGTGATTCTGGCGCCGGTGCTGGGCTGGATCGGCGTGGCGCTTTCGGGAAGCAACACGTCCACCAACGCCATGTTCGGCCCCATCCAGGCGGTGACCGGACGGCTGCTGCATTTGCCGCTGCTGCTCGCGCCCTCGCTGAACTCGGTCGGAGCGGAGGTCGGCAAGCCGATCGCGCCGCAAACCGCCAGCGTGGGAGTTTCCACCAGCAAGTTTGTGCGCAGCGAGGGACAGGTCATCCGCCACAACATGGCTTGGACATTGATCGTGCTGGCCTATCTGGTGCTGATCGGGCTGCTTTTCTACTTCGTGTTTCCGCAGAGAATGGCCGGATAGCTAGAGTGTCACCCTGAGCGAGCGGTTGTAGTTGCCGCGAGTCGAAGAGCCCCTACTCACGTGCAAGTCCCTGCATTCGTAGGGGTGCTTCGACTGCGCGCGCCAAAAGCAGGCGCGCTTCGCTCAGCATGACACCCGTTTGAACGTGCGTATCAGGTTTTTCAGCAGCCTGCTAGTCAACGCATGCCTTGCACTCATGCAGCGCGCCGGGCGTCGTTTACCTTGCCCTCCAACGCGTTCCATTCTTCCGCGTCCAACTTGAGTGCGGCTGCGCCAAGGTTCTCCTCCAGGTGCCGGACCGACGAGGTTCCCGGGATGGGCAGCATGACCCGGGAGCGATCGAGCAGCCACGCCAGGGCCAGTTGAGCGACCGTGGCATGGTGTTTGCGCGCGGCCTCGTCGAGCACTCCGCCGGGCTGCGCCAGCTTGCCGGCCGCCACGGGAAACCAGGGAATAAAGGCGAGGTTGTTCTTCTCGCAATATTGCAGCGTGTCCTCATGGCTGCGGTCGGCAATGTTGTACAGGTTCTGCACGCTGACGACGCGAATGGTCTTGCGGGCGTTGTCGATCTCGGCGGGCTTGACCTCGGAGAGTCCGATGTGGCGGATCTTGCCTTCGTCCTGCATCTTCTTCAACTCGCCGAATTGCTCTTCGGCGGGGACCTTGGGATCGATGCGATGCAGCTGGTAGAGATCGATGCGCTCCATCTTCAGGCGGCGCAGGCTCATCTCCACGCACTGGCGCAGATACTCCGGCCGGCCCAGCGGCTGCCATTGATTGGGGCCGGAGCGGGCGAGTCCGCCTTTGGTGGCGATCACCAGATCTTTGGGATAGGGAAAGAGCGTTTCGGCAATCAACCGCTCGCTCACCTCCGGACCGTAGGCATCGGCGGTGTCGATGAAGTTGACGCCGTACTCGATGGCGCAATGCAGCACGCGCCGGGCCTCCGTCGGGTTCTTGGGCTCGCCCCAGATTCCTTCTCCGGTAAGGCGCATGGCGCCGAACCCCAAACGGTTGACGGTGAGGTCGCCGCCAATCGCAAACGTGCCGCTTGGATTCATGATTTGTGTGGTCATGCCCTCTAAGATTCCTTCGACAGCGAAAAGTTGAAAAAAATGAGCGTAGCTTGAGGTGTTCTGCGGCGGCTTCGCCAAACTTTCGTCTCGCCCCGGCAATGCATCGGCGAATCAAATCAAGCTGGCGAGAGGAGGAGTCACGATGAAGCGAAGCGAGGCAAACATTACCTACATAGGCGGTCCCACGGCTCTGCTGGAAGTGGGCGGACTCCGCTTACTTATCGATCCTGGCTTTGATCCAGCGGGAACTGAATACAAGACCGACGTCTACACTCTTTACAGGATTTCCGGTCCGGCAGTGAGCGCTGAGTCGCTTGGCCGTATCGACGCCGTGCTGCTCAGCCACGACCACCACTTTGACAATCTCGACCACTCGGGCAGGGCGCTTCTGCCCCGCGCCGTCCGCGTTCTTACCACCCAGGCCGGAGCGGAACGGCTGGGCGGAAACGCGGTTGGGCTGGCCCATTGGCAGCAGTATGAGATTCCCACGCGCGACGGACGCGTGCTTCGCATCACCGGAACGCCCGCCCGGCACGGTCCACCGAACGGAGATCGCGGACCGGTTACAGGATTTGTACTCGAATACAAAGACGAGCCGGGAGATGCAATTTACGTTTCGGGCGACACGGTATGGTACGAGGGTGTTGCCGAGGTGGCCCGCAGATTCGATGTGAGTGTGGCCGTGCTGTTCATGGGCGCGGCAAGAGTGAAGGAAGTTGGCCCCCAGCATCTCACCATGACCGCCAAGGAAGGCGTGCATGCGGCGCATGCGTTTCCCAAGGCCATCATCGTGCCGGTGCACTTCGAGGGATGGGCGCACTTCTCCGAATCGCAAAGCGCAATCGAGAGGACGTTCCGCAAACATGGGCTGGCGGATCGGCTTGCCTGGTTCCCGGCCGGGATTGCAACACCGCTGCTGGATCGTCCGGCTAAGGCCGCCTGAATTATTTGCGCGCCGGCATCAACTTCTCCAGGCGGTTGAGCGCGGCTTCGAGGTTTTGAGTTTTCTTGAGCACGCCTTCGAAGAGATCGCCGGTGCGGGCAAAACGCTCGGGCGCATTGCGAATGGTGAACCGAGCGGGGCGTAGGCCTTTTTTTACTTCGCTCCATTCCAGCGGCGTGGAGACCGGTGCGTGCGGATAAGCTCGCGCGGAATAGGGCGCGGCGATGGTTTTCGATTTGGCGTTCTGCTGGGCGTCGAAATAGACGCGGTCCGGCTGGCGCTGCGCCACGCTGCGAGGTGCGGTGAAAAGGCCGGGGCGTTCGGCGACTACGAGGCGGGCCAGAAGCTCGGCGAAGTTGCGGGAGTCTTCGTAGGTGTAAACCGGTTCGAGCGGAATGTAGATGTGCATGCCGTCGCCGCCGGTGGTTTTGGGATAGCCGGTGAGCCCGATGCGAGTCGAGCACGTCTGCGCACCAGCAGGGCAGCCTCCACGATCTTGTCGTAGCCGCACTGGTAGGGATCGAGATCGATGAGGACGAAGTCCGGGTTGTCGATGGAATCGAGCGGCTCATCCACGGGTTCTGGTCGATGCAGCCGAGGTTGGTGAGGTAGAGGAGGCTGGCGCGGTCGTCGGCGAAGACATAGTGGATGGGGCCGGCACGCTTGGATTCGCGGTGCTCGGACCAGATATTGACCTTGCGCAGCCAGGTGCCTTGATTGGCCGGCACGTCCTTCTGGAAAAAATATTCGGCATCGATGCCGTTGGGATAGCGCTTCAGCGAGAGCGGGCGGTCTTTGAGGTGCGGCAGGATCAGAGGCGCGACGGCGTCGTAATAGTTGAGCAGGTCGCGCTTGGTATAGCCGTCGGCGGGGAAGAGCACTTTGTTGAGATTGGTGAGTTTGAGACGGTGTCCGTCGAGCGTGAGCGAGGCTTCGTTTGCGGTCCCGGAGAGAAGGGAAGCGGGCGATTCGCGATGCGTTGGCGATTTGCCATGGGTTGGCGATTCGCGATGCACGGCACCAGGTTCAACATCGTCGCGCAGGCCAAGATACACCGGGGCGCGGAGATGTTTTCCGGCGGTCCAGTTGCTGAACTTGACCATGGCGACCAGCTCCGGCCGCACCCAGGTTAGCCCACTCGAGGTTACCCCACTCGGCGGCTTTGAGTTGGATGCAAAGGGCGAGCGCTTGGCGATGAGCGGCTCCAGGCGGGCGCGAAGATCGCGCAGGGTTTGCGCGGTGAAGCCGGTGCCCACGTTTCCGGCCCAGACCAGTTGGCCGTCCTCGTGAAAGCCGAGGACCAGCGCGCCGAAGTGGATCGCGTTCGCCTTCGGTGAATCCGCAGATAAGAAACTCCTGCTCGATTGACCAGTTTGATTTTGAGCCACTCGCGGCTGCGCCGGGATTCATAGCGGCTGGAGGCGTGCTTGGCGACGATGCCTTCGAGGCCGTTCTCGCGGGCGGCGGCGAGCAACTCTTCGCCGGAGCCGGGAAAGGCCTCAGAGAGGCGCAGCACGGACGAGGGCGCGAGCACGGCTTCGAGTGCGCGGCGGCGGTCGCCGAGCGCCACGTTGCGCAGGTCGTAGCCATCCAGATAGAGCAGGTCGAAGACGAAAGAGCACCACCGGCGTGCTGCGCGCCAGGTGGGCGACGGCGTTGGGATCGGTGTTGGCGATGCGCGGCTGGATGAGTTCGAAGCGGCTCACGCCTTGGTCGTCGAGCACGGCGATTTCGCCATCCAGGATGGCCTGGCGAGCGGCGACAAGGTGCGGCAGCACGCTCAGCTCGGGATACTGGCGCTCGCAGCGGCGTCCGCTGCGGGAGAAGATGCGGAGCTGGTCTTCGTCCGCTGAAGTGTCCAGATAACAGAGGGCGCGCACGCCATCCCACTTGATTTCGAAGAGCCAGCCGTCGCCCGCGGGCGGCTGCGCGGCCAGCGTGGCGCTCATCGGTTCGAACCACTCGGGCAGCGGCGCCGCGCGCGCGCCCTTGCAAGGTTGAGGGATCGAAACTTTTTTTCTTCGCGGCGCTGTTTTCTTGGCTCCGGGGAAGCAACGGATTTGCGGCGCGCTTTGGCCGGTGCGGCGGGGCAATCGCGGTTCGTGTGCGCGAACGCGATCTGCGGCGCTCTGCGGTGATTGGCTTCGCGCGCGGGCAGGTTCTGCGCGATCTCCTCCTGGGTGCGGCCGGAGAGCACGCTTGAGGCGTAATCCTCGATGTCCCAGCCGGGCACGGCGAACTGGTCGCGCTTCTTAATCAGCAGCCATTCGTTGCCCTTGCCGCGGCCCTTCATCCGGACAATGGCGAAGTCGCCGTGGAGTTTTTCGCCTGAGAGGCGGAACTTGAAATCGCCGCGTGCCAGTTGTTCGTCGGCGGAGACGTCGCACGAGCAGTTCGTAGGTGCCGCGATCCCACAGCATGACGCTGCCGCCGCCATACTTACCGGCCGGAATGTTGCCTTCGAAGGAGCCGTATTCCAGCGGATGATCTTCGACGTGGGCGGCCAGGTGCTGCACGCCGGGATCGAGCGACGGCCCCTTGGGGACGGCCCAGGATTTCAGTACGCCATCGACTTCCAGGCGGAAGTCATAGTGCAGGCGCGTGGCGTCGTGGCGCTGCACGCAAAAGACGGTGCGGGGGCCGGCTGCGCTGCGGCCCACATCGCCTGGCGACGGCGCAGGTTCGGGAGTGCGTGAAAATTTCCGCTTGCGCGCGTACTCTTCGAGCATCCTTCCAACTTCGATCCTCAACATAATAGTCCTGACGCCGGAATTCTTGCGGCGAGGAGGAGGCGTGCATGGCAACCAGGGTTTGGAAAGGCCAGTTGCAGTTCGGGCTGGTTTCGTTGCCGGTCCGGCTGCTACAGCGCGGCGCGCAGCGAATCCATCAGCTTCAACCAGCTCCATGACGACCGACCATTCGCGCATCAGGCAGGTGATCTTTTGCCAGGCCGAGGACAAGCCGGTGCCGCGCAACGAACTGGTGAAGGGCTACGAGTACGAGAAAGACCACTACGTGGTGATCGACGACGAGGACATCAAGAAGCGTCGCGCCCAAGACCGCCAAGGTGATGGAGATTCTGGAATTCGTCAAGGCCGAGCAGGTGGACCCGGTGTTTCTGGAGAGCTCGTATTACGTGGCTCCCGAGGAGGGCGGCGAGAAGCCGTATGCGCTGCTGTTTGAGGCGCTGCGGCAATCGCAATATTACGGCGTGGCCAAGGTGTCCATGCACAACCGCGAGCATGTCGTGATTCTGCGGCCGGCGCCAAAAAGGGCTGATGCTGCACACCATGTACTACCTGGACGAGATCCGGCAGGTGGAGGAGTTCCGCACCGATACCAGCCTGATGAAAGAACGCGAGCTGGAGATGGCGAAGATGCTGATTTCTTCGCTGGCCGAAGATTTTCAGCCGGAGAAATACCACGACACCTACCGCGAAAATCTCCGCCGGATGATTGAAGACAAGATGGCGGGACGCAAGGTGGTGGAGCCGCCCGCGCCGAAGATGGCGCCGGTGATCGACATCATGGAGGCGCTGAAGCGCAGCCTGGCGGAGCGGCGCAAGCCGGTGCAGTCGGTGACCATGGCTGCAGGCGAACACGGGGGCGAAGCGGCGGCGAAAGGTCCAGCCGTGGGCAGGAAGCGCGGACGAAGCAAAGCCTCCTAGCCTCCCGTCGCGGTAACGGTCCTAAGCGGGCAGCGGCGGATTACTTTCGTGCCCTGGCGCGGACAATAAGGAAGCGCCGGCAGTGACTTCGCGGTATCCTGCAATCTCTCTCTTAATCCCGGCTTGCCGAGAGGCCTGATGTCGTCGTTGGTTTTGCTCAAAGTCCTCTTGTTTGTGGAGGCTGGATTTACGGCGTTTTTGGTGGCGGTGCTGATCGCCATCCGTCCATACTTCCGTTCGCAGACGTTTTTCTGCCGATGGATGTGGGCGTGGACGGCCCATGCCGCGTTTCTGGCGGTTGGGCTGTGGCCGAACGGTGGTGACTGGGGTAGCCCTTTTCTCAAGATAACCTTCCTGCTTGTATCCCAAATCCTGGGCATGCTGTTTGTGCCGCTGCTGGTTGCCGGAGCAGAGGCCTTCCGCAAATCAGGACGCGACACCGAGGTGGCGCGCCTTGGCAGCGTGGCTGCGCTGGCCGGCGCATTGGCGCTCTACATTCTGTCGCTGATGACCAACAACGCGCAGACCGGTAATTGGATCCGGACCGTTCCGCGGGAGATTGTGGTCTGCGGAGCGCTTTGGTATTGCGCCTATGTTTTCTATCGCTCCTGGCGGCAAACAGATTCGGGCGGCGTTCTGCTGGCGATGCTTTCCTGCGGTTGTTACGGGGCGGTGCAGGCGCTATTTGCAATCGTGACCGCGCGCCTTGGCTCGTACAGTGTCCGATGGGTTGCGATGGACATTCTCTTCCAGGGCGGCATTGCCATTGCGACGCTGCTGCTGATCCTCGAAGAGCAGGCCGTGTCTGCCGCGAGAATGCAGGATTCCGAGCAGCGATACCGCCTGTTGTTCGAGCGTAATCTGGCGGGAGTCTTCCGCTCGCGTTTGGATGGCACGCTGATCGATGTCAATGATGCGCTCTGCAAGATGACCGGCTACGATTCCCGCGAAGAGCTGCAACAGGCAGGCATGCTTTCGCTCTACGTTGACCCGAAGGAGCGCGACGCGGCGATTGCCAAGTTGCACGCCCAGGGACAGCTGATCAACCACGAGGTTCGCTGGCGCCGTAAGGATGGCACCGAGATCGTTACCCTGGCCAATGTGGCTCTGCTTTCCGATGCTCCGGCGGTAATGGAGGGCACAGTGCTGGATGTCTCCGAGGTGCGCCGGCTGCAGAGCCATCTTTTACAGGCTGAAAAAATGGAAGCCGTGGGAAGCCTGGCCGGCGGCGTTGCCCATGACTTTAACAACCTTCTGATGATCATCACCGCCTATTGCGAACTGCTGGCCGAAGGGCTCACCGATGCGGAGCAGCGCGAGCAGATGGAGAGCGCGCTCAAGGCCTGCTGGAAGGCCGCCGATCTGACCAAGCAACTGCTGGCGTTCAGCCGCAGGCAGCCCATCGCTCCGCAGGTGCTGGACATGAACCAGGTGGTGCGCGAGATGAGCGGGATGCTGCGGCGGCTGATTAATGAAAATATCGACCTGCAGGTTGAGGTGGAAGACAGCCCGGTTTGTTGCCGGGCCGATGCGACGCACATGCAGCAGGTTTTGATGAACCTCGGCGCCAATGCCCGCGATGCGATGCCCGAGGGCGGGCGGCTGCTGATTGGCAGCTCCGGCGTTCGCGTCTCTGCCGAGCAGGCAGAAAAACTGACGCCCGTGGGGGCCGGCGACTATGTTCTGCTGACCGTCAGCGATTCGGGTTCGGGGATCGATCCCGCGATCCGCCAGCGCATCTTCGAGCCGTTCTTTACCACCAAGGGAATTGGCCGAGGCACGGGGCTCGGACTTTCCACCGTGTATGGCGTGGTAAAGCAGAACCAGGGATTCATCTTTGTCGAGAGCGAGATGGGTTGCGGTACCACGTTCAAGGTATATCTGCCGCGGGTCCAGGCTGCGGTGGAGAGCGTTGCAACGCCGCGGAAGGAAACTCGCAGTTCCGCCCGGGCCACTATCTTGCTGGTGGAAGACGAACTGCCCTTGCGCGATGCCGGTGCGGAGTATCTCCGCGCCTGCGGCTATACGGTCTTTGCCGCGTCGAGCGGAGAAAAAGCGCTCGCCATCGCCCAGGGCGCCGCGATCATCATCGATCTGCTGGTCACCGATGTCATCATGCCGGGCATGACCGGAGCCGAACTGGCCGACCAGCTGTGTTCGCTGAGACCGGATGTGCGCGTGGTATATATGTCCGGCTATCCCGCGGATTCCCCGGTGCACCAGAAGATCGGCGGCATGCATGGGATCTACCTGCAGAAGCCCTTCAGCTTTCATCTGCTGAGCAAAAAGATCGAAGAGCTGCTGGGCAACGGCAGCGCCGCGGCCCAGAGCAGCTGAAGCCTGCCATCACGTTCCATCGTTTTGCCGCTTTGGCTGCGGCGGTTTATCCTCCCGTTCTGTTCAAGGTGAAGTTCACCGTTACCTCGGTCTCAACTTCGATGGGTTTCTGGTTGAGCAGCCAGGGCTTGTATTTCCATTGCTGGACGGCTTGAATGGCAGCCTCCACCAGCAACGGGTGTCCGCTGATGACCCGCAGGTTTTTAATGTCGCCGTTCTCGTCGATGATGGCGGACAGCACCACCGCCCCTGAGATATGCGCCACGCGCGCCAGTTCCGGATACTCGGGGAGGACCTGGCAGATCAGCATTCCGGAGGCGATGCCCCCGGACACTTTTACCACTCGTGGCTTCTCCGGTGCGGGCTGGATCTGCTGGATGTTGGCGACTGCAGCGGTCGTCGTGGGCACCGAGCCGAGGATGCCGCCAAGCACGCCGCCCGGCACTCCTCCCAGGACTCCGCCGAGAACGCCACCCAAAACACCACCCGGCACTCCGCCTACGACGCCACCGGGAACGCCTCCCGGCACACCACCCGGTACGCCGCCCGGTGCGCCTTCGCCCGAGTTCGACGCCGCTACTTTTCCGCTAGCCGCGGGAACAATGCTGGAGGGCAACAGGGGTGCGTGAATCGTTCCCGGTGTTTCCACAACACTGGCGATTGGAATGATGGGAACGAGGCGCGCGGTTTTTGCCGCTGTGCCCGAACCTGCCGGCGGCGGAGGTGGCGGCGGCGGTGGCGGTGGAGGCGCCAGTTCCAGATAGGTAATCAGTTGCGCATTGGGCAGTGAATCCGGGAATGCCAGCGGGAATAGAACAAGGCTGCCTATGAGAACACAATGAACAAGGATGGAAGCAATTGTGGCAAAGCCGTAATGTGGTTTTAGCCGACCACCCGATTCAAAGAGAGAATCTTCGAACATGGCCTGCTCCTTATGTTGCGAATAATGATGTCGCAACCCATGCAGCGGCTTGGCGCCCACGCCCATACGGCGGTGCGCCAGCCAATCAGGCAGAGGATTGAAGAGTTCGCACGTCTACCTCCAAGAGAAAAGTCGGCGTTTGCGACGGCCGCTACCGGATAAGAATGCGATCTGCTGCAGAAAGTTTTTCGGCGGCTAAGGCAAAGGCGAAGAAGTTGTCCCAGTTTGGGACTGGATCAGCTGCCAAGTGTGGCGCGCAATCATCAGGTCTTCGTCGGTGGGGATGATCCACGCGGAGGCGCGGCTGCCGGCGAGGGTGATCCTGGGCGAGCCGGCGGCGTTGGCGGCTTCATCGAGGCTGATGCCGAGCCACGCGGCTAGCAGGCAGACCTGGCGGCGGATTTCCGCGGCGTGCTCGCCGATGCCCGCGGTGAAGACCAGCGCATCCAACCCGCCGAGAGCGGCGGCGAGCGATCCCAGTTCACGGCTGATGCGGTAGACGAACAGCTCGACGGCCTCGGCCGCATGCGGGTCGCTGCTGGCCAGCAGGGTCCGCATGTCATCGCTTACGCCGGAGACGCCGAGAAGTCCGGATTTGTAGTAGAGAAGATCGCTGACCTCGTCGGCCGTCATGCCCTTGTGCTGCAGCAGGTAGAGCACGGCGCCGGGATCGATGTTGCCGCAGCGGCGGCTCATGGGCAGGCCTTCGAGCGTGGTGAAGCCGGTGGTGGCCGCCACGCTTTGGCGCCGGTGCATGGCGCACATGCTGGCGCCGCTGCCCAGGTGGGCGACCACGATGCGGCCTTCGGCTTGCTCCGCGCCAAGGAACTCCGGCAGCACGCTGGCGATGTACTCAAAGGAGAGCCCATGAAAGCCGTAGCGCCGGATGCCTTCGTCCGAGAGCTGGCGCGGCAGCGCGAAGGCGGCGGCGACCGCGGGCTGCGTGTGATGGAACGAGGTGTCAAAGCAGGCAAACTGCGGCAGCTCCGGATTAAGCCTGGTGAGCGCCGCGATGGCCGCCAGGTGGTGCGGCTCGTGCAGCGGCGCCAGCGGAATCAGGCGGCGCATCTCGTCGATTACCGAGGCATCGATGCGAACCGGCGCGGAGTAGCGTGCGCCGCCATGCACCACGCGATGTCCGGCGGCGATGAGGCGATAGTTTTGAAAATGGGTTTCCACCCAGCCCAGCAGCGCGGCGAGCGCGTCCTCATGGGTCGTGCCCTCGGCCAGATACCGGTCGGCGAGCGATGCGCCGGTGTGATCTTTCGCCGTGAAGTGCACGCGGTGTCCAATGCCGTCGTAGGCGCCATCGCACAACAGGCCTTTGCGGCTGGGCCGGATGTGACCTTCAAAGAGCGAGAACTTGACGCTCGATGAGCCTGCGTTGAGGACCAGAATGGCGTCGCTCACGGATGTGCCGCCGCTTGCCTGGCCTCCGCTTTGACTCCCTGCCCGTGGCGCGCCAGCAGCAACGCGATGGCGCAGGAGGCAAGCCTGGAGAGTGTTTTGTCGGCGCGACTGGTCAATATGATGGGCACCCGTGCACCGAGCACGATGCCGGCGACCTGGGCCTCGGCAAGATATTCGAGTTGCTTGGCCAGCATGTTCCCGGCCTCCAGATCGGGTACGACGAAGATGTCAGCACGGCCGGCGACCGGCGAGACAATCCCTTTCGATTTGGCCGCCTCCGCCGACACTGCATTGTCAAAGGCGAGCGGTCCGTCAAGGATGCCGCCGGTGATCTGGCCGCGATCGGCCATCTTGCAAAGAGCGGCCGCATCGAGCGTGGACCGGATCTTCTCCGTGACCGTCTCGACCGCCGAGAGAATCGCCACGCGCGGCTGCGCGATGCCGAGAGCGTGCGCCAGATCGATTGCGTTCTGCACGATGTCGCGCTTGTCCTCCAGCGTGGGGTTGATATTGACCGCCGCATCCGTGATAAAGATTGCCCTCGGGTAGTCAGGTGCGTCGATGGCATAGACATGGCTGATGCGCCGGGCAGTGCGCAAGCCGCCAGCACCGTCAACCACCGCACGCATCAACTCGTCGGTGTGGAGCGAGCCCTTCATCAGCGCTTCGACCTTGCCGGCGCGGGCCATGATGACCGCTTGCGTGGCTGCGGCGGCGCTGTGTTCGGTGGAGACAATCTCGTAAGGCGCCAGATCGATCCCTGCCTGCGCGGCGGCAGCGCGGATCTTTGCCTCCGGACCAACCAGCACGGGGACGATGAGTTTGGCGCGGGCTGCGTCCATGGCTCCGAGCAGGGAAGGCGTATCCACCGGATGAACAATGGCGGTGCGGATGGGATCGAGGCCGCGGGTCGCCTCGATCAGGAGTTCGTAGCGCCGCCCCTTCTGGCGCAACTCGATCTCCGGCAGCAGGACGCGCGGGCGGGAGATCTTTTCCGTGGGAGCAATGACCTCCGCAGTGCCGGTAATGACTTCCTCGCCATGCTGGTTGGTGGCGCGGCAGTCGAGGAAGACGCGGTGGGACTCCTCGAGTTTGCGCGCGACTTTCACGGTCACGGTGATGGTGTCGCCCAGGCCCACGGGGCGGCGGAAGTGCAGCGACTGATCGAGGTAGATGGTTCCTGGGCCGGGCAGCTGCGTTCCGAGCACGGTGGAGAAGAGCGCCTCGCCCCACATGCCATGCGCCACCACGTGGTGGAACATGTCGCTCCTGGCAAAATCCTCGTCCACATGCGCGGGATTGATGTCGCCCGACATAATGGCGAAGACTTCGACATCTTTGTAGGTGAGCGTCCGCACCAGACTCGCCGTATCACCAGGTGCAAGTTCGTCGAAGGTTCTATTTTCAATCCGCTCCATAGGGTCGCTCCCGCAGCCGCGACGGCCGACGCAGCATTATACCCACAGCAGTGTAGCTGCTGCGGTGATGCAGCGCGAGTCCCGTTATGGGTCGCAGGACGTTAAACGAATATGAAAGCTGGAGAAGGTTCATCGTCGAACCTATCTTGATATGTTGCAATCGATGAAAACAAAGTAAGCTCGATTCCACAACCTCCATAGGGCGGCGTCTGCGCAGTGTGCCGCTCGCGACAGAATAGCTGTACGTCCGGGCTAAAGGAGGAGTTGCATGCTTCACTCCGAGATTCAATGGCATCCCCGCCCACGCTCTCTCCGGGAGTTCCCCGAAGACACGCAGGTTCGACTGCGGCAGCTGGATTTTAATCGGACCATTGTCGTACACATTGGAAACGACAGAGTTCACATCCGGCGGATCGGACTCAACCAATTTCTGTGTCGTGAAGGCGATCTCCAAACATCGGCATCGTAGACACAGAGCCTTGCGCGTACCCAGGTTTCGCGTACCCAGCTTCGCGTGCCCAAGTTTCAAAGTTTCAAAGTTGAAAACCTCTGGCGCGTACCCATGCGGCGATCCGTTGAGCTTTCGCTCTTAACTTTGAAACTTCAAACTTTGAAACCTTGTCTCTTCATGCCTGCATTTCCGCTTCTCTGCATGAGTAACTTTCGACATAAGCCATGCGTTACCCGTTGGTGCGCGTCACTCGTTGGTTACTAGCCTCGGCACTCCGAAGTAACTTGCAGTGCGCAACTGAAAGGTGTTTCATGTCGCCTACGTTGCGTGAAACAAACTTCGGACCAGGAGGGATGGAAATGAGTACAGCCAAAGTAGCGATCGCCAACGAACATGCAAAGAACGTGATTGCTATCCTGAAGTCCGGGGCTCTCCTCACAGGAATCGTGCGCTCGCACTCGACGGACGGCTCCATGAATATCGCCTGGGTCGCCATCGAACTTCCCGTGGTCGGAGAGCGGCAGGTTGCGGTGAGGTGTAAAGCAGAGTTCCAGCCCGGCCAGGAGGTTGTCGTCGAGTGCGTTCCCAATCCTCAGAAGCCGGGGCGCTATTTGTTTCAGATGGCCGAAAGCGCCGCTGCCTCGAACTGGCTGTTGCGCAGGGCCAGGCAGGGGCGAAGCATCGATAGGAAATCCAGGCGAGAGCGTCACTGCGCCGGCTGAACGATGGCGATTCGCGTCTCCGTGCCGGTGCTGCCGACGGCGATCACCTTGATGTCTCCCGTCTGGTTTACGGCGACAATCTTCTGGCCGTTCACTTCGGTCACTTCCGCCTCGGGATAGCGCTGGCGGTAGTAATCGACCACGGCCGCGACTGAGTCGGTCGTAGTGTAAACCTCGCTGCCAACGGGGACGCCGATATCGGGAAGGCTTACATCCTTGACCTCAACGGGCTGGGAGTTGGGATAACGGTCGGAGCCGGAGGTACTCGTCGATGCCGGGGTTTGTGTGGGCAAGTCTCCCTGCTTGCTTCGTTCAACCAGCGTGTTCAACGCGCGCTGCACCTCCTGCGGATCGATGCTGGTGGCAGACGAACGGGCCGCGGGGTTGTTCGCGCTGGGAACGGATGCTGGCGGCGGCTGCGACTGCCAATTGGAGTTCGTCTGCGAACCGATGGCCGGCGCAGGCGGCGGTTGCGCGGGAGTGGTTCGCTGCATTACCGGAGCAGGGCTTTCAACCGGACGGGAAGCTGCCGTGCTCCGTTCCATGTGCATCACCCGGCTGACCACAAGCGCCGCGGCCACCACGACGACGAGGCAGAGGGCCGCCACAATCAGGCTCATCTTTTTGTAGCGACGCAGCAGGTCGGCGGTGACCGATGCGACGGCGTCCCGCGCCAGGGGGCTTCCGCAGGCGGAGCAGAAACGCCCGCCCGTCGTGGGTCTTCCGCAGTGGGAGCAATAGGCCATGGCAGGCATAGGATACGCCAATCGCTTTGCCGCCCGTCAACTTTCCCGGTGCCGATGGTGCTGACACCAATCGTGCCGTCGGCGATACAATAAGACGTGCGAAAAATCTGGATTCCCATCATTGCTATCCTCGTCATGGTGCCGATTGGCCTGCGCCTGGCACTCTCCGCAACACCCATCGTGGGCCTTTCATCTCCGGTTGCCGTCCTTGGCCAAGCCACTCCGGTCAGCGTGCGCGTGCGCGACCCGCACGGGGTGCGCAGCGTGGCCGTGTTCGTGGAGCAGAACGGCACCCGCTATCGCGTTGGAGAAATGGCGCAACCTACGCGCGTGTCCGACGGCGCGTGGACCTTTACCGCCGGTCTCAAGACCACGCCGCAACTGCAGGACGGCAAAGCGAAGCTGATCGTCGAGGCGACCTCGAACGATTTCTTCCGCAAGAGCGCGAGCTGGGAAGGAGATGTCACGGTAATCTCGCATCCGCCCACGGTCAGTGCGGATTCCGACCAGCACTACCTGTACCTGGGCATGGCGGATCTGGCGACCTTGAATGTCTCCGGCGGCTTTACCGAAGCGGGCGTACGCGTGGGCGATCAGACATTCCGCGCCTGGCCCATGCCCGGCGGCAAGCCCGGTTACTTTTCGCTCTTTGCCTTTGCCTGGAATATGCCGCCCGCTACCGTGCCCGTGGTGTACGCCTCCAACGGCGTGGGAAACGATGTGACCACCCCGCTCACCGTCCAGTTTCCCAGGAGCGAGCAGCCGCATTACACGGTGCACGATTTGCAGTTGAGCGACCAGTTCATCCAGAAGGTGGTGAGCGAACTCGATCCCAACGGCTCTGGCGATCTGGTGACGCGCTTCGTGAAGATCAACAACGAAATGCGGCGCGCCAACAACCAAACGCTTTCCGATCTGCGCTTCAAGACTGCGGACCACTTCCTGTGGTCGCAGCCCTTCACGCGGCAGTCTCACTCCCAGGCGGAGGCGACCTTCGCCGACGTGCGCAATTACATCTACCAGGGGAAGAAGATCGATCAGCAGGTGCACCTGGGATACGATCTCGCCGTTACCCAGCACGTGGGCGTGGAGGCATCCAACGACGGCCGGGTCGTCTATGCGGCGCCGCTGGGCATCTACGGCAACTGCATTGTGGTGGACCACGGCTACGGTCTGCAGACCATCTACGGCCACATGAGCCGCATCGATGTGCATGAAGGCGACATGGTGAAACGCGGCCAGGTCATGGGCCTCAGCGGCATGACCGGAATGGCCGGAGGCGACCATATCCACTTCGCCATGCAGCTGGACGGCGTGCAGATTGACCCCAAGGAATGGTGGGACGGCCACTGGATCAAGGACCACATCGCCAGGCGCGTGGAGCTGCCCGGCTTCAGTAACTGAGCTCGGGTGCCCCAGGTTCCGTGTCGCGTTCTTTGCGGCGCTAACCTGGGACAGTCACATGCCATGTAGACCAGCCGGGGAATTGCTCTAACCGTTTTTCGCGCGCACCATTTCCACCAGGACGCTGCGTGTCTCTTCCGCACTATGTACCTCGCGCAGGAATGCGATGCGCGCGCCACGCACGCCCTCGGCGGTTTTCAGCCGCAGATGAAAGCCCAGGCGATCGACCGAGGTCATCGCCGCTTCTTCGGACTCGATGCCCGCATAGCTGCGCGCCAGCCCAACCAGCGAATCTTTGTGGTCGGCGTTCATGTGCGCCAGGATGCCGGCCATGGCGTCGGCCAGCGGATCGGGCTGCGCGGCCAGGTAATCCGCGGCCGAAACCCATCCCATCACGCCAAAGCCGCCCACGTAGTAAACGTCCACCGGTTCCATGCGGTAAAAGGAAAAATCCTCATAGTCCACCCAATACCGGCTGTTGGCGTAACGCTCCAGGTAAAGCTTGCGCGCTTCGGCGCGTTCCGGCTCCGCCACCGGGAGGACATTTCCCAGCAGCGTGACTCTGGCCGCGCCCAGCGGATCGCTTTCCGCTTCGAGTTGCGTCACCAGCAGGCTGGCGCGCGGCTCCGCCTTCAGGTTTTGGGTGTGCATGGCCATGGTGCTGATGAGAAAGATGGGGCGTCCGCGCTCGTCCACGCCGTAGGGCATCACGGAGCCGAAGGGAAAGCCCGCTTGTTTGCGCGACAGAGTGGAGAGGCTGCCGATGCGTCCCAAATGCACCAGCGTGCGCGCCCGCTCGGCAAACGACGGCTCGGGAACCGGCGGCGTGCTGGTGGCGGCTCCGCTGTATGCATGCTTTCTCTCCGATGGTTGCACTGTCTGCCTCCTCTGTCTTTAAGCTCTGATGCGCGCCGACGCGTGCGCGACTCGCCGCATGCTTACTTGCCGGAGCAGACGCACGCGGTAAATGCCTTGGCTGTGTAATTTTCCAGCGAGCAGGCGTACAGCGGCCAGAATGGCTTGAGTACGATAGAGAGATTGCCCACAAAGTAGTCGCGAATATACTGCCGGCTGGCTTCGGTGTTGGCTTCGCGATCGCCATGGAACGCTGCAATCATTTCTTCCACGGTTGCGGGCGAGAATTCCGCTTGATGGTAAGCCTGCGCGAAGTCGTACTCCTGGGACCATGTGGTGCCGATGCCGGTCTGGTTGGAGGCTGCGATCACCTGGTAATCCTGCAGCATGGCCGAGGCGGGGTTGATGCGGGCAACGATGAACGACGGGTTGTTGCCATCCACCGGTGTGATGGAGGGAACGATTTTGAGGGCAACCGCGTGCTCGGACGTAGCGTGCGGCCCGCTGTCCATCGGCTCCAGCAGCCGCACTTCATCCATGTGGGTGTGCGCGAAGATGCCGAGCCGGATCACGCCGGCATTCTCGGCGAGCAGATCGGCTAGCTTGTCCGAGGCCAGAAACAGTGCCGGCGCCGCGCCCATGCAAACATCTTTCATCCCGGCAACCGTCGCATACGGATCGATTCCCGGCGGAATGTGCCCCATCACCCAAACCCTTTGGCCCAATCGCTCGGCCTGGGCCAGCTGTTGCTTCAGCCACGCCATTTCCGCGGTGGTTGCCGCAGGGTCGGCCTTGCCGGCGCAGGTGCTGTAATTGGTCGAGAGAAAAATGTCGTTGACCACAATAAGCCGCGTGTCGCGCATGGGCGCTGCCATGGCGACGCTGTAATAGCCGCCGGTGGCAAACATCTTGAGCGCCTGCTGCCGCTGCGCTGGAGGCAGCCCCTGGGCGAGGATACGGCCGGTGCGGAACAGAAACTCGCTTCCGGTATCGAAGCGGTAGTCGCCGCACGCCGAGTCGTTGTTGCCCAGCGCCACGTAGATGGGGATGGCGGGATACGCTGCGCGCAGCTCTTGCATGACAAAGCTCAGGGTCTTGAGGACGAACGCCTGATATTCGGCGTGCGTCGATTGGGGCAGCAACGTTCGGTAGCGGCAGCCAAAGGAGTGCACCAGCAGGTCGCCGCTCACGGTCATGAACTGTGCATCGGGCAGCTGCGCGCGCATGGCCTGCAGGCTGGAGCGCAGCAGGTCGTAAGGCGTATCGACGCCGCGCGCCCGGCACGTCTCCTGCAGCTGGGCAAAGGCCTGCGGCTGATAGGGCGACGGCGCAGCCGAGAGAATGGAATTCCACTGGCTCACCGGAGCGTCCACCAGCTGCTTGATTTTGCCGGGGTCGTGCAGCGGGTCGAAGTGAATATCGCTGACCAGCAGCGCAGGGATGGTGCGGTCAACATGGGCGGCCAGCCGCGCCTCGGCAAACCCGGCCATCGGCAAGGCGGCAACAATCAGAAGCCCAAACACAACCCGCATCCCGGGCAACTTGCGAACCGATCTCAACGCTGCTCCTCTACCTCGCCAGCTTCAGCCGCGACAAAGCAAGGCTGGCTGCATTGTAACCGCACATGCCGTGCACTCCGCCACCGGGCGGGGTGGACGATGAGCAAATGTAGATCCGCGGGTCACTCGTCGCGTACTGTCTCCACGTGGGACGAAAGAGAAATTGCCGCCAGTCCGCGGCGCCGCCCACAATGTCGCCGCCAATAAGATTTGCATCCATCGATTCAAGATCCGCGGGAGTGAGGACGCGGCGCGCCAGCACACAATCGCGAAAGCCGGGAGCAAAGCGCTCGATCTGCGCTTCCACGCGGGGCAGCATGTCGAAGTCCGACCCATTGGGAACGTGGCAATAGGCCCACGCGATGTGCCTGCCTTGCGGGGCGCGGCTGGGATCAAACAGCGTGGGCTGCGCCAGCAGCACAAAGGGCCGCTCGGCGTGTTGGCCGCGCCGCATGGCATCCTCGGAGGCGGCAATCTCCTCCAGCGTTCCGCCCAGGTGCACGGTTGCGGCGCGCGCACATTCAGCGGCTTTCCACGGAATCGACTGCGAGAGCGCGTAGTCCACTTTGAAGACTCCCGGCCCTCGGCGATAGCGCGCCAGGCTGCGGCGGTAGGCGGGAGTGAAGTGCCGGCCCGCCATCTGCAGAAGTTGACGCGGGCTCACATCGCAGAGCGCGGAGTCGAACGCACCGAGGGAGTCAAGACTCTCCACGCGGCTCGAGGTCTTTACCGTGCCCCCGAGTTGAGCGAGATGCGCGAGCAGCGCTCGGGTGATCGATTGCGCTCCGCCGCGCGGAATGGGCCATCCCACGGCATGGGCGGTTGCGCCCAGCACGATGCCGAACGAAGCGCTGAGCGGCTCACCGAGTGCGAGAAACGAGTGCGCGGCCAATCCGGCAAACAGGGCATTGGTCCGCTCGCTGCCAAAGCACGCCTTGGCCAGCAATGCGGCCGGCATCAGCGCATTCCATCCAAAACGTGCCATCCGCAGAGGATGACGTGGAATGCGAGTCATCGGCCGCAGAATTTCCGATGCGAACTCGCTCCAGTGCTCTACCAGAGGAGCAACCAGATCCCGCCAGGCGTTGCCGTCCGCGCCGAGCACTCGTGCGGCGGCATCCAGGTCGCGCTCCAGGGTGATCGCGGTGCCGTCGTCGAAGGGATGCGCGAGCGGCGCGGGAGAGTGAATCCATTCCAGTCCGTGCTCGCGCAGCGGCAGCGAGGAAAAGAATGGCGAAGCCACCGCCATGGGATGCACCGCGGAGCCGAAGTCGTGACGAAAGCCGGGCAAGGTAAGCTCCAGCGTTCGCGCTCCTCCGCCGGGCTGCTCCTCGGCCTCAAAGACTTCAACCTGCATGCCCGCCTGTGCAAGCACGATGGCTGCGGCCAGGCCGTTGGGGCCTGCTCCCACCACCACGGCCCTGCCGTTGGCTCTCATTGATTTGTTCCTTGCTCATTGGGCATCTCCATCACACGGAGATTGCCGTCCGGTTGCAGTTCGAGCGTCGGCGCATAGAGTCCCAGATATTGGCGCCGCCACCAATTGCCGGTGGCGCGCTTCTCGCTCATGGTGGTGAACCAGTATTGCCACAGCACGGCGCGGATCTCGGTGGGCGGCGCGTGCGGAAAAGGATTGCCGGCGAACAGGCTCAGCACGTCGCGGTCGCCGGTGAGCAGACGAACCTCGGTGTTGACCACGAATGGATAATCGCGCCACGTCCCCAGCGATGCGAACCACAGGTTCCAATCCAGGCGCGGCTGATAGGGCGCATAAATTTTGGGTGGTTTGTCCAATGCCTGCGGCTTGTAGCGGAACGGATACGCCGTCCAGTTCTTGCCGTCATCCGATCCTTGGAATTCGATCTGGTAAAGCTGCTTGGTCATCACCGCGAAGAGCCCGTACTGATCCGCGATGCGGAAGGACTCCAGCGCCGTCACCGGGGTTTCCGGCAACGGCACGTGCGGCGCCAGAATCCAGATCAGCCTCGCCGTCGAGGCGTAGAAGACCCAGACCAGCATCACCACCACGACGGCCAGCTTGAACGCAGCGTAGGAGCGGAGCAGCGTGGAGCGCAGCAGCGTGCTGCGCGGGCCTGCGGCTTCAGCGCTCTCCGCCATTGGTTGCGCAGCCTGCTCCGGTTGCGAAACTTCCGAGGAGCGGGTTGCGGCGGGCGATTTCCAAAGCCGCCAAACGTTCTGCAGAAAACGGTCATCCACCAGCAGAATCCCCAGCGAGAGCACCAGGTAATTGAGAAACGTATAGTTCGCGGTGAGAATGACGCCCGCCTGCCAGAGCGTAACGAAAAAGAACAGGGCAATGCGAACGCGTCGCGGCAGCCAGGCCATCCACACCAGCACCAGTTCCATCAGCAGCGTTGCGCCCACGGTTGCCGCCTGGAACCAGTGCGGCAGATGCTGCACGTACCAGCCGATCCAGGTGGGCAGCGGACAGTTCTGGTAATACTCATCCATCGCTGTAAAGTTGTGCCACTGCGGATCGCCGCTCACCAGCTTTACCAGTCCGGACTCGAAGTAAATGCGGAACCACTCCCACTGCAGCAGAAAGTAACTGAACAGCGAGGGCGGAGCGGCGCGTCCCAGGCCGGGCCGCAGGCCACCGGGACCAAAAAACAACGCGAGGAATCCGGCTTCCAGCAGCATGCTGTCCGACTGATAGCCGGAGAAATCTCGCGCGGCGGCCGTGAACGAGAGGTAGCAGACGAAGCAGACCACCAGCATGCCGCGGGGCCACAGGTTGAACACCACCAGCAGCGCGGCGATCATGCCCGCCCAGCACAGGCCCATCAGCATTGGCGAGCCGCTGTAGATCCACAGCAGCGTAGGCGCGTACCAGTAGCGCAGAAGCCCCAGCGACGACGCAGCGAACATCTTCAGATATTCGTCGGCGGGCAGAATCCCCTGGGGGCCGATCAGTCCCCGGATCTGAAATGCCAAGGAGTAAAAGGCGGAAAAGTAGATGAGGCCGAGGGCGCGCAGAAAGATCCAACGAGGCAGCAATCGGCCGGATGCGCCCGGCTGGGAGGCAAAGAACCTGCGGAGCAAGGACGCGGGCGAAGCCGCCCCGCTTGCGGCGCGCTCCACGTTCTCGGCTCCGCTGTCCATGGCGGGGAATTATACAGGGGAACGACTGCGACGCAACCGGACTGGCGCGTCAGTCATTCGGCTCAAAGCGGTAGCCCACCCACTTTTCGGTCACAATGTAGCGCACCGATCCATCTTCCGGCTCGAGCTTATGACGCAGGCGATTGACGAATACATGCAGATACTCCGGCTGTTCGACGCACGCTTCGCCCCACACCGAGTTGAGCAGCGTGCGGTGAGTCACCACCCTTCCGGAGTTCTTCGCCATGTAGCTGAGCAGATCGAATTCCTTGGGCGTCAGCCGCACCTCATGTCCACGCACCGTTACCGTCCTGGTCAGCAGGTCGATTTTGAAGTCCCCGGCTTCAATTTCGGTGTCCCGCTTCTTCTCTTTTTCTTCACGGCTGAGCCGCGCCGTTCTCCGCAAACCGGCGCGCACGCGGGCCATCAGCTCATTCATGTTGAATGGCTTGGTTACGTAATCGTCCGCACCGGAATCCAGCGCCTCGACCTTGGGCTCTTCCTCGCCCCGCACCGAGAGCACAATGATCGAAACCGCGGACTCGCTGCGTATTTTGCGGCACAGCTCCAGCCCGCCCATGTTCGGCATGGAGAGATCGGTAATCACCAGGTCCGGATTCCATTGCCGCATCACATCCAGGGCCTCCACGCCGTCCCCGGCGGTCCTCACGTTATAACCGTAGCCGGAAAGAGTCGTTCGGAGCACGCGCGTGATCTGCAACTCGTCGTCCACCACAAGGATGTTGCGCTGCGCGTCGTTGGGGCTCGTTTTCATAAGGCTGGAAATTTATTAATACTTCGGCGATCCTAAACCGCACATAGAAAGTCCCTAAAGAGTTCCTAAAGATTTGTTTGGCTGGCTTGGCGGCGGCCGGGCAAAGCCGGAATGCTGCAGTGCCAAGCGCCTGTACCAAAGTGCGGCAATCCGCTCTTCTTTTAAGCAGTTGCGAATGGTACCATGGCGCGAAATCCTGGAGACATTCTCATGTCGGCTTCGCTTCGTCCGCTCACCACCGGTCAACTGCTGGACAGGACCTTTCAGACCTATCGCCAGAACTTCCTGTTATTTGCCGGCATCAGCGCTCTGCCGCACGCATTTCTGCTGGTGATCCAGCTGTCCACCCTTGGGATGGCCGGTGCGAGCACCGGAATCAGGACCGGCCACTCGTTCGACCCGGCTGCTGTCGCCAGGGTCGCATTGCTGGCGTTTGTGGCTGGGTTGGTCACGCTCATCGTCTCCGTGCTGGCGAGCTCCATCGCCACGGCCGCCACGGTCTTCGGCGTCTCCGACATCTACCTCGAAAAGGAAACCAGCATCAGCGCCTGTTTTGCGCGGGTTAATGGCAAAATCGGCAAGGTCATCTATGCCTCCTTCGAGCTTGGATTCAGGGTCGGACTGGGCTTCCTGTTCTTTATCATTCCGGGGATCTATTGGGCGGGAAAGTACGGCCTCGCCGTGCCTGCCGTAGTGCTGGAAGATATCAAGGGCAAACAGGCTTGCGCGCGCAGCGCCGAGCTGACCAAAGACTCGGTCGGACGCATCATTGCCATCTATTTCCTCACCTGGATCCTGGTGGTCTCCATCGGCGCGCTCATCATTGCGGTGCCCGGCATCGCCGCCATCAGCCTGAAGGGGACGGTGGGAACCGCCGGTTTCAAGGTGTTCCGCTACGTTGTCTCAATGGTGGTGAACACGATTGTCACCCCCGTCATGTCGATCGCCCTGACGCTGGCCTACTACGATCAGCGGGTCCGGCTGGAGGCCTTCGACATCGAGAACATGATGAGCCTGCTGGGTGAGCCGGGTCCGTCGGCGCCGGAGAATACAATGGGGGCTATGTCGTAGGACCGGAGCAGAGGCTTTTGGCGATCCGCAGACTGGCCATTCTGGTTTTCCTCCTGCTGGCGAGCGGATGGATCTGCTCCGCCTCCCCGCTGCCTTGCGCCACGGCGGCGCAGTATCGCGCTTTGCTTGCCCATGTTGACCAACAAGTCGAGCAACCGGTCGAGCAGCGCTCCCAGCAGCCGGATGTCTCCTTTGCGGAACTGGCGGACACCGTGCCGCCACAGTGCGACTTCGCCGCCGGCGGCCGGAACTTTCATCTCTCCAACTTTGCGCTGCGGCGCGAGCTGCGCGAGATCGGGGCCAAGCCCGCCGAGCGCGCCGCCCGGCTCAAGACATTGCAGGACGATCTACGGCAGCGGCTGAGCGGGATCGACGCCTATGAGCACGCGGTTGACCCGACTGCCAAGCCGAAGCTGCAGGCGATCCTGCAGCAGCGCGAGTTCCGCCAGGTAGGCGGGCAGGATGCCTCGGAGCTTCTGAAGCAATGGGCGTATGGGATGCTCACGAAGCTGCTGTCGCGAATCTTCAAAGACCCATCCCAGGTGGTGCTCGGCTCCAAGATCGTCGCGTGGACGCTCTGTATTCTCGTCGGTGGTTTCATCCTCCTGAGGCTTTACCGCTGGGCCATGCGCGAGCGTCCGCCGGAAGCGGTGCGCGAGGTGATTCCCTTTGCGCCCTCGTCCAAGGGATGGCGCGACTGGCTGCGCCAGGCGCGCGCCGCCGTGGAGCGTGGCGAGTTGCGCGAGGCCGTGCACGCCGCCTACTGGGCGGCCATCTCTCACCTGGAATCCTCCGGCGCCTGGCGTCCGGACCGCGCCCGCACCCCGCGCGAGTACCTGCGGTTGATGAAGCAATCCGATCCGGCGCGCCCCTTGCTGGCCGACCTCACGCGCGATTTCGAAGTGGTCTGGTACGGCAACCATCCTCCCGCGCTTACCGAATGGGAGTCATTCCTCGCCAAAGTGGAGCGCATCGGATGCCGCTGATGACCGCTCCGAAGCTGGCTCCGGAAGACCGCAAGCTGGCGATGGGTTTTGCTCTTCTGCTGGCACTGGCATCGGTGCTGGCGGTCTTCGCGGTCCGCGCGGGCGGCGAAGGCGGAGCTCTGCCGTCCTCCTATTCCGCCGGAAACAACGGCACCAAAGCCGCGTTTTTACTGCTTGCGCAGATGGGCTACGCGCCGCAGCGCTGGACCGCGAACCCGCGAAAGCTGGCCGATCTGCCGCCGCATGCCACACTGATTCTGGCCGATCCCATGCCCAGCGATGAAGGCGATGTGGAGGCGGTGCGGCAGTTCCTGCGCAACGGCGGACGCGTGCTGGCAACCGGGGTGAGCTTCGCCCAATTCGTGCCGGGGCGGCCCATCCACGCCGGCACGCCGCACTTTCAGTGGAAGGATTACCCGCCCCATGAGCCCTCGGAGCTGACGCGCGGAATCCATGCGATCACCCTTGCGCCGAAGTTTTACTTTGACGGCGAAAAAATGGACGCTCCGTTTCTCGACGGCGACGAAAGCCCCGTCACGCGCTTCTCCTATGGCGCCGGCGAGGTCATCTGGTGGAGCACCAGCGATCCCATGTCCAACTCCGGCATCCGCGAAAGGGACAACGCGCAGCTGCTGCTGAACTCTGTAGGCGACCCCGGGCGCGGGCCGGTGCTGTGGGATGAATACTTTCACCAGGGCGGCAAAACGGTCATTGATTCCATTCTGGCCAGCCCGCTGCGCTGGGGACTTTTGCAGGCCGCGCTCATCGGCGCGCTGGTCTGCCTCACCTATTCGCGGCAGTTCGGTCCGGCGCGGCAGAGCGTGGCCGCCGCTCGGCTAGCCCCCATGGAGTTCGTCGAGACGCTCGCGGCGCTGTATCAGAGATCCGGCGCGGCGCACATCGCGGTGGAGATCGTCTACGAGCAGTTCCGCGGCGCCTTGCAGCGCCGCTTCTCGGTTCGCACCGATGCCGACGCCGCGCAGGTCGCCGCGGCCATTGCAGCCCATCTTCCGGAAGCCGACACCGCCGATACGCTGGCGCTGATTCGCCGCATCGAGGAAGCGGTGGGAAATTCCAAGTTGCCGGTGGAGAAAGCAACCGCGCTGGTTGGCGAGATGCACCAATTGAGTACGCGTTTGAAGTTGAAGTCTGGGGTAGCAGATAAAAGAGGAGAATGATGGATTCATTGGCTACGGTGGTGCGTCAAGTACGCGGTGAGTTGAACAAGGTTGTCCTGGGTCAGCCTGAGCTGGTCACGCAGGCGCTGGCAACCGTGCTCTGCGGCGGTCACGCGCTGATTGAAGGCGTGCCCGGCGTGGCCAAAACGCTGACCGTCAAGTGTATGGCCCGCGTGCTGAACGTGGGCTTCCGGCGCGTGCAGTGCAACTCCGACCTGATGCCCGCAGACATCGTCGGCACCAACGTCTTCGACGCCAAACTCGCCGACTTCCGCGTGCACCAGGGCCCGCTCTTCACCGAACTGCTGCTGGTGGATGAGATCAACCGCATGCCGCCGCGCACCCAGGCCGCACTGCTGGAGGCGATGGAAGAGCGTCAGGCCACCATCGACGGAGTCAGCTATCCGCTGCCGCCCTACTTCACCGTCTTCGCCACCCAGAACCCCATCGAGTTCGAGGGCACCTATCCGCTGCCTGAGGCGCAGCTCGACCGCTTCCTGTTGAAGATTTCGGTCGGCTATCCGGACCTCGCCTCGGAGGTGCAGATTCTCAACGCGCACAACGGACTCGATGTAAGCAAGCCGGAGGAACTCGATCTCGCCGCGCTCGATTCCGATGCACTGGAAGCCGCGCGTAAATCGGTCATCGACGTGACTGTAGAAGCGGCCCTCACCGATTACGTTGCCCGCTTGGTTCGTAAGACCCGGGACTGGCCCTCGATCCGTCTGGGAGCCAGCCCGCGTGCGGCCATCGCGGTGCTGCGCGTTGCCAAGGCCTTTGCGGCCATGGACGAACGCGACTTCCTCATCCCCGACGATGTGAAGGCCGCCGCCAGATGCACCCTGCGTCATCGCATCCTGCTCAATCCGGAGTCGGAGCTGGAAGGTATCACACCGGACGAAGCGCTGGATCAGGTCCTCCGTTCGGTTGAGGTTCCGAAGTGACGGCTTCCGAAGTCATCGTTGGCTCCATGAAACCGTCCGCCGCCAGCGCGGACGGAACCCGCTACGGGCGTCCTCCTTTTGCCGCCGGGCAGCGGCTCTTTGCGCTGCTCTGCGCGGGCCTCATCTTTGTGCCGCTCATGTTCCTTACGCCGTGGTTCGGCCTCATGCTGATGGCCTGGAATGTTTTTGTAGCGCTGCTCTACGCGGCCGACCTGCGCCGCCTTCCGCAGGCAGCTGAGCTCCACATCGAGCGCAGCTTTGACGGCGTGCTGAACCAGCTGCAGCCCTCGCGCGTCACCCTCACCATCACCAACGCCTCGGCCCGCGCCATCCTCTGCACCGTCACCGACGATGCGCCGCAATCGCTCACCCTGCTGCCGCCGGAGCTTTCCAACCGCGTGCCCGCCAAAGATTCAGCGTTGGTGTCCTACGAGGTCCGTCCTCCGCAGCGTGGCGACAGCAACTTTGGCCGGGCCTATCTCCGTTACGAATCTCCGCTGCGCATCGCCCAGGCATGGGCCTCCTTCGAAATCGCCGAAAGCGTGCGCGTCTATCCCATGCTCAAGGACCGCGACCGCCAGCAAGCGGTGTTGCTGCGCAGCCGCCAGCTCGACTTGCAGCGCCGCATCTTTCGCCAGCGCGGCCACGGCCGTGAGTTCGAAAGCCTGCGCGAATTCCAAGCCGGCGACGAGCTGCGCGATATCTGCTGGACGGCCACCGCGCGCCGCTCCAAGCTGGTGACCACCGTGCGCCAAAGCGAGCGCAGCCAGACCATCTGGACCGTGGTGGACTGCGGCCGCCTCATGCGCGCCCGCATGGACAGCCGCTCCAAGCTGGACTACGCCGCCGAAACCGCTATGCGCCTGGCCCAGCTGGCCAACTACGGCGGCGACGCATCCGCGCTGCTCGCCTACGGCACCCGAATCCAGCAGCGCAGATTGGGCGGCCGGGGAAGTCAGCATCTGCACGCCATGCTCGATCAACTCGCCCTGCTGCAGGAAGAAAGCGCCGAAGCCGATCACCTGCACGCGGCCGCCACGCTGCTTACCCACCAGAAGCGTCGCGCCATGATCGTCTGGATCACCGACCTCGCCGACTTGGCTATCACGCCGGAGGTGGTCACCGCGGCTCTCGAGGCGGCCAAGCGGCACTTCGTCGTCGTTGCTGTGCTCGGCCAGCCGGATGTGGTCCGCCTGACCGAAAGCGCGCCCGCGGACCTGCAGCAGACCTTCCTTTACGCCGCATCCTCGGAGACCCTGCGCCGCCGCGAGCTAATGCTGGCGCGCCTGCGCAGCCGCGGCGTGCACGCCATTGAAGTCAACGCCCCGCAGCTTACCGGCGCGGTGTTGAATAAGTATCTGGAAGTGAAGCAGAAGAACCTGATCTAGTCGCGAGCGAGATTTTAAAAAACGCCGGGTGCCCCAGGTTCGCGCCGATGCTTTTCGGCGATAACCTGGGAAGCAACGCCTTCCATCCCGCCAGAGATTGGTGTTTGCAGCTGCTCCGGTTTTCCCGAGAACACCCACGCCAGCAGCGCCGCAAACAACGCCGCACCCAGCGCGAACTTCAGTGCCGGATTAATCTCCAGCGGCGAGATAAATCCCTCCACCAGCCCTGCCACCACCAGCAGCGGCACGGTTCCCAACTCCAGCTTTACCGCCTCGCTCCCCGCCACGCGAATCGATTCGCGCCGCGTGAGGTTGCCGGGAAACAGCAGCCCCGCGCCGAGCCGCAATCCCGCGGCCCCAGCAAAAAAAATCGCGGGAATCTCCAAACTGCCATGCCCGGCCACAAAGCTCCACAGCGAAAGCGACATCCCATGCGTGCCGCAGGCCGCCCCCACCACCCCCATCAGCAGCCCGTTGAAGGCGATCATGTACAGCGTGCCCAGGCCAGCCGTCACTCCCATGGCGAAGGTCATAAAGCAGACCGCGAGGTTGTTGGTCATGATTGCGCCCGAGGCCAGCGGCTTCATCCCCACAATCGACTGCGTCCACATCTGGTGGCGCTCAATGCTGTCGATCATCTCCGGCCCCAGCACCTGCAGGGCAAAGTCGGCATTGCGCAGCGTAAGCAACACGCCCGCCATGCCGCACAACAGAAACACCGAGGCCACCACCGCCAAGATAGGGCCGCATCCGCCAGCACCAAGCGCGGGCCAGTCCTCGGCAAAAAAAACCAGCAGCGAACGCAACACTGGTCTTTTTGCCCCGGTAAATGATACTGTGGGCGCGTCCCAGCAGTTGATTCAGCTGCCGCGGAATAGTGCGTGCCCGTCGCGTCCTGCCGCAGAATCGACAGGTCGGCGGCAACCTGCCGGTAAAGCAGTCCGAATTCGCGCAGATCGGAGCGGCTCGAGCTTCGCCGTCCCACCACTGCCGCATTGCGTTACCAGCGCTTCGAGCCGCTCCCAGTGAGGTTTTCGCATCTCAAGCCAGAAGTTGGAGATCATATTTTGGAGAAGCTGGATCGGTGACCAGTCAACAGAAGCTTAGCATCGATACCCCGGAGCAGATCAATCTGGAGTACGAACTCGCCGGCCCCGGCAGCCGTTTCATGGCGCTCTTCGTGGACCTGATGATCCAAGTTGATCTGCCGCCATCTGCCATCGTCATTGTTGTCGGAATCGCCGGCGTCGCCTTCCATCCCTTCCGCGGCGGCGGAACCTGGATGCTGGCCTTGACCGTTCTTCTGATGTTCGCCGTGCAATGGGGCTACTTCGCCATCTTTGAAATCCTCTGGAAGGGACAAACGCCGGGCAAGCGCCAGGCAGGCATCCGCGTCATCAATGAAACCGGACGCGCAGGTCTCCGTATACGAGGCGGTGGCGCGCAATCTGCTGCGCGTCGTGGATGCGCTCCCCGGTCCCTACGCGGTCGGCGCCATCGTCATGTTTCTCAGTCCGGAGAGCAAGCGCATCGGGGATTACGTCGCCGGAACCGTGGTGGTCCACGACCGCAACAAGCGGAGACAGGCCATCTTCTTCAACACCAGCGAGCGACGATGAGGCAGACGACATCAATTGCGCGACCCTGAGCACCGGCGATCTCCAGGTCATGGAGACATTCCTGCAGAGGAGGCTCGATCTCCCCTCGAGGTGCGCCAGAAGACAGCGGAAAAACTCGCCCAACACTTCCGCGAGAAGTGCAGCGTCCCCGAAGGCACCCACTCGGACAACGAAAACCTGCTGGAGGCTCTTGTGCGCGGCATTCCGCCGCAGCGGCCGCTTCCATCCGCGCTACGGGAGACGCAGATGACCAACGATCCCCACAATCTAAAGCGCTTTGTAGACGCCCAGCAATCGGTGTACGGGCAGGTATGCGACGAGCTGCGCGCCGGCAGCAAACGCAGCCACTGGATGTGGTTCATCTTTCCCCAGATGAAAGGACTGGGCCACAGCGGAATGGCGGACTACTACGGAATCGCCTCGCGCCAGGAAGCCGAGGCCTACCTCGCGCACCCCGTGCTGGGTGCGCGGCTCATCGAGTGCACCCGCCTCGTCAACCAGGTGCAGGGCCGCTCCATCGACCAGATCCTCGGCTATCCGGACGATCTGAAATTCCGCTCTTCGATGACGCTGTTTGCCTCCGCCGCCTCTGAAAATCAAGGGTTCAGCAGCGCGCTCCAAAAGTACTTCGACGGCCAACCCGATCCGCTCACTCTCAAACTACTCGGCAGCTAACCCACCGGGCACGGCTCCGCTTTCCAGATGCCGGATGCGTACTCGGCAATCGTCCGGTCGCTGGAAAATTTTCCCGAGCTGGCCACGTTCAGTATCGCCTTGCGCGCCCACGCGCCGGGGTCGGCATACAACGCGGCGAGGCGCTTCTGTGCCTCGCAATACGACGTCAGATCCGCCAGGTGCATGTAGTGATCGCCCCCGGTCAGCAGCGTCTCGCGCAGCGGCTCAAACACGCCCGGCTCGTTCCGGCTGAAGTGGTTGGAGAAGATCAGGTCCAGCGCCGCCCGCGTCTCCGGCTCATGTTCATAGTGCCACCACGGACTGTACCAGCCCTGGCTGTTCTCCACCTGCTCCACGGTCAGTCCGAAGAGGAACATGTTTTCCTCGCCCGCCTCTTCGGCCATCTCGATGGTCGCACCGTCGCGTGTCCCTACCGTCAGCGCGCCGTTCATCATGAATTTCATATTGCTCGTGCCGCTGGCTTCGTAGCCCGCGGTCGAAATCTGGTTGGAAACATCGCTGGCCGGAATCAGCCGCTCCGCCAGTGAAACGTTGTACTCGGGAAGAAACACAACCTTCAGCCGTCCGCCCACAATCGGGTCGCCGTCAATCGTCCCCGCAAGGTTGTTAATGAACTTGATGATGAGCTTGGCCAGCTGATACGCTGGCGCCGCTTTGCCGGCGAAGAAGATCGTGCGCGGCACGATCTCCGCCTTGGGATTGTTCCGCAGCCGGTTGTACAGGATCACCACCCGTAGCGCGTTCAGCAGTTGCCGCTTGTACTCGTGAATGCGCTTGATCTGGCAGTCGAAGATCGTCTCCGGGTCCACCTGTTCTCCGGAGTTCGACTTGAGCCAATCCGCAAAGCGCACTTTGGCGTCGCGCTTGGCCTTCAGAAACAATTCGCCAACCCGGGCATCCGTGGCGAACGGCTTCAGCTGGCTGAGCTGGCTCAGGTCGGTAATCCAGCGGTCGCCGATGATTTGTGTAATGGCGCCGGCCAGCTCGGGATTGGCGTTCAACAGCCAGCGCCGCGGCGTCACCCCGTTGGTCTTGTTGCTGAAGCGTTCGGGAAACATCTCGGCGAGATCCTTCACGGTCACCGTCCGCAACAGCTTCGAGTGGACCGCGGCCACGCCATTGGTGCTGTGCGAGCCCACGATGGCGAGGTTCGCCATGCGGATCTTGCGCTGTGCGCCCTCTTCCACCAGGCTCATCCGCTCCACTCGCCCCTCGTCGCCGGGGAAGCGGACGCGCACCTCATCCAGCAGTCGCCGGTTGATCTCGTAAATGATCCCCAACTGCCGCGGAAGCAGAACCTCGAACCACTCCACCGGCCACTTTTCCAGCGCCTCCGGCAATAGCGTGTGATTGGTATAGGCCAGCGTCTTGGTGGTAATTTTCCACGCCTGCTCCCATCCCAGGTGGGCATCGTCCAGCAGGATGCGCATCAACTCGGCGACCGCCATCGAAGGATGCGTGTCATTGAGCTGGATCGCGGCCTTCTCCGGCAGCTGGTTCCAATCGGAGTTATCGCGCATAAAGCGGCGCGTCAGGTCCGCCAGCGAACAGGCCACCAGAAAATACTCCTGGAAAAAGCGCAGCCGTTTTCCTTCTGTCGTGGAATCGTCCGGATACAACACGCGGGTCAGCGACTCCGCCTCCAGCGTCTCGCTCACCGCGCCAACAAAGTCGCCGGTGCCGAACTCCTGGAAGTCGAAGTAATCCGGCGCCGCCGCGGCCCACAGCCGAAGCGTGTTGATCGTCTTTCCCCCAAAGCCCACCACCGGACGATCATAGGGAATGCCGAACAGGCTCGATGGCCGGTCCGGCACGATGGTAATTTTCCCTGCGCGCACCTGGAAAGAGCAGTTCAGCTTGACTTCCACCTTCTCCTGCGCCCGCGCAATCTCCCATGGATCGCCGTTGCGCAGCCAGTTGTCGGCGGCCTCTTTCTGCCATCCATCCACAATGGATTGCTTGAACATCCCGTACTCATAACGCAATCCATAGCCAATCGCTGGCAGCTGCATGGTGGCCATCGAGTCCAGGAAGCACGCGGCCAGGCGGCCCAGTCCGCCGTTGCCCAGCCCCGCATCCGGTTCCTCCTCGATCACCTCCGGATAATCAATCTCTTTCTCTTGGATCGCCTGCTGCACCACCGGATCGAGCAATAGATTGGTTACGTTATTGGACAACGAACGTCCGATGAGGAACTCCATGGAAAGGTAGTAAATGCGCTTGGGATCGTTCTTGTTGTAGGTTTGCTTGGTCTGCACCCAGCGCTGCGCCAAAATGTCCCGCACCGAATGGGAAAACGCCTCGAAGCGTTCGCGCGCGCTCGCCACCTTGGGATCGATGGCGCGGTCGAAGACCAGATGCCGCTCATAAAATGCGTGTTCGGCACCGATAAACGGGACATCGTCACACCCGTACCGTTGAAGAAGCTTGGCAACACTGGCCGCGCCGTCCTTGATGGGGACGACCTCGGCAACTTTCGGGCGAGGCGCACGTTGTTCGCTCATCGGGGGATTCCTTGTCTTCTGTGGTTCTGAATTGGTCCTATCCAACCACAGACAGCAAATCCGCCGGAAAAGTTGCATCCACCAGCGCGAATCTCCAGACTTTCGCCTTACGCTCTCTCCGCTATCAGCATGGATTGCAGAATCTGGTCCGAGACATCCTTGACCGCCCCAGGGGAGTGGGACAGGAACAACGTGTTGGTCTTGTCGCTCTCGCCAATGGACTTCAGCGTGTCGAAATACTGCGTCACCATCACCAGTTGCATCACCTGATTTGCCGACGCTCCCTCCACCACCTTCTGGAACTGCTCGATCGACACCTGCAAGCCTTCGATGATTGCCTTCCGCTGGTTGGCGATGCCTTGTCCCTGCAGAGCCTTGCTCTCGGCTTCGGCCTCGGCCTTTTTCACCACCAGAATCTTTTCCGCCTCGCCCCTGGAGTTGGCCGCCACCTGCTCGCGCTGCGCGGCGTTAATGTCGTTCATCGCTGACTTCACCTTTTCATCCGGAACGATGTCGGTCACCAGCACGTTCACAATCTCGTAGCCGAACAGCGCCATGTCCACGTCGAGCTCCTGCTTCACCGCGGCGGCAATGCTGGATTGCGTGGCGAACACCTCGTCCAGCGTCATCCCCGGCACATGCCCCAGAATCACCTGCTCCACATACGACTTGATCTGCGCCACCGGATCGGACAGCTTGTAGTAGGCGTCATATGCTTTTTCCGGACGCACCCGGTTCTGCACCGAGATCGGAATGGTCACAAAAACGTTGTCCTTGGTCTTGGTCTCCATCGTCAGCGTGATCTGGTTAACCCGCAGGCTCACCACGCCCGCAACCGAGTCCACAAACGGGCGCTTCCAGTTCAATCCGGGCTCGGCTACCCGCAGAAACTTGCCGAAGCGGGTCAGGATGGCAACCTCGGCCGTCTGCACCGTAAACACGCTTCCCAGAATCAGGAAAAGAACCACGAAAATCGCAATTGCGACAGGGATCATCACCAGGAACTCCATCTGTGTCCTCCGCTGCTTTTTTTTTAAAGAGAGGCTGAATTATACCCCAGAGCTGCTCCAGCCGCTCCTACAAAACGAAGCCGTGGGATAACCCTTTCCCGCAGCTCTGCATCTTTCAACCGGGTCGGGGAATGTCCGTCTCATCATCCGATCCTGGAGGCTCTACATGAATGCCACCCTGCAAACCGGACTCGTAGTCGTCACTCAATTCGCACTCAAATTGCTCGGAGCCATCGTCCTCTGGATCGTCGGCCGCGCGCTCATCCGCTTCGCCACCAGCATGATGGGCCACGCCCTGGACCGTCAGGCCCTGGACGCCACCGTGGTCGGCTACCTGCGCTCCGCCCTCAGCATCTTGTTGAACGTCATATTAGTGGTCGCCCTGCTCGGCTTCTTCGGCGTCGAAACCGCATCCTTCGCGGCTCTGCTCGCCGGGGTCGGCATCGCTGTCGGCGTGGCCTGGAGCGGCCTGCTGGCCAGCTTTGCCGCCGGCGTCTTCCTGCTGGTGCTGCGCCCCTTCAAGGTCGGCGACTACATCGAAGCCGGAGGCGTCACCGGCACGGTCGAGTCCATCGGCCTGTTTGCCACCATTCTCAACACACCGGCCAACGTGATCGCCATCGTCGGCAACTCCAAGGTCTTCGGCGACAACATCATGAACTACACGCGCAACGACTACCGCCGCGTGGATATGACGGCCCAGCTCTCGCATGACGTCAACCCGGAGCAGGCCATCCTATTGTTGAAAGACGCCCTTGCGCGCATTCCCAATGTGCTCGCCACTCCCGCTCCCGTAGTCGAAATTCTCGAGTTCAACCTGGCCGGACCGCTGCTGGCCGTGCGTCCCTTCTGCGCCAACGCCAACTACTGGCAGGTCTATTTCGATACCAACCGCCTCATCCAGAGCACCTTCAGCACAGCTGGCTATCCGGCGCCGGAGCACCACTACCAACTGCGCGGCACCTTGCGGGAGGAGGTACGGCAGGGCATGCAATCCGCCGCCTGATTTTCATGAAACTGATTTTCATGAAAGACGCCCCATGAAGGCCGCGATACTTACCTCGCCGGGTCGGCTGCTGGACCGGCCCCTGCGCCTGCAAGAGATAGCCCAACCCGAGGCGGGCAGCGGACAGCTTTTGCTCCGTGTGCTCGCCTGCGGAGTCTGCCGTACCGACCTGCACATCGTGAAAGGCGAGCTGCCTCCGCGCCGCGAGCAACTAATCCCCGGACATCAGATCGTCGGCGAAGTCCTGCCTGGCGGAACCGCGCAACTTCCGCCAGGCACGCGCGTCGGCGTCTCCTGGATCGGTGGAACCGACGGCACTTGCTGGTATTGCCAGCACAACTTTGAGAACCTCTGCGACGCGCCCACCTTCACCGGCTACAGCGTCCACGGCGGCTACGCCGAGTTTGCCCTGGCCCGCGCCGACTTCGTCTTTCCGCTGCCGCAGTCGCTGGACGCTCTCCACGCCGCGCCGCTTCTGTGCGCCGGCATCATTGGCTTCCGCAGCCTGCGCGTCGCCGGAGTGGAGCGCGGCGAACGCGTCGGCCTCTTCGGCTTCGGCGCCTCCGCCCACTTGGCCATCGAAGTCCTCCGCGCCTGGGGCTGCCCCGTCTACGTCTCCACCCGTGGCGAGTCGCACCGCAAGCTCGCCGAATCGCTGGGCGCAACCTGGGTGGGTTCGGAGGTCGAGCGCCCTCCGGTCCCACTCGACCGCGCCATCACCTTCGCGCCCAGCGGAGCCGTGGTGGTAGCCGCGCTCTCCAGCCTGCGCAAAGGCGTCGTCGTGGCCATCAATGCCATCCATCTCGACCGCATGCCCGAGTTCGACTACGACCGCCTGCTCTGGGGCGAGCGCCAGCTCCGCAGCGTCGCCAACATGACCCGCGCCGACGCCCGCGACTTCCTCGCCCTGGCCGCGGAGATCCACATCCAGCCCAAGGTCACCACCTTCGCCCTCGACGATGCCAACGAAGCCCTGGCGGCCATCAAGAGCGACGCCATCAATGGCGCCGCCGTGATCGTTCCGTAGGTTCTGGTCCCTGCTTTTGCTTTTGTTGTTGCCGTTGCTTTTGTTGTTGCCGTTGCTTTTGTTGTTGCCGTTGCTTTTGTTGTTGCTGTTGCTTTTGTCCCTGCCTTTGCCTCTGTTCCTGAGGTGTCATCCTGAGCGAAGCGAAGGACCCCTACCCCGCACCCGCTCTACCGCACGTCCGGCAATTTCCGAAACGACACCAGCTCCCAGCGCCCCTCCGGCACCGAGTTCTCTCGCCTCAAAATGTACAGATTCCCGTCGTCGCCCTGAACTTTGTAGAACTCCTTCTCCGGCTCATACCACTGGTCAACAATCTCCTCTACGCGATACTCCTGCCCGTCCAGCCGGAAGCGGACCGGCCTCTCGTCCGCCTTCCTTCCCGCGTAGCACTCCACCTCCACCTTCATCGCGTCTCGATCCCCGCTTCTCCCGTTGATGACATATAGAACCTGCCGGGTGCACCAGGTTCCGCCGAGCGCCAGCAGCCGGAGCGTCGGTATTTGCCGCGTACCCGGCTGCTAAGCCCGCCCTGTAGTTTGGGGCGCTAACCTGGGAGAGCAGAATGCCCGGTCCGCAGCAAACCGCAACGGCTCCGCCCCCTCAAACTCCGCCTGCATCTTTCAATACCGCCATCGCCGCGTTCCGCCCGTTGATGCCGATCACGCTGCCGCCCGGATGCGTGCACGCTCCGCACAGGTACACCCCCTGCATCGGAGTCCGCGCCGCCAGCCGCTTGGACCACATATACGCCGGCAGGCACTCGCCCTGGAAGATATGCCCGCCCGTCAGTCCCACGCGCTCTTCGATGTCCGGCGGTCCCAGCACCTGCGCGTCCACCACCGCCGAATCCAGGTTCGAGCAGAAGCGCCCCAGCGACCGCATCGCCAGCCGCTTCACCTCATCGCGCCGCTCATCCCACGTGCCGCGTGCCAAGCGGTAGGGAACATACTGCGCAAACACCGACATCGTCTGCAGCCCCGCCGGAGCCACCGTCGCATCGTGCGCGCTCTGGAAATACAACTCGCACCACAACTGCTCCGGCAGCTCTCCGCGCCGTGCGGCCGCGAAGCCCGCCTTCCACTCGTCCTTCGTCAGCGGAGCATTGATCTGCCCGTAGTGATGCGCCTGGTTCGTTCCCGGCCGCGCCGTAAAGTCCGGCAGCTCGCGCAGCAGCACATTCAATTTCACCGTGCAGCCTTCGATGGGAACACTCTCCACCTGCTCGCGCCACTTCGCATCCGCGTGCGCCCCTAGCATCTGCAGCGTTCTTCGCGGGTCGGCATTGGACACCACCACCGGCGCCGCAATCCGCTCGCCGCCTTCCAGCACCACGCCCTCGCCCGGCACGATCTGCGCCACCGGAACCCCCGTGGCAACCACCGCTCCTGCCTCGCGCGCCGCGTCGTAAAAGTAAAACGACACCATCCCCATCCCGCCGCGCACATACCCCCACATCCCCGGCATTCCGCCCATCCGTCCCGACGAGTGATGGAAGCGAATCGAGGCCGTTCCCGCATCGAACGGACTGGCATTGGTCCCAATCACACCCTGCCCCAGATACGCCTCTTGCAGCCGCTCGTCCTGCAAATACCGCTCCACAAACTCCGCCATCGACCAGTCGAACAGCACATGCCTCGCCTCGTCATCGTTGCCCAGCCGCTCGTCAATCTGCTCCTGCGTCGGCGCCTCGCCAATCCACAAATCGCCCTCGCCCGCCGGACGCAGCTTATCGCGCAGCCTGCCGATCACCTCGTCCATTGCCCGCCAGCCCTCCACATCGCGCGGCGAGAATCGCCGCACCTCGGCCGCGCAAGCCTCATCGTCGTCCCACAGCTGAATGCTCGACCCATCGAGGAAGGGAACAAACAGCCCATTCACCGCCGGAGTCCACTGCAAGCCGCGCTCCGCCACCTTCAGCTCGGCCAGCACCAGCGGATGCAGCAGCCCCGCCAGGTACGCGCACGGCGACATGTACACCTTCGCCCACGGCTCCTCGATGGTGCATGCGCCGCCCACTCGCGTCCGGCTCTCCAGCACCAGCACCCGCCGTCCCGCCCGTGCCAGGTAGGCGGCGCACACCAGTCCGTTGTGCCCCGCTCCGGCCACAATCACGTCCCACCGGCGCCGTGCCAGTTCGCGCACCGGGGCCGGCAGTCCAATTTCACCGAGCACGGCAGCCGTAGCTGAGGTCACGCTTTTCTCCCTTCGTCCCCTGCCTTGAGGAACGGCGCGGTGCGATTGACGATACGCAATCAGTTCGGGTTCCGGCAAGTCCGTCGCAGGCGTCCGCGCCGTGCAACCCGGGCGCCGTAGCGGCCCAAAAGTCACCCCCCGCCGTGACTCCGGTCACCGCAAAGGATGCGCTTCTGGAGTACTACGTATCCGGTAGCTTCGCGGCCACAGTTTGTCGGCGTAGGCCTCCGCGGCTGCCGTCGATTGGCCTGCGGAGAACTGGCGAGCCAGGCAGTTTACCAGCGCACTCACTCGCACCACGGGCCGCAGAGTTCGTTCTGCAGGTGAACCGTCATGCTCGAGCTGGCGCTCAAAGACGGAGTGATCGTCGCAGTCCGGGGCAGCGTGGTTGATGCCTGTTTCCCCGATCATCTCCCTCACATCTTCAACGTTCTCACCGCCGGACAGGACGCGAGTTCGGTCATCGAGGTCGTCTCCCATCTCAGCTCTGACACAGTCCGCGGCGTAGCCCTCACCACCACCCGCGGCCTGGAGCGCGGCGGCCCCATCGTGGATACCGGCCATCCGCTCTCCGTTCCGGTAGGCCAGCGCGTCCTGGGCCGCGTCTTCGACGTCTTTGGCAATACCATCGACCGCAAAGCCCCGATCACCGGAGGTGAGTGGCGCTCCATTCATGCTCCGCGCGTCCCTCTCTCTCGCCGCATGGCGACCTCCGAGGTCTTCCACACCGGCATCAAGGTCATCGACGTCCTCTCCCCCTTGGAGCGTGGCGGCAAAAGCGGACTGTTCGGCGGCGCCGGCGTCGGCAAAACCGTCCTCATCATGGAACTCATCCATAACACCATCGGCGGTCACAGCGGCATCAGCGTCTTCTGCGGAGTCGGCGAGCGCTGCCGCGAAGGCGAGGAACTCTATCGCGAACTGCAGACCGCAGGCGTTCTGGACAAAACCGTCCTGGTCTTCGGCCAAATGAACGAGCCCGCCGGAACCCGCATCCGCGTCGGCCACTGCGCCCTCACCATCGCCGAATACTTCCGCGACGACGCGCGCCAGGACGTGCTGCTGCTCATCGACAACATCTTCCGCTTCATCCAGGCCGGCTCGGAGGTCTCCGCTCTCACCGGCCAGTTGCCCTCGCGCCTGGGCTACCAGCCCACCCTTGGCACCGAACTCGCCGACCTCGAAGAACGCATCTGCAACACCACCAACGGAGCCATCACCTCCGTGCAGGCGGTCTACGTGCCCGCCGACGACTTCGGCGATCCTGCGGCCATTCACACCTTCGGACACCTTTCGGCCTCCATCGTGCTTGCCCGCAAACGCGCTTCCGAAGGTCTCTTTCCCGCCATCGACCCGTTGCGCTCCAACTCGCGCATGATCAGCCCGGCCATCGTCGGTATGCGCCACTACCGCATCGCGCAGGAGATCCGCAAAACCCTTTCGACCTACGAAGAGTTGAAGGACATCATCGCCATGCTCGGCATCGAAGAGCTCTCCAATGAGGACCGCCACGTAGTCCATCGCGCCCGCCGCCTGGAGCGCTTCCTCACCCAACCGTTCTTCGTCACCGAGGGATTCACCAATCAACCCGGCAAACTGGTCTCGCTGGAAGACTCGCTCGACGGTTGCGAGCGCATTCTCAACGACGAGTTTGCGGACTACCCCGAGCAAGCGCTGTACATGATCGGTCCCATCCAGGAGGCGAAAAAGCCATGAAACTCAAAGTGTGGCTGCCCACATCGGTGCTCCTGGATGAGACCGTCATCAAGGTCAAGGCGGAGGCCGAGAACGGCCACTTCTGCCTGCTGCCGCGCCACGTCGATTTCGTAGCCGCGCTGGTGCCGGGGATTCTCTCGTTTGTGCCCGCCTCGGGCGACGAGGAATTTCTTGCCATCGATCACGCCATCCTCGTCAAGTGCGGTCCCAACGTCTCGATCTCCACCCGCCGCGCCGTGCGTTCGCCGGAGCTGGCGGCCTTGCGCAAAACCCTGGAAGAGCAGATCCGTACCCAGAGCGAACAGAACCGCAAGACCCGGGCCTTCGAAATCAAACTGGAAGCGGAACTGGTTCGCAACCTTTTGGAGGCGCAACGCAATGCCTGATCCGCAGCCCATGCCGCCGCCTGATTGCCGTCCTGAAGCGCCGGGTCCGGAAGCTTCGCCAATGCAAGCCAAGCTGCCCGCCTCCACTCGCGCCATGGTGAACCGTGTGCAGGCCAAGCAGGTGCGGATGCTGCGCGCGCGTGCCACCCACGAGAATGCCTACTGGCGCGCGGTCGCGTTGTTCGGTGTGGTCGGCTGGTCGGTCACCGTCCCCACCCTGGCCGGGGTCGCGCTGGGGATATGGATTGACCGCGTGCTGCCCAGCCCTTTTTCGTGGACGCTGACGCTGTTGTTCGTCGGCCTGATGATCGGCTGCCTGAACGCATGGACGCACATCAAGAACGATCCGAAAGGTTGACGATGCCGCACCTCTTACAAATCGTTTTGGTTTTCTTCGCAGGCATGGTGCTCGGCCTCATCTATTTCGGCGGACTCGCCTGGACCGTGCGGCGCCTGGTGGCCGGTGGCGGAGTCCTGCTCACCGCCGGCAGCTTCCTGCTGCGCGGCGCGCTCCTGCTCGCCGGCTTCTGGCTGCTGGCAGGCACGCACGCCGAGTACTGGATCGCCTGCCTCGTCGGATTCACCGCGGCCAGAGTCGTCCTATCCAACGTGATCGTCTCGTCCAAGGCTGCACCATGGGAGCTCTGCATTGCCCGCCGGGAGGATACCCATGCATCTCACCACTGATGAAATCATCCTCTATCGCCACGGCTTCATCGTTCTAAACGCAACGCTGGTGTACACCTGGGTGGTGATGCTCCTGCTGACCGTCATGTCATGGCTGGTCACGCGCAACATCTCGCTCACCCATCGCCGCTCCCGCTGGCAAAATGCGCTGGAAGTAATCGTCAGCGTCATCCGGCAGCAGGCCCGGGAGATCGGCGGCAAGGGGGCCGACTTCTATGTTCCCTTCGTCGGCACGCTCTTCCTCTTCATCGCTCTCTCCAACCTGCTCGACGTCGTTCCCGGCTGGCATGCCCCCACCGGATCGCTTTCCACCACCATAGCCCTGGCCATCTGCGTGGCGGTTCACGTTCCCATCCTGGCCATCCGCGAGCAGGGATGCATCGGTTATCTGCGCCATTACGTTTCGCCCACGGTGGTCATGCTGCCGCTGCACATCGTCAGCGAGTTCTCCCGAACCCTGGCGCTCGCCGTGCGTCTGTTCGGCAATGTCATGAGCGGCGGCATGATCGTGGGAATCCTTCTAGCCATCGTCCCCTTGTTTTTCCCGGTTGCCATGCAGGTGCTTGGCCTGCTCACCGGAATCATTCAGGCCTACATCTTCGCCATTCTTGCCACGGTGTATATCGGAGCGGCCGCCACGGCGCATGAGCAGCCACACCAAACGCCGCCAGCGCCGGTTGTTCGAAAGGAGTCGTAAGCATGGAAAACGCAACAGTCGTCGGAGTTGTTTCCATCGCAGCCGCTGCCGGGTGCATGGGCATCGGTGCGCTCGGGCCGGCCATAGGCGAAGGCCTCGCGGTCGCCCACGCGCTCACCGCCATCGCCCAGCAGCCCGATGAGTCTGCCACCATCAGCCGCACGCTCTTCATTGGTTTGGCCATGATCGAGTCAATTGCCATTTATTGCTTTGTTATCTCCATCATCCTGATCTACGCCAATCCCTTCTGGAGCCACATGATCGCCGGAGGCGGAAAATGAAGCTGTTTGACTGGTTCACCATCTTCGCGCAGATCGTGAACTTCCTCATCCTGGTCGCTCTGCTCAAGCACTTTCTGTACGGCAGAATTCTGCAGGCCATCGATTCGCGCGAAGACGCCCTCAAGTCCTGCCGGGCCGAGGCGGAGGAAAATCTCCATCAGGCCGAGCTGGAGAAACAGGATTTCCAGAAACGCCTGCATGAGCTGGAAGACGCCCGCGACGCCATGCTCACGCAGTCCCAGCAGGATGCCGACCGCAAGCGTCTCGACCTGATGAAGAAAGCGCGCGAGGAAGTCTCCGCCTTGGAGGATCGTTGGCGCGCCGATCTGGAACGCGAACGCACCGCGCTCTTCCAGGACATTCGCGGCCGTGCCGCTGGAGAAATTCTCTTCGTCGTGCGCCGCGCCTTGCACGATCTTGCCTGCTGCGATCTCGACCAGTGCGCCGCCCGCGTCTTTCTCAACAAGCTGTCCGTCATGGAAGTGGGCGCCTGGAAGGAGCTGGCCGGCCAGTCCATCGTTGTCCGCTCCGCCTCCGAACTGCCCGCCGAGATTCAGCAGAAGATTGAGGAGATCCTCACCGCGCAGGCGATCGCGCCACTCACCATCCGCTTTGAAAAAGCCCCCAGCCTCGGCTGGGGACTCGAACTGCGCGCCAACGGTCGCAAGATCGCCTGGAGTGCCGAAGGATACGTGGACGCCCTGGAAGAGCGGCTCCGCGAGGCGCTGGAGAAGAAGACAGGCGAGGTCGCCCAATCGGTGGCATCATGAGCGAAAAATCAAACTCATTGCACACGGTTCTGGAAGAAGCGCTGGGCGCAATCGATCGTGCCGCCGAGCAGGAGAGCGCCTGTCCCGCCCTGCAGGAATACGGCGAGGTCGTCTCCATCGCGCAGGGCATCACGCGCGTCAGCGGATTGCCTCACGTGCAGTCGGAGGAGGTGGTGCGCTTTTCCGGCAACGTCCCCGGCATCGCCTTCAACCTCGATCCCGATGAGGTCGGTGTTTTTCTGCTCGACCATGGCAACGAACTCATGGCCGGCTCCGAGGTCCGCCGCACTGGCCGCAGCCTTGAGGTCCCGGTAGGCGAGGGTTTGCTCGGCCGCGTGGTCGATCCCTTGGGCCGTCCCCTCGACAACGGCGGCGACATCCCCGTGGCTGCCCGCGCGCCCATCGAATGCGAAGCTCCGCCCATCCTCGACCGCGCTCCCGTCACCGTCCCGCTGGCCACCGGAATCAAAGTCATCGACGCGCTCATCCCCGTCGGCCGCGGCCAGCGCGAACTCATCCTCGGTGACCGCCAGACCGGCAAAACCGCCATCGCCGTCGATTGCATGATCAACCAGAAGGGCCAGGATGTCATCTGCATCTACTGCGCCATCGGCCAGCGCAGTGCATCGGTCGCCCGCGTCATCGCCGACCTTCATGATCGCGACTCGCTGCCCTATTGCATCGTCGTCGTTGCCTCCGGAGACGCGCCCGCCGGGCAGCAGTTCGTCGCGCCATACTCCGCCATGGCCATGGGCGAGTACTTCATGCGCCGCGGCCGCGACGTGCTGGTCATCTTCGACGACCTCAGCAAACACGCCCGCGCCTATCGCGAACTCTCTCTACTGCTGCGCCGTCCGCCCGGCCGCGAAGGTTTTCCCGGCGACATCTTCTACATTCACTCCCGGCTGCTGGAGCGCTCCACCCATCTGCGCAAATCGCTCGGCGGAGGCTCGCTCACCGTCCTCCCCGTGGTGGAAACCGAAGAGCAGAACATGGCCGCCTACATTCCCACCAACCTGATCTCGATCACCGACGGCCAGATCTACGTCACTCCTACGCTCTTCCAGAAGGGCATTCTCCCGGCGGTGGACGTCGGCAAGTCTGTCTCCCGCGTCGGCGGCAAAACCCAGCTGCCCGCCTACTGGGCCGTGGGCGGCAAACTGCGCCTCTTCTATTCGCAGTTTGAAGAACTCGAAGTCTTCTCCCGCTTCGGCACGCGCCTCGACGAGCACACCCGCCAGACGCTGGCCCGCGGCCAGAGCGTGCGCGAAGCGCTCAAGCAGCCGCAATACGATCCCATGCCGCCCGCCGAGCAGATCGCCGTCCTGCTGGCCGCCAGCGCCGGCATCTTCGACAACCTGTCCGCCGACGAGGTGGTGCGGGTCTCCAACAAAATCCGCGAAGCGCTTCCGCTCCGCATGCCCTGGTTTGCCGCAGCCGTGGCGGCTGGCAATGAACTGGCCGACGCCGACCGCGAAGCGCTGCTCACCCTGGCCAAAAGCGCGGCCTCGCCGCCGCCCATTCCCGGTGCATCCAAATGAAATCCCTTGAAGAGCTGCGCCGAAACATGGCCGTCACCAGCGAGCTGCACTCCCTGGTCAAAACCATGAAGGCCCTTGCGGGCGTCAACCTCCGCCAATACGAGCGGGCCGCGCAGGCCATCAACGAGTACGACAGCACCATCGAAGCCGGACTCCAGGTCGCCCTGCAATACGTCCCCGAGCCCGCGCCGCCCAAGCACGGAGGCCGTCGCATGGGTGCCCTCGTCTTCGGCTCCGACCAAGGCATGTGCGGCCCCTTGAATGAACGCATCGTCTCCCACGCCGACCGCGCACTCGGCAAGCTCTCCCGCTCGCGCGGCGAGCAGACCCTGCTCGCGGTGGGCCTGCGCGCCGCCGACCGCCTCAAATCTCTCGGCTTCACCGTGGAGCAGGTGCTGGAGGTTCCCAGCTCCATGTCCGCCGTTGGGCAGGTGGTGCATGAGGTGCTCATCAAAATTCAGGAATGGTATCTGCAGCGCGGCATCGAAGTCATCGTGCTGTTTTACTGCCAGGCGCTCGCCGTTCCCATCTTCCGGCCGCGCGGGGTGCGCCTGTTACCGGTCGATCTCGAATGGGTCCGCCGCCTCAAGGCGAAGCCCTGGCCCTCCAAGACGATCCCCACCTTCACCATGGACAAGTCGCAGCTCTTCCATGCTCTCATCCGGGAATATCTCTTTGCGTCCCTGTTCCGCGCCCTGGCCCAGTCACTGGCCAGTGAAAACGCCAGCCGCCTTGCTGCCATGGAAGTGGCCGACCGCAACATCGAGGAGCGCTCCGGCATCCTCACCGCGGAATTCCGCCACAGCCGCGAAGACGCCATCACCTCCGAGCTGCTCGACCTGGTCACGGCCTTCGAAGCGCTCACTACTCCGGCGAATCAGTAACGCCGAGCGCCCGCGGCCGGAGCGGCCTGGCGTCGGCGACCGGAGGGCCATCGTTTTTGGCCCGTACCCGACAGCGGCATCCTTTGCCGCGTACCCGGCTCCGAAGCTCTTTGCGCGTGGGAAGCAACACCCTACGCTACCGCCGCCGCTGTCACGCCCTCCGTAATGCGATGGGTGGTCCAGGTGTCAACGTTGTAAAAGCGCACCTTGGCTTCGCCATCCATGTGCATCTTCAGCATGGCAATCAATGGCTCGTACACATAGCGGTGATGGTTCTCGGCGTGGTCCTTGGTCTCCCAGAACGTGGAGACCACAAACTGGCACGGTTCGTCGCTGGATTGCATAACCAGCAGATCGATCAGCCCCGGCTGCTTGCACAGCAACGGCAGGATCTCGTCATGGATGATATCCCGTGTCAGCGAGCTGGTGTCCGGGAGCACATGAAACGATATGGTGTGGTTGTACATAAAACACCTCTGAACGGAAAGATGAATGCACCAACAATCCCCGCGGAAATCCGTTCCGTTTTCCGGGGCAGGAGCAGCCGCTCCACGATTCGAGGCATGAGAGAGGGAGAAACTCGAAGTCTATCCATTGCACACCTCCAAAAGCCTCGAGGTGGGCCGGCCGCAACGCGCTGGAGAATCAATCCCCACGCGTCGCCTAGAGGCTTACTACAGACCCGCGCAGCCGTCCGTAATGGCGGTCACGCCACATTGTGATATGTGATAGAAGATAGCCGTCTGGCTGAGGATGGCTGGCCGGAGGCTAGTTCAGCCGCGCTCTTAGCTGCGCGTTGCTGGTGTCGGCCAGCGGCAGCGGCAGGTTTTCGGAAAGCCGTACCGTGACCTTGTTCGCGCTGACTTCCACCGTGGGATGCATGCGCTGCGCGCAATCCGCGCATAGCCAGAGGTAGTCGGTCATGCGCTCGTCGCCTCCGTTTTTGCTGCCCAGGTCAAGGTCCAGGCGGAACAGCTTTCCTTCATCATGATGACGGGTAGCGCTGCAGTGGCGATTCACACATTTCACGGTCATAACGGACTCCGCTCGCAAACTTGCCTCTCACCCTATCGCAGCCTCATGCCGGAATCTGTACCTTTCGACCCAGTCGGTAGTGAGGTTGCTCACAAGTAAGATGCCGCGCCAATCAATCCGGAGAGCAGGACTCGTCCCGAAATCATCCTGCCCGGCGCAATCTCAGCCGACGGTGACCCGGTCTCGCCCGTCCATCTTGCTCTTGTACATCAACTCGTCGGCGCGCTTGATCACGGACTGATCCGTATCGCCGCCCAGCATCAGCGTGGCGCCCATGGAGACGGCAATCCTCAGCTCTCCCGCGGCCAGGGGCACGGCCGTCTCGGAAATCAGCATCCGGTAGCGTTCGGCGGTGGCGCGCAGCCCCTCCAGGGTCGTGCCCGCCACGATCACCAGAAATTCTTCGCCGCCCCATCGTCCCAGCACGTTGCCCGAACGCAGGTTATGCTGCAGGGTCCGGCACATAGTCTTGAGCACCTGGTCCCCGATCTCGTGTCCGTGTTCGTCGTTCACCTGTTTGAAGCGGTCCACGTCCACCATCAGCAGCCCGATCTTGCGGCCGAACTGCTCCACCTCCTGCAGCGACTGCTTTACCTTCAGCTCGATATAGCGGCGGTTCGGCACCCCGGTCAGCGGGTCCAGAAAAACCAGGTCTTCCAGCTCTCCCACCCTGCGTTCCATGTGCTTTTTGGCGCTGATGTCGCTGAACACCTCGACCGCCCCGATGATCTTTCCCTGGTGTTCGGTAATGGGCGCCGCTCGCACCGAGACAGGTATGCGGTGTCCCTGCTTGTGCCGCAGAAATATCTCACTCTCCCGCCGCTGCCCATCCTCGATGGTCTTGCCCAGCGGGCACCCATGCAGGCAAAGCTGGCAGCCGCCCGAGGTCACGTGCATCAGAATGTTATCGAAGCAGGAGCGTCCCACCACCTCGGCGGCGGAGTATCCCGTCAGCAGCTCCGCTCCCTTGTTCCAGTACAGAATCTTCCGCTCCCGGTCCACGAAGTACACCCCATCGTGCAGGCTGTCGAGCAGCCGCTCGTGGAACGACAAATTGACATCCACGGGAAGCAGCTTGGAGTGATCGATCGATTCGGGCATTAAATCCTCAGCGGAAAAATCAGCTGCAATAATTTTACAGTAGGACATACCGATGTTTGCCCAGGTGTCCATCAACTCCGGTGTCTTTAGTAACCCACCGGTAACAGCTTTCCGTTGGCAATTTCTCCAGAAACCTATCGGCAAAGCCGCGCTGCAACTTGAACGCGTCTGGGTCTACCATCCACACGCGGATCTCCGCGGCGCCACAGGCCAGGGTGCCCCATATTTGCCTTCTTTTGGCCAATGTGGGACCACGGCCAAGCCACCGGTTCTAAACTTCCTCCTAAGCGGATTTCCGCGGCGGCATCGCTGGCCGCTCCGTCCGCCCGGCCATGGCCTGTGCCACCGCCTCGGCAAGTCCGGCCAGGTCGGCGGAGCCCTGGTGAAGCCGCCCATTGATGAAAAACGCCGGAGCGCCCGCAACCCGGCTGCGCAGGGCTCCGCTCAGGTCCGCTCGAACGCGCGCCGCAAACAGTTTCTCCTCCAGCGCCTGGCTCAGGGCCGCGGGAGCCAATCCAAGCCTCCGCGCCAGCTCCATATAGAGCGCGCCTCCCAGCCGCGGCTGATTTTCAAACAGCAGCTGGTGCATCTCCCAGAATTTGCCGTAAGCGGCGGCAAACTCCGCCGTCTCGGCTGCGCACTGCGCGTGTGGGTGAAGCTGCTTTCTGGGGAAGTTGCGGAAGACGACCCGCAGGCCGCCGCCAAAGCGCTCCTGCAACTGCTGCACAACAAAACGGGCCGCGGCACATGCGGGACACTGGTAGTCGCCATACTCCACCAGCGTCACCGCCGCGTCCGCCGGGCCTGCCGCGTGGTCGTCCAGCGAGACAGGCAATTTCAACCGGCTCATACGCCTCTCCAGCCTGGACCAATTCTCCAGGGCCGCCCTAACAGCGGGGAACGCGCTGACACTCAACAGATGCGGATGGCCTCCCCATGGACGTTCTAATTTTGCCTTTGTTCGTTTCCTGGGGTGTCACCCTGAGCGCAGCGAAGGGCCCCTACCCCGCCCAAACATCGAGCGCCGCTCCTGGGTCACTTCACACCGCAATCGATTTTTTCCCCAGCGGTTACATCTCTTCCCCCGCTGACGCCACCCCTTCCCCTCAAGTAAACTAAAACCACAATGAATCCCGGAATCGAGAACATTCGCAAACGCGGCAGCCGCATCGTTGCCGAAGGTGCCCACATGCTGCCCGCGGCCTCGCTCATGATGGCCGAGGGAGTCATCGACTCGCTCGACGATCTCAAAAAGCCGTTCGTCACCGTCATCAACTCCTACACCAACCAGATCCCCGGCCACGCCCACCTCGATAAGATCGGCGCCCTCGTGCGCGACGAACTCAAAGCCCTGGGCTTCAACGTCTGGTACGCCAACGTCGGCGGCGCCGTCTGCGACGGAATCGCCATGGGCCACTATGGCATGAAGTATTCGCTGGCCTCGCGTGAGCTCATCGCCGACCAGATCGAAACCATCCTCGGCGCCCATCCCTGCGACGGATGGATCGGCATCGCCAACTGCGACAAGATCGTCCCGGCGATGTACAACGCCATGGCCCGCATCAACATCCCCGCCGTCTACTTGAGCGGTGGCCCCATGCTCGCCGGCCCCGGCGGCACCGACCTCATCACCGTCTTCGAAGGCGTGGGCAAACACAGCGTCGGCAAAATGAGCGACGCCGAACTGCGCTCCCTGGCCGAAAAAGCCTGCCCCGGATGCGGCAGCTGCGCCGGCATGTTCACCGCCAATTCCATGAACTGCCTCGGCGAGGCCATCGGACTCTCGCTCCCCGGCACCGGAACCATTCCCGCCGAGCGCTGGACCGACAACACCTTCACCCACACCGAGCCCAACCCCGATCGCATCGCCCTTTCCCGCCGCGCCGCCCACGCCCTGCAATATTGCCTGGAAAAAGACATTCGCCCGCTCGACATCATCACCGAACAGTCCCTCACCAACGCCTTCGTCCTCGACATGGCCATGGGCGGCTCCACCAACACCATCCTCCACACCCTCGCCCTTGCCTACTCCGCGCAAATCCCCTTCGATCTGCGCAAGCTCAACGAAATCTCCGCCCGCACCCCCAACATCTGTAAAGTCTCCCCCAGCCGTCCCGAGATCCACATCGAAGACGTCCATCGCGCCGGAGGCATTCCCGCGATTCTCAAAGAACTCGACCGCGCCGGGTCGAATGGATTCACTCCGACGGGTTTGCAACTCGACGCCATGACCGTCAACGGACGCCTCTCCGACGCCGTGCAATCCGCACCCGCCGCCGATGGCAACGTCATCCGCACCCTGGAGAAGCCTTTCTCCAAAACCGGAGGCCTCGCCGTTCTCTTCGGCAACCTCGCTCCCAACGGAGCCGTCGTCAAAGTCGCCGGAGTCGATCACGACATGATGGAGTTTGAAGGCCCCGCCCGCATCTACGAATCGCAGGAAGACGCCCTGCGCGGCATCCTCGCCGGCGAAGTCAAAAACGGCGACGTGGCCATCATCCGCTACGAAGGCCCGCGCGGAGGTCCCGGCATGCAGGAGATGCTCTCGCCCACCGCGGCCCTGGTAGGCGCAGGCGTGCGCGCCGCCCTCATCACCGACGGCCGATTCTCCGGCGGAACCCGCGGCCTCTGCATCGGCCACGTCTCCCCCGAAGCCGCCGCCGGAGGCCCCATCGCCGCCGTCCGCGAAGGCGACCGCATCTACATCAACGCCGCCACCTGCCGCCTCGAACTGAAGCTCCCCGACGAAGAAATCGCCCGCCGCCTCGCCGAGCTCCCCAAGTTCGAGCCGAAGGTAAAGCGCGGCTGGCTCGCCCGCTACCTCCAGCACGTCACCAGTGCCGACACCGGCGCCGTCTTCGAAATCTAGCCCGGTTCGACACTTGCATCTATCGAATGGCCGGGTGCCCCAGGTTCCGCGCCGCGTTTTTTGCGGCGCTAACCTGGGAGAACCACATGCCCGGTTTATACCAACCCGGCAGTGTCTGTGATTGTAGTCACAGCGGCGGGGTGCACCTTGGCGTAAGGTGGGCGGCTATGAAAACAATCAATCTGATTGCAGTATTTGTGCTACTTGCCGGATCATGTGCATCGCAGGAGAAGTCCAGCTCCGGGTCCTTTACTGACGGAAACACGTTGCTCGATTACTGTATCGAGACTGAGAAATCCACGAGCGACCCGGAGTTTTATAAGGCGATCATGTGCTCGGGATACGTCGATGCTGCCATAGATGCCACGGCCATTCCAAATGTGCAGACCAATTACTGTTTCCCTGCCGGAGTGAAGCGCCGCCAGATATACGCAGTGGTGCTCAAGTACCTCAGAGATCACCCTGAACAATTGCACCTGAATGGTGTGGTGCTGGTCCACAAGGCCATCGAGAGCGCCTTCCCGTGCGGGAGGTAGTCAACTCACTGAGAACCACGACTTCTGTTGCAGCGCACGCCGTAAGGGGGTCTGCACGAATTCCGGTGCGCGCAAAACGTACTCAGCGGCCTTCGCTTTTCCGCACGGGTCCAGTTTCTTAATATGGTCGATGGCCGCACCCACCGAAAAATTCTCGAAATTACTTTGTAGTGCGGTCCAAACGACGGCGTCGAGGTTTTTACCTTTTGCCCAAGCAGCTATTACTGGCGACGCTGAGGGATTAACCTGGGAATCAGCAGTGAGACAGATACGCCCGATATTCCGATCCGTCGTGCCCTCACGACACCGGAGATCACAGATAGCATCCTCAACCCTCTCCCGCGTGCTGAGCGACCACGCCACTGTAGTCGGGGAGCCATTCTTATCGTCAACCACCAGTGTCAAGGCTCCTTGACGGCTCCTGGATTTCCTTGAAAATTCGATATTGAGCTCGGGACCGTCGAGATGCCATGTAGGTTCATGCTGTTTGTCGAAGTCGGGCCTGTCTTCCCACAAGAGGGAGCCCCAACCGAGGATGGCAATTTGCATTTGTTTTTCAGCACCCATAAGTAGGAATTCTAGCTCCGGATTCTGAATGGGGCGCGCAGGCTCCAACGATGTACTGATGAAGTAATAATTCGGCAATCGGCAATGCCAATATCGCCAATCGTTCAGAAACTTGCGCAACGATTAACCATCCCGCCAACTTCGTCCTCGAAACGATTATCGGAAAAGTAAATGTTGGCGACGCCGCTGCGCCCGCCCCTTCTAGCTTTCCAAACACGCAATAATCCCCTCCACCACGCGTTTCGTCTCGTGCGTATCGCGAATGCAGATCGACGGCACGCCGATTTCCTTCGGCGGATAGTCGTTGCCGCCGGGAAAGATTGCGTCGCCGATGAAGATCATCTCTTCGATCTGAATGCCAAGAATGTCGCGCAGTTTGCGGATGCCGTAAGCCTTGTCGATGCCGGGCTTGGTCACGTCGATGGATGTCGTTCCGCCCATGCGCACCGAGAACTCCGGAATCTGCGTATCGAGAATCGCCTTGATTTTCGTGCGTTTGGCGAAGTCCGGGTCCCACTTTTCTTTCTCCGCCAGCGGCGCCTGCTGCCCCAACGCCGAGAACGTGATCTGGCTCCCGCGGTCCTCGATGATCTCGCCCCAGGTCTGCTCCGGCTTGAATCCCGTGACCTCCATGGCGTGGTGGAACGAGCTGAGAATCTTCTCCTTCTCCGCGCCGGTCAGGTCGTCGGCGTAGAGCTTGTTCCATACGCCGTCGTACTGGAAGAACTTGGTGCCGCACGTAGGCAGCAGCAGCAGGTTCTTCATGCTCTCGTCCTGCGGAAGATGCGACACCACCTGCTTCTGAAACTGTGGCCAGTCGCCGCCGGAGATCACGGCGACCTTCGCAACTCTGAGCAGCCCGGTCAGCAGCGCGGCCATCTCGGCGTCCAGTGCGGATTTACTCTCCGCCAGCGTGCCGTCCAGATCGAACACAATCAGCTTCTTCAAGGCTGCCACTCTCCATTTCCGTCATCGATCTTAAATCAAAATTCCTGCACCTTGCGCGCGAATTGCCCCGCCGCAACGCGCAACTGCGTTACACTGCTGCCGCCGCCATGTTGACGCTGAATGGAAGAATCTCCGAGCTGATTACCGGTGCGCTGGAGCGAATCTCCGCGCTGCTGCGGCGCCTCCGTTCGGCCAAGACGAGCCCCAAGCATGCTCACCTGCGCACCGGCCGCAAGGGTGAGCGGCTGGCCTACTACTTTCTGCGCCGCCGGGGATACACCCTGGTGGCGCGCAACTGGCGCACCCGCGGACGCCGCGGCGAAATCGACCTGATCGGCTGGGACGGAAATGTCCTCTGCTTCATCGAAGTCAAGACCCGCAGCAGCCACGGCCTGGCCCCCGCCGAAGCCGCCGTCAACCGGGCCAAGCAGCGCGAACTGCGCGGCATGGCAGCGCTCTATCTGCGCCACTGCAAGCAGCACCCGTCCTCGCGCTTCGACGTGGTCAGCGTCTACCTGGCCGCGGGAGCGAAGCCGGAATTGGAACTTTTCAAAGACGCCTTTCCTTGGCGTAGTATGAGTGGACAACGCCGCTCTTTCGGCCGGCGGTGCGTCTAACAGGGTGAGGAAAGCGGTGCGAGGGGAACGCCTGTGCCTGAACTGAGAAAAGATCCGGTAGTTGGACGTTGGGTCATCATTTCCACGGACCGCGCCAAGCGGCCCAGCGACTTTCTTCATTACAAGGTGGTGCAGAGGGGCGGCTTCTGTCCGCTGTGTCCTGGCAATGAGAGCAAGACTCCATCCGAGGTGCTGGCCTACCGCCCCGACTCCAACGGCAGCGGGCAGAAGAACGGTGCGGGCTGGACGGTGCGCGTGGTGCCCAATAAATTTCCCGCGCTGGGCATTGAAGGCACTCTGAACCGCCAGGCCGAAGGCATGTTCGACAAGATGAACGGACTGGGCGCGCACGAGGTCATCGTGGAGTCGCCCGACCACGCCGCGCATCTGGCGCTGATGCCGCATAAAAACATCGAGAGCGTGCTGTGGGCATGGCGCGACCGCATCGTCGATCTCAAGCAGGACCGCCGCTTCAAGTACATCATGATCTTCAAGAACCACGGCGAGGCCGCCGGCGCCACGCTGGAGCATCCCCACGCGCAACTCATCGCGCTGCCCATTGTGCCCAAGCGCGTGGCCGAGGAACTGGAAGGCGCCAAGCAGTACTACACCATGAAGGAGCGCTGCATCTTCTGCGACATGCTGCGGCAGGAGCTGGAGCACCCCGTACGCATCGTCAGCGAGAACGAGGACTTCGTCACCTTCGCGCCGTTCGCTCCGCGCTTTCCGTTTGAGACCTGGATTCTTCCTCAGCGCCACGAGTCGGCGTTTGAGAATCTTTCCTCGCATCAAATGATCAACCTGGCTGCGGCGCTCAAGCAGCTGCTGCTCAAGTGCGAGCTCTCGCTCGACGGCCCGGCCTACAACCTTGCGCTGCACACCTCGCCGGTGCAGGAGAGCTCGCTCGACTACTACCACTGGCATATCGAGTTCGTCCCCAAGCTGACCAACACGGCGGGCTTCGAGTGGGGCACGGGCTTCTATATAAATCCCACGCCGCCGGAGGAGAGCGCGCGGTTTTTGCGCGAGGTCGCCGTTCCCGGAGAGGTGCAGCGCGTAAAGTAAGTAATAGTAACCGCCGGGATGGATCGCAACCAGGAATCGACGAGCGGCGAGGCCGAGGAGCCATCGCCATTGGAAGCCGTTGAAGACGGCGTGCCGCCTGTACTCCAGGTTGGCGGCAGCCTGCCGCACATGGTCCGCGCCCTGCGCCACCGTGATTTCCGCCTCTTCTGGGGCGGTAACTTTCTTTCCAACATCGGCACCTGGATGCAGAACGTGGCCATGGGCTGGCTGGTTCTGCAACTGGCGCCCAGCCATGCCGCCTTCTGGCTGGGCATAGTGGGCTTTGCCTCCAGCCTGCCGATGCTGGCCTTCTCTCTGCTCGGCGGAGTCATCGCCGACCGCATCGACCGCCGCAAGCTGATGCTGATCACCCAGTCGGCGATGATGATCTTCGCCTTCATCCTCTGGGGGCTCACGGCGCTGCGCTGGATGAGCCTGCCGCTGCTGGTATTGCTCTCCTTTGCCACCGGCATCGCCATGGCGCTGAACGCTCCCAGCTATCAGGCACTGGTGCCGCAACTGGTGCCGCGCGAGGACCTGGCCAACGCCATTGCGCTCAACGCCGCGCAGTTCAACCTGTCGCGCGTCTTTGGCCCCACCCTGGGAGGCTTTGCCATGGCGTGGTTCGGCGTGCAGGGCAACTTTCTGCTCAACGCCCTCAGCTTCGTCGCCGTGCTGGTGGCGCTGGCCTTCATCCACTATCCGCCCCTGCCGTCCGCCGGCGAGAGCACCATGTGGGAGGATCTGACCGAGGGGCTGCGCTACGTCTATGAGCGCAAGGAACTGCTCACCCTGCTGGCCATGACGGCGGTTGCCAGCGTTCTCGTGGTGCCCTACGTCAACTTTGTTCCGCTCTTCGCCAAGCAGATTCTGCATCTGGATGCGAGCGGCTTCGGCCTGCTGATGGCGGCCAATGGCGGAGGCGCGTTTCTGGCCGCCGTCACCATGGCCCTCCCGCGTCACGGCAAGCACCGCGGGCGCATTGTCTTCCGCTCCGCGCTGGCCTTTTATGGATTCGTCGCGCTGTTTGCCCTTTCGCACAACCGCTGGCTGAGCGCGTTGATGCTGGTGGCCACCGGATATTTCATGATCCTGATGATCGCCACCGTGAACGTCATGCTGCAGCACCTGTCGGAGGACAAGATGCGGGGCCGCGTGATGAGCATTTACGCCATGGCGTTCCTGGGCTTCTCCCCGCTCGGGAGCCTGATGGCCGGCTCGCTGTCCGGAACATTCACCGCGCCGCTTACGCTCGCGGCCATGGCGGTCCTTGCCATTGCACTCAATATTGCCATCTATCGCATGCGGCCGGAGCTGGGAGAATTGAAGTAGTTTTGTCCTACGCCGTCGTGTGAACCTCGGAAGACTTCGCGGCGCCGGTGGCCGGGGCCAGGGCTTGAGCCGGAGTCTCTGCCGCATCCACAACCTGTCGATCCGTGACCCCCAATATCTTCTTCAGTGCCGGCAGCCCGTTGCGCATGCACTCCTCGCCGATGGCGATCAACTCGTCAGCGCGCTCGAAATCATCGTAGGCGAAGCCGTCCACATTGGGATGCAGCAGCAGATCGGCGTCATGCTCCCACTGCAGGCTCATGCGGAGCTGGGCGATGGCGAAACACTGGCCGATGACGTCGAAGAAATGCTTCGGCGGCTCGTTGCCGTTCCAGTGCGAGCGCAGGTGTACGCCCAGCACGCAATCGATGCCCATCTGCTTCAGCGGCGTGGTAGGCACCTCGTAGCTCAGCATGCCATCCACATACAGCTTGCCGTGGATGGCGACTGGCGTGAAGATTCCGGGATAGGCGCAGCTGGCACGCACCGCTTCGGAAAGCGGTCCGCTGCGGAAGACCGTGGGCCGGCCACTGGCCAGCTCCGTGGCGACCACCGCCAGTGGAATGCGCAACTCGGAAAACTCCTTATACGTACACATCCGGCAGAGAAACACGCCCAACCGGTCGTTGTTGCAGAAGCCGCCGCGCTCCAGCGTCCAGCGGGCAAGGTCCTTAAAGCGCATGCGGCGGCCGATCTCCGCCAATCTGGCGGCGGAGAGCCCGCTGCAGTAGCCCGCGCCGACAATGGCTCCCGCGCTGGTGCCCGCGATGGCGGCAATCGGAATTCCCGCTTCTTCCAGAACCTTGAGCACGCCGACATGCACCAGGCCGCGGGCAAAGCCGCCGCCCAGGGCCAAACCCAGAGTACGCCGGGGTGGAACCGCATCAGTTTTCTGAGGTGCGCTCAACTGGTGGAGGAAAACCTGTACGGAGCGCGAAATTTGGGAAAGCTGTTTCATACTGACCAGCCTCTACACCGTTAAAACCTGTGATCGAGGACGAAGTTGCGTTGTCCTTAACCCCAATTACTATGATTCTCAAAAGGGCATTACGAGTTGTCGCCCGGTAATTTTTTCGTCACCAAGCGCAAGCCCTTAGGTCTTTCCGCCGCCGGATGCGCGCAAACGCTTGCTACCAAGGCCATTGTTTGCGAACATGGGTGGATAAGATTACGGTCAGGTCTGCCACTTTGTCCAACGTCCCGGCTCACAAGAAAACCATGCATGAACCCACAGGCTCCGCCGAGGCCGCGAAATCGCCGTCGGGAAAAAAGACGGTGTACGAGACTTCGGCCGGCGGAGTCGTGCTGCGGCACATTCGCGGCACCTGGCAGGTGGCCATCATCGAGCCCAACATCATCAACGCCGATACCGTCACCCGGCGGGCCAAAGCCCGTCCCGAAGGCACGGTGTTTGCCCTGCCCAAGGGCGGCGTGGACGAGGGCGAAACTACCGAGCAGAGCGCCGACCGCGAAGTTTACGAGGAGACCGGCGTGCGCGGTCTGCTCCTGTTCCGCCTCACCACCATCCGCTATCTCTATCAGCGCTCCTGGGGAGGCCGCGAGCATGTCTCCAAGGCGGTCAGCTTCTACCTGTTTCTTTACCAGTCCGGCCGGCTGGGGCAGATTCATCCGGAGATGCGCGACGAAGTCCGCAAGGCCTTCTGGTTTCCCCTCGACAAAGCCCATCGCAAGCTGACCTATCGCGGCGAGAGGGAAGTGCTGAAGATGGCGCAGAAGATCGTGCGCGAGCATCCCGAGCGGCTGACCCCGCCCCCCTCGCATGTGGCCAGCGGCCCGGCGGTGGAGCGCCCGGCGGCGCAGCAGCGCAGCGCCTCGCAGCACACCAACTGGATCCCACGCCCGGCGCAACCGAAGGGTGGCCAACCGCGCGGTGACCAGCCGCGGAGCGGTGCATCGCGCAGTGGCCCGCCACGAAATGGTCCAGCGCGCGGGGGACAACCGCCTGGCGGAGCACATCCGCGCGGACCTGCACAGCGCGCGGGCGAGACGCGTTCCGGCCCGCAGTCCGGTCCTGCCGCGTCCCGCTCCAATCCGCATCCATATCACAAGGAGACGTGATCTGCGCACTTGCGCGATGCTCCTGTCCGTGATCCTGATTCGGCTTGTATCTCCATTCCTTGTAATAATTTAAAAAGATTTCGCTTGACTCCCCCGCAATTTGTCCGCTATGCTTATTTCAATTAAATAAGGCGCGCGCCGTTGCCATCCTCACCCCACATTCTCGGCGCGCGCCGCTTCTTTTTTACGGGGCTTTTCTCTCTCACTTCTGATCTTCCAGTCCAAGCGTTACGCTGACTTCGCAATCGCGGGTTGTTGCGCCGATTGCCCACATCTTCTTCTCTGAATTTGAAGATTTTCCTCCCTTTTCTGCATCCCACCTCTTGCAGTCATTCGTTTGTCTCCACCCGGAGAAGACATTGCTGAAGAGAATCGAGAAAGTTGCCGTACTCGGCGCGGGAACCATGGGTTCCCGTATTGCTGCCCATCTTGCCAACGCGGGACTCAGCCCCTACCTGCTGGATATCGTTCCGCCCGGCTCGACGCCGGGAGCTAACCGCAACCGCGTCGCAGAAGCAGGTCTGGACGGGGCTCGCAAATCCAAGCCCGCCGCCTTTATGGAACCTGCCCTGGCCCGCCTGGTCGTCCCTGGAAACTTCGAAGACCACCTCGGCCTGCTGGCCGGCTGCGACTGGATCATCGAGGCCGTGGTGGAGAACCTGGAACTCAAGCGAGCCCTGCTGCGCAAGGTCGAGGCTGTCCGCACCCCTGGTTCCATTGTTACCACCAACACCAGCGGCCTTCCCATCCGTGACATTGCCGAGGGATTCAGCCAGGAGTTCCGCCGCCACTGGTTCGGCACCCATTTCTTCAATCCGCCGCGCTACATGCGCCTGCTGGAGATCATTCCCACCGCGGAGACCGATCCGGCGGCGATGGAGGCGGTGGCACACTTCGCCAGCCTCCGCCTGGGGAAGGGAATCGTCTACGCCAAAGACACGCCGAACTTCGTCGCCAACCGCATCGGCACCTTCAGCGTCACAAATACCCTGCGCCTCATGCAGGAGTTCGATTTCTCCATCGAGGAGGTCGATGCGCTCACCGGCTCTACGGGTGGATTTCCCAAGTCGGCCACCTTCCGCACGCTCGACATGGTGGGCCTGGATGTTCTGGACCACGTGATTCAGAACTCCAAGCGAATGGCGCTGGCCAGGGCCGCCGCTACTTCATCCGACCAGTCCGGTACTCCGTCCATTGCTCCCACCGATGAGCGCGGCATCCTGGAGTTGCCCGCCTTCTACCGCCAGATGATTGAGCAAAAGATGCTGGGCGACAAAACCGGAGGCGGCTTCTACCGTAAAGAGCGCAGCAAGGATGGCGAAAGCCGTCTCGCCATCGATTGGAAGACGCTTGAATATCGTCCCGCGCAGCGCCCCAAGTTTCCCTCGCTGGAGATGGCCAAGAACGTCGATTCGCTGGGCGAGCGGCTGCGCCTGTTGACCGGCTTCGGCGGCGAAAAGCTCGACAAGGCGGGCCAGTTTCTCTGGACCCTGCTCTCCGAGCTGTTCACCTACTCGGCCAACCGCATTCCCGAAATCAGCAGCAACATCGTCGAGATCGACCGAGCCATGCGCCTGGGCTACAACTGGGAGATGGGACCCTTCGAGTTGTGGGATGCGGTCGGCGTGCCCGCCTCGGTAGAGCGCATGAAGCAGGAGGGCAAACCGGTCGCCGTCAACGTGGAGACGCTGCTCTCCACAGGCCAGCAGAGCTGGTACACCGACCTGCCGAAAACCGCCAGTGGCCTTGCCTATTTCGATTTCGCCACCCGCTTGCCGCAAGAGAAGAAGGTCCCGGAGGGCGTCTGGAGCGTGACCGCGGCACGCAAATCGCGCGGCGTGGTCAAGTCGAATTCCGGGGCGTCGCTCATCGACCTGGGCGATGGCGTCGGCTGCATCGAGTTCCATTCCAAGATGAACGCGCTGGGCGCCGATATGATTCAGCTCACCTCGCAGGTGCTCCGGCCGGGCGGCGCGGGAGACAGCTTCGAGGCGTTCGTGCTCAACAACGACGCGCCCAACTTCTCCGTCGGCGCCAACATCATGCTGCTGCTGATGGCCGTGCAGGACGAGGAGTGGGACGAGGTGGACATGATGATCCGCCAGTTCCAGGGCATGACGCAGCTCATCAAGTTCTCGCCCAAGCCGGTGGTCTCCGCGCCCTTCGGCATGAGCCTGGGAGGCGGCTGCGAGGTCTCTCTGCACGCCGCCGCGCGCCAGCCTCACGCCGAGCTTTACATGGGACTCGTCGAAGCCGGCGTCGGCCTGCTGCCCGGCGGAGGCGGCTGCAAGGAGATGACGCTGCGCGCCGTGGATGCCGCGCAGGCGACTCAACCGCAGGGCGTGGCCGAGTCCGTCGAACTGGTGGATGAGATGAAGAAGGCCTTTGAGACCGTCGCCATGGCCAAGGTCTCCACCTCGGCCTTCGAGTCCCGCGGCCTCGGATTCCTCAACCGCGCCGACCGCATCACCATGAACCGCGAGCGGGTGCTCACCGACGCCAAGGCGCGTGCGTTGGAGCTGGCGCGCTCCGGCTATCGTGCGCCGGTGCCGCGCAGCGATATTCCGGCGCCCGGCGAAAACATTCTCGCAACCCTCAAACTCGGAGTACATCTCATGCGCCAGGGAGAATTCATCAGCGACCATGAGGTGAAGATCGCCAGTAAAGTAGCCGAGGTGCTCTGCGGCGGGGCGCTCACGCCGGGCACTCCAATCAGCGAGCAATACCTGCTCGACCTGGAGCGCGAGGCGTTCAAGAGCCTGTGCGGCGAGCGCAAAACACAGGAGCGGATTCAGTTCACGCTCAAGACCGGAAAACCGCTGCGTAACTGAGTACGTCGCAGGGTAGAGCGGGTGCCCCAGGTCCCGCGCCCTGCAGTTGGGCGCTGACCTGGGAAATTCAAGGAGAATGCAGCATGCCGGAAGCTGTCATCGTAAGTGCCGTCCGCACCGCGGTCGGCAAGGCCTTCAAGGGAACGCTTCGCACTACGCGCCCCGACGATCTCGGCGCGGTGGTCATCCAGGGTGCGCTGGCGCGAGTGCCCGAGCTCGACCGGAAGGAGGTTGAGGACGTGATCCTGGGCTGTGCCATGCCCGAGGCTGAGCAGGGACTGAACGTGGCGCGCATCGCAATGTTGCGCGCCGGCCTGCCGGTGGAAACTTCGGCCATGACCATCAACCGCTTCTGCGCCTCGGGGCTGCAGGCCATCGCCCTGGCCAGCGAGCGCATCGCGGCTGGCGGCGCCGAGGTGATCGTCGCCGGCGGCACCGAGTCGATGTCCATGATTCCTCTCGGCGGCCACAAAGTCAGCTGCAATCCCTGGCTGGTGCAAAATTATCCTGACTCCTATCTCTCGATGGGTCTCACCGCCGAGCGTATTGCCCAGCGCTTTGGCATCAGCCGCCAGCAGGCCGATGAGTACAGTTACCACAGCCATCAAAAAGCTCTGGCCGCCATCGCCTCGGGAGCCTTCGAGGACGAGATCGTCCCCGTGCCGGTCACCTTCTCATCACCGGCCCCGCAATCCACGCGGGGCGCAGCCGCGGCGAAGCCGGCCGTGCAAACCATCGAGTTCAAAGTGGATGAAGGCCCGCGGGCCGACACGACGCTGGAGGTCCTCGCCGCGCTCAAACCCTCCTTCCATGTGCGCGGCACGGTGACGGCCGGCAACTCCTCGCAGATGAGCGATGCTGCGGCCGCCTCCGTGGTGATGAGCGCCGCTCGCGCCCGCTCGCTGGGGCTCAAGCCGATGGCCCGCCTCGTGGCCTATGCCACGGCGGGCTGCAAGCCGGAGGAGATGGGCCTCGGCCCGATCTATGCCATTCCCAAGGCGCTGAAGCTGGCCGGGCTCACCCTCGACCAGATCGGCGTCATTGAATTGAACGAAGCCTTCGCCGCGCAGGCCCTGGTGGACATTCGCGAGTTAGGGCTCGATCCGGCCAAAGTAAATCCCAACGGCGGCGCGATCGCCCTCGGCCATCCTCTGGGATCCACCGGGGCCAAGCTCACCGCTACCGTGCTGCGCGAGATGAAGCGCGGCAACCACCAATACGGAATGGTCAGCATGTGTGTCGGCACCGGAATGGGAGCCGCCGGCATTTTTGAAAAGATCGACTAATATCTCGGGTGGCCCATTCAAGCCTCTTTCGCTTGAGTGGGGCTGTTGAACCAGCCATAACGCAGTCAGCGAAATCGGGAGGAGCAACATGGCAACCACGGCCACACCGGCGCAGAAAAAAACAGGCGGAATCTTCCTCATCGAGGAGACCAACCCGCACGAGGTGTTCACCCCGGAAGATTTCAACGACCAGCACAAACTCATCGCGCAGACCGCCGACGACTTCTCCCAGCAGGAGATCGTCCCCAACTCCGCCCGCATCGAGCAGAAGGATTTTGCCTTCAGCCGCGAGCTGATGACCAAGGCCGCCGCGCTTGGATTGACAAGTGTCGATATACCGGAAGAGTACGGCGGCATGGAGATGGACAAGGTGTCGTCGTCCATCGTCGCCGACCGCATGGCCAAGCAGGGCTCGTTTGCCGTCACCTTCAGCGCCCATGTCGGCATCGCGACCTTGCCCATCGTCTGGTTCGGCACCCCGGAGCAGAAGAAGAAATATCTTCCTCTGCTGGGCAGCGCCGAGTGGATCGGCGGCTACGCCCTTTCGGAGAGCAGTTCGGGCTCCGATGCGATGAATACGCGCACCCGCGCCGTGCTCTCCGCTGACGGCACCCACTACGTGCTCAACGGTGAAAAGATGTGGATCACCAACGGCTCGATGGCCGATGTCTTCGTGGTCTTTGCCAAGGTGGATGGGGAAAAGTTCACCGCGTTCATCGTCGAGCGCACCTTCCCCGGCTTCAGCACGGGCCAGGAAGAGCACAAGCTCGGCATTCGCGGCTCTTCCACCTGCCCATTGATTCTCACCGACTGCAAGGTTCCGGTGGAGAACGTCCTGGGCGAAGTCGGCAAGGGAGCCACGATCGCGTTCAACATCCTTAACGTGGGACGCTTCAAGCTGGGCGCGGCCTGCGTGGGAGGCGCGCGCACCTGCCTCGCCAATTCCATCCAGTGGGCCAAAGAGCGCAAGGCTTTCGGTAAATCCATCTCCGAGTTCGGCATGGTGCGCGAACTGCTTGCCGACATCGCCATCGGCATCTTCGCCGGCGAGGCGCTCGTCTACCGCACCGTGGGCATGATGGATGTTGCGACCGCCTCCATCGAAAAAGGTTCGCCCGACGAATCCAAGCTCATCCGCAAGGCCATCGAAGAGTATGCCGTCGAATGCTCCATCATCAAAGTCTGGGCCTCGGAGATGTTCGACTACGTGGTGGACAACCAGGTGCAGATCTTCGGCGGCTACGGCTTTGTCGAGGAGTATCCGGCCGAGCGCGCCTACCGCGACTCGCGCGTCAACCGCATCTTCGAAGGCACCAACGAGATCAACCGCCTCATCATCACCGGATGGCTTTTGAAGCGCGCCATGAGCGGACAACTCCCCCTGCTGCCCGCGATCAAGAAGCTGATGGACGAGATCATGTCTGGCCCCAGCTTTGCCGAAGAGGACACGCGCCCGCTGGCTGAGCAGCGCAAACTGCTGGCCAATGCCAAGAAGATCGGATTGATGGTCTCCGGCGCCGCCTCGCAAAAATACATGCAACAAATGCCCGACCACCAGGAGGTGATGGGCGCCATCGCCGACATCGTGATTGAAATCTATGCCATGGATTCGGTGCTGGCGCGCACCCTGAAGCTGATCGAAAGCCAGGGCGAGTCTGGCTCGGGAACGGCCATCGCCATCAGCCAGGTCTATCTGCAGCAGGCGTTCGCGCGCGTCGAGGCCGCCGCCAAAAAAGCCTTGGCCGACGTGGCCGAAGGCGACATGCTGCGTACCCAGATGACCATCCTGCGCCGTCTGGTTAAAATGGAGCCGTTCAACGTCATCGCCTCCCGGCAGGCCATTGCGATCCGCGTTCTGGAGGCAGGGAAGTACGCGCTCTGACCTGCGCTTTATAATTGGGGCGGGAGCTAACCCATGCAGCGCTGGACAATCCGGATTGCTCTCACGCTGCTTGCCCTCTGCGCTTTGGCCTACGCCGCCGACTGGATCGGGCTGCAGCTGCGCGAGCGCCGTGGTTCCGCCTACGGCTCGGTGATGGTGGATAACAGCGAGGTAGTCAAAGACAAGGGCGGCAAAGTCGAGTATTTCGACAACGGGCCGCAACCCACACCCTGTGTTCACTCGCTCTTCCCGCATGAAGCCGAGCCCGCCTGCTGGTGGCTGGCCCGCCACTCCGACCAGACGCAGTCCGTGAATTAATTTGCCGAATATTCATCGCCTTTCGGGATCAGCTGCCTTGAGTTCCGGCCACTCGGCCACGTACCACTTAGTCCGTGCGTGACCTCCGGTAACCCGCTTTTTGTCGTAGGATTACAGTACGAGCGCCTTCCGCGACCTCGCAATGCAGAAAGAGCACTCCATCTTCGTTCGAGTTACGGCCCTGCTGCTCTCTCTGCTGGTGACCATCTGTGCCGCCGAGTCGCGCCAGCTCAGCGTCTATGCGCCGCAGACCAGCTACCAGGTGGCCATTCTGGTGCGCGGCGGCGTGGACTACGTCGGCCTCACCGCTCTGCTCGAACCGCTCGGCCCCGTGGAGACGAGCATCAAGGGCGACAAACTCGCGCTCTCCTTCAACGGCGTCGAAGCCGAGTTCCAGGAGGGCACGCGGCAGGCGCGCGCCGGCGCCAATTCCAAGCTTGAAATGAGCGCCAATTTCCTTCTGGCCGATGGCCGCGGCTACATTCCGGTGGCGTGGATCAACCAGCTCTTGCCGATTCTTTCCGGTCAGCCGGTGGAGTTCCACGCCCAGTCCGGCCACCTGTTTATCGGCTCTCCGCAGATCCATTTTTCCGCCGAGCTGCGGCAATCGCCCTCGCGGCTTGTGCTCACGTTTCCGGCTCCGGTCAACCCCTCCATTCAGGTCGAAAAGGGACGCGTTCAACTCTTCTTCCGCCATGAGCCGGTGGTCAGCAGCGGGGCTGACAACGTTCATTACGGCGATCCCTTTCTGCGCGGCACCACCTTTGCCGAAGTGCCCGGCGGCGCTGAGTTCGTCGCCACCGTTCAGCAGCCGGCCACGGCCTCGGTTGGCGACGGCGGGCGCACTGTCACCATCGCGCCGGTAGGAACTCTACCCGCCGCGCCCCAGCTAAGCGGTGCCGTGTCCGCCGCAGGGACGTCCAATGCCAGGCCGGCGCCCGCGCCGCGCCCGCGTCCATTCGTGGTTCTGGATGCCGCTCATGGAGGGGACGACAACGGAGAAGCTCTTTCCCCCACGCTGCAGGAAAAAACGGTCAACCTGGCCCTGGCCCGCCAGCTGCAAAAAGAGCTGGAGGCGCGCGGCATTCCCGTCGTGCTCACCCGCGCAGCGGACAACGCGCTCACGGCGGACCAGCGCGCAACCTCGGCCAACACCTCCCATGCTTTGCTCTATATTGCGCTGCACTCCTCGGGCACCGGCCACGGCGTGCGCATCTACACCGCCCTGCTGGCGCCGGCGCAGCCCGGCCAGGGCGCGCGTACTTTCGTTCCCTGGGAAACGGCGCAGTCGCCCTATCTGGCCAAATCCAGCGCCGCCGCCGCAACCCTGGCCTCCGCGTGTGACCTGGCAACTCTGCCGGTGCGCAGTTCGGCTGCCCCCTTGCGTCCGCTCAACAGCGTAACCCTGTCCGCCGTCGCCGTGGAGGTTGCGCCGCTAGGTCCCTCCGCCGAAGAACTCGCCTCGCCGGAGTACCAACAGAAGGTCGCCGCCACGCTCGCCAGCGGTATTGCCGTCCTGCGCACTCAGGCGGATGAGCGTCAGATGGAAATGGCGCCGTGATCAGCCGCAAGCTGCAGATCGTCATCGTCGTCCTGGTGCTGGCCATCCTCGCCATGGGCCTTTATCTGGTCCATCTCAAGCGCAAGGCGGAGTCGATCGGCACCGCGCCCATAACCCAGGTTTTGACCCCTCCATCCAGCGGCCCAGCCCAGCAGATGACCCTCTACCTGGCCAGTGATGCAGACGATTCGCTGCGTCCTGTCAGCCTCGCCTCCGCTTTTCCCGCGGATGCGGGCGAGCGCGGACGGCTTGCTCTGCAGACCCTGATCGCCCGCTACCGGCGGCCGGATTCGGCGCATCCGCTCAGCGTCGGCGCCGATGTGCAGGAGGTCTATTTGCTCGATCCGGCCTCGGCGGTGGTCAATTTGAACGCAGATTTTGCCGACTCCCATCGCAGCGGTATCGAAGTCGAGCAGCTGAGCATATTTTCGATGGTGCTCACCCTGAAAGCCCAACTCCCGCAGCTTACCCGCGTGCGCTTTCTGGTAGACGGCAAAAGCCGCGACACCCTCGCCGGCCACATTGACCTCACCGGTTGGTTCGACACCGCCCTGGTGTCCGATGCCTCCCACGAGCAGCTTGCCAAAGGCTCCGAATAGCCTACGCCTGCAGTCGGCAGCGTAGCTTTACTCGCCTAGCGTCTGCAGCCGGCAGCGTAGCGTTACCCGCCCGGCGCCGCCGTCCGGAGCGCGTGTTCGCAGCGAGCGCCACGTCACAGCCAGATGTGACGGAAATCGCGTGCAATTGTGTGCCGGCGGTGGTACTTATCCCAAAGCCAATTTGCGAATTTCACAATCAGGAGTGAACCAATGACCACCAAGGCGCCAAGCCCGGTCGAAACATCCTCCGCCCCCTTGCTGGACCGGCAGGCCAAACTTGCAATGCTGTCGCAGTTCCTCGGCTTCATGTTGGACGCCTATGACATGGCGCTGGTATTGGTCCTGGCTCCCATCCTTGTCAAGGTCTTTGTTTCTCCCAAGGGTAGTGCCGCCTGGCAATACCTCACCATCATCTTCAGCTACTCCATCACCATGGCTGCGCGCCCCATTGGCTCGGCCTTATTTGGGCGATTCGCGGATAAGATCGGCCGGCGTCTGCTTCTCATATTCACCATTGGCGGCGTCGGCGTCATGTCCCTGCTCGGTGGCATTCTTCCCACCTATGCGCAAATCGGCGTCTGGTCCTACGTGATCTTCTGCCTGCTGCGCTTCTTCATGGGATGTTTTTTCGGCGGCGAATATGCGGTCGGCCACACCTTTGCCATCGAACACGCCCCAACCAAAAAACGCGGCGCGGTGGGCGGCTTTATCCAGTCCGGATTCCCGCTCGGCTACGTCCTGGCTTCGCTGGTCTTTGCCGGAATTTCGGCGCTGCTCACCAAGGCTGCAATGCAGCAGTTCGGATGGCGCATTGCCTTTATTACGGGCATCCTGCCGGTCCTTCTGGCGCTCGCAATTCGCGGCAGCCTGCATGAGTCGCCGGAGTTCGAAAAGAACAAGGCGGCCGGGAGCATGGACAAATCTCCCTTTCTCAACCTCTTCAAACCTCCGGCCCTGGGAACCTTCATTCAGGTCTTTTTCTTCATGACGGGTCTGTTCCTTACCGACTACTCGGTCTACGGCTTTCTGCCCCACCTGCTGACGCTCGATGGACGCGGATTCAACGCCACCACCTACAGCCTCATTTACGGCTTCGCGCTCTTTATGGCCTTCCTGGGCTACAACTTCTACGGCTGGCTCAGCGACTACACAGGACGCAAGATCCTCACCCAGTGGTACTGTGTTTTTCTGATCATCTTCGGGATTCCGGTGTTTTACGTGTTGTATCATGCAGCACTGGAGCACAATATCTGGAAGGCCATACTCGGCACGACCATGGCCGGAATGTTGAAGTTGGCGTGGGGAATTGTGCCGGCTTATCTATGCGAGCGCTTCCCCACCAGTCGCCGTGCAACCGGTGTCGGCTTCGGCTATTCTTCCGGTGCGCTTATCGGAGCCTGGTTTGGCGTTTATGTATGGTGGGCCCACAAGATTCCGTTTATTGCAAACATCGAGAAAGGTGATCTCTGGCTTTCTCCAGCCGTCATCCTTACCGTGGGAGCCTTGATGACCATCGGCAGTCTGTACTTTTCGCCCGAAACCAAGGACCTGCACCTCGATGAGGTAAAGAGCCATTAAGTCCCTGAATTTGCCGGTAGAAAGCAGAAGATGAAAGGCAAAAGCACCCGCTACACCTTTGTCATCGAGTTCCTGGGCGGCACCTACGTGCACCAGGCAAGCGGCGAATCTCCCGAGCTGGCATTGCGCGCATGGCTGCGCCTTGCCAGCGCGGAGCAGTTCGAATGGGCCGCCTACCGCGTGGAACTGCTGCGCGCGCTCCTCGACCAGGTCGCCGTCCCCATCGAAGGCTGCCAGAATGTCTGGTGCATGTCGGGAATGGCTGCCGACCACCTCTTCCTGATCCACATCATCGGCAGCGAAAGCGGCCCGGCGGCGAGCCAAGGCCTGGCTGAGGCGCAGATGGGAGCCGACTACCGGCGCTGGGGGCGCGGCGATCACTGATCGAGAGACCCTAGCTCCCTTGCCATGCGGTGCAGCAATTCAGAGCACACTTCTAGGGCCTAGGGCTGATATCCAAACTTCCGGCGTGGCGGGAAACTCCTTGCGAGGTATTCCGCCATGCTTCACGAGATGAACCGCTTCGTCTTCGCCCACGACCGTTATCTCGCGCTCGATCAGGCCCGCGGCGAGTGCACCACCCCCGCCCAGCGCGAGTTCATGCACATTCAAATCCTCCAGGCCTATCTCGAAGTGCAGTACCACGCCCGCCACATCGCCGGCCTGCAGTACGCCGATGGCAACGATTACGTGGATCAAAACTAAAGCCGCGCTGTGTAGCAGCGCGGCTCAGCCATCTTCATGGACCACGGCGCTCTCATTGTGGCCACGCCGTGCGTCTCGGCCGTTCTACTTCTGCGACGCTACTTCCGTGGTGTGTGACACCAGCTTCACCAGCTCCGAGTAGTCTTTCTTCTCCAGCCCGTGCACCTGCTTGTTGTACTCATCCACCTTGGCCGAGTAGTTCATCGAGCAGAACTTGGGACCGCACATGGAGCAGAACGAAGCGTCCTTGTAGAACTTGTCCGGCAGCGTCTCATCGTGCATCGCCCGCGCCGTCTCCGGGTCCAGCGACAGCTCAAACTGCTTCTCCCAGTCGAAGCGGTAGCGGGCGTAGCTCAGCGCGTTGTCGCGGTCCTGCACCCCCGGACGGTGCCGCGCCAGATCCGCCGCGTGCGCCGCGATCTTGTAGGCGATGATCCCGTCCTTCACGTCCTTTTCGTTGGGCAGTCCCAGGTGTTCCTTGGGCGTCACATAGCAGAGCATCGCCGCCCCATACCAGCCGATCATCGCCGCTCCGATCGCTGAGGTGATGTGGTCGTAGCCCGGCGCAATGTCGGTCACCAGCGGCCCCAGGGTGTAGAACGGCGCGCCGTCGCACCACTCCACTTCCTTGTCCACCTGCTCCTTGATCTTGTCGATGGGCACGTGTCCCGGCCCCTCGATCATCACCTGCACGTCATACTTCCACGCGATGCGCGTCAGCTCGCCCAGCGTCTTCAGCTCGGCGAATTGCGCCTCGTCGCTGGCGTCGGCGATGCAGCCGGGCCGCAGTCCGTCGCCCAGCGAGAAGCTAACGTCGTACTTCGCCATGATCTTGCAGATGTCCTCAAAGCAATCGTAGAGGAAGTTCTGCTTGTGGTGATGCGCCATCCACTGCGCCAGAATCGCCCCGCCGCGGCTGACGATGCCGGTGATGCGTGAGGCCACCAGCGGCAGATACTGCACCAGCACGCCGGCGTGGATGGTCATGTAGTCCACACCCTGCGATGCCTGCTCCTCGATCACCTCCAGCATCAGCGATGCCGTCAGGTCTTCGATTCGCTTCACCCGCGCCACCGCCTCGTAGATCGGCACCGTTCCCATCGGCACCGGGCAATGCCGCAGCAGCGTCTCGCGGATGCCGTGGATATCGCCGCCGGTGGACAGGTCCATCATCGTGTCGGCGCCGTAATGCACCGAGGTGTGCAGCTTTTTCAGCTCCTCCTGCACGTTCGAGGTCACCGCCGAATTCCCGATGTTGGCGTTGATTTTGCACAGCGAGTCCACGCCGATGCACATAGGCTCCAGCTCGGGATGATTGATGTTGGCCGGGATGATCAGCTTGCCTTCGGCAATCCGGCTGCGCACCAGTTCCGGCGCCAGTTTCTCGCGCCCGGCCACATAGAGCATCTCCTCGGTCACCTGGCCCTTGCGCGCAAAATGCATTTGCGTCATGTTGCCGTCGCCCGTGCGTGCCGCCTCGTCCCGCCGCCGCGCAATCCACTCCTGCCGCAGCTTGGGGATTCCCTCCGTGGAAATTTCATGTGGCGAGACGCTGCTCGTTCCCTTGCCGTTCGATCCGTTGTCTGCACTCATTCCTGCCAACCCCTTCTTCTTTCTTGGCTATCACGTCCATTCGTCAAGCGCTCATTATACGATGCAAGCAGCGTCTCTCATGACGCGCCATTGCAGAGTCTTTCCATCCAGTTCTGCATCCAAACAAATGGCCCTTGAACTTGACCACAGCTGCCTCCCGAAGTACCCTCTATGCAACGGGGTTTTAGGATGGCAGCTCTGGTTCGTCTCGCGGCCTGCTGTTTTCCTTTTTGGGTGGAAAATGAATAACAAGTTCGTGAAGTTCGGTGTGCCCATTGTGCTCATCGTGACCGGTCTCGCCTATCTGGCCTTCAGCGGAATTCAGGAGAGCAAAAGCTACTACGTCACCATCAAAGAGATGCATGAAATGGGCGACGGCGTCTATTCCAAGCGCCTGCGTGTTGCCGGCAATGTGCAACCCGGCTCCATTCATCGCCAGGGCACCCACGTCGAGTTCGTACTCGCCGAAGCGGGACGCACCCTTAACGTAGCCTATTCCGGCACGGAAGCTCCACCGGACACCTTCAAGGACAACGCCAACGCCCTGGCCGAAGGCAGCTACGGACGCGATGGCGTCTTCCACGCCAAACAACTCCAGGCCAAGTGCGCCTCCAAGTACGCGCCCGCGCAGCCCGGTGCCGGTGACGGCAGCGCTTCGCCCACGTCGCCGCCTGAAAAAGCCCAGGCCGCAGCTCCTTCATCCATGTGACCTTTTCAAGTTCGCTCATCGACGTGACGGCAGCATCCACAGTTTTCCGCGCGTCTCCGCCCTCGGAGCCGCGCCAACCGGAGAGAAATCGTTCCACTTCCACTACGTGTGACTGACACTTCGCAATCCCAACCGGCTGTCTCCGTGCGCGACGTGGTGCGCCACTTCGGGCGCTTCGCCGCCCTGCGCGGTGTCACCGCCGACTTCGCTCCCGGACGCCTCTACGTGCTGCTGGGCGAAAACGGCGCCGGCAAAAGCACCCTGCTGCGCATCATCGCCGGACTGCTCGCACCCTCGCGCGGAACGGTTCACGTCCTGGGCTCGCCCGACATCAAATCGGTCGCCACCCGCTTCGGCTACATGGGCCACGCTCCGCTGCTCTACGATGAAATGTCGGCGGTCGAAAACCTCCTGTACTTCTCCGCGCTCTACGGATGCAGCAACCGCGAGCGTTGCGAGGAGGCCATCCGCACCGTCGGCCTCGATCCCACGCTGGAGCGCCGCGTCGGCCAGTATTCGCAGGGCATGCGCCAGCGCATCTCGCTGGCCCGCGCCATCGTGCATTCTCCCGAATTGCTTTTTCTCGACGAGCCGTTCTCCAACGTCGATATCCGCTCCGCCAAGCAGATGACCAGCCTGCTGGCCCGCATGCGCGACCAGGGAACCACCATCTTCGTCGTCACCCACCAGGCCGCCATCATGGAGCCGGTCACCGACGAGTGCTTCGTGCTCGACGCCGGACGCCTCGTCGCCCGCGAGAAGGGAATACCCGCCCGCCTGCTCACGCCCTATCTGGCCGAAGAGCGCGCGGCGCTGCAGTCGCAATCGCTGCAATCGCAGTCGTGCGTCCGCAAGGAGGACGCAGGATGACCTCGGTTCCCGGCCTCTGGGCCATCACCCGCCGCTCGCTTGTGAAGGACCTGCGCCTCGAGTGGCGCTCCAAGGATGCCATCAACAGCATGTTGTTCTTCGCCCTGCTGGTGGTTGTCATCTTCAGCTTCGGCTTCGACCCCACCGCCGAGGAGTCGCGCAAAATCGCCGGCGGCCTGCTCTGGGTCGCCATCCTCTTCGCCACCGTCGTCGCCCTCAACCAGACCTGGACGCGCGAGCTGCGCAACCAGGTTCTGGACGCCTATCGTCTCTCGCCCGCGCCGCCGCAGGCGCTTTTTATCTCCAAAGCAGTGGGCAACTTCCTCTTTGTCACCATTCTGGAAGTCCTCATGGTCCCGCTCTTTGTGGTCTTCTACAACCTGCGTTCGGTGGGACCGGTCTGGCAGCTGTTCGTCGTCGCCCTGCTGGCGACGTGGGCGCTGGTGGTCAACGGAACCTTCTTCGCCGCGCTCTCTATCCGTACCCGCAGCCGTGAGATCATGCTGCCGCTCATCCTGTTTCCCATCTCCATCCCGGCGCTGCTGGCCATGGTCGATGCCACCACCGCAATCCTCACCGGCGATAACTCGCCCGTCTTCTGGATTCGCCTGCTGGCGGTGTATGATCTCGTCTTTACCAGTGTCTGCCTCCTCTTGTTCGAACCGGTGCTGAACGCGGAATGAAAAATCTATTCAAACTTCTCGCTGTGCTCACGATCCCGCTGCTGGCCTACGGCTTTTGCCAAGGTATGTTCATCGCCCCCAGGGAAGCCACCATGGGCGACGTGCAGCGCATCTTCTACTACCACCTGCCCTCGGCTTGGATCGCCTTTCTGCTGTTCTTCGTCAACTTCCTGGCCTCGATCTGGTATCTGTTCCGCCGCAGCACCGGCGCCGACGCGCTCGCCCTGGCTTCGGCCGAGGTCGGCGTCTCTTTCTGCACCATCGTGCTCATCACCGGACCGCTCTGGGCGCGTCCCGTCTGGGGCATCTGGTGGACCTGGGATGCGAGGCTCACCAGCACGCTGGTGCTCTGGCTCATCTACGTCAGCTACCTGGTGCTGCGCCACTACGCCACCGGCGGACAGGTCCCGGTGCTGGCCGCTGCCCTGGGTATATTCGGATTTGTCGATGTTCCGATTGTCTATATGGCTATCCGCTGGTTCCGCACTCAGCACCCGCAGCCGGTGATCGGCGGTGGCCAGGGCTCGGGACTCGACCACCGGATGTGGGTCGCCGTCCTATGGAACCTGGCGGCCTTCCTCCTGCTTGCCATCCAGTTCGTCTGGATACGCTACCGCCAGGCCTTGGCCAGCCACGCCCTGGAAGAGGCGCACGCCCAGGCATCGCTCGAATACGAAACGGGGGACGCACGATGAACATCTCCGGCGGCAACGCCTATCTCTACGCGGCCTACGCCGTGGTCTGGATCGTCCATTGCACCTACGCCCTCACTTTGGTCAACCGCGGCAAGCGCATGAAGCGCGAACTCAAGGAACTGCACCGCCAATAGTCACTGTCTAGGACCGGTGCTACAGCTCCGGGTGGCCCACATCCGCCATCGTTTGGCGAATGTGGGGCGGTTGATCCCGCAGTTGCACTTCTTCCTTCGGGGGCCATTCCAGAATCATTTGAACCTACCCGCCACGCCGTTTCTTTTCTGCCGGTTTTGCCCCTGCTAAGTTGCGCAGTTGATCTCTCTGCCTCTGAGTAGCTGCATCGAAATAAATAGCGCAGCTGCGGTTCCAGGGAATCGCACGCGTGGAAAGAGGCAATCCAATGAAAAAGTTCGCAGCAGTGCTCGCATCCCTATTGATCTGCTCCGTCGTGGCTTTTGGCCAGGAGGGGCGCCATTATGGACCGCCGCCGAACCCTGAGGACGAGGTTGGTGGAGGCCACATCCCCGCGCACGGCCCCGCGCCTGCCACGCATCCCACGCCGGCTCCCAAGGCGGAGAGAGGGCCCGCGATCCATGAGAAGCCGGGCCATCCCGAGGCGCCGCACGTGCACGCCAACAATCAATGGGTCGGCCACAATACTGGACGCAACGACCCTAACTATCATCTCGACCATCCTTGGGAGCACGGTCATTTTCCCGGTGAGATCGGTGCCTCGCACGTCTGGCGTCTTGGCGGCGGCGGCCCCAGCCGCTTCTGGTTCGGCGGATTTTTCTTCAGCGTCGCGCCCTATGACCTCGGCTACTGCGGCGACTGGGACTGGGCCACCGACGACATCGTGCTCTACGCCGATCCGGATCACATCGGCTGGTACCTCGCCTACAATGCCCGCCTCGGAACCTACGTCCACGTGATGTATCTCGGCAACTCCTAGTCTTTTCCTCCCCGCCGGGCTCCATAGCCCGGCGGAGTATTCAACCTATTCGCTCCCTGCCGTCAGCCCCTTCACCGTCTCCACCGTGGACGCGAAATCGTCATTGGCGTGCCCGGCTTCCACTGCCTTCTGGTACACCTTTTCGATCGCCTTCAGCGCGGGCAGCTCGACCTTGGCCTGCGATCCCGCCTCCTGCATCAGATGGATATCTTTCAGCATCAGCCGCAGCGGGAAATTCGGCGACCAGTCCTGTCTCAGCACAAAGCTGGATTTGTAATCGGTCACTCCGCTGCGCACCATCGAAGACTCCACCAGCTCCACCATCTTCTCTGCCGGAACGCCCAGCTTCCCGGTCAGCGAAAGCGCCTCGGCAAAGCCCTCGAAGATCGTAGCCGTCATCAGGTTCATGCCGATCTTCGCGCTCTCGCCCGCGCCGTTCTCGCCCATGTGGATCACCTTCCGGCCCATCGCCATAAACAGCGGCTCCAGCGCCTTCACCGTCTTCTCCGCGCCGCCCACGATAAACACCAGCTGTCCGCTCTCGGCGCCAACCTTCGATCCTGTCACCGGAGCGTCCACATATTCCGCGCCTGTGGCCCGCACCCGCGCGGCAAACTCGCGCGTAGCCTTGGGCGAAATCGTGCTCGAATCCACCACCGTCATTCCGGGCTGCAGACTCGCCTCCACGCCCTCCGGACCGAACAGCACGCTCTCCACCGCCTTGGTATCGGCAACGCACATCCACACCACTTCGGCACCTCGAGCGGCCTCTGCCGCCGTCGCCGCCGTCCGCGCCCCATCCAGATTCTTCGGTGTCCGGTTCCACACCGTCACCTCGTGGCCAGCCTTAATCAGGTTCGCCGCCATCGGACGGCCCATGATTCCCATTCCCAAGTATGTAACCTTCATCGGACTCGCACCTTCCTTCCTCAAACCGCAAAATCTTGATTAAAAGCCAGAGCCGTCCATGTTGCAAGCCCTGCCGTAGAGTTAGGATAAGGAAATCATGCGCGGCGACCAGTGGAACCGGATGCTCAACGTCAGCATCAGCAAGAAAGCCGGCGACCTGAGCCGGCTGGTGCATCACTCCGCCATGGCCAAGCGCACCGGGCGCACCCACCGGCCAGTGCTCGCCGCCGAAGGTCAAATGGGCGTCACCTTCATCGGCCATGCATCCTTCTTTCTGCAAATCGGCGGATCGAACCTTGTCATCGATCCCATCTTTGCCCGCTGGCTCTTCGTCCTCAAGCGCCTGCGCCGCCCCGGCCTGCGCATACAGGATCTTCCCCCGGTCGATGCCGTTCTCGTCACCCACGCCCACTTTGACCACCTGCATCGCCCATCTCTGCGCGCCATTGCCCGCGCCACCCGCCGCCAGACAGGACGCGCGCCCCTGCTCATCGTCCCATCCAACGTCAGCGACCTGGTCTTCGACCTCGGCTACAGGAGCGTCGTCGAACTGGGCTGGTGGGAGGAACTCCAGCTCGGCAAAACCCGCATCACCGCCACGCCCTCCAAGCACTGGGGCGCGCGCGTCATTCGAGACATGCATCGCGGATACGGCGGCTACGTCCTGCGCAGCGGTCCCCATTCCATCTATCACTCCGGAGACACCGCCTACTTCGACGGCTTTGCCGAGATCGGCCGCCGGCTCAATCCTGAGGTCGCCCTGCTGCCCATCGGGGCCTACCATCCCGAGAGCTTCCGCGCCGTCCACACCAGCCCGGAAGACGCCCTCCAGGCCTTCGTCGACATCGGTGCCCGCCACATGATCCCCATGCACTACGGAACCTTCAAGCTCTCCCAGGAGCCCGTGGACGAGCCCGTGCAGCGCCTGCTCTCCGGCGCCCGCCGCCTCGGCATCGCCGAGCGCGTCCGCGTCCTCGAAGAAGGCGTCGCCGAATTCTTCTAAGTTTTAAATTTGACAAGGATCTCGATCACCGCCGGTTGCCCCACCTTCGACGCGCCTCCTTTGCGCGGCTAAGGCTGGGAGCAGCGTGCCCCATATCTGCCGTAGTCAGCAGATATGGGTCCTTTGCAGTTGTTTTGCTACTTGCAGCTGTTTTGTTTTCTCGGGCAGGCTCCCTACCACGCCAGCAGCACCCTCACATCGCGCACGTTGGTCCCCGTCGCTCCGGTCACCACCGTATCGCCCAGCTCCTCAAAAAACGGATACGCATCAAAGCCCGCCAGCGCCGCCTCGGCGCTCAATCCCTTCTCCTCTGCGCGCGCCAGGGTCGTCCCATCCGCCACCGCCCCGGCCGCCGGACTGTTCCCATCGATCCCATCCGTCCCCGCGCTCAGCACGCACAGATTTTCTCCCGCGATGCGCTGCGCGCAGTACAGTGCGAACTGCTGGTTGCGTCCGCCTCGGCCCACCTGGGTTACGTTCACCGTCACCGTCAGCTCCCCGCCGGAAATCAAACACACCCGCGAAACTCCTTGCCGCAACTCGCGTACCCGTTGCAACAAATAATCGCCCGCCCTGCCGTAATCCCAGTCATCGCAACTGTTGTCGATCTGGATGGCGAAGCCATTCCGCGCCGCCCACTCCACGGCGGCCTTCTGCGCGCATGCATTGGAAAGCACCGGCCACCACCGCGACCGCTCAAACAGCGGGTCGTCCGCCTTCGGAGTCTCCTCCAGCCCGTGCCGCCGCAGCAGCTCGCGCACGCTCCCCGGCAGCCGCGGCAGCAGCTCATAGCGCTGCACAATCTCGTAGCATTGCTCTGCCGTCGAGCTGTCCGGCATGGTCGGTCCGCTCGCCAGCGAATCCAGCGCCTTCTCCGGCACGTCGGAAATGAGTATGGAAAGCTGATGTGCCGGTGCCGCCGCCACGGCCATCCGTCCGCCCTTCACCGCCGAAAGATGTTTGCGCACCGTGTTGATCTGCGCAATCGGCGCGCCCGAGTGCACCAGCACCCGGTACGTCTCTACCAGATCGTCGAATGGAATCTCGTCGCTGACCGGCTTTTCCACCATCGCCGAACCGCCGCCGCTCAGCAAATAGATGACCAGCGAGTGGCTGTTCAGCGAATCCAGCGCCCGCAGAATGGACTCTGCGGCCAGCAGCGATTCATGGTTCGGCAGCGGATGCCCGCCCTCGAAGTAGCGGAAGCCGTAAACCTGTGCAGTCCCCCCCTGACCTACGGATGGTGCCGCGACAATTCCGTTGAGTTCCACTCCCGCGCCCAGCACGTGCCGCAGTTGCTCCACGCTCGCCTGCCCCGCCTTGCCGATGGAAACCACGAAGATACGCGAGAACGTCCCCAGGTCGTACAGGTCGTCGCCCACCTGCAGAATCCCGCGCTCATAGTGCAGCTTGCGTCCGAACGCCCGCTCCACGCTGCACTCCTCCAGCGCGTGCCGGAAGATCTCCCGCGCCGTGTCACGCATCGCGCGCTGCACGCACTCCCCGCCCGCGCCATCCTCGAGCACTTTCATGCGCGAAATTATACGGCAGAACCAGCCTCTGCGACCGGAGCTCGTCGCCGCATCTCCACAGCGGGCTTCCGAAAAGCTATATCCCGCAGCAACAGTCGGGTGCCCCAGGTTCCTTGCCGCGTTTTTTGCGGCGCTAACCTGGGAAGCAGGACACATCAACCCGCAACCGCCTTAGTAACTCCTTTACCCCACCACTTCGCTCACCCATCCGCGCACCGCCTCGCGCAGCTCTTCCAAATGTCCTGCAAAAAAGTGGTCGGCCCCCGGAATCACCACCAGTCGCTTGGGTTCGGCTGCCGTGGCAAAGACCTCCTCCAACTGCGCCACGCTGGCAAACTGGTCGTGGTCGCCGCTCACCATCAGCTTTGGCCGAGGGCTCTTCTGCAGCAACTCATAGCTGTACGCGCGTCCCTCGGCATTCACCGGAGTCCCCACCAGGATCAACCCCTTCACCTTCGGATGCACCGCCGCCGCACGCAACCCAACCGCCGCCCCAAACGAGAATCCCGCAAACAGAATTGGCAGCCCAAATCGCTCGCTCAGGTAGTCGAGCGCGACTCGCACGTCGGCGACCTCTCCGCGTCCATCGTCGTGCTCACCCGCGCTGCTCCCCGCGCCGCGAAAGTTAAATCGCAGCACCGGAAAGCCAAATCCATTCAGCGCCTTCATCGTGCGGAAGACGACCTTGTTGTGCATCGTTCCGCCATACAGCGGATGCGGATGGCACACCACGCACGCATACTCGGCACTCGGCGTTCCAAGGTTGAGCAGCGCTTCCAGCCGTCCCGCTTCGCCCTGCAGAAAGAGCGATTCAATACTGCCTTGCCACGGACTCATCCACGCGCTTTCAGCTTGATCGAATCCAGCACCGCAACTCCAGTCTTGCCCTCGCGCGAAGTCAGCGGACGGTTCGAGTGGCAGGTCGCCAGCAGCAGTGTCTCGCCGTTCGACAGGAAGCGCACAAACCAGTTATCGCCCTCCTCATCGCGGAACCGCGCGCTGGCCTGCCGCTTGCTGCTCTCCCCGGTCTGCAGCCGTCCCGCCACCGGAGCCGTATCCAGAAAGTGCTGCAGGTAGTCGCGCGCATCCAGCGCCTTCACTCCCTCGTTGCGATGATAGGCCGTCACAATCACGGTGGTCTCGCTGGCCTCTGACTCCACCTGGATATCGTCGTTCGTCTGGCGCAGATTCCAGAAGGTCGGCACCGCGATGCTCACATGTCCGCGCGGCACAATGTAGGTTCCAGGTTGATGGCCGTTGTCCTTCGGCGATGGCTTGCCTGCGGACTTCGCCGCTGATTTTGCTGCGGGCTTGATTGACTTTCCAACCGCGGTCTTTTTCGCCGCTTTCTTGGTGGCTGCGGTTTTCTTTGAGGTCTTCGTTTTTGTGGGCATATTCTCACTCTAATGCTTCGCTGCGCCTCTGGTCGAATGTTTCCGGATGAACGCCGAGCGCGGGAGCATCTCCCCAGTTATCAGCCGAGGTTATCAGTTGCCGTGCGTAACCGCCTCTTTCAGCGCGTTGCGCAACTCTTCTGCCGTGTACATCGGAGGCTGGCAGGTGAAGCCGCTGCACAGCAGCGCAACCGCCCGCCCGTCTTGCACGGCGGGAACCGCGGCAATCGTCTCAGCCAGCGCCGCCGGCAGCGCGGTCTTCACCGCAGCCGCGTCCTTCACCCGCAGCACAATCTTGCCCAGCGCAAATGGCGCCAGCGCCTCGGCCAACAGATCCTCTGCCTGCGGACCCTGGCCCACCACTACCACCTGCGTGTGCGAACGCGCCAGCCACGCCGCGGCCAATCCATAGCTGCCGCCGAAGATGCCGTACTGTTCGATCACTCCGCCAAATACCTCCAGCGTCTCCCGCGCCAGGTTGCGCAGCTCGGCGTCGCCGTTCAGCGCGTGCAGACGCAGCAGTGCCAGCGCCGCCGCCGGGTCGCCCGCCGGAGTCGGCGAATCCCGGAATGGTTTGCGCCGCGACGTCAGCGCCCCCACCGCATCCTTGGCCGCAGCACTGTCCAAATCGAAAAATCCGCCGTCGCTGTCATCGTGGAATCCCGCAATCATGCGCGCCGCAATCTCCCCCGCGCGCTCGTAGTAGCGCAACTCGCCGCTCGCCTCGTAGGCGTCCAGGCAAGCCAGCGTGGTGTAGGCGTAATCCTCCAAGACTCCCGCAGGCTTCTGGTTCGCGCTGTCCTCCGCGTAGGCGATCACGTGCCGCAACCCACCGTCGGCCAAATACGCCTCCGCCAGCAGACGCTCCAGCGAGCGCAGCGCAAACTGCAACTCAGCGTCATCGCCCAGCACTCGCGCCGCCTGCAGCACCGCCGAAATGCAAAGCGCATTCCATCCCGTGTACAGCGTGCGGTCCACAAACGGAGTTGGCCTCAGCAGCCGCGCCGCATACAGCTTCTTCTTCGCCCCTTCCAGCAGCTGCGCGGTTGCCTCCGCCGTGCGCCCCTGTTGGGAGGCAATCTGCTCCACCGTCTCTCGCACCCACAGAACGTTCTTTTCCGGCTCGTGCGGCATCTCGCCCTGCTCGCCGATATCGTAGTGCGCCGCGGCCACCGCCAGTTCTTCCGCCGTCAGCACCGCCCGCGCCTCTTCCAGCGTCCACGTAAAGTAGCTGCCGTCGTCGTGCAGATCGATATCGGCATCCTGCGAGCCGTAGTAGCCGCCCCGCTCCCGGTCGCTCAGCCACTCCCGCAGCCAGCGCAAAATGTCGCGCGCCACGTCGGCAAACAGCGGATTGCCCGTGGCCTGCCATGCATGCACATAATTCTTCAGCAGCTCGCTGTTGTCATAGGCCATCTTTTCAAAGTGCGGCACGCACCAGCGCTCATCCACCGAATAGCGATGGAAGCCGCCCGCCAGCTGGTCATACACCCCGCCTCGCGCCATCTTCTCCAGCGTGGTCACAATCACCCGGCCCACCAGCTTCTCGCCGGTGCGGGCGTACCAGTCCAGCAGCAGGTCCATCATCGCAGGATAGGAAAACTTCGGAGCATTGCCGAAGCCGCCGTTCTCGCGGTCGAAGTTGGCCAGCGCCGACTGCACCATCTTGGCCACGATCGCCGCCGAAAACTCGCCGCGCTGCCCCGGCAATCCCTCCGAACGCGCCAGCTGGTGCATCAACTCTTCGCTCTCGATCTCCAGTTCCGTGCGCCTCTCGCGGAAGGCCTCCGCAATCGCCAGCAGAACCCGACCGAAGCTCGCCCGTCCATAGCTGTCCACCGGAGGGAAGTAAGTCCCGCCGAAAAACATCTTTCCGTCCGGAGTCAGAAATACCGTCAGCGGCCAGCCGCCCTGCCCGGTAATCGACGCCACCGCCGCCTGGTACCGCGCGTCCACATCCGGACGCTCATCGCGGTCCACCTTGATGCAGATGAAGTGCTGGTTCAGAATCGCGGCGGTCTCGGCCGACTCGTACGACTCCCGGTCCATTACATGGCACCAGTGGCACCACACCGCGCCCACGTCCAGCAGAATCGGTTTGTCCTGTGCCTGGGCCAGCGCAAACGCCTCCGCGCCCCACTCGTGCCACGCGGTAGGCTGGTTCATGGCAGATCGCAGATAGGCGGAGGAGGCGTGAGCGAGGGAGTTCGGCGCATGCGTACTCATGCCGAACAGTGTAACGCGAAGCCGAATACTTTTCTCGATCGTCCACAAAAGATCCACGGGTGTATGTCAGGATTCAAGGCGCGCACCGAACCGGGCCAGACGCCGAAACAGTGGCGCACCCCACGCTCCCATGGCGAGCAAAGCCCCGAACAGCACGATCGCATCGAGGCTCTCGCGCCCCTGGCGATTCCAGTATGCGGCTGCATCCAGGTTGAGCCAGATGGCAAATTCATCCAGCGTAAGGGCCGCGCCGGAGCCGTATCCCAGGGCCAGCAGGCGGCTCAGAAAAATAGCGCTCCTACTGCTCCCGTCTCCCGCCTCCGTAAGTTCCCCATAGCCGCAAATCAGCAGCAGAAAGATTCCCCACACCAGGTGGTGGATATGCCGTCCACCCACCTCAACGTAATTGAACGGCCCCACATGATGAACAATCGCAGAGACCAGCAGGCGCACCGCGAGGAAGGTCAGAAAAAAACTTACTGAGGCCAGAAAAAGCCGCCGTCGCGGCCGGTCCGGAATCTGCTGATGGATGAGCAGACCGAGTTTCGTCAAGTGCATCGCCAATAAAATCAGGGTGGTGGACAGGCTGATAAAGATCAGCAGAACCCAAGCTCCGGAGATGTGCATAGCTCAGCATGATACGAGTTTTACATAAATGCCGGGTGCCCCACCTTCCGCCGCGCCGCATTTGCGCGGCTAAGGTGGGAGAGCAGAATGCAAAGCTCCTACCTCAGCAGATAGCTTCCAATCTCCACATACAACTCGATCGCCCGCATCAGCTCCGCCTTGGCCAAAAACTCCCGGTCCGTATGCGCCACCAGAATCGAACCCGGCCCCAGCAGCACCGGCTTGCCCCACTCCGAAAGCGCCGGAATGTCGGTGGTAAACGAAGCCGTCATCGTCTCGATCCCCGGCACGGTGAGGAAGTGCATGTAGGGAATGTCCAGCACGAACTCCACCTCCGCCAGTTCACCCACGGCGGAGACGATCTCGTCGCGCAACTTCTCCGACGGCCCCACCAGCCGGTAGAGCAGCTGTGCCTTGGCAAAGTCCGGAATCACGTTGGTCGCCCGGCCGCCTTCGATAATGCCGATGTTGGCCGTGCTCGGCCCAATCTCCGGATTGTGCGGCAGCTGCATCGCCCGCAACGCCTGCAGCGCGTCCAGCAGCTTTTCAATGGCCGACTCGCCCAACTCCGGATACGCCGAGTGAGCCATCCGTCCGTGCGCCGTTACCTCCACCCGCAGCGCGCCCTTGGAAGCCACCGCGATGCGGTTGTCCGTCGGCTCGCCGTTAACCAAAAAGCGTGAGCCGCGCGGGTGTTGGTTCGCCACCCGTGCGCCCAGCGAGTCGCGCTCCTCGCCCACCACAAACAGCAATCCTGCAGATTTTCCCGCCTTGCGCAGCCGCTCGCAGGCCGCGACCATTGCGGCAATAATGCCCTTGGCGTCGCAGGCCCCGCGTCCGTAAATGTTGTCGCCGTCCTCGCGCGAGGGCAAAAACGGCGGCACCGTGTCCATGTGCGTGGAAAATACCAGCGCGGGCGTCTCCACCTCGGCCGGCCGGGCATACACGTTGATGCGCTCGCTCCTCCACCGGGCTCCCCGGCGCGCCTGTTGTTGGCGTGCCGGGGCTGACCGGCATCCGCTCCACCACGTAGCCAAGCTTTTCCAACTGTGCGGCCAGAAAGCTCGCCGCCGCGCCCTCATTGCCGGTGATCGATTCAATGTCGATGAGCTGCCGGGTCAGCGCCACAGGGTCCATGGAGACAGAATATCAGGCCACCTAATGCCCGCAACTCGTCGCCGCAAAAGCGTCAGCCCGAAGGTGACTCCTCCGGGCTGACGTTTTTATTAGGGTTTGTGTTCCTCGTGTCCGCCGCCACCGCCGTGTTCAGCATGCGCGGCGCCACCATGTGCTGCCGGTGCGCCATGTGTGTCGGTCTGTCCGCCACGTGCTGCCGGTGCGCCATGTTCGGCCTGTCCGCCACGTGCTGCCGGTGCGCCATGTTCGGCCTGTCCGCCACGTTCGATCTGTCCGCCACGTTCGGCGTGTGCACCAGGTCCAACGTGTCCGCCGCCATGTCCGGCGGCCCCATGTCCACCACCGTGATAACCACCCGTTGAGCCCCAGCCACGCCGCCCATAGGCATGTCCGTTCCAGTTGTAGTAGCCATGGAAGCGATGGCCGCCCCAGCCATGGTTATAACCCCAGCCGAACCATGGCCCGGCACCGATGAAGATGCCGTTGTAGAAATACTCCGGTCCCCAGAATCCCACGGGGGCGCAATCATACGGTGGGTAGTCGTAATATCCATACGGGCACTCCGGCGGAGCCTCCGCTACCACCGGGCCGCCACCGATCTGGACCCCTATACCGACTTGTGCTGCAGCCGGGGTTGGCATAAATGCCAGAAGCATCGCCAACAGGCTGCCAATCATCACGCCACAAATTGAGCTTTTGATCTTCATCGCTTTCTTTCACCTTTCCTGTCTCGGGTCCTGCGACTCGTTTTCATCGTTCGCACAAGTAACGATTCTTCCTCAGGGCTGCTCTACATCACTGACTGCAAGAACCGGCCCCCTGTCTTTGTACTGAACCCCACTCGCTTCCGAAAGATGCGTCGCTACAGCACAGATACAATACGCCTTGCAGCCACATTGCGGAAGCGTCAGGGTCGAGAATTCCGATGGAGAGAAGCTGCATTGGCTGCGGCATCCCAGCCTTTTTTTCGCCAAAAAAGAAAGCTCCCGCCATGGCGGGAGCTTTCTCTTTGCTTCTTATTACTGTTTAGTGACCGGCCATCGCCTTGGCTTTTCCTGCCGGCGTCGCGTTCTTTTCGATGCGCATCTTGTAGAAGCTGCGCCATACGAAAGTGACCGACACCAGGAAGAAGGCGAGTGCCAGCAGGTGGGTCAGCAGGGGGCTTTTCCCAGCCAGAGTCACTCCCAACGGCACCGCCAGCAAGCCGAACAAGGTGGTGAACTTGATGACCGGGTTCATGGCCACCGACGAGGTGTCCTTGAACGGGTCGCCCACCGTGTCGCCCACCACGCACGCATCGTGCAGCGGCGTTCCCTTGGCCTTCAGCTCGGTCTCCACGATCTTCTTGGCGTTGTCCCACGCGCCCCCGGCATCGGCCATGAAGATGGCCTGGTACAAGCCGAAGATCGCGATGGAGAACAGGTAGCCGATGAAGTAGAACGGCTCGATCAAGGCGAAGGCAAGCGTCGCGAAGAAGACCGCGAGGAAGATGTTGAACATGCCCTTCTGCGCATATTGCGTGCAGATCTCAACCACCCTCTTGGAGTCTTCCACGCTGGCCTTTTCCACGCCCTCCAGCTTGATGTTGTCCTTGATGAACTCCACCGCGCGGTAGGCGCCGGTCGAAACCGCCTGGGTCGCCGCGCCGGTGAACCAGTAAATCATGGCGCCGCCGGTGATCAGGCCGAGCACAAACGGAGCATACAGCAGGGACAGTTTGTCCACGTCGTGGGTCAGTCCGCCGGTCAGTCCCATGATGATCGAGAAGATCATCGTGGTGGCGCCCACCACGGCGGTGCCGATCAGCACCGGCTTGGCGGTGGCCTTAAACGTGTTGCCCGCGCCGTCGTTTTCTTCCAGCAGGTCCTTGGCGCGATCGAAGTTCACGTTGATGCCGAAGTCCCGCTTGATCTCCGCCTTCACGTTCGGAATCTGCTCGATCAGCGACAGCTCGTACACCGATTGTGCGTTGTCGGTCACCGGACCGTAGGAATCGACCGCGATCGTCACCGGCCCCATGCCCAGGAAGCCGAAGGCCACCAGGCCGAAGGCAAACACCGCCGGAACCAGCATCATCGTGCCCGGAATGCGAAATGCTCACGAAGTAGGCAACCGACATCAGGCCGACCATCGCCAGTCCCAGCCAGTAGGCGGAGAAGTTGCCCGCCACAAAGCCCGAAAGGATGTTCAGCGAAGCGCCGCCCTCGCGCGACGCGGTGACCACTTCCTGCACGTGCGCGCTGTTGGTCGAGGTAAACACCTTCACCAGCTCCGGAATCACCGCGCCCGCCAGCGTGCCGCAGCTGATGATCGAAGCCAGCTTCCACCACAGCGTCGAATCGCCGCCCAGCACCGGAATCATCAGGTAAGTGGCAACGTAGGTCAGCGCAATCGAAACGATCGAAGTCAGCCACACCAGCGAAGTCAGCGGCGCCTCGAAGTCCATCTTGTCGGCGTTGCCGTACTTGGCCTTGGCGATCCCATGGTTCAGGAAGTAGGAACCGGCCGCCGCCACCATCATCATCACGCGCATCACGAAAATCCATACCAGCAGCTGTACCTGCACCACCGGGTCGTGCACGCCCAGCAGGATGAAGGTGATCAGCGCCACGCCGGTCACGCCGTAGGTTTCAAAGCCGTCGGCCGAGGGTCCAACCGAGTCGCCCGCGTTGTCGCCCGTGCAGTCGGCAATCACGCCGGGGTTGCGCGCGTCGTCTTCCTTGATCTTGAAGACGATCTTCATCAAATCCGAACCGATGTCGGCGATCTTGGTAAAGATGCCGCCCGCGATGCGCAGTGCCGCCGCGCCCAGCGATTCGCCGATGGCGAAGCCGATAAAGCACGGACCGGCGTAGTCGCCCGGAATGAACAGCAGAATGCAAAGCATGATCAGCAGTTCCACGCTGATCAGCATCATGCCGATGCTCATGCCCGCCTTCAGCGGAATGTCATAAACCGGAAATGGCTTGCCGCCCAGACCCGCAAAGGCGGTGCGCGAGTTGGCAAAGGTGTTCACCCGGATGCCGAACCATGCCACGCCGTAGCTGCCCGCGATGCCCACCAGGCTAAAGCCCAGGATAATCGGCAGCGTCACTGCAACTGGCTTGCCCGGAACCGGCGCCAGCCAGCCAAAGTAGGCCGCGATGATCACCGCGATGAACGCCCACAGAACCAGGATGAACTTGCCCTGCGTCGTCAGATAGGTTTTGCACGTCTCGTAAATCAGCTCGGAGATCTCGAGCATCGCGCGGTGGACCGGCAGGTTCTTCAGGTGGGTGTAGATCGCCAGGCCAAACAGCAGGCCGAAGACGCAGAACACAATGCCGATCAGCAACAGGTTGTGTCCATTGATGGCGCCGTTAAAGAAGCTGACGCTCCTCAGGTCGGGCAACTTGAGTGCAGCTTCGCCGCCGGCCGGTTCGGCCAGCGCTGCCATCGAGGTGAAGAGGGTGAGGGCCAGCAGTGATACGCCGCGCCCCAGGCGGTTGAGGCTCTGCGGGAGCCACAGTTTCATACAGATTCCTCCGAGTTCAAAACTCGTTACGGGTGATAAATCTCCATCCAAATGCCTGCGCGCGAAATCATGCGATGCGGCAGGGCCGCACCGTGTCGCTTCCGGGCGCAAAACATCCGAACCCGAAACGCGCTTCCACTTCAAGGAATGTTGAGGTTTGGCCGCGTTGGGTGTCGCAAGGAGCTGTTTGCGAGACGCTCCACTGCCCACAAATTTCCCATCTCGAAAATTATGCGGGTAGCGACTGTTTATACCACGCCGGCAATTTTCAATTCAATGACATGAGACCGGATCCCGCGATTTTTCCTTCCCGGTATTCGCCTTTTATTCCCCGCGCGTGCAGCGGACGGCCCGCGTTCTCTGCTCCGCCATCCCCCAATCCCCTGCGGCGAATCTAAATCCGCCATCATGGCTCCCACCCAGCTTCCACACACTTGGCGCGATGAGCTATCCCCAAGTCCCAGGCATCGACCGCGTGACGGGCAACCAGCTGGACTACCTCGTCCTGGTCAAGACCAGTCCCGCGGCGCAGGACGCGGTCACGCGCGAACTTCGCCCCCGCAGCCCTAGCCGGAGCTGTATTCCCTCGACGGTCCAAAAATATTCGAACTGCATCACCGGAGATAGGCCGCTAGCATCTCAACCTCCCCGCCACCGCATCTCACCAATTTGTCATGTTGCGCATTGTACTTATCGGCTTGGTGGTTGGAGCGGCGGTCTTCGCTCTGTGGTACCTCCTGTTCCTGCGCTTCAACCACCGTCGAGGGCTGCGCGTCCTGCGCTGGCTGCAGGGTGCCATCGCGGATCACGGCCAGATCACCGGCGTCTCATGGCCCAGCCCGGCGCACTTTCGCGCCCGGCTCAGCCTGCCCGGCTCCGCCTTCCATCAGCCATTTTTCGACGTCCGCCTTGCGCCCCGCCATGTCCCTGTGCGCTGGGCGCTGTGGTGCTGCCGCCAGTGCCAGGAGACCATCACCTTTCAAGCCAACCTCTCCTGTCCGCCCGGCGAATGCCTGGAGATCGGACGCACCCGCTGGTTCGGCCTCAACCGCCACCACGGTCAGGAATCCGCACTCTGGCCCCGGCACACCATTGCCACCCTTTACATCTCCACGCAACCTTCCTGGGAGCCGCAGCTCTCCGGCCGCATCAACGGCGTGGTGGCAACCCGCGACTTCGACTTTCTCTCCGTTTCCTTCCGCACCCGGCCGCCGCATTTCTCGGTCAGCGTTTCCCTTCGCGAAACGCTCCGCCATCCCAGCGGAGAGCTCGCCATCCTGGAATGCCTCCGCGAACTCGCCGAAGGTTCCCCCACCTCCACCATGTAGCCAGCCTGGAGGCGCTCTCATAAATCGGTTTTGAAAGGGCACGACTTGAGTCGTGCCGCAAGAAAGGCCCGCTTCACGCGGCTTTAGCCGCTGAGGGAAACGCCCTTCGGACGACCCAGGCGGGTGGCCCATTCAAGCCATCCTTTGGCTTGAGTGGGGCTTTTGATCTTGCCTTTGTTGTCCGCCTTCAATCTTGCGCACGCAAAAAGCCGATGCCCGCAGGCATCGGCTGGTCTCCATCCAGAATGATTTGCTATTTCAAGCCGGCGACGTAGTCCCCGATCGCCTTGGCCTGGTCTTCGCTCAAGCCATTGATCGGCTTGGAGTGCGGTCCCGCCAATCCACCCTTGAGAGCAACGTCGGCCGCGTTGGTCTTGCCCTTAATCGCAGGACCCATCTTGCCTCCGCCGTCCGCGCCGTGGCAGCCCGCGCACTTCGCTTTATACAGTGCCGCGCCGTCTTCTGCCAGCGCAACCGTGGACATCATCATCGCCATAACCGCCAGAGCAATCGCAAAACGTTTCATGACAACCATCTCCTATGAGTTATTAGGTGCAAAAAATTAAAGATGCCACCTCCCGAATACCGGGCGGCGCCATCGTGTTTAGAATGCGTTCCAATTCGCAGAACTCATCTGGGCCAACATTCTAGCCCTGATGTGTAGACTGTCCACTAAAAACTTGTCGCTGTTGCATTTTTGTCCTACGAGTAATCACTACAGCGTTTTTTATCTAGAGCAATCTCTGCAGATTCGCACCGCGTCACATCCTCTACGCTTACGCTTTCCGTGTATCCTGTTGTCGAGAGACCCTATGTTCTACAGTTGTTTTCTGCAGTCGGTAGAGCGCTGGCCGTCAGCCCCGGCGGTCGAAATTCAGCGGCAGCCTGGAACCCACGTAGCGCCGTCGCCGCTCTCCAGCATCTCCACCACCGCCGACGGCCACACCATCGAGAGCTTCACCTACCGCCAGCTCCGCCGCATCTCGGACGCCGTTGGAGACTGGCTGCTTCGCTCCGGCATCGGAGGCGGCGCCGCCGGAGGCGCACGCTGCGCCATCCTCGCCTTCAACAGTCCCGCCTGGGTCGCCGCCTACCTGGGAATCATCGCCAGCGGCAACATTGCCGTTCCCCTCGACACCGCCTTTACCCCCGCGCAGGTCGCCAAGCTCCTGGCCGACTCCGGCGCAACCCTGCTCTTCACCGACCAGCGCAGCTTCCATATCGCCGAGGAGGCCGTAGCCCAGCGGGCCGCCGCCGGACACACCATTCAGCTCGCCACATTAGAGGTGACGCACCCCGGCCTGCCTTGCGTCTTTCAAATCGCCCTCGACGCGTCGCCCGATTTCACCCCGGCTCCCGTCCAGCCCGACGATGTCTCGGCCATCATCTATACCTCGGGAACCACCAGCGATCCCAAGGGCGTCATGCTCACCGACGGCAATCTCACCGCCGAGCTCGAGTGCGTCCGCAAGTTCGTCCCCATCGGTCCCGGAGACGGCTTCCTTGGGGTTCTGCCGCTCTTCCACGTGCTGGCCCAGATGGCCAACCTCTTCCTGCCTCTCTACAACGGCGGCAAGGTCGTCTTTCTCGATTCGCTCAACACCCAGGAGCTGACTCTCGGCCTGCGCGAGCGCGGCATCACCATCTTCTGCTGCGTCCCCCAGTTCTTCTATCTCATCCACGAGCGCATCTTCGGCGAGGTCGCCAAAAAAGGACGCCTCGCCCAGAAGGTCTTCCGCATCCTGCTCTCCCTCAGCGCCGCCTCGCAAAAGATGGGCTTCAATCTAGGCAAGGTCTTCTTCAAGAAAGTCCACGCCCAGCTCGGCCCCAACATCCGCTATTTCTGCACCGGAGGCTCGCGCTTCGATGCCCAGATCGGCCGCGACATCCAGGCCCTCGGCTTCGCCATGCTGCAAGCCTACGGACTCACCGAAACCACCAGCGGCTGCCACGCCACTCCGCCGGAAGCCAACGTCATCGGCTCCATCGGCCCGCCAATGCCCGGCATCAAGGCCAAGCTGGTCGATCCCAAGCTCGACGAGAACGGCCACCTCGTCGGCGAAATCGCGCTCTCCGGACCCACCATCATGAAGGGCTACTACAACCGTCCCGAGGCCACCGCTGCGGTCCTGCGCGACGGCTGGCTCTACACCGGAGACCTCGCCTACACCGACGCCCACGGCAACTACTTCATCAGCGGACGCGCCAAGGATGTCATCGTCCTCAGCTCCGGCAAAAACATCTATCCCGAAGAGATCGAGTCCTACTACCTGCGCTCGCCCGTGGATCAAGGAACTCTGCGTCCTCGGCCTGGAAACCCGCAAGCCCGGCGAGCCGCTCAGCGAGCGCCTGCACGGCGTCATCGTCCCCAACTTCGAGGTCCTCCGCAACCACCGCATCGTCAACATCCGCGAGGTCGTCCGCTACGACATCGAGAGCATCTCCGCCACTCTCCCCGCCACCAAGCGAATCCTCTCCTATGACATCTGGCAGGAGGATCTCCCCCGCACCACCACCCGCAAGCTGCGCCGCAATGAGATCGACCGCAAACTCCGCGAACTCCACGAACGCGCGAGCGCCTCAGGGGACGAAGGCGAGATCGCCGTCCCCGAGCGTCCCGTCACCGACGAAGACCGCCAGTGGCTCGACTCGCCCGACGTGCAGCCCGCCCTGGCCGTCATCGCCGAAACCGTCGGCGCCCGCCTGCAAAAGCCCATCCATCCCGCCGACAGTCTCGAACTCGACCTGGGACTCGACTCCATGGAGCGGGTCGAACTGCTCACCGCGCTCTCCCACCGCCTCGGTGCCACCATCGACGACTCCGCCGCCAGTGAGGTCTACACCGTCCGCGAACTCGTGGATTTAGTGAACCGGAGCCAAGCGTCCGCGGCCGGCAGCAACGCGTTACCCGCCCGCCAGGGATGGAGCACCGTCTTCGACGCCGAGATGACCGACCCCGACGTCCTCGCCATCACCCGCCGCCGCCCCATCTTCGGAATCCTCTGGTGGCTCTTCATCCAAACCGGCAAGCTCATCTCGCGCCCGCTCTTCCGCCTGCGCATCGACGGAGTGGAAAATCTCCCCGCCGCGCCTTACATCCTCTGCGCCAACCACTCCAGCTATCTAGACGGCCCCTACCTCATCTCGGCCTTGCCGTGGAAGCCATTCCAGAACGTCTTCTATGTCGGCACCACCGAAATCTTCGGCGCCGGCATCATGCACAAGCTCTCCCAGCTTCTGCACCTCATCCCGCTCGATCCCGACTCCAACCTCGTCCCCGCCATGCGTGCCGGAGCCTACGGACTCCGCGCCGGAAAAATCCTCGTCCTCTATCCCGAAGGCGAGCGCTCCCTCGAAGGCCCGCCCAAGCAGTTCAAAAAAGGCGCGGCCATCCTGGCCCAGCACCTCAACATCCCCATCGTCCCCGCCGCCCAATACGGATTCCACTACGTCTGGCCGCGCGGCAAAGGCTTCCAGGGCTTCCATCCCCTGCGCATCCGCATCGGCAAGCCGATCTATCCCGACCCAACCGAAAAGCCCGAGCAAGCCTACGAGCGCCTCACCACCGAACTCCGCACCCAGGTCCTCGAACTTTGGAACTCCCTCGCCGCCGAATCCACCTCCAACCGGGTGCCCCATTCAAGCCTTCCTCCGGCTTGAGTGGCTCAGTTGACCTCGCCTTTGCCTTTGTTTTTATTATCTGAAATGACGGGTGCCCCATATTTGCCTGCCGTTGGCAAATGTGGGAAAGCAACATGCTCATCCCTCAGGGTTCATCTCTACAACGCCCGCCGCTCCTTGCGCGTCTAAGGTGGGAAGCAACATTCCCATCCCTAAGCATCTTCAACACTTATTGCCCAGAGAATAGTTATCGTCTATCCTGTAATTCCTCGGGAATTCTCAACGGACAAGAAATCCATCCCTGAGCACGATCCTCCCGTTGTCTTTTGTGCTGCTCTGCTATTCTAAAATCCCGAGAAGAACTAAGCGAATTAGGTTGTTGGATTTTGACTGCTCCGAAAAGAGGCCCAACCGCATGTCCCCAGTTTCCCTTCGTGCTCATACGCTTGTTGCTCTCATGCTGCCCATCATCGCCTTCACATGCGGTTGTGGCGTTTCCGCCAGCTCCCCTTGCACCTCCAATTGCGCCGCCGCTACCACAGGCGCAGCCGTCACCACTGTCTACACCTATTCCACCAACCCTGACGCCCTTGCGCTCGAAGGTTCCAGCACACTCTACATCGCCGACGGCTCCTCGCTAGTCCGCAAGCTCAACCTCGCCGCCAGCCCCGTCACAAGCACAAACATCGCCGGCAACGGTACGTACGGTTACACCGGTGACAATGGATTTGCCACTGGCGCAGAACTCGAAAACCCCTGGGGCGTTGCAGTCGACCTCTCCAATAACATCTATATCGCCGACCGCACAGCCAGAGTCGTTCGGCGAGTCGATACAAATGGGATCATCACAACCCTTGTTGGCACCGGAATCTGCGCCAACAACGGAGATGGTGGCCCGTCCTACAACGCTAACGTCTGCACGCCCCAGGGTTTGTCCATCGATCCTACCGGTCGCTATCTCTACATCGCCGATCTCTCATACAATGTTCGCCGCGTCGACCTCACGACTGGCATCATCACCACCGCAGCAGGTGGTGGTTCGAGCACGGCTGATGGAGTAGCCGCGACCACGGCTGTGCTTACACCAGATGCCATCGCCGTCGACGCTTCCGGTGACCTTTACATCGGCGATCACGCCCACGAGAATATCCGCAAAGTTTCCGCAGCCACCGGCGTCATCACCACGGTGACCGGCAACGGCACTTACGGCGATTCTGGCGACGGCAGCCAGGCTTCCAAAGCGACCATTACTTCGCCTAATTCCATTACATTCACCCCGGCGGGCAACATCTATTTCTCTGACAATTCTGGCGTCCGCCGCATCGACGTAACCACCGGCGTTATCACCACCGTCACGGGTGTCACTGGAAGTTCTCTCCTCTTCGACTCGCTCGGCAATCTATACGCCATCGATGTGCGAGCAATCGAGAAGGTGACCGACCTCAACTAGCACTCGGCGGGTGGCCCATTCAAGCCATCTTTTGGCTTGAGTGGGGCAGTTGTTCCTGCCTTCGATTTTGCCGTTCACCTTGCAACTCTGAAACCCTGAAACCTTGAAACCTGCTCTTCTACTTCGCCCGCGGATGCGTCTTGTCGTACACGTCCATCACCTGTCGTGTAGTCAGCTGCGTGTACCGCTGCGTCGTCGAGAGCCGCTCGTGTCCCAGAAGCTCCTGAATCGCTCTTAAATCCGCGCCCTCTTCCAGCATGTGCGTGCCAAACGCGTGCCGCAGCGTGTGCGGATGCACCTCGTTCGGCAGTCCGCCCGCCACGGCAATGGCCTTCACGATCCGCCCCACGCTCCGCGTCGTCAGCCGCGTCCCGCGCAGATTAATCAACAGTGCGTTCTCCGCCGTCCGCCGATGCTCTTCCAGCACCCGTGCCCGCTGCGGCAAATAACTCCCCAGCGCCGCCCGCGCCGCCTCGCCAAACGGAACCAGCCTCTGCTTCTTCCCCTTGCCGCGCACCAGAATCAGCCCCTGCGCCAGATGAATATCCTCCAGGTTGATCCCCGTCAGCTCGCTGTTGCGAATCCCGCACCCATACAGCAGCTCCAGAATCAGCCGGTCGCGCTCGGCAAACGATGCCTCTTCCGGCATCTTCGCGTCCAGCACCAGGTTCATCTCCTCCATCGTCGGAACCCGCGGCAGCCGCTTCGGCAGCTTCGGAGCCGCCACCAGCAGCGCCGGATTCGACTCAATCATCCGCTCCCGTCCCATCCACTTGAAAAACGACCGAATCGACGACAGCGCCCGCGCCACCGTCGCCTTGCTCACCCCGCGCTCATACAGTTGCCCCAGATACGCGCGAATCAGCTGATGGTCGATCGCCTTCAACTCCTCCGGTCCCACGAACTCCACAAACTCCGCAAGGTCCGTGCCATACGCCCTTACCGTATGAGCCGACGCATTCCGCGCCACCAGCGCCCGCAGAAAATTAGCAAGCGCATCACCCAACGGAGTCATCGCTCCCCATCCTTACGTCGCGCGCCCCCAGCCGGAGCGGCATCCCCTGCCGCGTCCCCGGCGCGTTTCCCGGCCCTTGGATGATGCGCCGCGTACACCTTTTGCAGCCGGTCCAGCGCCACGTGCGTGTACACCTGCGTAGTACCAATGTCGGCGTGTCCCAGCACTGTCTGCACCGTGCGCAGGTCGGCCCCATGCGAAACCATGTGCGTCGCCGCCGAATGCCTTAGCATGTGCGGCGACGCGTGCCTTCCCGCCGCACGGCTGGCCCGATCCACAATCATCCACACCCGCTCCCGCGTCAGCTTGTGTCCGCCCCGCGCCACAAACAGCTCGGCCACCTTCTTGCGGCCCGCCAGCACCGCCCGTCCGTCGCGCAGATAGTCGCGCAGCGCCTGCTGTGCCGGCCCTCCCAGCGGAACGATGCGCTCCTTGTCTCCCTTGCCGCGCACCAGCATGTATCCCAGCTCCACCTTGGTGTCTTCCACCCTGGCATCCACCACTTCGCTCACCCGCACCGCCGCCGCATACAGAACCTCCAGCATCGCCCGGTCGCGCAGCCCCAACGCCCGTGCGCCCGCGGCCGGCAGCGAAGCGTTACCCGTCGCGCCCGGCCCCACGCTCTCCACCAGCCTGGCCGTCTCTTCCTCGGAGAGTGCCTTCGGCAGCACCTTCCACTGCCGCGGACTGTCGATCTCCAGCGTCGGGTCGTGCGCAATCCTTTTATCCAGCAGCAGAAAGCGGTAGAACCCGCGCAACGCCGAAAGCTTCCGCGCCACCGAGCGTGAATCCATCCCATGCCCCAGCATATGCTGCAGCCAATCCTTCAAGTCCTCCCGCTGCGCAGTGGATACGCTCTTATCGCGTCCGGAGAGAAACTCCGTCCACAGCTTCAGGTCGCCCGCATAGCTGCTCACCGTCAGCGGAGCCAGCCCTTTTTCCACCCGCAGATAGGTGGCAAAGTCGGCCAGCGCGCGCGCCTGCTCGGCGGCCTGCTTATCCGGCGCGCCCCGCTCTGCGGACTGTTCCCCCCTGCTCACCTCACGAGTATGACTGCTTCCGTCCCGTGCCGGAGGTGGCGCTCTTGGTTCGCCGCTTGGATGCAAAATTTGCGCCCAGGTTTTGCAACGGACGTGCTCCATTCCTCATCTCAACAGGTGCTATGGGTGCTCTGCCGTTTCTTCACCCTCGCGTTGATGTACCCACACCCGACCCTCCCCAGAAGGCCCCGCAGGAACTGCCCACCCCGGAGTTGATCGAAGCCGAACGCAGCCATCTGCTGCACGGCTTGCTCATCGCCTCTCTGCTGGCCACGCCCTTCTGGATCGCGCTCGGAATCATTCTCTACCTGGTCTTTCGCTAGCCGCCACCCGCGGCCGCAGACAGAAACATTCGACCCTGGAGATAGCCCAACATGCCCGCGCCCGAAAGTCTTGAAAGTCCTACCGCGCCCCTCGGCGACGCAGCGCTGGACCAGCTCTTCCGCTCGGCTCGAACCCATTCCTTCTGGCTTCCCAAGCCTGTCTCCGACGACACCCTGCGCCGTCTCTACGACCTGATGAAGTGGGGCCCTACCAGCGCCAACTGCTGTCCCGCACGCATCCTTTTCCTGCGTACTCCGGAGGCCAAGCAGCGCCTCGTCCCCGCCCTGGCCCCGCCCAATGTGGACAAGGTAATCGCCGCTCCGGTCACCGCCATCATCGGCGCCGATTTCCATTTCTACGAGAAGCTGCCCCAGCTCTTTCCGCATGCGCCCAACTTCAAGAATATGTTTGAGCAATCTCCCGAACTGACCGACCACACCGCCCGCCGCAACTCCAGCCTCCAGGGTGCCTACCTCATCCTCGCCGCCCGCGCCCTCGGACTCGATTGCGGCCCCATGTCCGGCTTTGACAACGCCAAGGTGGACGCCGAGTTCTTCGGCGCGGACAAGGAATGTACCGGCTGCGACCAGGAGTTTTTCCCCCTCACCCACGTCCGCTCCAACTTCCTCTGCAATCTCGGCTACGGAGATCGCGCCCGCCTCTTTCCCCGCGGTCCGCGTCTCGCCTTCGAAGAAGCCTGCGCCCTTTTGTGACCCTCCGTGGCGGCTGCCGGGCCGCCAGGCGGGTGGTCCATTCAAGCCGGGGTCCCCGGCAAGCCCGTAGTTGGCTTGCTGGGGTGGAAGCCCTCTTTTGGCTTGAGTGGAGCAGTTGACCGTGCCTCTGCAGTTGATCTTGTCGTTGCCCTTGTTCTTGCTTTTTCTTTTGTTCCCGCTTTTGAATTTTTGCGCGGTCATCTTGAGCGCAGCGAAAGATCCTCCGCCGCTTCGGAGGCATTGCACCCGCCAGCTGATTCTCCCGTTTCCACCACCTCAGGTATAATTGCCTCTGCGCGCCCGTAGCTCAGCTGGATAGAGCGAACGCCTCCGAAGCGTTAGGTCGTGAGTTCGAATCTCGCCGGGCGCACCATTCTTCTTAATCCCTATTCAACCAGCTGCGTGGATTCTCTCGAAGGCGGAGCTTCCGCCTTTTGTCCTTGTGCCCACCGGAACCCTGCACGTCGAGCTTGCAAGTTAGCAAGGTAAGCGCAAGAATAGTTCGGCTCACCAGAAGGAATTCGCAGAGGAATGCCATGCGAATCAATCGATTGTTGTTGACTCTCGCGCTTCTGACCACCTCCGCCGTGCCGCAGCAGAGTGTGCCGTCCCCACCCGCCGATACCGCCTCGCTTGCCGATACCATGAAGTTCATTCAGGACCAGCTCAACGCGGTGGGGAATGTGCATTACGCTGCGCACTGGCATGATTACGGTGACGATACCGATGGGGTCACGCAGTACAGCTTCGAACAGAGCAGCGTGATCGCCGACCCGGGGAGTTGCTGGATCAAATATCATTTGAAAATCGTGGCCGGCACAGGACTGAATGACCGCGACAACGGCTTCTTCCTGCCCGACGTGCAGAATCTCGTAGTGACTACAGGTGAGCAGTACGCTGATAAGCACTATATCGCCAGCGGATACCCGAACGTCTCTGCGAAAGTCGATCCTCCCGTCTTCTGGCTCGTGGCCCGCAGACCGGAAGATATGAGCCGGCTTTCGGTCTGGCGAAGAGCAGGGGAAAATGCATTCGTCTTTACCGATGAAGAGACGGCCAACCGTGTCGCCAAGGCGATGCTTCACGCCGTGCAGCTTTGCGGCGGGGGAGCCAAAGTCAGCGAAACCCTTCTGAACGGTGCAGGTAAGTAGCTGCCAAGTTCAAACCACCTGCGTTGCGCGGCTCTCTTTTCGGAAGCAAATTTATCCCGCTTTACGAACCCGGTCCAGCCGTGTCTCTGCCGCCCGGTGCACCTCGCGGCCCGCGCTATAATCGCGCATACCCTGCTGTGACCGCGACCCCACAATTCCGGAGCCCGCTCGACCAAGGCAGCATCTCTCCTCCGCGTGAGCTCCGCTTCGCGATCCCCTGGTCCGAGCCGTTTCCCTGGCGCGGAGTGACGGACTCGGTCTTCGCGCACGCCGCCCTGCTCGCTCTGCTCTACGCGGTCTCCATCTGGCCGCAAGCCGGTGTTCACCTCGACGATTCGCGCTCCTACCACGCCCTGCATGCCTATCCGCTCAGTCAATATCTGCCGGAGTTGCACGGCGCACCCACCCATCGCCGCCAGCAAGGCAAGGCCGATCCGTTGCCGGCGCGGCAGCCCATCCAATCGCTTCCGGATGCTCCCGACAACCTCCAGCAGACCATCGTGACTCCGCGCGGACCCACGCTGCGGCGCGACGTCGAACTGCCCAATCTGGTCGCCTTCCAGCCGCCGCTGTCGGCCCAGCCGCTGCAGGTTATTGCGCGCTCCACTGCTCTGCAACTCGCCGGATTGCAGCCCGGACTGGCTGCCCGCGCGCCGCAGATCGTGCAGCTCAAGCCCCGCCGCGCTCTGCCCGCCGTCCGGCCCGGCGAGTCGCAGCCCGCGCCCGAGCCCGCCTCGATTCGCCCCGCAAGTCCACAAAACCTTGCGCAGCTCCTGCCGCTGGCCGCCAACCCAGCGCTTCCCGTGCAGCTGATCGTGCAGAACAAGCCGCAGCGCGCCTCGCCCAGAGTTCCGTCGAGCGGGACGCAGCCCGCGCCCGAGGCAGGCTCGATTGGCAATGCCGGCGCGCCCAACCTCACTCAGCTTCTTCCACCGAGCGGCACCCACATGCCGCAGCTGCTGGCCTTGAACGCGCATCCCGCCGACGTTCCGCCTCCGGCACCCATACCAGAGGGCAACCGGAGCGGAGCCTTTGCTGCCTCGCCCACCGGCCGCGCCAACGCCACCGGCGCACCGGGCGCGGGAGACTCCCCAGGCTCCGGCAAAAACGATGTCGGCGCCAAGGTGAACGCGCCAGCCGGAATCACCGTGGGAGCTTCCCCTTCGGCCGCCGCAGCCGCTGCTTTGTCCGATGGTCCCTCACCCAAGCCGGAAACGGCCGATTCCGAGTCCCGGACGAAGCTTTTGGCCACCCTCCGGCCGCCCGCGACCGCATCCATTCCTGCGCGCCCACCCCTAGCGCGCGAAAACCCCACCAAGCCTAGCGATCTGGAGAACCATATCTTCGCCGGACGGCGCTCCTACAGCCTTGCCGTCAACATGCCCAATCTCAACTCCGCCTCCGGCAGCTGGATCATTCACTTCGTGGACCGCACCCAGGGCCTGGTGCCGGAGCCCATCATCGCGCCGGAGGTCGTCCGCAAATCCGACCCGGCCTATCCCATCGAACTCATCCGCGACGGCGTCAAGGGAACCGTCATCCTGACGGCCATCATCCGCGCCGATGGCAGCGTCGGCGAGATTGCCGTGGCCCAGGGCGTGGACCCGCAGCTCGATCAGAACGCGGTCGAGGCGCTCTCGCGCTGGCTCTTCCGTCCCGCGCTCAAGAATGGCCAGGCCATCGACCTGCAAGCCGTCATCATGGTCCCGTTCCGCCCCAAAGCCCCCGGCTTTTAAGCCAATCCGCAGCAGGTGCGGGCGGGGAAAATCTGCGGCTCGACCATTGGCGGGGAAGTCAATCGTTTCTGTGCCCGAATGTAACCGGAAGCTAAATGGTTTGGATTTCTGCGCAACCATGTACCATTCGGTAACCGGACAGTTTTCAACGATTGCCCGATCTGCCAATCCTTGCCCAACCAATGCAGGACAGCTCTTGCGCAACCGTTGCACAACCAGTAATCCCGGCGGAACCTGTGGCAGCTGATATGGTAGGCTTTTAAATGGTGCGGTGTGTGCCCGTGCGGCTCCGCAAGCGTGAGATTTTAGCCGGACATTATTCGGTAAGTATCTGAAGGACAATGCATTGATTAATTATGTGATGGCCAAGATTTTCGGGACCCACAACGAGCGCGAGGTGAAGAAGGTTCGCCCGCGCGTGGAGCGCATCAGTGCGCTGGAGCCCGAGATTAGCAAGTTGACCGACGCGGAGCTGCGCGCCAAGACCGACGAGTTCCGCCGCCGCGTGCAGGAGCGCCTGGCGCAGCTGCAGGAGCCGGCGGAAGAGGAGATGGACGCCGACCGCCGCAAGCAGTGGGAAAAGGAACAGAACCTCGCCATCGAAGAAGCCCTGGACTCAATTCTGGAAGAGGCGTTCGCGGTGGTGCGCGAAGCGGGCCGTCGCGTGCTGAACATGCGCCACTTCGACGTACAGCTGATCGGCGGCATGGTGCTGCACTCCGGACGCATCGCCGAGATGAAGACCGGCGAAGGCAAGACGCTGGTGGCGACCCTGCCGGTGTATCTGAATTCGCTCTCCGGCCGCGGCGTGCACGTGGTAACGGTGAACGACTACCTGGCCAAGCGCGACTCGGAGTGGATGGGAAAGCTCTACAGCTTCCTCGGTCTCACCGTGGGCGTGATCGTGCATGATCTGGATGACGAGCAGCGCCACGCCGCCTATGCCTGCGACATCACCTACGGAACCAACAACGAGTTCGGCTTCGACTATCTGCGCGACAACATGAAGTTTGAGGTGAAGGACTGCGTGCAGCGCGGACACCACTTCAGCATCGTCGACGAAGTGGACTCGATCCTCATCGACGAAGCGCGTACTCCGCTGATCATCAGCGGCGCCAGCGAGGAGTCGACCGACAAGTACGCGCGCGTCAACGTCATCATCCCCAAGCTGCAAGAAGGCGAAGAGCTGCCGGGCGATGAGCCGAACGAAAAGATCTATACCGGCGATTTCGTGATCGATGAGAAGCACCACACCGCAATGGTGACCGAGCAGGGCTGGGAGAAGGTGGAAAAACTGCTTGGCATTGAAAACATTGCGGACCCGGAAAATTGGGACCTCAAGCATCACGTAGAGGTCGCCGTGAAGGCGCACAACCTCTACCGCCGCGACGTGGAATACGTGGTGAAGGACGGCGAAGTGCTGATCGTCGACGAGTTCACCGGACGCCTGATGCCGGGACGGCGCTGGTCCGACGGTCTGCATCAGGCCGTGGAAGCCAAGGAAGGCGTAAAGATCGAGCGCGAGAACCAGACGCTGGCGACCATCACCTTCCAGAATTACTTCCGCATGTACAACAAGCTGGCGGGCATGACGGGCACGGCCGAGACGGAAGCCTCGGAGTTCAACAGCATATACAAGCTGGAAGTGGTGGTGATCCCGACCAACCGGCCGATGTCGCGCAAGGAAAACAAGGACGTGGTGTACCGCACGGAGAAGGAAAAATACTTCGCCGTGGCCGATGAAATTGTGCGTATCCACGAGATGAATCAGCCGGTGCTGGTGGGTACGACTTCGATTGAAAAGTCAGAGCGGATCAGCGAGCTGCTGAAGAAAAAAGGCATCAAGCACGTGGTGTTGAATGCGAAGTTCCACGAGCGCGAGGCCGAGATCGTGGCCCAGGCGGGACGCTACGGTATGGTGACCATCGCAACCAACATGGCTGGCCGCGGCACCGATATTCTGCTGGGCGGCAATCCCGAGTTCATGGCCAAGCAGGAGGCGCTGAAGCGCGGACTTGGCGACCGCCGTGAAGGCAGTGGCTGGCGACGTGGACGCGCGGCCCGATGATCCGACCACTGCGTACTGGTATTACCAGGGACAGGAGTTCAGCATTCCTGCCGGAGCGTGGGCGGAGTTGCTGACCAAGTACAAGGCGGAGACGGACGTGGAGCACGCGCAGGTGATCGACGCGGGCGGCTTGTTCATCCTGGGCACGGAGCGCCACGAGTCGCGGCGCATTGATAACCAGCTGCGCGGACGCGCGGGACGCCAGGGTGATCCGGGAGCGTCGCGCTTCTATCTGTCGCTGGAAGACGACCTGATGCGCATCTTTGCCAAGGAGTGGGTTTCCAACCTGCTGCGCCAGCTTGGCATGGAAGAAGGCGTGCCGATTGAATCGGGGCTGATCACGCGGCGCATCGAAGCGGCGCAGAAGATGGTGGAAGGCCAGAATTTCGAGGCCCGTAAGCATCTGCTTGAGTACGACGACGTGATGAACAAGCAGCGCGAAGCGGTGTATGGATTGCGCCGCCAACTGCTGGAGGGCGACGAACAGAAGGAGCTGATTCAGCAGGATTATGTGCGCGACCTGCTGGGCGGAATTCTGGAGAAGTTCGCCGGCGAAGCAGGTGCATCCGGAGAACTGGGACATTGCCGGGCTGAAAAACGAAATCTATGGCCGCTTCGGAGTGGACTTTTTGGCCGAGGGCGTGGACCCGAAGAACGCTGAATCATCACGAACTGGGCGACGCGATCTTCGACCGACTGATCGCCCGCTACGACGCCAAGGAAAAGCTGATCGGCGCCGAGGCCATGCGGCAGCATGAGCGGGTCATCATGCTGAGCGTGCTGGACCAGCTGTGGAAGGACCATCTGTTGTCGATGGACCATCTGAAGGAAGGCATCGGGCTGCGCGGCTACGGACAGCACGATCCGCTGGTGGAGTACAAGCGGGAATCGTTCACGCTCTTCGAAGAGATGATGGAGCACTTCGAAGAGGAGACGGTGCGCGTTCTGTACATGATGCGGGTGGTGGACGAAAACGGCGATGAGATCAACTATGCCATGGTCGGTCGGCCGCAGCCGCCGAGCCTGGGGGCGGCCGCGCCGCAGAGCTCCGGGCCGATGGCCGCGGGCGCGGCGGCCGGCGCGCCGCAGCGGATGCAGACTTCGCTGGACGATGTGGAGAGGCAATTCCAGCGGCGCAAGGAGCGTGAACTGGAGCAGGCGCGCCGGGCCGGTGCGGGACAGCCCGAAGGGGTGCAGCAGGTAGTCCGCGGAGAAAAGGTTGGACGCAACGATCCCTGCCCATGCGGCAGCGGCAAGAAATACAAGAAGTGCCACGGGACTAACGAATAGTCCGCGGGGAGGTGGAAGGACTCCGGAGCGAAGCTCCGGAGTTTTTGTTTTTGCGGATCGAAACCACTGGCTGGGCTGCGGGTTAGATTAAGGGAAGAGGTATACGATACACAGGTGTCGCTCGCTTGCTGTTGATCCCTCAGGAGAATTTCATGAAGCCTTCGCTGCGATTCAGGTTTGTAGTCATGCTCGCCGTTCTGAGCATTAGTGGCTTGGCATTCGCCCAAGATGAGTATGTTGATCCCCCCAGCCGCGTGGCGCGGTTGCAGTTCATCGAAGGCCAGGTTTCCTTGCAGCCGGGCGGGGTTGATGACTGGGTAAGTGTCAGCTTCAATCGTCCGCTGACGACGGCCGACCGGATTTGGACCGATGACGGTTCGCGAACGGAGCTGACGATCGCCTCGGCGGCTCTGCGCCTGGGAAGCGATACCAGCATGACGGTGACGAATCTGAACGACAACACCGCGCAGTTCGAGTTGGATCAGGGCACTCTGAGCCTGTCGGTGCGCTATCTGAACGAGGGAGACGTCGTGGAAGTGGATACGCCGAACCTTGCCTTCACGGTGATGGAGCCGGGCGAGTATCGCTTTGACGTGAGGCCGGGTGATGACCAGACCTGGGTCCAGGTGCGCCGGGGGGATGGCCAGGCCAGCGGAGCGAATGGCGCGATGGATGTACCGAGCGGCCAGCTTTTCCAGTTCGGCAATGGGCAATCGCTGGAGTATAACGTCACGGATATGATGCCGCGCGATGACTTCGATGGATGGAGTGCGGCGCGTGAGCGGCAGGAGATTTCGTCGCCCTCGGCGCAATACGTAGCGCCCGGGACGGTCGGCTACGAGGCTCTGGACGGCAACGGGAATTGGGAGCCGTCCCCGGTCTATGGCGCAGTGTGGTTTCCTAACGTGCAGCCGGGCTGGGCTCCTTATCATGAAGGACACTGGGCGTGGGTGGAACCGTGGGGATGGACCTGGGTGGATGACGCACCCTGGGGATTTGCTCCGTTCCACTATGGCCGCTGGGTGAACGCGGACGGCCGTTGGGGATGGGTTCCGGGACCTCACGAAGTTCGTCCGGTATATGCGCCGGCTCTGGTGGCCTGGATAGGCGGCGGTCCGGGCTTCGGCGCCTCGATTGGAATCGGCGGCGGGGGAGTGGGCTGGGTCGCGCTGGGATGGCACGATCCGTTTATCCCCTCCTACCATGTGAGTGCGGAATATGCGCGCAACGTAAACATCTCGAACTCGCGGGTGGTCAACGTCACGGTGATCAACAACTATTACTCGACCACCAACGTGAGTGTCCGGAACACGGCGATCACCAACATTCATTATGAGAACGCCAGGGTCAACGGTGCGATCACCGCTGTTCCCAGCGCTGCATTTTCTGCGGGCAAGCCGGTGGCGCAGGCTGCGGTGGTGATTCCGCCAGGAGCGGCGGCGCGGGTGAGCTTTGGCGCCGCTGCCAATGTAGCGCCAACGAAAGAAGCGGTTCTGGGCGGGCACGCTCCGGCCACGGCTCCGACGAAGCTGGTGACGCCGCGGCAGGTGATTGCCAAAACCCCGCCTCCTCTGCCTCCGGTGAGTTTTGAAAAGCAGCGTTCGTTGCTGGAGAAATCCAATGGCGTGCCGCTGAGTCCGGCGACGCGGACGACCCTCCAGGCCACCAGTCCTGCGCCGGCAGCACACGGTGGACGACCGGCAGTGATAACCGCAACACCTGCGCCCGCACGCCCGGCGGGAACCCCTGCTCAGCAGGGCGGCCATCGGAACGCTCCCTTGGCAGCGACTCCGCCCGCTCCGGCTGCGGCGCCAACTGCACGTCCGGTGACACCGCCGGCACCGGCCGAGCGTCCTGCGACTCCGGCTGCTGCGCGTCCGGTGACACCGCCGGCACCGGCCGAGCGTCCTGCAGCTCCGGCTGCTGCGCGTCCGGTGACACCGCCGGCACCGGCCGAGCGTCCTGCAGCTCCGGCTGCTGCGCGTCCGGTGACACCGCCGGCACCGGCTGAGCGTCCTGCAGCTCCGGCTGCGTCCGCGCCAACAGCGAATGGGCCCGTAACTCCACCTGCTCCAGCTACGGCACCGGCTCCGCGTCCTGTGACTCCGGCAGCTCCTGCTGCACGCCCAGTGACACCGCCTGCACCGGCTGCGCGTCCTGCAACGCCGCCCGCGGGTAGGGAAGCTGCTCCAGAGCAGCAGAAAAAAACTCCGCCGCAAAAGGACAATCGAGAGAAAGAGAAGGAGAAGGAAAACTAGAAAATCGTTGGAATGAAACGGCGGGCCAGGAAACGGGCCCGCCGTTTTTGTCTGCTACGCAGGAGTTGCACAAACTTGCGGGATGGTTAAGGGCGCGGGCCAACCTGCTCGAAAGTCATGTGAAGAGCGGGGCTTCCGGTGCGTTCCTTCCAGTCGGAAGAATAGTTCGGCATAGGAGGCGGTGATGTAGTCGCGCTCGCTGACGCCGAGAAGGTTGGCGATGCGGTCGATCCACTCGGCCCCGCCCTCGATTTCGGCGAGGTCGCCGATGGGTGTTTGATCGAGGACGACTTCGCCCGTGCCGTCGCTCCACTCGGAGCGGAACTTTTCATATCGGAAGACCGGACGAAAGCCGAGTGCGGTAAGAATGGCGTGCATCTCTGCGGAGTCGGCTACGGCGGTCTCATGCTCGATGCGGGTTTTGTGTTTGGCAGCGGTGCCGCGCGACTTGTGGGTGAGCACACGGCGCTCGCCGTAGATGCGGAGGCGCAGCACCTCTCCGGCGCGGCGAAGTTCGCCCGTGGGGGTGTCGTAGAGGGTGTTGATCTCAAGGGTGGAGATTGTCTTCTGGTGGAAGCCCGCGCTCTGCAATGACTGCTCCAGAACCTGGACATCGCGCACTACAAACTTGATTTCAACTTCGTTGTTATCGGGTGTCGTCATGGCAGGTTGCTAGCCTCGATGAGATTGCAGAATCCGGTCGGCGGTGACGGCGAACAGAATCAGCATGGAGATGAAGCCGTTGGTGGTAAAGAAGGCGGCGTTGAGTTTGCTGAGGTCGTCGGCCTTGACCAGCGTGTGCTCGTAGAGCAGAGCAGCGCCTGTGATGGCTACACCCGCGATGGCGAGGTGGCCGAGGCCGAAGCTGAACAGCATCCAGGCGAAAAAGGCGAAGGCGATCACGTGGAAGACGCGGGCGAGGCGAAGCGCACCGGCGATTCCGAAGGCGCGCGGCACGGAGTGCAGTCCGCTGGCGACGTCGTAGTGATAGTCCTGGCAGCTGTAGAGAATGTCGAAGCCTCCGCCCCAGAACATGACGGCAGCGGTGACGATCAGCACGCGGGCGTCGAGGGTGCCGCGCACGGCGACCCAGGCGGCCGCGGGAGCAATGCCCATGGCGAAGCCGAGAAACAGGTGCGCCCACCGGGTGAAGCGCTTGGTGTAGGAGTAGGCGCACACGATCAGCAAGGCCAGCGGAGACAGATGAAACGCCAGGGGATTCAACATCCATGCGGCGAAGAACAGCAGCGCCGAGGCGGCCAGAGTGAAGCAGATTACGAACCCGCGGGTGAGCAATCCGGCGGGTAGGGCGCGGATGGAGGTGCGCGGATTCAACGCGTCTATATCGGCATCCACCAGGCGGTTGAAGGCCATGGCGGCAGAGCGCGCCGCGACCATGGCAACGCAGATCCAGCCGAGCGTGCGCAGCGGAGGAATCCCATTGGCGGCGATGACGGCGCCGGTGAGCCCGAAGGGAAGCGTGAGAAACGAATGCTCCCACTTGATCATCTCAAGCGTGACGCGCGTGTTGTGAAAGACGTTATGAAGAACGCCTTGAAAACTGTTATCGGGCATGGATGAAATCAGGCTACGGAGTTATTGTATCCGGTGGCCGGAAGGTTCTGCACCTTAAGTTGCGGGCAGTCATCTGAGGAAGAAAGAGGTTCGATTCTATGGAAGCACGAGAGCTAGGCCATTCTGGAATTAAAGTTCCCACGCTGTGTTTTGGCGGCAACGTCTTTGGCTGGACGGCGGACGAGACGCGCTCGTTTGAACTGCTGGATGCGCTGCTGGACAGCGGGCTGAACTTTATAGATACGGCGGATGTGTATTCGCACTGGGCTCCGGGGAATCACGGAGGCGAGTCGGAGGCGATCCTCGGCAAATGGTTCCGGGCGCGGGGAAATCGCGATCGGGTGATTCTGGCGACCAAGGTGGGTTTGCCGATGGGCGAAGGCAAGCAGGGGCTGTCGAGGAGATACATTCGGCAGGCGGTGGAAGATTCATTGCGACGGCTGCAGACCAGCTACATCGATCTGTACCAGTCGCATCGCGACGACGAAAGCGTGCCGCAGGAGGAGACGCTGGGAATTTATGCCGAGCTGATTGCCGAAGGAAAGGTGCGCGCCATTGGCGCTTCCAACTTTACCGCCGCGCGTCTGCAATCGGCGCTGGAGGCCAGCCGCAAGCACAACCTGCCGCGCTATGAGAGCCTGCAACCGGAGTACAACCTCTACGACCGCGCGGGCTACGAGTCCGCGCTGGAGGAAGTTTGCGTGAGGAACGGGCTGGGCGTGATTCCATACTTTTCCCTGGCGAGCGGATTTTTGAGCGGCAAATATCGCAGCGCGAAGGACGCGGCCAGCGTGCCTCGGGCGAAGATGTTGAAGAAATATTTCAACCCGCGGGGGATGCACATGCTGGCGGCGCTGGATGAGGTGGCGCGCGAGGCGAACTCCACTCCGGCGCAGGTGGCGCTGGCCTGGCTGATGGCCCGGCCCGGCATCACGGCTCCCATTGCGAGCGCGACTTCGGTGCAGCAACTCCGCGAGCTAGTAGCGGCCACGCGGCTGGAGTTGGCGCCCGACGCGGTGGAAAGACTAAGCCAAGCCAGCGCGGAGACCGTGGCATTGTAAAGGTTTCAAAGTTTCAAGGTTAAGAGCCAAGATAGAGCTTCAGCCGGGTGCGCGGAGATATCGGCCGCTCCGGCTGCGGGCGCTCGGCGGATTGCGATATCATAAAGGTATGGCGGAAGTTCAGTCTCCCAGCACGCGGTTTCCCGTGGTTGCGCCGCGCCACAGCTTCTTCAGCGAGGATGCGCGGCTCAACCAGATCCACGATAAAGTCATGGCCGGCGAGCGTCTCGATGAAAGCGACGCGCTGGCGCTCTACCGCACCGCGGACATGCTGGCCCTGGGCTGGCTGGCCAACCACGTGCGCGAGCGGATGCATGGCAACGTGGCCTACTTCAATGTGAATCGCCACATCAACCACACCAACGTCTGCGTGGCCGCCTGCCGCCTCTGCGCCTTCGGGCGCAAGAAGGGAACCGAGGGCGCCTACACCATGGCGCTGGAGCAGGTCTTCGAATCGGCAGCCTCCGGCTACACCGAGGCGGTGACCGAATTCCATATCGTCGGCGGATTGCACCCGGATCTTCCGCTGCAATATTTCCTGGACATGCTGAGCGGGTTGAAGGAGCGCTTCCCGCAGGTGCATCTGAAGGGGTTCACCATGGTGGAGATTGCGTTCTTCGCCAAGCTGAACAAGCTGTCGATTCGCGATGTGCTGCTGAAGCTGAAGGCAGCGGGACTGGACTCGATGCCGGGCGGCGGCGCGGAGGTTTTCTCCGAGCGGGTGCGGGCGATCATCTGCGATCACAAGATCGACGGCAACGAGTGGCTGGAGGTGGCGCGCGAGGCGCATCTGCTGGGCATTCGATCCAATGCAACGATGCTCTATGGGCACATCGAAGGCGACGAGGACCGGGTCGATCATCTGCTCAAGCTGCGTGCACTGCAGGATGAGACCAAGGGCTTTCAGACCTTCATCGGACTTTCCTTCCATCCCGACCACACGGTGCTGCAGCATTTGCCGTGGACGACCGGGATGCTGGACTTGAAGCAGATTGCGGTGGCCCGTCTGGTGCTTGATAATTTTCCGCACATCAAGGCTTACTGGCAGATGCTGACGCCGAAGATCGCGCAGATCGCATTGCGTTTTGGCGCCGACGATATCGACGGCACGGTGGTGGAGGAAAAAATCTACCACGATGCCGGAGCAACCACCCCGCAGGGACTCACCCGGCAGGATCTGATCCGGCTGATCGAGGCGGCGGGCAGGGTTCCGATGGAACGCGACACGCTCTACCGGCCGGTCACGCGCACGGAGACTTCGGTGACGGTCAACGTCTAATAAGGATATTGCGGCCGGGTAGCGGGAATATTTGTTTTGTGACATCCCGGCTTGGCGATGACTTTTTCAGTAAGTCATGCAACCATGCTTTATTTGCTTGCCTCTTTAGTAAACAGTGATACATTCTCCAGTCAAGGACCGTACCTGGCGAAGGCATCGATCTACACGAGGCTCGCAGATGAACGTCCATTTTACTTACAAGCTGGATAAATCTCCCACCGCCGAACAATATCTCCAATCACAAATTGACAAACTTGGACCGCGATTGCACGTCTTCAATCCGGACATGGTTTCCCTGCGCGGCTCCATCGAGGTAGCGCCCAAGTCGGGCTATTAGCGTGGCGCTGAACCTGCGTTTGCCCTCAGGACAGATGGCCGCCCGAGCGAGCGAGGAGACGCTCCACGGCGCTATCCGCGTCGCCTTCGACGATTTGAGCGCGCAGTTGAACAAACACAAACAACACTTGCGCAGCCAGTATCGCTATCCCGGAGTGAGGGGAGCGGAGCGGCCTCCGATCGAACCGCAGGCGCGCTTTGAGGATACGGTTGCGGCGGTGAAGCCGGAGAAGGTTTCCAGCGTTGACGTGGCCGGGTTTGTGAATGCGAACCTGGACCGACTGCGGCGCTATGTGGAGCGCGAACTGGCCTTCCGGCTGGACAACGGGCAGCGCCGGTTGCAGGAGGTCAGCGTCGAGGAGGTCGTCAACGAAGCCATTGCCAACGCGCTGGACGAGCATTGCCAGCGTCCGGAAAAGGTTGCGCTGGAGCCATGGCTCTACCGTCTGTCGCGCTCGGCGATGGATCGGTTGGGAAATCAGCTTGACTCCGGTGCGAGCACCAAGCGAGCCAATCACGAGGAGACCCACCCATCGCTGGATGCCGCCGACGAACAGATGCTGCAGTTTTATCAACCCGACGAGAGCACGCCGAGCGAGAGCCTGATCGCCGACCAGTACACCGGCACGCCGGAGGATGAGGCTTCGAGCCAGGAACTGATGACCATGGTGGAACGCTCGCTGCGGGGCGCTACGGCGCAGCAACGCGAAGCATTCCTGCTCTTCACTCTGGAAGGCTTCCGCCCGTCCGAGATTGCGGTGATTACCGAACGGACGACCGAGCAGGTGCTGGCCGACATCAAAACTACCCGTGAGCATCTGCGGCGTTCGCTGGTGGCGGCCGGCGAGAGGCGGCAGAAGCTGGTGTCGGACCGCGTGCCGGCCCATACGCGAAGCGCCTGAATCCAGTTGCGGCTATAGAGTGCGGGAGATGAGCTGGCGGGCGCGAGGACCGAGTTTTTCGCGCAGGTGCTCGATGGCTTTGCTGCGTATCTGGGAAACCCGGGACTCGGTTTTGCCGATGGAGCGGGCAATCTGGGCCATCGTCATCTCCTTGAAGTAATACAGATTGAGGACGTTGGCCTCGTCGCGGGGAAGCAGGGCAATGAACCGGCGAAGCTCGCTGCGCGACTCCTTCTGGTGGCAGAGGGCGTCGGGACGCTTTTCGGGGTCGTCGGCCACGCTCTCCTGCACGGAAATCCGCTCGCTGTCGTCCTGGGTTTCGAACTCCACCTCCTGCCGGTCCTGCACGGCCTGGGCGAATTCGTAAAACGTGTTCAGATCCATGCCGAGCGAGTCGGCGACTTCGTCGCTCTCCGGCTTGCGCCCGAGCTTGGATTCCAGGGTGCGGGTTGCGTTGTCGAGCTTCTGCTGACGGGTACGGAAATATCGCGAAGCCCAATCGAGCTCCCGGAGGCTATCGAAGATGGCGCCGCTGATGCGGATACGCGCGTATTGGCGGAACGGAAGGTTGTGGTGGGGGCCGAAACGCCGGGCTGCGTCCATGAGCCCGATCGAGCCGGCCTGCACCAGATCGTCGAGTTGGACAAAGGCGGGCAGGCGGCGCAGGATGTTGCGCGCAATCTGTTTCACCTCCGGCATGTGGCTCAGAATCAGTTGTTCCTCTTCGGGCGTGGACTGCTCGTTTTCCAGCAGGGATTCAGGGGCCGCCGCTGGAAAAAAAGGCAGCGGAGTTGGATTCGAGGAAACTGGTGCGCTGCTCACAGGCCGCCCCTTCCGTCGCGGTGATCAGCGACCCGGCATGAAAGAAAATGGCCTGTTTGAGTTCTCATAGCGGCTCCTGGCAGAGCGCCCGGGGAAACTGACCCGGGCACCCTTTACAAAAGCTTTATCGGCAGGCGCAAGGCGCCGCTTGAGTGCTGCGGGAGCCCGCAAGGATGGAATGCAAAGACGGGCGAAAAGAACGGTTTCCAGGGCCAAAGCAATCCTGCGGTTCGATGAATTCAATCAGGATGGCAGTCCAGCTTTAAAAATGGCGCTAGTATAGAGGGTTCAAGTTCGCACGACAGGGGATGCAAAGGATGACTCCCTCCGATCAAGCTACGCAAGCAGGACAGGAAGTACTGGAGACCAGGGAATGGCTGGATTCCCTGGATTATGTTCTGGAGCACGGCGGCGCCGAACGCGCAGGACGGCTGCTGCAGCATCTGGAACTGCACACCGCGCAATCCGGCTATCGCCTTCCGTTTTCCGCCACTACCCCATACCAGAATTCGATCCCGGCCGCGAAGCAGCCTCCGTTCCCTGGCAGCCAGGAGCTGGAGCGTCGCATCAAGAGCCTGGTTCGCTGGAACGCGCTGGCGATGGTGATGCGGGCCAACAAGCGGCAGGAGGGCATTGGCGGGCATATCTCGACCTATGCTTCGGCGGCGACGCTCTACGAGGTTGCCTTCGACCATTTCTTCCGCGCGCAGACTCCGGACGGCGACCGCGACCTGGTGTTTTTTCAGGGACACGCCTCGCCGGGAATTTATTCGCGCGCATTTCTGGAAGGGCGAATTTCGGAGAAGCAACTGGAGAATTTCCGCCGCGAACTGGCCGAGGGCGGAGGTCTGAGCTCCTATCCGCATCCGTGGCTGATGAAAGACTTCTGGGAGTTTCCCACGGTCTCGATGGGACTGGGCCCGATCCAGGCGATTTATCAGGCGCGCTTCAATCGCTATCTGGAGAACCGCCGACCTGAAGCAGTGCAACCAGGGCAAGGTGTGGGCTTTCCTGGGAGACGGCGAGACCGACGAGCCGGAGTCACTGGGCGCCATCACGCTGGCCTCGCGCGAAAAGCTCGACAATCTCATCTTCGTCATCAACTGCAACCTGCAGCGGCTGGACGGTCCGGTGCGCGGCAACGGAAAGATCATTCAGGAGTTGGAAGCCAGCTTCCGCGGCGCGGGCTGGAACGTGATCAAGGTGATCTGGGGCACGGATTGGGACCAGCTGATTGAAAAAGACCGCGACGGCTTGCTGGTGAAGCGCATGGGCGAGCTCTGCGACGGCCAATATCAAAAGCTCTTTGTCGAAAGTGGAGCCTACTTCCGGCAGAACTTCTTCGGCACCGATCCGAGGCTGCTGAAGATGGTGGAGCACCTCAGCGACGATCAGATTGGGAAGATGCGGCTGGGCGGGCACGATCCTATCAAGGTGTATGCCGCCTACAAGGCCGCCGTGGAACACACCGGCTCGCCCACGGTGATTCTGGCCAAAACCATCAAAGGCTACGGACTGGGCGAGAGCGGCGAAGGCAGAAACATCACCCACCAGCAGAAGAAGATCAACGACGAGGAGTTGATGATCTTCCGCTCGCGCTTCGGTATTCCGATCGCAGACGAAAAGCTGCATGATGCGCCGTTCTACCGTCCCTCCGAAGACAGTCCCGAGGTGCAGTACATGCGCGAGCGGCGCAAGCAGCTGGGCGGATATCTGCCGGAGCGCAAGATGCGCGCGCCCAAGCTGGAGCCAGTGAACGAAGAGTTGTTCCAGGAGTTTTACACCGGCGCTGAGGACCGCAAGGTCGCAACCACGATGGTGCTGGTGCGCATGATCGCCAAGCTGCTGCACGATCCGAAGATCGGCAAGCTGATCGTTCCGATCATCCCCGACGAGGCCCGCACCTTCGGCATGGAAGCTTTGTTCCGGCAGGTGGGAATTTACTCGAGCGTGGGACAGAATTACGAGCCGGTCGATATGGACACCTTGCTCTATTACAAGGAGGCCAAGGACGGGCAGATTCTGGAGGAGGGAATTACCGAAGCGGGCGGACTCAGCGAGTTCATCGCCGCAGGCACCTCGCCGGCCAATCACGGGATCAACGTGATTCCGTTTTTTGTGTACTATTCGATGTTTGGCCTGCAGCGCGTGGGCGACCTGGTGTGGGCGGCGGGCGATCAGCGCGCCAAGGGCTTCCTGTGCGGCGGCACCGCGGGACGCACCACGCTGGCGGGAGAGGGCCTGCAGCACCAGGACGGTCATAGCCATCTGCTGGCCTATCCGGTTCCAAACCTGCTGGCCTACGATCCGGCGTTTGCCTATGAGATTGCCATCATCGTGCAGGAGGGCATCCGCCGGATGTACGTGGAGCAGGAAGACATCTTCTACTACATCACGGTGATGAATGAGCCGTGGGCGCAGCCGAAAATGCCGGAGGGCGTTCGCGAGGGAATTCTGAAGGGGCTCTACCGCTTCCGCACCTCGGAGAAGAAGGCTTCCAAACTGAAGGCGCAGCTGTTCGGCTCGGGGGCAATCCTGCTGGAGGTTTTGAAGGCCGCTGAGGTTCTGGAAGAAAAATATGGCGTGGCCGCCGACGTGTGGAGCGTCACCAGCTACAAGGAACTCTACAGCGACGGCAACGCGTGCGAGCGCTGGAACATGCTGCATCCTGACGCGCCACAGCGTGAGCCTTTTGTGGCCGGGCAATTGAAGGACGCCGAGGGCGTTCTGGTGGCGGCTTCCGATTATGTGAAGGCGCTGCCGGAATCGATCTCGCAGTGGATGCCGCGCCCGCTGATTGCGCTGGGCACCGATGGCTACGGACGTTCGGAGAGCCGCGCTATCGCTGCGCGACTTCTTCGAGGTGGACGCCAAGCACATTGTGCTGGCCACGTTGACCGGGCTGATGCGCGAGGGCACGATCAGCGCCGCCGAGGTGAAGAAGGCGATCACCGATCTCGGAATCAATTCCGAGAAGGCGGATCCGTTCTCGTCGTGACCGCGCGGCAGTCAGCAAAGATGCCGAACGCGCTGCTGTTGAATGCCGCATCCGTGGAAAGGAAACGCCGTGGCAACAGAATTCAAACTCCCGGAACTTGGTGAAAACATCGAGGCCGGCGACGTAGTTCGAATCGCGGTCACTGCTGGAGAAACGATCCGGGAAGGCCAGACCGTGGTGGAACTAGAAACCGACAAGGCCGTGATCGAGGTGCCTTCCACGGTCAACGGCGTAATTGAAAAAGTGATCGTGACTCCTTCGCAGCGCGTGAAGTCGGGCGATGTGCTGTTTACCTACACGGCGTCTGAGGCGCAGGCCACTGCAGAGGCGTCCCCGGCTCCGCAGAACGCCGAGCCGGAAGTCGCGGAGAAGGCGGCGCCCGGTCCGCGGCTCGTGGTCTCGCAGAACCCGGCATCGCAGAGCACGGCTTCGCAAAACGTGGCGCCGCAGCAGGTGGCGCCGCAGCCGGTGCCTGAGGTTCGAGCCGCGGCGGTGAACGCATCCGTGGCCGAATTCCGATTGCCCGAACTGGGCGAAAACATCGAGTCCGGCGACGTGGTTCGGGTCGCGGTGCAACCGGGCGACCAGGTGAGCCAGGGCCAGACGGTGCTGGAGCTTGAGACCGACAAGGCAGTGGTGGAAGTTCCGTCGTCGGTGAGCGGCACGGTCCGCGAAGTGAAGGCGCAAGTGGGGCAGAAGATGAGGGTCGGCGATCTGATCCTTACCATCGCTGCAACCCAGCCGGCCGCTGCGGCCTCCGCGCCTGCTCCGGCGGCTGCGCCCGACCAGAACGCGGCCGCACCGGACAAGAGCGCTGCGGCGCCGGCTGACTCCTCGGACGAAGGTTACATGGCGATGGCCCGGCATAGCTTCCGCTCCGCGCGTACCGCGGAGGGCAAGAGCGAGGCCGAGGCTTTTCCGCCCGACGTTCTTCCCGAGGTGGAGTTGGAGGGGCATCCGTCCGGACTTGCCAAGCACGCAGGGCCGGAACACCGCACGATTCCGGCGGCGCCGATCGTCCGCAAACTGGCGCGCGAAATCGGAGTGGACATCTACCTGGTGAAGGGAAGCGGGCCGGGCGGACGCATCAGCGAGGACGACGTGAAGGGCTTTGCCAAGGGTGTCTTCGCGCGCATGGCCGATGCGGAATCCTCGATGCGGTTGGCGGCACGGGCAGGAGCCGTGGTGGAGAAGTTGCCGGACTTCAGCCGCTGGGGGAAGATCGAAAAGGTTTCCCTGCGCGGGGTGCGCCGAAAAACCGCCGAGCATCTGTCTGTTGCGTGGAGCCAAATTCCTCACGTCACGCAGTTCGACAAGGCAGACGTCTCCGAGCTGGAAGAGCTGCGCAAACGCTTTGCACCCAAGGCCGAGAAAGCCGGCGGCAAGATGACGATGACGGCCATCGCGCTGAAGGTTGTTTCGTCGGCGCTCAAGGCGTTCCCGCAATTCAACGCCTCGATCGACATGGCCAGCGAGGAGATCATTTACAAGCGCTACATCAACATTGGAGTTGCGGTGGATACCGAGCGGGGACTGCTGGTGCCGGTGATTCGCGACGTGGACAAGAAGAATATCATCGAGCTGGCGGTGGAGTTGTCGGCGATTTCCGCCAAGGCGCGCGACAAGAAGCTGGCGGCCGAGGACATGGAGGGCGGCTCGTTCACCATCACCAACCTGGGCGGGGTGGGCGGCACGGCGTTTACTCCCATCATCAATCATCCCGAGGTGGCGATTCTGGGAATGTCGCGGGCGCGAGATGGAGCCGCTGTGGATGAATGACAAGTTTGAGCCGCGCACCGTTCTGCCGCTGTCTTTGTCCTACGACCATCGTATTATCGACGGAGCCGATGCGGCGCGCTTTCTGCGCTGGATCGTGGATGCGCTGGAGCAGCCCTTCCTGCTCTCGGTGCAGGGGTAGCAGTTCAACATAGCAATTTTGCATTGGAAATGCCGTTGCAACAAGAATTTCAGCGTCCATCATCCCGAAACGAAATCTGGAAGCGAGACATGTCGAACACGAACGTAAAAGTTGCAGTGATTGGCGGCGGACCCGGCGGTTACGCCGCTGCTTTCCTCGGCGCCGACCTTGGCCTTGACGTCACCCTCATCGATCTTGAAAAGAACCCCGGCGGAGTTTGCCTGTATCGCGGCTGCATTCCGTCCAAGGCGCTGTTGCACGTGGCGGCGCTGATCACCGAAAGCAAGCACGCGGCGAATTGGGGCGTGGAATTTGGCGAGCCGAAGATCGACGTGGCCAAACTGCGCGCCTTCAAGGAAGGCGTGGTGGCCAAGCTGACCGGCGGCCTGGGCATGATGTCCAAGCAGCGCAAGGTCACCTACATCCAGGGCGAGGCGAGCTTTGTGAACTCGACCACGCTGAAGGTGAAGAAGAGCGCGGGCGGTCCGGACAGCCAAAGAGACGCTGCAATTCGACAAGATCATCATCGCCACCGGCTCGTCTCCGGCGCGCCCGGGGCCGCTGGCCGCCACCGGCGCCAACATTCTGGACTCGACCGGCGCGCTGGATCTGAAGGATGTTCCCAAGACTTTTCTGGTGATCGGCGGAGGCTATATCGGACTGGAACTGGGGACGGTGTACGCCACCCTGGGCTCGAAGGTGGACGTGGTGGAGATGACGCCGGGGCTGCTTCCCGGCGCCGACCGCGACCTGATTCCGCCGCTGCAGAAGCGGCTGGAGAAACTCTTCGGCAAGATCATGCTGAACACCGCGGTGACCGCCGCTGAAGGATGAGATCGCCAGGCGTGAAGGTCACCTTCAAACTCCCCGACGGCACGGTGGAAGAAAAGAGCTACGACAAGGTTCTGGTCTCGGTGGGGCGGCGTCCGAACTCGAAGATTCCGGGGCTGGAGAACACCAAGGTGAAGGTGAACGAGCGCGGATTTATCGTGGTCAACAAGCAGTTGCAGACCGACGATCCGGCGGTGTACGCGATCGGCGACGTGGCGGGCGATCCCATGCTGGCGCACAAGGCATCGCATGAAGGACGCACCGCAATCGAGCACATCGCGGGCCACAAGGTGGAGTTTGCGCCGTATGCGATTCCCGCCGTGGTCTTCACCGATCCGGAGATTGCCTGGGCCGGGCTGACGCAGGCCGAGGCGGAGGCCAAGGGAATGGATGTTGAGATCGTGAAGTTTCCCTGGGCGGCCAGCGGACGCGCCGTAACTCTGGACCGCACCGAGGGATTGACCAAACTGCTGATCGATAAAAAGACCGAGCGCGTGCTGGGCGGAGCCATCGTGGGTCCGGGAGCGGGCGACATGATCGCCGAGATCGTGCTTGCCATCGAGATGGCGGCCACGGCCTACGACCTCGGCCACACCATTCATCCGCACCCCACGCTTTCGGAGACCATCATGGAGGCGGCGGAGATCTTCTACGGCACCTCGACCGATCTGTATCGTCCGAAGCGAAACAAGTAGCGCCGCAGTTCGAGAGCCCGGCAGGGTCCGGGCTTCTTTCGCTTGCCGTGTGCTAGCGGGGAGACGAAGCCCGAGTTGCTGCGCAGAAACTCCAACGCCTGTGCGACGGTCATGCCGGGGCACGGGGCGATAGTTCCACGAGGATTCGGTCTCTTCGATATGCAGCGGCTTGACGACAATCAGGCGGCCGTCGAAAGTCCAGCTGCATATGGGTAATGCCCCAGTGCTTGGGTGTCACCTTGGACTGCGTTGATTTCGATCCTGCCTCCCCGGCTCAGCCGGGCAAGAAATGCCCCATCCGAAAGTCACATCCTTGAACAGAGTTCCCGCGATCCTGGTGATTCGCTTCTCATCGCGGTCGATCACGATCTCCGCCTTCATTCCCAGCAATACCTGTGACTCATAGTTCGGGGGAGAGAAATTCGGATTTGGCGAGCACTCCATCATCAGGCTGCGTTCTTCATGGCTCGCCGAGGAGTAGTCGCAGTGAAAGGCATCGGGAAGTGCCACCAGCAGCCGTTCGATGTGTTGCTGATCTTCCTGCTGCCTTTTGGCCTTCTCGCGCATTTTTCCCGCATCAAGCAGGCGGTTGTCGCGCTCGTCGTCCTGATGGCGCTCGGTCGGCGCTCAAGGGCTGGTCGTTGATGGCGACAGTCCGGCTCAGAATTCCCTGAGGCGTGTCCACCATGAACTTGGTGACCGAGCCGCGCGGCTTCTGCACCCGGTCCATCCATGCGAAGTATTCGTCTGTTTCAGGGGGCTTTTTCATTGGCGACGGCTTGGCGGAGCAGTTCGTTGGCCTGCAGAGCCTGGCTTGCCAATATCGTCGGCGCGCGGCCAGGCAGGGGAGAGCGTGGCAATCGCCAGAGCCAGGACGGCCAGAATCCGTAGGTGGCGCAAGGCGGCGCGAGCGTTGCTGGACACGGCATAACGTCATGACTTCCAATTATCAGGGATGCCAGGGATGCTCTCAAGCAGCGGGGCGGAAATGACAAGAATCCGATCCGCGACCGCGGCGTGCCCACCGCAGACATGAGAGACTTGTTACCCTGGAAGGTGCGGGGGAATCTACAACTTCGATGCCGTCAGAGGAGGCGCAGTGAGTCAAGGGATGCGTTCACGGATTTGCCGCGCCGGTGCTGGCGCTGTGCGGGCTCTCCGGCTCGGGAAAAACTACGCTGCTGGAGGCGGCCATCCCGTCGCTGGTGCAGCGAGGGCTGGCGGTTGCCGTCGTCAAGCACACCTCCATGGCTTCGAAGTGGACCGGCCGGGAAAGGACTCGGAGAGGCTGTTTCGCGCCGGAGCCACGATGTCGCTGCGCGGGCCGGAGCAGCAGTTTGAGCGCCGGGCGAGGCGGCCCTTGCCCTGGAGGTCACGCTGGCGCGGCTGGCCTGTGACCACGACCTGGTGCTGGTGGAAGGGCACAAGGACACGGCATTGCCGAAGTTCTGGCTGGGCAATGCAGAACGGTTGGATGCGCCGGATGGGGTGACGGACATCGTCCCTGCCTCGGCGTGGAATAGCGACCGCCTGGCCGCGCTCCTGAACTATATCGATCACTGGCTTCCGCTGGCGTGGAACGCGCGTCCCTCTGATGTGGCCTGTTGATCGGCGGCAGCAGTGCGCGGATGGGCCGCCCAAGCAGCGTGCAGTTCGGCGGCCGGGCACTGGGCGAAATTGTCGCCGAAGCCCTCGCCGCGATGAGCGTCGGCGATCAGGGCCGTCGTTGGCCCGTACCGCGTGCGCTGGGGATCCACAGCCGTGGCGCTGGGCGGGGCGCATTGCCGCAGTCCCTGAAGACGTGGACACAGTTGCCGGATGCGCCCGGGTTTCGCCGGGCCGGGAGCGGGAATGATCGCGGCGCATCGTTGGGCGCCGGAGGCGGCCTGGATCGTGGCGGCCTGCGATCATCCGTGGCTGCGCGCCCGGCACGTCGAGTGGCTCGCCGCGCAACGGCAGCCGGGACGCTGGGCGCGTGATCCCCCGCAGCGCGATGGCCACCCCTGTCCCACGCTCGCGCTGTACGAGCCGCAGGCGCTGGAGGCCATGGAGCGGCTGGCCCGCGCGCGGTCGGCAAGCATAATGCGGACCCTTCGGCTGTGCTGGACCTGCCGCGCACCGCGGTGGTGCAGCCGCCTCCCGAACTTGCCGACGGCTGGACGGGCGTGAATACGCCGGAGGAGTTGCGGGCGGAAGAAGAACGGCTCGCGCCGGCAGCCAAGCGTATCGACGAGTGATATCAACCCGATGAAGTTTGGAGCGGTTGCTGCCGATGGAGTGCGCTAGAGAGACACGCGCCTCGGCGGCCCATGGGCTAACCGGCCCCGCCGCCGGAGCTGTGTACTCTCCAGATTCGATGAGCGGGAGCCGTGCCTGGCCTCCCGGAACCGAGGAACCGCGTGTTCAGTCACTTCAAACTGTCAGGGAAGATCGTCGGGACCATCGTTGTCGTGCTGGCGTGCACCTCCGTGCTCAGCTTCTGGATCACCCAGCGCCGCATCAATCAGCAGGCCGAGGAAGCCTTCCGCGACAAAGTCCGCCAGATTGTCGGCATGACGAGCACCATGCGGGACTGGTATGCCGATAACCTGAAAACGTTGTATGGCAAAGGGAACGTCACAGACATGAACCAGGTTCCCGCGGTTGCGGCCTGGAGCGTGGCCCAGAGGTACGCCCAGGACAACAAGTTTACATTTCGCATCCCTGCTCTCAATCCGCGCAATCCAGATAACCTGCCCGACGATTTCGAGCGTCGCGCGCTGCAGAAGTTTCAGCGGGATTTCTCCCTCAAGGAGTACTCCGAACGGTCTTCCGTCGACGGCAAAGACACGATGCGCTATGCCCAGCCGGTACGACTCACCCAGGACTGTCTGGTTTGCCACGGCGAGCCTGCGGGCCAAAAGGATCCCTTGGGCTTCGCCAAGGAAGGCATGAAGAACGGCGAACTGTATGGCGCCTTCTCGGTTTCAGCTCCCACGGAGCAGTTGATACGGACGGCGAACTCGAATTCGATAGCGATGTTTCTGCTGAGCTTGCTTACCCTGTTGGCTTCCGCTGCAGCTGTTTACCTGGTAGTGCAGAAGTTGGTGGTGAGACCGCTTTCGAATTCGGTTGAGCTTGCCAACCGCATCGCAAACAACGATCTTTCCGTGGACGATCTGGTTGTGGATTCCGAAGACGAAATCGGCGAGGCAACCGCGGCGCTGAACACCATGAAAAACAACCTGCGGCAGATGGTGCATGCGATAGCAAGTACGGCCGAGTCCGTGGCCGCGGCCAGCGAGGAGCTCTCGGCGACCGCGGGCGAGCAGACCCAGGCGGCCGAAACCCAGAGAAACCAAGTCCTGCAGATTGCAACGGCGATGCACGAGATGACTTCAACCGTGGTGGAGGTATCCGGCAACTCGAATCGTGCCGCCGAGGTTGCCCGTCAATCCGCCGAGATGGCGAATCGGGGTGGCGAGATCGTTGAGAATACGCTGAAGACCATGAACGTCATCTCGAATGCGGTCAGCAGCACTGGCAAGCAGGTGGATGAGCTGGGTAAAAGGTCCCACGAAATCGGCCGTATCGCAGCCGTTATCGACGAGATCGCCGACCAGACCAATCTGCTGGCCCTGAACGCCGCCATCGAAGCTGCCCGTGCGGGTGAACAGGGGCGCGGGTTCGCGGTGGTAGCCGACGAGGTGCGCAAACTCGCCGAACGCACCACGACGGCCACCAAGGAAATCGCGCGCATGATCGAGGCGATCCAGCTGGAAACCCACTCTGCCGTTCTGGCCATGGAAGAGGGAACACGGCAGGTGAAGCAAGGCGTGGCCGCAACCAATCAGGCTGGAGAGGCATTGCACGGCATCATCCGGAAATCGGAGGAGGTCGGCGACATGATTGCCATGATCGCCACCGCTGCTACCGAACAATCGAGCACCACCGAAGAGGTGAAGAACAGCATGGAGCAGATCTCGCGGCTGGTAGAGGCATCGACCATCGGCACGCAGCAGTCGGCGAAGGCCTGCCAGGATCTCTCCGGCCTCACCAACAACCTGCGGAATCTGGTGGAGCGTTTTCATCTCGGCCGGGAGCAGGCTTCCAGGACGCATCCAAGCAAGCCGAGGGCAGGTCTTGGCAGTTCACAATCGGGCGCGCAGCACGACGAAGAAGCTGAATTGATTCACGGCAAAGGGTGGCTTCAGTAGAAGAGGTACTTCGATTGGAATGCCAGCAGTTTAGACACCGCCTCGCAACCGGTTGCGAGGCGGTGTCTCGGGTTAGTCGCGGGATTCCGCAGCCGCGAGCAGGACGCACAAGGCTACACCTTCCGCAGCCTGAGCAACCTCCGCCAGTTCGGGAAAAGTGGGAGCAATCCGGATCGTGCGGTCGTCAGGATCTTTCCCGTAGGGATGGGTTGAGCCGGCAGGCGTAAGGGCGACGCCAGCTTCTTTGGCGAGAGCAACCACCCGCTGCGCGCAGCCTTTCGGAACGTCGAGGCTGATGAAGTAGCCGCCCTTGGGACTGGTCCAGCTGACGCCGGGAACATGAGCCAGCTTCTCGCCGAAGATATCGAGCACCTTCTGGAACTTGGGCGCGATCAGCGCTCTGTGCCGGTCCATCAATTGCAGAACGTCCGCCTCGTTCTTCAGGAAGCGAACATGACGCAACTGGTTCAGCTTGTCGGGACCGATCGTCCGCGTCGTGAGTCTTGCCAGGAGCCACTTCACGTTGTCGCTGGAGGCGGCAAACATGGCCAGTCCGGCGCCGGCCAGGGTGATCTTGGAGGTAGAAAGAAATAGGAACGGACGGTTCGGATTTCCATGACGCGCGCACAATTCCAGGATGTTTGCGACCTGAATGCGCTCGCCCGTGAGGTGATGCACGCAGTAGGCGTTGTCCCAATACAGACGGAAGTCCGGGGCTGCGGTCTTCATCGCCGCCAGCCGCTCGGCGACCGCATCGGAATAGATCGTTCCCGTGGGATTGCTGTACTTGGGAACGCACCACATTCCCTTGATGGATGCGTCCTGCGCCACCAGGCGTTCGACTTCATCCATGTCCGGACCATCCTCGCGGAGTGCGACCGGAATCATGCGGATGCCGTAGCTCTGGCAGATGGTGAAGTGCCGGTCGTAGCCGGGAACGGGACACAGGAACGCAATCTCTCCCTGCTTGGACCAGGGCGTGGCGCTGTCGCAGGTGCCTTTGAGCAGCGCGAAGGCCACGGTGTCATGCATCAGGGCGAGACTGGAGTTGTTGGCAACGACCAGCTGTTCAGCGGGCGCTCCGATGACCCCGGAAAATAATCTGCGGACTTCCGCCAGTCCCTGAAGTCCACCGTAGTTGCGGCAATCGGTCGCGCCCTCGGCAAGGTAGTCCGAAGAACCAGGTAACGACAGCATTGCATTGCTTAAATCGAGCTGGGCCGGGGAAGGTTTCCCTCGGGTCAGATCAAGTTTGAGGCCCTTGGCTTTAAAAGCGTCATAGCTTTCCTGGAGTTGCTGGCTGACTGATAGGATGCCGCGTGAATTAGGCTGATTGGAGTTGGTCATTTTGTAATATTGAACGTCCTTCTCAAGTTTATATGGCGAATCGAATGTGGAGCCGATCAGAATATGCCCGTCCATTATCGCTGATTTGTGAATGTCCCGTATGACAACCGCGAGGTTTCTGGCTCAACCGCGCAACCACTACTTCGTCGCCTTGGGATGGCTGGTGTGGACTTGAGAACCATGGCACAATTGACAGGTCATAAGGCTATCCAGGTGGCCATGGGTACGCGCATAGGCAACGAAGGCCGGACAGAAGTGAAGAGGGACACATTGCGGGGATGGCGAAATTGGCAGACGCACTAGACTTAGGATCTAGCGCCGCAAGGCGTGGGGGTTCAAATCCCCCTCCCCGCACCACTGACCGAATGTGGCGGAATCTCTTGGAAAGCTAACTGCCACAGAACTCCCACCGTATTTTCTTGAAACCTGTAACTTACTGAATACAACCTCTGGCTCGGACCAGCCACCTAAACTCCACAAGCCTGAAAAATGTGCCCAGCCCTTGGGCGCTTTGTCTCTATTTTTCGAATCCTGGAGGAGTCCATGAAAACACCCCACATCGTAGGAGCCGGAGGTTCGGGGCAGCACGCCACTCCGGAACAACTCGTCGACGCGCTGAATAGCGTATTCGGCAAGCAGCAAACCGGCGTCCGTGCGACGCACGCCAAAGGCGTCGATCTTGAAGGAGAGTTCCGGCCGGCCGATTCCGCCTCGTCCCTATGCAAGGCTCCACACCTGCAAAAGAGAAGCGTTCCCATCTCCGTCCGGTTTTCGGATTTCACCGGCATACCCACCATCTCTGATACCGACGGACAGGCGTCACCGCGAGGCATGTCGATCAAGTTTCACCTGCCGGATGGCTCTGAAACCGACATCGTCGCCCACTCCTTCAACGGTTTTCCTACTGCCACCGCCGACGAATTCAGGGTATTCCTGGTCGCGCTTGCCTCCAGCGGACCGGGTGCGGCGAAGCCAACCCCGCTCGACGACTTCCTGGCTTTCCATCCGGTTGCCAGAAAGTTCCTGGAAACCCAGATTCCAGATCCTGTCAGTTACGCCACCGTTTCCTACTTTGGCGTGAACACGTTCAAGTTCACCAACGCGAAAGGAAAGGTAACCTTCGGGCGGTACCAGATTCGGCCCGAGACCGGCGACCAATCGTTGTCCCAGGACCAGGACGCCAAAGCCGATTCGAACTATCTCACCAACGAAATCCGCAAACGGGTCGCCCGGGCCCCGCTCTGGTTCAAGCTGTTTTTGGAGATCGCGGAGGAAGGAGACGATCTGGACAATCCATCCGTTGCCTGGCCGGAATCGCGCAAAAAGATGGAGCTGGGATCGGTTGAGATTATCCGGGTGGTGGCCGACAATGTTGCCGCCGAACGTCAGCTGTTCTTCCAGCCGGGAGCCCTGCCCTCCGGAATCGAGCCCCAGGACCCGATGATCAAGGCCCGTATGGATTCCTACCCAGTCTCGTACGAGCGCCGCAAAGCCGCGTAACGATTTTCCCCTAACCCAGGCTCCTATGCCCAGCCGGGCTGCCTCGTCGATGAGGGAGGTGTTCCGGGCTCAAAGCAGGAGACCTGATGCTGCCCGAGTGAGTGAGAGCCAGCCTGAATCCTGGCGCGGTGGGCTCTCATTCCGGGCGGATTTCCCGCTGGCGACAAACCGCTATCCTGATCATTTCAAAAAACTTCCCGTTCAGCCTTGACGCTGCGAAGCTACTGTCACTGGCAGATGTGATCCAGCTCACATACTTGACTTCTCCGATTTAGTCATAGTGACGACCGATGTTTCAATCCGGTGAACATTGACCAGAATGGGGCTGGTCGCCGGATGGCGAGAACCTTCTATCTAGAGCCATACTTTTTTGCAATTTTCATAGTTGTCTGGGGATTTTTCTTACTCGAAAGTAGCCAGCACTGCCGCCCAACCTCGCCGTATTGCAGCCCGCTGCAGTACAGCGAGAAGAGCGGAGAACCTCGCATGGCGACGAGGCGGCCAGTTTGCCGTCGAATCGTCTGCTGTGGAATGACTCATGAATTTGCCAGGCCGAACCGGGTCCGTGGTGTCACCTCACGATCAAATGCTGAACGGAGTTAAGTCAGCAGGGAACGTCCGTGGCTGATTCCATCCCCCAAGGAGAAGAAGCAAAGATGGCTCTTAAGGATCTACTTGCCCAGAAAATAGAGGAGTTCCGTCCTCATATCGCAATGCTGGTCCGGCATTTCGGCGGAGTGGTGATCGACCAGGTAACAATCGACCAGGTGATCGGCGGTGCCCGTGGTATTCCCTCCCTGGTTACCGATATCTCCTACCTCGATCCCCAGGAAGGCATCCGCTTCCGTGGCAAGACCATCCCTGAGGTCTTCGAGGCGCTCCCCAAGGTCAAGGGTTCCCAGTATCCCAGCGTGGAATCTTTCTGGCATTTCCTGCTCACCGGGGACGTGCCGACCCCGGCACAGGTTGACGAAGTTCTCGCCGAATGGAAGGTTCGCCAGGAGGTTCCTTCCTACGTCTGGAATATCCTCCGCGCCATGCCGCGTGAGAGCCACCCGATGGTGCTGCTCTCCACCGCCATCCTGTCCATGCAAAAGGATTCCAAGTTCGCGGCTTTCTACAACTCGGGCAAGTTCAACAAAAAGATCGCCTGGGAATATGTCTATGAAGACGCTTTCGATCTTGTTGCCCGTATCCCCGTCGTCGCCGCTTTCATCTACAACCTGAAATACCGCAATGACGTTCAGGTTGAGAGCGATCCCAACCTGGACATGGGCGCAAACTTCGCCCACCTGATCGGCCAGTGCGAAGAATACAAAGATGTCGCCCGGATGTATTTTGCCCTGCACGCCGATCATGAGTCGGGTAACGTTTCCGCGCACGCCACTCACCTGGTGCACTCGGCGCTATCGGATCCTTACTATGCGTATTCAGCGGGCCTCAACGGCTTGGCCGGCCCGCTGCACGGCCTGGCCAACCAGGAGGTTCTGGACTGGACCCTGAAGTTCCAGGAAAAATACTGCGACGGCGTGGAGCCCACCAAAGAGCTGATCACGGCGGCCTTGTGGGATACTCTCAACGCCGGACAGGTGATTCCCGGGTATGGACACGCTGTTCTGCGCACGACCGACCCCCGCTACATATCGCAGCGCGACTTCTGTCTGGCGACTCCGGGACTCAAAGAAGACCCGCTGTTCAAAGTCGTTTCCATGATCTTCGAAGTGGCTCCCGGTGTTCTGACCGAGCAGGGCAAGGCCAAGAATCCCTGGCCAAACGTCGATGCCCAGTCCGGCGTCATTCAGTGGCACTACGGGGTCAAGGAATGGGACTTCTACACCGTTCTGTTTGGTGTGGGCCGCGCCCTTGGCTGCATGGCCAACATCACCTGGGACCGCGGCCTTGGCTATGCCATTGAGCGCCCCAAGTCGGTCACCATCGCGATGCTGGAGCGCTGGGCCGCGGAAGGTGGCCGCCAGTTGACCGTGGGCAAGGTACCTCAGGAAATTGCGGAGGCCATTCCGGCAGTTTCCATTGCATGAACTTCCTCGCCCGCAAGGGCATGGTTTGCGTGTGATTGTCTGCTGAATGGAACTGCACGAAATATGCCGCACATCTCAATCGAGTGTGCGGCGTTTTTTTCTTGATTTGCTGGTTCCAGGATCTGCGGGTTCAGGCCTTGGTCGCCGGCGTGGTCTCCCACACCCCGGTGGTCAGGTACTCGTGGATGGACAAGGCCGCTTTGCGGCCCGCGCCCATGGCGAGAATCACCGTGGCGCCGCCGGTCACAATGTCGCCGCCTGCAAAGACGCCGCGCTTGGAGGTGCGGGTGCTCTCCGGATCGCTCACAATGTAATTGCGTGAGGTGGTCTTCAGGTCGGGCGTGGTGCTCTGGATCAGCGGGTTGGCCGTGGTGCCCACGCCGATGATGACCAGGTTGGCGGGCAGGATAAAGTCCGAGCCTTTGATCTCCACCGGGCTGCGCCGTCCGCTGGCGTCGGGCGTCGCCCAGCTCCATGCGTACGCAGCGCGCTCCGGTCAGCCAGCCCTTTTCGTCGCCCAGAAACTCCTTTGGGTTGGTCAGCATGCGGAACTCCACGCCCTCCTGCTTGGCGTGCTTCACCTCTTCGGCGCGCGCCGGCATCTCCTGCTCGGATCGGCGATAGACCAGGGTTGCGCTACGGGCTCCCAGCCTGCGCGCGGTGCGAACCGCATCCATGGCGGTGTTGCCGCCGCCCACCACAATCACATCGCGGTCGCGGCAGTCATACACCGGCTCATCGGCCTCGGGAAACTGGTAGGCGCGCATCAGGTTTACGCGGGTCAGGAACTCGTTGGCCGAGTACACTCCGTTGAGGTGCTCGCCGGGAACTCCGAGGAACTTGGGAAGCCCCGCGCCGGTGGCCACGAAAACCGCGTCGTAGTGTTCGTTCTGCATCAGTTCGTCGATGGTCACGCTCTTGCCGACGACGACGTTGGTCTCAAACTCCACGCCCATCTTGCGCAGGTTTTCCACCTCGCCCTTCACAATGGCCTTGGGCAGGCGGAACTCAGGGATGCCGTAGACCAGCACGCCTCCGAGCTCGTGCAGCGCCTCGAAGACGCGCACCCGGTGGCCCTTCTGGATCAGGTCTCCGGCGGCGGAAAGCCCGGCTGGGCCGCTGCCTACAATGGCCACGCTTTTGCCCGTGGGCGCAGAGATCGCGGGCAGCCCAAGCTGTCCGCTGCTGCGCTCATAGTCGGCGATAAAGCGTTCCAGGTTGCCGATAGCGACCGACTCGCCCTTCTTGCCCAGCACGCATCCGCCTTCGCACTGGTTCTCCTGCGGGCAAACGCGTCCGGTGATGGCGGGCAGCGCATTGTCTTCGCGCATCTTGGCCGCCGCTGCCAGGTAGTCGCCCGCGTAGATCAGGTCCACCACCTCGCGAATCTTTACGCCCACCGGGCATTGCATCACGCAGCCTGGCTTGCCGCAGCCAATGCAGCGCGTGGCCTCGGTCTGCGCGTCCTCGGCGGAGATGCCCAGGTTCACTTCTTCAAAGTTGCGGCTGCGAATTCCGGGTCCTGCTCCGGCATGTGGGTGCGCGCAATCTTCATCCGCTCTTTGTTGGGCAGAGTATTTTTCTCAGGCATTGTGCGTCTCCTCGTTGGCGAACTGTGCCCGCACCTTCGCCACTTCCTCTTCCTTGTTCTCCTCAAAGCGCTTCAGCGATTCGCATTCCTTGTCTGCGGTACATCGCATTGCGCTGCATCAGTACCTCGAAGTTCACCATCGACGCGTCGAACTCCGGGTCCATCCACGCAGGCGAACTTGGCTCGTGTTGCCCAGCAGCACGCGGCAGCCGCCGCACATGCCAGTGCCGTCCACCATGATGGAGTTCAAACTCACCATGGTCTTGATGCCTAGCGGCATGGTCACCTGCGCGACGGCGCGCATCATGGGCACCGGTCCCACGGCCAGCACAAAGTCGATCTTGCGGCCCGTCGGCCAGCAGGTCATTCAGCTTCTTGGTCACCAGGCCTTGTTCGCCATAGCTGCCATCGTCGGTCATGATGTAGGTTTCATTGCTGGCGTGGCGGACTTCGTCCTCAAACACCACCATCTCGGTGTTGCGCGCGCCTTCAATGAAGACCACGTGGTTGCCCGCCTGCTTCAGTGCATGGGCCGTGGGCAGGGCCATGGCCGTGCCCACGCTGCCGGCAAGAATCGCAACCGTGCCGAAGTTTTCAATCTCCGAGGGATGGCCCAGCGGCCCTACGATGTCCAGAATGTAGTCGCCCGTCTCCAGGCAGTTCAGCAGCGTGGTCGTCTTGCCGATCGACTGCGCCACGATGGTGACCGTGCCGGCTTCCGGATCCGAGGCCTTGATGGTCAGCGGAATCCGCTCGCCATTTTCATGCAGTCGCATGATGACGAACTGCCCGGGCTGCTGCTTGCGGGCGATGCGCGGAGCCTCGATCACGAACTGCTTGATCTTGAAGCCGACACTGCGGGCTTCCACAATTTTGTACATAGGTTAGGACTCCGTATAAACCGGGAGATCTGGGTACTCGGGTGGGCGAAGCTATCCTGCAGGATACTCAACATTACTGGGGTTCGTCCAGAAATTAGTCCACCTATGCGGAAATCGAATGGCGATTGGCAAGAGAAGAAAATTCGCGGGCGAAAATCCAACGAAACGCCGGTCTGCTACAATTTGGATTTTTGAGGACCATCCGGTCACAGCCATGTCCAGTCATCACACCGCCGCTAGCAATGTCCGTTGGGATCTGACCTCCTTCTACTCTGGGATCAGTGATCCGCAAATCGATCTCGACATCGCCGAGTTCGCCAAGCAGGCGGAGCAATTCAGCTCCAATTACAAGGGCAAGCTCGCCGAGCGGCTCTGTGGGGCAATCTCCGACTATGCAGAGCTGGACATGCTTGCGGGCAAGATCATGGTTTACCTCTCACTCCAGCAAAGTCTGGATGTGACCGATGAGACGGTGAAGGCCACGATCGCCGCCGCGCAACAGACCATGAGCCAGGTTCAGGGCGAGTACCTGACGTTCTTTGAATTAGAACTCGTGGCGCTCGACGATGCGACGCTTGAAAAATGGTACGCCAGCGATAGCGTGGTCGAAAGGCATCGGCCGTGGATCGAGCATCAGCGGGTCTTCAAGCCGCACTTCCTGAGCGAACCGGTGGAAGCTGCTCTTACCAAGCGCAGCCCGTTCGGCCCGGCCTCATGGGATGAATTTTTTGACGAGTGCGAAGCGGATCTTCGATTCGACCACGAGGGCGAAAAGAAGAACTTGACCGAAATGCTCGACATTCTCACCAATTCGAAAGATGCCCTCGTCCGTGCCGAAGTGCAAAAGGCGATCAACGACGGCCTGGGCGGATATTTCGCCAAGTATTCCGCGCAGACGCTCTATGTAATCGTGGGCAAGGGAGCCGTAGAGCGCAAGGAACGGCATTACCGCAATCCCATGGAGTCGAGGAACAAGGAGAACCGAATTCCCGACGCGGTCGTCGATGCGCTGCACAATGCCATAATCCACGTGGCCGGCCCGCTGGCCCGCCGTTACTATCGTCTCAAGGCCGGATTGCTCGGCGTCAAGACCCTCCGGTGGAGCGACCGCAACGCGCCATTGCCCTTCGCCGATACCACCGTGGTGCCGTATGACAACGCAATCGCCACGGTTCTTGCCGCGTATGAAAGCTTCAGCCCCACGCTGTCTGGCATCATTCAGAAGACCATCGCGGCCAAACACATTGACGTTCCCGCGACCCCAGGCAAACGCGGAGGTGCATTTAATTGTTCCGTCGTCCTTCCCGGAAATCGGACGCAATCCTACACGTTCTTGAATTACCTGGGATCGAATCACGACGTGATGACGCTGGCGCATGAACTCGGCCACGGCGTGCATGGCATCCTGGCCGGCGAGGCGCAGGGACCGCTCATGTATCAGCCGCCCATCGCCTACTGCGAAACTGCTTCCGTCTTCGGCGAAATGACGACCTTCAGTTTTCTCCGCACCCAGCTCGCTGAAAAAGCAGACAACCCCGCCCTGCTCGCGCTGATCACCCGCAAGATCGAAGGAATGCTGAACACGGTGGTGCGGCAAATTGGATTTTCGAATTTCGAGCGCCGCATCCACGGCATGAACGCCGACTATACGGAATGGAATGACCCAAAGAAACTTTCCGTGGAAGAGCTCGATGCCCTGTGGCTGACTACCGCCAAAGAGTTATACGGAGAGGATGGCGAGGTGTTCACCTATGAAGACGCCAGCCATCTGTGGGCGTATATCTCGCATTTCCACCGGCCCTTCTACGTTTACGGTTATGCCTTTGGCGAACTATTGACGCAGAGCCTGTACGCTCAGCAAGCGCGCCTCGGCGCTCAGTTTGAACCGCTCTATCTCGACCTGCTCCGTTCCGGTGCGACGAAAAATGTCTTCGAACTCCTTCAACCCTTCGGCCTGGATCCCACCGACGAAACCTTCTGGGCTGACGGCATCCGCGTGAGCCTGGAGGCGATGATCTCGGAAGCCGAGAAACGAGCGCCCTTGCAAACGCCCGCTGATTCGGAGTAAATGTGATCGTGATACCGAGAATTAATGGTAGGAGCGGCAGGACTCGAACCTGCGACCCTCTGCTTAGAAGGCAGATGCTCTATCCAACTGAGCTACGCTCCCACGGGAGTTGAGCTGGCGCTCCACTCCATTTTAGCCGAGTTCCTCTTTTTTTACGCGTCCACTTCTGGCGGCCGCAGATTGAGTAAACATTCGGCGGCGAACTCCAGCGTGCGTTCCCAGCAAGCCACGGCATTATCCGGAGAAGTTCCATAGCCGGTGAGGAACAGCGTAAGGCAGTAGCCGGCGTCGGATTCTTCCAGGCTCAATTCCCGATGAAAATAACAGCGCCGCACCACGATTTCGGCAACCGATTCAAGGCTCTCATCAGCTTCGAGTGCTTGCGCCATCTGGTTTGCCAGCTTCCGGTGTGTCTCCAGGCAATCGCGCAACGCCGCAGTCGGCTCCGCCAGAACCAGGTCCACATAGCTGCTCTGCGTGTAGGCTGCGTGGTAGAGATTCTCCTCCACCCCGGTTTCGTCCGCCCACGCATCGCACTTCACGCTCTGCCACGCGCTCGGATGCGAGTTCACATCGACCAAAAATTTCCGCAGAGCAGGGAAGCGTTGCGCCTCTTCGATGCTGTCGAGGTTGCACGTGGTTAGGCCGCCCGCGCCACGCAGTTCCACATAATGCAAGTGCCCTTCCGGATCCGCCCAGGGCAACTCCAGCGCGGCCGCCGACGGTCCCAGCTCCACGCTGTAATCTGCTTCCATTCAGCGGCTCCCCGTGGTTTTTAATTGCGCGGTGTCCAGTTGTATCAAGAACTCTGCGATCTTGCGCTCGGCCCAGTGGCCATCGTCGATGCCATCCTTGCCCGGCTCGCAGATGAAGGCGCAGTGCCCGCCATGTTTGGTATGCAAGAACGTCACATACGGATTGGTTTCAAGTTTGCGCTGGCTTTCGTCCGACATCACAACGAACGGATCGTCGTCGGCGTGAATCACCAGCGTCGGAACCGCAATCCGCTCCAGCGCGTGCGAGGAACTGGCCTTGTCGTAGTAATCGGCTGCGCCGGCAAAGCCCATGTAGCGCGCCGTGATGCGATCATCGAAGTCCCGCACCGAGCGCACGCCTTTCAGCAGCGCCGGATCGAAATGGCCGGGCCAGAGCGCGGCCTTGCAGCGGAAGCTCCTGCGCAGCGATTGCAGAAACCACCACTCATAGATTCTGTTGGACGGTTGGTGAATCCGGTCTGCGCAAAGCGCCAGGTCGCAGGAGGGCGAAACCACCGCCGCGGCCACCACTTCCTGCGGAGCCTGCGTCCCCCACCGTCCCAGCGCGCGCAGCACCTGGTTGCCGCCCATCGAAAAGCCCACCAGCGCCACCCTGCGCAAACCCTCGCTTCCGGTCAATTCGGCTACCAGTTTCTCCACGTCTTGCGAGAGGCCGGAGTGATAAAGCGTCGAAGAAAGATGCTCGGTGCCGCCGCAGCCGCGGATGTTCATCCGCACCACGTTCCAGCCCTGCCGCCAGGCCCGGCTGCCGGTTCCGATCACATAGCGCGATTTGCTGGAGCCCTCCAGCCCATGCACGATGATCAGCGTCAGCCTTGCCTGCCGCTCCGGCTGCCAGTGGCATTCGCACAAAATCTGCACCCCCGGCTCAATCTCGCAGAGCCGCTCAACCGGTGCGGGCAGTCCGTTGGCCCGCCGCAGAAAGTTTCCGGCAATCGTCTGGGCATGGCCGCCGCCCAAGCAGCGGCGCGGCACAAAATCATTCACCACGCGCGCGGAGTTGGGAGGATGGGAGATGAGTTCCGTACCGTGCATGAGGTTTCCCAGGGCAGGCTGCACCCTTATAATGAATGTATCAGTTCCGCCTGGGCGGTTGCCGAAGGTGCCCGCGCGGCGGATGCGGAGGGTGTGATGCCGATTTTCGAATACATTTGCAAGGGTTGCGGCAATAAGTTTGAAGCCATCGTCTACGGTTCCAAGCAGTCGGAGTGCCCGGCCTGCAAGAGCACGGAGCTGGAGCAGCAGCTTTCCACCTTTGCCGCGCATGGCACGGATAAATCCTCCGCTTCCGCTCCCAAACTACCCTGCGGAATGCCCGGCGGCTCCTGCGGCGGCGGTGGCTGCGGAATGAACTAAGCGATGCAGCCATTGCCTCAGTCTGAGCAGATTCCCGCATCTCCGCCCGAGAAACCGCAGCGTCCATGGGCCAAGCGCCTGGGGCCGCTGGCACCCCTGGCGGTGCTGCTGGCCAAGCTCAAGACCCTGTTGTTGGCGCTCTTCAAGCTCAAGTTCCTGTTCAGCTTTGCAGCCTTTCTCGGAATCTACTGGGCGCTCTTCGGTGCCTGGTTCGGCATCGGCTTTGCCTGCATGATTCTGCTGCACGAGATGGGACATTTCGTCGAAGTCAAGCGCCGCGGCCTTCCCGCCGAAATGCCGGTCTTTCTCCCCGGCGTCGGAGCCTACGTCAAATGGCAGGCGTTGGGAGTCTCCACCGAGGTGCGTGCCCTGATCTCGCTGGCCGGACCTGCCGCCGGACTGCTGGCCGCCTGGATTGCCGCGGCTCTCTTCTGGCACACCGGCAATCCTTTATGGGCTGCATTGGCCCACACCGGGGCCTGGCTTAACCTGCTCAACCTCATTCCGGTCTGGATGCTGGATGGGGCTTCCGCCGTAAAGCCGCTCGACACCCTGGGACGCATCAGCCTGCTGGCCGTCAGCGTCCTGCTCTTCTGGTGGAGCGGGCAACTCGTGCTGCTTCTGCTGGCTGCGGGCTTTGCCTGGCAGCTCTTCCGCAAGCCGATTCCCGCCGCCGGCGCGTTTGCCGTGCAAATCTACTTTGCTGCGCTGCTGGCTGCCCTCGCCTGGCTCCTCCACGCCACGCCGCTCCCAAGGACGTAAGCCGGGCCGAGATCCGCTTGTTTTTTCATGCCACACCGCCCGCCTTCTGCTGCCGTTGGCTGCCAATTTGATTACCTTAGTGCTCATTCTGAAGTGCATTTCTCTCGGCATGCATATATTTTGGTACCATATCCTCTGGCAATTATTCCCAGTTCGGGAGTTCGCCCGCCCTTATTTCCTGGGAATACCGCCATTTTCTCCGAGGAAATGAGACTTGCATCCCGGCAAAAGGCTGCGTCTTCTCCGCGAGCAGCTTGGTCTAACAGTTCGTGACGTCGAAGCCGCCACCGGCCGCCTCGCGGCCAAGCGTGGCAACAGTGCGCACGCAATTCCTCTCAGCCGCCTGTCTGACATTGAAAATAAAGAGGTAGTGCCTAGCATCTACCGCATTTATTCCCTGGCCGTCACCTACCGTCGCGATATCCGCGAGATCCTTGACTGGTACGGGATGAACCTGGATGAGATGGCGGGGGATCTGGCGGTTGCAACATTACCCAATACTCATTGCATCGAAACCCTCAACGCGACCGGCACTGCAAAAATACCGGTTGTTGAAGATTCGGCCTTCGATCCAGCCCGCACCCAGAACCTGGGACGAATCATCCAACAGTGGGGAGCGGTGCCTTTCGCATACCTCTCCCAGTTCGCAAGTGTCCGTTTCACCTACGCCTACATTGGCACAGAGGATCTAACCATGTCCCCGCTCCTGCCTCCCGGTTCCTTCATTCAGATTGATGAATCCAGAGACAAGGTACTGGAAGGCACATGGAAAGCCGAGGCCGATCGGCCAATTTATTTTCTGGAAACCCGGAGCGGTTACAAGTGTGGCTGGTGCCGCCTGCAGGATAGTCAACTGATCCTGCAACCTCATCCACTTTCTCCCGAACCGGTGCGGATCTATCGCCATCCGCAAGAAGCCGAGGTGGTGGGAGAGGTCGTGGGTGTCGCCATGCAACTGCGCGGGAGGAGTTGAACCCATGACTTCGCGCACTTGCCTGCACATTCATCCGCTTAGCGTGTCCACTGGGATGCTCAACAAAATCGGGAACGAGCAAGGCTTGTTCCGGATTCGTATCGAATTTCAGATTCCGTCTCGTAAAAGCTCGCCAGAGCTAGGCTCCGACTACGGCACCAAGCCGAGTCGGAGCTTCCATGAAGAGACTTTCCATCCTCACTGCCCTGGGAACCGCGCTGATCCTGAGCGTGTCTCTCAGCGCGTCTGCCAGCGCATCCACCAGCACGCCTCACCACGTCTCGTCCGCAACGCCGACCCCAACCCTGGCCTGCTGCGGCGGGGATCCCGATGGACCTCCAGGATCGGGCGGTCCGGGCTTTGCTCCGGCCTCGGCCAGCACACTGCACTCCGCTCTGTCTGCGGCGACGATCTCGTCCTGCTGCGGCGGGGATCCCGATGGACCTCCAGGATCGGGCGGTCCGGGCTTTGCTCCGGCCTCGGCCCACGTGCTTCACTCCGCTCTGTCTGCAGCGACGATCTCGTCCTGCTGCGGCGGGGATCCCGATGGACCTCCAGGATCGGGCGGTCCGGGCTTTGCTCCGGCCTCGGCCCACGTGCTTCACTCCGCTCTGTCTGCAGCGACGATCTCGTCCTGCTGCGGCGGAGATCCCGATGGGCCTCCAGGATCGGGCGGTCCGGGCTTTGCTCCGGTCTCAGCCAGCACGCTTCACTCCGCTCTGTCTGCGGCGACGATCTCGTCCTGCTGCGGCGGAGATCCCGATGGGCCTCCGGGATCGGGCGGTCCGGGCTTTGCTCCGGCAGAGTTGATCGCAACGCTGCGCTAATTCTGGTTGGCCGCCTCCCGGTGCGGAGAGGCGGCCAATGAGTTTGCTCAGCCGGCCGCTGTATATCGCAATATGGGCACTAGTGGTGTCCGCCGAAGCGATCTTGATGCTCCTGCTCTTCCGGCGCAGAGCCTGGCGGGAGAATGCTGCCTTCACGTCGTTCATTGTTTTTTGTGTTCTTCGCTCGTCCTTGCTTCTCTATGTGTACTTCGCCTCGATGGGCAAGGCGGCATACGCTTTACTGAGATGGGGGACATACGGAATTCAGTTTGTGCTTCTCATCGCGGTGGTGCTTGAGGTGGTTCAGATTATCTTTCGTCCTTATGACGCTCTTCCCCGCGGAACACTGGGCAACTTTGTGTTGGCCTCGCTTAGTGTCGCCTCCTTGGCCGCCATGTTCACCTGGAAATTCCCCGGCATGCAGCCATTGGAATGGATGTTGCTTCTTAGGGCGATCGATCAGGGAATGTCATGGGCTCTCTGGGGCATCTTCGCGATGCTCACCGCATTTTCCCTGTGCCTAGGCATCCCCTGGAATCATCGCGTGTATGGGATCGTCGTCGGATTCTTTTTCTACCTATCAGTGGACGTAGCGGTGGTTACCATGACATCCCAGCTCGGCCTGTACCTGAACAGTTACATCTGGCCGCTCGACATGCTGGCGTTTATGGGTGCCTGTTCGGTATGGACATACTCGTTTGCGCACGCAGAGGTGCCTCGCACGGTGCCAACCATGGAGGAAGTACGCAGATTATCGGCTGTGCTCAGCCAGTATGTAGTCCTGATCGAGTCGCTGGAGGTCAAGAGGCAGCCCGCCAAGCAGTCTCAAGGAGCCAATCAGTGGAATCTTCATCTCGGAGGAGAGCGCGATGCTTAATAAGAATGCCGGAGCCTTTTCATTCCAGCAATTAATTCAAGACTTGGAACATATCGAGCTTGACCAGCTTCAATCCGATATTCCGGAGAACGTGGACGCCGAGCTTGCGCACATAAAGGGCAATCTGACGGCGGTTCTCGCCTTCCTCGGCCAGAGCGGGCGCACCGATGCCCCGGCCGACCCGCAGCTCTGCGCCGCCGTCAGCATGATCCGGCACGAGTGCATGTCCCTAAATCTTACGATCTTACAAGTGAGGGTCCTGCATTTTTTTCGCCTCCATCGCATCGCTGATTCGCGCTATGCGGCTCTGGCAGCCGCCCAGTACGAGAAATTGACGATGGCGGTCTGCCAGCTATGCCAGATTTCCGCACCTCAGCTCACCGAGCAGTTGGGCAGCGCTTTGTGACCGTCTGCAAGCGCCGGGGCTGACCGGCAGCATCGGGAAATGCCAGTTCGGAAAAGGATTCTGCGGCCATTTGCGCAGGTCATCCACCAGCTCTCGCACTCTTTTTCTGCGCTTGGCCAGCCGCTCGATCAATCGCATCATTCCCGGGGCGTCCTCATACCATTCCAAGGGAACAGCCGCGGCGCATGACCACAGAAACGTCTCGTCCAGGTTTTCAATCCGCGACAGCCATGGCTCAAACGAATCCCATCCCGCCACCGAGGCATAAACGTGCGGGTCCACGTAGATTCCCCATAGCGCCGCATCCCGGAAGTTCCACTTCAGAGCGTTAAAGCAGTAGCCATGATCGATGAACGCAACCGTGTATTTCCGCTGCGAATGATTTTTATAGAAAACGCCCTGGCGGTTGTCGCTGTTGAATGTCCAGATGTCGAAGGCCAGCATGCCCAGGAACGCATCCAGGTTGCGGATTTTGGGCAGATGACTTTGCGGTAGCGCGTCGAGAACCTGTCCGGAGGTCAGCGACGGCAACACATACCGGGAGCCGAACTGCCGCCCCGGCAGGCACGGCAGACTGTGCCGGGCAAGGTCGATGCGTAGCTCCGGCGTGGCCTCAATCAGCTCCCGCGGCACGTCAATCACCTCGAACGCGGGCACCGGCAAGCCCAGCGCGTGGGCAAAAGTCGTTGCCAGAAGCTCGTTGGCCAGAACGCGCCTGCCCTGCGGATTGTTCTGGAATTTTACGACGTACAGATTGCCGTCGGAAGCGTACAGCAGCTTGCTCTGCGCTCCCCCTCGGAGCGTTTTGACGTGTAACACAGCGGATACACCCATGTTGCTCCTTGAGGACCTACGCCGCTGGCCGCTGTCCGGCTCCGTCGGCTGGCGCGTCTTATGGCTGCGCGCTCCGAGGGAAATGGACGCACCGGGGCCTCGCAAAAGGAGTTACCCTGTCGCGTTACTGGAAAGATATAAAAAGTGTGGATGGTCTCCTGAACTTCCGGCGATTGTTACGGAATCGGAACGGCTGGGAGTCTAGAGGCGACCTCATAAATCGGTTTTGAAAGGGCACGACTTCAGTCGTGCCGCAAGGAAGGCTCATTCCAGGCGGCTTTAGCCGCTGAGGGAAATGCCCTTCAGACGCCTCAATCCATTTATGAGGCCGCTTCCGCAGTGTCGCGCCCGTTTACCTGCCTGCCGGAACTCCCCGGTCAGAAGCTGTACTTGAGCAGCATGCGGATCGTGCGTCCGCCATGCTGCGAGGTGGAAAAATCCGCGAACGTCGAGGCCGAGGCCGAACCCGCAGGGACAACGCCCGTGACCAGCTGCATGTCCGGCCAATACCCGTCGCCGTCCTTGTGAGTCTGGTTGAAGGGATTGAATATGTCAGCGCGGATCTGCAGAGCCTGGCTCTCATGAACCTGAATAGTGCGCGTCAGGCTGAAGGCCCACGAGGTATACCAGGGCCCAATCAGAGAGTTGCGTCCTACGTTCCCTTGTCCGCTGGAGGGAACAATCCAGTGAACCTGGCTGGGAGAGACCACCGTGCACTGGCCGGTGGGAGAAAACCATAGCGTCGGTCCATCGCAGAGAATGTTGGGCGACAGGCCATCCCAGTCGCCGGTGAATGCATAGCTGGCCAGCGGAGCATGAGGATTGCCGAGGCTCGGACGGTCGTTGAGTACGCCATCGGCGTTGCTGTCAAAGCCGGTCTCCACGTTGTAGGGTGTGCCGGACTGGAACGCCGTGGTGCCGGCGATCTGCCAGCCATTCAGCACGTATCCTGCTTCCCGGCTAAGCGAGTTGTCCGTCCTCAGCTTGGGAATCTCGTAGATGTAGGTGATGCTCAAACGGTGCCGGTGATCGAAGTCCGAGACCGAGCGGTCATTCGTTCCCCGAGGCGTCGGATACTGCACCACCGGATAGCTGGACCAGGTGCTGAGCACACCATTCATGTTGGCGCCGGGGGTAAAGATCTCTGAGGAGTCGTCGATCATCTTGGAAAACGTGTAGGAAGCGCGCAGCAGGAACCCGCGGGAAAACTTCCGGTCCGCCTGCGCCTGCAACGCGTGATAGATCGAGTCGCCGCTGTTGTCGCGAACTTCAATGTCTCCGCGCGTGGGGATCAGCCGCGAGCCATTGGGAAGGAATGGGTTGGCAAAGGTGTTGGCGAACAGGTGTTCGCCGCGCGTGCCCACGTAGCCGATCTCCATCATGAACTTCCCCGGCAGCTCGCGCTGGATGTTGAAGTTCCACTGCAGAATCTCCGGCGACAATAGGTGAGCGGCCATACTCTCCTCGGTTGCACCCGGATTGGGTGCGGTGGAGAGATGCGAAAAATACGTGGACCAGTTGGCGACGCCCCGTGTCTTGCTCCCGACATTCGTAATCGCCGAGGCCACCGAGTTGGGCGAGGTCGCCTGCGTATTGTCGAGAATGTTGGTGAACAGCCCGTCGTAGAAGATGCCGAAGCCCCCGCGAACCACCGTCTTGCCGTCGCCCAGCAACCCCTTCCAAAAACTTGGCGCGTAGGCGAAGCTGAAGCGCGGACCCCAATCCTCTTTGTCCGGTCGTTCCTTGACGACGCAGAGGTAACAGGCCAGGTTGTTGTAGCTGATCGCCGGGTACCGCAGTTGGTTCGCGGGGCTGCCGTTGTACTCATAGCGCAGGCCAAAGTCCACGCTCAGGTTCGGCCTCGCCTTCCAGGAGTCCTGGAAAAAGTAGTTCTGCGAGGGCAGGCTGGCATGGATGATCGGGCTGCCGAAGGTCTGGCTCACCGTTGCGGTCCCGCCGGAGTAGTCGTCCAGATAATTGCCTAAAGCCTGGTACCCGCCGCCGGGCGCGTAGCTGATCAGTCCGTGTGTGTTATATGGGATAACATCCCGCACCCGGATGTCGGCGAAATCAACCCCCATCTTGAGGAAGTGCTTGCCCGTGGTCCAGCTCACCGTGTCCTGCACTTGGTAGGTGTCGTGAAGACGGCCCTGGGGAATCGATTGATTGGCGCCCCACCCTTGAATCCCGGCGACAGAGATGGTCGCCAGGCTGGCTGCCGGAACGTTGTCCGCCCGCGGCAGAAACGAAAGCCCCATGCGGCCATAGGAAACGCGAAATTCGTTGAGCAGCGTTGGAGTGAAGATGTGGGTGTAGGCAATGCCGGCGTTCTGCCAAACTCCACTCTGGTCGGAATCGAAGCCGGGAAGGTTGTTGGGGAAATTGAAGAAATCGTAAGGCGTGCTGAAGCTGGTGCGAACGTAGCGCAGGTCCAGCGTGTCGTTCCTCGTGACGAGGTAATCGCCCTTGGCGTCAAACTCCGGCGAGTTGTACTCGAGCGGCACGCCGGTCCGGTTGAACAGGCCCACCTGAACCACGCCGCGATCTCCGGTTGCAGGGTCCACTCCCAGCGGAATCGGCGCCGGAGCGCCCGAACGCGTTGGATCACCTTTCAGTCCGCCATACGCTGCCAGCATCGCAGCAATCCGCGGGTTCGAGGCATACTGCTCGAGCACGCCGTATCCGGCCGCCGAGGGAAGAATCAAATCTCCTCCGTTGGCCGACGAGCGGTAGTTGTCCCACTGGTAGGAGGTGAAAAAAAACAGCTTGTCCTTCTTCACCGGACCGCCCAGATCGAAGCCGAAGATGTTCTCCCGGTATTTGTTCTTGGGAAGTCCGGCCAGCACATTGGCGTGGTCGTTGGCGTCCAGCGAAGAGTTCGACAACCGATCCCATGCCGCTCCATGAAAGTTGTTGGTTCCGCTCTTGTAGATCAGGTTCGCAATCGCCCCGCCGCCGTGGCCGTACTCCGCCGAGGTGGAGTTCAGCAGCACCGTGACTTCCTGGACCGCCTCGACGTTTTCCGGCTGTAGCCCCTGGCCGTGGATGCCCGCATCGTTGTTGTCCTGTCCCTCAATCAAAAAGTTGTTGCCACGGGGACGTTCCCCATTCGAGGAGTAAGCGACGCCCTCGGTGAAGGTTAGCCCGCTGGTCACCGTGCTCACGCCGGGCAGCGTGGTCGCCAGCGCGTAGGGGTTCAAGCTGTCGTAGGGAATGTCCTGCACTTCGGCGCGGCTGATCGTCTGGCTGATTTCGCCATTCTGCGTCTGCACCGCCGAGTTCGTGGCGGCCACCACGGTCTGCGCCGTGCCACTGACTCTTAGCTTGGCGTTGACGCTGGTTACAACCGATCCCTGCACCGTGACCTTATCCAGCGTCAGCGGAGCAAAGCCCGTCTCCGTGAAGGCCATGGCGTAGCTGCCGGGCTCGACCGCATCGATGCGGTATTGCCCATTGGCTCCTGTCGTCGTGCTGCGGCGCTCGCCCGTATCGTTGTTCTTGGCCGTTACCGATGCCCCAACGATGACCGCATCGCTGGCATCGGTGACCGTTCCCCCGATCGAACCTTTCGAGGTCTGTGCAAAACCTGAGCCTGCCAAAAGCGCCAGAACCAATGCGCCGGCGGCGACGATCCCATCGAGTCGTCTCACTCTCACGCAATCCACTCCGTATCCCCGGGGTCTGTACAGCAATACAACGATTGTTCACTCCGTATGGCGTCATACACGGCAACCGGAGCTCCTCTTATTCGCGTGGATCCTTCTGCAGAAAGTAGAAATCTACTAACTCTTGTTTTTCATGGAGATGATGTTCGATTCAGAACTAGGTGTCTTTCAGCCGAAAACAGATTGTGGCACGATCCAATAAAAAAAAATAGTAATTAAAACTATGTCGCACCGTCCGCTGGCCGGCCCCGGCTCCGGCGCTTTTCCAACGGAATCCTCCTTACAACTCGGGATCATGCTCGCAGCCGGCATCACCCGCATGGCTTCCCCTGCGAATGACCCGCCGCATCCAGTGCACTTTTTTTTCGGGATTATTGGATCGGCCGGAGAGACCCGGTCTTTATCGCCATCATCGTGCGAACCCATCGTTGCGCCTCAATCTGCCAGCGGCACACTTCCAGTTCAGTGCAACCTGCCTGCTCGCAAAGTTGCGGCAGCAGTTCCCAGTCGCCGCCGGCGCTCGCGATGGCAACCTCCAGCATGGCCCTTGGCTCGTTCGGCACCCCGGACAATGCGTCGCGGCAGAGCTGCGAGACCGGAATATGCTCCATGATCTGGGCCAGCGGACGGTCGAGTATCGCGTCCAATAGCGAGAACAGTCCGGTGAGAAAGTAATCCGTAGCCGGCAACTCCAGATGCTCGGCGAAGATCTCGCAGAAGCGCGCACGCACCAGGGCCATCCGGATCAATTCAGCGGATTGAGGACCTGCCAGGCTGATCGCCCCAACCAGAGACACCCACTTCCGCAGCCGGTCGCTGCCAAGCATATTCAGAGCGTGCAGAATCGAGCGCACCGGGCTAAGCCCAAAGGCCGCTGAGTTCAGGTAGCGCAGCAACCGGTAACAGAGTGCCGGCTCTTCACGGATGGCGCGCTCAATGGCCGAAAGATCCACTTCTGGCTCATACACTTTACGCAAAATCTCCAGGTATCCCAGGTGCGCGCTGGGCAGATCCCTGGCCGCCATGGTCACCGGACGACAGAAAAAGTATCCCTGAAAGAGCGTGTATCCCATCTTCAGCGCGGCTTGGAACTGTTCATGCGTCTCCACCTTTTCCGCCAGCAGACGAACCCCACGCCTCCGAAAACGCCGGGCAATCGCCTCCTGTTGTGCAGGGCTGGTAAGCAGAAAATCCACTTTGATAATGTCGGCAAACTCAAACAAAGCCAGCCGCTCTTCGGTGGAGACAATATCGTCAAGCGCAATGCGATACCCTGCCTCTTTCAGCCGCCGGCAGGCGCGCAGCGTCTCTTCGTCGGCGGGAACGTCTTCCAGAATCTCCAGAACCACCAGGTCTTTCGGCAAGGTGCCTACGATGCCCGAACAGAGCGACTCACGCGTGCAGTTAATGAATGCGGGCAGCCCCTCCGTAAACGACTCGGCGCCCAGCAGCAGCGAAAGGTCGATCGTGGATTGCGCCGCGCTCTCGCAATCCACATCCGCGAAGGCAATGTTGGCCCCGGAGCGAAACAGCAGTTCGTAGCCGTACACTTTCTGCTTGCGATCCAGAATCGGCTGGCGGGCGATGAAACGCGTCTCTCCTCCTGCCGGCATCTGGCCCGGTATCCGCGTCCGTTGTCCGGATTGCGGGATTGGCAACATCGTTCCTTCTCACTCCCGGCGCGGATGTTTTATCCAAGGAAATTATCGGCCGGAGCAGGACAATACTTAAGCCGCCGTGAGTGCCGCGTGGCTGTGCCGAGAAAACCTCCTGCTGAGTTGTGGAATCCAATGGAGTGTCTGGCTGGAGTGCTCACGACTTCCAGCCGCTTTCAGAGATCTGCTTGTAAGAACGTCAAGAGGGCCAAAGATATGCGCCGGATACTGTCATGGATCATCGCTCTCGTCGCGCTTCTCTGCACCGCCGCTTGGAGTCAGACGATGATCGAATACAGCGGGGTGGCCTCAAGTTCGTCAACTGGAATTTCCAAGGCGGCAGGCAGCGTGGCCAATGCCACGGATGCGCTTGGGAAGCGGCTTGGGGACGCGCTCGCCAATACTGGCTCTGCGGACTCTGCGGCGAGTTCGCGGAAACAAACTTCCTCAGACGGCCAGAAGCTCTCCACCCGCAATGGAGCCATTCTGCACATCACCTCAAGCCCTCAGGGAGCCATGCTCTTCGTCGATCATCAGGCGATTGCCCGCACCCCGGCAGTCGTGCGCCTGCCGGTCGGCAAACATACCCTGGAACTGAAACTGCCGCGATACCTGGCCTGGAACCAGGAAGTAACGGCCACCGACGGGGAGAAACTTTCCTTCGAACCGAAACTCCAGGAAAACCAGCAAGCGCAACAGGAAAACAAACAAGCGCAAAGTGACAACAGGATCATCAATCTGTCGTTCTAAGCGTGCCCGCCAGGCCGCCACGCCGGCGCCCCCGCATCTAGAGGTTAAAGTATTGCCTGCGTTGCATCGAGATGCAGATTAGCGCATGGAAATTGAACGTCAACGGACACCACAACGGACATCAAGACCACAGGTATGGAGACTCGTTATGGTGGCCAAAATGTCCTGAGGATGAGGTAGGGGAGTTCTGCATCGGAGCATCTATAGGGCCTAATCGATGTCGTGCCGTTCTGCCATGCCCAAGACTGGGATGCCGGCATTCGGAGCACAAGGAGATGCTGCGCCTCAACCTTCTCAATAGTAGCGCGGGGAACAACGCCCGGCGGGACCAAGACCGCTAGGTTCCGAGATACATCACATGGACGTAGGTTCCGATGCGGACGTTGTAGGCAAGATACCAGCCGACGTGATCCGGATCGTTGTAGAGGACGATGTCATCGGTCGCCCAGTCCCAGCCGGTGCAGTAGTCGAAATCGTACGGTGCGACGCTGAAGAAATATCCGCCGAACCAGAAGCGCATAGGACCACCTCCGGCAAGACGCCAGATGTGTCCGCGGCCGATTTCACCAGGGAAATGTCCATGCTCCCAAGGGTGGTCAAGATGATAATTGGGGTCGTTCGTGCCTGTATTGTGACCGATCCATTGATTGTTGGCGTGCACGTGCGGCGCTTCGGGATGGCCTTGCTTCTCGTGGATCGCCGGCCCTCTCTCTGCCTTGGGAGCTGGAGTGGGATGTTGCGCCGGCTCGGGACCGTGGCTGGGAATGTAGCCACCGCCAACCTCATCCTCAGGGTTCGGCGGCGGTCCATAATGGCGCCCCTCCTGGCTAAAAGCCACGACGGAGCAGATCAATATAGCTGCGAGAACTCCTGCGAACTTTTTCATCGGATTGCCTCTTTCTTGCAACGCGTGCGATTCGTTGGAATCACGGCTGCGCTGCTTAATCGCGTATATTGTTCCGCCAAGCAAAAAACCGATGCGACGGATATCACCGGTGCGTGTGACTCCAGCGGATCCTTCTATAAGCGGGTCTATTCCATAGATTCCCCAAACTGTCTTTGTTCGGGGATTACGGACTAACACCGAAGGCTCGACAAAACAGGATCGTTCCTGTTTTGTTTGAAGGAGGTGATTGGGGAGGTGCTTTGGAACACCTACCTGAGTCGATTATGCCTTCGGGGCGTCTGAGGCTGCTTCTCGGGTGGTAGCCGCGCTGGTCGCGGTGATCTGCCTTTGAGGTGCGATTTCATTCTTCATTACGGTGCGATTCTTTCGCTGGACGTAGATCTCGGCAACCACAAACTACAATGCAAAGGAATTCAAGCCCTAATAATTCTGTGTTGGCGATTGTTGGTTGGACCACAAGTCCCTTGCCCACTGGGTCCACAATCGGCTGCCATAAAGCAGCGCGCTCGACTGCACCGCAAGCCAGTCTGCTGGGGAGAGCGGCGATCCAAACATTCCCCAGTTCTCTGTCCAGCGTTGCAAAACGTAGTGGGTAAGAGTGAACTCCATGGAACTGCGTGGCCCCGCGATCTCGTGCACGATGCCGTCCAGTGTGAACAACACCTTGCGGAACATAAGGAGCGGCGCTGGGAAAGTTACTCCTTCAATTGCAATGCGGTCCACCAGCCGAATGGCATCCATTGCATCTGGCAAGTGAGTCAATGGTATTTGGTCCATAAACTTGGTTACGCAATCGCAAACAAGCCGCTCCTGTTGACCATCGGCTCCGAATCCGGCCTCAGACAAAGCCTGGATTTCGTTGCAAACGCCCTTCACGTCTCGTAGAGCGATCATAATGAACAGAAGAGCGAGATGCCTTCGTTGGTTATAGGTCAACTGCTCTGTTAGCGCCCAGTCGAGAATGGCTAGTTCTCCCGTGCGATCATCATAAAGCAGATTGCCGGCATGGGGATCGGCATGGAACATCGCGTTGTTGACCGACGCAAACAAGGGCACGGCAATTAATGTCTCGATCAACTGGTCGGCGACGAGGTCCCGGCGCCACACGGGCATGCGGGCTGCCGCGTCCGTAACTTTCACGCCGGCCTCCTCCGTCATCGCGGTAATTTTCGGCCCACACAGCTGTGCAATGAGTTGCGGTGTGCGAGCACCAGGGACCTCCCTATACAGGTCATGTGCTCTCAACAAGGTCGCCTGTTCACGCGAGAAGTCCACTTCATGCTGGAGCAGCTGCTGCACGTCGAGAAAAGTATCGGAGAGGACGTGAGCGGCAACACCATATTCGCGGTGCCTGGATTCGAGGTGTATACCAAGTTGCTGCAATAGGTCCAGGTCTTCCGCAAAGCATCCCGGCACATGGGGCTTTAAGACCTTGAAAACGCCTCGCTCACGTTCGCAACTATCGGGATTCCGCCAGGTGAACCGCATAACCGCGCTGACACTGGCTTCCGATAGGATGTCGGGCGCGATCTCAACTGCGCAGTCCTGAAGCCGGCCACCTAATTGCTCCGTAATAATTGCGCGAATGTCCGCTGCAGTTACATCGGAGATGCTGTTTTCCAGTTCGCTGAGCGCCTTTCGTAAAGAGGGTTTCAGGTGCCGGTTACGGGCTAGTACCTGCCCCAATTTCTGGAGCCCCGGCGTCTTCGCGATGAATCGCAGCAAACGGACTTCCGTGGGTGTACCCGGAGGAAGATCCATCTGCTCGATGAGCTTGGGAGCAAGGCGGGCATCGGATAGCCGCAACAGAATAAATCGTAGGGCCTCTTCAACTAGGGGGCGCCATTGCGCGTATGCGTCAGGAACAAAAGCTTCTGCCGGCATGATTTGGAGAGCCCACTTTCCCACTAGCTCTCGAAGCTGCGGCCCGATGGGGCTCCGCAGTGCGGCTATGATGGCACTGATGCGTTCCGCGAGGGATGCGTCGCTACCAATGAAAGAAGACAAAACTTGTTCGAAGTCTTCGAATTCGAACTGGCGCGAGGATGTTTGCATGGACTGTCCGCAGCAAGCTGTTGCCGTTGTTTTGTGCGGGCCAAAGCAGGCACACGGGCTTTCATCATACACCGTCAAGACTACGGCGAGGCCGCAGGTTACCGCCTCCGCTTGTATTCGTGTGGGCAAACACCCGTGACCGCGGTCACAGCCCAGGCCGGGTATTGGTTGTACATTGGTGCGCCTGAGGTGTCCGATGTTAACGGACGCTACAAGCCGCTTGCCACGTCGCGCATCTTCATCAAATCGTTGGCGATCCTACACTATTTTTTTTACCAAAAAACTTTTCGCACAGGACCAGTGGGTGGCGATTTCGCGGGGCCCGAAGAGTTCGGCACCAACAACGTCCGTTCGCAAGTCGGAGGCTGCCGACTTAGAGTATTGAGGCGTGCGCATGGCAGGTTGGAATATCCAGGGTACCTTGGATGATTCCGAAAGGAGGTAATATGGGCGAGAACAAAGGTGCTGAAAAACACGTGTGCCAGAGGTGTGGAAGAGAATGGCCCGAGATGTACTGTTCCACTTGCACAATTCTGATCCAGGCGGAAGCTCTCGAAGAGAGAGGAGGGATCTTAGGTGGAAAAACAGGATCGGGTCCGCCTACTGTGGAAATAGCTCATCTAAAACGATCATGAGCCCCGCGGTCAGGAGGATTGCAGCGCTCACTCGCTTTACAGCTTAACTGTCGGCACGTGATGCGCCCGCGCAAAGGCAACTGGATAGGCCTGTGCCACCCGCATCCTATCGCTTGAGCACTGTACACACCGATGCGCAAATGGTGCCCCCAATGTTAAATGTAGCCGCTACATTTGCATTCTTCACCTGCAAATCTCGCGGTGCACGCCCCATCAGTTGATGGAAGCACGTTGACAGCATGGCAACGCCAGTGGCTCCAACCGGGTGCCCCCTGGCGATCAGTCCGCCGGAGAGATTGATGCCGCACTCGCCGTCAGGACTCGCCTTGCCTTCCACCCAGTACTTTGCTCCCTCGCCGGGCTTGGCCTTGCCGATCACTTCGGTGCCGATTGCGCCCATCACCGTAAAACAGTCATGCACCTCGGCCACGTTCACGTCCGCCGGTGTCACTCCGGCCATTTCATAGGCCTTGTGCATTGCCTTGTAGGCTCCCGCGGGATGCAGAACGTCGCGTCCTGCGGTGAGCAGGGGGTCGGTGGCCTGCGCATAGCCGGCGATCTCCACCGCGTCCGCGCGGCTCACACCTAGCTTCGCCAATCCCTCCTCCGTCGCCAGAATTAGCGTGGAGTAGTCGTCGGTAATCTGCGAACACTCGTAGGTCTTCAGTGGCAAACCTTCGATGATGTAGCGATTGCGCTCCCCGATCGTCATGATTTCTTCCAGCGTGATCTTGTTGAACGATCCGCGCCAATCACGGCGCTCGAGTTCTTTCTGCGGCAATCGCCAAACTTTTGGCGACCGAGCGCGGCGTTCATCGGTCATTTAGACCACGAGCTAAATTTGTTGGGTCTTGACCGGAGCATATTGCAGAAGAACCTCGGAGAATTGTCCGGCGGAGAGACGCAGCGACTGTTGATCGCCTGGGCCATGCTGCCGCACCCGGACGTGCTTCTGCTCGACGAACCAACGGCTGGTGTGGACGCCGGCTTCGAAGACAACATCTACGCCCTTCTTCACCGGGTTCAGATCGAGCGTGGAACGGCCCTCCTGCTAATCTCCCACGATCTCAGCGTGGTCTACCAATACGCGCAGCAAGCCCTGTGTCTCAACCGGAGCGTCGTCTGCCAGGGCCCGCCCGTCGAAGCCTTGAATCCAGCAGCCCTCGCGACCCTTTACGGGCAGCCCGGCTACCATCGTCACGAGCACGAACTGCGACACTGAATATCATGCACGCGCCCTATCACGCGCCGTATTGGATCGCACTTCTGGTCGGAATCGCATCCGGCAGCGTTGGACCATTCATCCTTCTGAGAAGGACGGAGCTCGTGACAGAGTAAAGCCGCCCGCGGAGCCGGGGTCCGGTCTCTCAGCGAGGAGCACAGCTGGCTAGAGCGTCGTCCAACAGTGCAGTGTTGGACGCATCCTTCGGACAGCAGCCCTTCAATTCGACTAGAGCTGGATAAAGTTGGGAGTCGCCGATGGCTACCGCTGCCTCCAGTGTAAGACGACCCGCGTTGCCCGAGGTAAAATCCGAGATTAGCGGCTCAATTACTCTCTGGTCTTTGCGCAGCGCCAGGCCAACCAGCCCCTCGCCACGGCTTTCATCGTGGGAGTCAAAGATACGTGCAAACAAGGCTTCGCGAATCTCAGGCGTGTCCATCTTACTCACGGTGCCGAGTGCGAATGTCGCCCATGTCCGCACCAGCTCCTCGCCATCTCGCGAAAGCTCGATCAAAGCTTCAATCGCATCCGGCCGGTCCTGGCCAGTTAGTCCCATCACAACGCCAAAACGCACATCGGAATTGGAATGGCGTTTCAGCGGAAGGAGCAATTCGATGGATCTGGGATCTCTCAGATGACCGAACGCCACTCCGATGCACTCCAGAACGTTGGGATCGGTCTCCTTGGCCAGCATCGCCGCGAGTGTCTCAAAACATTCGTTCGGGAATATCCTGTCCGGCATCCCAAGCTGGCCGAGGATGTTCGCCCCAAGCTGACGTTCGTCCGCACTGTTGCTGGCACATAGCCGCCGGGCGGCGTCGAGAACCTCTCTGCTCCCTCTGTAATGCAGTATGGTCACGGCTTCCCATGCCGCGTCTTCGTCCTGCTCTGTCAGCGCAAACTTGACTAGCTCCTCTATGCTGCGCGGGTCGTTGCGCTTATCCTGAACGTATTCGATGTCGCTGCTCATTGCGCCTCCAGAATTACTGAAGTGGTACGGGAGCATCACCTGCTAGCCACCCGTCCATGTGAACGTCGCGCTGCATGGTGATTACTTCCAGTCAGGATCGGGCGGGAGTTCGCTTTCATGAACCGGCCGCGGGTCTTCGTGGCTCTGGACAGGACGCCCCGGATTCTTTTCCGCCTCCTCGACTCCTTCGACGAATCCGGCCTCGAAGGCTTGCCCCTCTTTGACAAGTTCCACCACACTCTCATCGGAGGCTTCGCTCTTTGCCGGCAAACCCTGGGTGTCTCCAGATTGAGTTCCGCTCTCCGCATCTACCTGCTCTACCTCGGCATCAAGGTCAACCAACTCTACCTCACGCTTACGATCTTCATCAGCATTGCGAATCATGTGTTTCCGCCTTTCTGGTTTCATGAACGCCGAGCCGGGACGAGGCACTCTCACAGTCAGTTCTCGTGCCGTGAACCTACCACATACACAGCCGCCATACCCGCAACTTTAACCACGAGTGACATAAACAGTGCCGATCCGGGAATTAAGGATGAACGTACTCACATCCGTGATTTACATCACGAACTTTTGGGGCAATTAGGATGACAATCGAGTAGGTTACCTCTTTTAGCAGCCGGTTAAAAATGGATTGAAGAGGCGAGATTTGCCATCGCGGGTTTCTGTGCAAACGTAATTCCGGGGGGAATCCCCAAAGGATTCGGTGGTCTATGAGGAGCTTGTCGCTACATGAGGTGGTTGAACTGCTCCCGGAAGCCGTTGTTGTCGTGGCACAGAACGATCCCGAGGCTGCACGGGCACTATCAAACGATCTTCATGCGCATTTTTCCCGTGTAATTGTGGCAGACAACGCATTGCAACTGCGTACATTGCTGCTGCGCCATTCCAATGTGCGATTGGCAGTACTTGATCTGGACTTGGTAAATATAGAAGAGGTACGCCACTTAGCAACTACCTGTTGCGATCTTACGATCGTATGTACCCATCCCTCGCCAGACGATCGGATGTGGATAGCTGCTCTGGATGCTGGAGCAGTTGAATACTGTCATCCGGATGATATTCGCTCCATAGTGCGTGCACGGTAAGGCAGTTTTGAGTGTTTCGTTCAGGCGTGCGGTGCGCCGCGGAGGCTCTAATGGCCACAGGAAGAAAAGCACCAATTACCGGTATGTCAGAAGCTGGAGCTATCGCAAGAGCTAAACTAGGCGATGTCGAGTGCTTTGAATTCCTCTACGAGCTTCACAAAAGGCGAATCTACTCACTTTGTCTCCGCATGATAGGCGATGCTGAGGCGGCGGAAGACCTCACTCAGGAAGCCTTTCTTCAACTCTATCGCAAGATCGCAAGCTTCCGCGGGGACTCCGCGTTTTCCACTTGGCTGCATCGCCTAGCGGTCAACGTTGTCCTCATGCGCTTACGTACGCGAAGACTCCACGAAGTCTCCCTCGAGGAGACTCTTGAGCCTACCGAAGAGGATGGCCCAAAGAAGGATTTCGGCTCGCAAGACCAAAGTCTTACTGGGTCGATCGATCGCATAATTCTCAAAAGCGCCATCGAAAGCCTTTCTCCCGGTTACCGCATTATTTTCATGCTGCACGACGTCGAAGGTTACGAGCACGGCGAAATTGCCGAGATGCTGGGCTGTTCGATTGGCAACAGCAAATCGCAGCTTCACAAGGCACGGATAAGTTTGCGACATCAGCTGAATGTCACCCGCGCTGAAAATAGCCGACGACCCGCACCACGGAAGATGAAGACTCAGGGCAACGCAACCATGGCATCAAAAGCCGCGTCCACCGCCGCCTAGATCTTCAGATGAGCGGATCTCGTCCTGTGCTACGGCTGTACAGTCGCACAGGTTACGGCATAGTAGCCGGCGATTTTCCAAGACGAGCTTTTATGTAGCAGGTATGGAAATTGTGCTCACGCCCAAGAAAGGGCACCTATCGCATTCTCGACTTCAGCTTGATCATTTCGCCATCCACAACGAACCTGCCGTATCCGTGATGATGGATGGTCTTTGGATTCTTTTGCACCGGATCGGTCCAGGCCTTCAGCACTTCAAGAATGAAAAGATTGTACTTGTTGACGAGACGCCTATCGGACACCTTGCATTCGAGATTGGCAAAACACTCGGCCACCAGAGGCGGCGCCACGCACTCAGCAGGTGCCGGCGTCAGACCAAATCTCTCGAACTTGTCCACATCGCGGCCCGAACAGTTGCCAACTTTTACGACTTTGGGAGCCAGCACCAGCGCCGGAATGGCGATGACGCACTCTTTCGTCGCCCGCAAAGCCGCGAAGCTATAATTGGCGCTGCTGACGACGCAGGCAATCAGCGGAGGCTCAAACTCGACCATCATGTGCCAGGACATCGTCATTACGTTGGCGCGGCCCTTACAGGCAGTGGTAACCAAAACCACCGGACCGGGTTCGAGCAACTGGTAGACTTTCGACAGAGATAAATCTTTGATCATGATCGCGGCTCCTGCCTTATTCTGCAATGCGGATCAAGCGCAACTATTGTAGTCGCGCTCGTTGGACTAGCTGACAGGCTTTGTTCGCCGACTCTATTCCGAAGTTGCCGGCTTCGCTCGGCAATTCTCTCCTGCATTCGGTTGCCATTGCCAACCCGGCTGCGGTGCGTTAGGGTGAAGGCGTCACTGGATCGTGGCAGCGCAACCTGCAATGCACCGCGATGGAGGCGACCGGCATGTCAGAGCATTCGATCAGTTCTAGCTCAGGGCTTCTCACTGACCTCTACGAGCTTACGATGGCGGCCGGGTATGTCCAGAACAGTTTCAATGGACGAGCCACATTCGAGCTTTTCGTTCGCCATCTTCCTGAGCATCGCAATTATCTGGTCGCCTGCGGTTTGGAACAGGCACTCGATTTCCTGGAGAACCTCCGCTTCTCGCAAGAGGAGATCTCCTATCTACAGTCCCTCGCACTCTTCCGCCATGTCGGCTCTGAGTTCTTCGAGTATCTAGCGCGATTCCGGTTCCATGGCGATGTCTGGGCGATGCCAGAGGGCACAATTGCCTTCCCTGGCGAACCACTTCTTCGTGTCACCGCTCCACTTGCCGAGGCGCAATTGGCGGAAACCAGTTTGCTTGCCATTGTTCATTTGCAGACCCTCGTTGCCAGCAAAGCAGCGCGCATCACCGCGAGCGCCGCCGGTCGCCCAGTGATTGAATTCGGCTCACGACGCGCTCATGGCATCGAAGCCGGCGTCCTCGCCGCCCGCGCTGCTTTCATCGGGGGCTGCCAAGGCACTTCTAACACATACGCCGGCTTCCGCTTTGGAATTCCGGTCTACGGCACGCAGGCCCATTCCTGGATTATGGCTTATGAAGACGAAGCGACAGCCTTTTGCCGGTTTTTGGACATCTTTCCCGAGGGTGCAACACTTCTGGTCGATACGTACGCTGTCCGCGCAGCAATCAATAAGATCATTGCGCTCGGGCGCAAACCTCGCGGTATCCGCTTGGACAGTGGAGATATTCTCGCCGATAGTGTTTGGGCCCGGAAGCGGCTCGACGATGTTGGCTGGACGGATGTGCAGATCTTTGTCTCCGGAGATCTCGACGAAAATCGCATCGCGGATCTGCTGCATCGTGGCGCTTGTATCGATTCGTTTGGAGTCGGCACAGCGCTTTCCACCTCTTGCGATGCGCCCTATTTGGGAGTGATCTACAAGCTTGTCGAAGTGGAGATCGAGGGAGAAGTCCGCGGTACCGCGAAGTTCAGCGAAGAGAAGAAGACATATCCTGGGGCCAAGCAGGTCTTCCGTTTTGTTGGAGAAGATGGACGATATTGCGGCGACGTCATCGGTTTGGCTGGCGAAACGTATCCAAACAGCCAGCCGCTGCTTGAGCCGGTGATGCGGAAGGGCCAACGAGTGAACGCCGCAGGACAGGATTCTGCTACAAAAACTCGCGCTGCCCGTCATCGTTTTCTCGAAGCGCACGAGCACTTAACCGCGGCGCTGCTCGCACGGGATATAGTTCGTCCACCCTACCCGGTTCGCTATAGCGACCGTCTTGAAGCGCTTTGCGATCAAGTGCGGCAAACGGCTATGGATACGGCGCCGGTAAGGTCGTCATCGTCAACCGCTTCTGCGGCCGTACCTGCAAACGTCTTGTGGGGAGTAGACCTGCAAGCGGATTTCATGTTTCCGAGCGGACGGCTGTACGTTCCCGGTGCCGAAAAGATCATTTATAACGTCAGTCGTCTCGTTGAATCTGCCTCCAACGGCCAAGTTTTGCTCATTGCGTCGGCTGACGCACACAATGCCGACGACCCCGAGCTTCGCCAATGGCCACCTCATTGCTTGAAGGGAACGCCTGGTGCGGAACTGATCCCGGAAGCACGGGCGCTGAATTGTTCTATCATCCCCAACCAGATGGATTACTCATTTCCAGGTGATCTCCTGACTCGCCAGCAGGTCATCTTGGAAAAGAACACGCTGGACGTTTTCGACAACCCCAACACAGATATTATTCTTGATCTTTTGACTTCCAATACAGCAGACGCGCCGGGATTTGTGGTTTTCGGAGTGGCAACAGAATATTGCGTTCGTTGTACGGTAGAGGGACTGCTGCGCCGCGGTCGCCGCGTCACGTTGGTCACAGATGCGATTCGGCCACTTGATTCGGAGAGGGGACAATCCGTTCTGAATGATCTCAATGCGCACGGGGCGCGGCTGCTCACTACGGCCCAGGTATTGGCCCTCCTGGCTGATCCGCAAGAACACTACGTTTTGAAAACAAAGCTTATTTGAAGTGCCTGCACGCCGTGCGCGGGATACGGCGTTTCGCGGCATAAGACTGAGTAACGCCTGTCACAGCCCTCATCATAGACTGCGGATAACATGGAGGACTGGTACTGCCGGTGAGTCGAACTTGGCGATGGCTGGTTAGCACTTCGTTGATTGCACTAACAGGGTGCACCGATATTGGCGGCCAAAGCAGAACTGCGCCGGGCCTTTATTCTACTTCTGCGCCCATCGTGATTCCACAGCAACAACTCTCGCTTCCAGGTGAGACCAGTCTGCGCGCCATCATTGATCAGGGTAGACTTGAGACCTCCGGTGGCCCAACTTTGCCGACTACCGCCCGGCTGTAAAGAAGTTCTATGAGTTGAACGGTTATGCTTTGGCGTGGGTCAACCTCAGGGGAGCGAGTGACCAAGCTGCTACCATGATCGTCAGGCTATGGCTCGGCTGCGCGGCGAGAAGCGGCTTGAGATTGTTCCTGGCGCCACACACTTGTTTGAGGAACCGGGCACATTTGGAGGAGGTCGCACGGCCGGCACGCGCATGGTTCAACTCGCACTTTGGTGAACAGCGAGAGAGCCCTCGCGTACATGAACACGGTAGTTAGAAGAGAGAGCCTCCATGGCATTCACGCTCGGAAAGGCATGGGCCAGTAAAGAATTCCGACAGCCGCATTAAGCCCGCTGGATGCGGGATATGAGAGTTGTGGCCGCATGAGCGCCAAGAAGCCACGGCGGTGTAGCGGTTAGCTCTTTTCGAGAGCCGGTCGAAAACTCGATCGGTGTGAACGGAATCGGGAACCAGGAACCGCGCTGTCTTTTGAACAATTCAAGTTGCCACGCGACTGGTGAGCAGGCATTGCGCTGTGACCGGGGTCACAGCCGCGTTTACCGCATGCGATCAAAATAGAGGTCCATCGAGATTGTGGAGGCAGGCCATGTCCACATCAACGCAGATGCTTGTTGTACCGGAACTCAAAGACATCCTGTTCGCTACAGACTTTTCACCCTGCTCGGTGGCGGTGCTTCCAGTCCTGCGCTCGCTCGCGCTTTGCTGCGCATCCACAGTGCATGTGGTACACGTAATTGCTCACGAAGCAGGGAAGTCGCTGCCACTGGAGCTCGCGCCGCAACTCGATGCTGAGTATAGGGAGGCCGACGCTGCCATCCAATCGTTGCTGGCCAGTGATGCGTTCCGTGGAATAACCCACACGTCAACGGTGCAGCGGGGAAATGTGGGAGAAGTTCTCGCCTCATTGGCGGAGAAGAAACGTGTGGGCCTCATAGTGTTGGGTACCCATGGACGCCGTGGTCTAAGGAAACTGGTACTCGGCTCGACCGCAGAGCAGGTCATTCGTACAGCTCTCTGCCCGGTGCTTACCATTGGTCCGCAGGCCTGTCGCGAAGAAAAGGCGCCGGTGAAGCTGGGATCGATCATAGTTGCCACGGATTTTGACGCAGGGCCGCCACACCTGGCATTGCGTTTCGCGGCGTCACTGGCTCGCGCCAATCACACAGGGCTAATATTGTTGCACGCGGTGGCGCCTAACATGGATGTACCGCAGGCCACTCTGCGCTCGATCCCTTTCACCCCGGCCTTCTCTGCTGAGCTGACAGCGAGAGTACTTGCAGCTTCGCGTCGGCAGCTGGAAGGGATGATCTCGGCAGAGCAGTTACAAGATTTAGAGCCGCAAATCATTGTGGAGACCGGACCGCCGGCGGATATCATTGTGCGCACTGCACAGGAAAATGACGCAGGGCTCATAGTGCTAGGTGCGCATCGCGCCAGAATGCATTCAGTAACAGACCATCTGCCATGGGCAACGGCTTCGGCGATCCTGTGTGAGGCCCCTTGCCCGGTGATGACGATTCGCGATTGAGCGGCCGCTCTGAGCAACGGTGTGCCGGGGAGCAAAGCGCGATTCTAGTTTTCTCTTGTTTGCCCGAGCCCGACTGCGCGAAGTGGTCGTTGTGGACAACTATAGTGTGGACACGAGAAATGGTATTGAGCGTGCGATGCATCCGATAAGAAAACTTCATCATTCGGGGGGTTCTTCTAAAGCTGCTTTGGACAAGGCATCCAAGAGGAAATAACCATGCCGTACCAAACCGATAGCGACGTCCCAAAGTACGTCTCTGAGCAAAAAAGAGCTCAGTGGCGTGAAGTCTGGAACAGTGTCTACTTCCGCTCCTTAGCTGAAGGACTGACTCCAAAAGATGCTGAACGAAATGCATTCATACAAGCAAACGGAGTCGTGAGGAAATCAGCATAACCGTGCTTTGCGATCGGCATACCTCTTTACCGCTACATGTTGGGCGAGATTTCGCCAGTGCGCACGAGAACTCTCCGCTTTCGATGCTCGCACCGAGGGCAAGCATCATGCAAGCCGGGTCGGAGGTCGAGTTGTCACAAGGATCTCACCATACGCGAATATTGATGTTCCTGGCGGTTCTGATCCTGTTCCTTTTTGCCCCGTTTCCCACAGCGACCCTCGTGTCAAATGCAGAAAAAAGGTCGCAAGAAGTAACTTCAGCAACAATCCTCGTGTACCATCGGTTTGGTCCAACTGCTGCAGACGCGATGACGGTCAGGACGCCTGTATTTGCAAGCCAGCTCAGGTTTCTTCGGGACAATGGGTACACGATCGTGCCGCTGCAGGACATTGTGAAGTTTCTCTTAGGACAAGGTCAATTGCCGAAGCGCGCCGTCGCGATCACAGCTGATGACGGCCATCGCACCGTCTTTACGGAAATGAAGACTCTCGTGGAAAGTTACAAGATTCCGGTAACCCTGTTCATTTATCCTTCGGCGATTTCGAATGCCCCGTACGCCATGACATGGGAACAGTTGGGAGAGCTGAAGGCGACAGGCCTATTTGAGATTGAATCGCATACTTATTGGCATCCGAATTTTCACGTCGAGAAGCGGCGCCTCTCAGCAAGCGATTATCAGAAGCTGGTAGATCTGCAACTTTATAAATCACGCGAAGTGTTGGAGCGCCGGTGCCACACGAAAATCGACCTGCTGGCATGGCCCTTTGGAATCTACGACGATGAACTGATTTCGGCGGCCCAGAAAGCCGGATATCTTGCGGCCTTCTCCATTGAACGACGCAAGGTATCGCAACGGGACAACGTCATGGCCATTCCCCGTTTCATCGTAAGTGACAGCGATGAAGGCAAAGCCTTTGAGGATCTGCTAATACAAGAACCGGTGACGAGGCATACTGCTGGCACGCAGCATTAGATGATTGATGTCAAAAATGCAAAGGTCAGGTGAGACCATTGTTTCAGCTTTCAGTGCGGGATCGCGTTGGTGGCTTAATGAGATGGAATCTAAGGCCTCTCTATGTGGCGGTTGTGCTGTTATTGTGTGCGGTGGTTTCAATGTCCAGTCCCGTTCCCCTGTATAAGGGAAGGGTATTAGACGCCTCCACGAGCGCGCCGCTGGATGATGCAATCGTCACGCTTGGTAATCTTGAGGTTAGGACAAACCACGACGGGACATTTGAAATCAATGGTTCAGGTGACTCAATCGGTTTCAGGGCCTATGGCTACAAGAGGGCGTCGTTGCCTGCAGCCGAGTTCAAGACTGGCCGGCACGACGTAACACTCATAGCGTTCCGGCCAAAGGCGCTTTATCTATCTTTCTTTGGCATTGGGAGCGCTAAACTGCGCGAATCCGCAATCGGTCTGATCGATACAGCGCACCTCAACGCCGTGGTGATTGACGTCAAAAGCGATCGTGGAATGGTAGCGTATCAGAGCTCCGTTGCCGTTAGTCAGCAAGTCGGGGCTCAGCGAATCACAACGATACGCGACCCAAAGAGCCTGCTCGACCGCCTGCATCGCGAACAGCTCTACGTGATTGCGCGGATAGTCGTCTTCAAGGATGACCGGCTGGCGACGGCCAAACCCGACATGGCGGTCAAGCGCAATAGCGGCGCCATTTTTAAGGATCAAGAAGGCTCCGGATGGACCGATCCCTTCAACCAAGAAGCGTGGCGTTACAACATCGCGATTGCCGTCGAGGCGGCAACTCTGGGATTTGACGAAATCCAGTTCGACTACCTCCGATTTCCAGACGCATCCGGACTTGTTTTCGCGAGGCCAAATACGATGGACAATCGGATCGAGGCTATTACCGGCTTCCTCAGAGAGGCGCGCAAGCAGCTCACTTCTTATAACGTTTTTCTGGCCGCAGATATCTTTGGATATGTCACGTGGAACTTGGACGACACCCACATCGGTCAGCGGCTACAAGAGCTTTCATTAGTTGTTGATTACATTTCGCCGATGCTTTATCCCTCTTGTTTCCAGTTTGGCATCCCCGGCTACCGTCTGCCGGTGGCTCATCCGTATGAAGTTGTATTGCGCTCATTGCAAAATGCGCATGAGCGAACCGGCATCGCACCGATTCGTTTCCGCCCCTGGCTGCAAGCCTTTCGCGACTACGCTTTCGACCGGAGAACGTTTGGGGGCACGGAAATAAAGGCCCAAATCGCAGCCGCAGAAAACTTCGGCACCGATGGTTGGATGCTATGGAACCCACGGAACATTTACTCGTCAGCGGGCCTTGACCTCGCAAGCCAGGCCTGCGACCAGCCAGCCACCAAATGATAAAAGTTCGCAGGTGGGGTAGCGCGTGCTAGTTAGCGTAGCCCGCACGGTCCTAGTCTCGCCCTTGTTGCACAGCGCGATGCCTGCGGTTACCTGCGGCCAATCTCGGCGCGGCGGTTACGCTGTAAAAGAAGCTTGAACGGGACACCCCCCGTCAGCGCTGGAGGGATGAAATCTTCAGTCGAAGCGGCCGGCGATCTCGGTGTTGCAGTGGAGGCAGCGGCCGGCGGCGATGTCGCAGGTTTCTACCTGGTTCCAGGAGCGGCGGATGATGGCGCGGTGGCAGCCGGGACAGATGGTGTTGCCGCCATCCGGAGTGACGATGTTGCCTTCGTAGGCGTACTTGATGCCGCGCTGGAGCGCGATCTGGCGGGCGCGGTCGAGGGTGGGCGACGGGGTGCGCGGGCGGTCGAGCATTTTGAAGTCGGGGTGGAAGGCGGTGAAGTGCAGCGGAACGTCGTCGCCCAGCTCGGCTAAGATCCAGTCGCAGAGTTCGGCGGTCTCTTGGGGCGCGTCGTTGAGGCCGGGGATCAGGAGGTTGGTGATCTCAAACCAAACATTGGTTTCGCGGCGCAGCCAGCGCAGCACGTCGAGCACCGGGGCGAGGTGCGAGAGCGTGATCTTGCTGTAGAAGTTTTCGGTGAACCCCTTGAGGTCGATGTTGGCGGCGTCGATGTGCTGGTAGACATCGAAGAAGGCCTCGCGTGTGATGTATCCGTTGGAGACCATGACGGTGTAGAGTCCGGCGCGGTGGGTGGCCTGGGCGATGTCGATGACGAACTCCGACCAGATGGTGGGCTCGTTGTAAGTAAAGGCGATGGAGGGCGTGCCGCGCTCGACGGCAAGATCGACGACCTCCTGCGGCGACATGTGGGCGGAGCTTTGCTGCACGGTGCGGGCTTTGCTGATGTCGAAGTTCTGGCAGAACTGGCAACCGAGATTGCAGCCCGCAGTGCCCAGCGAGAGGATGTCCGAGCCGGGATGGAAGTGGAAGAGCGGCTTCTTTTCGACGGGATCGATGGCGAGGGCGGCGGGGCGTCCGTAGCCGAGCTGCACCAGTTCGCCGTCGACGTTCTGGCGGATGAAGCAGAAGCCGTGTTGGCCGGCCCCGATGTGGCAGTGGCGCGGACAGAGATAGCAGTGGATGCGTCCGTCGGGGAGCGTTTGCCACCAGCGCGCGGGATGGAGAGCGGTGGGCATAGTGTTACGCCTGGAGCTACACAACTTTAGATGCACTGGACGCGGGAACGGTAGCTCCTTTATCCGAAAGGCAAATGCGGCGAAGCGTGGTTGTTTAGCCCGCCTTCCAACTTGGGGATAGCAGGCGATGCGTTGGGCGCGAGAGTATCAGCGCCCAACGTTTAAGATCTTTCACTTGACTGATAACACCGGGCAATGAGCCCGCACATGAATCTCCGTGCTACAGTCTGGTGAATCTAACGGAAAGCCCATCACAATTACATCAGCGTCGTGTTCCTCCGCGGCACTGATGATCCCGTTCGCTACCGGCCCGATTGCGATGACAGGCTTGACGTTACACATGAGGGTATCGGATGGCAACAGATTGAGCAGATGCCCCTCATAAGCGGCCTCCACGAGCCAGTCGGACGTGACCTCGCGGGTATCAACGTACACAAGCACCAGATGCGAGCCCATCTTCTCGGCCAGCGACAACGCGTAGGGAAGAGCACGCAACGATGCTGCAGAAAAATCCGTAGCATATAGAATCCGCTGAATTCGTTCGGCTTTATGCGCTCTTATCGGCTCTCCGACTGTGAGCACGGGACAGGGCGCTTCAGACAATATCTGGTCAGCAACCGAGCCTAGTGCAGGCATTCCCTTTCCAAGGCCGTGTGTGCCGAGCGCAATCAGATCCATTTGTTCGCGACGGGCAAGGTTTATCAGGGTGTTTGCAATTGGGCCGCGGGCCACCCAGGCTTCATATGGAACGCCTCTAATCGGATGCTCACCCAGAAAGTCAGTCATTTTTGTCTTGATGGCTTGACTCTCGTCTTGTCCGGGGAGCGGCGAAGCAATTTGTTCCGGCGAAATAACATGCACCACGCGTACTGTCGCGTCATCGAGCTTCGCAACCGCACGGAGATACTCCAGTGCGGACGCCGAACATTGCGAAAAGTCCGTTGCGAAAAGAATGTTTTTAATCGTGGGGTATACAGTTTTGGGCTGTACTTCGAGAATGGTAGACATAAGGACACCTCCTATCAGGAGACTTGTCCATTAGACAGGATACACTTATGGAAACCCTGCCTCAGTGACAGCGGGCACAGGGCCATGTGATGCGGAATTGTCTTAAGTCTTTTTGTTTCTTCGCTGCAATGAGAGTCCCGACTTCAGTATGAGCAATGAGGCGTTGCCAAGATGAGCGACTACTGTGTGATCTGTGCCCTATCGCTCGTGCGGCCATGCGGGTAACCTAAGTAGAGGGCGCTGCGGTTCCCCAAACGCTCCGGGGGAGACGACTATGAGACGTGCTCTTTCCGTGATTCATCCAACGAATGGCTTCTTCTGGGGCCACATCCGTCGAAATCGATTGCATCTACTCGCGTCTCCGGCCAAAGGATCGCCTGGCCTGGCTCCCGGCTGTCCGCCCGCACACTGCCGCTGGCAGGCACACAGCGAAGGAGCAGTCTTCTCAGCTCCGCACCCGCCCCATATATCCCGCACGTATCGAGGTCACTGAGCGGTAGGTGCGGATTGCACTAGGAGGTGTGAAATGCTGTTCCGCAATCGAAGCCATGCGGGCCGGCTGCTGGCGGGTCGGCTCTCACAATACGCCAATGATCCGGATCTCCTCGTATTGGCTCTGCCGCGCGGTGGAGTTGTTGTGGGCTTTCCGGTAGCCGATGCCCTGAATGCCCCTCTCGATGTTGTGATCGTTCGCAAGCTGGGCGTGCCCGGCCATCCGGAGCTCGCAATGGGCGCCATTGCATCGGGTGGCGTCCGGATCCTATCGAAACAGCTGATTAACCATCTTGGAATCTCAATGCAGGCTGTCGAGGCAGTCACAGCGCGCGAACAGAGGGAGTTGGCGCGGCGTGAGGCACTTTATCGCGGGGCCGCTCCGGCCCCACAGATTCGCGGACGAACGGTCCTCCTGGTGGACGATGGCATTGCGACCGGAGCAACCATGCGGGCCGCTGCCGAACTCGTGCGGCAACAGGAGCCCGAGCGGCTGGTAATAGCGGTTCCGGTGGCTCCTCCTTCGACTTGCGCGGAACTAGCGGTTCAAGCGGATGAGATCGTCTGTCTGGCGCAACCGGAATCGTTTTTCGCGATCGGCGAGTTCTACGAAGACTTCCAGCAAGTCTCGGATGAGGAAGTCCGCGATTTATTGCAACGTGCCCAAGAGCGAATAAGTCGCCGCCGGGCTTCTGTCGATGCGTAAAGCTGAGGCGCTCGGCTTAAACGTGGCTGCCATCGGTGACGGTTTTGAGCAGAGGCACAGCAAGAAATTGGAGGTTCATCTATGAATGACATTTCCCGCTCAATAGACAACGAAGAAGAAAGCAAGTGTGAGAGCGGTGTTCCTGGAGGCGGTAAAGGGCGCAAGGATGAGGTTGGCCGCTCGGGCGTGTATCCGATGTCGGGTCCTCACCCAGTAGGAAAGGCGGAGATCAAACAGCAAGCCTCTTGGGGGCAGGGCGAGCGCGGCGCAGCCGGCTTTGAGGATCATGGAGGATCAGCACTCACATGGGAAGGCGGCCAAATGCTCGGTGGATTCCAGACTGGCCCAGGCAGTGAATCCGGATCCAAGCCTGAGGAAATTCAAGGTGACGTGGACATTCCTCACGACCAGTGGCTCTCGTTCCTGGACAGCTTCAGCCGCCAGCACCTTGATTGGATAGCGACGATTGAAGTCGAGAGTGCCGCAGGCAGACAGGTCATAGTCGAAGAGCGCCGATTGCGAGGGATCAGCGTCGACCATTCGGATGGGACGGAGCGCGTCTATATCTATAGCGGGGAGACGCGGCAAGAACGCATGACCCACATAGTGAACACACCTGCCAATATCAGGTTCAAACAATCCTTGTCGGGCGAACACCAAGGACTCGAAATCGCCTCTGCCGATGGAACTATTACGATGGTGCGTTTCCGGTCGAGGATGCGACCCGATATGTTGGACGGCATCTTGGCATAGCAGATGAGCTCCTAAAGGATTGGCTGAGTACGAAACGCCGAAGTGGCATCATGCTGTCAGGAGGGGTATGGAAAGAACTGCGGAGGATGGACTCCAAAGCCCAAAACGTTATTCGGATGAATTGGACTCGCGAAAAATCGAACGTTATCTGGCATCGGTTCGGGGTGAGGCGCTCACCGTTCTTAGTTTGACCATTCTGGGTCAGGACGTGGAAGGAAAGTCTGTCAAGGGCTACGGATATGGGGTTCCCATCCGGGTTGATTATGAAACGGAAGATCGGCAGCGCCACTCTGCGGTCTTGCACACGATGAGCGCCGGAAGTTTTGGCCATGAACATATGTCAGACCGTGCTCGGAGGCTGCTGTGGGAACATCGGGCGTTCAATCTCCTGCCGCTGCACGTTCGCTCGTTGGATGTGGGCGGCTTCCAATCCGACGGCGGTCTGGTCTCTGTCGGTAAGGTGGAGGAGTTCTGTTTGCTGACCGATTATGTGGAAGGCCAACCTTACTCTCTGGACCTCGATAAACTCCGCAACGGCGATGCGCTCACAAATCTTGATATTGCTCGCGCCGATGCGCTTTGCGACTATTTGGTGGGGATTCACCAAATGCGCGGACCCGACCCTGGTCTCTATATTCGCCGGAATCGCGAACTGGTGGGCGATGATGAATGCATCATGGGGCTGGCGGATTCATATCCTCTTGACCACCCTTACATTACTCAGGAGGTTCTGGAGCGGATCGAACATTTATGTGTGAGCTGGCGTTGGCGTTTAAAGAGGCTTGCGCATCGATTGCGGCAGATTCACGGAGATTATCATCCATGGAACATTTTGTTCCGGTCCGGGACGGACTTTCGGCTGCTGGATCGTTCGCGCGGAGAGTATGGTGATCCTGCCGACGACGTCACGTGTTTAACCGCCAACTATCTTTTCTTTTCTCTACAGCGTAGCGGACGGCTGGAGGGGAGCTTCGAGAAGCTGTTTCGGCGCTTCTGGGATCGTTACCTGGAGGGCAGCGGGGATAGTGAGATTCTACGAGTGGCCGCTCCATTCTATGCATTTCGAGGACTCGTGATTGCCAGTCCGCTCTGGTATCCCAATCTCCCGGATGTGGTTCGTCAACGTCTGCTGGCATTCATCTTCGCCGTGCTGGAGAGCGAAGAATTTGATCCTGCTCAGGTGAATATCTACTGTGGCGCCTAGCATTCCAAATGCTTTTGCCATTTGGCTTACCGGTCTGCCGGCTTCCGGCAAGTCCACTTTGGCCGCGGCCGTGGCAACCCAGCTGGACGCACAGGGACGGGATGTCGCCGTGCTCGAATCCGACACGCTGCGCCGGGTGTTCATAAGACATTCCCTGTACGACGAACAGGAGCGGGATGCCTTTTACGAGCAGATGGTCTATGTCGGCGTGCTACTCACGCAGCACGGCATACCTGTGATTTTTGACGCGACTGCGAACCGTCGCAGCTATCGTGAACGGGCACGGCTGCAGATTCCGAAATTCCTCGAGGTGTATGTGGCCACTCCGCTGGATATCTGCATGGCCAGGGACCCGAAACATATCTACCAGAGCGCCCGGGAAGGTGCGGCGGCGAATGTACCCGGGCTGCAAGTTGCGTACGAAGCACCGGAGCGCCCAGACATCGTCACCTACAGCGAACGCGAGACGTCCGACGCTGCTGCCGGGCGCATCATGGCAACTCTCGTCACGAAAGGCTACTTGTAGCGAGACGTCGCAACATACTGCATTCGCTATGGAGAATTGTTTATGTCCATCCTCTTTGAACAAACCGTGATCAATAGCATGAGCTTGGCGAATCGATTTGTTCGTTCCGCTACGTGGGAGGGAATGGCCACCACGGACGGAGCGTGCACCAGCCGTCTTACCGACATGATGGCAAAGCTCGCCGAGGGAGGTGTCGGCCTTATCATCACCGGGCACAGTTACGTGAGCCGGGAAGGACAAGCCGGTCCATGGCAGATGGGAATTCACAACGACGCCACCCTGCCTGGATTGACCCAAATGACCGCAGCCGTTCATCGGCTGGGCGGCAAAATTGCCATTCAGCTTGCTCACGCCGGGGCCTACGCCAGTGCCACTCTTTCTGGTTCCGATGCCATCGCCCCGTCCGTGCTTCATGAGAATGGCACGGCCATCTGCCGGGAGATGAGCCGGGAAGATATTGCTCGTGTCGTACGCGCCTTTGGCGATGCGGCATCCCGGGCCAAGCGCTGCGGCTTTGATGCTGTCGAAATCCACGCCGCGCATGGTTACCTGCTGAGTCAATTTCTTTCTCCGGCGGTCAATCGTCGAGTCGATGAATATGGCGGCGCGCTGGCGAACCGTGGCCACATTGTTTTGCAGATACTGCGCAGTGTACGCGAAGCCGTTGGTGCGTCCTATCCAGTCTTGATCAAAATCAACTCAGAGGATTTTGTTGAGGGCGGCTTTTCCGTCCGAGACATGCTCGAACTTTCAGCACTGCTGGAGAATGCAGGCATTGATGCGATCGAACTGAGTGGCGGCACGGGCAGCAAGGCAAGCAAATATAGCCCGGTGCGCATAGGTCCTATTTCGAAGGAGAACGAGGGCTACTACCGCGAGGCTGCACGGCTTTTCAAGCGGAAAATACAGGTGCCGTTAATCCTAGTGGGTGGAATCCGCTCCCCAGAAGTGGCTGAACGCCTCGTAGCGGAAGCGACGGCCGATTATATTGCTCTGGGCCGCCCGCTGATTTGCGAACCTGACCTCGTGAACCGATGGAGGAGCGGAGACAGAGCAAAAGCCGCTTGTGTCTCGGACAACCGATGCTTCAACCCGGTTAAAGCTGGCGAAGGGCTGCGTTGCGTTCTCTGGGAAACTGCATCCCAGAGCTAGCGCATGCGTGGAAAATCGTGCGTTGAGCTTTCAGAAAAAGGCAATTGGTTATCAGCCAACGGTGCTACGGCCTGCGCCATGGTAGAAGAGTCCGCCAAGACCTACGCTGAACGCGTAGCAGCCATACAGGGCGTGCTCCAGTGAGGATACCAGCAATGATCCGGTCGTCTGATAGCGCCACGCAAAGAGCAGCCCCGCGACCAAGGTGAGTCCCACCGACCAGGAGCTGCGAAAGATGATGTGCGAGAAAGCAAAAACCGCAGCACTCGCCAAAACGATGGCAGATGCCGCCGGAAACAGCGGTCGGTAGCGCTCGAAAAAAAAGGCACGAAAAACAATTCCCTGTGGGTACACGGATAGCATCGGATAGAGCACCATGACTACTGCCCAGGTTGTCGGATGCATTCGCACAAAGCCGAACAGCTGTTGCGGACGCCACATCCATACGGCAACGGTAGTCACCGTGGCGGCGATGGTGAAGATGGCGAATACGCTGAAAATCGCATGGGGCAATGCTGCAGCATCCCACAGCCGCACAGCATGAAAGCCGGGGGTGCGCCACAATACGTGCAAGCAATATAGGGATGCCGCCCAAAGCGCAGGCAGAGGCGAAAAGCGCGCCGGAAGCAGACGTAGCGCTAATGGGAGAGCAAGGAACAACAGCAGAAATTCGAAGATGAGAGCGATCTTGCTGGGATTCATTCCAAGCTTCCTCTATCTTCCTGAATGCTGGCGAACCGTGCCGGCACTATCCGCATTCGGGTTTGTCATAGTTTCCTCAATCCGACTACGGGAAAGCTTCTTGCCATGGAACTACCTAGCCGATGTTCCGTTGCTGCTGGAACTGACCGCAACTTTCTTGATCCACCACTCTTGGCTGTTCATGCTGCCGGCGTTGTCTCGATCAGGCGGCCGATCGTAGGTCCCGTCAGGTTTCATATGCCTGGCTTTCACAACGTCGGATAGGTAGACGGCCAGTACTTCATCACGGAGAATCCGCAAAAGCTTCGGATCTGGCACCGGGAAGACGACTTCCACCCTGCGATTGAGGTTGCGCGGCATCATGTCGGCGCTGCCAAGGTAAATCTCCTCTTGTCCAGCATTGCCAAAATAATAAATGCGGCTGTGTTCAAGGAATCGTCCCACGATACTTATGACCCTGATGTTTTCGCTTACGCCAGCCAGACCGGGACGCAAGCAACACATCCCGCGTACCAGGAGATCCACTTGGACGCCGGCTTGGGAGGCCTCATACAACAGTCGAACCATCCGCTTATCGATCAGGGCATTCATTTTGAAGATCAGGTGGCCTTTTTGGCCGTTGCGCTGATGATCGATCTCGCGGCGGATGAGTCTCTCAAAGTCCTCTCGCATGTCCCCCGGCGCTACCAACAACTTCCGGTAGTTAATCTTGGAGGAATAACCCGTCAAATAGTTAAACAAGGCAGTACAGTCGGCGCCGATCGCTTCATCGCAGGTGAACATTCCAATGTCAGTGTAGAGCTGAGCGGTAATGCTGTTGTAGTTGCCGGTGGAGAGATGCGCGTAGCGGCGAATGGCATCGCCTTCGCGACGCACCACCAAAGCGGTTTTGCAGTGCACTTTTAGGCCGAGCAGCCCGTATACAACATGCACTCCTTCGCGCTCCAGAGCCCGCGCCCACTCAATGTTGCTCTCTTCGTCAAAGCGAGCTTTGAGTTCCACTAATACGGCAACCTGCTTCCCCTTCCGACTTGCCGCCAGCAGTGCCTCCACAACCGGGGCGTGATTGCCTACCCGGTACAGAGTAGCCTTGATGGCCAAAACCGCTGGGTCGCGCGCCGCTTGCTGGAAGAACGTTACGACGGGCTGAAAGGAATCGAACGGATGGTGCAGAAGCACATCCTGGCGACGGATTGCGGCGAAAAAGTCTTCGCCTTCTTCCGCAGGCTGCAGCGCAGCCGGAACTGCCGGGATGAATGGCTTATCCTTCAGATCAGGACGATCCAACGCTAAAAGATGTTTCAGCCGCGACAAGCCCAGAGGTTTCCCCCGTTGGTAGACATCAGTGGAATTGATTTCTAGCTGCTCCTGCAGGATCTCCAGAATCTTTTCCGGCATGGCGTCATCGACTTCCAGCCGGACCACGTCTGCAAAACGACGCTGCCAGACGCCCTCTTCCACCGACTCCAAAAGATCGTCGGCCTCAAGTTCCTGAATGGCGGTGTCCGCGTCCCGGGTTACACGGAAAGGATGGGCTTCAAGGATCTCCATTCCAGGGAACAAGCTTTCCAGATTGGCTACGATCACTTGCTCCAGCCACACGAAGTACTGTGCTGCAGGCGCTTTCCTTTTCGTGGTCCTGGTTTCTCTCACTACCGGAGTTGCCGGTACCAGTTGCGGCAAAATTTCTGGCACTTTCACCCGGGCGAAATGTTCCACGTTCTGGTCATCACGGAGAAGTACCGCCAGGTTCAGGCTAAGGTTTGAGATGTGCGGAAATGGTCTGCCGGGATCGAATGCCAAAGGGGTCAGCGTAGGAAAGACCGTTTCAGAAAAATACTTGCCAACGGTTGTTCGCTGCGCAGGGGGCAGCTGAGAGTAATCAACCACGCACACCCCCGCCTTTTTCAGAGCCGGCAAGACCTGCAGGTGCAAACAATCCTGCCCGGCTTTGAACAACTCCGAAACTCTTTCACGAATCGCACGCAACTGCTCTTTGGGCGTCATGCCATCGGGGCCGCACTCAAGCACACCGCTCTCTGCCTGCCGCTTAAGCCCAGCCACTCTCACCATAAAGAACTCATCCAGGTTTGAGCCCAGGATGGAGAGAAATTTCACACGCTCAAGAAGGGGAGTGTGCGGATCCTCAGCTTCTTCCAAAACTCGTCTCTGGAACGCAAGCAGGCTGAGTTCGCGGTTTAAATAAAGTTCCGGATCGTCCAGAGAAGAGGCTCCGTGCGAACCACTTCGGCTTAATTTATTGTGCCGTGGTTTGCCCGCCGGTTGGGAATCGCGGTGATTGGTGCCTGCTGTGTGCGCGTCGGCAGTCAAGTTTAGCTCTCCCATGAAGATTGAGAGAAAGCGCCTACATGTCCCGCCAGAGCGAAACGGGATCTGTTTCCAGGCAACGTTATCATAGATAGGTGAAGCAGCGTCATGAAATGGGAGTAAATTCGATGCGCGGGGCTTTGATCGGTGGGGCGATCAGCTTTCACCTTCACCGGAATACCCACCTGGGACTGGCCCGCCCTCATTAGCCGTACTCCGTCTTCGACCGTTCCCGCAGCCTGGAGAACGATCATTGCCGCCCCGTCCACGACTCGGCCCGGACTACTTCGCAGGCTGGGGCTGAGTAGCGGGTTGCGCAGCCGGTGTACCGGGACTCGAAAAGCTCACCTTGGGAACCTGGCGAGATTCCTCGGTTGCCGTGAAGTAGGCGGGATTCGGCTTGAATCCAGCCCAGCCGGCAAAGACGTTATTCGGGAACATCTGGACATATGTGTTGTAGTCCTGCAGCGCATCGTTATAGCGTTTGCGCTCGACGGCGATGCGATTCTCGGTCCCCGCGAGCTCGTCCTGCAGACGCAGGAAGTTTTCATTGGACTTCAGTTGGGGATAATTCTCGACCACAACTAGCAGTCGTCCGAGCGCTCCATCGAGTTGCCCGTTGGCAGCGATCTTTTGCTCCGGGGTACCGGCCGAAAGCAGTGCGGAGCGGGCTTTGGCGATGTCCCCGAACACCGTCTGCTCCTGCAAGGCAAAGCCCTTCACCGTCTCCACCAGGTTGGGAATAAGGTCCGCGCGGCGCTGCAATACGATATCCACCTGTGACCAGGCGGACTTGACCGCTTCGTTCTTCGTCACAAGCGTATTGCGAACGGTTACGTACTGCCCAAAAGAGAAAAAAGCGATCAGAACCACAACACCAATTGCAATCCACAGTTTCTTCATACGTTCTCCTGAGCAACTCAGTGTAATGCGGTTACGAACTGGCGGACGCATCCGCGCCCAGCGCCTCATCAACTGCGGCCGTGACCCGTTCCACCACTGTCAGGTAGCGGGCACAGAGATCGTTCACTTCCACGTTTTTTGGGTTGGTTTTGTGCTCCCGAATGTCCAGCACCTGATAAATTGCGGACGCATCAAGGTTCAGGTGCTCCGCAATGGCTTGGACGGTGTCGCGCTTTCCCACCGGTGCAGATTGTCCAAGCACAATCAGAGCGTGGCGAAACAGCGTAACGAAGGAAGACACGGAGCGCACCAGTAGGTCCCACAACCGGCTCTTCTTGCCAGAGGCAAGAAGCAGTTGTTGGCGGAGCAGAACCAGTTTTTCACGGAGTTCATACTCCACCTGGACGTGATGGCGATGCAAAGAAATATGCAGACCCTGCAGCACATCTTCGCCGAACAGGACCCGATGATGCCGCTGCATGTCCACCAGTTCGATCGTGAAGATGTCGGTGGAGGATTCCAATTCGCGGCGCGTCATGACGAGTGGTGGAGGCTGTTTCTGGCCGTCCCACCATTGCGCTGCCGGAGCCAGAGCCTGCAACGCTGCGAACGAGCTGTCGCGCAGCACACAGAACAGATTCAGGTTGGAGAATTCGGGATGAAAATCCCCTGCCACGGCCGATCCGTACAGGATGACGCTCTCCAGGTTAGCCCCGGCCGCCTCGTGCATGCGTCTCACAAATTCCTCAAGCTTTTTGTCAGGAACCATCGCATCCTCGCTCACTACCAACTGCTGCTTGCCCCGCCGCCACCGGAACTGCCGCCTCCAAAACCTCCGAAGCCCCCTCCACCGCCGCCACCGAACCCGCCGCCACCCCATCCTCCGCTCGAACGACCATCGAATATCTGATTGAGCAGAATCCAGAACAATACTCCACGGAGAGGAGTAAACAGGATGATCAACAGAATCACGCCAAATACAAGGATTCCACCGAGCGGAAACGACTGGGGGCTTTCCGACGGGGGGATTGTAGCAGGGGGAGCTACATTGGGGATTTCGATTCCGGCATCTTGCGCAATCACCCCCGCGACTCGATTGGTGACCAGTAGCAGGGCCGCGCTGTAATCGCCGCTGCGTATCAGAGGTATTGCTTCCCGCTGAAAACTTCCGACCTTCCCGTCAGGCAGAATCGGTTCCAGACCGTAGCCAACTTCAATGCGGGCACGATGATCCTTGATGGCATACAGGATCAGAACTCCACGATTGGTTGACTTGTCTCCAATGCCCCAACTTTTGAAGAGGTTGACGGAGTAGCTCTCGATATCGGAACCATCTAAGGAGTTGATGGTAACCACGGCAATCTGGGCGTGAGCCTTTTGATCGATCTGCTGGCAAACACCTTCCATTTGCGCGACCGTCTTTTGCTCGAGAACATGTGCATAGTCGTTGACGTAGCCGGTAGGGTGCAACTGCGAGACCGGTTCGCCTTGCACGACCATAGTCAGCAACATCACCAACAGTGGCACACTGCAGGATTTCGCCAACGATTTCATGGTTGCCCGATTGTACAGGACACCTGTGTCAGTTGGATGTGCTGTCACCGGTTCAGAGACAACGGGGGGACGGGTGGGATGGCGGCGCCGGCCGGGTGGACTTAACACTCAGCAGGTCACGTGGAGGATGGCATTGGTGTTTTCATTGCGCCGCTTCAAGAACTCGATGGCTTCTTCCGTTGGGAGGATGATCAATTCAACTTTGCGCCGTTCAGCCTCGCGTCGAACCTCATCCATGACCGGCAGCGCTCCAGCGCCCGTGCCGACCAACAGCCGGCGGCATTTCCAAGGTATCTCCTCTTCCAGCGAGAGCGGTGTGTGGCCGAAACCGTCCCGGAACTTCTTCGATGGTTTCTTGTTACGCTTGCGAATTTCTCCCTGGTCAATCACGATGTCGTAGGCGTACTCCGTGCCATCGATCCGAATTTTCCCAAATGAGAACTGCTGGAACTTCATGGCAGGCCTCCGAGAAAGGATACACCCGGTTGGCGACCAACCCGTCGGTATGGCATGGCGGAGTGGAGAGGGGTATGCTGTGGCGCAGGAGGAGGTCTAACTATGATCGAGATCAAATCGGTCCGCATGGAAGTTCCGACCGATGCCAACATCATTGTCGGTCAATCGCATTTCATCAAGACCGTTGAAGACTTGTATGAGGCGGTCACCACGACGGCGCCACAGGCCAAGTTCGGCTTGGCCTTCAACGAAAGTTCCGGAGCATGCTTGACGCGGTCCGAAGGAAACGATCGAGAGCTTCAGGACACGGCCATACGCAATGCCCAGGCTCTAGCCTGTGGACATACGTTCGTGCTCGTTCTTTCGGTTGCTTATCCCATTAACATTCTCAACGCGATCCGCATGGTGCCGGAGGTGTGTTCGATATTTTGTGCTACCGCCAACCCAGTCGAGATCATTGTGGCCCAAACGGAGCAAGGCCAAGGAGTTCTTGGCGTCATCGACGGGGCGTCGCCAAAAGGCGTCGAAGGCGAGAGTGATATCGCCTGGCGGCACGACCTCCTGCGTACGATTGGCTATAAGCGTTAAGGACGGGAGTGGGGCCTAAGCTGAATTCCAAGAATGAGTGTTCGGCCCCCCTCGGCACGCTGCTCTATCCACCTCGCAACGGCCTGCCGGACAAGTTCGGGCAGCGCGAATGGGCCCGCAAGCGGACTCCTGATCGACACGGTGTGAGGACTAAAGCTCTCCTGGGCTACGGGTAAGCCCGGTCTATCCGCTTCGGTGTAAGCTAGTTGCGAAGGAACGGCCATGACTCTCAACAAAGCCGACGATTCCAGGAAACGTGCGCAGCAGGCGGAGAGCAGAAGCAGTGCCGACGTGAGCTCACCCGGTTCGGAGGCAATGATGCGAGTGTGGAGTTCCTTTATGGAAGCCAATGCCAAAGCCAAGGCTTCAGAGTTAGGTGGCAACGGCGTGATGTGGCAACACGTCATGCCCGACGAGGTAGCCGTCCACCTGATGGCGGAGGGGCTACAGCAATGGACGCAGGCTCTGGCACAGGATCCGCTGCTGCATTCGATCGACAGTATGTGGAATGCGAATCCATTCCATGAAGTCGTTCCTGTCGATTGGGCAGAAATCGTACGGTCCCTCCGCACCATCTGGCTCAGATCACTGAGCGAACCGACGAGGGCGGTCGCATCATTCTGGGAGCTGAACGCAAAGCTTGGGCAATCGACGCTGGAGATTTGGGGCGAAGCCGCACGAAAGTGGGCGGGGGTGGCTGGCGCGGACGCTCCCCAGGACGCTGGCGGCGCTGCAGCCGACAAGCGGTTCACTGCCCCAGAATGGCAGGGAAATCCGATCTACCGCACTCTCAAAGAGATCTACCTGCTGGTTTCTGACTGGCTGCTTAAGCAGGCCGAGTTTGGAGACATGGATGATGCGGGACAGCGCAACCTGAATTTTCACCTTCGCCAGTTTGTCGACGCAATGAGCCCGACACTGCTGCTGACTTCGAATCCGGAGGTCCTGCGTCGAGCGCTCGAGACCGGCGGAAGTAGTCTGGCCGATGGTGCGCGCAACCTTATGCGAGATCTGAAGCAAGGGCGCCTCAGCATGGTGGACACAACCGCATTCGAGCCTGGAAAAAACCTGGCAGTCACGCCGGGGCAAGTGGTACATCGCAACCGGCTGATGGAATTGATTCAGTACGAGCCCCAAACAACCAGAGTTCACCGAATCCCATTGTTGATTCTCCCGCCCTGGATCAACAAGTACTACATCCTCGATATGCAGCCGAAGAACAGCCTGATCCGCTACCTGGTCGAACAGGGCTTCACGGTGTTCGTCGTTTCCTGGAAGAATCCAAACGCCTCGATGGAGAACACCACCATCGAGGATTATATGGATCTTGGACCACTGGAGGCAAGCGATGTGATTCGCGACATCACCGGCTCCGACCGTGTGAACGTGATGGGCTATTGCATTGGAGGAACCCTTCTCGCCATGGTATTAGCGTACCTGGCCGCCAAGCAGGATCAGCGGTTCGGCAGTGCCACGTTTATCGTCTCGCTCCTGGATTTTGCAAGGGTCGGCGATACGGCGGTATTCCTGGGAGAGGGAGCCATCGACTTCATCGAGCAGCAGATGATGGAACGCGGTTATCTGGGCGGCCGCGAGATGTCAAACATGTTCAATCTGCTGCGGTCGAATGACCTCATCTGGGCAAACGTGATCAGCAACTACCTGTTGGGGCAGAAGCCGCCCGCGTTCGACCTGCTGTATTGGAACGCAGACAGCACCCGCATGGCCCGTGCCGCCCACAGCTGGTACTTGCGGAACACATATAGCGAAAACAACCTCATCCAACCTGGCCGGATCACGCTGAAGGGTGAAAAGATCGACTTAGGGCGCATCGTACAACCCGTCTACGCCGTTGGTGCGGAGAAGGACCATATCGTACCGTGGGACGCAGCCTGGCGCATTACGCAACTGTTTGGCGGGAAGATCCGGTTCGTACTGGTTTCAAGCGGGCACATTGCGGGGATCATCAATCCGCCTGGAGGGAAGGGCACCTACTGGACCACGAAAAGCGATGAGAGTAGCTGCAACTGCCGAGGAGTGGCGAAAAACAGCGACGCGCTATGACGGAAGCTGGTGGAAGGATTGGTCCGCATGGCTGGCGGAGCGCTCCGGCTCCAAGCGGAAGCTGCCTTTGCCTGGGGCCGAAAGCCATCCATCCTTGCTGCGCGCTCCGGGCACCTACGTTCTGGAGAAATGAGGCATGGGCAACTGTGAAATAACGCGCACCAACACAAGTTATAATCCTGCGCATTTTCTGCAAAACTCGCACGCGACCCGGCTTGTGAAAAGCGTTAGGAGAGGTTTCGGGCGGACCGCTCAGGATGACGGATTCTCACTTTTCATCGACAGGTCCCGTCATCCGTAAACTGCTTGTTCGCCGCTATCGCTTCCAGGGATCTCCCGCAGTCGATCAAGCTCTGATTCAATGTGTCGTTGGTCAGCGCATCGGCATTGATATAAGTCGCCGCTGCCCGTTGCGCCAGATAGCTATCGCTCAATTGCTTCATCTTCTGATACGCGTTCGTGATCAGCTGCGCCGCCTTCTGATCCCCATCTGTGGCTGCCGCCACCTGCGCGATCCGCAGATTCTTCGTTGCTGATGTTTCATACGGTCTCAGCAGTTCTGGTGTCACCGGATACTGATTCCCGATTGCAGTCGCCAGCGCGCTATGCCATTCGCGAATCGTGCTCATCTCCTCGATCCCCGCGCGCAGAAAATCCCTCGACAATCCTGCTTTTTCCTCGGGGCTCGCCGCTGCGTTTCCGGTTAGCGACAACGTCATCTGATCCCCATGAAAACTCAGGGACCCACTAACCAACTGCGCCAATGCTTCGACCTCCACGTAATTCTTTCCATTGATCTGCGCCACCGGAACGCTGCCCTCATATCCACTCACCAGCAATTTGTGAATCTTTCCCTGCGACAGCGCAAGCACGGGCACGAGCGTCGCCAGTGCCATGATCCACCACACTTTTCGCATGTTCTCTCTCCATGTTCTGGCTCAAAACGCTGCTTCTGACTTCCTTTCATTAAGCGATGCGTAATGAAAACTTATGCTATGTCGCTTTAATAAGAAAGCAGAATTGCCCTGAGAACATAGCCGAAAGGCAGCTCCGTTGCCCCTGTTGATCGTCTTTTTAGGGTGATGAAGGCAAGTTTCGACATCTGTAGTGACGATCCGAACTGGGTGGATGAACCCGGGGTCGTGCGTTCTTAACAGATTCGCATGTGGTCATTTCGACACGGTCTTCAGTAGGTTAGTTTAGGCACATTCTGAAAGCTTTATGGTACCGGGAGGGGGACTTGAACCCCCACAGCTCTTTCGAGCCTGCGGATTTTAAGTCCGCTGCGTCTGCCAGTTTCGCCATCCCGGCTTTCCCATGAATCTGCCGCGAGTGAGCCGCGCAACCCGCGGCACTGCGCGGAAAATGTCCTGGCCTCGGAGCCCAATCAGTTTCGCACAGCCGGCGCTCCACTGCCAATCTCTCCCTCGCGCTGCGGCCTGCTGTGCTAGTATCCAGGACATCGATGCGGCGCTCCCTGGCCAATCTCGTCCTGGCCGTCCTTCTCTGGAGCTACATTACTCCAGTCGTTCTGGCGACGACGGAACTCGACCTGCCCCCCTGCTGCCGCAGCCACGGCAAGCATCATGGCTGCACCTGCTGCATGGCGCGCCGCAACTCCGCAGGCCCTGGCTTTCACGATAATTCACCGCGCTGCCCATGCCGTCTGCCCGGCGCCGTGGTCCATGCGGTCAACGCGGCCGCGGTCAAAAAGCGCATTTCCATTCAGCCGCCTTCCGCGGACTTTCTCGCACCAACCGAAGCGTCTTCTGCCGTCGTCCATCACCGCATCGGTCCTTCAGGACGCAGCCCGCCCAGCTTGCCTCTCTAGCAGCCAGCTCATCCAATCACCGTGGGATTTTGTGGCGCTATCTCGTCGCGGCCGCCTCATGCCCCGGATCTATTACCGAACTTTCTTGCCGGCTCGCCAGGCCTGTACGGTTGCGCGCGCAATGTTGGAGAGTCATAATGCCTCGTCGTGTTTTCTTACTTTCGCTCGCCGCATTTTTCATTCTCATCGCTTCTGCTGCCTTCGCCAATGATTACGGAGCCGTCCGCGGCGTGGTGCACGATCCGCAGCATCGCCCCATCCAAAACGCCACGGTCACGCTCCAAGCCAAATCGTCCGCATGGTCCAAAACCGCCATCACCGGAGCCGACGGCCAATTCCAATTCAACGCCGTGCCTCTCGGCGAATACTCCGTCAGCGCCGTCAGCCCGGGCTTTGCCCAGAATTCGCAGGCGCTCGTCGTCATCTCCGGCTCCGTGCCCGTCGTGCACCTTCAATTGCCGATAGCCGGTGCCCATGAAAATGTCAGCGTCTCCGCCGTGCCCCCGGTCATCGCCACCGACAGCTTCACCCCCGTCACCCTGGTCAGCGCCCAGGACATCGAACGAACCCCCGGCGCCGACTCCACCAACAGCATGGCCATGATCACCGACTACGTCCCCGGAGCCTACGTCACCCATGACATGCTGCACATGCGCGGCGGACACCAGACCACCTGGCTGCTCGACGGCATCCCCATCATCAACACCGCCATCGCGCAAAACCTCGGACCCCAGTTCGATCCCAAGGACCTCGATTACGTCGAAGTCAACCGCGGCAGCTACGGAGCCGAGTTCGGCGACCGCACCTACGGCGTCTTCAACGTCGTCCCCCGCACCGGATTCGAGCGCAACCACGACGCCGAACTCGTCCTCACCGGCGGCAACTTCTACCAGACCGACGATCAGCTCAGCTTCGGCGGCCACACCAGCCGCTTCGCCTACTACGAGAGCATCAACGGCAACCGCAGCAATCTCGGACTTCAGCCGCCCGTTCCCCAGGTCGCACACGATGCCGTCAACGGCGCCGGAGCCATGAGCAACCTCATCTACAACCCCGATCCCTCCAACCAGCTCCGTCTCATCAACACCTTCCGCCGCGACTATTTCCAGATCCCCTACGATCCCAATCCCAACGACTTTGAAAACTCAAACTCCAACGGCTACCCCAGCATCGGCCTGCGCGATAACCAGACCGAAACCGATCTCGGAATCCTCTTCACCTGGCTGCACACCTTCAATTCCCACCTCCTCACCACCGTCTCGCCCTTCTACCACTACAACAGCGGCGATTACGCCAGCAATCCCAACGACATCCCCATCGCCACCACCGAAGACCGCGCCTCCACCTACGTCGGAGGCCAGGCCACCTTCGCCGCCAATTACAAAAAGAATGATCTGCAGCTCGGTTTCCTCAGCTTCTACCAGAGCGATCGCCAGACCTTCGGCGCCATCTTCAACGACGGCAGCGGAAGTCCGCCCTTCACCATCCGCGAGAGCCCCAACGCCAATCTCGAAACCTTCTACATCGATGACAAGTTCCATCCCTATTCCTGGTTCACGCTCTCGGCCGGCATGCGCCCCACCCGATTCGCCGAAGGCAACTTTCCTCCCGGTGCAGTGCCGCCCATCTCCGAGTCCGCCATTAGCCCGCGCTTCGGAGCCACCCTCACCATCCCCAAACTTCTTTGGACCTTCCGCGCCTTCTACGGACACTACTATCAGGCGCCTCCCTTGGAAACCGTTTCCGGACCGCTGCTGCAATTCGTCACCCAGAACAACGCATCCATCATCTCGCTCCACGGCGAGCGCGACGAGGAGCATCAGTTCGGCGTCTCCATCCCTTATCGCGGGTGGGACCTCGACGCCGACACCTTCCAGACCAACGTCGCCAATTTTCTCGACCACAACAACATCGGCGCTTCCAACATCTTTTTCCCCATCACCGTCTCCCAAGCCCTGATCCGCGCCTGGGAGCTCACCCTACGCTCGCCCCGCATCGCCCATCGCACACAGCTGCATCTGGCATACTCCAACCAGATCGCCGAAGGCAGCAGCATCATCACCGGCGGACTCAATAACATCACACCCTCGCCCGGCCTCAGCCCGCTCGATCATGATCAGCGCAACACCCTCAACGTGGGCGGCGTTGTCACTCTCCCCTTTAGCGCGTATGCCTCCACCAACATCTACTACGGCTCCGGCTTCAGCAATGGACTCCGAGGCACTCCCGGCTGGCCCTACCAGGGCGCATACCTCCCCGGCCACACCACCTTCGATCTCTCGTTGGGCAAGGATTTCGGCAAGCGCGTTACCGCCAGCGTCACCGCCCTCAACGTCACCAACCGCCGCGTCCTCTACGACGACAGCCTCACCTACGGCGGCTTCCACTGGAACCTGCCCCGCCAGCTCTACCTCGAGCTCCGCTACCGCTTCCATTATTAATGATTAATTTGAGGTGTCATCTTGAGCGCAGCGAAAGACCCCTACACCTCTCAAATCTTCCAAATCTCCCTAGAGACATTTCAACCGCATATCGATCTGCCCATACCGATGGAGCAGGGAAGCGCCCCGCACGAAAACGACCCTAGGGCGGGTGGCCCATTCAAGCCTTTTTTTGGCTTGAGTGGGGCCTTTGACCTTGCGGTTGTGTTTGCTTCTGTCTCTTGCCTGGCGACATATCGCCAAGTAGCCCACAACCCCACATAAACAAAGAGCCCGCCATCCTCTGGCGGGCTCCTGCAATCAGCGTAGCGCTTTCTACTGTCGTGCGATCGGTCCTTCCGGCAGCGGAGGCGTAATCGCCGGAATCGGACTGGTCTCCGGAACCTCCGGCAGCGGCTGTTCCAGCGCAATCTGCAGCACCTCGTCCATCGAATCCACAAAGTGCAGCTTCATCTCCTTGCGCAGGTTCTCCGGAACCTCGGCCAAATCCTTCTCGTTCTCTGCCGGCAGCACCGCCTCCAGAATCCCCGCCCTATGCGCCGCCAGTAGCTTTTCTTTCAGCCCGCCGATCGGCAGCACCTTGCCGCGCAGCGTAATCTCGCCCGTCATGCAAATGTCGCGCCGCACCGGAATCTTGCTCAGTGCGCTGGCAATCGCCGTCGCAATGGTGATGCCCGCCGAGGGGCCGTCCTTCGGAATCGCTCCTTCCGGCACGTGTACGTGAATATCCACATTGCGGTAGAAGTCCCGTGGAATTCCCAGCCGCTGCCAGCGCGAGCGCAGATAGCTCATCGCTGCCTGGGCCGACTCCTGCATCACGTCGCCCAGTTTGCCGGTCAGCGTCAGCTTGCCCTTGCCGTCGATGATCGCCACTTCGGTGGTCAGGATGCAGCCGCCCACCTCGGTCCACGCCAGCCCCGTCACCAGTCCGATCTCGCTCTTTTCGTTGGCCGCCGTGTCGCGGAAGCGCATCACTCCCAGGTAGGTGTTCAGGCTCTCGGCCGTAATGTTCGCCGAGAAGTTTTCGCCCTCGCGTACCACCGAGCGCGCAATCTTGCGGCAGACGTTGCCGATCTCGCGCTCCAGGTTCCTTACCCCGGCCTCGCGCGTGTAGTTGCGGATGATGCCGCGCAGCGCATCGTCTTCAAACTGAATGTTGGCTGCCGTCAGCCCGGCCTGCTCCAGCTGTTTCTTCACCAGATACTGCTTCGCAATCTCCAGCTTCTCCGGCTCGGTGTAGCCGTGCAGCCGCAGCACTTCCATGCGGTCCTGCAGCGGCCCCGGAATGGTGTGCAGCACGTTGGCCGTGGCGATAAAGAACACCTGTGACAGGTCGTACTCCACGTCCAGGTAGTGGTCCACGAACATGTAGTTCTGTTCCGGGTCCAGCACCTCCAGCAGCGCCGACGACGGATCGCCCCGGAAGTCGTTGGACATCTTGTCCACTTCGTCCAGCATGAACACCGGGTTGCGCGTCCCGGCCTTTTTCATCATCTGGATGATCTGCCCCGGCAGCGCTCCGATATACGTCCTGCGGTGCCCGCGGATCTCGGCCTCGTCGCGCACGCCGCCCAGCGACATGCGCACAAACTTCCGCCCCGTCGCCTTGGCAATGCTCATTCCCAGCGAGGTCTTGCCCACGCCCGGAGGTCCCACCAGGCACAGAATCGAGCCCTTGGGATTTTTCACCAGCTGGCGCACCGCCAGGAATTCCAGGATGCGCTCCTTGATCTTCTCCAGCCCGTAGTGGTCGCCGTTCAGCGTCACCTCGGCGAACTCGATGTCGCGGATCTCCTTCGACTTCTTTTTCCACGGCACCGCCAGCAGCCAGTCCAGGTAGTTGCGCGACACGGTGGATTCGGCCGACATCGGAGGCATCGCCTCCAGCTTTTTCAGCTCCTGCGTCGCCTTCTCCAGCACGTCCGGAGGCATACCCGATGTATCGATCTTTTTCTTCAGCTCGTCGAACTCGCTCTTTTCCCCGCGTCCCAGTTCCTTCTGGATCGCCTTGATCTTCTCGTTCAGGTAGTACTCTTTCTGCGCCCGCTCCATCTGCCGCTTCACCCGCGACTGGATGGTGCGGTCCATGTTCAGCTTTTCGATCTCGATGTCCAGCACGTCCGAGACGCGGTTCAGCCGGTCCGCCGGGTCGAAGATCTCCAGCAACTCCTGCTTCTCTTCGATCGACAGCTGCAGGTTGGCGGCAATCGTGTCGCTCAGCCGCCCAATGTCGTCCAGCCGCAGCGTCGCCGCAATCGTCTCCTGGTTCAGCGACTGGCACAGCTTCACATACTGCTCAAACAGGGAAGAGACCCGCTGCATGGTCGATTCCACCTGCGGCGTGATCTCCGGCGCAAAGCGGCTCACCCGCACCGACGACATATAAAAGCCGTCGGTCTCGGTCACCTGCAGAATCCGCGCCCGCTCAATTCCTTCCACCAGCACCTTGATGTTGCCGTCGGGCATCTTCAGGCTTTGCACGATGTTGACGATGCAGCCAACCTGGTAAATCTCATCCGGCTTGGGTTCGTCCACCCCCGGATCGTGCTGGGTCGCCAAAAAGATCCGCTTGTCGCCCGTCAGCGCCTCTTCCAGCGCGCGCACGCTCGATTCGCGCCCCACCACGAACGGGGTCATCATGAACGGAAAGATGACGACGTCGCGAATCGGCATCATCGGAAGCTTGCGGGTTTCGAATTTTTCCTTAATCAGGCTCACTCAGCCTCACTTCCCCCGTGGCCCGCGTGTTTGCACTTTAGGCAATACCAACCCGACCGGATCCACTGATTGCATTTGAGCCTACTACAACCCTATATCGGCGGCAACATGCCTTGCTCAGGTTACTCTGCTCCATTTTTTTGATTCCGGGCTAAATTGGAATCCACTGCCGCGCCGGGAATATCTTCCTCTGGGTGCCCTATATCTGACCTCCTTTGGCAGATGTGGAAGATCGCCGCGTCCCGAACCGTCGGGTGCCCCACCTTCGACGCGCTGCCTTTGCGCGGCTAAGGTGGGAAGCAACCTGTCCAACTCCAACCCCTTCGCCGCGCCCCAAAAAACAGGCCCAGCCACCGGCGGCTGGGCCCTGTGGTCCGGTGCATCCTCCGCCTAGGACGCCTGCTTCTCAATCCGAGGCATGGTTACGTTGCGCTGTTCCACCATCTCCCGGGTTACCTCGAACTCCTTGATCTTTTTCTGCCCCGGCAGCTGGTACATCAGGTCGAGCATCAGCTCTTCCAGAATCATGCGCAGTCCGCGGGCGCCCACCTTGCGGTTCATTGCTTCGCGGGCTACCGCCGTCAGCGCTTCGTCGGAGAAGCGCAACTTCACGTTTTCAAACTCGAAGAGCCGCTGATACTGCTTCACAATGGCGTTGCGCGGCTTGGTCAGAATCTGTACCAGCGCGGCTTCATCCAGGTCGCTCAGCACGCCCATCACCGGTAGCCTTCCGATGAACTCCGGGATCAACCCGAACTTCACCAGGTCCATCGGCTGCGCCATCTGCAGCATTTCGTCGTCGCGCCGGGCCGGCACCGCGGCCTGCTCGCGCTCCGCCTCTTCGCCCGTTTTAAAGCCCACGGTGCGCTTGCCGATGCGCCGCTCGATCACCTTTTCCAGGCCCACAAACGCCCCGCCCACAATGAACAGGATGTTGGTGGTGTCCACCGGCGTGAACTCCTGATGCGGATGCTTGCGCCCGCCCTGCGGTGGAACGTTGGCTACCGTACCCTCCAGAATCTTCAGCAGCGCCTGCTGCACACCTTCGCCGGAGACGTCGCGCGTGATCGACGGATTCTCGTCCTTGCGTCCGATCTTGTCGATCTCGTCGATGTAGATGATCCCCGTCTGTGCCCGGGCCACGTCGCCGTCGGCGGCCTGCAGCAGCTTCAGAATGATGTTCTCCACGTCCTCGCCCACGTAGCCGGCCTCGGTCAGCGTCGTCGCGTCCACAATGGCAAACGGCACGTCCAGCATCTTGGCCAGCGTCTGGGCCAGCAAGGTCTTGCCGGTTCCCGTCGGTCCAATCAGCAGAATGTTGGATTTGGACAGCTCGATCTCGCTGGTGCGCGTGCGGTTCATGTAGATCCGCTTGTAATGGTTGTAAACCGCCACCGCCAGCTTTTTCTTCGTCCGCTCCTGCCCGATCACATATTCGTCCAGGAAGGTCTTGACCTCCTGCGGCTTGGGCAGATGGTTCGGGGTGGCCGCGGTCTGCGCCTCTCCGCGGTCATCTTCCAGAATCGAATTGCATACCGCGACGCATTCGTCGCAGATGTATGCGCGCGGATAATCGGAGGGCGAAGAGATCAGTTTCGCAACCGCATCCTGAGACTTGTGGCAGAACGAACATCTTAATACTTCGTCGGAACCAGACCTTGATCTCACTCGTAACTCCTATTACTTTCCCGGCTTTAACCGGATTTTTAGAAGCTGGCCTTGGGCCCTGCGTGCTGCCCCCTGAATCAACTTTGCAACCTGCGGCCGGACTGCATCTGGCGGAACCGCCCGCCTGACGCCTGCAAACTCCAGCTACTTACATAAGAGTCGCCGGCGCCCCGTTTCGATGCCCAACCCTCGTTTCGCTCGGGTAACCAAAGTTTCCCCCTTAAGGAACTCAGGTAACCCCGTCACAACATCTTGCTCCAAATCCGCTTCCCCGTAAAGCGAGCGGGCCTTGGCTCGCTCGCTTCGCCCATCCTCTACTTGTGCTTGTAGATGATGTCGTCCACAATCCCGTATTCCTTCGACTGCTGGGCGTTCATGATGAAGTCGCGCTCGGTGTCGCGCTCCACCTTCTCCAGCACCTGTCCGGTATGCTTGGCCATCAGCTGGTTCATCAGCTCCCGCATGCGCAGAATCTCGCGCGCGTGGATGTCGATGTCGGTCGCCTGTCCCGAAATCCCTCCGCCCATAATCAGCGGCTGGTGAATCAGGATGCGCGAGGTCGGCAGAGCATAACGCTTGCCCGCCGCACCGGCCGCCAGCAGCATCGCGCCCATCGAGGCGGCCTGCCCGATGCAGATCGTCACCACATCATTACGGATGAACTGCATCGTGTCATAAATCGCCATCCCCGCCGTGATCGAACCGCCCGGCGAGTTGATGTACAGCGAAATATCTTTTTCCGGGTCCTCGGCGGAGAGAAACAGCAGTTGGGCGATGATCAGGTTGGCAACGTTGTCATCAATCGGCGTGCCCAGAAAAATAATGTTGTCTCTGAGCAACCGGGAGTAGATGTCATAGGCGCGCTCGCCCCTGCTGGTCTGCTCGATCACCATCGGCACAAGCATAGTATCCGGCTCCTTTGAACGTACCCGAGGGCCAGCCCCCGGTCTGGAAAAACCGCTCCCCCCGATTCGATGCGCTCCATCGATTCAGGGCGCGGCAGTTTACGAATTTCTTTACAAGCGCCCGCGGCCGGCAGCGCAGCGTTACCCGGCCCGGCGATGCAGCTGGGTGCCCCACCTTCGCGCCGTGTTTTCCGGCGCTAAGGTGGGAAGCAACATTTCCATCCCGGGTGGCCCATTCAAGCCCGTTTTTGGCTTGAGTGGGGAAGTCCCCTACTCGGAGTGCTTATACAGCCAGTCCAGCGCGCGGTCGCAACGCAGCTGCGAACGCAACCCCTCGATTCCGTTCTTTTCCTCCAGCTGCTTGCGCAGCGCCACCGGGCTTTGCTTGGACTGTTGCGCCGCCCCGGCGATTTCCTGATCCAAATCCTCTTCGCTCACCGTAATGCCTTCCAGCTCGGCAACCTTTTCCAGCAGCAGATTGGCCCTTACGTCGCGCAGCGCGCCCTCGCGCTGCCCTACCCGCAGCTTGCTCATGTCCATCCGCTTGATGTCTTCGGCCCGCAGTCCCTGCCCGATCAGCGAGCGCAATCCGCGCTCCAGCCGCTGGTCCACGGCGTTCTCCACCAGCATCGTCGGAACGTCGATCGGATACTTGTCGGTCAGCTGGCGCAGCAGCTCATCCTTGATGCGGCTCTCAACCTGGTGCTGCTTTTCGTGCTCCATCCCCGAGCGCACCCGGGCGCGAAGATCCTCCGGAGTGTTCATCCCCTCCTGGTTCAACTCCTTCACCCACTCCTCGTTCAGCTCCGGCATGGTCTTGGTCTTGATGCCCTTCACCTCGACCTCGTAGTGCAGGGTCTTGCCCGCCAGCCGCTGGTCGCCAAAGTCCTCGGCATAGGTCACGTCGAAGCTGCGCGTCTCGCCCGCCTTGGCGCCGCGCAGGTTCTCGCTGAACGCCGGCAGCGTGTTCGCCCCGCCGATATCCACCAGCACGTCGTTCATCTCCACCGGCTCCGAGCCTTCTTCCTGCCCGGTGCTCTTGAACGCCACCGAGCCGAAGTCGCCATCGGCCAGCCCGCGATCCTCGTCCACATTCACATAGGTAGCGTTCTGCTCGCGCAGCGCCGCGATGGCCTTGTCCACATCCTCGTCGTTCACCGCCACCGGCTCGTGCGCCACCTTGATCTCCTGGTAGCCGGGCACTTCAAACGGCGGCAGAATCTCAAACACCGCCTTGAAGCGCAGCGGCTTGTCCTCTTCCAGTTCGAGCTCCACCACCCGCGGCTGTCCGATCGGAACCAAATTCTGCTTCTTCGTCTCCTCGCGGAACGCGGTAGGCACCAGATGCTCCACCACCTCGGACTTGATGTCGTCGGCAAACTTCTTGAGAATCAGCCCCGGCGGAACCTTCCCGTGGCGGAAGCCGGGCAGGCGCGCGTGCTTCTGGAAGCGAGCCAGGGCCTTTTTCCACTCCCGGCCCACCGCTTCGGCGGAAACCTCCACCGAGACTTCGCGCTCGCACGGGTTCTTGACTACTTCGGCAGTGGTTTCGGCGGATGTTGCCTCGGCGGAGGTCGCTTCACCCGAGGTCGCTTCGTTGGATGTCAAATCGCTCGATGTCAAAGGGATAGCCTTAATTCTTCTGAAGATGTTTGGTAGACCTGCAACCGCTCGCTCACGCTCTTCGGTACGCGCAACGGCCCCACGGCCAACCGCGAAGAATTCAGTGTATGAGACCGGACAACCACGGGTCAAACCGCCGGGCAAATATCGCACACAAAAAAGTGGCCCGCTTGCGCTGCGGGCCACCAGAACCGCTCAACTTAGGGTGGGTCCGTTGACCTTTGTTCTTGCTCTTGCATTGACCTTGCTTTTGCTCGTGCGTTGACCTTGCTTTTGCTCGTGCGTTGACCTTGCTCCTGCTCGTTGCTTCGCATTTTGGAAACACCGGGTTCACCGCTCCCGCACCCGCGTACACTCTCTTTAGGAATTCCGCATGAACCACCCCACCGCGCTCACCATCCTTTACGACGACGTCGTCGCCTGCCGCCTGTGCCCGCGCCTGGTCGAATACCGCGAGCGCATCGGACGCGAAAAGCGCCGCGCCTATCTCGGCTGCACCTACTGGGCGCGTCCCGTCCCCGGCTTTGGAGACCCCGCTGCCCGCGTGCTCGCCTTCGGCCTCGCTCCCGGAGCCCACGGCAGCAACCGCACCGGCCGCCCCTTCACCGGAGACGCCTCCGGCAAATTCATGTACCCCATCCTGCACCGCCTTGGCTTTGCCTCCCAGCCCAACGCCATCGGCCCCGACGATGGCCTCCAACTGCACGATCTCTGGATCAGCGCCGCTGTCCGCTGCGCTCCTCCGGACAACAAGCCGCTCCCTTCGGAGCTGGCCAACTGCGCCGCCTTCACCCGCCGCGAACTCGACGCCCTCCCCAACCTCCAAGTCGTCGTCGCCCTCGGCAAGTTTGCCTTCGACGCCTACCTCGGCCTTGCGGGCCTTCGCAAATCCTCCTACCCTTTTGCTCACGCCGCCGAATACCGCCTGCCCAGCGGCATCACCCTGCTGGCCTCCTACCACCCCTCCAATCAGAACACCGCCACCGGCAAGCTCACCGCCTCCATGTTTGGAGCGGTCTTTGCCCGTGCCCTCCAGCTCGCGAGGGACTAGCGCAGCTCAGTGCGCCTTCGGTGTGAATACGCCTCATCCTGCTCGAGGCGCTCGCATAAATCGGTTTTGAAAGGGCACGACTTCAGTCGTGCCGCAAGAAAGCCTCGCTTCACGCGGCTTCAGCCGCTGAGGGAAATGCCCTTCGGATGACCCGCCGCCGGGTGGCCCATATTTGCCCGTTGTTGGCAAATGTGGGGTTGCAGAAAGCCAGCGTCTAGAGAGTTTGCATATGTTGCCCCACAGCTGCCGTGGTCAGCAGATAGGGGGCTTCCCCTGTCGAGCAAGCGCCCGAGCAAAAGCAGGAGCCTTTTTAAGCGGCGCGTTAGTCGGTCGGAACTATCCGGAACTTCTTCCGCAGCCTCAAGAGCGGCTTTTCCACACCACCACAATCGAGAGCGCCCGCAAGCCATCCAGCGAGGCCAGATGATTGCCCGAGGGCGCCCGTGCGAGCCGGGGCTCGGCTGTCAGCAGTTGGGTTTGCGATGGGATCGGCACGGATTCATCTTACCTGCTGCGGCTTGCCTGCCGCCGCCAATCTTTTAGCTGCCTTGGCTCTCGTCCTGTCTTGGCTCCCTCGTCTTTGGCGCGTCCACCGGAGCCGCGCTCTGTCCCGGCATCGTCTACTTTCCGTCCTTGGTCAGGTGTTTGAGCTTGTACCTTGCCCGCCACAGCAGCCGCCGAGCCTCGTTCAGCCCGCTGCCCTCGCGTACCATCGCCCGCAGCAACTGCCGGTTGCGCTCGGTTGCCGGCAAATTCGAGTACAGCAGTTCATGCACCGGCGCAGTCCCGTTGGGGTTCCCGCCCGAGTAGTGCAGATGGCTGATCGGTTGGTGGCTCGCCCCCTGCACCGCACGCAGCACATCGAACGAATTCTTGTAACTGCCCGCCCAGGAGCAGCCCCAGCTATGCGGCGGCTTGCATAGGTTCAGCACTCGCCACTTGGCCAGCGCCAGGGTCACGTGCAGCAGCGCCTGGTCGTGCCACTTCACTACCTCGGGATGCGCCTCCATCCAGCTCACACCCCTCAGCAAATCCTCTACCTGATGCCGAGCCCGCCTGCACAGGAAGTGCCCGGCGGTGATCGCCCGATCCAGCGCTCCGGGGCCCAGAAGCTCCTCAAAGCGCTCCGGTTGCCGCGCGTTGAAGGCTCCGTACGTAGTGAACTCACGGTCGGCGTGCACCAGTTCATAGTTCCCCGGCCCGCTGTCTCCCAGAAAGCCGAACATCTCCTCCCAGTTCATCAGCGCCACAATGTCATTGTCGGAGTACAAAAAGTCATCGAACTCGCCAAACCAGCACAGAAACCGCCGCAACAGTCCCGCACTGCACTGTGGCATTCTGCGCCCCAGCTCGGCAACGAACTCTCGCCCCTCGGACGGAAAATCCTCCACCGCCACCAGCGCCACATCTTCAAAGCGCTCCCGCAACACCAGCGGCTCTCCCCCATAGGGAAGAATGCGCACCGGCAAACGGCAGCCGCACTGCCGGATCGTATAGAGCAGGTTGTGGCAATGCTCCGAGCTGACGCGGTTGGCAACCAGATAAATGCCACGGCTGCGAGTCTCTTCCATGAAAAAATCATAGATGGCAGAGCGCGGAGTCGTCTATGCTCTTGCGATAAGAAAAATCCTCGGGAAGATTGGCCGCGCCCTGGCGGGAACGGCTCTTTCGCCTCCGAGTGCTGCCTTACGCCATCGCCCAAAGGTTGACGACTCAAAGACGTATGACCGGCTTCTCCATGCTGGCCCATCTCGTCCAAAAATGAGTGGAGGAAATGGCAGGTCAGCCCGCAAGCCAGCAAGATCTTTACATCCAGCACTCCGGGGCGACGCTTCTTAGCGCGCCTCGCAGCAGGGATGTCATCCTGTTTTTCAGGCTGGCGTATCCGGTATTGGCGTGGCCTCGAACTCCCTCGGGATCTACATTAATCGGCCATCTCAATAAAATTCCAGGCTGGCCGTTGAAATGGGCCAGGCGGGTATAAATGAGTCTTTCAATCCGGTTCGGGTCCTGATCAACAGTGAGGTCGACATAGCACCGCTGCAGATGGCTCCCGTAGAAATCATGCGAAAAGATCATCAACTGGCTACTGGCATACACATCGGCTCCGCGGCGTCTCATCGTCTTGATCGGATTCCGGTCCACGCGGTAACAGTACTCTGCTACGCGGCAATCCACGCCAACGTCAAAACACTCTGGAAGCCGGTCCAACAGTCGGCCGATCGAGGGAAATCGCAGCCTTCCGGTCGCCTTGATCATGTGCGTGGTGGAGGCTCGAAGCACACTCTGCGGCAAGGCTAGATCGAGCATCTCCATTTCGCCGTATCCGTAGTGAACCCCCGGGGGAATTCCCCTGCTGGTGACCGAGATGAATTCTACTTCCTTGCCGTAAGGGTTCTCCTCCGCGCGTCTGCGTAACGCGTCGAGCTTGGCTCCCGAATTCTCCACGAAGAGAATGCGCTTGAGCTTAGGATGAGGATGCCGAATCCAGAATTCGAGCCCTTCCATGTAGTCTTGTAACCGGAGTTCTGGATCGCATCTCTTAACTTCCGCACCAGGCGACGGCGTAATCGTGGCTGTAAGCACCACTAAGTATTCTGGAAGCGACTTTATCTGGAATCTCCTTTTCAGCTCCCATTCAATTTTACTGCTGATAGCTGGTTTTGCAATCAGGGTCGCACACCTGCTCCACCGGGCTGGTCAAGCTAAGCCGGGCTCCCGGAAGCACCCCAGCACCGCCGAATGCCCCTCGTCATGACCCAGTACTGCTCCGGGGCGGGTGGCCCATATTTAACTCGCGTCTTTCGCGAGCTTAATGTGGGGCAGTTGACCTTGCCCCAGCCTCGCTTTTGTTCTTGAGAGTTGACCTTGCTCCTGCTCTTGCTCCTGCCGGTGCTTTTGTTCTTGAGGTGTCATCCTGAGCGAAGCGAAGGACCCCTGCACCGCCGAAATATCCTGCCCCTCGGCCACCTTCAGCTTACGAGGCGTGTACCTCTGGCGGGTGGCCCATTCAAGCCCTCTGTTGGCTTGAGTGGGGTTGTTGAGCACAGCCGAAATCATGCCAACTTTTCATATAACTGTTTGAAAATCGCCAAGGCGCTCACTATCCAGAGCGGTGGGATACTGAGCGGAATGCCCTGTTGTCGTCAACTAACTAGAAACTGACTCGGTTTCAGAGTAGACTAGCGGCCTTGAGCCGGGCGAGGTGAATAAAATCACGCAGTAGAGATACCATCTTTAAGCGCATTGGAGTGAACGTGTCGGTGCCTGAAGAGAGCATGATCCGGACGGAAGACGCTGAAACATCCCCAGAATGGTCCTCACTTTACAAAGAGAAACTGCCAGATGCGGTAGCGACTGAGCCGCAGTCGCGGCTAAGGACGCGGCCTCCTACAGTTGCTCTGATCGCCTTATTTCAGTTCTGCAAAGCTGGTTTTCTCTTTGTCCTTCTTGCTCTCATTTGGATCTATCCCGACATGAAGTTTGGTTCAGAAACGTTTTGGGAGATCGTCTATGTTGCGTCCAATGGCGCGGGCAAACCCGGCGTTTTGACGCCGGTGATCGCCATATATGCCGCAGTCGTTGGATGGGGGTTGTGGAGTCTGAATAAATGGGCGCGCAACCTCCTCATGGTCACGTCAGGCTTGCTAACGCTTCGGTGGATACGATATTTCGCAATGAATTGGATGATTACTGGGACGGAGGTTAGTACGCACATTCGCTCACTGAGGCCCGGATTTGAGCAGCAGAGCGTATACCTTCTTGTCGCACTGGACGGGCTAATTTTTTGCTGCTTGGCATTCGGCCCAAATGTAGCCGAAGCATTCGGAGAGAACGCGTAGCCGCCTAATCGAGCCGAACACAATGACCAACTGGCCCGTGGAAAGCTCTCCAAGCACGTTTGTTGACGAATAATCGCCCAGGCACTCACTATCCCATTGCGGGAATCGCGTTGAACTCCTGGTCGCCGGGTTCAGAGCGGACTCGCAAGCTGTCAGTTATCTTTGGCAAACATTTCCGCACGCCTCCGGCGTGATAATGCTGTTCATTCCCCTCGGATTTCCGTTTATGCGATCATCGCTTCTAGTCCAAATGGTTAGCGATTTCGCGCAAGGATTGCCATTTCAGTAAACATCCGCCTTCCAACGATTCACCGTTTCGCCAATCGTTTCTCCATATTTGCACCGCTTCGAGTGCACAATGCGGGACCGGCGCCCCACTCCTCCGTCAACCAGATGCATCCCGCGTCACCAAACCAACCCGCAAATTGGCCCTTTTTTGCCCCCAAACCGCCCCCTGTCAAGCCGAATATTTGGCCAAATCCTCCCAACTGCCTCATTCGGAAAGAGATAGAGTTCACCACCCAGCGGCGGAATCCCCCTCCACTTCTGCTATTCTGGAATTAAGCAGCCGGAATGTGTCCTCTAACTATCCTGTTTTCAAATTTTTACCGGGAAATATAGGGGGAGGGGAATGTCCCGAAGTTCAGAACTTCCTCGCCTCCCGCACCTTGTCGATTTCAATCACCGCGATCCACTCGCCCGGCGACGACTCCTGCCACACGATGCGCCCGTGTAACATCCGCGCAATCGCTGCCGCCTTCAGATCTTCGTGGAAGTCGAAGTAGCGTGTCTGCGCCCGCGTCCAGCCTGCAAGGTGCGGCAATAAACTGCGCGGCGGCGTGTACTTGGTGGAGAACGCCACCACCACGTCGAAGTTCTCCGGCTGCTGCGCCGCCCGCAGCATCTCCTCGGCGGTAAAGTTCTCCACCCGCACCACGGTCAGCGGCTTTTCCACGTAGCCCAGGAACGGACGGTTCAGCTCATCCGACGCCGGCCATGCGGTCAGGATGCGATCCTCCGCGTAATGCTGCTCAACGTAGCGCGCCGCGCTCTGATGCATGGCCACGAAGTGCGTCCACGTCAGGTTGTCTTCCGGCGAGATGAACCACGGCGGATTCAACAGCAGCGCAGCCGCGAAGGTCGCGGCGCAGCCGGCAATCCACCACGGCCAGTGCGGAGCCTGCCGCCGCTGCACGTCCACCGCCATCAGCACCACCAGCGGGATCGCCGGGATCATGTAGCGCGCCAGCAAGGCTCCGCCCACCACGGAAAACTCCGCCACCTGCGCCAGCACCACCAGCGCGAACAGCAGTTGGATGCTCGGTGCAATGCCGGGCGCTTCGACTCGCGGGTGCCCCATATTCGCCTTCTGTTGGCGAATGTGGGATGTAGTCTGGGCACTCGTCTTGCACCCGCTCCACCACAGCAGCAGCGCGGGCCAGGTGAGCACGAACAGGTTCATGTACCCGGTTGCGTGCCAAAGCCGCATCCACAGGGCGATGAGAATTCGCCACGGAGTGACCGTGGCTCCCACGTTGTAGCGCAGGTAGTCGGGATTGCCGAAGACGTGTCCGGTGCGGTGGAAGTGATACGCATACCAGCCCACCAGCGGCAACAGCGCCGCCACGTAGGCCGCGCACTGTGCCAGCCTTGGCCTTGGCAGGCACCACTTGCCGGCCAGCTGCGGCCGCCAGCGAAAGGCAATCCAGCCCAGCAGCTCCATGCCTGCCAAGGTGAGCGTGACCGCCACCGTCGTCTCCTTGGCCACGGCGGCCAGTGCGGCGAAGGCCACCGCCTGCCAGTGCTTGCCGCAGAGGTGCGCGTAGAGCATCCAGAGCACCAGGGCGAAGGCGGCGATGTCCAACTGTGCCATGGCCGCTTGGGAAAACACCGTGGGCGAGAGCGAGGTCAGCAGCACGGCCGCCGTGGCCGCCGCGCGGCCGGCCACGCGACGCCCCATCAGCCAGAGCGCGGTCAAGCCCGAGGCCGCCACCAGCAGCATCGCCGTGCGGGTGACCAGGACGGAATAGCCAAAGAGCTTCCAGACCAGGGCCAGCCATAGCATGACCAGCGGAGGATGGGCGTTGGAGAGCGTGGTGTGCGGGATGAGGTCGCCGGTCAGAAGCAGGTCGCGCGCCGCGGGAATGAAGTATCCCGCCTCGTCCCAGAAGTAGGGCAGCCGCAGCAAGGGAAGATGTGCCAGCCAGAGCGCACCAAAGATCAGCCCGAAGGCCGGCGCTGCCCCGGCCAGCCAGCTTGCGCCGGGCCGCTGCGAGGTTCGGTGGGGCATGGCGTTAGTGGATGGGGCCGCTCGGGGCGATTTGCGGATCGAGCTTGATTTCGCCGAAGGTCTGCTCGTAGTTGGCAACATTCTGTTGCAGCATCAGGGAGAGCGCCTTGGCCTGCTGGGGACTCAGATAGATTCCCTGAAAGTTGAGCATGTCGATCCCTGGCCCGTCGGTCGGTGTTGCCATGCCGAACACAAGGAAGAAATCCCACACGCTCATGCGCACCTGCACGCTGTTGGCGTAGCCTTCGCGATAGTCTTCCCGGTTGCGGATTTGGATCTCGGGCTGCTCGTTGTATTTGGACATGGATGAGTCTCCGAGAGACAGCCTAACAACTTTGGCGAGGAATCGCACGCGAGGTGCGGAAGGCGGGCCAGAGCAAGAACGGGCGAATCCGCCCGCGCCAAGGAGAACGGTGCAGGCGGCTACAGGGCCGCCCCTGCTGACCGGTGCCATACCACCTGGTTGGGGTGAGCGAGGCGCAACTCTCCGCCATTCACCGGCCTGTACATCAACGTGAATTTATTCTGCACACCCGCTTGATCACTAGCTTCAAGGACATAGGTAGTAACGCCGGCCTCGGTCTTGGAGGTCATGCTATCGATGTGCTCCGCCTTGGGCATGGTATCTTCGTCCACGATGAGAACAACGAAGCCTTCCGCGTCGATCACCAACGTCTTGTCTTGGTACTTTGCATCCTGCGTAACCCAGTTTCCAACCAACTCCCGCGGAACCGTCGGCGAGGGCTGGCACGCCACGGCGGGAATAATCAGGAGCAATATCGGTAAAAGACGAAGGAACTTCATAGGGCAATCTTCTCCATGCTCCTGCATGTTGAAAACCTAAAACACATCCGCATTCCGCCTCCTAGTAATTCGAACCCAGCCCAATGTAGGTGCCATCGTTGGCCCAGATCACATCATCCTGGCTTTGCGTGGCCGAAAGCGAGGTCGCGGTCTGTTGATCGGCCCCCAAGCTGTAGAGGTCGAAAAAGGTGTTAATGGGCACCCCAAACATATCCGTCCGCATTTGTGCCGTGCTGGTCGTAGTGGTGAATCCAAGATACTGATAGGTGTTTCCCCAAGGATCAAGCTGCTGGTTGTAGCCGATGTCGGTCAGCGTGTTGGGAGCAGTCCCATTCTCCGCAGTGTAGCCAAGCGCGGCCTGCCCAATGGTTCGGACATCGCCCACGGTGCGCGAAGTCTTGGCCGCCAGAATTGCACTCTGCATGCTGGGTACGGCCATGGCGGCGATGATCAGCATGACGGCCGTCACGATGATCAGTTCCACAATGGTGAAACCCGCGCCGGCCGGACTGGCGCCGCGCCCGCCGCGGCGTCTCCTCGCAGCCCGGTTATTCGCTCTCGAAGTCATCCTCTACGACCTTAGACAAGATTCGCGGTCGTTACTATGGAAGAGTGTCGGAGTAGTACCTAAAAGTATCATGGACAGACGGTGACCGAAGTCACGATTGTTGCCGCTGGATGTCAACCTGGAAGGTTCCGTACCCAGGGGTGGGCTGTAATCCCTCCAGGCGCTTGGCGCATCCAAAAAAGCAGTAAGTGCCCTCAAAGGGGCAGGCGGGGTGACCGATGCGGAGCATGCAGCACGCAGAGCTGGTCGCGGCGAAACCGTTTCTTGCCGAACAGGACTACGCAAAATACACAGCGGAACAGCAGCTGCTCTGGAGCGATCTGGTGGAGCGGCGCATGGCGCAGCTGGAGCAGTGCGCCTGCCGCGAGTATCTGCAGGGCTGGCGGGCGCTGGGGTTGGGACCGGAGCGGATTCCGTATCTGTCCGAGATCAGCGACCGGCTATACAGGCGCACCGGATGGAGGGTGCAGCCGGTCTCCGCCTTTATGCCCGAAGGGGCGTTTTTTGAGATGCTGGCGGCGCGGCAGTTCCCCTCCACCATCTGGCTGCGCAGCCGCGCGCAGAGGGATTACATTCCCGAGCCGGACCTGCTGCACGACGCCCTGGGCCATCTGCCGATGTTTGCCGAGCAGAGCTTTGCCGACGCGGTGGCCGAGTACGGCCAGGTGTGCCATGCGATGGACAACGACGAGAAGCTGGAGCGCATGGGGCGGCTGTACTGGTACACCTTTGAGTTCGGGCTGATCCGGCAGGAGGGCGCGGTGCGGGTGTACGGCTCGGGCGTGGCATCGTCGCAGCAGGAGTGCACCAATGTGCTTTCCGGCGGCTGCGAGATTCGGGACTTCAGCGTGGCCGAGGTGCTGAATACGACCGTCAAAGTGGATCAGATTCACAAGCGGCTGTTTGCGATCAATTCATTTGCGAGAACTCCACCCTGCCGTCGTCGAGGCGCGGAAGATCGTTCAGGGGCAGTGAAGGCCTTGCAGGCGCCGGGCGGGTAACGCTGCGCTGCCGGCCGTCGGCGCATCGGCGCTAAAATCAGCGCAATGATAATCGGGAAGAGCTATCGCGGACGGATCGCGCCGTCGCCCACGGGCTATCTGCACCTGGGCCACGCCAGCACGTTTTGGACGGCCTATGAACGGGCGCGCGAGCACCGGGGTACGTTGATCTTCCGCAACGAGGACCTGGACCCGCAGCGCAGCCTGGCGAAGTTCGCCGCGGCGATGGTGGAGGACCTGCGTTGGTTTGGTATCGACTGGCAGGAGGGGCCGGATGTGGGCGGTGGGTTTGGTCCCTATGTACAGAGCGAGCGGCGCGAATTCTACCTGGAGGCGTGGCGCAGGCTGCTGCGGGAGGGGTGGATTTATCCCTGCTCCTGCTCGCGCCGGGAGCTGGCGATGGCGGCCACGGCTCCGCATGATGACAACGGCGAGCCGATTTATCCGGGAACCTGCCGCGAGCGGCGGCTGGCTGCCGAGTTTCCGCCGGGCGTGAACTGGCGTTTTCGCGTGCCCGACGGCGAGGCGATTGAATTCGAGGACCGGCGCATGGGGCGGCACTCGTTTGAGGCCGGGCGCGATTTTGGCGATTTCCTGGTGTGGCGGCGCGACGACGTTCCCTCTTATCAGTTGGCTGTGGTGGTGGACGACGCGGCGATGCAGGTCAGCGAAGTGGTGCGCGGCGCAGACCTGTGCGGCCAGACTGCAGCGGGCGCTGGGATTGGCAACGCCGGATTACTATCATTGCGCTCTGATGAATGACGAGAAGGGTGTGCGGCTGGCCAAGCGCCATGACGCGCTGAGCCTGCACGGGTTGCGCCAGCAGGGGCTGAGTCCCGAGCAGGTGCGGGCGATGTCCCGGGCAAATTCAGAGCGGAAAAAGTCATGATTCATTCACCGGAAAAGTGATCTAGATCACTGTTCCTCGGGTCATCGCCCTTTATGATGAAAATGCGCGCGGGTGTGATAGCAGTAATTTCAGATTGGTTCTACCCAGAATTGCGCAAGGAGATTTTTTCGAATGGCCCACGTTATTACCGACACCTGTACCCGAGACAACCTGTGCGTTGATTCCTGCCCTTCCGAGGCGATCCGTCCTTTTAAGAGCGAGCCCGCATGGGAGACCGTGACTCAGCTTTACATCAATCCGGCAGATTGCATGGATTGCGGCGGCTGCGTAGCAGAGTGCCCGACGAACTCGATTTTTGCAATTGATGACCTGCCGGCCGACAAGATCGCCGCAGTGGAAGCCAACGCGGCGTTCTTCGCCAGCTAAGCATCGCGATTCAATCCTGACGGGCGCAAAAAGCTTGTCTGCCTGCGCTCCACCAACTTGCGCGAACTATGCGGTTCATCCCGGTGGGCTCTCCCCGGGATGGATCGCGTTTGTCTTTTTCTAAGTTGGTTTTCCAATTTGCATTCCATGCGCTCCGGGGTAGAAGATACAGGGCACCGTTAACTTTAGCTAGGAGTGTGCCCTTTGAACTATCCACACTGGCAACTTGCGATTCCAGGCGGGATGCTGATCGCGCTGGTCGCGGTGTTGCACGTCTTCGTCTCGCAGTTTGCGGTCGGCGGCGGCTTTTTCCTGGTGGTGACCGAGAACTCTTGCGCGGCGGCAAAAGGACGCAGCCGTGCTCGATTACTGCCGCCGTTTCTCCAAATTCTTTCTGCTGCTCACGCTGGTCTTCGGCGCCATTTCCGGCGTCGGCATCTGGTTCACCATCGGGCTGGTCAGCCCGGAGGGTACCTCCACTCTCATTCATACCTGGGTGTGGGGATGGGCCATCGAGTGGGTCTTCTTCTTTGTGGAGATCGCTGCCGCCATCGTATATTACAAAACCTGGGACACCATGGCGCCCGGCGATCACCTGATCGTGGGCTGGATCTACTTTGTTGCGGCCTGGATGAGCCTGTTCGTTATCAACGGGATTCTTAGCTTTATGCTGACGCCCGGACGCTGGCTGCAGACGCACAGTTTTGCGGATGGGTTCTTCAATCCCACGTTCCTGCCCTCGCTGGTGGCGCGCACGGCGGTATGCGTGATCCTGGCCGGCATCTTCGGCTTTGTGACGCTGCCCAAGGGGGAAGGCCGCGAGAAGGTGACTCGGTGGGCAGCCGTGTGGGTGCTGGTGGGCGCCGTGGTGCTGCCGCTGGCGCTGAAGTGGTACTTCTGGCGCATTCCGAAATTTTCTGCCGCGTATCTGAATGGCACGCTGACCGGAGTGCGTCACGCGGCGCTCGGCGGGATTGACTTTGCGGTGGCTGCGGTGGTGATTTCGCTGATCTTCGGACTGCTGCAGCCGCGCTGGATGAAGCCTCCCGTGGTGGCGGTGCTGCTGGTTTGCGGCCTGGGCATGATCGGGGCGGGCGAATATCTGCGCGAGTTTCTCCGTAAGCCCTGGGTGGTCGATCAAGTCGTCTATGCCAATGACATGCGCGTCTCGCAGATCGAGGCGTTGCAGGCCAAGGGAGTGAGCCAGGCGGCGAACTTTACGTTGACCGACGACACGGCGAGCCCGGAGTACGGGAAATTTCTGTTTAACGCGCAGTGCGGTGCCTGCCACTCCGCGGATGGATACCGCAGCATGAAGCGGCGCGCCGATGGCTGGGACGCCGACTTTGCCACCGACGTTTTGCAGCACATTCAAGTGATGCACGGCACCATGCCTCCTTACGCGGGCAACGAAGCCGACCGCAAGGCCCTGGGAAGCTACCTGGCGGGATTGAATCCGCCGTGGCACTTTACCATCACCGACGCCAACCGTTTGGAGATCGGCGAGAAGGTGTTCAACTCGCGCTGCGGGCACTGCCACACCATCAATGGCAAGTACCGGCCGCTGCGCGGCATCTTTGAAAAGCAGTCGCCGAGCGATGTGCAGAGTATGTTTGCGGCACTGGGTTCGATGAGTCCGGATATGCCGAACTTCAATGCGCCCGACGACCAGGCACAGGCGCTGGCCGCCTACATCGCGCAGCAGGCCAACCGGCCGCTGCCGCCCGGCTCCACTACGCCGGAGATGCCGACCGGCACTACGAAGTCTCAAATGATGCGTCCGAACGGGCCGCTCCAGGAGGTGCGTTAATGCACACGATTCCGATTCCTCAGGTCGATCCCCTGCCGCTGCCTGGCCCGGTGTGGCTGTTTACGGCGCTGCTTCTGGTGGTGTTCACCCTGCACCTTCTGTTCATGAACTCGGCCCTCGGCGGCGGCATTTGGGCGCTGTGGAACTACCTGCGCGGGCGGCACGCGGACCACGCCTACTCGCGCCGGCTGGCCAATGAACTGGCAGGGATGCTGCCCGCGCTCCTGGCCTTCACGGTCACGCTGGGCGTGGCGGCGCTGCTGTTTGTCCAGGTGCTCTACGGCAACTATCTGTACACCAGTTCGATTCTGATTGGCGCGCTGTGGTTTTCGGTGATTCCCCTGGTGATGGTGGCTTATTACGGCTTCTATTACTTCTCTTACCGGGCGGATCAGGGCAAGGGGATCGCCGGCTGCGTGCTGGCGGTCTCGGTTTGCGTGCTGCTGGGAGTCGCCTTCATCTTCGTCAACAACATGACGCTGCTGGAGCGCCCGGAGAGCTGGCTGGGGATGTATCGCGCCCATCCCAACGGATGGAACCTGAACTTGGGCGACCATTCGGTGGCTCCGCGTTATCTGCACATGGTCACCGGCGCCATGGTGGTCTTCTCGGCCATTCTGGTGGAATTTGGGCTGGCCAAGATCATGTCGGACGCCGGATACGGAAAGTGGCTGGTGCAACGGGCGGGCGTGGTGTTTGCGGCCTGCACCGGATTGCAGTTCCTGTTCGGCTTCTGGCTGCTGGTGGCGATCCCGCGCGAGATTGCGTTCTCGCTGTTGCGGGACCCGCTGACCGGCGGCGTCTTTGGCCTGGCGCTGATGTCGGCTATCGCAGCCCTGATCCTCATTCTGGTGGGGAGCATGGCGCCGCGGCCCGGGGCGATGGTGCACGCCGGCTTCGGATTGACGCTGCTGACGCTGTTCCTGATGGTGTGCCTGCGCTTCCTGCTGCGGGTGGCCTACCTGAAGCCTTACGCGAACCTGGGTGGGCTGGCGGTGCATCCGCAGGTCGGGGTCATCGTGATCTTCTTGCTGCTGTTTGTGGGAGGATTGGCGACGGTGGGCTACATGCTGGCATTGGTGGCCAAAGGCGGGAAACCGGTCGCTAGCGCCCTGGCGCCGCGCTGACCTACGGCAATGGGGAAGGACAACCGGGCGGCCTGCGGGCCGCCCGCAAGTTTATGCAGAATATGCATCGCGTCGTCGACAGGGCAAACGGGGCAATTTTTCCTCTTTAGGATATTGACGCGCTTCGCCCCAAAGATGCATACTTATGCGGTCGCTTGAATAATAATTCTGCGCCCGGGGCCCCATGTCGAAGCTGTCGCGTCAAAACCTGATTCTGGACCTGGTACAGCAAGAGCCGGTGGCCAACCAGGAGCAATTGCGAAGGCTGCTATTACGGCAGGGATTCGATGTGACGCAGGCGACGTTGTCGCGGGACATCAACGAGCTGGCCCTGGTGAAGACCCCGGGCGGCTACAGCGTTTCGCACGGCGACTCTCAGGCGGAGCCGGGATTTCACTCGGCGGGCCGGCTGGTCCGGGAGTTTGTGATCGAAGTGCGCGAGGCGCAGAACCTGCTGGTGATCAAGACCGCGCCCGGCTCGGCGCAGCCGGTGGCGGCAGCCATCGATTCGGAGGGCTGGGCCGAGATCGTGGGCACGGTTGGAGGTGACGATACGATCCTGGTGATTTCGCAGAACAAGAAAAACGCGCACCGGGTTTCGCTTCGCATCAAAGGGATGATGCAGTGAGCGCGGCAAAGGTAAGGGCCGCGGTGATGGGCTCGACCGGCTATGCGGGAATTGAGCTGGCGAAGCTGCTGCTAAGACATCCCAAGGCGGCGACGCCGCTGTTTGTATCGCGTCAGGGAGAGACGGCGACGCTGCCGCTCGAGGAGCATTATCCCGAGATTGCGGGCGGGGCAAGCTATCCGCTGGAAGCTTTTTCGTGGGAGCTGTTGAAGTCGCGCGGAATTGATGTATTGTTTTTGGCTACGCCGCATGAGCTCTCGCGGGAACTGGTTCCCGAGGCCCTGGCGAGGGGATTGCGGATTGTGGATTTGAGCGGCGCCTGGCGGCTGAAGCAAGCGGCCAATCGCGCCGTGTATGGCTTTGAAGATCGCGATGCGGCACGGGCCGCGGAGTTGGACCGTACGGCGGTTTACGGACTGCCGGAGCTGCATCGGGATGAGATTCGCGGGGCTCAGCTGGTGGCCAATCCGGGTTGCTATGCAACTTCGGTGATTGTGCCTCTGGCTCCGCTGGTGCGCTCCGGACTGGTGGATACCGGCCGCGGAGTGGTTTGCGACTGTAAATCGGGTGTCTCCGGGGCGGGCAAAAAGCCCACCCAGAAGACGCATTTTGTGGAAGCGGCCGACAACTTTTCGGCGTATTCGGTTTATGGACATCGCCACACCGGCGAGATCCTGGAACAGGCGGGCATCCATGCGGACGAACTCACTTTTACTCCACACCTGTTGCCGATTCCACGCGGCATACTTTCGACGATCTATTTAGGGCTAACCAGGCCCGTTACTCCTGACGAAATCGATGCTGTGTTGCGCGGGTTTTACGGCGGCGCCCAATGGGTTCGGATCTTTGGGCATGGCAAGCTGCCGCAGATTCAATACTCGCTGCGCACCAATTATTGCGACGTGGGGTTTCAGCTGGCCCCGGATGGAAAGCGCCTCATTGTGGTGTCCTGCCTGGACAACCTGATGAAGGGCGCGGCAGGCCAGGCGCTCCAGAACCTGAACGTGATGTTCGGCTGGGACGAGAAGGAGGGATTCTAGTGATGAAGCTCGTGGTGAAAATTGGCGGTGCGGCGCTCGAAGACAAGACGCTGCTGAAGAAGTGCGCGCAGGCGGTTGCCGACCTGGCGGCCGAAGGACACAAGGTTGCCGTGGTGCACGGCGGAGGCAAGGCTCTGACCGAGGTGTTGGCGCGGATGGGCAAGGAGTCCACCTTCGTGAACGGACTGCGGGTCACCGATTCCGACACCCGCGACGTGGCCTTGATGGTGCTGGCGGGACGGGTGAACAAGCAGTTGGTGGCGGCTATCACCGCCACGGGGCAGGCTGCGGTCGGGCTCTGCGGCGGCGATGGCGCGGCGTTTCTGGCGCGCAAGAAAAAGACAGCAGGCGCCGACCTGGGCTTTGTCGGCGAGATCAGCTCGGTGGATTCGCGCTGGATCGAGGCGATCTGGGACAACGACGGGATTCCGGTGATCTCCAGCCTGGCGTTGGGCTCCGATGGCGAGTACTACAATGTGAACGCCGACCAGATGGCGTCGGCCTGCGCCTCCGGATGCGGCGCCAACGCGCTGATCTTTTTGACCGACGTAGAAGGCGTGAAGGGCGCCGATGGGACGGTAATTCGATGGCTATCGACCAACGACATTCCGCAACTGGTGGCCAGCGCCGTGGTTCGCGGCGGCATGCTTCCGAAGCTGCAGGCCTGCCAGGACGCGCTGCGGCTGGGCGTGCACCGGGTGCGGATTCTTCCTGCGCTGGAAGCCGAGATGCTGCCGGCGTTTTACCAGACTAAAATCGAATGCGGCACGGAGGTTATGGCATCGTGAGTTTGAGCAAGGTACAGAAGGCGGAAGAGAAGTATCTGCTCCACACTTACGACCGCTATCCGATTCTGCTGACCCACGCCAAAGGCGCCTATCTTTACGCCGATGACGGCAGCAAGTATCTCGATTTCCTGAGCGGAATCGGCGTGGTGGCCTTGGGCTATTCGCATCCGGCCATCACCAAGGTGATCCGCGAGCAGGCGGGCAAGCTGGTGCATTCCTCCAACCTGTTTTACAGCGAATTCCCGTCACTGCTGGCGCAGAAGCTGGTGAAGCTTTCCGGCCTGGACCGCGCATTTTTTTGCAACAGCGGGACCGAAGCCTGGGAAGGAGCGCTGAAGATTGCACGCGCAGTGGCCAGCAGCAAGGGGCTCAAGAGGCGAACCAAGTTCCTGGCGCTGGAGAACTCCTTCCACGGGCGCACCATGGGCGCGGTGGCGACCACGTATACGGAGAAATATCGCACGCCGTTCGCCCCGCTGATGCCGGGCGTGACGTTTGTGAAGTTCAACGACATCGAAGATCTGAAGAAGAAATTCGATGACGACGTCTGCGCGGTTTGCATGGAGCCCATGCAGGGCGAGGGCGGCATTCATCCGGTGAGCCAAGAGTTTCTGAAGACCGCCCGCGAGCTGGCCGCAGAACAGCGGCGCGCTGCTGCTGCTCGATGAAATCCAGTGCGGGCTGGGGCGCACGGGCAAGATGTTCGCCTACCAGCATTACGGGGTGAAGCCCGATGTGTCGACCTTGGCCAAGCCGCTGGCGGCGGGACTGCCGCTGGGCGCGATCCTGGTGACCGAGGATGTGGCGTCGGCGATTCATCCCGGCATGCACGGCACCACCTTCGGCGGCGGACCGCTCGCCTGCGCTGTGGCCCTGGAGGTGTTGAAGGTCATTGAGGACGAGAAGATTCTGGCCCACGTGCAAGAGGTGGGCGGATATTTTCTAGAGCTGCTGCAGCAGCTGGATGCCCGGCACGGCTGCTTGCGGAGGTGCGCGGCGTGGGCCTGATGCTGGGTCTGGAATTGGATTCCGCCGACGTGGCCAAGGCCGTGCAGAAAGCGATGCTGGAGCAGAAGATCATCATCAACCGCACGCACGAAACGGTACTGCGTTTTTTGCCGCCGTTCATGGTGACGAAAAAGCAAGTGGAAATGGTAGTGAAGGCGCTGGATCAAATTCTGTCCTCCTGCGCGTCATCTGGCGACGCTGCGCCGGCAACTAAGCGCAGCCATCGGCAGAGGCTCCCCAAGGCTGTAGCGAGCGGCGCACAATGAAGTCCCCGGATTTCGATCCGGATCTGGACGTTCAGGAGGACCCGACCATGGCAACGCGTTCCGTGGAAAATAATTCCGTGGATAAGAATGCGGCGAATGACGCCGCCGCCCGCCGGTGCTGACCGATTTGACGGCGATGACCGATCTGACTCCGGCCGGAGCCCATGGGCTGCTGGAGCTGGCGGCGCTGGTGAAGGCGCGTCCGGCGGATTTCCGCACGGCGCTGGCGGGCAAGCAGATTGTGCTGTTCTTCGAGAAGCCCTCGCTCCGCACGCGGCTGACCTTTGAGTCCGGCATTTACTCGCTGGGCGGGCATGCCATGTTCGTCGATCAGCTGACCTCGCGCATCGGCGAACGCGAGCCGGTCAGCGACATGGCTCACAACCTGGAGCGCTGGGTGGACGCGCTGGTGCTGCGCACCTTTTCGCATGACACGGTGACCGAACTGGCGCGCTTCGCGTCGATTCCGGTGATCAATGCGCTGAGCGATTACGAGCATCCCTGCCAGGCGCTGGCCGACTTTTTGACCCTGCAGGAGAAGTTCGGCGATTTGAGCCAGGTGCGCATGGCCTACGTAGGCGACGGCAACAACGTGGCCCATTCGCTGATGCTGGGCGCGGCGCTGTTCGGCTGCCATATCGCGGTCGGCACACCCAAGGGATATGAGCCGTCTGCCGAAGTGGTGGCGCTCGCGCAGAAGATTGCGGCCGGGACCGGAGCGGTCATCGAGATGGGGAACGATCCAGTGGAGGCCGTGAAGGGCGCGGACGCCGTGTACACCGACGTGTGGGCCAGCATGGGGCAGGAAGCGGAAATTGCGGAGCGGGCGCGCATCTTCGCCAGCTACCAGGTGACGCCCGAACTGTTCGCCAACGCCGCACCGGAGGCTGTGTTCATGCACTGTCTGCCCGGCGCATCGTGGCGAAGAAGTAGAAGCGGCGGTGATCGATTCGCCGGCGTCCGTGGTATTTGACCAGGCGGAGAATCGCCTGCATATTCAAAAGGCAATACTTTTACAGCTGCTGGGCGGAGGCGCACGCCGCTTGCCCACGAGGAGCTTTTCATAATGGCAAAGAAAAAGGTTGTGCTGGCATATTCGGGCGGTCTGGATACTTCGATCATCATTCCGTGGCTCAAAGAGAACTATGACTGTGAAGTGATTGCGTTCGTGGCCGACGTGGGACAGGGCGAGGACATGGAGGAGGTCGCCGTCAAGGCGATCAAGACCGGCGCCTCCAAGGTGGTGGTGAAGGACCTGCGCGAGGAGTTCCTGACCGAGTACGTGTGGAAGTGTTTGCAGGCGGGCGCGGTGTACGAGCACAAGTATCTGCTGGGCACGTCGATGGCGCGGCCGATCATCGCCAAGTACCAGGTGGAAGTCGCCCTGGCCGAAGGCGCCGATGCCGTGGCCCATGGCTGCACCGGCAAGGGCAACGACCAGGTTCGCTTCGAGCACGCATTTCTGGCGTTGGCGCCGGAGCTGCAGATCATCGCGCCGTGGCGCGAGTGGAACCTGAAGTCGCGCGAGGACTGCATCGATTACGCCGAGGCGCGCAACATTCCCATTGTGGCCAGCCGCACCAAGATCCACTCCCGCGACCGCAACATCTGGCACCTCTCGCACGAGGGCGGGGAATTAGAAGATCCGGCCAACGCGCCGCTGGATACGACTTGGCAGATTTCGAACTCTCCGCAGAAGGCTCCCGACAAGGTGGAGGAAGTGGAGATCGGCTTTGAAAAGGGAGCGCCGGTTTCCGTCAACGGACAGGCTCTGCCGCCGGTGCAACTGCTGGAACTGCTGAACGAGATCGGCGCGCGCAACGCAATTGGCCGCATCGACCTGGTGGAGAACCGCTTCGTGGGCATGAAGTCGCGCGGAGCCTATGAGACTCCGGGTGGCACGCTGCTGCTGCTGGCGCATCGCGAGCTGGAGGCGCTCTGCCTGGATCGCGAGCTGTCGCACTTCAAGCAGCACATCGGGCTGAAGTACGCGGAGATCGTTTACAACGGCCTTTGGTTTACCCCGCTGCGCGCCTCGCTGGACGCCTTTGTGGCCTCCACGCAGACGGAGCTGACGGGCACGGTGAAGTTGGCGCTATACAAGGGCAACGTCGGCATCAGCAGCCGCAAGTCGGAGTATTCGCTGTTCAACGCCGACCTGGCTTCGTTTACCATGGGCGAGAGCTATGATCAGAAGGACGCTGCCGGATTCATCAAGATTCTGGCGCTGCCCGCGCGGGCGCGGATGATGAACCTGAAAAAGAAAAATGCAGTCGAGGTGACGAAGTGAAGATGTGGTCCGGGCGGTTCAGGCAGCCGCTCGATCCTGAATTTGAGCGCTGGCAACGGTCGTTTCCCTTCGATCAGCGCTTGCTCCAGGAAGAGATTGCAGCCAGCCGCGCGCATGCGAAAGCCCTGCTCGCGGCTGGTGTTCTTTCCGGCGAGGAATACGCCGCGATGCTGCGCGGGCTGGAGACTCTCTCCGCGACCGGACATGAGTTTTTGAATGACGAAGAGGCCGAGGACGTTCACCACTTCGTCGAGAAAAACCTGCAGCGCATCATTGGGGAAACCGCGCTGAAACTGCACGCGGGACGCAGCCGCAACGAGCAGATTGCCACCGATCTGCGTTTGTTCGTGCGCGCCTCGTGCGACCAGATTTCCGGTTTGCTGGCGGAGTTGGTGCAGACGATTGCCGGACGTGCCAAAGAGGCGGGCACGTCGGCCATGCCATCGTACACGCATCTGCAGCGCGCCGAGCCGGTACTGGTGGCGCACTGGCTGCTGGCCTATTGCGAGATGTTTCTGCGCGACGCCGGACGGTTGAGTGACTGCCGCAAGCGGCTCAACTACTGCCCGCTGGGCTCCGGGGCAATTGCCGGGGCGACACTGGCGCTAGACCGCGAACTGGTCGCCGGGGAATTGAATTTCACCGCTCCTACGGCCAATAGCTTGGATGCGACCAGCGACCGTGATTTTGCGCTGGAGTTCGCGCAGGTGCTGTCGATTCTTGCGGTGCATCTAAGCCGGTGGGCGGAGGAGTTTATACTCTTTTCAACCCTGGAGTTTGGCTTTGTGCGGCTGCCGGAGAGCTACTCGACGGGCTCGAGCGCCATGCCGCAGAAGCAGAATCCGGATAGCTTGGAGCTGATCCGGGGCAAGGCGGGCAGAGTGATCGGAGCCGCGCAGCAACTGCTGATCACGCTGAAAGGACTGCCGCTGGCCTACAACAAGGACATGCAGGAGACGCAGGAGCCGGTATTCGCCGTGGCCGAAACCGTGACCATGATGCTGCGGGTTGCGTCGGGATTCATGCGCGATGTGCAGTTTGACTTCGACCGGATGGCGCAGGCCGCCACGTCGGGCTATATGAATGCCATGGCTGCCGCCACCTATCTGGTGGGCAAGGGAGTGCCGTTCCGTCGAGCCCATGAATTCATAGGCAAGGCGGTGCGACTTGGCATGGAGCAGGGCAGGGAGCTGCACCAGATGGCGATTACAGACTTGCGCTCGATCAGCGAGGCCTTTGGCGACGACTTTTATGAAAGCGTAACCCTGGAGGCCGTGCTGGACTGTCACGATGTGACCGGCGGGACGGCGCGCCACAAGGTTGCCGGCGCTCTGGAGGCAATGGAGCGGCGGGTAAAGCAGCTGCAGGGAATCGAGGTTGTGGATGTACGCGCGTAAAGCCATCTTGCCGGACGCGGAAAATCTGCGGGCCCTGATCGCGGCATTTTCCGGAGACGGTACGCTGCTGCCACGGTCGCTGGCGGAGATCTGCGAGAACATCCGCGACTTCACCCTAGTGGTACAGGGTGACGAGTTGGTGGGCTGTGGCGCGCTGCATCTTTACGGCATGCACCTGGCAGAGATCCGCTCGATCGCCGTGTGGCCAAAATACAAGGGAACCGGCGCGGGCCGCGTGCTGGTGGACGCCTTGCTGGAGGAGGCCGAGCAGCAGCACGTGAGCTGCGTCTGCCTGTTCACGCGTATCCCGGATTTTTTTGCGCATCTGGGATTCGCCGAAGCCAAGCGGGAAGAGCTGCCGGACAAAATTTATAAGGATTGTGCGAATTGTCCCAAGCTGCATGAGTGCGACGAGGTGGCGATGTATCGCGGAGAGTTGCCGCAGTTTGCCATTCTTCCCCGTCCCGCGAAGCTCGAACTGCGCCTGAGGCAGCCATTGGTTAAACTGGAGAAATGAATCTGCACGGACCGGACGAGCCGGTGTTTCTTCCCCGAGGATTTTTCTGGTCGGCCACCAAGGCCGGCATCAAGGCCAGCGGACGCAGCGACGTTGCGCTGGCCGAGATTCCCATGGGCGCAAGCGCGGCGGCCATGTTTACCCGCAATCGCGTGGCGGCCGCGCCGGTCGAAGTAGGCCGCACACACCTGCGCAAAAGCAAGGGACGCGTGCGCGCCGTGCTGGTGAATGCGGGCAACGCCAACTGCGCCACCGGCGAGCCGGGCATCGCAGTGGCCGAGCAGAGCTGTACCGCGCTGGGCGCCGCGCTGGAAGCCGCGCCGCAATTCATCATCCCGTCTTCAACCGGCATTATCGGCGTGCCGCTGCCGGTGGAGAAGCTGGTTGCCGCCGTGCCTGCGGTGGTCGCCGGGCTGGCCGATTCCGAAGAAGGGCTGAAGTCTTTTGCCAAGGCCATCATGACCACGGACACCCGCATGAAGCTGGCCTCCACGGAGTTCTCCGCCGGCAAAAAGACGGTTCGAATCGCCGGCGTTTGCAAGGGCTCGGGGATGATCCATCCCAACATGGCGACCATGCTGGTGTACCTGTTTACCGATCTCGATGCCGAGCCGAAGGCCTTGCAGCTGATGCTGAAGACGGCGGTTGATTCCACGTTCAACGCGATCTCGGTGGATGGCGATACTTCGACCAACGATACGGTTCTGCTGCTGGCCTCAGGCGCCAGCACAGTGAAGCTGTCGGGCAGTGGCGTGGCCAAAAAGTTTGCTCAGGCGTTGCGTATGGTGTGCGCCTCGCTGGCGGAGCAGGTGGTGCGCGATGGTGAAGGCGCCGAGCATCTGGTCCGGCTGAAGATCAACGGAGCGAAGTCGGTGGAGGAGGCGCGAGTCATCGCCCGCTCGATTGCCAACTCGCCGCTGGTGAAGACGGCCTGGGCGGGATGCGATCCCAACTGGGGACGGATTCTGTCATCGATCGGCAAAAGCGGAGTCGCGGTGGACCCGTCGAAGATCAACATCCACATCGGACCGCACCAGGTGTGCCGGCATGGCATGGCGCATCCCTTCGACGAAAAGGCGGCGCACGAGTTCATGAAGCAGCCCGAGTACGAGATCAAGGTCGAGCTCGGCCGCGGCAAGAGCGCGCTGGAGTTTTTGACCTGCGACCTGACGGTGGAGTACGTGCACATCAACGCAGATTACTCGACGTAAATTTGAGGGTGTATGAGAAGGTTTCAGGGGCTCGCCAACGGCGGGCCCTTCGTGCGATAAACGCTGTATGCATAAGGCGTATCCCATGAGGCAGCTTTCATGACCCATGTCCGGCTGGTGGCGATGGCGGAGGCCTGGTTGCGGCGCTCGCGCTGCGGCATCGTACTGAGCGAACAGGGCTGCTCGAGTGGCGAGATGCCGGACGCCATCGGCTGGAAGGGCAGGAACCACTCCATCGTGATCGAGTGCAAGGCGAGCCGCGCGGATTTTCTGGCGGACGCGGCCAAGCCGTGGCGCCGCGATCCGGCGATTGCGCTGGGCTGCGAGCGCTACTACGCCGCGCCCAAGGCGATGCTGAAGGCCGAGGAGATGCCCGCGGGATGGGGACTGCTGGAAGTGCAGGGCCGCGAGCTGAAGGTGATGAAGAAGTCCAGCCGCAAGCTGCGCCAGCCCGAGGGCCTGATGAACGAGATGAACCTGCTGCTGGCCAGTTTGCGCCGCGTCGAGGTACGCATCGAGCCGCAGCGCATCGGCGACTTTTTGAAGTGGAAGAACCGCATGGCCGGCTACAACGGCGGCGCGCTGCCGGAGGGAATCCTGGCTCCCGAGCAGGAAGAGAACCCGCACTTGGTGTGATCGCCCGTCCCACATTTGCCAACTACGGGCAAATATGGGCCACCAATTTTATGTACCCACGTCGGCTAACTGCAGCAGATGTGGGGCACCGGCGCGCCATCGTATTCCCGTACAATAAATAGATATGTTCGCCAAGATTCAGCGCATTCATTTTGTAGGCATCGGCGGCATCGGTATGAGCGGGATTGCCGAGGTGCTGCTTACTTTGGGATACGGCGTCAGCGGCTCCGACCTGCGTAACTCTCCCACCACCGAACGGCTGGCCAGGCTGGGAGCCCAGATCTTCGTGGGGCACGCCGAGTCCAATGTGCACGGAGCCGAGGTGGTGGTGACAAGCTCGGCGATTGTGCGCGACAACCCGGAGGTTGCGGAGGCGCGGCGCCTGCATCTGCCGGTGATTCAGCGCGCCGAAATGCTGGCCGAGCTGATGCGCCTGAAATACGGCATCGCCATTGCCGGAATGCACGGCAAGACGACCACGACCAGCATGGTTGCCGCTGTCCTGGGCGCCGGAGGGTTGGACCCCACGGTGGTAGTGGGCGGAAGGGTGGACTCGCTCGGTTCCAACGCACGGCTGGGCACCTCGCAATATCTGGTGGCGGAGGCCGATGAGAGCGACCGCTCGTTTTTGAAGCTCTCGCCGATTCTCTCGGTGGTCACCAATATCGACCGCGAGCACATGGACTGTTATCGCGACATGGAAGACGTGCACGAGACGTTCGTGGAGTTCATGGACAGGGTGCCATTTTACGGCACGGTGGTGGCCTGCACGGACAACGAAGCGCTGCGCGATCTGTTGCCTCAGGTGAGGCGCCGCGTGCTCACCTACGGCACGCGCGAAGATGCTGACTTCCGTGCCGTGGAGGTGACGACGGAGCGCGACTCCGGCGCCATGCACAACAGCTTCGGGGTGATCTTTCAAGGACGCGACTTGGGCCGCTTCGATCTGTTTGTGCCGGGGGCTCACAATGTGCTGAACGCTACGGCGGCCATCGCCGTCGGCATGGGGCTGGAGATTCCGGTGGAGCGGATTCGCGAGGGCATCGCGCAGTTCCGCGGCGTCGATCGCCGCTTCCAACTGAAGGGAAGCGTTGCCGGGGTTCGCGTGGTGGATGACTACGGCCATCATCCGACGGAGATTCTGGCCACGCTGGCCGCGGCGCGGCAATGGATGGGCGGCTCCGGACGCATCCATGTGATTTTCCAGCCGCATCGCTTTACGCGCACCTATCTGCTGATGGAGGAATTCGCGCAGGCGTTTCCGGAGGCCGATCGCTTGCTGGTGCTGGACATTTACGCGGCCAGCGAGCAGCCCATCGCGGGCGTCAGCGGACTGGGCCTGTCGCGCAAAATTTTCTGCCGGAACGGTTTTCCCGCGGAGTTTGCGGCCAGCTTTGCCGCCGCCGTGGAGGCGGTTGTGGAGCAGACCCGTCCGGGAGACATGGTGCTGACCCTGGGCGCGGGAACAGTCTCACAGCTGGGGACGCAGATTCTGGAAAAGCTGGGTGCGCGCGAGCCGGTTGCGGAAGCCTGAGCCGATTTGCATCCGATTGCATCGGGTGCGGTGCATTCGACGGGAAAAATCATCAAGCTCTGTTGCCTCGCCGCGATTCGTGCTGGGATTCGTGCGGGGGAGCCTAGATAATCACTAGTTGAGATCACTGCGAAAGCATCCAAAATCAGCGGATAATACGCATATCACCTTATTTTGCCTATGGCGCGCAATCAGGGACCACCTATCGACGATCCGTTCTACCGCCGTGGCCACGCGGACCGCAGCTCGTTTGCGGACGACGCCCTGCCGCTGGACGCCGGACTGAGCGATGACGACGGAGAGGACGAGCAGCCGCAGTTCCGGCGCGCCAGCAAGCGCGTTCCGGTGCGGCGCGGCGCGCTGGCCCGCAAGACCGCATCGCGCGTGAAGGTGGTGGCCGTGGTGGCGCTGGTGCTGGCGGCCCTGGGCGCGGGGATCTATGAAGCCCGGGCCTTTGCCCTGCACTCGGGGCGCTTCCGCGTGCGCAGTGAAAAAGACATTGAGCTGGCGGGCGATGCTCCGAACTCGCGGACGCAGATAATGGAAAAAATGCGCGAGGTGGTGGGCCGGAACGTCCTTCAAATCTCACTGTCGGAGCGCAAGCAGGAGCTGGAAAAGATTCCCTGGATCGAGACTGCCACGGTGAGCCGTTTGTTGCCCAATCGCCTGCGCATTGTGGTGCAAGAGCGGACTCCGGTGGCGTTTATCGCGCTGGGCGGACGCATTGCGTTGATCGATGCCCAGGGCGTGGTGATGGAGTTGCCTCCGGGCGTGCCCGACAATTATTCGTTTCCCGTGATCCTGGGAATGACCGAGAGCGAGCCGCTCTCCACGCGCGCGCCGCGCATGCAGACCTATACGCGGCTGATGCACGAGCTGGACGGCGGCGATGGCGGCCCGCAGGCAAAAACGCAATACTCGCGCGACCTGGAAGAGGTGGATCTCTCCGACCCGGAGGACGTGAAGGTGACGGCGAAGGGCGGTTCCGGGCCGGTGCTTTTGCATCTGGGAAATGAGAATTTCCTGCCGCGTTTCATGGTGTTTCTCTCCAACGTGCAGAAGTGGGAGCAGGATCGGGGTAAGCTGGAATCAGTGGATTTGCGCTACGGGCGGGAAGTGATTCTAAACCCCGATATGAGCGCCGCTCCGCCATCGCCGCCGCCCGCGCCCGCTGCCACGGCGGAGCCGCATCCGGCGCCGGCCAAAAGCCCGGCGCCGAAGAGAGCGCCGGTAAAGAGCGTGAAGAGACAGCATCCGAAGGGAAAGAAACGCAAGTAGATGGCGACGCGAAACGAAAACATCATCACGGTGATCGACCTGGGAAGCGCCAAAACCGTGGCCCTGGTGGCGGAGACCACGGATGCGGGGTTGCGCTATCGCGGCCATGGCATCGCGGCTTCGGCAGGCACGCGCCGGGGCGTGATCGTGGACCTGGAGTCGGCGGCCAAGAGCGTGTCGAGTGCGGTATCTCGCGCGGAAGCTTCCAGCGGGCTCGCGCTGGAGTCGGCCGTGGTCGGCATCAGCGGCCCGCACATCCGCTCGGTCAACAGCCATGGGATGATTTCGCTGGGGACGCGGCCGCGCGAGCTGACCAGCGCGGACGTACAGGCCGCCGGAGACCGGGCGCGCGAGTTCCCTATGCCGGAAGACCGCGATATTCTGCATCTGCTGCAGCAGGAATTCGTAGTGGACGAGGTCGATGGGGTGCGCCAGCCGGTGGGAATGCTGGGCCGCCAACTCGAGGTGCGGGTGCACGTGATTACCGCCGCCCATTCGGCGGTGCAGAACGTGGTGACCGCGCTGAACCTGGCCGGAATGCAGGTGGAAGATACGGTGTATGAGGCGCTGGCCTGCTCCGAGTCCGTGCTGCGGCGCGACGAGCGCGAACTGGGCGCGGCGCTGATCGATATCGGCGCCGGTACGGCGGATATCGCCGTGGTGCAGGAAGACGTGGTGATCCACTCGGGCGTGGTGCCGCTGGGCGGCATCAACTTTACCCGCGACGTGGCCTACGGTCTGGAAACTCCGCTGGTGGACGCCGAGAATTTGAAGCGGCAGTTTGGCTGCTCGATGGTGACCCGCATTGCGGCGCAGAACGAGATCGAAGTTCCTTCCGTGGGCGACCGCCCGGCGCGCCTGATGAAACAGAGGGATCTGGGCGAGATTCTGGAGCCGCGGGCGCGCGAACTGATGGAACTGCTGCGCGACAACCTGCGCCACGCCGGAGTGCTGGACACGCTGGGTGGAGGAATCGTTCTCACCGGAGGCGGAGCGCGGCTGTTGAGTTTGACCGAAAGCTGCGAGGATATTTTGCGCCGGCCGACGCGGATCGGGTTGCCGCTGGGTATGGCGCAGCTTCCCGTGGAGTTGCAGGAGCCCGAGTTTGCCACCGCAATTGGATTGGTCTTTTATACCCAACGTGCGCGTGCGCTAAAAAAAAATGAAGAGACCGGTTTCGGCGCACGCCTGCGGGCGCTGTTTGCCCGAGCGTACAAGGATTAAGCGGCAAAGATTGATCGAGACGGCGCCAAGCTGCGCCAGGGTGAGGCGGCAATCATGATGGAAGAACAAGACATTCGGATTCAGTTCCACGAGGAAGCGCGCAACAACGCCAGAATCAAGGTGATCGGCGTAGGCGGCGGCGGCAACAACGCGGTCAATCGCATGATTGAAACCGGCGTGGAGGGGGTGGAGTTCATCACCGCCAACACGGACCTGCAGGCGCTGCAGATGTCGCGCGCGCCGAAGAAGCTGCAGCTGGGTGTGAAGCTCACCAACGGTCTGGGCGCGGGCGCCAATCCCGAGGTAGGCCGCCAGGCCGCGCTGGAAGATACCGACCGCATCATTGCCGCCCTGGAAGGCGCGGACATGGTCTTTGTGACCACCGGCCTGGGCGGCGGCACCGGTACGGGCGCGGCTCCCATCATCGCCTCGCTGGCCAGCGAGATGGGCGCACTCACCGTGGCCGTGGTCACCAAACCGTTTGCCTTCGAGGGCAAGCGGCGCATGAACCAGGCCGAGCGCGGACTGAGCGAGTTGATCGACTCGGTCGATACCGTCATCGTCATCCCCAACGAAAAGCTGCTGGCCGTGGCGCAGGACGCGGGCTTCTTCGAATCCTTCCGCGTGGCCGACGACATTCTGCGCCAGGCGGTGCAGGGCATCTCCGACATCATCACCATCCCTGGCATCATCAACCGCGACTTCGCCGACGTGAAGGCCATCATGGCGGGCATGGGCTACGCGGTGATGGGCACCTCGCACGCCAAGGGCGAGCGCCGCGCCCTGGAAGCGGCACAGCGCGCCATCGCCTCGCCTTTGCTGGAGGCGGGCGCCATCGACGGAGCGCGCGGAATCCTGCTCAACATCACCGGCTCCAGTTCGCTCAAACTGGCCGAGGTGTACGAGGCCTCCACCATCATCCAGAGCGCCGCGCACGACGATGCCAATATCATCTTCGGCGCCGTGCTGGATGAAAAGATGAAGGACGAGGTGAAGATCACCGTGATCGCCACCGGCTTCCGCTCGGAATCCCGGCCTCATGCCAGGGAGAGCATGACGGCCTCGGCCGCGATCCAGCAGGCGCGTCACGCGCGTTGGGCAACGCCCGTGCCCGAGCCGCAGATCACGCGCCGCGCCGATGCGGCTTACGAGCTGCAGGCCGAAGAGATGGAGTTCCGCGATGCGCAGCCGGCGGCCGAGAGCATCAGTCCGGCGGCTCCGGTGAGCTACGCGGCGCCTGCCGAGTTGGAGACTGCCCACGAGACTCCGCAGCCCGCAGCGCAATCTTCCACGCGGATCTGGGAGGCGGTGCAACCGCCGCGCCCGGCTGCTTCGCTCGAGGATCCGGGCTCCGATCCCGATCAGGACGAGCTCGACGTTCCCGCATACCTGCGAAAGAAAAACACCGATCTCTGATTCACGATCTCTGATTAACAACGTGGGGCGCAGCTGGCGAAGTGGAATTGACCGCCAGCGGCGCCCTGTTACGTCAGTTGTCCGATTCTTGTCCTCTCCAAAATCCCGCTTCCGTGGCAACTGCGGCTCCGCAATAAATCGCTGCTTTATTTTTGGGGTTTTTATGGACGAGGACTCAAGAGCGTTAGCCTCTGCGCGACTCTGATTATGTTAAACATTCAACAGAACAGGATGCTCCGCCGATAGATTCCGCGAAGCCATAAATCTTAATCCGTCCGGCTCAGGATGTACCGGCGGAATTGTACTTCAGTCACTAGTGAGAATGACAGAGATGAGACTTTCACTTGTTTCCACAGGGCCGGCTCACTTATGATCGCTCTACTCACCACGTGAAACATAAAGTTTCGCAAGCCCGGGGGACCGGTGCGGCTGCCGAGGTGTATTTTGATCTCTAAGAACGTTATGCAATCCCGCAGTTTTAAAGCCGCAGTGGTAACAGCTCTGGCGCTATGGTTCGCCCTGACCTCGTTTGCGGCCACGCTTTCCACCCGTCATGAGGCTCGCACCTATCACAGGATCAAGGAGAACGCGAATACGGAGCGGCGCATGTCGGCCTCCCGGCACAGCCGTGCGGTCCGTTCCCGCGCGGAAGAACGCGCCGAGAGCCCCCGCAGCACGCGGAGAGTTGCGGTACGGCGACGTGGACGGGTTCATTTTTATGGTGAGCGCTTCACGGCCAGCTCCTATACCACGGATGCAACCGTGGGCGATGTTACCGCGGGCGAAGATCCGATTGTGCGCGAAGCCGCTCTGGATGCCTTGGGCAACATGAACGGAACGGTGGTTGCTATTGATCCCAGCAACGGCCGCATCCTGGCCATGGTGAACCAGAAGCTCGCTCTTTCCAGCGGAGCCGAGCCCTGCTCCACGATTAAAGTTTCGGTGGCGCTGGCGGCCCTGAGCGAACACATTGTCACCAAGGACACGCCGGTGGACCTGGGCGGCTGGAAGGTCGACATGAACCAGGCGCTGGCGCACTCGAACAATCAGTACTTCGAAGCGCTCGGCCGCCGCCTCGGCTTCCAGAAGGTGAGTTACTACGCCCACCAGTTCGGTTTGGGCGAGCTGGCCGGATGGAATATCCCCGGCGAGCATCTCGGCGTCTATCCCAGCGAAGAGCTTCCGGCAAGCGAGGGTGGCGTCGGCAAAATGTGCTCGTTCGGCGAGAGCGTCAATATGACTCCGCTGCAACTGGGCGCCCTGATGGCCTCCATCGCCAATGGCGGCACGCTCTACTATCTGCAGCATCCGAGCTCGGCGGCCGAGGTGGCCAGCTTTGATCCGAAGGTAAAGCGTTACCTCGACATCGCTCCATTGATTCCGGAAGTGAGCGTGGGCATGCTGGGCGCGACGCAGTACGGCACCGCGCGCAGACTGCGCACCAACTTCACCTCAGAGCAGGTGCTCGGCAAAACGGGAACCTGCAGCAACGCCGGCACGCGCTATGGCTGGTTCGGCTCGTTTGCCAACTCGCAATATGGCCGCATCGTGACCGTAATCTTCCTCGAGGGCAACCGCGAGGTGTTCGGACCTAAGGCCGCGGAACTGGCGGGAATCTTCTACCGCAACCTGGATGAGCACAACTACTTCGCAAGCAAGGCCACTCCGGTGCACTCGGCGAGCCTGCTCAAGTAAAGCCAAACAAATTTCACGAACATCGGAAGGCCTTCCCCACGGGAAGGCTTTTTCCTTTGCGGCCGCGCAATCGATGGTTTGTTTCTGCATCCAAGCAGGCAGAAGTTGAGTTTTAGGCGAACGGGTACGCAATGTCGGAAAACATACTGCCTGGAAGACCCTATCCCCTGGGCGCCACCTGGGATGGAACGGGCACCAACTTTGCTCTTTTTTCAGAGCACGCCACCAAGGTCGAGCTCTGCCTGTATGACAATCGCAGCCGTCAGGAGACCGAGCGAATCCAGCTGCGCGAGACCACGGCTTTTGTGCATCATGGCTATCTGCGGGGCATCCAGCCCGGCCAGCTCTACGGGTTTCGCGTGGATGGGCCGTGGGACCCCGCGCACGGCTTCCGCTTCAACCCGGCCAAGCTGCTGCTCGATCCCCAGGCGTTGGCGGTTTGCGGACTGATTGACTGGTCCAAGCCGGTCTATCCCTACCAGGTCGGCGGGGCCGACCCGGACCTGACGCGCGATGACCGCGATAACGCCGATGGGATGCCCAAGTCCGTGGTGGTCAATCCCTACTTCGATTGGGAGCAGGACCGCTCGCCTAACACGCCGCTGAGCGACTCCATCATCTACGAACTGCACGTCAAAGGCTTCAGCAAGCTCAATCCAGAGGTTCCCGAGGAACTACGCGGCACCTACGCCGGCCTTGCCTCGCCGGCCAGCATCCGCTATCTCAAGCGGCTCGGAGTCACCGCCGTGGAGTTGCTGCCGGTGCATCAGCACATTAACGATAAACAGCTCATCGACCGCAAACTTTCGCAATTACTGGGGCTACAACACGATTGCCTACTTCAGTCCGGAGTCGCGCTACTCCTTCAGCGGCGACACCGGCGGCCAGGTCGCGGAGTTCAAGGCCATGGTCAAGGCGCTGCATCGCGAAGACATCGAGGTCATTCTCGATGTGGTGTACAACCACACCGGCGAGGGCAACCAGCTTGGCCCCATGCTCAATCTGCGCGGCATCGACAATACCTCCTACTACCGCCTTTGCCCCGATATGCCCCGCTATTACACCGATTACACCGGCACCGGCAACACGCTGAACGCGCGCCATCCCCAGGTGCTCAAGCTCATCATGGACAGCCTGCGCTACTGGGCCACGGAGATGCACGTCGATGGCTTCCGCTTCGATCTTGCCTCGGCCCTGGCCCGCGAACTCCATGATGTGGACCGGCTGTCGTCATTCTTCGACATCATTCATCAGGACCCGATTCTGTCCCGCCTGAAGCTGATCGCCGAACCCTGGGACGTGGGCGACGGCGGCTACCAGGTGGGCAACTTCCCGGTGCTCTGGGCGGAGTGGAATGGCAAGTATCGCGACACCGTGCGCCGCTATTGGAAGGGCGACGAGGGACAGCTCTCCGATCTGGCCTACCGGCTCACGGGAAGCAGCGATCTTTACAAGCACGATGGACGCAAGCCGTATGCTTCCATCAACTTCGTCACCGCGCACGACGGCTTTACCCTGCGCGACCTGGTGAGCTACAACGACAAACACAACCAGGCCAATGGCGAGGACAACCAGGATGGCGCCAACGACAACAGCTCCTGGAACATGGGCGCCGAGGGGCCGACGCAAGATCCGGCGATCGAGCGCGCGCGGCAGGTCCAAATGCGAAACTTTCTGGCCACGCTGCTGCTTTCCCAGGGAGTGCCCATGCTCTGCGGCGGCGACGAAGTCGCGCGCACCCAGCAGGGCAACAACAATGCCTACTGCCAGGACAACGAGTTGAGCTGGTATGGCTGGAAGCACAACCCGGAGCAGGAGCGCCTGCTGGAGTTTGCCGCCGGCCTGATCGAGTTGCGCAAAAAACATCCCAATCTGCGCCGCCGCCATTTTTACCAGGATCGCAGCATCCGTAACTCCACGGTCAAAGACATCGCCTGGTTCGCCTCCGACGGTCACGAAATGACCGAGGCGGAGTGGAACTCCGGCTGGATACGCAGCATCGCCGTGCTGTTCAACGGAGAAACCCTGGATTGCGTGGACGAGAACGGCGAGCCGTTGACCGATGACACATTCCTGATTCTCATCAACTCCTACCATGACGCGGTGGCCTTTACCCTGCCGCCCACCCCGAACAATCGCAACTGGCACAACGTGGTGGACACCGGCAATCTGGAGCACCCGTTCTCCGACGGGCCGGCGGAGGAAAAGGCCCCGTCAATCGGCGGGCGCTCGCTGCGGCTGCTGCGCGAATCGCGCCCAGGCGAGTAAAGGTCGAGGAATCGTATATCCTGTCTTGAGGAAAGCTGCTGCGGACTGAGGCGATGGTATCGTCTCAGCGCGGGCCGGCTACTCCGTGTTAAGTTGAAAGACGAGCCATTCATCTCAGGTTCCAGTTCCCGGCCGGAAGTCACCGGCTCCGGACTCACCGGCGATGGTTCTCACCTCCCGGAGGATTGATAGCAATGCGAAAGTTTGCCGCTGTATTTTTGTTCGTCCTTATTTGTGGTGCCTGTGCCATGGCCCAAACGACGGCGCCTCTGTTCGCGATTCCGAAGAATGAAATCTATTTCGGCTACGCCTACGAGCACGCCAGCCTCAACGGTGGTCTTTCCGGCACCGGAGGCCTGGTCACTGACACCAGCGGCGGTTTGAATGGAGTCGCTATCGGGTTCAGCCATTATCTGAAACTGTTGCACGGCAACCTGGGTTACACGATCGAGTTTTCACGAAATTCGAGCAAGGAAGTGGAAGTGGAGCCCACGGGAATCGGATATTCGAACGAGAGCTACGTGGCCGGCCCAACCTATCGCCTGCCCCGCTACGGCTTCTTCTCTTCCTCCATCCACGTGCTTGCGGGCGGCTCCCACGCCACCTTTACCGTGCCCTCCAACGGCACCAAGTTCTTCTTTACCAATACGGAATTTGCGGCGCTCGCAGGCGGCGCCCTGGATGGAAATCTGACTCCGCACATCGCGATCCGCCTGGCGCAGATCGATTACGACTACACGCACCACTACGGCACCAGCCAGTCGTCCTTCCGCTACCTTGGCGGCATTGTGTTTCGTTTTTAACCAGGCAGCTCTGCTCTGAAAACCCGGATGGCACCGGTGACGGCGCACTTTGGAGCTTCGGTGGGCATGTATTTTGGTTTGACGGCCAACATTTTTTGCCCTGAAGGCCGATTTTCCGGCCCTCTCTGCTTTGTCTGGGGCACGACAGCCCGCTTATAATGGATGCATGGCTAATGTTTGGGAAGGCAATTCCGCGGAAGCACAGCAAGAGACGCAACAATTCGACCAATCCGAACAGGTTCGCTTGCAGGAAGTTGCGGATAACAACGAGCGTGTGGGCCGGCTGAAAGCGGAAGTGGCTCGCAAGGTGCAGGCTTTGCAACTGACGCGCGCCCGGATCCGCGAGCAACTTTCGCGCACCAGCAACGAGCGCTACACATCGTTGCTGAACACCGAGCTGCAGCAGATTGAAGGCGAGCTGGCAAAGTTGGTCTGAGAGAAGGCTCACCAGGCCCAGTGACGGCGGTCACCGAAGCAGCGGCGTTGCCGGCGGACAATACCGCCGGGGTGATTTATGCCAGTTCTGATAGTTGCCGTAATTTTCTTCGCGCTGTTTCTGGCGATGGGCGTGCTTGCCACAATCGCCGTTCTGAGTGAAACGCGCGACATGCCCGGCAGTGTGTTGAGGTTCCGCCGCGCCCGCCACCTGCAGCAAAAGTAACAGGTTTCAGCAGCGTTTTTCACCATTGCGATGGCCTTGCCTTGCCGCCTCGCTCGGCTCCTCTGGCCATTGCCATGCTTTACCTTCAGTTCTCATCGCATCCTGGATTGTGAGTCTTCCGCCCGATTTATGGCTGCTTTGGGGCTCCCCCGTCGCTTTCGCCCTGCGCCGCCAACGTTCCAGCGACGGTCGGTTCGCCTTTCAGAATCCACTCAAAACATACGGCAATGAGTGCGCCCAGCACAGGACCCACCACATAGATCCAAGTGGTATTCAGGTCGCCGCGGATCAGGTCGGGAGCGAATGAGCGCACCGGATTCATCGACGCGCCGCTGATCGGCGCCGCCCAAAGTCCGGCCAAAGCAATATAGCCTCCAATCGCGAGCGCTCCATTGGAACCGATATTGCGGGCGCCCGAAGCGGTGCCAAGAATCGTGCTGACCAAGCCGGTGGTCAACAAGACTTCCATAACCAGCGCTTTCCAATCGTTCACGCCTGGACCGGGCGTTGTGGCCCCCAGCAGTCCTATCGTGCCGAACATCGCCCGCAGCAAAACCGTCGCTGCGATGCCCCCGACGAACTGTGCCCCGATATAGCCCGGCACCCGGCCCCATGGAAAATTGCGTCGTACCGCGAACGCCAACGTCACCGCTGGATTTAAATGGGCACCCCCGACAGCGCCCATGAAATAGATGATCGCCATCACCATCAGGCCCGGCGCCACGACCTTCATGCTCAGGGTTATTGCGCCGCCGCTCTGCGCACCAACAACCCCGCTGCCGGCCGCCACCACGACCAGCAGGAACGTGCCCCAGCCTTCCGAGAAAAGCCGTCGCCACTCATGGGCGGGTTCCAGAAAATCGGGCGTCGCACAGCCATGCATCATCCGATGGGAAAGTGTCGATTCGGTCTGGTCAACGTGAGCCGATGCCATGATTGCCTCCCATGGAACTAACGACATTCTCTGATCAGGCGATCTTACATGGAATCATCGCATCCTCATCGAATGTGTAGACTGCGCATAGGCGGTGATAGCCGTCGGCGATAACCAGCATGTGGCGATTTGCGTCCCTGAACAGCAAAAGAGGCGATAGCTCTTCGTGGCGGATAATTCGCGTTCGATCTTTCTCCACGTGGCTGTTGCTGACACCAAGCATGGACACCCCGGAAGCTCTGAAAATGTCCTTCGCCGCAACTTCCCTCATCTCGGCACTTTTCAACTGCCCGGCAACGGTCTTTGCCGCCCCTGGCTCCAAAATCAGGCTCAGATAAGCTTCAGCTGCCGGATAGTCATGTTTCTGAGGTTCTTTGAGCCATTTGATCTTCGTTTTCGTCATGGCCGTCCCTTCAAAAGCGATTTCAGCTATCGAATCAGAGAATAGAGTCTTTGCGGCGACGAATCTGTTGCTCCGTTCTGACTAGTCGATCTCTCCAAAGCCCAGCATCACCGGCTCCGGTTGCAGTTCCACCGAGAAGCGCTGGCGCACGCGCTGTTGCACCAGATCTTTCAGCCGCAGTATGTCAGCCGCCATTGCGCCACCCAGATTAACCAGCGCAAGCGTGTGCTTGCTGCTGATGGCCGCAGGCCCGAGCGTAAACCCTTTGGCGATCCCCGCCTGTTCGATCAGCCATGCCGCGGCCAGCTTTACCTGCCCTGCTCCCGCCTCGAAGTGCGGCACCGCAACGGACGAGGCCGCCGCGATGCGTTCGTACTCGGCCAGGCTCACTACCGGATTCTTGAAGAACGAGCCCGCGCTGCGGCTGTCCGCGTCGTGCTCGTCCAGCACCATCCCCTTCGTCCTCCGAATCTGCAGCACGGCCTCGCGAGTCTGCGAGAGGGTTGGAGTGGCGGCACCGTCAGGCTGCGTATTGCAATGACGCTGCAGCTCCGCGTAGGCAATCTTGGGCGCGCCGCCGGGCTGCAGAGAAAAATCCACGCGGGTCAGGATATAGCGTCCTAAGTCATTTCCGTTGAAGCGGCTCTGGCGGTAGCGGAAGCCGCAGGCCTCGCGGTCGAACTCGACCCGCTCCAGGGTTGTTGCGTCGATGGCGCAAACCCGCGTGATGCTCTCGGAGACATCCTGCCCGTAGGCGCCCACGTTCTGCACCGGGGTCCCGCCCACGCTGCCCGGAATGCCGCTGAGGCACTCCACTCCCGCGCAGTTGTCCCCCACCGCGCGAGCCACGAAGGTATCCCAATCAACTCCCGCTCCAACCGAGTAGACGCGTCTTCCATCGCGCTCGTGCGCCTCGATGCCCGCCAGCGTCATGTGCAGCACCAGCCCGTCGAAGCCCGCATCGCTCACCAGCAGATTGCTGCCGCCGCCCAGCACGAACAGCGGCAGAGACCGGGCGCGCGCCCAGCCCAGCGCCTCGACGATCTCGTCCTCGTCGGCGGGCTCGGCAAAATATCTGGCACTGCCTCCCACCTGCAGCGTGGTGTAGGGAGCCAGCGGGATGTTCTCCTGAATCTTCATCCGTTTCTACTGGGTCTTCGTTTCTATTGTCCCTGGGCCTGCAGCACCAGCCGGGTCACGTCTTCATCCTGGGGATGCAGATTGTGAGCCTTTTGCAGATAGGGAACTGCCTTGGTGGATTCGCCGTTGGAGATCAGCATCAGGGCGTATTGCAGATTCTCGTCGAAGCCCTGCGGGTTCAGCGAAACTGCCTTGGCCAGCGCGTCGCGCGCGCCGGCTGTGTTGTGCATCGCATAGCGCGCGCGGCCCAGGTTGAACCACGATTCCGCGTCGTTGGGAGCCAGCTGCGCGCCATGTTCGCAGTTGGCCAGCGCCTCCTGCGTCTGCTTCAACTCACGCTGCGCCACGCACAGATTCACATAGGCCGGACCAAAGTTCGGACGCAGCCGCGTGGTGCTGGTGAACGGCGCCACCGCCTCCGCATAGCGATGCTGCGTCCAGCAGCAAGGTTCCCAGCATGAACTGGGCGTGCGCGTCGTCCGGCTGCAGGGCCACGGCGCGCTGGGCGTGCGCGATGGCGCCGTTCACGTCGCCGCGCTCGTGGGCAGCCGATGCGTAGTCGCTCTCGATATATGCCCGGTTGTGCTGCCGCGCAAAGGCCGCAGCTCCGTGCCGAATACCGCCACCATGACCAGCGTGCCCGCGGCCACGCGCATCTGCCCGCGCCGCTGGTTGCGATCCGGTCCGGTAGGGAAGGCGAAGCCTAGCACCAGGCCGGTGATCAGTCCGCCGATGTGGGCTGCATTGTCGATGCCGCTGCACTGCGGCCCCGAAGGCGAGATTGTAGAAAACGAAGAGCGCGATGCTGGTGAGGTGGCCTTTGAGCGCTGCGCGAAGCTGCTGGTTGCCGTGCAGCAGCATCGCGGGAATCAGCGCTCCGGCGATGCCGAAGATGGCGCCCGATGCGCCGACGCTCAATCCGTTGCCCCGCCAGCAAATGCTTCCCAGGCTGCCGCCGATGCCGCACATCAGGTAGAGCAGGGTGAAGCGCGAGCGTCCGAAGAGCAGCTCCGCCAGCCATCCCAGGCTGTACAGGCACCACATGTTCAGCGCGATGTGCAGCAGCCCGCCGTGCTCAAAGGTGGAGGTGAGCAGCCGCCACCATTGGCCGCCGGCGGTCAGCGCGCCGGAGTTCGCGCCCCAGTTCAGCAGAAGTTCGGGATCGAAGGTGATGAAGCTGTGGCCCTGCAAGGCCATCACCAGATAGACCAGCGTATTCAGCGCGATCAGGACGATCGTCGGCGATTCATGAACATCCGCAGGCGGCTCGGGCCTGGCCTGCACCGGCCGCGCGGGGAGACTACTCCGCCGCAGCATTGCGGACACAGCGCTTCGCTTCGGAGGAAGCCTCAAACTCGCGGCCACAACTGGAGCAGATGGTCATTGCTCGGCTTTCCTTCATTGCGCTGTTCTCGAAACGGTCTTCACGGCAATCTGCAGATGGCTTTGCCCCGGTGGGAACCATCAGGAACAGGCGCGGCGGCGGGGCCTGGACTTTCTTGTCCTTCCGCTTGTCCAGAAGCAGTACGGCCACGTCTCCGGAGCCCGAATCGGCGACCAGCAGCATGGTCTCCGCCGGAGTCAGAGCCAGCGCGTCGGGCTTGGAACCCACCTGCACCGTGGTAATCAGCTTGCGCGTGGTCGCGTCAAAAACGGCCACGCTGTTGGAGGCGAAGTTGCTCACATAGAGCGTGCTGTTGTCGCCGCTCACCAGCGATCGCACCGGATGATCTCCGGCCAGAAAGCTCTCGCTGACCTCGTCGGTGTAAGGGCTCACCACGGAGATCGTCTGCGCCTCATAGTTGGACACGAAGATTTCGCCGCCGTCGGGCTTCATCGCCAGGTCCACCGGCGTTCCGCCCACCTTGAGCAGCGCCTCGACGACTGCCGTTCTTCAGGTTCACCATCGCCACCTGCTGCGAGCCGGAGCAGCCGACGACGGCCTTGGAAGCATCCGGCAGAATGACCAATGAATCCGGCGCCTTGCATACATGCAGCGTGGCGCGAACCCGCATGGTCGTCGCCATCGATCAGGGTCACGGAATCGTCGCCGCGATTGGCCACGGCCACGAACTTGCCATCCCCGGAGACGCGCGCGACCGCGGGCTGCTTTCCCACCGCAACGTGCCCGATGACGCGATGCGCATCGAGATCGAGCGCCGTCGCCGTGTTCGATCCCGCGTTGGCGACCCATCCGGTCTTGCCGTCGGCGGTTACGAAATCGTGTGCGGCAGCTCTGCCCACGCTGATGTTGCCGGCAATCCGGTTGCTGGCAGCATCGATGACGCTCACCGTGCCCGAGTCGGTGTTGACCACATACACTTCATCCTTGGTGGGGCTTGCGGTGACGCCGGTGGGATTGCTTCCCGTGGCCAGGGTCCGCACAATTTTCAGCGTAGCTCAGGTCGAGCACGCTGACCGTGTTGGAGCCCGAGTTGGTGATGTAGGCAAAGCTCAGCGCCGGTTCGGCGTTGTGCTTGCTGCAGCCCGTCATCAGCGCCATCAGCGCCAGCACAACCCCGGCAGACGCCCTGCGCCGTCGGCTCACGAGCGTGCCGCCGTCGCTGGGCGCGAGATGGCTTCGGTTCTTGCGGAGCTGGCGTGCAAGCGCATCAAGCCAACTCCAACTCGATCTTCTTTGCGGCCGCGTCCAGCTTCACAATCCGGAAGCTGCGAATCTGCCCGGCGCGCAGCGCCTCGGGCTTGGCCTGCTGCTCACTGCGCCGCCCTTCCAGCGCGCGTTGAGCATGGCGCTCAGCGATGACATGTCGAGCCTTGCCCGCCGTGGCCGTGGACTCCTGCGGCGCTGCTGCCACCGCGGCAATCCGGCACGTAGCGCGGATGCCCTCGCCCAGTTCCACCCGCGCCCGCTCGCCGGATTCCTCGATCAATCGTCCGGTCACCACGTCGCCGATCTTGTGTTCGGCAATGTATTCATCCAGTCCGGTCGGAACCAGTTGCTTCATGCTGAGCCGCAGCTGGCGCTTTTCCAGGTCGAGTTCGAGCACCTGCGCCTGCACCACCTGCCCAACCTTCAGCACGTCCTGGGGATGCTCGATGCGTTTTTCCGCGCTGATCTCGCTGACGTGCACCATGCCCTCGATGCCTTCGGCAAGCTGCACGAACGCGCCGAACTTCATGATGCTGGTGACCGGGCCTTCGATCACCGTGCCGGCCGCAAATTTCTGCGCGGCCTGCGCCCAGGGATCGCCCAACGCCTGCTTCAGTCCCAGCGAGATGCGGCGTTCGCCGGGGCTCACGGCCAGGATCACGGCCTCCACCGTCTCGCCCGGCTTGATCACGTCGCCGGCCTTCTTCACCTTCTTGCCCCACGACATTTCGGAGAGGTGAATCAAGCCCTTCGATGCCCGGCTCCAACTCCACAAAGGCGCCGAACTCGGCCACCCGCGTCACCGTCCCCTGCACCCGTCTCGCCAACCTTGTACTTCTCCGGCAACCGCGTCCCACGGATGCTTCTGAAGCTGTTTCAGTCCCACGGAAATCCGGCGCTTCTCCGGCTCGACCTTCAGCACCTTCACTTCCACCTGCTGCCCCACGGAGAGCACGTCGGCGGGCTTGTTGACGCGTCCCCAGGCCATATCGCTGACGTGCAGCAGCGCGTCCACGCCGCCCAGGTCCACGAATGCGCCATAGTCGGCCAGGCTGCGCACCGTGCCGCTCAGCGTCGCGCCTTCCTCGATCTCGGCAAAGCGCCGCTGCTTGCTGGCGCGCTCTTCCTCTTCGACCACGGCGCGCCGGTCCACCACCACGTCTTCGTCGGCCACGTCCAGCTTGATGATGCGGCAGCGGATCTGCTCGCCCACCAGCTTCTCCATGGCGGCTGCGTCACGCTCTCCGCTGCGCGAGGAGGGCATAAAGGCGCGCACGCCCACGTCCACGCAGAGCCCGCCCTTGATCACGCCGGTCACCGTGCCGAGGATGGCGGTTTTTTCGGCAAACGCCTGCTCCAGCGCCGACCAGTCCTTGGGCAGCTCCACCTTCATGCGCGAAAGCTCGTAGTAGCCTTCCGGGTTGCGGCCCTTGACAGAGACTGGAAACTTATCGCCAACCTTGACCGTCTCGCCGGCTCCCTGGAACGGTGCCAGCGGCAAAATGCCCTCGGTCTTGTAGCCGATATCGAGAAATACCGACTCGGCGGAGACGGCGACCACCGTGCCTTCCAGCTGCTTGTCGCCCGCCGGAGCCTTGTGCGAATGCGTCTGCTCGAACTGCTTCAGAATGTCCTCAAAGGACTCGTTGGATTCGGGTGTTGGGCTGGGTCTCAGGAGTGTTGGGGTTGGACATGGACACGGAAAGCCTCAATCTGGCGTAATGCCGTTTAGGATATCACCGCCCCGCCCTATTGTGCGCCCGCACGTACTGTGATTGCCCGTCTCCAATGGGTGTCATGCTGAGCGGAGCGCGCCCGGTTTTGGCGCGCGCAGTCGAAGCACCCCTATCATTGCAGGTACTCGCACGTAAGCAGCGACCCCTCGACTCGCCGCAACCACAGCCCCCGCAGGGCCATCTCCGCCGCTCTGCATTGGCCTCCGGCCGCCGCTCGCCTTACAATCTCCCCATGCCCAGAGCCGTCAAGAAATCCGCCGCCTACTCCCGAACGAGACATTCTCAAGCTCATCCCGGCCGCCGATCACCGTCCGCAGTCCGCCTCGCGCCGCATCGGCATCCACACCTCCACCGCCGGAGGAGTCGAAGCCTCGGCCGAGCGCGCCTGGCGCCTGGGCTGCAACACTCTGCAAATCTTCAGCTCCAGCCCGCGCATGTGGCGTCCCTATGACATCACGCCCGCCCAGTGCGAAGCCATGGCCCGCCTGCGCGCCGCCTACGACCTGAAGCCGCTGGTGATCCACGCCAATTACCTCATCAACGTCGCCGGCACCAATCCGGAGATCCTGGAGAAATCCATCTCCGCCTTCCGCGCCGAGATGGAGCGGGCCATCTCCGCTGTCTCGCCGAGTACGTCGTCCTCCATCCCGGCAGCTTCCGCGGATGCTCGCGCGAGGAGGGCATTGCCAACGCCTGCGCGGCCATCGTCCGCGCCACCGACGGACTCCACATGGCCGGCACAACGGCTCACCCTGCTGATTGAAAACACCGCCGGAGCCGAGTTCTCCCTGGGCTCCAGCTTTGAGAGCGTCGCCGAACTCATCGCCGCCCTCGCCAAACACATTCCCGTCGCCTCCTGCATCGACACCTGCCACACCCACGTCAAGGGCTATGACATTGTCAGCGAATCCGGCTACGAGGAAACCATGCGCCAACTCGATGCCACCGTCGGCCTGGCCAACGTGCGCGTCTGGCACTGCAATGACGCCAAAGCCGCCTGCGGCTCCAAACTCGACCGCCACGAAAACATCGGCAAGGGAAGCATCGGCCCCGAGCTGTTCCGCCGCCTGCTCCACGACCCGCGCCACGCCCACGCGGCGTTCATCCTGGAAACTCCCATCGACGAGCCGCTCGACGATCTGCACAACGTCGAGGCGCTGAAGGCGCTGGCCGGGTAGTGGGGTCAGTTTCTGACCATAATCGGTGATTGCTTGTTGGTGGCTGTAGATGATCAAGAGGTTGTACCTGGGTCAGCGCGGCTGATTGGTGGAGCGTAGTTGAGGCTACCATGGGGTCGGGCGAAGTTGTAGTAGGCGGTCCATGGCTGCAGGTGCTGGTCGCGTTCGTCGGAATCTTTCCAGTGTTTGGCGTAGGCCCATTCGCGCAGAGCGGTCTGGATAAATCGTTCGGCCTTGCCGTTGGTTCGCGGCGTGTAAGGCCGGGTGCGTTGGTGTTTGATATTGAATTGGCTGCAGGTAGCTCGGAACTGGTGAGATCGGTAGGAACTTCCGTTGTCGGTGAATAGCGCGCGCACGCGGATCCCGTGTCGGGCATAAAAGTCGAGGGCATCGCGGAGAAATCCGATGGTGGTTTCGGCCTTCTGGTCGGGCAGCATCTGGGTGAATGCCAGGCGGGAGTGGTCGTCGATGGCGACGTGCAGAGCCTCGAAGCCTGGGTGCTTAAGCAGTCCTCGGCGGCGGCCGTCAGCGCGCATCAAAACCTCCTGATAACGGGTAAGGCCCTTGATATCAAGGTGGAGCAAATCGCCCGGGAAGGGGTGTTCGTATCGCTGCACGGGCGGAGCCGGATGGAGATCGCGCCAGCGGCTGAGTCGGACGCGGCGCAGGATGCGGCTAACGGAGGCGGGCGAGAGACCGGTGGCGCGTGCGATCTGATAGCCGGGAGCATGTTGCCGGCGCAGCTCGATGACGCGGTTGACCAGTTCGGCGGGTGCGGCGCACGGACTGCGCAGGGGACGCGAGGAGCCGTCGTGGAGCCCGTCGATGCCGAGGATGCGGAATCGGCGGACCCACTTGGCGGCGGTCTTGGGAGTCACCAGAAAGCGCCGTGCGGCGGCGCTAAGAGTCTGGCCAGAGATTACAAACTGTGCCAGTTGCTCTCGACGACGGAGGGTAAGTCGGGCATTCTTGTGGATGTCCATTCGATCTCTCTCGGGAAACTGGATTGCTCGTCACAATCAGCTTCTCCGGTCCTGATCGAATGGACAACCTCTTGAAAGATCACAGGTGCCCCATATCTGCCTGTTGTTGGCAGATGTGGGTGCTCACGCCACCGGCAAGTTCATGGGTTTGGGTTCCAGGCCATCGCGCCGCATGGCGGTCCATTCGGACTCAATCTCCACTACGCTCGTCTCGGCAGTCAGGTAGTGTCGGAAACTGCTCCACGGCCACTCCTGGGGCCTCGCACACAACCCGCGCGCAACCGGATTGCGGTGGAGATAGCGCAACTTTTCCACAAACTCCTCGTGGTCGCACACGTTGCGGTCATAGTAGCGGCGCTGCCACATCGTTCCGCCCCCGGCGCGTCGCGCCACGCTTATCTTGAGAGCCTGCAACGCGCCGCACAGCACGCCACGCTCGGGCTCGCTCATCAGCAGGTGGACGTGCTCAGGCATCAGCACATAGCCATAAAGCCGGATGTCGCGCGTGCGCCGCACCCGTTCCAGAGCGGCGAGAAAGGCCTGGCAGGTTGACACCTCGGTCAGCCGCGCCTCCCGGCGGTAGCAGCTGAAAGTGACGAAGTGCGATTGCTTGGACTGCTGAATCCGAATCAAACCCTGTGGCATGGCTGGCCATCATAGCCGCCCACAATAAAGCTGACAACCCTTTTCGCCCTTTCAAGTCTTTTAAGTGTTGGTGCCCCATATCTGCCTTCCTTTGGCAGATGTGGGTGCCCGCATCACCGAGAAATTCACGGGCTTGAACTCATGCATCGTTAGAGATAACTGCCGCCTTGAGTGAAGCTGACAGCCCTCTCAACTCGTCCGAGAGGCGCGCTTTCTGCCTCCCACATCTGGCCAAAGGATGGCCAGATATGGGGCACCAAACAGTATGACTCGATGCGAGACATGGGCCACCAGCCTATCGCCAGGAATTCTCAAGAAATTCTTTCAGACCGCGCGGGTCGGCGATGTACCTCTCGACTGCCTCTTTCGTGTAGGCGGCAAGAGTTCCAGATAGAACGGCCCTGGGGCGTGGGTCACCCAGATAGACGCCATTTCCGGCGCCGAGAGCGAAGGGCTGAGAGCCCTTCAGCCTGGCAAGCTCGAGCCATCCCTTGCTAATCTCATTCACGTTTCCGCCACCGATGCTTATCGCTGGGCACCTCTTAGTGAACCATTCGTCGTGCTTCCAAGTCCCTGCACTTACGATGACCGCCCTCTTAAATGGATGGCCTTGACCATTCCTGTCAATCTCGTCCCGAAGTAGCCCGCAGGCGTAACGATCCAACAGCTCAGAAGCAATTGACTCGCCAGCAATTATGAAAACGGTATAGGCGGCGCTGGCTACCGCTTCGACCTTGAACGAAGCGTCCAGACGGGTCATGTCGTCGTGAAACCGAGGATTGATTTCAACGCCCTGAGTCGCAGCAAGACCCGACTGGCCCAAACCTTCCTGGTGGCGGATAAAATCTCTGTTTTGATCCTCGACTCGGGCCATTAGTCTCGAAGGGAACAGATCAACATCAATCCCATGCAATCGAAGGTGTCGGACGCCTTTACCACAAATGCGCTGATTGGGATCGAGCATCCCGATCACGACCCGCGCGAGCCTTCTGGCGACTATCCGTTCGGCACAAGGCACCTTATCTGAAGTATTCCTGTAGGTGCACGGCTCCAAGGTTGTGTAGAGGGTGCCCCCATCGATAAGAACGAAGGCGTTGTCAAGGCGAGATTTTCCTGAGCGGTGCGCAAGCACCGCTTGGTTTGCCGCCAGAGTTACAGTTTGAGGACCAAGACTCTGGAAACATCACTCGCTGATCACTTCCGGTGGCACATCTCGTTCCACCAACCATCGATACGGGCTTTTGACTTCGGCCCATGATTCTTCCATGCGAACATCCAGCCGCCGGGCCGGTGCGAAAGTGGAAAACAGCCTTACCGTTTTCCAAGGCGCCTACTTTGCGCCGTCTTTTGCACGGGCCAGTCTGGATGCGAGAGCGCCCAATCAGTTCTGCGGACTAGCTTTCGCCGTCCAGGGGCACCCGCGAGCTGCTCTCGATACGAACGATCTCCGGATATGGCGTCTTGGTGCGCAGCATCCAGTAGAGCCGGACTGCCAACCTGCGTGCCGCCGCCACCTTGGCCACACCCTTCGGCTTGCTGTGGCAGCGGTGTTGATACTGCTTGCGAAACCCTTCATCCAAGCGGGTGGCCGTTTGCGCCGCTTCCACCAGCAACATGCGCGCAAAGCGGTTGCCCTGCTTGCTGATCCCGCCCAGGTGCTGTTTGCCGCCCGAACTGTGTTCGCGCGGAATCAGCCCCAGATAGCTGGCCACCTGCTTGCCCCGCTTAAACCGCGCGACATCGCCCAAGGTCAGTACAAACGCCAGCGAGGTGATCGGTCCCACCCCCGGCTGCGTCATCAGCAACCGCGCCGGTTCGTTCTCCGCTGCCGCGCGTTGCGCTGCCCCGTCCAGTTTGCCGACCTGGATATCGAGCATCGCTCGCAACCCCTGCAGATCCTCCCGCCGGCACGCCGCCCAGCCTTCCAGAGGTAGTTCGCTGAATGCCTTCTGTCCGGCCTCCGACCACAGCCTGGCTTTCTTCTGCATCCCGCGATTCATCGCCAGATGCTGCAACCCATTCTTCACCCGAGCCCGAACCTCCACCAGTTTGTGCCGGTGAATCAACAACTGGCGCAGATCCCGCACCCCCGCATCCGGAACCCACAGCCGAGGAAACCGTCCCTCCCGCAGCAGATTCAAAATGTGTGCCGCATCGCGCTTGTCGGTCTTCTGCTTGCGCACATAACTGGCCCGAATCTGCGCGGCATCGCCGACCCACACCTCGTGCCCCAGCTTCTCCAGCAACTCCACAAACCACTGACTGTTGCCGCAGCTCTCCAGGCCAATCAGCGACGGAACCGGCAGCGAACGGTAAAACCGTTCCGCCTCGCCGTTGCCGTTGACCAGTTTGCGTTCCACCATCTCTCCCGTCGAGAAATCAAAAATCGCAACCTGCTGCCAACTGGGATGGAAATCACACCCTACAATAATCATGAAGGTTTCTCCTGACCCAGCTTCTTGGTCCTCAACCAAAGAATACCGAGTCCGCTGAAACCTTCGTTCTTATCCCATCAGTTACGTCGTCAGAAGCTAATTTCTTCTCAAGGAGGCCATATTCGGCGTGCTGCCCCAGCTCAATCTCGCCTCGATGCGCCTTGCCCATCTCCTTGGAATCCTTGACCAAAATAGCGCCTACCTTTGGCTTGGGAGGTCCCGGCTCGGGCCGTGAAAGCATCGCACGCTCAACGGCAGCGGTCATATATTGAATATCGTCGTCGGTGCTCATTGTTTCAGTTTACCCTGATTTCATACGGCTGAGCCATTCCTCCCACTCCACGGGCAGACCGGTGTCGATGGGCGGCACGTTGTAGAATAAAAACTTATCCAATGCGCATCTGCGCCAATCCCTAGGGCGAACCAACACTCATGGCAGACCAGCAGAAACCCATCGATATCGATAAAGCATCCGCAGATCCTTCCGCCGAGCCGCGCCAGCGCCGCGCCGAAGACGACACCCGCTACGATCCCACTCCGGTCGAGCAGAAGTGGGCCGCGCTCTGGGAGCAGCGACCTTACGCGCTACGCGCCCGAGCCGCCCTCCTGCGGCAAGCCCAAGTATTACGTGGTCGAGATGCTGCCCTATCCCTCCGGCGCCTTGCACATGGGCCACGTCCGCAACTACGCCATCGGAGACGCCCTGGCCCGCTACATGTGGATGAGCGGCTACAACGTGCTGCATCCCATGGGCTGGGATTCCTTCGGCTTGCCCGCCGAAAATGCTGCCATCAAGCACCAGCGCCAGCCCCGCGAGTGGACGCTGCACAACATCAGCCGCCATGAAGACGCAGATGAAGCGCCTCGGCTTCAGCTATGACTGGTCGCGCGAAATCGCAACCTGCCTGCCCGAGTACTACCGCTGGAACCAGTGGTTCTTCCTCAAGCTCTTTGAGAAGGGCCTGGCCTACCGCAAAAAGAGCAAGGTGAACTGGTGTCCGAAGTGCGCCACGGTGCTGGCCAACGAGCAGGTGGTGGACGGTTGCTGCTGGCGTCACGAAGACACACTCGGTCGAGCAGCGCGAGCTGGAGCAGTGGGCCGCTCCGCATCACCGATTACTCCGAGGAACTGCTGCAGGGGCTCGACCCCATGGAAGGCTGGCCGGAGAAGGTCCGCACCATGCAGCGCAACTGGATCGGACGCAGCGAAGGCGCCAACGTCGATTTCACCCTCGACGGCGGCTCGCGAGACCAAGATCACCGTCTTCACCACGCGCATTGACACCATCTACGGCGCCACGTCGTGCAGCTTGCGCCGCAGCACCCGCTGGTCGCCGAACTGGTGGGCAACGATCCCGCCAAACTCGCCAGCCTGGAGCAGATGCTCGCCGACCAGAAGAAGGCGCGCGAAGCCGGAGACATCGGCCTGGTCGACAAGAAGGGATTCTTCACCGGCCACTTCGCCATCAATCCCTTCAACCAGGAGCGCGTGCCCATCTGGGTCGCCAACTACATCCTGATGGACTACGGCACCGGCGCCATCATGTCGGTTCCCGCGCACGACGAGCGCGACTTCGAGTTCGCCAAGCAAATACGGCATCGAAGTGCGCATTGTCATCCTGCCGCGCCGCGAGCAGGAGCCGCCGGAAGCCGGAGCAGCCCGAGCGCTCCGCAGCTGCCCTTTGTCGCCGAGGATTCGCTGCTCATCAACTCCGGCCCCTTCAGCGGACTCGCCTGTGAAGAGGCGCAGAAGAAGATGGCCGAATACGCCGAACAGAACGGCTTCGGCAAGGCGACCATCACCTATCGCCTGAAGGATTGGGGCATCTCGCGCCAGCGCTACTGGGGCACGCCCATCCCCATCATCTACTGCGAAAAATGCGGTCTGGTTCCCGTGCCGGAGGATCAGCTTCCGGTGCTGCTGCCGGAGAATGTCGAGATCACCCTCGCCGGCGGTTCGCCGCTCACCCGCGTCAAGGAATTCTACGAGGTGTCCGTGTCCCAAGTGCGGAGGCATCGCCCGCCGCGAATCCGACACCATGGACACCTTCGTCGATTCGAGCTGGTATTTTTACCGCTACACCAGCCCCATCGACACCGCGCCGTTTGATCAGCGAAATCGCCAACTACTGGTTCCCCATGGATCAGTACATCGGCGGCGTCGAGCACGCCATTCTGCACCTGATGTACTCGCGCTTCTGGACCAAGTTCATGCGCGACATCGGCCTCATCAACAACGACGAGCCCGCGCAACGCCTGTTCACCCAGGGCATGGTCATCAAGAACGGCGCCAAGATGTCCAAGTCGCTGGGCAACGTCGTCTCGCCCGATGACATGGTGGCCCGCTACGGCGCCGATGCCACGCGTCTCTACACGCTGTTTGCCGCCCCGCCGGATCGCGACCTCGACTGGCAGGACCAGGGAGTGGAGGGCGTCTACCGTTTCCTCTCGCGCCTCTACCGCTTCATCACCGAGAACCCGGTTCGCCTCGCGCCCGGCGACTCGCGCGACTACGACGTCGCCGACGCTCGCGCCGGAGCCCCGCAAGGTTCTGCGCAAGCTGCACCAGACCATCCAGCGCATCACCGACGACTTCCAGGGGCGCTGGCACTTCAACACCTCGGTCGCGGCCATGATGGAGCTGCTCAACGCCTGCATGGTCAAGCAGGAGCTGTTCGCCGCCGAGTCCGCCGCGCCGAAGGCGTTCCGCGCCGAAGTGCAGCGCAAACTCGTCCTGCTGCTCAATCCCTTTGCGCCCTATCTTGCCGCCGAACTCTGGTCCACCCTCGGCGAAGATGCCAACGCGCTGCTTCGCCATCCGTGGCCGCAGGCCGATCCTGTGCTGGCCAAGGAGGACGAGGTCGAGATCGTCGTGCAGTTCAACGGCAAAGTGCGCTCGCGCCTCACCGTGGCCCATGACGCCGACGACGAGTCCGTCCGCGAAGCCGCGCTCAACGATGAGAAGGTCAAGGAAGCGCTGGTGGGCAAGCAGATCGTGAAGGTCATCGTGGTCAAGAACAAGCTGGTCAATATCGTCATCAAAGGCTGACGTGCCGCGCGAGTCATCCCCATTACGCCCGGCTTGCGCTATTCTTTTCCGATGAACGCTGACGCCAATCGCGAAGGTTTCCGCATACGTGCGCAGCGATCCGGCTTTGTTGCCGATGGAACTTCTCTGGCGCTGGAGCTTCGGACTCGGTCTGCTGGCGCTGCTGTTTTTCGCCTATCGCGCATCTGCGGCAGGCCATTCTCCTCTCCGATGCGGACCAGATGGCCTTCAGCGGCAGGACCCGCTGGCCATGGCCGCGGCTGCCGCGGGCATCGTCGCCGGAGCGCATGCCGCTGCTGCTGAGGACTTTTGCCCAGCTCTCCGCCGTGGCGGCCGTGCTCTGGATTGCCGCCGCCACGCTGGGCCGCGGAATCATCACCCGCATCATCGTGCGCCGCTTTGCGGCCAACTACGATCTCACGATCGCCCCCGATGCGCCGCGCTGGGCCTCGTTTGCGATTCTCAGACTGGCCCGCGTGCTGATGCTGCTGATTCTCGTCATCGGCTATCTCGGCGGAACGCTGATCGTCGCCTCCGTCAGCGCTTCTGGGCAGAATGTCCTTACTTCCGCGCTCATCATCTTCGCCGCGCTTGCGGCCTCCGGCTTGGTTTGGAGCTAGGTCAACTGGGTGCTCTCGCTGGCGCCGATTTTCGTGGCGCGCGATGGCGCTCTCGCCGCTCGACTCGGTCAGTTGCCGCCCTTGCCTTCATCCGCCGTAACCGCTCGCGCCTCATCGCCATTGCGATCTGGAACGGCACCCTGCGCGGCTTGGCTGCCACGGTCATCAGCGTCGCCGGGGCAGCTACGGTGGCCACTGCACTCGGCTCTGCCGGCCTGGGCCGTCACCGTACTGCTGGTGCTGGAGACGCTGCTGTACCTGGTCGTCTCCGATTTTCTACTGCTGGTGCGCCTTGGCGGCCTACGCCTCGGTTGCGGTTCGCGAACTGACCTTGGCCAGGTGTTTCCATCCCCCGGAGCATTCCGGAAGCGCGGTGCGCTAACCGAAAGCGCGGAAGGTGTATCCGGTAAAGCAGCAGGCCGTATTTCCCGGCGGATGATAAGGACAGACCGCCGATCCTGAAATGCGCTAATCGCTTTACAGCCTGCCCCCAATTCTGCGAACCTTGAGGTGTGGAACACACGGCGCTTCCCTCCATCGTTGTCCTGGATTTCGGCTCGCAATACACCCAACTGATTGCGCGGCGTATTCGCGAGCAGAACGTCTTCTCGGTTGTCCTGCCCTGTACGGCCAAACTGCAGAAGATTCGCAGCTACAATCCGGTCGGCATCATTCTCTCCGGCGGTCCCTGCTCGGTGTATGACGTGGACGCGCCGCCGGCTGATCCCGGAAGTGCTCAACCTCGGGCTGCCCGTGCTCGGCATCTGCTACGGACTGCAGTTCATGACCCATACTCTCGGGGGCACGGTCCACGCCGCCAGCAAGCGCGAGTACGGCCACGCCGAGGTCTCCGTGCTGGAAAGCTCCGCGCTGTTCCGCGGGCTGCCGGAGACGCTCTCGGTCTGGATGTCGCACGGCGACGAGGCGGACAAACTCGCGCCCGGCTTCCGTCTGGTTGCGCGCACCTCGAACGCCGTGGCTGCCATTGAAAACGTTGCGGCCGGCTACTACGCGGTGCAGTTCCATCCTGAAGTGCACCACACCAGCTTCGGCACCGATCTGCTGAAGAACTTTGTCTTCGGCATCTGCCACGCGCAGCCCTCGTGGACGCCGCAGAAATTCATCGACTCCACCATCGCGCAGATTCGCGAGACCGTGGGCGAAGGCCGCGCCCTGTGCGCCATCTCCGGCGGAGTCGATTCCAGCGTGGCCGCAACCCTGGTGCACCGCGCCATCGGCGACCGCCTGACCTGCGTCTTCGTCAACAACGGCGTGCTGCGCAAGGATGAGTTCAGCAAGGTGCAGCACAATCTCCGCACCAAGCTCAAGCTCAACATCGATGCGGTGGATGCCACGCGAACGCTTCCTCTCCAAGCTCGCCGGCGTCACCGATCCCGAGCGCAAGCGCAAGATCATCGGCAACGAGTTCATCGAAGTGTTCGACGAAGAATCGCAGCGCATCAAGCGCGAGTACGGCGAGGTTCAGTGGCTGGTGCAGGGCACGCTCTATCCGGACGTCATCGAATCGGTCAGCGTGCGCGGTCCCTCGGTCACCATCAAGAGCCATCACAACGTGGGCGGACTGCCGGCCAAGATGAAGCTCAAGCTCATCGAGCCTCTGCGCGATCTTTTCAAGGATGAAGTGCGCCGCATTGGGCGCGATCTGGGTATGCCGGACGAGATGCTTCAGCGCCAGCCTTTCCCTGGTCCCGGCCTGGCCGTGCGCATTCTCGGCGAGGTCACTCCCGAGCGCGTAGCGCTGCTGCAGGAAGCCGACGACATCGTGGTCAGCGAGATCAAGCGCGCCGGGCTCTACGAGCAGATATGGCAATCGTTTGCCGTGCTGCTGCCGGTGATGTCGGTGGGAGTGATGGGCGACCAGCGCACCTACGCCTACACCTGCGCGATCCGCGCCGTCACCAGCGAAGACGGCATGACGGCCGACTGGGTGCCGCTGCCGCACGAGGTGCTGAAATCGATATCGAGCCGCATCGTCAATGAAGTGACGGGAATCAACCGCGTGGTGTACGACATCACCTCCAAGCCTCCGGGCACGATTGAGTGGGAATAACGCGGACTTCCGCGCAGAAAAAAGACAATCATGGCGCAATGCATTCGTTGTGGTCGCACGCTCCCCGGGTTTACCTTCGGCAAAAAAATCTGTGCCTGGTGCCAACAGCACGAGGCGGCGCAGCGCGGTGAAGACGCGCCATACCAGCCGGTGATGGCGACGCCGTGGCAGCGGCGCGAGGCGATGCCCATGCTGGCCACGCAGGCGCTCTTCGGCATCAACGTCGCGGTGTTCGTCGGCATGCTGTTGTCGGGCGCTTCGCTGATGAGTCCGTCGAGCGAGACGCTGATGGCCTGGGGCGCAAACTTTGGGCCGTACACCCTGAGCGGGGACTGGTGGCGTCTGCTGACCTCCTGCTTCGTGCACATCGGCATCATCCACATTGGCTTCAACATGTGGTGCCTGTGGGAGCTGGGAGGACTGGCGGAGCGGCTCTATGGGCACGTTACATTCCTATGTGTCTATCTTCTGTGTGGCCTGTCCGGCAGCCTGGCCAGCCTGTGGTGGCACACCACGCCGGCGCTGAGCGCGGGCGCCTCCGGTGCGATCTTCGGCGTTGCCGGAGCAGTGATCGCTTCCATCAAGCTGGGTGAGTTTTCCTCCGGGGTGATGGCGCAAGGCGTGATGCAGAGCCTGATTGTGTTTGTGGGATACAACGTAGTCTTCGGCTTCATCAGCGGAAGCATCGACAACGCCTGCCATTTCGGCGGACTGGCGGCCGGGGTTGTGCTGGGTGCGCTGATCGCCAAGGCTGCGCCTGAGCCCCGCCTGCTGCCGCGGCTGGGAATTGTTGTACTGGTGGCGGCGCTGCTGGCAGGCGGCGGCTATGCGCTGCAGCGCAGCCGCGCCTATCCCTATCTGCTGATGCGCGCCAGCAGTGAGATAGTAGAGGGAAAGATCGATGCGGCAGTTCCTTTCTGCGAGACGGCGATGAAGCTTCGTCCGGGGGCTGCCGGCATGATCCACTCGCAACTGGCAGAGGCGTACCTGGATAAGAAAGACCTGGCGGGCGCCCAGCGCGAGCTGCAGAAAGCAGCAGTGGCCTACCGGGCGCAAGGGATGACGGCCGAGGCCGATGCGGCCGCGCAACAGGCGGAAAAGCTGAAGGGCGCGCAGCCGTAACCATTGCTTCCGTGGTTAATCGTTGTGCCTAGGGGGAGTGGCTGAGTGGGCAATGGTTGCGCAACCAATTGCCTATTTTGCCATCTGGAGCCAAAACGATTGGCTGATTCAGCAATCGTCAGCGGGCGGGAACGGTAATGGGAGATTAAAGCCTTGGGACGATCTTGCCGTTAGGGAGGGTAAGAGAAAACTTTGTCCGGGGAATTTGCCATGCATGAGGGGGCCGCGCTCAACGATACGGGATCGATCGATACGGGCAACTGGGAGACGTTGCTGTGCCAGGGCGCGCAGGAAGTTTTCGAGATGATGATTGGCGTGCCTCTGCGACGCTGCGAAGAAGGCAACGCGGGTACGGCAGGAGAATACACGGCGGTGATCGGGCTGGCTGGCCCGGTGAACGGCGTTTTTGCCATGCGCTGCGACTCGCGGACCGCCCTCGGCATTGCCTGCGGCATGCTGGGTGTGGACGAAGCCGCGGCCAGCGGCGAGGTGTGGGACGCGCTGGGCGAAGCCTGCAACATGGTGATTGGAAACTTCAAGGGCAAAACAGGGCGGGCGGGAGAATCGTCGGCCCTGTCGGTTCCGACGGTGATTCACGGGCACGATTACCGTGTGCGTCCGCTGATCAACGGCTCGTTTGTGGAGTGCCGGATGGAGACCGGCGACGGAGCACTACATCTGCGGCTGGATTACCGGCTGGGATAGCGCAAGCGGCGAACCAACAGAAAGAGCGCCCGGGTGGGGGCGCTCTTTCTGTTGCGCGGAGTTGCGCGTCAGTTGAGGAAGTAGGTGCGGTAGAGCGTGTCGCGCTGCACGGGGCGGAAGCCGGCGTCGCGGATGATGCGGCGCAACTCCTCTTCGGTGGTGCAGTTGGTGGTGCCGGCGGCCTTGACCACGTTTTCTTCCAGCATGACCGAGCCGACATCGTTGCCGCCGAAGCGCAGACCCATCTGGCAGACCTTCAATCCCTGGGTGACCCAGCTGGCCTGCACGTTGGGGAAGTTGGTGAGGAAGATGCGGGAGATGGCGAGCGTCTTGAGGTACTCGACCGCAGTCGCCTCCGGCCAGCCGCGCCCGCCGAGGGCGGTGTTGTGCGGCTGGAAGGTCCAGGGGATGAAGGCGGTGAAGCCGCCGGTTTCTTCCTGCAGGTCGTAGATGCGCTGGAAGTGGTTGACGCGGTGCTCTTCGGTTTCGCCCACGCCGAACATCATGGTGGCAGTGGTCTTCATGCCCAGTTTGTGGGCGATCCGATGCACGTCGAGCCAGTCCTGCGTGGTGCACTTGAGGCGGGCGACTTTGGCGCGGACTTCGTCGTCGAGGATTTCAGCTCCGCCGCCGGGGATGGATTGCAGTCCCGCTTCCATGAGGCGGCGGATGGTTTCCTCCAGCGTGAGGTTGCTGTACTCGGCGATGCCGATGACTTCGCTGGCAGAGAGGCAGTGCAGGTGGATTTGCGGAAAGCGTTGGCGGATGCCACGGAAGAGCGATTCGAACCAGTCGATCTTGAGATCGGGATGGATGCCGCCCTGCATGAGGACGCCGGTGCCGCCCATTTCGAGGGTCTCGGCGATCTTTTCGTAGATGGTGTCGAAGTCGAGCAGATAGCCCTTCTCGCGTCCGGGGCCTTTGACGGGGGCGTAGAAGGCGCAGAAGGAGCAGTACTCAGTGCAGATGTTGGTGTAGTTGATGTTGCGGTCGATGATGTAGCTGACGATGCCATCGGGATGGAGCTTGCGGCGGATGGCGTCGGCTTCCATGCCGACCCCGATCAGATCGTCGGAGCGGAACATATCGAGAGCTTGTGCACGGCTGAGGCTCATGGATCCATGATACCGGAAGGCGCAGATATTTGGCTTGCGAAGGGGACACGATTGCCTTAGGTTTCCATGCCCGTTGTAGAATTACGGGCCGCATAGGCGCTCAAAGGAGCTGCACACGATGCTGAGGCCGCGACTGCAGGGTGAAAAACTTCGGAGGGTTGTGCTGTACCTTGTGGCCTTGGGATGGCTGCTGGTGTCTCCGGTGAACGCGGCAGCGCAGTTCAAGGCGTGGGTGATGGCGCGGCTGCCGGATACGCCGGAGGGATTGGCGATCGATTCCAAGGGCAACCTGTACGCGACGCTGGTTCACCTCGGCGAGGTTGTGATGCTGAAGGAGGACGGCAGCTACGATCACGTTGCGTGGGTGCCGTCGAAGGAAGAGAGCGGCAAGGGCCGGCTGCTGGGACTCGATTCCGACAAGGATGACAACCTTTACGTTGCCTACGAAGCGCATTCGAAATATGACGCGACGGATCTGGACGATCCCTTTCATGCCGCGTGCCGCGATGCGACGGTGACCGGCTCGGGGCTGTACCGCGTGGATGCCAGGACGCGGGCGGTGACGGCGCTGGCGACGCGGGCGGATGGATGGCCGTTCTGCTTTCCCGACGATGTGTCGCTCGACGGGCAGGGCAACGTGTATATGACCGACCTGACGTACTCGGGCATCTGGCGGATTTCGCTGGATGGAAAAAAGGTGGAGCTGTGGTCGGCGCACCGCCTGCTGAACTGGTCGTCCACGCCGTATTCGGGATATCCCCTGGGCGTGAACGACCTGGTGGTGGATAAGCGGGAGAAGCGCATCTTCGCGGTGACGGATGGCGACACAAGGCTTTTGAGCATCCGGATTATGGAAGACGGCAAGGCCGGGGAGCCGGAGGAGATAGGCTTGCCCGGCTATGCCATGCTGGATGGGATTGAGCTGGATGCCGCGGGCGACATTTATGTCTCCGACGTGCTGCGCAACGAGATCTGGGTGATTGCGCACGACGGCTCGCAGCGTATTTTGATTGCGAACAAGGCGAACGCTCCGCTCGACGACAACACCAGCCTGGTGATGAAGGGCGACATGCTTTGCACGGCCAATCTAGGATATTCGCACCCGAAGCCCGAAGAGGCGGATCGAACTGTGGTGTGCATGAAGGGCTTTGCCGTTCCGAAATAGGAGCTGGCGCTGGGGCGGTGTGGGGGCGCTGTCCGGTACAATCGGGATTGGAATTGCGGGAATGATCGGAGAGGGGAATTGGCAGTTCATGCAAGCGATTTGTATCGAGGTGGCAGGGTGAAGAGCGAGTGCATGCCGTTTACGGCGATCCCGCACAACTCGCGGCTGTTTCTGGATTTTCTCTTTGAGTTTGAGAAGGTGGAGGCGTGGTACGCGCACCGGCCGCAGTCGCGGGCCGTGCTGGAGTATGCGCGAAAATTAGATTTCCCGGCGGAACGGCGCGCGCGGGTGGCGGACGTGCTGGAGCGGCAGAACCGGGAATGGGGCGCGTCGGCGGAGACGCTGGAGTCGATTGAGAGGTTCCGGCGGTCTGCGGTGGCCTGCATCAGCGGGCAGCAGGTGGGAGTGCTGGGCGGTCCGCTGTACTCGGTGCTGAAGGCGGTATCGGCGCTGCAGATGGCCGAGGAACTGACGGCGCAGGGGACGGAAGCGATTCCGCTGTTCTGGCTGGCGACCGAGGACCACGACCTGGCGGAGATTGCCAGCGTGACGCTGCCCAGTGGATGCGAGTTGGAGAAGTTGACGGCGACGGAGCAGAGCGGGTCGGAGGCTCCCGTTGGACGGGTGCCGCTTGAGGCGAGGATTGCCGCGGTGGTGGAGCGGGCGACGCAACTGCTGGGGCCGGGATGGGTGAGCGACGCGCTGCGCGAGAGTTACCGCGAGGGCGAGAGTTACGGATCCGCGTTTGCGCGGCTGTTTACGCGGCTGCTGGCCGGCACCGGGCTGGTGCTGGTGGACCCGCTGGACGACGAGTTGCACAGGATTGCGCAGCCTCTGCTGGCGGCGGCGGCCGAGCGCGCCGAGGAACTGGACGAAGCGCTGCTGGAGCGAGGCAGGGCGCTGCATCGAGCGGGCTACCACGAACAGGTGCGGGTGACGCCGGAGTCCACGCTGCTGTTTTCGATGGAAGGAAATCGGCGCACGGTGCTGCATCGCGCGGGCGACGGATTTATGGTGTCTGCGCAGCGGGTGGAACGGCAGGAGATGCTGGGGCGGATTGCGGCCCATCCGGAACGGTTCAGCGCCAACGTGCTGCTGCGTCCGGTGGTGCAGGATTATCTGTTTCCGACGGCGGTGTATTTTGCGGGGCCGGCGGAGATTGCCTACTTTGCGCAGGCCGGGGTGGTGTATGAAAAGCTGCTGGGGCGGCGGACTCCGGTGCTGCCGCGGCTTTCGGCGACGCTGATCAGCCCGGCGATGAGCGAGCTGATGGAGCGCTACGGGCTGAGCTTCTGCGACCTGTTCCACGGAGGCGAGCAGGTGAGCGAGCTGCTGGCTTCGCGCGTGCTGGCGCCGGGGTTGCAGTCGGCGCTGCGGGAGACAAAGGGTTCGCTGGAACGCCATTTGGAAGAGCTGCGGGCCGAGCTGCAGAAGCTGGACCCGACGCTGGTGGACGCTGCGTCGCGGAGCCAGCGCAAGATGCTGTATCAGCTCTCGAAGATTGGCAGCAAGGCGGCAAAGGCGGAGCTGCGGCGCAACCAGGCGCTGACGCGGGACGCTTGCCGGGTGCTGACCGAGCTGTTTCCACACAAGGAGCTGCAGGAGCGGGTGCTGCCGGGGATTTACTTTTTGGCGCAGTACGGGCCGGAGCTGATTGGGGATTTGAAAAAGGCGGCGGCCAAGCAGTGTCCGGGGCACCAGATTGTAAGGCTGTGAGAGATTCGGAGCTGCCCGCGCGATGCCCGGGCGGTGCTACCATGGAGGCGCTATGTCAAAGAAACAGAAAAATTCTGCGCCTGAAATTGGATTTGAAGTGATGTGTCCGTGCTGCGAGGCGACGCTACGGGTCGATCCGGTGACCCGCGCCGTGATCAGCCACACGGCCAAGCCGGTGGCCCGAACCTTTGCCGATATGGAAGCGGCGGCGCGCGCCATGCGCGAGGGCGATGTGCGCAAGGAATCGATCTTCCGGCAGTCAGTGGAGGCGGAGAAGAACAAGTCCGACCTGCTGGACAAGAAATTTGCCGAGGCAGTGAAGAAGGCCAAGGAAGCTCCGGATATGTCGAAGCCGTTTTTGCGCGACTTTGATTTGGACTAGGCGGAACAAGAGCAACTACCAAAGCGCGCAGGGGGAACGGTGTTGCTTCCCAGGTTATCGCCGCAAAAACGCGGCGCGAACCTGATTGGATAAGAACGAAGCTCGTTTCAGCGAACCGAGTAAGCTTTGTTTGAGACGACGAAGAAACTGGGAAGAGAGGAGCCTTCGATGATTATTATAGGATGTGATTTTCATCCCAGTTGGCAACAGGTTGTTGGCTGGATACGCGAGCGCGGAGAGATGGTGGAACAGCAAGCTGGTGCAACGCGCCGGGAGAGGTGGAGACAGTTTTACCGGGCGTTTGCGGCGCCGACGCTGATCGGGATGGAGGCTGACGGGCAACTGTCAGTGGTTCGTGGAGCTGCTGGAGCGGACTGGGGCACGAGGTGTGGATCGGCGATGCGGCGAAGATTCGGGCCAGCGAAGTGCGGCAAGCAGAAGCATGACCGGCGGGATGCCGCAGCTGCATGCTGCGGCTGCTGGTGGAAGGGCGGTTTCCGCGGATCTGGACGCCGTCGAGGCGAGCGAGCGGGATCGCGCGGCAGTTGCTGATTCACCGGCACAAGCTGGTGCGGATTCGGGCGCAGGTGAAGAACGGACTGCAGCATCTGGCGATGAATCGGGGGATGCAGAAGAAGGGCGGTTGTGGAGCGAGGCGGGACAGAAGGCGCTGCGCGAATTACCGCTGGCAGCCTGGGCGGCATCGGCGGCGAGAAGACCTGTTGAAGTTGCTGAGCGATGCTGGATCGGGCAGATCGGCACGCTGGACAAGGCGGTGACAAGCAAGCGGCCGAGCAAAACGAAAAGGCGCGGCTGCTGATGACGCAGCCGGGCGTGGGGCCGATGACGTCGCTGGCCTTCGTGCTGACGATGGGAGATGTTTCGCGTTTTCCGCGGGGCAAGCAGGTGGCCAGTTATCTGGGGCTGATTCCGCGGGAGTACAGTTCGGGCGGGCATCAGCGGCTGGGATCGATCAGCAAGCAGGGCAACCGGTTTATGAGGATGCTGTTGGTGGAAGCGGCGCAGACGGCGGTGCGCTGCGATCCGGAGATTGCGTAAGGAATATTTGCACCGCTGCCACAGGAAGCCGAAGGGCGTGGCCAAGGTGGCGGCGGCAAGGAAGTTGGCGATTCGACTCTACTGGATGCTGCGCACGCAAACGAGGGTATCCAGGAGATCGTTCGTGTCGAGAGCAGCTCGCGGGTGCCCCTGGTCAGCGCAAGCTAGACCGAAGGATTGATTGGGCGCTCTCGCTCCAGAGAGGAAGTGCGAAAGAAGGAGAAAAGTAGGAGAATGGAAAAAGGTAAGGCAGTGAAATTGCACCGGGGAGGCGTCGGGATGTTCGCATAGAAGAATCATGGGCCGAAGTCAAGGCCGTATCGATGGTTGGTGGAACGAGATGTGCCACCGAGAAGTGATTCAGCGAGTGATGATTTCCAGAGTCTTGGTCCTCAACTGTAACTCTGGCGGCAAATCACGCGGTGCTTGCGCACGGCTCAGGAAAATGTTGCCTTGACAACGCCTTCGTTCTTATCGATGGGGCACCCGGCGGTTTCATCAATTGTGAATTGAGGGCTCATGCTGCTGCTGGGACACCGGGGCTGTCGCGGCACATTCACGGAGAACACGTTTGCGGCCTTCGATCACGCGCTCGGGAGCGGCTGCGACGGCTTTGAGTTCGACGTGCGGCAGACGGCGGATGGGGTTCCGGTGGTGTGGCACGATGCGCGGCTGCGGGGGCGGTTCATCGCGCGGGTGGAGTATGGCAGTTTGCACGAGCGCTGCCTGAGCGTGGGGCGGATGGCGCGGCGCCAGGCCATTGCGCTGTGCGAGCTGGAAGCGGTGCTGGCGCGCTATGCGCCGGTGGCGTGGATGGATATTGAAGTGAAGGTGCGCGGGGTGGAGCGGCAGGTGGCCGGACTGGTGCGGCGCTATCCTCCGGCGCGCGGGTTTGTCATCTCCTCGTTCCGGCGGCGGGTGCTGCTGGAACTACATCGCATCGATCCCACATTGCCGCTGGGTATCATCTTCGACCGGATGCCGCTGGTGCGGGTTTGGCGCAGGCTTCCAGTGGAGTATGTGATGCCGAAGGCGCAGTTGGTGACGGCGGCGCGGGTACGGCAGTTCCACGCGGACGGAAAGAAGGTGCTGACGTGGACGGTGAATCGGGCTTCGGCGATGCGGCGGCTGGTTGAGGCGGGCGTGGATGGGATGATCGGAGACGACCCGGCTATGCTGGCGGCAGGCCGCAGGGTTTCAGGGTTTCAAGATTTTGCTCTTTGAGCGGAAGCAAGGTCAGCTATCGGTTTGCCCCGACTCCTCGGAGGGCGGCGGGTAGGGATGGCCCACGCTAAGACCAAGCTGCTTGGCCCGTTCAAAGCACTGGTATGCGCTCCGTTTGTGGCCTTCCTGAGCGTAGTAGGTTCCGAGATTGTTCCATGCGACCGCATTGTTTTGCTCGGCGGCCTTGATGAGCCACTGCTTGGCCTTCTCCACATCGCGGGGCACTCCCCAGCCAGCTTCATAGAGCATAGCCATGGCGCACTGAGCGTCGGAATTGCCGGACTGTGCGTGCCGCAGGACCAGCCGCAGTGCGGTGACATAATCGGCTTCCATGATGGCCGCGGTAACGGCCTTAAAATCGTACTCCTCGTTCATATCTACACGTTAGTGGAAGGATCGTTTCCAGAGCAAGGGCGGCTCCGATTCATCGGTTCCGGGCTGATGTTTCCCTTGAGGCTCTGACTTGCCAGCCGAGGCAGCGGCGTGGAGACTGGAAGGCATGAAAACTGGCGAGCGCTTTGAACGTGCGGTGGAGATTATGCATCGGCTGCGAGCCCCGGGCGGCTGTCCGTGGGACCGCGAACAGACCTTCGACAGCATTACGAAATACACGGTGGAGGAGACCTACGAGGTTCTGGAGGCGATTGAACATCGCGATTGGGAAGAGCTTCCGGGAGAGCTGGGCGATTTGCTGCTGCAGGTTCTGTTCTATGCGGAGATGGCCGAGGAGGCGGGACATTTTTCCATCGACACGGTGCTGGAGACGCTGAGTGAGAAGCTGGTGCGGCGGCATCCGCACGTGTTTGGCGAGGTGGAAGCCGGAACCTCGCAGGAGGTGCTGAAGAATTGGGAGGCGATCAAGCGGCAGGAACGGGCGGCCAAGGCGGGAACGGCTGACTGCGTTGAGGCGGAACACAAACCCCTCCTCGATTCGGTGAAGAGCGCGATGCCGGCGCTGATGGAGGGGATGAAGCTTTCGAAGAAGGCTGCGGGAGTGGGCTTCGACTGGCCGTCGATTGACGGGTTGTTCGACAAGTTGCAGGAGGAGGCTTTGGAGCTGCGGCGCGAAGTGGAACAGATACCGGAGCCGGGGCCGCAGGCTGCGGGAGCGGTGAGCGCCGATCTCCATGGGCGGCTTCAGGGTGAGGTGGGCGATCTGCTGTTTACGGTGGTGAACCTGGCGCGCTATCTGCATGTGGATCCCGAGCTTGCGCTACGGCAGACGAACCGGAAATTCCGGCGGAGATTTGGGCAGGTGGAGCAGGGGCTGCGTGCGACGGGCAAGGAATTGGGAGAAGCATCGCTCGACGAGATGGAGCGGCTGTGGCAGGGGGCTAAGGGAAGCGAGATTTAAGGGCGAGGTTGCAAAGACAACTACTTTTCAAGGTTTCAGAGTTTCAAAGTTTCAAAGAGTTAAGACAAGAGCGAGGTCAACTTTCCCACATCTGCCAACTACGGCAGATATGATGGGATAAGAACGAAGGTTTCAGCGGACTCGGTATTCTTTGGTTGAGGACCAAGAAGCTGGGTCAGGAGAAACCTTCATGATTATTGTAGGGTGTGATTTCCATCCCAGTTGGCAGCAGGTTGCGATTTTTGATTTCTCGACGGGAGAGATGGTGGAACGCAAACTGGGCAACGGCAACGGCGAGGCGGAACGGTTTTACCGTTCGCTGCCGGTTCCGTCGCTGATTGGCCTGGAGAGCTGCGGCAACAGTCAGTGGTTTGTGGAGTTGCTGGAGAAGCTGGGGCACGAGGTGTGGGTCGGCGATGCCGCGCAGATTCGGGCCAGTTATGTGCGCAAGCAGAAGACCGACAAGCGCGATGCGGCACACATTTTGAATCTGCTGCGGGAGGGACGGTTTCCTCGGCTGTGGGTTCCGGATGCGGGGGTGCGGGATCTGCGCCAGTTGTTGATTCACCGGCACAAACTGGTGGAGGTTCGGGCTCGGGTGAAGAATGGGTTGCAGCATCTGGCGATGAATCGCGGGATGCAGAAGAAAGCCAGGCTGTGGTCGGAGGCCGGACAGAAGGCATTCAGCGAACTACCTCTGGAAGGCTGGGCGGCGTGCCGGCGGGAGGATCTGCAGGGGTTGCGAGCGATGCTCGATATCCAGGTCGGCAAACTGGACGGGGCAGCGCAACGCGCGGCAGCGGAGAACGAACCGGCGCGGTTGCTGATGACGCAGCCGGGGGTGGGACCGATCACCTCGCTGGCGTTTGTACTGACCTTGGGCGATGTCGCGCGGTTTAAGCGGGGCAAGCAGGTGGCCAGCTATCTGGGGCTGATTCCGCGCGAACACAGTTCGGGCGGCAAACAGCACCTGGGCGGGATCAGCAAGCAGGGCAACCGCTTTGCGCGCATGTTGCTGGTGGAAGCGGCGCAGACGGCCACCCGCTTGGATGAAGGGTTTCGCAAGCAGTATCAACACCGCTGCCACAGCAAGCCGAAGGGTGTGGCCAAGGTGGCGGCGGCACGCAGGTTGGCAGTCCGGCTCTACTGGATGCTGCGCACCAAGACGCCATATCCGGAGATCGTTCGTATCGAGAGCAGCTCGCGGGTGCCCCTGGACGGCGAAAGCTAGTCCGCAGAACTGATTGGGCGCTCTCGCATCCAGACTGGCCCGTGCAAAAGACGGCGCAAAGTAGGCGCCTTGGAAAACGGTAAGGCTGTTTTCCACTTTCGCACCGGCCCGGCGGCTGGATGTTCGCATGGAAGAATCATGGGCCGAAGTCAAAAGCCCGTATCGATGGTTGGTGGAACGAGATGTGCCACCGGAAGTGATCAGCGAGTGATGTTTCCAGAGTCTTGGTCCTCAAACTGTAACTCTGGCGGCAAACCAAGCGGTGCTTGCGCACCGCTCAGGAAAATCTCGCCTTGACAACGCCTTCGTTCTTATCGATGGGGCACCCGGCGCGGGTGGCTGAATTGACCTTGGAGCGGCTCGCGATATTTGAACGGTGCAGGGGTTCTTCGCTGCGCTCAGAATGACCCCTCAAAAACAGCAAGAGTAAGGGTAAGAACGACCCCTCAAAAAACTGGAGCAAGGCCAGAACGACTCCTCAAACAAAGGGGCGCCGGTTGCGGAAAATGGGCGGCGCGGATAGTGTGTTGCGATGAAGTTTGCGCGCAGCTCGGGAGTGTTGCTGCATCCGACCTCGCTTCCGGGGCCGTACGGCTCGGGCGACCTGGGGCCGGAGGCGCTGGCATTCGTGCGGTTCTTGGCCGATGCGGGACAGAAGATCTGGCAGGTGCTACCGCTGAACCCGACCGGGTACGGGAACTCGCCTTATCAGGGGTTATCGGCCTTTGCGGGCAATCCGCTGCTGATCAGCCTGAAGCGGCTGGCGGAGCAGGGATGGCTGGTGGAGCACGATCTTGCGGCGGTACCTGAATTTCCAACGGGTTCGATTAACTACGGCGCGGTGATCAGCGTGCGCTTTGCCCTGCTGCGCAAGGCGGCGCGGCGGTTTGCAATGGCTGCGGGCAAGGGCGGCGCGTGCATGGAGGATTTCGAAAAATTTTGCGCCGAGCATGCGGAGTGGCTGGAGGACTTTGCGCTGTTCATGGCGGCCAAGGATGCGCATGGCGGCAAGGCGTGGACGCGGTGGGAGCCGGAGCTGGCGGCGCGCCAGCCGGAGGCGCTGGCGCGCTGGCGCAAGAAGCTGGCGGTGGAGATTGCAGCCAATAAGTTCTGGCAGTGGGAGTTCTTCCGGCAGTGGGAAGCGGTGCGCGAGGTTTGCCGGCAGCACGGCATCCGAATCATGGGGGATGTACCGATCTACGTGGCGCACGACAGTGCGGACGTGTGGATGGCTCCGCAGTATTTCTGGCTGGACGAGCGGGGAGCTCCGCTGAAGGTGGCGGGCGTGCCGCCGGATTACTTCAGCGCGACGGGACAGCTGTGGGGCAATCCGACGTATCGCTGGGAGCGGCTGCGGCAGGATGGCTTCGGCTGGTGGAAGGCGCGGCTGCGCGGCGTGCTGCGTCTGTTCGACCTGGTGCGGCTGGACCACTTCCGGGGCTTCGAGGCGTATTTCGAGATTGCGGCGGGGGCCAAGACGGCGATGCACGGCAACTGGATCAAGGCTCCGGGGAGCGAACTGTTTGAGGCGCTGAACAAGGAGTTCGGCGAGCTGCCTATGGTGGCCGAAAACCTGGGCGTGATTACGCCGGAGGTGGAGGCGATGCGGCGGCGCTTTGGATTGCCGGGAATGGCGATTCTGCAGTTTGCCTTTGGCAACGATCCGCAGGGGCCGAGCTTCCGTCCGCACAACTACGAGCGGGCAGTGGTGGCTTACACGGGCGGGCACGACAACAATACGACCGTGGGGTGGTGGACCGGCAGCGGTGGCGATTCGATCAGCAGCCGGGAGGATATGCAGCGGGAGCGAGAGCGCGCCAGCCAATATCTGAATGTGCATGGCGAGGCGATTCAGTGGGCGATGATACGGACGCTGATGGCATCAGTGGCCGATACGGTGATGTTTCCCATGCAGGACCTGCTAGGACTGGGCAGCGCGGCGCGCATGAACCAGCCGGGACGGATGGAAGGCAACTGGCGATGGCGGTACGAGAGCGAACAGGTGCGTCCGGAGCTGGCGGAGCGGCTGCGAGGTATGGTTGAGCTGTATGAGCGGTAGAGGCGAGGAACATTGCTTCCCACCTTAGCGCCGAAAGGCGCGGCGCGAAGGTAGGGCACCCGTCTGTGGTTGAGACTGATGGAGAGAATCGTTTGGGCGTGCACGCGGAGAAGAGCTGGGGCGGGCTGGTGTTGCGCAGCTGCCACACGGTGGGCGAGTTCCGGCAGGTGGTGGAGCTGGAGAAAGAAGTGTGGGGCTTTGAGGACATCGAGCTGATTCCGGCGCGGCTGTTTGTGGTGGGAGAAAAGATCGGCGGGCACGTGCTGGGGGCCTATGAGGGCTCGACGCTGGTGGGGTTCGCGTTTGGATTGCCGGGAGTTCGGGACGGTCGGGTCTATATCCACTCGCATATGCTGGCGGTGAAAGAGGGGCATCGCAACACGGGGCTGGGACGGGAGATGAAGCTGTTCCAGCGCGAGATTGCGATGGGCGAAGGGTATGACCGGATCGAGTGGACCTTCGACCCGCTGGAGATCAAGAACTCCTACTTCAACCTGGAGAAGCTGGGCGCGGTGGCGCGGCAGTATGTGGTGAACCAGTACGGGATCACCTCGTCTCCGCTGCAGGGCGGGCTGCCCAGCGACCGGCTGGTGGCCGAGTGGTGGCTGCGCTCGGCGCGGGTGGAAGAGACGCTCGGCAGCGGGCGGCGTCCGGAGATACGGGTGGTGGAGCGGGTGGATATTCCGGCGGAGGTCTACCAGTGGAAGTCGGAGGCGGAGACGCGGGCGCTGGCGGCCGAGGTGCTGCGCCGGACGAGGGAAAGACTGCAGCAGTGCTTCCGCGAAGGGCTGTGCGTGGTGGGCTACGAGCGGATGGCGAATGGAGATGGGCGGTTTCTGCTGGGGGAGTGGGGCGAGGGATCGGAGTGAGTTGTTCCGATTTGGGAACAAGATACTGTTTTGCATCCTTCCGGCGAGGTTGAGAACGTAAGCCTGGCAGCAGCCCAGAAGCGGGATGGCGCGGGGCTCGTCGCGGCCCTGATTCGACTGATGTATCTCATTGAAAAATTTAGACGTATGGTGTCTTGAGTCAGACATTGTGGCCGCTCCAGGTAGGGTGAAGTCCCGGCCTCGGGTGAGGAGCCTGCCTCCGGCTGTTCCAGCTTTGAAACATAACTCGCGATTCAAAGGTGTGATCCGGGTTGCTGATACGTTCATGCCACTGTGTGGGAATGAGCTAAGCAAAGATCAGGGACGGATAGGAACTCGATGTTCCGAGCCTGAGCCGGAAGGATGCGAGCGTGAGGGCAAGGCCGGTCCGCAGCGGGGTGCAGGCGAGAAGCGATTTGGGGAGCACGACGGCGGAGCAGAGTTGGCCGATGACGGTGATTCCGCCGGTGCGGGGGCCTGCGCCAATCCCCATGAAGGCGTCTTCGCGGAACCATCTGGCTTCGCTGGACGGGTTACGAGCGCTCTCGATTCTGCTGGTGATTCTCAGCCACAGTGCCGGTGCCCTCGTGATTGGCAACCGGCATTTTCAGTTCGGGTACATCGGGCATCTTGGGGTCTCCATTTTCTTTGTCATCAGCGGGTTGCTGATCAGCTGGCTGATGATTCGGGAAAGAGACGTGACCGGAAATGTTTCGCTGCGCGATTTCTATGTACGCAGAGCGCTGCGGATTCTTCCGGTTTTCTGGGTGTTCCTGCTGTGCGTGCTGGGGCTGAAGTGGGCGCACGTGATTGCGCTCAGCGGATTCGATCTTCTGCGCGCGTTTACGTTTACGCGCAATTATCCCCTCGGGGTGCATGGACAGGAATATTCGTGGTGGTTGAACCATGTTTGGTCGCTGAGCCTGGAAGAGCAGTTTTACCTGGTATGGCCGGGATTGTTTGCGTATTTGTCACGCCGGGGCTCGCGGTATTTTGCGGTGACGGCGGCGTTGGCGGGGCCGGTGCTACGGCTGGGAAGTTACTATCTGCTGCCTGGGTTGCGGGGGTACGGGCGCGGGATGTTTCACACCAGCATCGATATTCTGATGATGGGGTGCGTGACGGCGTTTGTGCTGGATTCGCCGAGATGGCGGGCGCGGCTGAAGAAGATCCCAGCGAATGCGGTGGTGCTGGTGTCCGTGCTGTTTTTATTCGGGGTAGAACCATGGATACTGGGGCGTCTTGGCCCGCATACGCTCGGGAATGCCCTTGCCGACGTATTCATGCCCACGTTTGAGGGAGGCATGATCGGCGCTTGCGTGCTGGTTTTGGTGAGCGGCGCGGGCGGCGTGGTGCGCGGGGTTCTGAACCAGCCGCTGGTGATGCATGTGGGGAAAATTTCCTACGGATTATATCTGTGGCAACAATTTTTCTTTGTTCCGGGCTCCGCGCCGGGTTTGGCGGCTGTGCTGTGGCGCTGGCTGGCGGTGTATCTGATTGCAACGGGCTCGTTCTATTTTCTGGAGAGGCCGATGATGGGTCTGCGGAAGAAGTTCCGGAGAGTTCCAGGGGAGTGACGCGGGCCGGCGGTGCGGCGACTAGAGCGGCGCTGGGGTTCCTCCCTACGCTCGGAACGACAACTCAGGATCAAGTTCAAATTTAAACGCAAAAGCAACTGCCCCACTCAAGCCAAAAGATGGCTTGAATGGGCCACCCGCTTCGCTTGAATGGGGCACCGCTTCGCTGAATGGGGCCCGCGTCTAGATTACGACTGCCAAAATTACTTTACGACTCCGGCGGCGCGGGCGATGGACTCCAGTTTGGCGCGGAGGTTGGGCTGCATGGGGAGCATGGGGAGGCGGTAGTGCTCCTGGATGCGGCCCTGCATGGCCAGGACAGCCTTGATGGGCATGGGGTTGCTCTCGATGAAATTGGCTTGCATGAGCGCCCGGTACTTGTGAAAGAGGCGGCGGGCCGTGGTCCAGTCGTTGTCGAGGGCGGCGCGGGTAAGCTCGGCCATCTCTTTGGGGAAGGCATTGGAGGCGACGGAGATGACTCCGGAGCCGCCGACGGAGATGAGCGGGAGGGTGAGCGCATCATCGCCGCTGAAGACGGAGAACGGCGCCGGCAGCAAGCCGCAGATTTCCGCGATCTGGGTGATGTTTCCGCTGGCCTCTTTAACGGCGATGATGTTGGGGATGGCGGCCAGGCGGACCAGGGTCGCGGGCTCCAGGTTGACGCCGGTGCGGCCGGGGATGTTGTAAAGGATGATGGGGATTCCGGCGGCTTGAGCGATGGCCTCGAAATGCTGGAACTGGCCCTCCTGGGTGGGCTTGTTGTAGTAGGGCGAGGCAGTGAGGATGGCGTCTACGCCCTTGATTTTGGCGACTTCGGACGCTTTGGCGACGGCCTCGGCGGTGCAATAGGAGGTGGCGCCGGCAACGATGGGGACGCGTCCGGCGGCGACTTCGATGGTGATTTCGATGACCCGGCGCCACTCGGCGTGGGTGAGGGTGGGGGTTTCGCCGGTGGTTCCGCAGGGAACCAGGAAGTCGATACCGGATTCGATCTGCCAGGCGACGAGCGAGCGCAGGGCAGGTTCATCGAGCGATCCATCGGCCAGGAACGGGGTGACGATGGCCGTTCCACATCCACGTAGTTTGATCATTTCCGCGCTAATCCTTCAGTTCTGAGAAGATTTCCTGAAATTCGTAAAAACCGCGCTTGCCTTTGACCCACTCGGCGGCACGCACGGCGCCTTCGGCAAAGCCGCGGCGGTTGAGAGCCTCATGGGTCAGCGTAATCTTATCGGCCAGCGAGAGCAACTCGACGGAGTGGATGCCAAAGACCTCGCCCTCGCGAATGGAGTCGATGGAAGCCTTTTTGCCGCTGATCTGCTCGATGGTTTTGGCCAGCGAGACGGCGGTGCCGCTGGGCGCATCGAGTTTGTGGACGTGGTGCGTCTCGGTGATGGTGGGCGTGTAGCCATACTTGATGGCCTTGGCACCTTCGCGCACGATGGCGAAGAAGAGATTGACGCCCATGGAGAAGTTGGAGGCCCAGATGAATCCGGTGCGGGCGCGCTCGACCTGGTTGCGGACGTGGGACATTTCGGCATACCAGCCGGTGGTTCCGACGACCATGTTGGTGCCGGCGCGGACGACGGCTTCGATGTTGGTCATTACAGCGGTGGGGGTGGTGAAGTCGATGACGGCATCAACGTCGGCCAGGCGCTGCTTGGTGAGTGCCGAGCCGTTGCGGTTCTCGGCGACTTCGATGATTTCGCAGGAGTGGCCGCGCGAGGCGGCGACTTCGGCCACCACCGAACCGGTTTTTCCCGCGCCCAAAAGGATGAACTTCATAGCGATCTCTCCTTCAAACTCCCCACATTCGTCATAACCCCACATTTGCCAACAGAGGGCAAATATGGGCCACCCGGCGTCTGCTCACTGCGGAACGAGGGCCGTCTAATCCAAGTAACCCCGGGCTTTGAGCAGTTCGGCGTTGAGCAGCGCGGCTCCGGCGGCGCCGCGGATGGTGTTGTGCGAGAGCATGGTGAACTTCCAGTCGAAGATCGAGCAGGGGCGCAGGCGTCCGCAGGTGACGGTCATGCCGTGGCCGCGGTCGAGATCGATGCGCGGCTGGGGACGGTCGGGGCGCTCGTCGTAAAAGATGACCTCGTCGGGAGCGAAGGGAAGCTTGAGATCGGCGGTCTGGCCCTGGAATTCGCGCCAGGCGGCGATGATTTTTTCAGCGGTGGCGCGCTTCTTGAGCTTGATGGAGATGGATTCGGTGTGGCCGTCTTCGACCGCGACGCGGTTGCAGTGGGCGCTGATGGGGAAGTCGGCGGCGACGATTTGCCGCGCCTTGAGTTTGCCGAGGAGCTTGCCGAGTTCCTCCTGCATCTTTTCCTCTTCGTTGCGGATGTAGGGGACGACGTTGCCGAGGATGTCAAGCGAGGCCACGCCGGGGAAGCCGGCGCCGCTGATGGCCTGCATGGTGACGGCGAAGACCGCTTCGATGCCGAAGAGCTTTTGCAGAGGGGCCAGTGCGACGGCCAAGCCCATGATGGAGCAGTTGGAGTTGGTGACCATGAAGCCGCCGGACTTTTTGCGCCAGGTCTGCTGATCGATGAGCTTGAGGTGGTCGGGATTGATCTCCGGAATGACCAGCGGCACCTGGGGATGCATGCGGAAGGCCGAGGAGTTGGAGATGACGGCGCAGCCCGCGTCGGCAAAGGCGGGTTCGAGGTCGCGGGCGAACTCGGCGTCGAGGGCGGCGAAGATGACCTTGGGCGCGCCCTTGGGTTCGGCGGCGGAGACGACCATGCGCGCGATGCGGGCAGGGATGGGAGTCTTCATCTTCCACTTGGCGGCTTCCTCGTAGGGCTTGCCGAAGGAACGCTCGCTGGCCGCAATCCAGGCGACCTCGAACCAGGGGTGGTTTTCAAGCAGTTGGATGAATCTTTGGCCCACCATGCCGGTGGCCCCCAGGATGCCTACAGGGATCTTCGCCATCAGACTGAATCTCTCTTCTCCGGAATTGACCGGAATCATAATGTTTCTAACTCTTATATCACTTTGGGGGTACTTGCGACTTTCCCGTTCCTAGCTGCGCGCGCTAGGGCGCCTGGATCTTTACGTCCCACTCGCCGGCGAGGGAACAGAGGGGGACGCCGCGGTTGCTTTGCGCCAGGTCGGCGGGCGCGGCCCAATAGACGGTGAGCTTGAGGGTGGTCAGCATGACACCGGGGTCAGGGCGCAGCGCCGCTTCGGCCCCAGGCAGGAAAAAGCTGTAGTCGAAGGCGTGGGTGGGCGCTATCTGCACCATGGAGCTGGAGGCGGAGCCGCCGGTGACGGCCACATGCGGATCAGTGCGGCCGCTGGTGGTGACGAGACGCACGGGGCCACCTTCGGCTTTGAGCTTCCAACCGTTTTTCTGCAGGGTCTCCACCCGCCAGCCGAAGCCAGGAGTGCCGGGCATGGCGATGGTTCGGGTGGAATTGTTGGCCACCTGGAAGGAGTATCCGCGGCCCTGGTCGGGGCTCTCCTCACCGGAGAGACCGAGCTGGGCGGAGGTGAGCTGGCAGGGGGCAGCGACCCGGCGCGGGGATGCTGCGCTGCCGGCCGCGGATGCTTGGGCGGCTGGTGCTGAGTCGGGTAACGCTGCGCTGCCGGTCGCGGACGCTTGGGCGGGTAACGCTGCACTGCCGGCCGCAGGCGCTTGGGCTTGGGCAGACAGGGGCAGGGCGCAGAGCGCGATGGCCAGCAGGGATGAAAGTTTCATGCAGTTCATTTTACCGGAACCGCAATGGTTGGCGGAAACCGGCGCCGACATGATCGGGCGGTTTGCGCCGGTCCCTGACGGAAGGCCCAGACTGCGCGGGTTTCGGGCCTTCCGTGGAGGCGGCTTTGCCGAAGCAGCGGTATCGCTGCCCATGGGATCGTCAGGAGATCAATTCGACTCAGGGCCGCAATTCGTTCTCGATTTGCATGATCTGGTACTCCTGCTGCTGCTTGAGTTCTACCTCGCGCGCCTTTTCGGTGGGGACGACCGTGACTTTTACATGTTGTCCCAGGTGTGAGCGGCAGATGTTCTGGTTGGCGATTTGCATGACCGTGCCTGAATCGTCGATCAATTCCGCCACTCCGCGGGCGGAGGTACAACTTGGGTCGCAGGTGGGAGCGTTATCCACCTGCACGATGCACGAGGACAGGCAAATGGTTCCTGTCGTCTTCTCAGGCGTGGCCGAACTTTGGGCGTACACAAAGGCCGCCGAGCCCAGAACGGCCAAAAGGATGCAAAGCATTCGTCTCATGTCGAATTCTCCTGCGGGTGAATTCAAATTTCGGTCTCTGCAACGTTGGGTTAAGTGGGATGGGCATTGGAGAGGAGGGTTTGCCAGAAATCGAGGGGTGCTTCTGCGGGATTGCAGTGGGGTTTTCCGGCCAGATCAGGCTGGCCCTGCGCGGGGTTGCTGGAAGTAGAATCGCGCCGCTAGAGGCACTTTCCGTCGTGCTTATCGAGGCCAGCGCTGACTGTTTATTTCTCCTGGCGGAGGACTTCGAGGTGGGCGTCGGGGATGGAGATGCGGAGGAGTTTGAGGTTGGCATCGAGCCAGAGGTGCCAATCGGGGCCGTCGGTCTGGATGACGAGGTGGCGGAGGTGCTGGGGACGGCCGTTCAGAGGCGTGTCGTCATAGCCCTTGAACTCGATGTAAACCTCGGCGGAGGTATTGCGGCGTGGTACGAGGACGGGAAAGCGGACGCGGATGAGGTCGCAGCCATCGCCGGAGGGACGCTGTTTGCAGGAGGTTGCCATGTATCGCCAGAGCAGAACTTCGCGGGTGACGAAGAAATAGTCATCGAGAATAAATGCCTGGGGCGAAAGAAAGAAGGAGTGATCCGTGGTTTTGCCGTTTTCGGCGACGCTGTGCATGGTGAGGACCTGGTCTTTGGGATCGACGGTGGCGGAGCGGCGGGCGGGCGAGGTCTGGTTCCATTCGTAGCGCGAGAGGCTGCCATCGGGCAGCAGGGTGAGTTCGCTGGACTGCTGGAGAACGCCGCCGGCCTGTCCGGAATCGAGATGGACCTGGGCCGAGGTGAGGCTGGAGGCAGGGAACTGGCGGATGTTGAAGGTTTCGGTGCCAACCTGCTGGCCGTTCTGGAAGATGGCGAAGGTTCCCTCATCGACTACGGTGGGGGTGGCGGTTTTGCTCTCGGCAGGTTTTTTGCCCGCGAACAGAGCCGGGACGAGCAGGAATAGTGCAGCGAGGAGGACGAGGTTACGGCGCATCATGGGAGTTCCTGCCTAAAGTGTATCGCGGACGCCAAGACGATGGGCGAGGTGAACCAGAGGCGTCAGCACCGCGCCGGGATCGGCGGCCGAGGCGTCCACGGTGTGGTGGGCGAGCAGATAGGTGGGGCGGCGCTGCTCGTAGAGGGCGCGGAGGCGGTCGTAGTCGGCGGCCAGGGGACGCTCGTGGGCGTTGCCGGCAATGCGGGCGTAGAGCACCTCGAAGGGCGCGTCGAGAAAGATGGTGGTGGCCGCATGGCGGTCAAGCAGTTGGCGATTGGCGGGCTGGAGAAAAGCTCCGCCGCCCAGGGCGAGGATTGAGGGGCGCTGCAGCGCGGGCAGGATAAGGTCGAGCTGATGATGCTCGATGGCGCGGAAGCCGCTTTCGCCGCGGGCGGCGAAGAGTTCGGGAACGGGGCCATGGATGCGCGCGATCTCGGCGTCGAGATCAGCCAGCGGGCAGGCAAGCCGGGTTGCGAGAAGCTCGCCGAGCGTGCTCTTGCCCGCCCCCATGAATCCGATGAGGACCAGCAGTGGCGCTGGAGAATGATTGGACATGTGGGGGGATTGTAGCAGGAGAGGCGAAGGAAAGGCCGCGAACGAAAACTCGCGGCCCAGGGTATAGAGAGCAGGAGGAGAGCGCGCGGATGCCTACTTGTAAGGCTCAGCTACGCGATGCATGGGCCGGCGTGAGGCGTTGGACTTTACCAAAGGCTTGACCAGGCCTTCGAGCTTGAGCCGCTCCTCGATTCCGGTCCAGACGCGAGGGCTGGGTTCCTCCATGGTGACCAGCAGCTTGGCCTGATCGGCGATGTAGCGCAGGTCGTTGACCAGGTCGCGGCAGACGTCGCAGGCGCGCAGGTGCTCATCGTGCGTTGGGCTGCTACCCGAGTCGATAATGAGCGGCAGGTCGCTCTGAAATTCAGCACAGTTCATTGGAACGTTTCTCCCGGAAGTACGAACAGAGGCAGGGGGCTTCCCGGCTGCGGGGTATCCGGCTGCCATCGCCATTTTTTGCGCGTGTTTCATCGTTTTGCGGCGGCCCTTTCAGCCCGTGAAGCTTTGAGCAAGTCGCGCAGTTTCATGCGCGCCTTGTGGAGCTGCGATTTGCTGTTGCCGATGGAACAGCCCATCATCTCGGCAATTTCGTTGTGTTCGTAGCCTTCCACATCGTGCAATACAAATATGATGCGATATCCGGGCGGAAGGGTTTCGATGGCGCGCTCAAGATTGACGCGATCGATGGAACCGTCGAGCACCTGGTCGTGCGCCCCGATGTCCTTTTTGGGGCCATCTTCCTCGGCAGGCTCCAGCGCCTCCTGGAGCGAAACCTCGGGCAGTCCCTTTTTGCGCAGGTGCATGAGGACGACATTGACGGCGAGGCGGTGCAGCCAGGTGGAAAAAGCGGATTCGCCGCGGAAAGTTGTGATCTTGCGATAAAGCTGCAGGAAGGCTTCCTGGGTGAGATCCTCGGCCTCGGCGGTGTTGCCCGTCATACGCAGGCAGAGCGAGTAAACGCGCCGCTTGTGAAAGCTGTAAAGCGATTCGAAGCACTGGCCGTCGCCCTGCTGAGCGCGGTTGATGGCTTCGGCTTCCGACATGCCCGACGCCATCACTTTTTTGGGAGTGGTCAAGGGTGCCCTCATGGATGCGCCGCGCGTCTCAGAGGCAGGCTGCGGCGCGGCGGTATCGATACTTTGCCACATTTGCAGGCCGCCGGCTGCCACATGCTTGCGAATTGCCACGGAAATTCCTTTTTGAGGTGGGTGCTCACTAAAGCGCTTCTAACGATTCGATGCCTCCGGGAGCCGCACCGTTGCTTGGCTGGGGGCAGGCGAAGGGCGAAAACCAGAGCTGAAGGCGACCCGGACTCGGCTGAGGCAGAGGTAAGTGAATGACAGACAAGGTGCTTGGGAGGGCAGCGGAAGAGCTATTTGGCTTCCGAGGGTTGGGCCATGGCGTTGGGCGAAGGCTTGCTTCGCCTCTCGGCGCGGAGCTGGCGGGCGTAGTCGCCGAGGCTGATGGAGGTGTCTTCCATGCTGCCGGGGACGATCTTGTCCAGCGGCGAAATGATGTAATCAAAATGGCGGGTGGAGAGTAGCTCAACGCTGGCGGGCTTAGCATTGCTGACACTGGGTATCGAGGAGTATGGGACCGGAGTCTCGTCCACTATGACGGGCGCAACGTCGATGACGGAGGGCTGGAGGTCCGAGCCAAGCTGGATCTTTGGGGTGGTGATGTTGCCCGGGGTGTAGGCGTTGTCGGAGTAGACATAGCTCTGCGCGAGGAGTGGCGCAGCGAACAGAAGAGCGGCGGGGATGATGAGGATGCCGCGCATGGATAGTTGGATTGCCACAGGGGCCGACGGGATGCAGCGCACGGAGAAAAATTAATGCAGGGCGAGAATCGAAATTACGCGCAGGGAGTTACCCCAGGATGTACTCCGCTTTAGGCGGAGCAAGGCCGTATTATAAGGGCTGGTTGAAAGTAGAAGCTGTGAATACACGCAGACTTGGTGACTCGGGTGAATGGTCTGTCGGTGATAGTGAAAATCCGGCGAGGGTGGATGGCAACGGCGCTGCTGCTGGCGGCAGCGCTCTGCCTGCCGGCAACGGCGGCGGGTGGGACGGTGAATGCTTCGCTGCCGGCCGGTGGGGCACAGTCGGGTAACGCTTCGCTGCCGGCCGCGGGCGCGGGGGGTAACGCTTCGCTGCCGGCTGCGGGCGCACAGGTGCCGGAGAGCGCTCTACCGGGAGCGTATACCGGGCTGCTGGGGCGCGTGGTGGAGGAGATCCGGGTCCTCGTCGCGGGCGGCCAGGAGAGCGGGTGGCTGAAGGAGATTCCCTTAAAGGTGGGAGAGCGGCTGGAACGCGACAAGGTGCGCGAGAGTTTGCGCGCACTCTACCGCAGCGGACGCTTCGCGGAGGTGGAGGCCGATGCGACGGTGCTGCCGTCGGGCGGAGTCGTGGTGGAGTTCCGGACCAAGCCGAACTACTTCAATGGCAATGTGACCGTGACAGGACTTCCCAAGGGCGGCCCGAATGAAAGCGGGGTAGTGAGCACGGCAGCGGCTGGAACTGGGCGCCGAGTTCACCGAAGAGAAGCTGAAGGATTCCGAGAGCCGCATTGCGCTCCTGCTGCAGCGCAGCGGCTACTGGAAGGCGCAGGTGGATGCCAAGCTGGAGCGTCACGACGAGACGCAGCAGGTGGATGTGGAATTCCATGTGGCGGCGGGGATGCCGGCGCGGGTCGGCAAGCTGACGATGACCGGCGATCCGGCCTTGACTTCCGCCGAGGCAGTGGCGATCTGCAGGCTGCGGCCGGGCGCGCGGGTGCGCGGGACGCGCTGCAGCGCGCCGTGGCCCGGCTGCGAAAGCGATATATGCAGCCAGCGCAGGCTGGCGGCGCAGCTGACGGCGGGACTGCCGGTCTTCCACCCGGAGAGCAACACGGTGGACTACAGCATCGCGGTGGAACCGGGGCCGGTAGTGGGGATTCGCGTGGTGGGCATGCAGTTGAGTCGCGCAAACCCTGAAGCGCTACGTGCCGGTGTGCGAAGAGCACGCCGTGGACGAGGATCTGCTGAACGAAGGACGGCGCAACCTGCGTCGATTATCTGCAGGGAGCAGGGATACTTTGAAGCTCAGGTGCAGGTGAAGCGGCAGGAGGACGAGGCCAAGCAGCATCTGGAGATTGTGTACTCGATCCAGCCGGGAGAGCGCTATACGCTGCGCGCCATTGACCTGGAGGGGAACAAGCGCTTTGACGACGCAATGCTGCGCGAGCGCATGGGGACGCAGGTAGCCGGGATGCAGCGTTCGCACGGACATTACAGTGAGACGCAGGTGAACGACGACCTGCAGGCGATTGAGACGCTGTACCGGGCCAACGGGTACCCGTCGATGAAGGTGACAAGCCAGATCGTTTACGACTACCAGGGGACGCGCGGAGACATGAAGCTGGTGGTGAAGGTGGACGAAGGGCCGCTGGTGCGGGTTCGGCAGTTGGAGATCCGCGGAGCCAAGGCGGTGAACGAGGAGGAGATTCGCCGCCTTATCAACGCGAAGGAGGGGCAGCCATACTCCGAGGCCACGATTGCCGACGACCGTGAGGTGGTGCTGAACGACTACTTCAACCGTGGTTTTCCCTCGGTGCAAATGGAGACCTCGGCCAAGTACACCGATGCGTCGCACACCTGGATGGACGTGGTGTATGAGATTCAGGAAGGCGCGCAGGAATTTGTGGGCAAGGTGCTGGTGAGCGGAGTGGAGCACACCAAGCCGCACATTGTGCAGCGCGCGGTGGTGATTCATGAAGGCGCACCGTTGAGCCAGGAGAAGATGCTGCTGTCGCAGCGCAACCTGTATGACCTGGGAATCTTCAACGAGGTGCAGACGGCGATCCAGGATCCCGAGGGCGATGAGGTGCACAAGAACGTGCTGTTCGAGATCCAGGAAGCGCGGCGCTGGACGATCAACTACGGGGGCGGACTGGAAATTGGAACCGGGCTGAATACCCAGGGCGGTTCTCCGCAGGGCCAGACCGGGGCGAGTCCGCGGGCGATTCTGAACATCACGCGGATTAATTTTGGCGGGCGCGACCAGTCGCTGATCTTGAAGTCGCACGTTGGGTATTCTGGAGAAGCAGGCTTCGCTGAGCTTCGATCAGCCTCACTGGTTCGATCTGACGAACTGGCGGCTGACGCTGACGGCTCTTTACGACAACACACAGCGACGTGAATACGTTCAGCAGCAGCCGGGAAGAGGGTGCGCTGCAACTGGCGCAGCGGGTGACCAAGGCGACGCAGTTACTGTATCGCTTCTCCTTCCGCCGCATTACGGTCGATCCGACCAGCTTTCCCTGCGGGCTTCACTCCCTCCTTGATTCCGCTCTACTCGAAGCCGGTGCTGGTGGGCATGCCGAGCCTGATTTTTCTGCGCGACACGCGCGACGACCCGGTGAATTCGACCAAGGGCACCTATACCACGTTGGATCTCGGGCTGGCTTCGAGCTCGTTCGCCTCGCAGGCAAATTTTGGGCGGGTGCTGGCGCAGAACGCGACCTACCACAAATTTTTCCGGGGCTGGGTGTTTGCACGCTCCATACGAATCGGGACGGAAAGTCCGTATGGCAATGGCACGCTGGACTTCATTCCGCTGCCGGAGCGTTATTTTGTGGGCGGCTCGAACTCGCATCGCGGCTTTGCGATCAACCAGGCGGGGCCGCGCGATCCGGGCTCGGGCTTTCCGGTGGGCGGCAATGCGATGGTGGTCAGCAATCTGGAGCTTAGGTCTCCTCCGGCGCCGCTGCCCTGGGTGGGCAACAACCTGAGTTTCGTGTTCTTCCACGATATGGGTAACGCTGTTCGATACAGCCGACGAGATGTGGCATAACCTGGCGCGGATGAACCAGCGCGATCAGGCGAGCTGCCGCGACGCCGGGTCCGTCCACGGTATGCGATTTCAGCTATATGTCGTCAGGCGCTGGGCACGGGCGTGCGCTACAGGACCCCGATTGGACCGGTGCGATTGGATTTCGGCTATAACGTGAATCCGCCGTGGTTTTCGGTGGATACTCCGTGTGCCGGGGTAACCACCACCCCTTGTAATCCCACGCCGTACTTCGAACAGGTGAGGCACTTCAATTTTTTCTTCAGCATCGGGCAGACATTTTGATGATGGGCGGGAGAAAACTCGGGCGATGGATGGCTGCATGGTTGTTGGCCGTTTCATGTGCGACGGCGAGTGCGGAGGTAGTGGACCGCACCATCGCCGTGGTGAACAAACATCTGGTGACGTGGAGCGACCTGGATGAGCAGATGCGCTTTGAGGCGCTGGAGAACGAACGCCCGCTGAAGAGCCTGAGCGCGGCGGACCGGCGCACCGCCTTCAATCATCTGGTGCAGGATTGGATTTTGCGCGACCAGATGCAGGGGATGCTGCCGGTGTCGGAGTCCGATGTGGATACACGCATCGCTGCCATACGGGATGGGTGGAAGATGGGGGCGCAGACGGAAGACGACGATGCCAAGTGGGTCGCCACGCTGGAGCGCTACGGACTGTCGGCGCAGGAGCTGCGCTCGCTGGTGGCAAACCAGCTGGAGATTCTACGCTTTCTGGAATTCCGGGTGCGGCCGCATGGTGCAGGTTTCGCGGCAGGAGGTGGACGACTACTACAGCACGACCCTGGTTCCGCAGTTGAAGGCGCGGGGAGAGACGCCGGAGCCGGAGGATCAGCTGTCGGCGAAGATTCGCCAGGTGCTGGAAGAGCAGAAGATGAACGAGGAGACGGACAAGTGGCTGGACACCCTGCGCTCGCAGAGCCATGTGCAGATTCTGTGGGACGGGGTGCGGTAGAGGAGAAAGCGATCGTCCCACATTTGCCAACAACGGCTTCGCAGCCGGATACGCGGCAACTAGCGCCGCTCCGGCCGCGGGCGCCCGGCAAATATGGGGCACCTTATGGGTGACGTGGGACGGGGTGAGGTAGAGCTTCCGGGAGTGCGATGAGCGAAGAGCCGGAGCAGGACAAATCCGGGCAGGAGCAGGGTTCGAAGGACGCCGCACAGAAGACGGCGCGCGGGGGCGCGTCCTACTGGCACCGGCACGCGCTGTTGCTGATATGGCTGGGCGCGCTGGCGCTGGTGCTAGTGCTGGCGGCTCGGTGGGTGGTGCGCTATGTGAACAGTCCGGAGTTCCACGAGCGGGCGCGGCAGTTTGTGGTGGCGCAGGTCGAGCATGCCACCGGCGGACGGGTGGAGTTGCAGCGGCTGGTGTGGAACTGGCATCGGCTGGAATTTGAACTGGACGGGTTGACGGTTCATGGCACGGAGGCGGCAAGCGAGGCTCCGCTGCTGCGGGTGGAGCAGGTGCAGGCACGGTTGAAGTTGGGCGGAGCTGCTGGCTGGGAAGCTGGTTCTGCGTGAGCTGAGCGTGCTGCATCCGCTGGCCCACGTGGAGGTGTACAAGGACGGCTCGACGAACTTTCCGGGAGTGAAGACGCAGGGCGCGGAAGACAGGGTCCAAAGGCTGTTCCGGCTGGCGGTGGACCAGGCCGAACTGGTGGATGGGCGGCTCGACTGGGGCCAGGAAAAGATCCGGTTGGACGGGGTTGCCAGCGGCATTTACCTGGAGCTGGGTTACCGCGCGGCGGACATGCACTACGACGTCAAGGCGCAGGTCGGGCAGGTGCGGATATAGTCTGCCGGAAATGGAGCCGCTGACGCTGGGTGCCGAGGGCGAGTTCCGGCTGTATCACGACCGGGTGGAGGTGCCGCGGCTGCGGGTGAGCGAGGGACATGGCTGGGTGGAAGTGAACGGCGCGGTGACTGGGCTGGCTTCTCCGGTGGCGCAATTTGCTTATCGCGCCGAGGGCGATGCGGCCGAGTTGGCGCGGCTGGTGCACTACCACGAGTTGAAGGGCGGCGCGGTGCAGTTGAACGGGCAGGGAACCTATCGCTGGGATCGCGGGGAATATGCCGTGGTGGGCAAGGCGCAGGCGATGGGCGTGGGCTGGGCGGATTCGACATTGTGCGGCTGGAGAAGATCAACGGCGGCTTTGCTGTATTCGCTGGACCGCGAGCACTTCAATGTTTCCTCGATTTTTGCCACGGCGCTGGGCGGCACGGTGCACGGCAAGATGGACGGCCAGCCATTTGCCCGGCCAGGAAGCGGTGGGGCAGATGGATCTGCAGGTGACCGGAGTGGAATTGGAGAGCGCGCTGCGCGCCTTTGCCTCCACGGAGCTTCCGCTCCAAAGGCTGCCGCTATCGGGTTCGACGGGTGGCACGCTGGAGGTGAAGTGGCGGGGCAGTCCGCTGGACGCGACGATGGACGGGAACCTGCGAGTGCAGCCGGTGCCGCGAGCCGGGCACCTGCCGGTGACGGCCGTGGTGCAGGCGACGGTGGACTTCAAGAGCCAGTCGGTGCAGGTGCACAACCTGGATGCAAGCACTCCGGAAACGCATCTTTTGGCGCAGGGACGGTTGGCGGCAAACTCGGATTTAACGTTGGACGTGACGACGGCGAAGCTCAGCGAACTGGCGCCGCTGGTGGACTCTTGGCGCGGCAGCCGCGCCAAGGAGCTGCCGATCGAGTTTGCCGGGCAGGCTACGTTCCGGGGAACAGTGCAGGGCAGGCTGGAGTCTCCTGCTCTGGCCGGGTATTTGGAACTACACGACTTTACCACCGTGGTGCGCATACCGAGATGGGGTGCCGCGGGCGCACAGGCGGGTAAGGCTTCTCTGCCGGCTGCAGGCGCACGGGCGTCCGCAGGCGCTGGGGCCGGCACGAGGGTGGTGCGCACAAAATGGGATCTGCTGGAAGGCGAGGTGGACTATTCGGCGATAGGCGAGAGCCTGCGCAATGGAATTTTGCGGAAGGATGGCGCGAGGATTGGCGTGGATGCCAGCGTGGCGCTGCTGAACGGCAACTACGACCGGCGGCTGCCATTTGCCGCGCACGTGAAGGTGGACAACGCCGGGGTCGGCGAGTTGCAGAAGCTGCTGGGAACAAGCTATCCGGTGACCGGGCGGGTGAGCGGAGAGCTGGATGCCAGCGGGACGGCCGACCACTTGAGCGGCAGCGGCCGCATTGCGGTGAAAGATGGAACGGCGTGGGGTCAGGCGGTGCGCTCAGCCACCGCCGAGATGAACCTGACGGAGAACCAGGCACAGTTCCGCAATATTGTGCTGAAAAGCAACGCCATGCAGTTGACGGGCGATGCGCGCTTCAACGTGGAGACCGGCGAGTTTGGGTTCGATTTGAAGGGCACCGAAGTGAAGCTGGCGAGCCTGCACGCGCTGATCGGCCTGCCGGTGCGCCTGGGCGGCGAAGCGGCGTTTGATGTGAGCGGCGAGGGAACGACAGCCGCGCCGGTGATCAATGGGCGGCTGCGGCTGCGCAATCTCGCCGTTGGCGGGCGGGCCATTGGCAATGCAGACGTGGTTGGGGTGACGCACGGCGAGGAATGGCGCTGACGGTGCGCTCGAGTTCGAAGAGCACGGAGGTGAAGCTGGACGGACAGATTCATCTGCGCGGGCAGATGCCGATGCGCATGAGCGGCGAGCTGCAGAGCGCGAACCTGAACTCGATGCTCGAGGCTTATTTGCCGACTGCACTTGGCGGGGCCTTCGGAGCTGAAGATGCACCTGGATTCCACGGGTGAGGCGCTGCATCCGCTGGATATGACTGCCGAGGTGGTGGTGGAGCGGCTGGGCCACCAACTACGGCGGCATTGCCGTGGCGAACGAGGGTCCGATCCGGCTTCGGATTGGGCAACAGGGTGATGCGGGTGGAGCAGTTCCGCCTGTCGGGCGAGCAGGGCACCCGGTTTGTGCAGGTGCAGCGGCGAGGTGCAGCTGGGCGGCAAGCGCGAGATCGACCTGCGTGCCGATGGCAGCGTGAACCTGAAGCTGCTGGAGACCGCCGATCCGAAGCTGACGGCGAGCGGCGAGTTGCAAACCTGAATCTGCAGGTGAACGGAACCCTGGCGCGGCCTTCGATGCGTGGACGGCTGCAGGTGCAGAACGGCTCGCTCAGCTCCACCGATTTTCCCAATGGGCTGAGCAGTATTAACGGCTCGCTGGTGTTCAACGAGGACCGGTTGCAGGTGCAGGAACTGACGGCGCGCACCGGAGGCGGGTTGCTGCATTGCGCCGGGTTCATCACTTATGCGTCCTCGCTGGGGTTGGGCTTCAATCTGTCGGCCAGCGGGCAGCGAGATTCGGGTGCGCTATCCGGAGGGATTGAGTTCGACGGTCGATGCCTCGCTGTTGCTGAGCGGTTCGACGAAGAATGCGCTGCTCTCCGGCGAGGTGACGTTGACGCGCCTGGAGGTGAATCCGCAATTCGATTTTGCGACCTATCTGGTCAAAGGCGTGCGCGGAGCTCCCGCGCTGCAGATCGAGTCGCCGCTCAACCGGTTGCATCTGGAAGTGCATGTGACCTCGACGCCGGAGCTGCAGTTCCAGACCTCGGCGCTGCGGGTGAGCGGCAACGTGGACCTGCACCTGCGCGGAACGGCGTCCCGTCCGGTGGTGCTGGGCCGGGTCAATCTGCTGGAAGGCACGTTCGATTTCAACGGCACAAAGTACCGGATGGAGCGCGGCGACATTACGTTCAGCAACCCGGTGCGGATCTATCCCACGCTGGATATCGAGCTGTCGACGCGGGTGCGCGACTACGACCTAACACTCGGCTTCCACGGACCGATCGACCGGATGACGACCTCCTACCGCTCGGACCCGCCGCTCTCCAGCAGCGACATTATCTCGCTGCTGGCGCTGGGGCGCACGACGGCGGAGTCAGGCAATCCGGCGATGATGGGCACCGCGCAATATCAGCCGGCGGTTTCGGGAAGCAGCTCCATGGAGCTGCTGACGCAGGCGCTGAGCGCGACCAAGACCAGCCGGGTACAGAGACTTTTCGGCGTCAGCCGGGTGAAGATCGATCCCAACGCGGGCGAAGAGGTGAACGCGGGGCTGGCGCGGGTGACCGTGGAGCAGCAGATCTCCAACAAGGTGACACTGACCTACATCACCAACCTGAACCAGTCGCAGCAGGAGATCATTCAGCTTGAGTACAGCGTGAACAAAACCGTTTCCATGGTTGGGGTGCGCGACCAGGATGGCGTGGTGTCGGTCTGCGTGGTCTTCCGCAAGCGCAGAAGGTAGAAGGCTAGGTTTGAAAGGCTCAGAGGTATTAACGTATCGCAGGTTGTGTGAGAAGCCCAGCCGTTGTAAGCTGCCTTGTTTCAGAGATGTTCACGATGAACATGCAAGTGAGTTTCCTGGCTGGCGGTTTCGGCCTGCTTCCCATTGATGAAACTGTCATGGGCTCATTCCTATCAGGGCGCGACGGGGCTGAACGCATATGTGTGGACGATTCCGGGTGGCGCGCAGCAAAGAGATTTTGGAAGAAGTCTTTGACGCCGAAGACGGCTTGAGTCCGGTGGAATGGCAGCCCCGTTATAACGTGGCACCGGGACAGACGATAGCTGCGGTGGTTCAAAATTCAGCACACCAGGATACGGAGCGTCGGGTGCGGCGGTTGGTGGCGCTGCGCTGGGGTCTGATTCCGGCGTGGGCGAAGGACGCCAAGATCGGCTACAAGTCGATCAATGCGCGGGCGGAGAGCGCGGCCGACAAGCCGGCGTTCTGCGAGGCGATGCGCAGGCGGCGATGCCTGATTCCGGCGGATGGGTTTTACGAGTGGAAGCGCGCCGGAAAAGAGAAGATTCCCTACTGTTTTACGCTGGCCGATGATGCGATGTTTGCTTTTGCCGGATTGTGGGAGCGATGGCGAAGTCCGCAGGGAGACAGGGTGGAAAGCTGCACGATTCTGACCACTGAAGCCAACGAGTTGGTGCGGGATGTGCACGATCGCATGCCGGTAATTCTGGAGCCGGATGCGTATGAGTTGTGGCTCGATCCCGGTTTTAGCAGGGTCCCAGAATTACAGCCGCTGCTGAAGCCTTACGCCGGGGCGATGCGGCGCTACCGGGTGAGCTCGCGCGTCAACCAGGTGAAGAACGACGACGCCGAGTGCGCGGCGGAGATTGAAGCCGCTTAGGGTTTGCAGCTGTCCGCGGAAAAATAGTGGGAGAGATGCCCCGGGGCGAGTATCATCCGTCCGATATGGCCATCACCATGAATTCGCTCGACCACATCGTTCTCACTGTCGCCAACATCGACATCAGCGTTGACTTTTACACGGAAGTCCTCGGCATGGAGCTGTTCACCGTGGATGGCCGCAAGGCGCTTGCCTTCGGCGAGCAGATGATCAAGCTTCAGCAGCGCGGACACGAGGCAACTCCCAGAGCCGCTCATCCCACGTCCGGCTCCGGCGACCTCTGCTTGATTACCTCAACCCCGCTCGACGAAGTGATTCGCCACCTGAAGGAACAGAAGGTTCACATCGAGGAAGGCCCGGTGGAACGCAACGGCGCGATGGGGAAGATGCGCTCCGTCTATGTTCGCGACCCGGACAAGAACCTGGTTGAAATCTCGAGCTACTGATGGCGTGCGGCTCCGCAAGCTTCAGTGAAAGTCGTGGGAACGGACTTCGGCGCGGCTGATGCCGAGCGGGTGGACGGTGCGGGCCTTCAGCGAGACGACGTTCTCCTGGTTTTGCAGCTCGCCTTCCAGCAGCAGAAACTTTTCATAGATCACGGTGTGCTTGAACTGCTCGTAAACAGCGGGCGTAAGGATGGCGTTGGCGATGCCGGTTTCGTCTTCGAGGCTGAGGAAGACGAATCCCTTGGCGGTGCCGGGCCGCTGGCGGGCGATGACCGATCCGGCGATGCGCGTGGTGAGTCCGTGGGGCAGGCGGGCCAGTTCGCTGGCGGCGGAGATGCCCATCTGCTTCAGCTCGGCGCGATGGAAGGCCATGGGATGTTTGCCGACGGTGACTCCGGTGCCGGAGAAGTCGGCCACCAGGCGCTCTTCGATGGTCATTTGTTGCAACGGGGATTCGGCGGATTCCGGCGTGAGGTCATTCAATAACGACCCGGCGGGACGGCCGGCGTACTCTACTTGCCAGAGTGCGTCGCGGCGATGGGTTGGCTGCTTTTCATTGGACTCTCCCAGGGAATTGAGCGCGCCGATTTTGGCCAGCAGGGCTAGCTCGCTCTTGCGCAGTTCGGGCACGCGCAGAGCGAGGTCCTGGATCGAGGTGAAGGGGCGTTGTTGGCGTGCGGCCAGCAATGCGTCAGCCGCGTCGTGGCGCAGTCCGCGGGCATAGTTGAGGCCGAGGCGGAGGGCGAAGCGGTGGGTCCCGCCAGAGTCAACTGCCCCACTCAAGCCAAAGGATGGCTTGAATGGGCCACCCGCGTCTTGTTCCAGTGTGCAGGGCCAGGCGGAGTGTTGTACGTCGATTGGCAAGACGCGGAGGCCGTGGCGCTGTGCGTCCTTGACGAGGGTGGCGGGCGAGTAGAAGCCCATGGGCTGGTGATTGAGCAGCGCACAGGTAAAGGCCGCAAGGTAGTGGCACTTGATGTAGGCGCTGGCATAGGCGATGAGGGCGAAGCTGGCGGCGTGCGACTCGGGGAATCCGTAGAGCGCAAAGGAGGAGATGGACTGCACGATCTCATCCTGCGTGGCGGGCGCGATGTGGTTGGCGGTCATGCCGCGGCGCAGCTTGCCTTCCAGTTCCTTCATGCGGGCCATGGAGCGGCGCATGCCGACGGCGCGGCGCAGCTCTTCGGCTTCGCCTCCGGTGAAGCTGGCGACGATCATCGCCATGCGAATGAGCTGCTCCTGGAAGAGCGGAATGCCGAGGGTGCGTTTGAGCACCGGCTCCAGCAGCGGGTGAGAGTAGGTGACCGACTCGCGGCCGCGGCGGCGCTTCATGTAAGGGTTCATCATGTTGCCGGCGATGGGGCCGGGACGGATGATGGCCACCTGAACGACAAGATCGTAAAAGCAGGTGGGATGGTTGCGCGGCAGGGCCGCCATCTGGGCGCGGCTTTCCACCTGGAACATGCCCACGGTGTCGGCTTGCTGCAGGGCGCGGTAGGTGAGCGGATCGTTGGGCGGAAGCTGCGCAAGGTCAAGCGGTTCGCCGTAGTGCGCGGGTACCAGTTCGAGGCACTCCTTGAGAGCGGCCATCATGCCGAGCCCGAGCAGATCGACTTTGATGATCTTCATGTCGGCGCAGTCTTCCTTGTCCCACTGGATGACGGTGCGGCCCGGCATGGAGGCGGGTTCGATGGGAACGACGGCGTCGAGCTGTCCGGCGCAGATGACCATGCCGCCGGAGTGCTGGCCGAGATGGCGCGGCAGGTCCTGTAGGCGCTGGCATAGCTCGACGTAGCGGGCGATGCGGGGATGATGAAGGTCGAGGCCCGCGTCCTGCCCGGCAATTTGAACGTCGCGGCCGGGCGAGTCGTCTTTCTCTTTCCACTCCCAGGCGCTGACCAGTTTGGTGAGGCGGTCGAGGGTTGCGGCATCGAAGCCGAGCGCTTTGCCGGCTTCGCGGGCGGCGGAGCGTCCGCGGTAGGTGATGACGTTGGCGGTCATGGCGGCGCCGAGCTCGCCGTAACGCTGATAGACGTATTGAATGGCGCGCTCGCGCTGCGGGCCGCTGGGGAGGTCGAGATCGATGTCCGGCCACTCGCCGCGCTCTTCAGAGAGGAAGCGCTCGAAGAGCAGGTCCATGCCGACGGGATCGACGGCGGTGATGCCGAGGGCGTAGCAGACCACGCTGTTGGCCGCCGAGCCGCGCCCCTGCACCAGGATTCCCTCGCGCCGGCAGAACTGCACGATGTCCCAGACGATGAGGAAGTATCCGGCGAGTTCGAGTTTGGCGATGAGGGTGAGCTCGCGTTGCGCCTGATGCTGGGCGCGGGCAAAAAGCTTGGCATCGTGTTTGGGGAGATAGCGGTTGGCGATGCCTTCGGCGGTGCGTTTTTCAAGGAAGGATTGCATCGTCTCACCGTCGGGAACGGGATAGGCAGGGAAGCGGTAGCCGAGATCGCTCATCTGATAGGCGAGGCGGGCGGAGAGCTCACGGGTGTTGGCGATGGCCTCGGGAAGGTCGCGGAAGAGCTGCTGCATCTCGCGCGGGGAGCGCAGGTAGCGCTCGGCGTTGGGGGCAAGCAGGCGGCCTGCCGTCTCCAGCGTGCAGTGGTGGCGGATGGTGGTGAGCACGTCGAGGACTTCACGCTCGCAGGCGGTGGCGTAATGGACTCCGTTGGTGGCGAGCAGGGGCAGCTTGAGCGCGCGCGCAATGGCGACGGCGGCCTGATTGCGATGCTCCTCCGCGCGGTCGTAGTGGCGCTGCAGTTCGACGAAGACATGGTGCGGTCCGAAGATGTGCACGAGGCGCTCGACTTCGCGCAGCGCCTCGTTGTATCCGCCACGCGCGAGAGCCGAGGCCAGCGGGCCTTCGTCGCCGCCGGTGAGGCAGATGAGGCCCTGGCTGAATTCGGCGACATCGGCCAGCAGCGCGGAGCCCTCGGCTTTGTGCGGCTCGCGCAGTTTGAAGCGCGTGATGAGGCGGCAGAGGTTCTGGTAGCCGGTCTGGGTTTCGGCGAGCAGCGGCCAGCGCACCGGCTCCGGGGGAATGCGATGCGGCAGCCATTGCGGCGGGCGGGCGCGCTCGCCCGCATCGCGGACGGCGATCTCGGCTCCGATGTGCGCCCGCGTGCCGGCCCGCAGGGCGGCTATGTGAAAACGCGGCGCGCCGTAGAGGCCATTGCGGTCGAGCAAGGCCATGGCGGGCATCTCCAGCTGCGCGCAGCGCGCCATGAGCAGCTCGGGCAGGGATGCGCCTTCGAGAAAGCTGAAGGCCGAGCGGGCGTGAAGTTCGATGTACATGGCGTTACCAGGTTTCAAGGTTTTAAAGTAAAACCCCGACACATGCGCACCCTCAGTCGTAAGTTCCGATCACGTACCAGCCGCCGGTGGCGGGATCGTGGGCGAGGCGCAGGCAGCGCCCTGCGTCAGCGACCAGCGCGTTCTGCAAAACGTTTTTTAGAGCCACGTCCCACTCTTCGCGGCACCAGGCGGGATGCGTCCACCAGGCTCCGCTGGTGCGCCAGGGGCCGGAGGCGGCTTGCACGAGGAGCCGCGTACCTTCGTAGTGCATCGCCACGGGCACGTTGCAGCGCAACTTTACGGCGACAGGGCGTGGCGGACGTACCAGGCGCAGAGCCGGGGTGTGGTGTCGGGTACGCGGCGACTGATGCGCGGCTCCGGCCGATGGCAAGCTGAGGCGCTGGGCTCGAAGTTCCTGATGCGAAATGCTTCGGGGGCGTGAGAATCGAGCAGCTCCGGTGAGCCGACGCGGCCTTCGCCCACCAGTTTGCGCAGTCGCGCCAGCAGAATCTCTAAACGTCCGGGCTCGGGAGGTTGCGCTGCGAAGAGTCCGGGCTGCGCGGTTTGCGGACGCGCGGGGTGCGCCTGGATGTGCAGGGCAACGACGGCGGCTGCGGGCGGATGCATCTCCAGCTCAAGCTGCAGGAGTTTGAGCAGGGTGAGAGGGTCGCGCTCGGGGATCGCGGGGCGGATGGTGCGGCGATCTTCGGAGCGGCGATCTTCCGGGCGCCTGCCTCCGTCCGTCCCACATTTGCCAACCGAGGCTTCGCAGCCAGGTACGCGGCCACTGATGCCGCTCCGGCCGCGGGCGCTCGGCAAATGTGGGCCACCCTGAAGGCAGAGCTCGATGGAGGCGATGGCCAGGGAGCGTTGCGCGGCGCGCGCGGTGACCTGCTCCAGCATCCGGCTTAGCAGAAACAGCAGCGGCTCCAGCAACTCTACCGGATGCTCCAGCTCGATGCTTTCGCAGAGCGGCGCATCGGCAGGGTCTTCGGCGGGGATCAGCAGGTGGCGGTATTCTGCGCGGGCCTGCGCCTGCAGACGAAGGCCGCTCTGCCCCAGCCTCGCCGCCAGTGGACGGGTGGGCAGGACGGCCAGCTGTCCCAGGGTGCGGATGCCCCAGGCGGCCAAGGTCTGCGCCAGCTCATCGTTGGGTTCCAGCACGGAGAGGGGCAGCGGCACCAGGGTCTCCGCCTCGCGTCCGGGTGCAATGCAGACCGCACCTGTGGTGCCGCGTGCGGCGAGCAGGGCCGCACAGGCATTGCAGGAGACGGCCACGCTGGCTTCGTAGTTCAAGGCGCGCAACGATCGGCGCAGGGATGCGGCAATCTGCTGCGGGCCGCCTAGCAGCCGCTCGGAGCCGGAGATATCGAGCAGGAGCGTGGCGCCGCAAAACTCCTCTTGCGGTGAGGCAATGGGTTCGATTCGAGGGGAGAATTTTCCGGCACAACGCATCAACTCCGCAAAGGCAGCGTGCTCCTGCGGAGGGTCGCGGTGGAGCAATACCACAGGCGCTGGGTCGGGTAACGCTGCGCTGCCGGCTGCGGGCGCATGGTCGGCCGCAGGCGCATGGCCGGCCGCAGGCGCACTGGCTTGGACGCGGCTCATGCCGATTTGCAGTCCGAGGCGGCGCGCTGGCTGGTTGATGGCAAAGACACGCTCCAGCGGAGGATTGCCGCTGAGGACCGCGAGCGCACGGGAGTGAAGCTCAGGGTGTGTGCGGACGAGAGCCTGCCCGGCGAAGTCGCGCAGATGGAGACAGAGATACAGCGGTGACGGCATGGCTCATCCGGTCCACGGAGTGCGGCTGCTCCAGACGGCTTCGAAGTCTGCTGCGGAGGCTGCCGGCTTTTTGCGGGTGGGATCGACGGCGCGGCCGCGCTCCAGGCTGAGGCGATGGCGCAGTCCGGCGAGCAGGAGAGGTGAGTGCTCTGCGGCCTGCCGCCAGTGAGGCTCCGCCGGATGGCAGTGCAGGGTGACGGCGGCGCAGCTTTGCGCGTAGCTCTTAACGTAACTCTGAGCGTGACTTTGGCAACCCTGCGCGCAATCCTGGGCGCAGGTGATCAGGAGGAAGAGCGTGCGCGACTTTTCCGCCTGCAGGCGGAAGCGATACCAGGTTGCCAGGGGGATGCGGCGCGTCTGCTCCGGCGGCAGGTCTCCCAGGTCGAGCACCAGGGCGCGGAAGCCACCGGCGTTGAGCAGCAGATCGGTGGCGCGCAGGGCAGAGTCGAGTCGCAGGGCGGGAGTGGGCCGCGACGCCGCAGGGCGCGGCGTGCTTAAACAAACCCAGAGCAGGCGGTGCAGCTCCACGCCAAGAGCGGCGGCCGAAAGCGGGTCCAAGGCGTCAGAGAGATCCACGTAGGCGCAGCTGTGGCCCTGTTGGGTGAGCCCGGCGAGGGTGGCGAGCGCCAGGGAGGTGCGTCCGGAAGAATGGGGGCCGGTCAGCTCCGTGATGGCACCCAGCGGCAGCCCGCCGCCGAGCATGGCATCGACCTCCGCCAGGCCACAGGGGATCAGCTCCGGCGCGCTATGCGGGCGCGGGGACAGAGCGGCAGGAATGCGACCGGCGAGGGCCGATTCGATCTGTTTGCGTAGTTCGGCAGCAGCTCCCATATTCGCCTTTTGTTCGCCTATGTAAAGTAATGGGATGCGGTGCGCTTGTCAACCCTGCAGGCGGGCCTCCGTCGTTGAGTTTTCGGCTGCAGTTTTTATTATTTTGCGGAGCGAAAAAAGGCGAAAAGATTGTGAAGTAATCAACCGGGGATGGTGTGGAATCCAGAAATTTCGTATAGTAGTATAAGAATTAATTACCCAGCCCATTACAGGGGCTGGTTTACATAAGCAGTTAGTAATGGATTTCTTCCTACCTCGCAGTTTCCCAAACACATGGCTAAGGGATGAGCTGTGGGCCGTGCCAACAAAAACTGGCGGGGGAATGTTGCTCAAAAAAATCCAAGCCTGACCAACGGGGAGCATTTCGAGATGAACAAAATCATACGTATTAATATGTCCGATCTAAGCACTACCTGCGAAGAGGTCCCCGAAGCCTGGGCTCCTCTGGGCGGTCGCGCGCTCACATCCACCATTGTTGCGGCCGAGGTTCCTCCCACCTGCCATCCGCTGGGACCGTACAACAAACTGGTTCTGGCTCCCGGCCTGCTGACCGGCACCATCGCATCCAACTCCGGGCGTCTGTCGGCCGGTTGCAAGAGCCCGCTGACCGGCACCATCAAGGAGTGCAATGGCGGCGGCAACGTGGCCCGTCAGTTCGCGCTGCTGGGCCTCAAGGCAATCATCATCGAGGGCAAACCGAAAGATGACAGCAAGTGGTACAGCATGCACATCAACAACGATGGGGTAAGCTTTGCGGAAGAGACCGAGCTTATCGGCCAGGGCACCTTCGCCACGGTGGCAGCGGTGACCGAGCGCTACAACAACAAGAAAATCGGCGTGATCTGCGTGGGACCGGCCGGCGAGATGAGGATGAACATTTCCAACATTTCGATCAAGGACCCGGAAGGCAAGATCCGCAGCCTGGGACGCGGCGGACTGGGCGCGCTGATGGGTTCCAAGAGAATCAAGTTCATCTCCGTCGATGACGCGGGCGGACCGGGCATCAAGATTGCCGACCAGACAAGGTTCAAGGCAGCGGCCAAGAAATTCGCCGCCACGCTGATCAGCCATCCGGTGAGCGGCCAGGGATTGCCGACCTACGGGACGGCGGTGCTGGTGAACATTCTGAACGAGGCCGGCGGCCTGCCGACCCGCAACTTTACCCAGGGGCAGTCCGCCGCGCACGAAAAGTTCTCCGGCGAAACCATCCACGACACCATCGTGGAGCGGAAGGGCAAGCCCAAGCATGGCTGCCATCAGGGCTGCGTGATCCAGTGCTCGCAGGTTTACAACGACAAGGACGGCAAGTACCTGACCTCCGGTTTTGAGTACGAGACGGTGTGGGGGCTGGGCGCCGACTGCTGCATTGAGGACCTGGACGACATCGCAACGGTTGACAACATCATGGACGACCTCGGCGTGGATAGCATCGAGACGCCGGTGATGTTCGCCGTGGCGATGGAGGCCGGCATCCTGCCCTTCGGCGACGGCAAGGGCGTGATCCGGATGTTGCGGGAAGAGGTCGGCAAGGGCACTCCGCTTGGACATTTGCTGGGCGGCGGGACCGCGCTGGTTGGCAGGGCCTACGGACTCACCCGCGTTCCGGTGGTGAAGGACCAGGCGATTCCGGCGTATGATCCGCGCTCGGTGAAGGGCATTGGCGTCACCTACGCCATGAGCACCCAGGGCGCCGATCACACCATGGGCTACACCATTGCGACCAACATTCTCAACGTGGGCGGCTACGTGGATCCGCTGAAGAAGGACGGTCAGGTGGAGCTTTCGCGGAATCTGCAGATTGCCACGGCGGCGGTGGATTCGACCGGCATGTGCGTCTTCATCGCATTCCCTGCGCTGGATAATCCGGAATGCATGGAATCGCTGATCGAGATGCTGAACTCCGAATACGACCTGAAGCTGACCGGCGACGATGTGGTGGCATTGGGCAAGACCACGCTGAAGACCGAGCACGACTTCAACCTCCGCGCCGGCTTTACCAACAAGGACGACCGTCTGCCGGAGTTCTTCACCTATGAACCGATCCCGCCGCACAACGCGATTTGGGACTTCTCAGGGGAAGAGCTGGACGCATTCTGGAATTTCTAGCGGCTGGCGAGTAGGATTCAAGCCGGGGACGCCTGAGGGCGTCCCCGATTTACACAGGAGAGGCGGCTATGCAGGTCACGGTCAAGCTTTTCGCCAATTTCCGCGACGGGCGATTTATCGAGCAGCAGCGGGAATACGCGCCGAATGTCAAGGTCTCCAGCGTGGTTCAGGAACTGGGGATCGAGGAGCCGGAGGTTGGCATCATCATGATAAACGGCCGCCGTGCCGAGCTTGGCAGCGAAGTTGTCGAAGGCGCCCGCCTGTCGATCTTTCCCTTGGTTGGAGGAGGGTAAAGTGAAGGCGTTGCAGGAATTTTTGCAAAGCGGCGCCGATCACGACCTTTTGCCCTGGGCCTGCCAGCTGGCGGCTGCCCAACAGTTTTGTATTCCTCTTGCCGAGGTCGAAGGAACTGCTCTCTCCCTTGGGCTGATGCCCTCGCGCTACCAGCGCAACCAGCAGATCATCACCGTGCAGGATCAACTCAAGCTCTTCCGCAGCCGGGTTGCGGTGATTGGCTGCGGCGGTCTGGGCGGGTATGTCATCGAGCAACTGGCGCGGCTGGGGGTGGGGACGCTGGTTGCCATCGATCCCGATATCTTTCAGGAACATAACCTCAACCGGCAGATACTCTCGACAACCGATGCGCTGGGCCGGGCCAAGGTGGAACTGGCGGCCGAACGGGTAGCGGAGATCAATCCCGCGACTATCCTGCTGCCTGTGCATGGGCCTTATACGCCGGAGAACGCCACGGAATTGCTGGGCGGTGCGCAGGTTGTGGTGGACGCGCTGGATTCGATCACGACCCGGCTGGAGCTGGCGAAGAGCTGCGCCGAGTTGGGGATTCCCCTGGTTCACGGAGCCATCGCCGGCTGGTACGGCCACGTCCTGACGCAGCTTCCGGGAGACCGCAGCATCGAAGGCCTGTATGGCAGCGCGCCGCAGCAGCGCGGGGTGGAGCAGCGCCTGGGTAATCCTTCGTTTACGCCCGCGGTAGTTGCCAGCCTGGAAAGCACCGAGGTTTGCAAACTTCTGCTGGGAGCCGGCAAGGTGCTGCGCCACCGGTGCCTGGTCGTCAACCTTCTCGACATGACCTTCGATGAAATTCCACTCGACTGCGATGGGGGGTAAGAGCGCCATGACTTCCTTTGAGGACGCCCTCCGCCTGATTCTCGGCAGCGTTGCGCCGTTGCGGGTGGAGCGGGTGAGCCTGCTGGACGCCACCGGCAGGGTGCTGGCCGAAGATGTGATTGCACCCTGGAATATGCCGGCGTGCGACAACTCCGCCATGGACGGGTTTGCGGTAAGAAGTGCCGACTGCGGCGCTACGGGTAACGCTCCGCTGCCGGCCGCTGGCGCTGGCGGTTACGGGCCAACAGACGGCCCTCCGGCCGCGGGCGCTCAGACGGGTAACGCTTCGCTGCCGGCCGCGGGCGCTGGGGCAGGCGCGAGCTTGAAGATCACGGGGTATATTCCGGCGGGAAAGCTTGCAGATCAACCGCTGGAGCCGGGCTGCGCGATTCGGATCATGACTGGAGCGCCGATTCCTGCCGGATGCGATGCGGTGGTGCCGGTGGAGCAGACGGAAGCGTCCGGCGGGCAGGTGCTGATCAAGGCAGTGGTCAAGCCTAGGCAGCAGATCCGTTTTACCGGCGAAGATGTTGCCTGCGGAGAAAAGGTTTTGACGGTGGGAACGCTCCTTCGTGCTCCGGCGATCAGCCTGCTGGCGTCGTTCGGCAAGGCGTTCGTTGCCGTTTATGGCAGGGTGCGGGTTGCGGTTCTTTCCACCGGCGACGAGCTGATCGAGCTTGGGGAGCCGATGACCGAAGGCAAGATCATCAACAGCAACACGCTGTCGCTGGCCGCGTCGCTGCGCGAAATCGGGGCCATTCCGGTGATACTCGGCATCTCCCGCGACGATCCTGCCGAGATGCGCGAAAAGCTTATCGAGGGCTTCAAGGCCGATGCGTTGATTACTTCGGCCGGGGTGTCAGCCGGGGACCGCGACTATGTGCGCGACGTGCTGCAGGAGTTGCAGGTGAAGCAGATCTTCCGGCAGGTGGAGATGCGACCGGGAGGGCCCACCGCGTTTGGCGTAAGAGACGGAAAGCCGATCTTCTCACTGCCCGGCAACCCGGTTGCGACGATGATTATTTTCGAAGAACTGGTGCGGCCGGCGCTGCTGAAATTGATGGGGCACAGGCGGGTGCTGCGGGCTCCGGTGAGGGCGATTCTGCAGGAGCCGGTAAGGAAGAAGCCGGGGAGGGTGCAGTGTCTGCGGGTGCGTCTGGAGTGGGCTGATGGAAGCTTTAAGGCCTACAGCTCCGGCGATCAGAACACCGGGATTTTGCGGACGATGCTGCTGGCCGATGGGCTGGCGATTCTGCCCGCCGAAGCCACTGACTTGGCTCCGGGCGATGCCGTGAGCGTTCACGTGCTCTCCGCCGAGGTCCAGATGCTGGAAGAGACGCGGGTGCTGTAAGACGAGCTGAAATCAGAGATTCGGGAAAGAAGTGTTTCCCTGAAAATTGTAGTCTGTCTTCACGGCGCGCAGCGTCTAAACAAAGGGCCGGATGCGGGTTCCCGCTCTCCGATCGCAGAAGGCGTGCCCTGCCGGGCTCTCGTCCTGGGGTTTGCGCAGGAGGGTGGATTTCCTTTAAAGTAGGGTTAAGTAGGGGTCCAAATGAAACGATTGTTTTTCCTCGCACTCTCAGTCGGAGGCATACTTCTGCTTCCGGGCAGCCCTACCATGGCCCAGGCCACGCCTGCGGCTCAGGTCCAGTCGCAATCCACGAAGGGGCATCAAGCGACACCGGATGATTCGGAATCGGAATCGCCGTTTGGGGATAATCAGACCGATCGCGACAAGCCGGAGCTCCCGGCCGCTGCGCCAATGACACCAGCCGACCCCAGTACCCCAGCGGGAACCACCATGGTGAATCCTAATGATGGCTTGACCTACGTCTGGGTTCCGGCGGGAAAATTCACGATGGGCTGCTCGCCGGGCGATACGAACTGCGATTATAACGAGACACCGCACGAGGTCACCCTCGATCGTGGCTTCTGGATGGGGCAGACCCTGGTGACGCAGGGTGCCTACAAGCACATCACGGGAGAGAATCCCAGTTTCTACAAACACGGTGAACAGTATCCGGTCGACAAGGTCGATTATATCGACGCATACGGATACTGCGTTGCGGTGGGTATGCGGCTGCCCAGCGAGGCCGAGTGGGAGTATGCGGCGAGAGCCAATACCACCGGTGCGCGCTACTCGGACGATCTGGATTCGATTGCCTGGTACAAGGACAACAGCATGGGGCATTCGCACCCTGTGGCGGAGAAAAAGCCCAATGGCTTTGGTCTCTATGACATGTTAGGCAACATGTGGGAGTGGACGACGAGCCGTTCCGGAGTCGACGCTGGGGGAGTGTTCTTACGCGGGGGGTCTTGGATGGTCAGGGCAAATACGCTCCGCGTTTCCAATCGCGGCTTCGATACGCCGGAAGGCGTGCGCAGATTTACCAGTTTCCGCTGTGTCTCCGGTAGCTATAAGGATACCGAGAACTCGTCGGATGAAGCCACGAAGTCTACGCTGGAAGGCCAAAAATAATAGCAGGCGCGGGCTACGTTCCGCATGGTTTTTGATGTGCGAGCAGGAGTGGTTGCGATGCGGCCACTCCTGTTTTGTTATCGGAACATTCGCATAGCGTTCGTGGCTTGCCATCTGCCGGGATCGCCCTGCTTACTTGATGACGCGTTTGTACAGCACCGAATAATGGCGGAGCTTTCCCGGCATGTGTGAGGCGATGGAAGCAATGGCCACCACGACGAGCAGGATCGGGAAGCGAGCCTTCCAGGCGAAGGGAATGCAGCAGAGCAGGGCGAGCTTGAGGAACAGCATCAAGCCCCAGCTCTGAAAGACGAAAGCCAGGCTGGGGTATGCCTCGAAGAAGATCATGCCCGCGCCGGTTACGATGGCGGCGTAGAGCCAAGGCAGCAGCCCGTGTTTGGGCGCGCCGTAGGCATGACCGCCTACCAGGACACTGATGGCCATCAGGTGCGCGGTCCGCAGCGCGATTTTGCAGAACCGTGAGTAGGGAAGCGACGGCGGCTCCTCTGGCGGTAAAAAGAGCCGGTCGAGCCGGCCGTCATTTTTCATCGTTTTCTCTAGAAACTGGTTACTAGACGAAGCGAGTAGCTTCGCGCCGGGCCAATTGCGTTGCCGGAGAATAGTCCTCCGAAGTCGGTTACTTCCAGCGTGTTGCTCAGGTTGGTGACATCAGCCTGCAAGCGTACCGAACGTTTCTCCCGCTTGTAAAGATCGGCGCCAATCGAGAAATTCTGGCTGAAATAAGGATGCACGCGGTCGCGACTGAAATTGAGGTGACTGATCACCACGGGACCGTATTCCGCCGTATATTGCTGAGGGGTTAAATCCGGCGAAAAGGGCAGCCCGCTGTTGTAATCGCTTCCCACGGCAATCCACAGGCGCGAGGTGACCTGATAGCGGACGCGGGCACGCACGGTGTTCCGTTGGTCCTGCGAATCGGGGAAATGCCCCGTGAGCGTTGTGCCAGAGGTTTCATCCCCGAGCAGAAGCCCGCCTGTCACCGGAAACCAGGCATTGCCCACCTGATAAGAATAGCTGGCAAAGCCCGAGAATCGTCCCCAGTGCAAAACCTCGAGCTTGGCCTCCGCGCCGTAGATGGTGGCCTTTTTAAATGCGATGGGGAAGCTGACCGCAGTACTGAGAATCTGATCGTCGTCGGCGAAGTTATTCACGTCGCGGCGGAATATGTTGGCGTCCAGCCGCAGCTTCTCGAAGAAGGCTTTGGTCAATCCCAACTCATAGTAGTTTCCGTGAGAAGGCTCAACCGGCAGCCGCTGGACGCTAGGGTCGAGAGACTCTACGGCCGTCGAACTCGACAGCAGGATGTTTTCGAAGGACGGCGTCTGGAAGACTCGATCATAGGAGCCGTGGATATTGAGTCCGATGGAAGGGAAGTAGTGAGCCACGGACAGGCGCGGACTCAGCGCGTTCTGGTTCACCAGCAGCTGGTAGTGGTCCCAGCGCAGGCCCGCGTTGGCGCTCCAGTTGCCCAGCCGGATGGCATCCTGCACATACGCCGACTGCTCGAGATCGGGACGGCTGCCGGTAAAGGCAAAGCTGGTCGGTGTCCCATAGTCGAAGATTGCCAGGCCGCTGCCATCTGCGTTCGCAATCGGGCATTGGGGGTCTGAGCCGCCGCAGTAGGGGATCATGTAGCTGAAGTTTTCGTGCAGGAAGGTATTGTCCGACTCGATGCCCACCTTGAATTCATGTCGGCCGTGATGAACGGAGGCGCTGCCGCTGAAATAGATCTCCTTGAAGTCGTTGTGCTGGGTTGCATTGACGGGCCACGACAGTGGGTTGGAATACAAATCGTTGGAGTTGTCGCGCACCATTCCGCGCAGCCAGCCGATCGCATCGGAGGAAAAAATATGCTGGTAGGAAACGCTGCCCATGGTTTCAAAGTCGTCGCCCGTCTGTAGCTGTCCGCCGGTAATGTTCACCTCGCCGGTGCCATCCGAGGTCTCCAGCGGCCCCCCGTTCTGTTGCACCAGTTCATTGGGGATATGGAAGCGCGCGAGTTCGTGGCGGGCGATCAGGGTCAGACGGTCTTTGGTCGTAAGGTCGCGCTCGAAGCTCAGGGCGAAGCTGCCGGTGGTGCCGTTGTTGGTGTAATTTTCCGGGACGACCGGGTTGAGATAGTGATCGGTCCTGGCTCCGGCGGCGCTGACGCCAAGGGTATTCGACCCCCAGGAATACTGGTCCTGGGTATCGGCTCCGGCCGTCTCATAGGTGCCGCCGAAAAGAGAGAGCTGCCCGTGCAAACCCGGCTCCGCGTTTTTGAGCGTGTTGACCTCGACCACGCCGCCCATCTTCCTGCCGAATTCGGCGGGAATGCCGGCGGTATAAATCTTGAGGGATTCGACGTCATCGACATCGAGCTCGGGTCCGAAGCTTGGCGAGCGGTTGTCGGTGAGCGGAATTCCGTCCACGACGAATTGCGTTTGATATTCCGATCCGCGCGGGTGGAGAACCGCGTTGCCTTCGTAGAGCCAGCCCGGCTCCGAGTCCACCAGGTCCTGCATGGAGCGGCCGGGCAGCGAGGCGATTCGATTTTCGATGGTCTTGGTGCCGATCTCATTGACCGAACCGGCCTGATGCGGGTTGATCAATGTGCTGGCCGCGTTGACCGTGACCGATTCAGAGACAGAAGCCAGGGTCAGCTGGATGGTTTTATCCAAGGGAAGCGCGGAGCGTATCTCGATCGACTCGGAGAGTGGAGCGAAGCCTTCCATCTGGATGCGGACCAGGTAGATTCCATAGGGCAGACGCTTGGCGTCCAGCTTGCCCGCATCGTCGGTCACGAACGTTTCCCGATACTGGTTGGCTTCGCTGACCAGCTCGACCGAAGCGTTCTTTAGGCCCAGCCCGGCAGGATCGGTGACGGTAAGGCGCAACTCTCCGGTATTGCTTTGCGCATACAGGGGCAAAACCCACAACAGTAAAGCAAGAATCAGGAGCTTCTTCATCTTGGTTGGAGTCCGGAAACTTTTGGCTTCAGAGCGTATGAGAAAGTATACCCCGTGCGCCGGTATGCCGGTCACACGGGGTAGGTTTTCTTGCACAGATCCAGTGGTTTTTGAGTGCGGCGGCGGAATGATCTGCCGCCGCACTGGGTTAGTAGATCAGCTTCAAGCCGAACTGAATGAGGCGGCCACCCTGAGGCACGGCCAGCGAAGTGATTTGTCCCGCGGTCGCGCTGGTTAACAGCAAAGTGGGTGTACCGAAATTGGTGTGGTTGAGCACGTTGAAGCACTCTGTCCGGAACTGCATCTTCACCTTCTCGGTGATCTGCGTGTCTTTGAACAGGGAGACATCCACGCCCGCATATCCGGGTCCGGTCAGGCTTCCTCTGCTGATGATCGGCAAAGCGGCTGTTCCATAGGTTCCGGCGGTAGGCGACTGAAACGCCGCCGGATTGAACCAGTGAGTGCCATCGCGCGGCGTGATGGGCCCGACGAAGCTGGGGTTCAGCACGGGACGGTCCGGATTTCTGGTGTCTCCGTCGCCGGAGATGTTCGAGCCGACCTCAGGCGTCAGAGGGAAGCCGCTGAGCAGCGTGGTGATGGTGTTGAAGGTCCAGCCGCTGACCAGCTTATCCTCCACGCCGTGGGCATTGGCGAGCCAATGCTGTCCGCGTCCGAAGGGCAGTTGATACGAGGCCTCAAAGTGCGCAGCGTTGGCGGCGTTGAGCGCCGACGGTCCCCAGTCTTTGCGCAGGTTGAATCGGTCCAATATCATCTGGGGTTCATTGGTGGATTGAGCCAGGGTGGGCGCTGAATTGTTGTCCAGGCTCTTCGACCAAGTGTAGTTAGCGCGGAACTGCAACTGCTGGGAGAAGCGTTTGGTCACGTCCACCTGGAGAGCGTTATAGCTGCTGTTGCCCACGGTGTTCCAGAAGAATCCGCTCGACAGAGCCGGCTGCGGACGGCCACCCACGGGGATATAAGTGGTGCCGGGGCCAACCGTGCTGGTGGTTTTGCCATCGCCGCCGGCCGTGCAGGAGGTGGCGCATATCTCCGGCACGATGCTATTGTCATCCTCGGCGACCACCTGGTGGAAGCCAAACGATCCTACGTAGCCGATGCTGAACGACACCGTGTTGCTCAGCCGCTGCTCGATCGACAAACTCCACTTCTCCACGGTGGGAGTCTTGGCGTCTTTCTGCACTCCATAGGGCGCATAGGTGGTCGGCGTACCGATCCTAGGCAGGATCGAAGGCAGGGAACCGGAGTAGGAAAGCGTTCCATTTTCACCATTGGGACCGGGAACGCTGTTGAGTTGAAAAGCGAGGGCGTCCAACATCGAGTAGTAGATTCCGAATCCGGCATGGACGGCCGTGGAGCCGTCTCCGTAGGGATCCCACGCCAGCGCAACCCTGGGGCCGAAGAGCCATTTTGCGTTGTTCTGCGAGAAGGCTGAACTGCCGACATGGGCGGTGGGCTCAAGGGTGATGCCGCTCGCGTCGGTCCAGAAATTCGCGGCCCGGCCATGTGCCTCGTTCCATCCGGTGTCGAATTCGTGCCGGAGACCGACCTGGAATGTGAGGTTGTGCCGCACGCGCATGGCGTCCTGGACATACCAGGCGCCCATCAGGGTGCGCCAACCCAGCTCAGCCGGTTTGGAAACGATTTGAAATCCGGTGCCGGGTTGCACGGTCCCCTGCAGGAACGTGGTCAGGCTGGTGAAAGCGGCTACGCCCAACTGGCGCGAAGCGGTATCTTCGTTGTCCTGCAGACGCTGAAACCAGACTCCCGCGCTGATCTGGTGCCTTCCCTTACTGATCTGCAGGTTGTCGGTGTAGGTAAACAGGTTTCTGTGATTGAACACGCCCGCGTTGTTGCTGGGCCCGGCGCCAGAGACGATGCCGGCTCCCGTGGTCGTGTTTCCACCGCCAATGGTGATACCACCGGGGCCACGTCCGGGAACGAAGTCAAGGTTGGCTACATTCGGCTGGGCGAGGAACGCGGCCGAGGGCGACGAATTGTCAGAGAATGACGCGCGTGAGAATCCAAACGTGGCAGCGTTGACCACCTGCGGCGAGAATACATGCGTCTCCTGCAGGCTGAATACCTGGCTGTTGACGGCCAGCGCCGAGGAGAAGAACGGGTCCGGTTGGGGGAGCAGCGAGGTGCCGTCATCGATCGTGTAGGCGCCGGATAGCGTGTCCCGAGAGCTGAGGATATAGTCGAGGCGTGCGGTTCCGAAATCCTCATTGATGGATTGCAGCGGATTGCTGATGTACTTTGCGGTTCCCGCGGAGGTTGCATAGGAACCGTTCGCTTCCAGGGAGGAGGACGGCCAGAATGCCATGTATGGCAACATTGCCGGGTTCAGACCGTTCACCGGGGTTGGCGTGCCGCTGGCGTTTGGCAGGAAGCCCTGGCGGGCTTCGTTGTCCGGAACCAGGGAGATTTGAGTAGCCGACAACCTCTCCCGGAATCCTTCGTAATTGCCGAAGAGGAAGAGTTTGTCTTTCTCGATCGGCCCGCCCAAGGCGACGCCAAACTGGTTTTGCTTGTAGGGAGGCGCACCCGACTTCGGATCAAAATAGCCGCGCGAATCCAGCACGTTGTTGCGGAGGAACTCATACACGGTGCCATGCACCGCGTTGCTGCCGGATTGGGTCACGACGTTGATTTGGGCGCCGGAGCGCTTGCCGTACTCCGCGCTGTAGGTGCCCGACTCCATGTTGAACTCGCGGACGGCATCCACTCCCAGGAGCAGTCCGCTCACTCCGCCGGGCGTTACAGCCAACTGGCTGGCGCCGCCGTACTCCACGCCGTTGAGGAGCGTCTCATTGTCCCCCGGTTTTTGCCCATCCACAGCAAAGGCGCTTCCGTTGCTCGTCGTGGTATTCGCGATTCTCAGACCGCTGTAGTTGATCGCGCCCGGATTGAGGGTAATCAGGTCATCAAAGCTCCGGCCATTGAGCGGCAGGTCCTTGATCTCTTTCTCACCCACCAGTCCGGAAACGGACGAGGTGGTGGTGTTGACCACGGGATTGATCTCTGAAACCGTGATCTCCTGGGTGGTGCCGCTTACCGCGAAACGCAGGTTCTCGACGATGTCCTGTCCTACGTTCAGCCGGATTCCGCTCCATTCCTGAGACTGAAAGCCGCTCTTCTCCGCGCTCAGTTCATATAAGCCAACCGGCAATGAGAGAAAGTGGTAGTGCCCGGCAGAATCGGTGTTTGCCACGCGTTTCGCATCGGTCTGCATCTCCCGCACCGTAACCGTTGCGCCGCTAACCGCGGCTCCCGTCTCATCTTCAATTTTTCCAGAGATGGATGCAGCAACCTGCGCCCACCCCTTCACAGGTAATGCGAGCAGTACTAAAATCAAAAAGAAGCTCGCGAGCCTGATCCGCAAAGCCGTATTCCCGCTAATTCGTTGTGCCTGGTCCACGTTGGGTCCTCAATCGAAATATAGGTGTCACCGCAAAAACTGAGAGGAGTGAAAAGCTTTCGCTCCTCACTCCTCTCACCGCGTCAAGCTGCGGCAGTGCTGCCTAGCAGCCCGGAAAACCGGGAACTAGCTACTACTTTGCACCCTTGAGGGCGAAGACCCAAACCGCGCCGCCCTGAGGAGTGTTCTTGTTGAACTTCTGGTTGATTTCGCCGGTCCAGATGGGAATCGCACCGCCGAAGCCAGAGACCACAGCAACATACTGGACGCCGTCAATCTCGTACGTGATCGGCGCGCCGACCATGCCCGAGTTGGTGCGGAACGACCAGAGCTTCTTGCCGGTGGCCTTGTCCAGAGCGAAGAAGTCACGGGTGTCGGTGCCGCCGCCGAACAGAACGCCACCAGCAGTGGCGACCAGTCCGGACCAGTTGGCATCAACCATATCGTGCTCCCAGCGAGTGTTGCCGTTGGTCACATCGATGGCCTTGATGAAGCCGCCGCCGCCCGAGTGGCCGGGCATCACGTGCATGTGGAACTCGGCATACACATAGGCCTTGAACGGGGCCCAAGGCTGAATCGGGGTGCCCTTGATGGTTTCGCACCAGTAGTTGCCCGAGATGTAGGCGGTGTGGGTGGATTTGTCATACGACGGTACCAGGTAGTTGGTTCCACCCAGGAACGACGGGCAGACATCGACCAAGTTCGGGGTGGTCGAATCCTTCGCCGGGTCATAGAGTGGGTGCATCTTCTCGTCGAGGTTTCCCTTGGTCCACGTAACGCCATCCATGAAGGGCTTCACGTAGATCGCCGGGACATTCTCCCAGTCCTTGCCGCCGTAGGGACCAAAGTGCTTCGGGTCACGGTCGACCACATAGGTGAAACCGTCCTTGTGGGTTTCGAAGGTGGCATGTACTTCTTTGCCGTTCTTCATGAAGTCCACCGCGAACGGCTGCGAGATGTTGTCATAGTCCCACATGTCGTGGATGACCGTCTGGTACATGCCGATGATGTGGCCGTCCTTACCATCGAAGCCGACCAGCGAGCTGGAGCCGGCATTGGCGCCAGGACGAACATAGGCCGCCCAGGGTCCGGGGTTGCCGGTGGGCTGCCAGAAGATGTCGGTCGCCGCGTCATAGTAGCCGTTGGTCCAGGTGGTGCCGCCGGAGTGCTTCCAGGTATCCGTGACTTCCTTGCTGTTGCCCCAGGTGTCGTTGCCGGGCTCGCCGGGACCAGGAATGGTGAACTGCTTCCAGGCGATCGCGCCGGTTTCGGCGTTGATTGCCATCAGGAAGCCGCGGGCGCCGAATTCGCCACCGGTCATACCGGTGATGATGTTGCCGTGGACCACCACCGGAGCGTTGGTGATGGTGGTGCCTTCAGCGTAATCGGTAACCTTGGTGTCCCAATGCACTTGGCCGGTCTTCGCGTTCAGCGCGACCAGGTGGGCGTCGATGGTGCCGTAGATGAAGTCGTCACCATAGAGCACGCCGCCCTTGTTCACGACGTCGCAGCAGACAACCGAGAGGGCCTTGTCTGGAATGTCGCGATCATACCGCCACAGGAGCTTTCCGCTGCGGGCGTCCAGAGCAAACACCACGTCGTAGGAAGCGACGACAAACAGAATACCGTCGTGATACTGGGGAACGTCTTCGTGGCCCTTGGTCAAGCCGGTCGAGTAGGACCAGATCGGTTCCAGGTTCTTCACGTTGGCCGTGGTGATCCCTTTCAGGGGGCTGTATCCCGCACCGTCGTTCGTACGGCGGTACTGATACCATTCCGACGGGGCCGGATTGTTATACATCTCTGCGGTTACGGGTTTATACGGCCGGTCCGACGCGTCCTTGAGCTCCTGGCCAAAGACAGGAGTCGCCGCGACTGTCAGAAGGACCAAGCTTGAAGCTACTGCAGCTAGCAAACCCTTCTTCATTGTGCCCATTACTTCTCCTCGAGTGTTACAGTTTGTTGTTTTGTGTTGCAGGTTTAAGGTTTAGGTTGTTCTTTTAACGCCGACATACCCGTTATGCGCGCCGGAGACCACCAGCTTGCCGTCGACGGCTTTCACGGGAAAGTACGGAAGTGTGCGAGAGGTCGTGCAGGTGGACTTTAGCATATTCCGTCGCTCTCTACTAAAGTTCGACTTCATGAAGCCCAATCCTCCCGCGATATCTTAATTTCATTTGGTATGTAGCGTATTCGACAAACGCGATTTGCTCAAGTAAATCAATACTTAGCACTCAAGAACTAACGGCCAGCCCGCCGAAAACGACGGACTGGCCGATGTTCTATCCCGCGGTTGTCGGATCGATAACGGTCCGGACCTGCGAGATGCGATTCGCAGGGAAGCCACCGCGTTTGGCATGCTCACGAACCAGTTCTTCATTCGCAGCAATATAAACGCAGTAGATTTTATCGTCAGTGACGTAGCTTTCGACCCACTGAACCTGCGGGCCCATCTCCTTCAGCACCCCGCAGGATTTCTGCGAAATGCTCTGTAGATCGGCTGACGTCAGCTTACCTGCTCCGGGGATCTCACGCTCAATCACGTACTTGTGCATTTCCATCCTCCTACGAAATCACCGTGGAACACGGAACCATCGTTAGGACTAGAAGAATACGATGGTGCCCAGGGCGATCGAGTCCGAAGTGGTGATGTTGTCATGGGCAACAACAGTTTCTGACTGAGCTTCGGAACGAGTGTGCGTGTATTCAGCGACCAGGTTATCCCACTTCGTTACCGCGAAGCGGAACTGGGCGATGTGTGACGAGTTAGCTCTGAAGCCCTGGAGTGAGTTGTTGCTCAAGAAGAGACGATCGGCAGCGGTCGCCGCGGTCAGGATGCTCTGGCCGTAGCTGTAGCCGAAGAAGAACTTCTTGTAGCTGTAGCTGGGCTGGAAGTAATAGCCCGAGGAAGCACGCGTTGTCGCTGCACCAGTGGTTCCGTTGGCTAAGGCGAGGCCATCCCAGAAGAGGCCAGCTTGGCCGAGGCCCCAGCCGTTGTAGCCATAGCCCACGAGGCCAAGACCATGCCAGGAGAGGTTGGTGCCGTAATCGACGCCGGTGGCGCGAACGCCGCCACCACCAAACTGGGGTTCCTCGCGCTCGGTGACGAAGTTGCTCCAGAACTTGGCTTTGACTGCGTGTTTGCCCACAGCATAAGTCAGCTTGCCTTGGTACGAGGGCTGTCCATTGCCGTAGGGGGTGGTGCAGGTAGATCCGGCAACGCCAACGCAACCAGTTCCTTGCGTGAAGAGCGGATCGTCATACGGGGTGAAGACGCCGAAGGCGCCCTGCACGCCGTGGAACGAAGGGGTGGTGTAGGTGATCTGGGGGATGAAGTCGGTGTAGACGTAGCCCACGCCGATGCGGCCCAGGGTAACGTTGCCAGGCTGGACGTTGCCGGGTCCTGCGAGGCCGGGTGAGCCGGCGCCCAGGAGGGTCATGTCGTTGAGGATGGCTTCCTGTCCGAACAGGCCCAAGTCGCGGCCGATCTTCAGCGTACCAAAGTGGGCATGGCCCAGGGTTGCGAACTGTTGACGGAAGTCGATGCCGGGGGTGCCGAGGGCGGCGGTACCGTTTACTCCGCCTTCCACGACGCCTACGGTGTTGCTATTCTGGATGGCCGGCCAGATTCCGAAGAACACTGCAACATCCCAGCCGTGTTCCTGGGTCGAGATCTTGAAGGAGAGGTCGCCCGGCAGCAAGCCGCTGCGGATTCCGGCGGCCGGTCTGTTGCCTACACTGGCTTCGCAAAGCAAGCAGGTCAGATTTCCGGATCTGTCCGCGCGGTCCTGAACGTAGAAGCCGTTGACTTCGCCGGAGATGGAAACATCGAAGCGACCGGTGTGGAAGCCGACGCCGTTGGACATCATAGTGACGTTATTGTCGGCGGCTGCTTCGTCTTGCGGCATGGCAACGCTCCTCAGTTGCGGAGCGGACTGCTGTACTGCCTGCTGCACGACGGCCTGTTGCTGTTCCGCCGCCTTCTGCTCATCCTTCGTCACCTTGGCCTTCAAGGCTTCGAATTCTTCGTGAGTGATGACGCCCTTGGTTTCGAGAGTTTTGAGAACGTCCACCATGGCATCCGAACTGTTGGTGCTGGGTGTGACATTCTGCGCGTAAACCAGATTTGCGAAGCTAAGGACAAAACCTGCTACAGCCGCAATCCAGACTCTATTTCTTCTCATTAAAAGCTCCCAATCGATTGGTGTTGACACCTAATACAAGTTTGTCCGGGAGAACAGTAACAAGTCAGTGTGCGGCCCATGGAATCCGCCGCGCGGAAATAGATATCCATCCTTCTGATTGCTTGCTCCTAGACTCTCAGACTCCCCCGATGGTGTAACATTAGCACCTCAGCTTCCCAAGCTGCACGTCATTTTTATCGTACCTAGCATATTTTTTTATATCTGGTAGGGCCGGCGACCTCGAAATTATCAGGCCGCAACCCTAAAAGCTGGGCAGGAATAGGCAACTTATACCCTCCGCAATGCCCATCGGTCTGTGGCCTTCTGCCATGTCCGATGTGACCCCGGTCACGTTCAGGGATGACAATTGCAACCGGATCACGAACGCGTTCTTAGTCAGTCAACAAGCCCATCAGGCTCATTCCGTCGCGGTTCTGGGCGCGGGCGCCTCTTCATAGAGTTCGGCGTCCTTGCGGCTGACGATGGCCAGGGGAAGCAGGAAAACCAGGGGCACCGTGATGAGCGTGGTGGCGGAGTTGGCGAGCACCAGGGAGTTGAACGAGACGTGGTACTGGTCCAGCAATTTGGAGCCGAACCAGTCGGTTCCAAACAGGGCCAGATTGCGAACGCTCATCATCAAAGAGAAGCCCAGGCCCTCGCTGCCGGCGGGGGTGGCGCGCACCGCCAGATCCATCAGCGCCAGCTCGGCCAGCGTGTATCCAAAGCCGTTGAATCCTTCGATCACCCGGGCCCGCCCGGCTGGTGGAGTAAAACAGGTAACCCAGGTTGGCCGCCGTGCCCGGCCAGCATGCACCACACCAGCAGCGTGCGGAGGTTATGACGCCGGCAGAGGAAGCCGTAGCCGAGCGCCGCCAGCGATGCCGGTGATACCCGCGATGAACTGCAGGAAGCCCTGTCCCTGGGTATTCATGTGCAGCTCGTTCTGCTGCCGATAGAAGACCGCGGTGGAAAAACCGGGGGCGATGTAGAACAGCGCCATCAGGCCGACGGCCGCCCACATGGTCTGCGCGGTTCCGATCTTGACCAGCTGCTTGCGGGCGTTGCCCAGCAGTTCGCGGGAATCGATGCGCACCCGCTTCTCATGCAGGAAGAAGATGGTGACCGGCACCAGCAGGAACATGATGCCGCCGCAGGCCGCGGCCGTCCATCCGAAGGCGATGCTGGCCAGGAATCCGGCGGTGGGGCCGCACGATGATGAAAGTGCCCTGCTGCACGAACTCGCGGATGGCCGTCAGCCGTCCCGAGCCGGAGGTGGCTTGCGCGATTTCCACCATGTAGCCGCCCACCACGGTGCTGGCGATCACCATGAAGGCGTTGATCACGATGGAGACGAGCAGCAGCTTGCCTGATACTGGTGGGGCGTGACGATCAGGGCGAACCACGGAAGCACCGCCAGGGTGGTGCTGCCCAGAATGTAGCTCTTGCGGCGGCTTCCGAAGATCGGGAAAGGCGTCGGTGAAGATGCCGGCGAAGGGCTTGAAGTACCAGGCCAGTCCCGCCCAGAAGAAGAACGCGGCGTTGGCGCTGCGGTCGACGTGCAACTCGTTCTTCAGCAGGTTCTGCAGCGGGATGCGGCGCCAGAACCTGGGTCTGCGCCAGGGTGGTGGCCAGTACTCCGGCGACGATGACAATCGCCGCGTGCCGGAGGGCTTTTTTCGAATCTGGTTGCGTCGTGGATGCCGTAGCCATGGCAGGTTTGCATCGTACAGGCGGACGCATCCGGTTGTCCAACCCGATCCTAGAAACCCGCCGTTGCGCGCCTGGCGGGTCCCTCGCGCCTTAGTTGCCTGCCAGCTGCTTGCGGTACTGCTTCAGGAAGTAGTCGATGGTTTCCATGCGGATGCGCAGCGAGGCCGCCGGTTTGTTTTCGTCGAGATCGCGGAAGCAGAAGTGAGGTTTTCCGGCGCACTCGGTGATCTGTTCGATGACGCGGCTGATGAAAGCGTCATGGCCGCACTTGAAGTTCGACAACTCGACGGGAATCAGGTTGGGATGGCGAGCGGCGAACTTTGCGGCCCAGAGCTTATGGTTGGTGCTGGCCGAGTTGGAGATGCTTCCACACGTCGGCCACCGAAAGCGCGGAAGGGACCGGCCCTGCGAAACCTCGGCCCCGAAGAGACGGTTCAGCAAATCTGGCGTCGAGCGGCAGGTAGGTCTGCGAAAAGATCGGATAGCCAAGCTGCTGCAGCGAATCCAGGATTCCCTGGTTCAGGCCCGGATCGTGATGATAGGGACGGCCGAGCAGGACGAGACCGATCTGCGCGTTCCCGCTCCAATCTTGTCCAGACAGCCGGCGGGAGTCTTGGCGGAGCTGGTTCTCGTAACGCATGCTGCGCCGCGAAAGCCGAAGCCATGGCGCGGGAGTTCTCCTGCCAGTCCAGCCCCAGGATGTCCTTCCAGCACTCGAACATCTGCAAGGCGAACAGTTCGCGGTCGGCCAGGTTAATCAGCGGATGCAGGTAGGTGATTTTGTGCTCTTCGAAGAGATTGCGGCTGAGCGAGAAGGCCGACTGCACCGCCTCCGGGGTTGCCGCACCGGCGGGGCAGGCGTTCGAGCCGCGGCAATCATCGAGCATGGTGGTCAGCATGTCGATCATCGGGAAGAAGATGAAATCGAGTCTTCCGGCGCGCGCTTTTCTCCAGCAGGTTGCGGACATGCGAGATGCAGACTTTGGAAGGGAAGCAGGGATCGACCGCGGCCAGTCCCAGCGTGCTGCGATACTGCTCCTGGGTGGTGGTGTCGGAGAAGACGATGTTCTCAGTCAGGCAGGCCGAGGCTCACGAAGTAGGCGTGAGAACAGCGGCCCGTAGGCGTAGAGATTGAGAACCTTGGGGATTCCGATGCGCGAGCGCCGGGCGCTGCTTGCGCTGATTGGAGCGGCGGCGCGATGCGGGCAGCAGGCCGCGATGCGCGAGGAGGTGAGGCAATGCCGAGGATCATCTGAGGCTGGAATGCGAGCCGTGCCCGCAATGGCAGGAATGTTTGGATTCTCGCTTCTTGACGGCGGCAAGGGAGGCGTTGAACTTGCGCGCAGTCTGCTGCGTCGGGCGATTCTCCCCGCTCGCAGCTGGCCAGGATGATGCGGCGCGCCGGAGCGTCAAGACGCGAATCGTCCCGCGAGCAGATGCGATTCGTCCTCGACCTCGATGAAAGTCCGGGCGCAGCGGTTGTTGCAGAAAGAGCAGCGCGTCTGCTCGTTGCGGACGGTGGTGTAGCGGAACTGCTCCAGCCCGTCCATGCCGATGAAGCTGCTGCGCTGGCCTGGCACATACTGCTCCATGGACGTGCAGAGCGGCGCCGATGGCTCCGGCTTCTCCGCAGTGGGGATGCACGAAGATCTCCGGCTCGCCCCGATCGAAAAAGTGGCTGCGCATAAAATCCACCTCGGCTTTGACCACGGCGAGATTGCGCTGCGTGCCGCCTTGCAGAAGGAAGCGGCGTCCGAGGTTGGCGATGTTTGAGACGCCGGCCACATAGAGAAAAACATTTTTGGGCAGCACCGCGGCCAGTCCGGCGATGATCTCCTGCGGCTGCCAGCCCTGGCGCTGAAAGTTCACGATGTCGGATTGCAGGAAGACGGCGCAGCCATAGCTGAAGACCGGCATCTGGCGGGCGGTGAAGGCCACGTCGGCAAAGTCGTCAATGGCGATGCCAAGCGATTCGGCGGCGGCCTGCAGAAAGTAGCCGTTTCCGGCCGAGCACTGCGTGTTCAGGCGGAAGTCTTTCACCGCGCCGTTCTTCAGGACGATGATCTTGATGTCCTGTCCGCCCACGTCGATGATGGCGTCGACCTCGGCGCAGAACCCGCAGGGCGGACTTGGCGTGGGCCACGGTTTCCACCAGCGCGGCGTCGGCGTGGAAGACGCGCTGCAGCAGATCGCGCGAGTAGCCGGTGGTGGCCGCGCCGAGAATTTCCAGCCTGCACGTTTCTTTGCCGCGAAGGATTGGCGGAGCTCCTGCAGCACGGCAATGGCGTCCGCAATGGGGTCGCGCCTGCGAAAGGCGATAGGCGCTGGCCAGTACGTCGCCGGTCGCGGGAGAGACAGACCGCCTTGGTGGAGGTCGAGCCGCCGTCGATGCCCGAGAAAGACCTGCACGGTGCTGCCGCTCGAGTTCCGGGCGAGGCGACGGCGGGGCGTGGAATACCGCTCGAGAAATTCGTGCATCTCGGCTTCACTGCCGACCAGTCCAGGACTGCCGGAGTTCGCCGGACTGCGCGCCGGATGGAGTGCTTGAAGCGCTTGTTCCAGCGTGGCGCTCCCGAAGTATTCGCCCGACCTCGGCGGCCTCCGTGCGTCCATATTCGATGGCGCCGATGGCGCCGAAATACTGTGCATGCTCCGGGACGCAGAATCAGAATCATCGGGGCTGACGTCGGACGGCAGCGGCAATCTTCTCCTGCTGCCACAAGCGGTGCAGATGGTGGCGCCATGCCTCGCGCAGTCCAGGGAAAAAGAAGTTGGGACCGCCCAGCAGAAGGAGTTGCGGTTTGAGCAGGTGTCCGCGGGTCAGCACGCTCAGGTTCTGCAGCACGATGGCATCAAACAGCGAAGCCATCAACTGCTCCGGCGGAACGCCCTGCTTCTGCAGGCCGGTAATGTCGGTTTCGGCAAAGACGCCGCATTTGCCCGCCACCGGATGCAGTTCGACTCCGTCGTAGCGAAGCTGGGCGAGTTGCTCGGCAGACAAGTTCAGCTTGGCGGCGATCCGCTCGATGATCGCTCCCGTGCCGCCGGCGCACTTGTCGTTCATGGAGGCGAACTTTTTGAGATGGCCGGGCATCGGGCTTTCCTGAAAGACGATGATCTTGGAATCCTGCCCGCCCAGCTCGATGACCGAGCGCACCGAGGATGACAGCGCTCCACGGCAAGGCTGACCGCCGTCACTTCCTGCACAAACTTGCCGCCGAGAATCTGCGCGCAGATGCGAGCGCCGCCGCTGCCGGTTACAAACAGGCGCGTGTTGGCCGGATGTGATGGGCAGCGCCGGCTTCCAGCTGCCGCAGGGCGTCCAGCAACGGTGGCCAGCCTGACGGCTCTCATGGCGGCTGGTAAAACTGGAAGAGCAACTCCGAGCCGCGCTGCGGACAGGCCACCACCTTGACGGTCGTCGAGCCTACGTCCACGCCAAGGAAAAATGGCCCTGAGCGGCGGATTGGCGCGTTGTGGTCCGCCGCGTTCTGTGCTGCTTGACTTCACCGGGTGACTAGCCCCTCAATCCATGTTTCCTTGGACTCCCTGAAAGCCATGGGAGGCTTGACGGAAAAGCCACTTGATGACGCGCGTGTCGTCGTAGCAAAAAGAGAGGATGTGATTGAGCGTCGAGAAGCAATTGGATTCGCAATTGACCTTGAGCGCCTTTAGCTGCGCCTCGTCGATCTTCGGGTTCTCGATGGTCCCCCAGTCATGGGTCGCGGAGTACATGGGGAAGCAGGGCGCAAGCGTTCCATCAGTGCGGATGATGAGGCTGCTCAGTCCGGCGCGGCAGCCCCAGCTCTTCAGTTCATGTTCGATGAAGCTCTTCATCTCGGCCAGCCGCGAAGTGGAGTTCACCATCTGCCATCCGGAGTTCTGCTTCTCGATCAGCCAGTCCAGCAGGTCGCAGATCGCCGGGTGATCCTCATCGCGGATGAATACAGGATTGTTCTCCATGTGGCGGAAACTTTCCTGGTCCATCATCGGCGTCTCGCAGATGTGATAGTCGGTGGCGATGCCGTTGTCGTGGGCCAGTTGGGTCAACTGGCGGACGTCTTCCAGGTTATTGCGGCAGATATTGATGTTGAGGAAGACCGAGTATCCATACTTGTACTGCTTGCGCACCAGGTAATCAAAGTACTGGCGAATGGGAACCATCGCCTTGGGCAAGCCGGGCTTCACGTCCCAGGCATCCACGGCGAGGTTGACGGTGGCCATGCCCGCGTCGGCCAGGCGGTCGATCAAATCCGGCTTCATCAGCCGTCCGTTGGTGGGGACGTAAACCCAGAAGCCGCGCTTGGCGGCGTAGGAAACGATTTTGTGGGCGAAGTCGGGGCGCAGCAGAACCTCGCCACCCATCAGCGCCAGCACCCGACAGTTGGTCGAGTGCAGCCAGTCGATGGAGCGCTTGGCCACGTCTTCGGTCATGCCTTGCACGGAGTTGTCGTTGGCCCAGCAGTACTGGCAGTCCAGGTTGCACTTCCATTCGTTGAACAGATAAGCGATGAGCGGATGGAACTGGCCCGGCATCAGGCGCGAGCGGAAGTAGGGAAGCGCCCAGCCCTTCATGGTGTGCAGGATCTGCGGCACCGTATAGTGCCGTTTTTCGCCGGGCTTCGGCATGTAGGGCTCATCCGGCGCGGCCAGCAGTTCGGGCTTCTGCGGAAAGACCACCTCGGGAAACTTCTGAGGAATGCCGTTCGGGGGCGGTGGCACCGCCGAGCGTTGTCCGTGTTGGAGAGCGGAGCTAAAATCCGCATCAAGCCGTGAAGGGGCCGCGAAGTTGGAAGAAGTAGTGCTGGAAGTATTACTTGAAATAATATGTGGTAAGTCTGGCATAAATTAAGCCTCCTGACGGAGCGTATTGGGCTGACCTTCCAGTGCGCCTGGGAGTGGATCAGGACAGGAAATCGAACCCGGTCCTCCCGAACGGCGCATGAGGTCGTCTACATCGAGAACAAAATTGGCAGCGGTCGAAATCACTCCCGGGCGGCGCGTCACCTTATACATCGGACTGCGCAGCTCGGGATGCTGGGCTATGAAGCCTTTGATACTGGCAAGCGGCTGACGGGCGCGCCGGAGCGCGCTCTCGAACTCGTCCTGTGCCTTCACGCGCGCCTCGGCCAGCGCCATCTGAACCCGGCTGTAGGCGTGGATCTCGCCCTCCGCCGAGGTTTCCACCGAGAGAAACACCATCTCGGGGAAGCGCTCCGCCAAGCCGGCCTGCACCGCATCTGATTGCAGCGAGGGCAGGCAGCCGAACGGCTTCAGCGCGAGCACCATGTGGCACAGGCGATGCTTGGTGTAGTACAGATTCTTAGCCACTTCCAGATGGCCTTCGCCGCCGCGCAGCTTACTGTTGTAATACTGGTCGGAGAGTTCGGCCAGCTCAGCCTGCGAGGGCAGCGGATGAGCCTCTCCGAGGAGAGCTTTTTCCAGCCGCGCATAGTGTCCCAGGTAAATTCCTTCGCCCGTGGTGAAGCTGCTGCGCTTGCTCCAGGCGGTCGCCCTTTTCTTGAGAGCCGCAAGCGGGCTGTTCTTCCAGGGAGCGATATGGTCAGCATCCGGCTGCGGAAGACGCCGCGCTGCTTGAACTGATGGAGCAGATAGAGCACCCAGTTGCTGATCGGCTCCACGGAGACCTCGGCGCCCTCTTTCTCCAGGAACTTGAACATCTGGTAGTTGCCGTCGCCCTCGGTCTCCTGCGCCCAGAATTCGCCGACCACCTTGACCACCGGCTTCACCCGCAGCCAGTCCGTCTCCATTCCGTTCAGCGACTGCTGCCGGCACTGGGTCAGCGCAGCCAGGAAGCGCTTTCCGTAGAGATGGTTCAAAATCTTGCCCGCCGTGTTGCCGATCCGATAGGCGCGCGAGGTGCTGTGGCGCTCTAGGAACGGACGCAGAGGGCGCGGAGCAGCTTCGGCAAGTTCGAAGTACGGGTTCTTTTCCAGAGTGCGGGCCACGGACGCAGCGAGCGCCTGCACCGCGCGTTCGGCGTCGCCCTCACGTGCTTCATAGGGGCGAAGCCGGCGGTGCAGCTGGTTCAGCAGGTCGCCCAGGATGAATGCGTGCAGCGCGTCCATGCCGAAGTCAACGGAGAACTGCATGCCGCTCTGCCCCGAGCTGGCCTTCACCCCGTGCTGCTGCTGAAAGCCCAGGACGCGGAATCCGTTGTATCCGGCGGCATTGAGTGCGGCGCGGAATTCGGCCTCATAGGCGCCAAAGCGGCAGGGGCCGTCCGAGCCGGCGGAGAAAAACAGATAGTTGCGGACGATCTCTTCGCGCGACTGGGTGCGCTCCAGGCCCCGCAGGTATTGCAGCAGGTTGCCGACCGTGAAGTAAGCCGGATTGCACAGCCCGCTACTGCAGTACTCCTTGCCGATCTCGTGGGCTAGGCGGTCGGGCTCCGGCAGGCGCTGGCCTTGCAGGCCGCTGCGCCGCAGCACCGACTGGATCATCATCTCGTGTTTCCAGGTGAGGCCGCCGAAGAGGATGGTAACGTGGCTGCGCTCTGCTGCCTGGAAGGGAAGCTCCTCTGGACGCAGATAATGTTGAGTCACGTCTATCACCCGGCTGAGAAAATGTGCGCGTTTTCTCAGCCATCTCAGTTCATGGCCCTAAACACAGGCGAACGATCGGCGAGCTACATAGAGCAGGGCGCACTTTTAAAGATCGTAGCACAGGATCGACTTGTTCCTATGTGGCACGCCGCACATAGCAAGGGCTGAAAAACATTCAATTAATAGGTAACGTTTTACTGTCAAGTATATGTTGCAGAATGTATTAAGTGTGAAGCAATGGCATGTCAGTGCCGGCTGACTTTCCGGGTAGATGAATTTTCAGGGAATCGGAAACAATCCTTAAAAATCGTGAGATCTAGTCTCGTCACTGAAGAAATCTTTTCAGGTGTGACTTTAGTCGCATCGGGCTGCCGCGCGACTCCCTATGCTGGCTTAGCTAGACGAAGTCAAACTCTCTCTCCTGGGCTGGAATCAAAGACATGTTCTGTTATCAATGTGAGCAAACCTATCGCGGACAAGGCTGTACCGACCTTGGCGTCTGCGGCAAAGACGAAAGCACGGCAACCTTGCAGGATCTGCTGGTGTATGCGGCCAAAGGCATCGCAATGTATGCGCATCGTGCGCGTCAAGCCGGGGCGTCAGACCCTTCCATCGATTCGTTTGTGATCGACTGCCTCTTTGCCACCGGAACCAACGTTAACTTCGATCCCATGCGTCTTGCCAGCCTGATCGATCGGGCTGCCGTAGTCCGCGACCAGGCCAAGGCCCTGTATGAGCGCGCCCTACCCGGTGCCGCTCCGCTGGCTGGTCCGGCCGCGTTCAAGCCCGCGGGCTCCGTCGATGGCCTGGTGGCGCAGGGCAAGCAAAACCTGATTCCCGACCACCTTCTTGCCGTGGGGCCGGAGGCCGGCAATCTGCAGGAACTCATTCTGTACGGGCTCAAAGGTCTGGGCGCCTATGCGGCGCACGCCAAACGGCTCGGCGCCTCGGATCCCGACGCCAACGGCGACATTCTTGAAATTCTGGATTTCCTCACCCTGCCTTCTCCCACCGTCGATGAGCTGGTAGGCATGGCGCTGCGCGCCGGCGAGTTGAACTACCGCATCATGAAGCTGCTCGACAAGGCCAACACCGACGCCTTCGGAAATCCGACGCCCACCGGCCTGCGCCTGCATCCCCGCAAGGGTAAGGCAATCTGCATCTCCGGACACGATTTGGCCGATCTCTACGAACTGCTGAAGCAGACCGAGGGCACCGGAATCCAGATCTACACCCACGGCGAGATGCTGCCCGCTCATGGCTATCCCAAGCTCAAGGCCTTCAAGCACCTGGCCGGAAACTTTGGCGGCGGATGGCAGGACCAGCAGAAAGAGTTCCCCACCTTCCCCGGTCCCATCGTGATGACCTCCAATTGCATCCAGGACCCGAAGGATTATAAGGACCGGATCTTCACCACGGGACCGACCGCCTGGCCCGGCGTGCGGCACATCGCCAACCACGATTTCTCTCCCGTGATCGAAGCCGCCCTGCGTGCTCCGGGTTATGCAGAGGATGGTCCCAACGATGAGATCCTGACCGGCTTTGGTCACAATGCCGTGCTCAGCGTGGCTGGTACGGTGGTGGACGCCGTGAAGGCGGGCGCCATCCGGCACTTCTTCCTGATCGGCGGCTGCGACGGCGCGCGTCCGGGACGCAACTACTACACCGAGTTCGCCCAGGCCGTGCCCCAAGACTGCCTCATCCTCACCCTGGCCTGCGGAAAGTTCCGCTTCAACAAGCTGGACTTCGGAACGATTGGCGGCCTGCCGCGTCTGCTCGACCTTGGTCAGTGCAACGACGCCTACTCGGCCCTGCAGATTGCGGGCGCGTTGGCCGATGCCTTCCAGTGTGGCGTCAACGACCTGCCGCTCTCTCTGGTGCTCTCGTGGTACGAGCAGAAAGCAGTCGCCATTCTGCTGACGCTGCTGCACCTTGGCGTGCGCAACATCCGTATCGGTCCCACGCTGCCGGCCTTCATCACGCCCGCCGTGCTGGGTGTGTTGCAGGAAAAGTTCAACCTCATGGCAATCACGGAACCGGAAAAGGACCTTGCCGCGATCTTGAATTAAGTAAGCTTCTGAATTACCGTTGCCCCGGCGTGCGTTTCTGCGCGCCGGGGTTTCGTACGTTGTGCTTCGCTCAGGAGACGAAAGGGGAGTTCATGCGCAGAATATTTTCTCAAACTTTGGGTCTATCAGTTTGCGTACTCACGTTGGTTTCCGCAGGATGGCCGCAGGCTCCAGCGGCGACGCCCGCATCGATCGCCAAGCTGGCCTCATCCACTTCCAAGGAGAGCCAGGCCTGCATCAAGTGCCACCAGGATCAGGCGGTACAGCTGGCCGTCCAGGAGTGGGCGGAGAGCAAGCACGCCATCTCCGGCATCGGCTGCTATGAGTGCCACCAGGCAGGCAAGGATCGCCCGGACTCCTTTGAGCATTTCGGCGCTCGGATCTCGGTCCTGGTAACGCCCAAAGTCTGCGGAACTTGCCATGCGCAGCAGACGGAAGAATTCGAAGCCAGTCACCACGCCAAAGCCGGTGAGATTCTCGGCTCGCTGGACAACGTGCTGGGTGACGTCATCGAAGGTCCGCAGGCAGCGGTCAACGGCTGCGCCAAGTGCCACGGCAGCGTGGTCAAGGTGCTTAAAGACGGAAAGCTCGATGCCACAACCTGGCCCAACGAAGGCATTGGCCGCATCAATCCTGACGGAAGCAAGGGGTCGTGCTCGGTGTGCCACAGCCGCCACACCTTCTCGCTGGCGATTGCGCGGCAGCCGGAGAGCTGCAGCTATTGCCATCTCGGCCCCGACCATCCGCAGACGGAGATCTATGCCGAGAGCAAGCATGGAGTCACCTACCGCACCCTGATCGACCAGATGAATCTGAACTCGGACAGCTGGGTGCTGGGCAAGGACTACAACGTTGCGCCCACCTGCGACACCTGCCACATGGGAGCCACCACCAAGCTGCCTGCCACGCACGACGTGGGCGCGCGGCTCTCGTGGAACCTGCGTCCGGAGATTGCCATCAAGCAACAGAACTGGCAGGACAAACGCACCGCGATGAAAGCCGTCTGCCTCAACTGCCACGCCTCCAGCTGGGTAGACAATTTCTACACCCAATTCGACGGCGTAGTGGATATGGGCAATGACAAGTTCTTCGCGCCTTCCAAGGAAATCATGGCCAAGCTGCAGGCCGCCGGCAAAATCACCGCCACGCCGTTCGACACCAAGATCAAGTGGACGTACTTCGAGCTGTGGCATCACCAGGGACGCCGCGCTCGCATGGGAGCTTCCATGAACGGCCCGGACTACGTGCAGTGGCACGGCTTCTATGAAGTCGCCAAGATCTTCTATAGCGAATTCATCCCCGAAGCCGAGGCGCTGATGCCAGGGGTGACAGCCGATGTGATGAACCAACCAGAGCACCAGTGGATCAAGGGGCTTACGCCCGAGGAGAGAAAACAGATCCAGGAGTTCTACCAGAAGCGCTACCAGCAGAGTGCGCAGTAGGAGTTAAGAACTGACATGGCAAGGGAACCGGTGTCGCTCGTTCGTTACTTATCTACCGCAACGGTATGTAGTAACGTATAGGTGCGCTGCTGCGCGCCGGTTCCTCATGCTCTCGCCTGACCAAAACCCTGCGGGCTGCGTCGATGCCGATCCTGATCGCCAGGCGGCCCTGCCATTGTGCGTCGATCTGGACGGGACGCTGATCCATGGCGATCTGCTATGGGAATGTATCGTTCTGCTGCTCAAAAAGAATCCCTTTGCGCTGCTGCTCCTGCCCTTCTGGCTAGTGAGCGGCGGACGCGCCAACGTCAAGCGCCAGCTGGCGAAGCGGGTCTCGCTCAAGCCAGGAAACATTGCTTACAACCGCGAGGTGCTCGACTTTCTGGAGACCGAGCACAGGCGCGGGCGTTCGCTGGTACTGGTCACCGCCGCCGATCAGGAGCTGGCCGAGGCCGTCGCCGCTCATATCGGCATCTTTCACCGCGTCCACGGCAGCCGCGAGGGAAAGAACCTGAAGGGGCGCGCTAAAGCGGAGTTGCTGTGCTCCATCTTCGGCGAGCGCGGCTTCGAGTACGCCGGTGATTCTCCGTCCGACATGCACGTCTGGAGGATCTCCAATGGCGCCTATGTCGTGGGCTCGGAGACCACGGCGGAGCGCGCCGCCTCGGTCACCGAGGTGCGCCACTGGTTTCCTCGCCGCCAGGGCAATCTCAGTTGCTGGTCGCGCGCCATTCGCGTCCACCACTGGAGCAAGAACCTGCTGATGCTGGTTCCCATCCTGCTGGCGCACCGCCTTTCGTGGCACACCCTGCTGCTCACCCTGGTGGGAACGGTGCTCTTCGGTCTGTGTGCCTCCGGAGTGTACGTCCTCAACGATCTGCTGGATCTGCACTCCGACCGCGCCCATCCCTGGAAGAACACCCGCCCGTTTGCCACCGGGGAGCTGTCGATTGCATCGGGCCTTGCGGCCGCCGCGCTGCTGCTTGGCGCTGCACTCGGGCTGGGCACGGTGCTGCTGAATGGCGCTTTCGCCGGCGCGCTGGCGCTCTATGCCGTGATTGCAACCTGGTATTCGCTGCGCCTCAAAAAAGTTGCCATTCTCGATGTCTTCGTCCTGTCCAGCTTTTACACCATTCGCATCTGGGCCGGTGCGCTCATCACGGCGACACCGCTGTCCCAGTGGTTCCTGGGTTTTTCGCTTTTCTTTTTCCTGAGCCTGGCGATGGCCAAAAGATATTCCGAGCTGGTTCATGCGGCCGAACTGGCCGACAGCGGCAACTCGGGCCGCAGCTATCGAGCCGGCGACCGGATGCTGCTGATGAACATCGGCATGGCAAGCTGCTTTTCGGCCATCGTGATTCTGAGCCTCTACGTGCACAGCAATGAGGTCATGGTGCTCTACAGGCGGCCCGAGCTGCTTCTGCTGCTCTGTCCGCTGATCCTCTATTGGACCTGCCGCATCTGGCTCAAGGCCCAGCGTGGCGAGTTGAACGAAGACCCGGTCACTCTGGCCATGCGCGATCCGGTCAGCTATGGTGTGGCTGCGGCCGGTCTGGCGATCATGTTGTCTTCCTCCATCAGACTTTCACTGTGATTTCATCCTCCGCGAGTATCCTGTACGAATATGACCAACGCCAAGTCTGACAGCGGCCAGGTGCCGCCCGCACCGCAGCCAGTCACCTCCTATTTTTCGTGGGGACGCAACTGTCGCGCCACGCATCGCGGTGTTTTCCGTCCCAGCTGGGCCGACGAACTCGGCCGCTTCGACCATGCCGACGCCCCGGTGCTCGCCTATGGACTGGGCCGCAGCTACGGCGATTCCTGCCTGAACGACGGCGGCTACCTGATCGACACCACGGCCATGGACCACGTGCTGTCGTTCGACACCTCCACCGGCCTCATGCGCTGCGCCGCCGGAGTCTCCCTGGCCGCCATCCTGCAGGTGGCTGTCCCCAGGGGATGGTTCCTGCCGGTAACGCCCGGCACCAAGTTCGTGACCATCGCCGGCGCGCTGGCCAACGACGTACACGGCAAGAACCATCACTGCGCCGGAACCATCGGATGCCACACAACGCAGTTCGAACTGCTGCGCAGCGACGGCGCCCGCTTCCTCTGTTCTCCGTCGCAAAACCCGGAGTGGTTTGCCGCCACCATCGGCGGACTGGGACTGACCGGCATCATCGTCTGGGTGGAACTGCAGCTGAAAAAGATCTCTTCCAGCAAGATTGCCGTCGATACCCTCGCCTTCCACAGCCTCGCGGAATTTCTCAGCATCACCAGCGCCAGCGAGCAGGCCGGCTTTGAGTACACGGTCGCCTGGATCGACTGCCTTTCCGGCCGCAACGCCCGCGGAATCTTTTACCGCGGCAACCACGCGCAGGCGGGAGAGCTGGTGGCCCAGGGCGTCAAACACGGCGGGCCCAGGGTGCCGTTCGCATTCCCGGAGTTCGCGCTCAACCGGCTTAGCGTCAAGGCCTTCAATACCCTGTACTACCGGCTGAAGTCGGGAGAAAAGCGGGCCGAGCTGCTGGATTACGATCCCTTCTTTTATCCCCTTGACGCCGTTCGCGATTGGAACCTGATCTATGGCCGTCGCGGCCTGGTGCAGTATCAATGTGTCGTTCCGGAGTCGGCCTCCGATGCCTTTCAGGAAATTCTCAGCGCCATCTCAGACTCGGGCGAAGGCTCGTTCCTCGGGGTCATCAAAAAGTTCGGCAGCATCCCCTCGCCGGGTATCCTGTCCTTTCCCCGGCCTGGATTGACGCTGGCGCTGGATTTCCCCTTCCGCGGCGAGCGCACCTTGCAGCTGTTCAGCCAGCTCGACTTCATCGTGCAGAGCGCACACGGGGCGCTCTATCCTGCCAAGGACGGACGCATGAGCCGCCACATGTTCGAAATCTCCTACCCCGGACTGGAGCGCTTCCGGCCCTTTGTGGACCCGCATCTGTCGTCCGGATTCTGGCGGCGCATGCAGAGCGAGGAGGCACGGTGAGCATGCAAACGATTAGCCACAAAATGCCGAGCCACAAAACGCCGAGCCGGAAAATCGTAGTCCTCGGAGCGACCTCGAAGATCGCGCAGGAAATTGCCCGCCTGGCTGCAGCCGATCACAAGGAACTCTTGCTGGTGGCCCGCCATCCCGAACGCCTGGCCGCCGTCGCCGGCGATCTGACAGCGCGCGGCGCCTCCCGCGTGGAATCCATCGCCGCCGACCTCGCCGCAATCGACTCGCATCCCGCTCTGGTCAGCGAGATTCTGGCGAAGATGCCCGACTTCGGTACCCTCCTGCTGGCCTACGGATCGCTGGGCGATCAGGCACGAGCGGAGGATTCGCCCGAGATCACGCTCGCCGAGTTGAACACCAACTTCACCAGCGCGGTCTCTCTGCTGACGCGGCTCTCACTCGTGCTGGCCGCGCGTGGCGCTACTGAGCAACCCCGGGGATGCATTGCGGTCATCACCTCGGTGGCCGGAGACCGCGCGCGGCGCTCCAACTATATCTATGGCACGGCCAAAGGCGCGCTGGCTCTGTTTGTCCAGGGACTGCGCGCCAAGCTCTACTCCGCCGGGGTCCGTGTGCTCACCATCAAGCCGGGGCCCGTGGCGACGCCCATGACGACGCACATGCCCGGCAGTACGAAGTTCGCCGACCCGGCGGACGTAGCCCGCGCCATCTATCGCGAGATCGAGCGGGGAAGCCGCGACATCCTCTACGTCCCCGGCCGCTGGCGCTGGATCATGACAGTCATCCGCCTCATCCCCGAAAGCATCGGCAAGCAGCTGAAGTTCTGAGTTCCCCAGAACAGAAAATATATCTAAACGGATGATTTTGCAGGTTTGGGCTACGAGCTTTTAATCCCTGGGAAACTATTTCCCTTAACTCGCCGTCCAATTCAAACGGCAACACAGGGCAACCTGCGACCGGCACCACGTTGTGCCGAAGGAGGCCTCAATGGCAGAGTTTGCCGAAGACAGGGCCAAGAAGGTCAACAAGCGAAACTGGGTCAGCCTCGTACCTTACGGTCTCAATCAACAACACCCCAACAATTACCGCGACATTCTGGATTCGGTCTGGGAGAACCGCGACAGCCTGGGCTATGCCTTTCGCATCCTGAGCGACGGCTGCTGCGACGGCTGCTCGCTGGGCACCAGCGGCATGCACGACTGGACGATGAAGGGTATTCACCTCTGCTCCGTGCGATTGCAGTTGCTGCGGCTCAACACCATGCCGGCCATGGACGCGCACCTCTTCGAGGATGCCTCCACTCTGCGTGGACTCTCCGAGCGAAAGCTGCGAAAGATGGGACGCCTGCCCGCGCCCATGGTGCGATCTAAGGGCGACAAGGGCTTCCGCGTCATCTCCTGGGATGAAGCCATCGGACGCGTCGCCGCGGCCTTGCGCGAAGTCGATCCCACGCGCCTGGCTTGGTATATGACCTCGCGCGGGCTCACCAACGAAGCCTACTATGCCCACCAGAAAGTCGCGCGCTTTCTCGGCACCAATCATGTTGATACCAGCGCCCGTATCTGCCATGCGCCCAGCACCTCTGGCCTCAGCGCTACCGTAGGCTGTGCCGCCACCACCTGTTCCTACTCGGACTGGATCGGCGCTGACCTGGTGGTTCTGGTCGGTACCAATCTGGCCAACAATCAGCCGGTGGCCACCAAGTATCTGCACTACGCCAAAAAGGCCGGAACCAAGGTCTTCGTCGTCAATCCCTATCAGGAGCCGGGGCTGGACCGCTACTGGATTCCCTCGGTCACCGAGAGCGCGCTGTTCGGCACCAAGATCGCCGACGATCACTTCCAGATTCACGCCGGTGGCGACATCGCCTTCTTTTCCGGTGTGCTCAAACACCTCATCGAGTGCGACTGGATCGACCGCGACTTCATTAGTCGGCGCACCAGCGGCTGGAGCGAGACCGAAGCCAAAGTCCGCAGCCTCTCCTGGGAGACGCTGGAGAGCAGCTCGGGCCTCACCCGCTCGGACATGATGCGATTCGCCGAAGCTTTCGGCAAGGCGCGCCACTCCATCATCGTCTGGAGCATGGGCATCACCCAGCACGCCTATGGCAGTGAGAACGTGCGCGCCATCGTCAACCTGCAGCTCGCCAAGGGAAACATCGGACGCGAGCACACCGGCCTGATGCCGATCCGCGGCCACAGCGGAGTGCAGGGCGGAGCCGAAATGGGCGGCATGCCCAGCGCCTATGTCATGGGCTTTCCGGTGAACGAGGCCAACGCCAAAACGTTCGCCACTCCCGAGAAGTGGGGCTTTGAGCCGCCTTCGTGGAAGGGACTCACCGCCGCGCACATGGTGCTGGCCGCCGGACGCGGCGAGATCGACGCCCTCTGGCAGAGCGGCGGCAACTTCAAGGCAACCCTGCCGGAGCCCGATCTGGTCGACCACGCTCTGGGCAAAATCAAGCTGCGCATCCATCAGGACATCGTCGCCAACCCGACCATGTTTGTCGAGCCCGCCGATACCGTGGTGCTGCTGCCCTCGCGCACCCGTTACGAGCAGCGCGGCGGAGGCACCGAAACCAGCACCGAGCGCCGCGTCATCTACAGCCCGGAGATTCCCGGACCGCGTCCCGGCGACACCCGCGACGAATGGGAGATTCCGGTGATGGTCGCCCGCAAGATGTATCCCGAGCGTGCCGCGCTGGTCTTCCCCTGGCGCGACACGCAGGATATCCGCAATGAAATCGACCGTGTCTGCCCTACCTATAAGGGAATTGCCAACCTGCGGCAAAAGGGCGATCAGTTCCAGTACGGCGGGCCGCGCTTGCTGGTGGATTGCTGCCTGACTCCCGACGGGCTGGGTCATTTCAGCGTGGTGGCGCTGCCGGAGGAGTCCGTGCCGCCGGGCCAGTTCCTAGTGGCCACCCGCCGCGGCAAGCAGTTCAACAGCATGGTGATGGCCGACAAGGACCCGCTTACCGGCGCCAGCCGCGACGATATCCTCATCTCCGCCCAGGACGCCGGCCGCCTGGGCCTGAAGAACGGAGACGAGATCACCCTGCGCAACGAGCACGGCTCGCTCGCCGGTCGCGCGCGCATCGACCGCATCAAGCCGGGCTGTCTGCAAGCACACTTTCCGGAGGCCAACGTGATCATCCCCGCCGGACGCCTCGACCCCAGCGGCGTGCCCGATTACAACGCAACCGTGGAACTCATTGGAGGAACCTGCCTTGAGGCCGGCAGCGAGGAGGCGCGCGGCAAAATCGCCGCCTAGCCCAGCGCCCGCGGCGGGAGGGCCGGCTGTTGGCCCGTACCCGTCGCGCAGCGCACCATAAGGAGTTGTCGTTGATCCCACGCATGGTGTCGGTAACCGGAGTCAAGGAATGGAGCGAGGGTGTCTTGCGTCCCTTCGACGACTATCTGGTCGCCGAGGAGCCGCTGGAGATCCGCGTCGGCGAACTTCCCGTCAGCGTCACCATGCGAACCCCCGGCCATGACCTGGAACTGGCGCCGGGATTTCTCTTCAGCGAAGGTCTGATCACCAGCCGTACCCAGATCGCCTCCGTGCGCCACGAGCCCGGTGTTCTGCCCGATGGCGCCACCGAGAGCGGAGCCAATCGCGTGCGGATCGATCTGGCCGAGGGCGTCGAATTCAATCTCAAGGCCAGCCAGCGCAACTTCTACGCTGCCTCCAGCTGCGGAGTCTGCGGCAAGGCTTCCATTGACGCCGTGCGCGTGCGTGACATCTCACCGCCTAATACGAACTGCAGCGTCGATCCAGAGGTGCTCTGCCGCCTGCCCGATCAGTTGCGAGCCGAGCAGGCGGTCTTCAGCCGGACGGGCGCGCTGCACGCCGCCGGCCTGTTCAGCCTCAGCGGCAAGCTGCAGGTGCTGCGCGAGGACGTAGGCCGGCACAACGCGGTGGACAAGGCCATCGGCTGGGCGCTGGCCCATGACCGCCTGCCGCTTTCCGGTTCGCTGATGATGGTGAGCGGGCGCGGCGGCTTCGAGATCGCGCAGAAGGCGTTGGTGGCGGGCATTCCGGTGCTCGCCTCGGTTTCGGCGCCCTCCGACCTGGCGGTCAAGCTGGCGCGCGAATTCGGCATGACGCTCATCGGCTTCCTGCGCGGACGCCGCTTTGTGATCTACTCGGGCGCCGAGCGGCTGGCCGCCGTTCCACTGCAGCGGGCCGGATAGAAATTGCCATATCGACATATGTCGATATGTTTAGGAAACTGAGAGGAGGGCAACGCGCGCGGTTAGGAATTCAAGTTCGCAACTGGATTCGAAATATCGGAACATTTCGCTAAGTTTGCGAATGCGTCAAAGCTGGCCGGCTGACCGATCTGCTCTGTCATCGTACTAAGAAATGGAGATCAGCCATGGCCACAGATCGTCTCGCTAACCGTTGGGGAATCGCCGTTGCGGCGGTCCTCATGCAGCTTTGCCTGGGCGCGGTGTACGGCTGGAGCGTATTCGTCAAACCGCTCATCAGCACCGAACACTGGACGCTCACCAGGGTCGCACTCACCTTCACTCTCTCGGTCCTCTTCCTTGGGGTAGGGACCATCATCGGTGGACTCTGGCAGGATCGCGTTGGCCCGCGCCGCGTCGCCACCGTTGCCGGAATCCTTTACGGCGCCGGCTATATGGTGGCCGCGTTCGCCGCTGCCCATCACTCCCTCGGCGGACTCTATCTCGGCTACGGTGTATTGGCCGGCATTGGGATGGGAATGGGCTACATCTGTCCCGTGGCCACGCTGGTCAAATGGTTCCCTGACCGCCGCGGCCTGATGACCGGAGTCGCCGTTTGCGGTTACGGCGCAGGCGCGCTGGTCATGAGCCCGCTCGCCGCTCGCGAGATCCTCGCTTATGGCGTGCCGGCCACCTTCCTTACCCTGGGGATCGTTTACTTGGTGGTCGTGGTGCTCACCGCACAGTTCTATCAGAATCCGCCGCAGGGCTGGCGTCCGGAAGGATGGGAGCCGCGCTCGGCCGTCTCCAAGGCCGCCTCCACCTATGACTTTACGGTCAAGGAAGCGATGTCCACGCCGCAGTTCTGGCTGCTGTGGTTCATGCTCTTCCTCAACGTCTCGGCGGGAATCATGGTCATCAGCCAAGCCTCGCCGATGGCCCAGCAACTGGTGGGACTCACGCCCGTCACCGCCGCGGGAATCGTCGGCGTCATCTCCATCTTCAACGGACTCGGCCGTGTCTTCTGGGCTGCTGTCTCCGACTTCCTGGGCCGCGCCCGCGTCTATTTCCTGTTGTACCTGATTCAGGTCGGCGTCTTCTTCAGCCTGCCCCACCTGCACACCGCGGCGATGTTCACCGCGGCGGTGGCTACCGTCGGCCTCTGCTATGGCGGCGGCTTCGGCACCATGCCGTCATTTACCGCCGACTTCTTCGGCGCAAAGTTCATGGGCGGAATCTACGGCTGGATTCTGCTGGCCTGGGGCGCTGGAGCGGTTCCATCGCCCATTCTCATCGCCCGCGTCCGGCAGACCACGGGCATGTATCAGCCTGCGATCCACGTCATCGCCATCGTGATGGTGTGCTCGCTCGTGCTGCCGTTGCTGGCCCACCGCCCCAAGCACGAACCCGGCCACTCCGTGACTACCACGCCGGAGCAGAAGTTGGCCGCGTAGCAGCCGCTCGCAGAACGTCCCCCCGCATGGCGCGACGTCCTCCCGCGCCGTGCGGAAGGATCTCTCTATTTCTTCTCCAGGTCCCGTAGCGCTGACAGCACCTCGGCGCTATGTTCGGCTGGTTGCACGTTGTCGAAAACGAGGGCGATCCTGCCGTCGGGCGCAATCAGAAACGTCTTCCGTGCCACGCGGGCAACCCTGCCGTCGGGCGCGATTACGAACGCACCCGGCGAGGCCTTGGTGATTCCCGTATAGGCCAGTGTGCCGTATTCTTGCGCCACCTCGTGCTCGGTGTCAGCCAGCAATTTGAACCTCAGCCCTTCCTTCGCGCAAAACCGCTGGTGCGAGTCCGGATTGTCCACGCTCACGCCCAGGATGACCGCGTTTAGCTTCCGGTACTTTTCCATATCGCGCTGAAAGTTTTGCGCCTCCAGGGTGCAGCCGGTGCTGAAGTCTTTCGGGTAGAAGTAGAGCACCACCCACTTGCCGAAGTAGTCCTGCAGGCTCACCGGAGTCCCATCTTCTGATGTCAGTGTGAACCGCGGCGCCTGTTCCCCGGCCACGGGAACCGCAGCCATCAACGGCAGCGCAGCCACCATCCCCACCACTGCGCAGAGCAACGCTAACCAGAGCTTCCTGAACATTCGCCTATCCTCCATTCGGGCGGCGCGCGCTGCCGCGCAAAGCCCACCTCTCCTATTAGGATGCCCGGGGGTAGCGGAAGGTAGCGGCGTCGAATCTCAGTATGGGCCGGAAACCACCCCCTCCGCCGCAACGCCAAGCCGCACCCAGCTGTTGCACACACAACTCAGCATTTATCATGGAACCATGCAGGCAGCAGACGAACGCTACTCACGGCAGCTTCTCTTTCCCGGTATCGGCGCGGAAGGCCAGCGCAAGCTGGCAGGCTCCCGCATTGTCATCGTCGGCTGCGGAGCCACCGGATCGGTCCTCAGTTCGCTGCTGGTGCGCGCCGGCGTGGGCTACGTCCGCATCATCGACCGCGACTACATTGAGCCCAGCAACCTGCAGCGCCAGGTCCTGTTCGATGAGAGCGATGCCGCCGAGTCGCTGCCCAAGGCCATCGCCGCCGCCCGCAAACTGCAGCAGATCAACTCCACCGTCACCGTCGAGCCCCACGTCGAAGACCTCACGCCGGATAACTGCGAGGACCTTCTCGAAGCCACCGACCTCATCCTCGACGGCACCGACAACTTTGAAACCCGCTACCTGCTCAACGACTATGCCGTGCGCGAGCAGCGTCCCTGGATCTACACCGCCGCCGTGGCCAGCTACGGAGTCACCCTCAACATTCTTCCCGGTGAAACTGCCTGCCTGGCCTGTGTGTTTCCCCATCCTCCGGGCGGAGCCGTGGAAACCTGCGACACCGGAGGCATTCTTAACTCCGCCGTCAATCTGGTCGCCTCGCTGGCGGTCACCGAGGCGATGAAGCTTCTGGTGGGCGCGCGCAGCGCGATGCGCCGCACGCTGCTCTCCCTGGATGCCTGGCATAACGAACATTCTGAAATCCGAACCGCGCAGCCGCGCTCCGATTGCAGCGTCTGCCAGAGGCGCGAGTTTCCCTATCTGGCCGGGCGCGCTCATCCCCACATCTCGCTGTGCGGGCGCAACTCGGTACAGATCCACGAGCGCAGCCGCCCCATCGATTTCCCTGCGCTCCAGGCCCGTCTGGCGCCGCACGGAGAAGTTCGTTACACCGAATATGTGTTGAAGTTCCTGCGCCCGCCCTTCGAGATGACCCTGTTTCCAGACGGACGAGCCATCATCCGCGGCACTACGGACACCGGCGTTGCCCGCAGCTTTTACGCCCGCTTCGTCGGATCATAATGATGCGCATTCTAGTTCTCAGCATCAACTACTGGCCGGATGAGACCGGCATCGCCGCCTTCAACATCTGGCGCTGCGAATACCTCGCCGCGCGCGGGCATCAGGTCACCATCTGCACCGGGCCGCCCTACTATCCCGAGTGGCGTGTGCCCCAGCCCTATCGCGGCAAGCTCTACCAGCGCGAGCAGCGCAACGGCGTCACCATTCTCCGCTCCTGGATGTACGTGCCGCAGGTGGTCAACAGCAAAAAGCGCATCCTGCACGAGGCCTCGTACCTCGCGTCGTCCTTCGCGCGCGCTCTGTCCGGCCAGCGGCCTGACCTCATCTACGCCATCTCTCCGCCAGTCGGTCTGGCCCTCACCGCCTCCACCCTCGCCAGCCTGTGGCGCGTGCCCTTGGTCTTTGACGTGATGGACCTGCAGCCCGACGCCGCTGTCGAACTCGGCATGATGAAGGGGCAAAAATTGATCGAGGCGCTCTATCGCGTCGAGCGCCTCGCCTACCAGCGCGCCTCGCTGGTCGCCACCATCACCGAAGGCATGCGGCAGCGCATCCTGGAAAAACGATACGACGGGAAGGGAATCGATCCCGCCAAAGTCGTCCTCTTTCCGCCGCGCGCCGACTCCGCACTCTACACCGTGCGCGAGCGCTGTGACGCCGAAGCCTTCCGCCAGCGCTACCGATTGCAGGGCAAACTCATCGTCTCCCACTCCGGCAACATGGGCGTCAAGCAAGGCCTGGAGGTGATTCTCGAAGCCGCCGAGCGCTCGCGCCAGCGCCCCGACCTCCAATACCTGTTCGTCGGCGACGGTGCAATGCGTCCCCAACTGGAGGAGCAGGCGCGCGTCCGCCAGCTCGCTAACGTCCAAATCCTCCCGCTGCTGCCCGCCGAAGAATTCCAGCAGATGCTCGCCGCCACAGGCATCGCTCTCATCACGCAGCAGCGCATCGTCTCCAACATTGTCTTTCCCTCCAAAACCGTCACCCTGCTCTGCGCCGGATGCCCGGTGATCGCCTCGGTGAACTCGGAAAGCGAGGTGGCGCGCGCGGTGCTGAATTCTCAGGCAGGCGTGGTCGTAGAGCCGGAGAATGCCGATGCGCTCTTCGCCGCAATCGATCAACTCTCCAGCAGTCCGGAGACGCTCGCCCGGATGAGCCAGCAAGCGAGCCAGTATGCCAATGAAACCTGGGACGAGCGCCGCACCCTCCCCCGCATGGAAGAGCACCTAACTCAGTGTGTCGAGCGCTGGCGGAAAGGTGTGCAGCGATAATGCCGGCTGATGCCCCACATTCTGCCTTGCATGGGCCACCCGCACGACCTTTGGCGCGGAAATCCTCTCCGGGATAGGATTGATTGAAGGAGCGGGGCGTGAGCGATACGGACGCAGGCGGCGTTGTGAGTGGCGTGGCAGGCTCGCTGTCGCCTGCCGATACGGTGCGCGATCAAAAAACGATTCTCGGCCATCCGGCTGGGTTGTTCGTGCTGTTCTTCACCGAGATGTGGGAGCGGTTTTCCTACTACGGGATGCGGTCGATCCTGGTGCTGTACATGGTGAACTACCTTATCAACAGCATCCATGCGGGAACCTCGCACGTCTTCGGCTTCATGGGGCTGCAGCACGTGATCGAAGCCGTCTTCGGGCCGATGAAGGTGCAGCCGCTTTCTTCGCAGATCTACGGACTCTACACGGGACTGGTGTTCTTTACGCCGTTTTTCGGAGGGATACTGGCGGACCGTGTTCTGGGGCAGCGCAAGACGGTGGTGCTGGGCGGCGTGCTGATGGCGATTGGGCACTTCCTGATGGCGCTGGAATCGATGTTTCTGTTCGGCCTGCTATTCATCATCGCCGGGAACGGTTGCTTCAAGCCCAATATTTCTACCCAGGTCGGAAGCCTCTATGCTCCCGGAGACCCGCGACGCGACCGCGCGTACACCATCTTTTACATGGGCATCAACCTGGGCGCTTTCTTTTCTCCGCTGGTGTGCGGAACGCTGGGCCAAAAGCTTGGCTGGCACTACGGCTTTGCCGCTGCTGGCGTGGGCATGATCGCCGGACTGCTTCTCTATCTCTGGGGGCAGAAGTTTTTGGCGCAAGACCAGTTGACGCGCGCCAGGCAGACGCACACCGAGCCTGAGCCGCTTACTTCGGCGGAGTGGAAGGCGATTGCCGGCCTGGTGGTGCTGTGCATGCTGAACGTGATCTTCTGGGGCGTTTACGAGCAGCAGGGCAACACCATCCAGCTGTTCGCGGACCGCAACACGGATTGGCACATCTTCGGGCTGGAGATGCCTTCCACCTGGTTCCAGGCCATCAACCCGATGTTCATCTTCCTGTTCACGCCGTTCCTGAACATGGGGTGGAGCTGGCAATCGAGGCGGCGCAAGGAACCGGGGAGCATCGCCAAAATGGCCATCGGCTGCGGCCTGCTCGGCATCTCGTTTTTGCCGCTGATGTACATTACGGCGGGAATGCGCCCCGACCAGCGAATCAGCTTCCTGTGGCTGGTGAGCTGCACGGCCGTGTATACGATGGGCGAACTTTATCTCTCACCCATTGGCCTGTCGCTGGTGACCAAGGTTGCGCCGGCGCGCCTGGTGAGCATGCTGATGGGCATGTGGTTCTTCTCCAGTTTCCTGGGAAATCTTCTGTCCGGATACCTCGGCACCTACTACGAAAGAATCTCGCGGCAATCGTTCTTCTTCGGCTTGGCCGTGCTGGGCGTGGTGGCGGGGCTGGCCATCTTTGCCTTGCAGAGACCGCTGAAGAACGCGCTGGGGCAGGATGTGTAGATGGCCAAACCATCGCCCATAGCGGGCCACCCGCGTTAGGCGATGGGTTCGATATCGAACTCGGTCAGGTTGTCGGTAAGCCCGGATGATTCAGTGGCCTTATGGCTCAAATGCCCTCGCCGAGGAACCGCAATACGTCCGGATGGAGCGGCCGGGGCTGTGGCAGTTGCAAGGCATGGGCCTCGGCTTCGTCAACAGTGGCGTCCATGGGAATGAACGTGTCCAGTTTGGTGAGTCTGAACCATTCCAGGACGCGTGGGCCCACTCCAGCGGCAACCATCCGCAGGCCCTTGGCCTGGCACCGGACATACTGGCTGATGATCATGCCCAGCCCAGACGAATCCATATAGGGAACATCGGTCAGGTCAAAGATGGAAATGGCCGGCTCCTCGTCCGATTGGGATTCGAAAAGGTTATGCATCGCTTCCGGTGAGAGGGAGCCGAACATATCGCGCGCAGTGAAGGGTCCGGAGAAATGGAAGATCACCGTGCCGGGAGCTTTCCCCTTTTTGCGTTCGATGTTGAAACTAGAACCCTTCCAGAGTTGAACGTGACCTGTTGGCATCGTATCTCCCCCATTTGCGTCAGGCGGCTCGACCGGCGACGAATGTGTCCCGCCACTGCGGCGAGAACCCCGAGAGCCATTCCCGCAGCACAGGCGTCTATATTCTCACATTTCTCCTTAATTGACCCACCGCCGATGATCAGGCCGGTTTGGCGCTAGGTGGTGGGTTCGACTTCGAGTTCGAGCTGGCGGATAGCGACGACGCGGACGGGTGCGCCGGAGCGCAGCGGGGTGGCGGAGTGGGCGTTCCAGAGCTCGCCGTGGACGAAGACCTTGCCGCTGGGGGTCAGGTCGGTGCAGGCGACGCCGAATTCGCCGACGATGCCTTGAGAGCCGGTGACGACTTTGTTGCGGCGGGCGCGAAAGGCAATCGACATGAGGAAGGCCGTGATGAGTCCGAAGGGGAGACTGACGGCAAGGGCCACGATCAGCTTGACGCGCATCTGCGGGATGGGGCCATCGACCAGAAGAAGGCCTCCGAGGGTGAGCGCGACGATGCCTCCGAGGGTGAGGATGCCGTGGGAGACGAACTTGGCCTCCAGGGCAAAGAGGACGAAGGCCAGGGCGATGAGCGCGAGCGAGGAAAAGCGCGTGGGCAGCAGGTTGAGGGCAAAGACGGCGAGCAGGATGAACAGAACTCCGACGACGCCGGGAACAACCGCGCCGGGATGGGTGAATTCGACGTAGACGGCGAGAGCTCCGATAACCAGAACGAGGAAGGCAATGTTCGGGTCCATGAGCCAGCCGAGGATCTGCTCGCGCAACGTCGGAGGAAGATCGACTACGGACTGGCCGGCGAGGTGGAGCGTTTGGGAGGTGCCGTTGAAGCGCTGGATGGTGCGGCCATCGAGTTGGTGGAGCAGATCGGCCTGGTCGTGCGCGGTGAGGTCGATGAGATGGAGGTTGAGGGCCTCGGTGTCGGTCCAGGAGACGGATTGGCGGACGGCTTTTTCGGCCTCCTCGGCGTTGCGTCCGCGGCGTGAGACGTAGGAGCGGAGGAAGGCCGCGGAGTCATTCTCGATCTTGGTCTTCATGACGTCGTCGGGCTGGCCGCCGCCGATGGTAACTGGGTGAGCGGCTCCGGTGTTGGTTCCGGTGGCCATGGCGGCGACGTCGCCGGCTTCGAGGATGAAGAATCCGGCGGATGCGGCGCGGGCTCCGCTGGGCGCGACGAAGATGATGACGGGAACGGGAGAAGCTTCGATTTTGGCGACCATGTCGCGGGTGGAGTCGAGCAGGCCGCCGGGGGTGTCGAGCTCGATGAGCAGGGCAGATGCGTGACGCGATGAGGCGGCGTCCACCGCGCGGGAGACGCGCTCGGCGGCGATGGGCTGGATGGTGCCGTCGATGCGCAGGCGCAGGATTTGCGCGGCGGCCGGAAGCGCTGCGAGGAGCAGCAGAAACGCAACGGCGAGCGGAAGATGGCGTTTCATGCTACCTCCGGGAGACGGCTCCAATCTAACGCCGATGCGGGCTTTGTGCAATCACTGCCGCGCCGGAAGCTCATCGGCGGGCTGGTTCTGCAGCTCCTGGGCGACGGATTTGGCATCCTGGTTGGCGGGGTCGAGTGCGAGCGCCTTCTGCAGAAATTCCTGAGCTCCGGCGCGGTTATGGTCGTGGAGTGCCGCGCGGGCGAGGACAAGGTAGGCTTCGGCACCGGGCTTCAAGATGAGCGAGGCGTTGGCCTGACGGCATGCTTCGGGGAACTTGCCTTCGACCAACAGGGAGTGGGCGAGACCGGCGAGCGCTTCGGCATTGGCCGGTTGTTGGGTGAGCGATTCGCGGAACTGATTTTCCGCCTCGCTGGCGGCGCCGTCGGCGAGGAGTTCGCGGGCGCGTTCGAGGTGGAGCGAAGCCTGCATGGCGGGCTTGGCCTTGCGAATCGAGTCATCGATAGCATTCTGTAACTCAACGGCGAGCTGGCGATAGGAGCTCTCGTCGTAATTCTGCTTGATGCGGGTGAGCGGGACCGCGGGAAGCGGGCTGGCTACGGAGATGGATTCCTGGAACAGGCGAGCTTCGGTGTCGGCGGGACGGAGGGTGAGGGTTTCGCGGAGCTGGCGCTGCGCGCCGGGTAGATCGCCCTTGCGGAAGAGCGCGACGGCGAGGTTGAAATGGTAGTCGGGGTCGGAGGGATCGGCATCCACAGCTTTCTGGAAGTAGGCGGCGGCCTCGTGATGACCGCGGCGGTTCTCCACCACGCCGATGTTGTTGAGTACTTCCGTAAGGGGGAAGCGCTCGGACGTAGCCTTGAAGGCCGCCGAGGCTTTTTCAAAGTGGCCGAGATGATATTCGGAGAGGCCGAGCAGGAAGCTGGCCTCGCTGAAGGAGTCGTCGGTGGAGGGAAACTTGGCAAACCAGAGGGCAGCCGATTCGTAGTCGCGCGCGGCGAAGTAGGTTTTGCCCAGCAGCAGAATGGCCTGCGCATAGTTGGGATCGATGGTGACGGCGGTCTTGAGATATTTGAGTTTGTCGCCGCCGGAGGCGGCCAGAACGCCGCGGATGAAGTTTTCGAAGGCATCCAGGCGGATGGCGGGCGCACGCAGGAGGAATTCGTCGCGGGGCTCGCTGAACTTGGGGCGCATCTGCCGGAGCACGTCCCAGGCGAGCGCGGTCTGGATGGCGTTGAACTGGTTCAGGGGGCCGCTCTCGACCTGGTCCTGCGAGAGGTGCAGGGCCTTCATGTCCAGTACCTGGGCGCGGGCGGTGAAGGTTTGCCCGTCATAGGAGTAGCTGCCGAGGATGATGAAGTCGGCGTCCAACTGCGTGGCGATGCGGTAGAGGGTGGCGCGCGAGGCATGGAGGTTGACCGGAATCCCCATGCGATCAAAGGCGTACTGGCGATCCTCGCGGCTGATGAGAAACAGCGACTGGGTGTTGAGGCGCTGGCCGAGGACCTCGGGAAAGGCTTCGCTGATCCACTCCAGTCCGGGCTGGTGGGTGGAGTTTTCAAAGGGAAAGACCAGGACGGTTTGGGTGCCGGGCGCAGCCTGGGCCAGCGCGATGGCCGGGAGCAGGAAGAGAAGCGCGAAAAGAATCCAGTGTCGGTACGGTTTCAAGGCCTCACCATTCTATCAAGTGGAAAATGTACAGGCGTGCGCGCGGGGAGGCGCGGCAAGCGGTTCGGAAGCCCGGCCAGCTGAAAAGCTAAAAAGCAAGTTCGATCTGGCGGAGAATGGCGCGGGCAGCCTCGGCGGGATCGTCGGCCGCGCTGATGGGCCGTCCGACGACGAGGTAATCGGCTCCGGCGCGGATGGCAGCCTCCGGGGTAACGACGCGGGCCTGGTCGGCGGCCACGCTTCCGGCGGGACGGATGCCGGGGGTGACGAGGGTGAATGCGGTGCCGAGCGCCTGGCGCAGGGAAGAGGCTTCCTGGGCGGAGGCGACGATGCCGCCGCATCCGGCGTGGACGGCCAGCGTGGCCAGACGGAGAACCTGGGCTTCGACGCTGCCGGGGACGCCGATCTCTTCGAGTTCGGCTTCGGAGAGCGAGGTGAGGACGGTAACGGCCAGGACTGTGGGCCTGGTCTCCGACTGGGCCGCCGCTTCGGCTGCGGCCTGCAGCATTTTGGCGCCTCCCGAGGCGTGGACGGTGAGCAGCGAGACACCGAGCGAGGCAGCGCTGCGGACGGCTCCAGCGACGGTGTTGGGGATGTCGTGAAATTTGAGATCGAGAAAGACTTTTTTCCCGCCGGCGACAAGTTCCCGGACGATGGTGGGGCCGGCGGCGGTGAAAAGCTCTTTTCCTACCTTGTAAAAGCTGACGCTTGAGCCCAGCTTCTGGACCAGCGCCCGCGCCTTCTCCGCGTCGGGAGAGTCGAGCGCGACAATCAAATGATCCCGGCCATTGTGCATGGAACCAGCATAGCCGATTCCATGCACAATGGAGGAATGCCGAGGCAGCATCGCGGGAAAAAAGCAAAAGCCCCGCAGCGCTGAGGCCGCAGGGCTAAACTCGGATCGGTGAGGGTGTCGTCTAGTGCCGCAGGGCGGGCTGCTTGGCCATCGCCATCTCCGCATCCTGGTCATTGACAACGTCGATGCGGACCTTCTCCACGCCGTTCTGGTGCATTCCGAGGCTGCGGGCCGCGCTGAAGGATAGGTCGATGATGCGATCTGGGAAGAATGGGCCGCGGTCATTCACGCGGACAATCACAGACTTCCGGTTGGTGAGGTTGGTGACCTTGATGAAGGTTCCCAGCGGGAGTTCACGATGTGCGGCGGTGAAATCGTACATGTCGTAGTTTTCGCCGCTGGCGGTAGCTTTGCCTTGGAATAATCCGCCATACCAGGACGCCCTGCCCACCTGGTAGGGCTTGGCGGATGGCGTGAGCTCTTTTGGCGTCTGTTGGGGGATCGGTAGAAAGGCTGGCGCACTTGGCGGAATGAATGTTTCACGTCCCGCTGTCGCTCCCATTGTGCCGGCTAGCAAAAGCAGAGCATAGACGGAATGGGTAAGTACTCGTCGCATTCAAATACCTCGATGAATTGTTACCTTGCACTTTCACTGCCAAGGCTTGGACGTAGGGCGGTACTGGTGTCATTGTAGGGAATCCGCAGGGCCAAGGTCAACCCAACCGGAAATATTTACCCGTTTGAGCTTGCCAAAACGGGACCGGTATGCTTAATCCTCACGCTTGGCCTTCCCCGGCGAAAAATCAGGAACGGTGGATTCTGACCCATCTCAGCGGGAAATTCAGCGGCTTTTGCGGGCGAAAGGCGAGCCCGTTCTTAGTCTCTGGCTGCCCGGTCGAGTCCCATGGGGCCTTTGCCGTGGCCGAGTCCCGGGGCTCGCTCGATGGCCCTGCGTATGAATGCCTTGGCTGCGGTGACGGCGGCAGGGATGCTCTGCCCCTGGGCGAGGCCGCAGGCGATGGCCGTGGAGAAGGCGCAGCCGGTTCCATGGGTAGCGCTGGACTGAATGCGGGGCGCCGAGAGCGTTTCGACGAACTCCATGCCAGCCGCCCCATAGGCGAGCACGTCTTCGGAGCACTGGACTGCGCCTGGGGCGGAGGAATCGCCGCCGGTGACCACGGCGGCTGCGGCGCCCATCTGGCGCAGGGCCGTCGCCGCGCCTTCGGCGTCTTCGGCGCCCAGTCCGGTGAGGATGGCCGCTTCGTGGCGGTTGGGAGTGACGACGGAAGCGAGCGGCAGCAGACGCGCGATTAAAATCTGCACTCCGGCGGCATCGAGGAGTTCGGCTCCGGAGGAGGAGCGCAGGATGGGGTCGAGGATGATGGGGCAGCGGGGCAGGGGAAGAGTTTCCAGAAAATCGGCTACGAACGAAGCCACGCCGGAGGTGGAAAGCATTCCTATTTTGATCGCATCTGGAGGAATATCTTCAAGTAGAACATGAAGAGTTTCGCGGAGCGTTTGGGGGGAGACCGGCTCGACCCGGCGGACTCCCAGGGTGTTTTGCACGGTGAGGGCCGTGATGCAGGCGGCGCCATAGCAGCCGAAGCTGGAGATGGTTTTCAGGTCGGCAGTGATGCCGGCGCCACTGGAGGGGTCAAAGCCGGCAATGGTCCAGATGACCGGGGGCGTGCTCATGGCAGAACGTTAGCACAAAGTGGGCTGCGGCAAGAGGTCTGGATGGGATGGGCGTGAGTTGCTAGAATAAGACGGGCGATGGAGTTCGCCTTAAACCGTTGCACTGAATTGGCGAGTGCGGCTGATGACTCCTACATCTGATTTGAGGGAGAACTCCGAATCGTGCTTGCCTACCTGTGGATATCTCTGGGCGCCATCGTCGGCGCCAGCTCCCGTTATTTTGTCGGCCGCTTCGTCGCCCGCTCCGTATCCGCCTTATTTCCTTACGGTACGTTGCTGATTAACATTACCGGCAGCTTCATCCTTGGGCTGTTCCTGGTTTGGAGCACGGAGCGCGCGCTGCCCGACCCGCGCTGGCGGCTGTTGATCGCCATCGGCTTCTGCGGCTCCTATACGACGTTTTCCAGCTATGCCTTTGAGAGCTTCTCGCTTTTTGAGCAGGGGCACTACCTGCTGTTTGCCTACAACGTGCTGGCCAACAACCTGCTGTGCCTGGTGGGCGTTTTGGCCGGTGCGATGATAGCGAGGAGCATATAATGACCGCCGGACTGAGCCACGAAAAGCCGAGCCTAGGAGATCGCACCATGGCCGTTCAAATCACCATGTACCTGCATGAGGACGATCAGTGGCAGCACCGCTCATTGCATCTTGAGGTCTTACAGTATTTGCGGGAAGAAAACGTGGCCGGGGCCGTGGCCTACCACACGGTGGCGGGATTTATGGGACGGATGCGCCTGAAGACGGCGACGCTGGTCGAGGGCGGAGGACGGCTCCCGGTGGTGGTGACCTTTGTGGATACCGACGAACACGTGCAGCGCGTGTTGCCGAAGCTGCGGGAGATGGCGGCGCATCGGCTGATTGTGCGTGAAAACGTCGTGGTGGAGCAGGGCAGCCTCGACTGATGAAGCCTCGATTGATTCAGACCAGGTCGAGCGGAGTGCGGCGCGGTTCGTCGAGCCCGAGTCCGAGGGCGGCCAGCTTGTCCACCGTGGTTGTGTAGCTGGTGTGGTGGATGCCGCGGATGCCGAGGGTTTCGGCCACCTGGACGAACATGAGGCGGTCGTCGAGGTAGGCGACCTGGGCGGGCGGAACCTGGGCGATGTCAAGCGCCATGCGGTAGATGTCCTCATCGGGTTTGCGCACGTGGACAAAGCAGGAGGAGATGAAAAAGTCCACAAAGCTGCTGAGCTGGAAGGTCTGGATGCGGTGCTGGTTGAGCTCGCGGCCTTCGTTGTTGACCACGGCGACTTTTAGCTTGTAGCGGGCCTTGAGCGCGCTCACCAGCGCGATCATCTCCGGAAAACTTTGGGACTGGGCGAGCATGAAATCGCGGAACTGCTGGCGGGTGAAGCTGCGCTCCTGGTAAAAGACGGCGCGGCTGAGATACTGATCGAGGGTGAGCTTGCCGGCTTCGTAGGTATCGAAGGTGAGATGATGGCGGTCATCCATCTCCTTGCGGTCGAGCGCGAAGGTTTGGGCCGCCAGCTCGCGCGAGTTGCGGTCCCATCCGTTGGTGAGCATAACCCCGCCAAGGTCGAGAAATAGCGCTTTAATCGGCATCACGAGAATCCTCCATCGCTGAAATTTGAGAATCCACACCAAGCTGCAGGCCGGTATAGGGCCGGAGCTTAGATAGACGTGCGCGGGCTGCCGAAAGTTGCGGCGGTTTACTTTCCGAACCACATGTTGACGGCGGCGAGCACGAGGAAGATGGCAAAGCCTTTGCGCAGCGCGGTATTGGAGAGCTGCTGCGCCCATCCTGCGCCCACCCATCCGCCCAGCAGCAGACCGAGGACGACCAGCGCGGCCATGCGCAGATCGACGTTGCCGGTCCGGTAGTATTGCCAGAAGGCGAGCGCGCCGGTGGGAGGCAGCAGCACGGCCAGCGAAGTTCCCTGCGCCAGCTTCTGGTTGAATCCGACGAAGTAGACCAGCGCGGGCACGATCACTACACCGCCGCCGATTCCGACCAGGCCGGAAAGAACTCCCGCCAGAATTCCGGTTCCCAGGCCCACGATCAGGAATTTTGGGCTCATGTTCTTCATTCGTCTTCCTCCGCCAAAACACGTTGGGTAAGAATATCCGATTCGGAGTTGTACAAGTGCGGCGCGGGCGTGCATTTTTTGCCCGGATGGCAAAACTTATCCGCCTGACCGGCCTGGTTCTACGAAAGGTCACTCAGCGATTGGTTGGCACGGCTCTTGCCTATTACATCTAAAGCCAGGATGGAGGCACATATGAAAAAAACGCTGCCAAAGCTGTTGCTCGTGGCGTGTGCGCTGCTCGTCGCTACGCTGTTCTTTCCGCCCGCTTGCCGCGCCGGCAACGCGGTGATGGGTGAGGTTCACTTCGAGGGTAATTCGCATGCTGATAAGACATCCGGAGTGTGGATTGACGGAGAGTACGTGGGGTACTTGAAGGAACTTAAAGGAGACAAGCAGGTCATGCTCCTGCCGGGGCAACATACCATCGTGATCCGTCAGGATGGATATCAGGACTTTGCGAGAGAGATCACTGTCCGTCCGGGAGAGGATAAGGTTGTCAGCGTTGCCATGGTGCGCGACACGCGGCCGCTGCCGGCCGTGACATCCACGGTTAAGATTTCGGCCAACCCCACGAGGGCCGCAGTTTTTATGGACGGTCAGTTTGTCGGGCATGTCGGGGAGTTCAATATTGGCGGCCGGGCACTCCTGGTGCCGCCGGGCGCACACCGGATCAGGATCGCCCTTCCGGGATACGTATCGTTCGAGGCGGATATCAACCCGCAGCCGGATCAGAAGGTGGAGATCAAGACAGACCTGCTGAAGAGCCGCCAGCCGATTAACGATGTACTGCTGGCGCCGGCAGAGAATGTGCCGCCCCCGGCGGAGAGCCAGGGAAATGTGCCGAATGCCATGGCCTCGCCCGCGGAGAAGTAAGGCAGGCGATGCGCTGTGATTGCCGGAGGCTGAGCCTATCATCTGCGCCAGTCCCATGGGCCGATTGCTGGCGAGCTGCGCGGGGGTACTTGTGCTTGCGTCCGGGTGCGCCCGAACTGCCCCGCAGCCTGCTGCCCATTCCAAGGAGTGATCTGGTTCACGGTGATCTCGTCGGCTCCGGGCGAGCAGGGCTATGTGACGGCTGCGCAGGAGAACGACTACGTAAAGCGAATGAACGCGGCCCCGACGGCGGTGCTGCTCGATCCCAGCGGCGATCTTGGGCATCTGTACCGAGCCAAGACGACGCCGCATATGTTCGTCATCAACCCGCAGGGGAAACTGATCTACGAGGGGGCGATCGATAACAAGCCCACGGTGGAGCAGTCCGACATTGCCGGCGCGACCAATTATGTAACGGCCGCGCTGGAGGAGTCGATGGCGGGCAAACCGGTGCTGGTGACGGCGAGCCGGCCGTATGGGTGCTCGGTGAAGTACGCGCACTGACACGGCCCGGCTCGATCACGCAAAATCTAAAACTAGAACGGAATGTCGTCGTCGGTGATTTCGGTGGCTCGCGAGGGAGCGGAGTCGAATTCGCCGGGGCTCTGGTCGAAGTCGCTGCCGCGCGAGGAGCCACGGCCGCCACTGTCTTCGCCGCGTCCCCGCCGCCGAGCAGGACGAGGTCGCTGGCTACGATTTCGGTGGTGTAGCGCTTTTGTCCCTGCTTGTCTTCCCAGGAGCGGGTCTGAAGGCGGCCTTCAACATAGACCGAGCGGCCTTTCTTCAGGTATTCGGCGGCGATTTCAGCCAGGCGCTGCCACAGGACCACGTTGTGCCACTCGGTCTTGTCCTGCCATTCGCCGCTCTTGTCTTTGAAACGCTCGTTGGTGGCCACGGTCATGGTGGCGACGGCCGTGCCGCTGCTGGTGTGCTTCAGCTCCGGATCTTTGCCCAGATTTCCAACCAGGATGACTTTATTGACGCTCTTTGCCATGGACTTGCCCCTCGTCGTGGCCGTAGCCAATATTTGCAGGTTTCTTTGGATATATGCCATATCGTACTACAGATGGCCGTGGATGATTGCGGCAAGAAGAAAGCGGAAAAGCAGGGTAGCTGCCTTTCCGCCGTGTGGCACATTGAATGCCGCGTAATTACTTCAGCAAGGTTACTTCAGCAATGCAATTCCGGCCGGGCCCAGGCTGGAGAGCGACCAGTCCACGGCGTGGATGAAGACGTTGGGCAGCAGCCCGATGAAGACCGTGGCCGCAGCGGAGAAGAGCAGCGCTACGTTCATGGCCGGGGTGGACGGAACCGGTTCCTCGCTGGTGGCCGTGCCCATGAACATCGCGTTGGCGATCTTCAGGTAGTAGTAAGCGCCACCACCGTGAAGAGCACTGCGACGGTTGCCAGCGCGTAATGGCCGGTCTCGATCAGGGCGAGGAAGATGAAGTACTTGCCGTAGAAGCCGGCCAGAGGCGGAATTCCGGCCAGCGAGAGCAGGAAGACCAGCATCAGCAGGGCTTCGATCGGCGCCTTCTGGACGAGTCCGGCGATGTCATCGAGATTGTCTCCGACGATCTTGCGGCGGCGCAGAGAGGTGAGCACGGCGAATGCGCCGATGTTCATGAAGGTGTAGACCAGCAGGTAGAAGAGAATGCCCTTGATGCCGGTGCGATTGGAGACGCCGTCACTGGCGACCAGGCCGAGCAGCATGTATCCGACGTGGGCGATGGAGGAGTAGGCCAGCAGGCGCTTGGTGTTGGTCTGCGTGATGGCCGCCACGTTTCCGGTGGTCAGCGTAAGCAGCGCGGTGAAGATCAGGATCGGCACGTAGAGGGCGCGCAGCGGATAGAGCCCGAACAGAAGCATGCGCAGCATGACGGCCCAGCCGGCGGCCTTCACGGAGACGGACATGAATCCGGTCACGCTGGTCGGCGCGCCTTCATAGACGTCCGGCGCCCACATGTGGAACGGAGCGGCGGCGATCTTGAAGAGCATGCCCACCAAGGTCATCAGCAGCGCCAGGATGACGATGGGATCTTTGGGATAGGCTGCCGAGCGCAGCGTGAGCGCGTGCGCGATATCGCCAAGGTTGGTGGAGCCGGAGACTCCGTAGAACAGCGAGAGACCGTAGGCGAAGATGGCCGACGAGAACGCGCCCAGCAAAAGATACTTGAGCGCGGCTTCGTTGGAGCGCTGATTGCTGCGCAGGAAGCCGGCCAGAATGTAGGTGGAGATGGCCATCAGCTCAATGCCGATGAAGATCAGCACCAGGTCGTACCCGGCGGCCATGCACATCATGCCGATGACGGCGAAGAGCAGCAGCGCGTAGAACTCGCCGTGGTTTTCGCGCTCGATCTCCAGGTAGTTGATGGAAATCAGCATGGCGACCGCGGCGCCCACCAGAAACAGGTAGTAGAAGTAGATGGCGAACGGATCGAGCACGAGGCTGCCGAAAAAGCCGCGCAGGGACTCGCCGCTCAGCGGCAGCATCTGTTGAATGGCCCGCGTGTAGTAGGCGGCAACGCCAAGGCCGATGAGCGCCGGGATGGCGCTGAACTGCTTCAGCCGGGCGGGCAGGAACAGGTCAAGACAGAGAATGCCGAGGGAAAACAACGTCAGCACGATCACGGGCGCGCCCAGGCGATAGTCCAGCGCCGTAAATGGCGGAAACGACGTGATCGAAGAATGCAGCCAAGGTCATGTCCTATTGTCCCGCTTTCGGTGCCGTGAGGGCCGGTACCAGCTTGGCGGTCTGCTGCGTCGCGGCGGCCGAATAGTTTGCGAGCGGCACCAGTTGCCCCTGCGCGTTGTACACCTGCGGATGGTTGATCTGCTCCACCAGTGCGGTTACAGGCTGATCGAGAATCTGGAAGAACGGCTTGGGGTAGAGACCGATCCAGAGGGCCACGGCCACCAGCGGCAGGAATGTAGCCAACTCGCGCTTGCTCAGATCGAGAAGCTTTTCGTTCTTGGGATTCTCGACCTTGCCGAAGAACACCCGCTGATAGAGCCAGAGCAGGTAGGCGGCGGCCAGCACCACTCCGGGCACCGCCCAGGCGGCCCAGTAGTGATTGGCCATGAAAGCGGCTTGCAGGATGGTGAATTCGCCGACGAAGCCGTTGAGCAACGGAAGCCCCATCGACGACAGGAACATGATGAGCGCGATGGTTGCGTACACCGGCATGATGGTGGAGATGCCACCGTACTCGGAGATGTCGCGGGTGTGGCGGCGTTCATAGAGGATGCCGACGATCAAGAAGAGCGCGCCGGTGGAGATGCCGTGGTTAATCTGCTGCAGAACGGAGCCGGCCAATCCCGGGCCGTTGAGGGCGAAGATTCCCAGGGTGCAGAAGCCAAGGTGGCTGACCGAGGAGTAGGCCACCAGCTTCTTCATGTCTTTTTGCACCAGCGATACCAGGCCGCCGTAGATAATGCCGATGATGGAAAGCGCGATCATGAGGAGGCGCACTTTAGGGTAAAACACCACGGCAGGGAAGAACGGCAGCGAGAAGCGGATCAGACCGTAGGTTCCCATCTTCAGCAGAACGCCGGCGAGGATGACCGATCCGGCGGTGGGCGCTTCCACGTGCGCATCCGGCAACCAGGTGTGGAAGGGGAACATGGGAACCTTGATGGCGAAGGCCAGGAAGAATCCGAAGAACAGGATCACCGCCACGGTGGTGCCGTAAACCTGCGGCACCAGCGGCGCGGTGTGGTAGAGCTCCTGGATGCTGAAGGTGTACACGCCCGTCTGCGAGTGATGGAAGATGTAGAGGAAGAGCACGCTCAGCAGCATCAGCACGGAGCCGAACAGGGTGTAGAGGAAGAACTTGATCGCCGCGTAGAGCCGGCGCGGTCCGCCCCAGATTCCGATCAGCAGGTACATCGGCACCAGCATGGCTTCCCAGAACATGAAGAACAGGAAGAAGTCCAGCGACATGAAGACGCCGAGCATGCCGGTCTGCAGCACCAGGAACCACGCGTAGTATTCCTTGACGCGGTTATCGATCGCGGTCCAGGAGCAGAGGACTGCGATGACTCCGAGGAACGTGGTCAGCATGATGAGCAGGAACGAAATGCCATCGATGCCCAGGTAATAACCGGCGCCAATCGTGGGGATCCACGTATTGGGCGCGCCCTCCACGAACTTGAAGCCGGGCAGGTCTTTTACCTGCCAGAACCAGGAAACCAGCGGCAGAGAGACCGCGAAGCCGAGCAGGGCAAAGATGTTGGCCACCCAACGGATCAGGTTCTTGTGCTCACCAGGGATGAGCATGAGCACGACTGCGCCCACGAGCGGAGTGAATAAGATGATCGAAAGAATGTGGTTGTACATTGAATCCATTCCTGCGGAGTTCTCCGCAAACGTTTGCCCCTACCGAAGCAGGTAATACCAAAGAATCCGGCAACGCCGAAGACCATGACGAGTGCGTACCACTGCACCAGTCCCACTTGAATCCAGCGAATGGGCTTGGAAAACGCGCGCGCGACCACCGCTGGGCCCATGACGCAAATCCCGTCGATAACCCACTTATCCCACCAGGAGGAGAGAATGCCCATGAGGCGCGTGAACCAGCCCGCTCCGTTCACGCCGCCATCGATCACCTCGGCATCGAACTTCCAGAGTGCGTCTCCCGCGCCGATGGCGCCAAGACGCACGCCGCCCACTGTGCTGCGACCGGTGAAGAGCTTGTCGTACAACTCATCCACGTAATACTTGTTCAGCAGAGTTGTATAGACAGGCATCGAAGCTGCGGCGATCGGCTCCGGCACTGACTTGCCCTGCTTGTCATAGGCGCCCTTGGCGATCCACCAACCGGCGCCGGCGGCGGCAATGGAGAGCGCCATCAGCAGGTACTCGGTGGCCGTGCCTTCCTCTTTCTTCTCTTCCGCCGGAGCGGCACTCTCAGCGACGGCGGTCCTGGTCGATGGGTTGTCAAAGACCGGCGCCAGGAAGTGTTCGAAGCGGTTGGTATCGCCATGCAGGCCGACGAACTTTGCCAGGCTCGGCGAGACTCCGAGGTATCCGGCGAAGACTGCGCAGGTGGCCAGGATCAGCAGGGGCACGGTCATCGACTTGGGCGACTCGTGTACGTGGTGTTCGACCTCGTGCGACATGCGCGAGCTTCCGAAGAAGGTGAGGTAGATCAGGCGGAACATGTAGAACGAGGTCATGATGGCGGCCGTGTAGCCGAGGTACCACAGCGGGCGGAATGCGCCGTTGTGAGCCGACCATGTCTGCCACAGAATTTCGTCCTTGGAGAAGAAGCCTGCGAAACCAGGGACACCGGCGATGGCCAGGGTGCCGATCAGCATGGTTGCGTAGGTGATCGGAATCTTTTTGCGCAGATTGCCCATGGTCCGCATATCCTGCTCACCGCTCATCGCGTGGATGACCGAGCCGGAGCAGAGGAACAGCAGCGCCTTGAAGAATGCGTGGGTGAATACGTGGAAGACTCCGGCGGTGAATGCCCCAACGCCCAGTGCCAGGAACATGTAGCCGAGCTGCGAAACCGTGGAGTAGGCGAGAACGCGTTTGATGTCGTTCTGCACCAGGCCGATGGATGCGGCGAAGATTGCGGTTAACGCGCCGATAACGGCGACAACCTTCATGGTCTCCGGCGCCAGCACGAACAGCGCATTGGAGCGCGCCACCAGGTAAACACCGGCGGTGACCATGGTGGCCGCGTGGATGAGCGCCGAGACCGGAGTGGGGCCCTCCATGGCGTCGGGCAGCCAGATGTAGAGCGGAAGCTGCGCCGACTTGCCGCAGGCTCCTACGAACAGCAGCATCGTTGCCGCCATCACCGCGGTGGTTCCCATCAGCGTGCCCGACTGCGCCCGCGCCAGTTCCGTGACCCGCGTAAAGTCGAAGGTTCCGAAGAGCCAGAAGATGGTCAGCGAACCGAGAATGACTCCTGCGTCGCCGATGCGGTTGGTGATGAATGCCTTGTTGGCCGCCGTGGACGCTGACTTCTTGTGGAAGTAGAAGCCGATCAGCAGGTAGGAGCACAGACCGACGCCCTCCCAGCCGACAAACATCATCAGATAGTTGTTGGCCAGAATCAGGGTCAGCATGGAGAACATGAACAGGTTCAGGTATCCGAAGAAGCGGTAGTAGCCGCCTTCGTGCGCCATGTATCCCGTGCTGTAGATGTGGATAAGCGTTCCGACGCCGGTGACAAACAGCAGCCAGACGCAGCTGAGCGGGTCAAGCAGCACACCGGCGTTGACCACAAACGGGGCGGTGCCGCCGCCGTGCAGCGTGTAAAGCATATGGCTGCCGCTACCGCTGCCCAGCCAGGTAAACAGCACTTCCTCGTAGCGAGGCAGGCCGCTATGGGTGAATTGCAAGACGGCCAGCACGGTCCAGACGAACGTCATGGCGACCATGCTCACGCAGATGCCGTTGACCGCCGGCTTGGGGAGCCGCCGTCCAAAAAGCAGCATCAGTGCCGCGCCTGTAGCAGGCAACAGCGGGATGATCCAGATGGTAGAAAGAAAAAACATTTCAGCTCTCTATGATGACTCGATTTACTCAGCTGTTTATGCCGGTTAAGCGACGGATACGGGCCAACAGACGGCCCTCTGGTCGCTGCCCCGCGCGGCTACCACTTCAACAGATCGACTTCATCCATGTTCACCGTGGCACGGTTGCGGAAGAAGGCGATCAGGATTCCCAGCCCGACCGCTGCTTCCGCAGCGGCATCGGCGGCAATAAAAATAGCGAAGACCTGGCCATGCAGCCCGTAAAGCCGGGAAAAAGCCAGCAGGTTCAGGTTGACTGCGCTCAACATCAGTTCGATGGACATGAAGATGATGACCACGTTGCGACGGGTAATGACACCCACCATTCCGATAAGGAAAAGCAGAGCTGCTACGACAAGGTAGTGCACGGTTCCAATATTCAGCATGTTCACACCCTCTTCTTCGCCATGACCACGGCGCCTACGACCGCGACCAGAAGAAGAATGGAGGCGATCTCAAAGGGGAACATGTAGTAGCCGGTGTTGCGGCCGTAAAGCAGCTGGCCGATCTGTTGCACGTTGTTCTGTTCAGGCAGGTTCACGATGTGCTGGGGCAGCGTTTTGGCGCCGCGCCAGAGTGCGCCCAGCATGAGCACCGCGAGGACGGCGGTGGCCGCCAGAGCGGTGAACCACTGCTTGTTCATCATTTTTTCCACGTACAGCTGCTCGATGTTCACCAGCATCATCACGAACAGGAACATGACGAGAATGCCGCCGGCGTAGAGCACGATCTGAACCGCGGCCATGAACGGCGCGTAGAGCATCAGGTAGAGGCCGGCCGAGGCCAGCAGGGTGACGATCAGGGCCAGCGCCGAATGCACCGGATTGATCTTCACCACCATGACGATCGCGCTGAAGACCGCGATGAACGAGAGAAAGTAGAAGAAAAACGGAGTTGCAACTGGCGTCATTTCTCGTAAACCTTTCGCGGAACGCCCTGCTCCAGCTGCGTGCGGTTCAGCTCTGTTCCTTCGCGGCTGTAGAGCGCAATTTCGTAGTCTTTCGACAGGTCGAGGGCCCCGGTGTTGCATGCCTCTTCGCACAGACCGCAGAACATGCAGCGGCCCATATCGAAGTCGAATTCGGTGAGCACCTTCTTTTTGGTCTCGGGGTTACGCTCGCTGCTCACCTTGATGAGCTTCTCCGGGCAGGCCAGCGCGCAGGCTCCGCAGGCGGTGCAAAGGTCGTTGCCGTTCTCGTCCTTCACCAGCCGCGGTACTCCGCGGAAGCGCTCGGCGATCTTCGGCCGCTCCAGCGGATACTGTTCGGTCACGAGATCAGCCGGGTTCTGATGCCGGAAGGTGACCGCCAATCCTTTGAACAGGTCGAACAGTAAAAGTTTTTTCAGAAACTCGCCGACTTTCATCGAATTACCTCCATACCAGAGCAAACAACTCTTGCCGCACGCCAATCAAGGCCGTAAGAATCACTACCCCGATCGAAATGGGAAGCAGCACCTTCCAGCCGATTTTCATCAGCTGATCGAAACGGTAGCGCGGGAAAGTCGTGCGGTACCAGATGTAGAGATACATGAAGAAGCCGATCTTGATGGTGAACCAGTAAATGTCCTGGACCCGCACACGTACGCCCGGCACCAGCATGAACAGTCCGAGGGCGCCGAGAAAGGCGCCAAAACCGGCTAGGCCCATGACTTCCGGCTTCATCGCCTTGATGCGGGGCATGCTCCTGAGGCGGTTGAAGCACAGCGCCCCTAGCGCCAGGAAGGTGAGACCGGGAACCAGCGAGAACGCCGTGTCCCAGGTCTTGCCGCCCAGCAGATTGGGGAAGGGACGGAGCCAGCCGCCGAGCCAGAGCGTGGTGGCGATGGAGCTGACGGCCATCATGCTGGTGTATTCGGCGAGGAAGAACAGAGACCAGCGGAAGCCGCTGTACTCGGTCATGAAGCCGGCGACTAGTTCGCTTTCCGCTTCCGGCAGATCGAAAGGAGCGCGATTGGTTTCGGCCACCATTGCAATGGCGAAGACCACCAGCGCAATCAGTCCGAGGGGGAAGAACGAGAAGGCAAACCAGGTGTGCTGCGCCAGCTGCGCTTGCACGATCCCGATCATGCTCATGGTTCCGACGCCGTTACGGCTGGTCAACATCACGGCGGAGACCACGGCCATGCCCATGGCGATCTCGTACGACACCATCTGTGCGCCGGAGCGCAGGCTGCCCATCAGCGAGTAATTCGAGTTGGACGCCCAGCCCGCCATGATCACGCCCAGCACTCCCAGCGAGGAGACGCCGAGCATGAAGAGAACACCGATGTTCATGTCCGTGATGGCGTGCGTGCGTCCGAAGGGAACCACGATGAAGGCGCAGAAGGCGGTCATGACGACGCAGACCGGAGCGAACCAGAAGACCAACTTGTCGGCGTTTTCCGGCACCAGATCTTCTTTGAGGATGAGTTTGAGTGCGTCGGCAACCGGCTGCAACAGGCCGACGGGTCCAACGCGCATGGGGCCAAGGCGTACCTGCATGTGTGCCATGACCTTGCGTTCAAACCAGTTCATGAAAATCACGCCGACGGAAATTCCGGCAAAAACCAGCAGAACGTAAATGGTCACCCAGAGGAAGTTGCCTGCCTCGCCTGGCGTTACATTTGAATGCAGGTACCCGAGAAAGTATTGAATCACCGGTCCACCTCTCCGAGCACAATGTCGAGCGTTCCTATGATGGCTACCACGTCGGCCACCAGACTTCCCTTTGCCATCTTCTCCAGCGCCTGCAGGTTGATGAAGGATGGCGGGCGCACGCGGACGCGATAGGGTTTGGCCGTGCCGTCACTGACGACGAAGTAGCCGAGTTCGCCCTTGGGCGCCTCGATGCTGACGTAGGCTTCGCCCGCCGGAGGCTTGATGACCTTCGGCACCTTGGCCGTGATGACGCCTTCGGGCAATCCTTCCACCGCCTGACGGATGATGCGGATCGACTGGCGCATTTCTTCGATGCGAACGATGTAGCGGTCGAAGGTGTCGCCGGCCGCTCCGATCGGAATCTCGAAGTCAAAATCCTCGTAGGACGAGTAGGGTTGCGCTTTGCGTAGATCCCATTTCACGCCGCTTCCACGAAGCAGCGGGCCGGTGAGTCCGTAGGCCAGGCAATCTTCGGGAGAGATGTAGCCGACATTCTTGGTGCGCTGCAGCCAGATGCGGTTGCCGGTGATCAGATCCTTGTACTCATCGATCTTCGGCCCCAGGTCGTCACAGATGTGCAGGATTTCCTGTGCGAACCCTTCGTATGCATCCCAGCGGCAGCCGCCGATGCGGAAGGCGTGAGTGGTGAGGCGGGCGCCGCAGTATTTTTCAAAGACGTTGAGAATGTCTTCACGGTCGCGGAAGGTGTAGAACAATGGCGTCACCGCTCCGATGTCGAGCACGTGGGTCCCCAGCCAGATCTGGTGACTTGCCAGGCGGCACAGCTCGGTGAGGATGACCCGCAGGTATTGCGCCCGCTTGGGCACCTCAACGCCGAGCAGCTTTTCCACCGCCATGCAGTAGCCCAGGCTGTTGGAGACGGCTGCGGTGTAGTCCAGGCGGTCGACGAAGGGGCCAAACTGAATCCAGGTGCGGTTCTCTGCGAGTTTTTCGATTCCGCGGTGCAGATAGCCGATCACGCACTCGAGGCCGTTCACCTTCTCGCCGTCCAGTTTCAGAATGACGCGGAGCACGCCGTGCGTCGAGGGATGCTGCGGCCCCATGTTGAGTACGAGTTCGCTGGAGCCCAGGAAGGTGTGACCCGGCGTTACCTCATCAAGCGATTCGTAAAAGGAATCATCGCTCATTGTCCACTCTCAATTCCCAGGTTCTTGTTCACCCAAATGCTGTCTTGCAGTTGCACGTCGTAGTCCTTACGCAGCGGGAATCCCGTCCATTCGTCAGGCAGCAGGATGCGCCGCAGATCGGGATGGCCGGCAAAGCGCACGCCGAACATGTCGTAAACTTCGCGCTCCATCCAGTTCGTGCCGACCCACTGATCGGTTGCGGTCGGAACCTCTTCGCCTTCGGCAAAGCGCGCTTTTACGCGGATGCGCGCCAGGTTCGGAATGGAGTAGAGAATCCAGACGATCTCAAAGGGAAGCGGATCTTTGGGATAGTGCACGGCGGTCAGGTCGGTGATGCTGCTGAAGCCGTGTTGCTGGCGCAACGCGCTGAGCACTTGATGGCAGACCGAGCGATCCACTACGAGGTAATTCTGATCCAGGTAGCTCGCTGCTTCCAGAATTCCGGGGCCGTACGCGCTCTTCAAACTGTCGACCAGGGCGGATTCCCACGGCACCGCCGCAGGCTTGGGGGGAGCAGGTGCCGTTGTGGCGGCGGCGGGCGCCGCAGGCGCGGGTGCCTTTTCCGGAGCCGGTTGCGGCAGATTCTCCTGTGGTACATCAGACATTCGGTTTACTCCCACAGCTCCATGCGGAGCTTTCGATTGGAACCGGTTTCAAATTGCGCTGCTGGTTGGAACCGTGCTGATCCGCTTAACCCATAACAGCGGAGCAGTTCCGGGGCCGTTGGCCGATGCCCGTTAGGGCTGGCCCGACGGGGCTAAATCCATTCAAGCGCACCCTTTTTCCATACCCACACGTAGCCGAGCACCAGGATGCCAAGGAAAACCAGCATCTCTAAAAAGCCAAATGCCCCGAGTTGTTTGAACTGAACTGCCCAGGGAAACAGGAAGATGGTTTCCACATCGAAGACCACGAACAGAATTGCGACGATGTAGAAACGCACCGTGTACCGTTGACGCGCGTCGTCCAGGGGTTCAATCCCGCATTCATAGGCCGATGCCTTGACCTTCTCGGGGTTATGCGGACGTGCGATGGTGGCAACTATAAGTGTTCCGGCTGCAACCAGGAAGGCAACGAAGAGGAAGACGAAAATAGGAACGTAATTTTCTGGCATAAAAGTTCGATATAGAGAGCCGCCCGGCCGCGCGCTCTTTTCTCTTGATACGGTGGAACAGGAAAGCGCACACGAAGCTACGACATACATCACAATTGGAAGCTGCCGCAATCTTTTTAGCGATCACCTCTCAAGGTTGAAATTCCCTGAGAAGCTCACACTAACAGTGGTGCCCCGAGCTGTGTTTCTATACTGAAAAGTGTACCATAGGGGTACGCGTGAGATGGTCCTTGAACGCGGAAAAAATGGAGAAAGTACCAGGAAAAAGCATGGCGGATGCCAACGAGATACTGAGAGCGGAGTTCAACCAGTGGGCGCTGGAGGGACGCGGCACTGAGATGGAAAAGCATCATCTCAGCATTGCCCAGCAGACGATCCTGCGCATGGAACTCAAGCCGGGAGACCGCGTGCTCGACCTGAGCTGCGGCGCCGGTTGGGCCACCCGTCTGTTGGCCGAAGCCGTGGCAGGCGGACCGGGAATGGCGGCCGGCCTGGATATCTCAGAGGAAATGATTGCGCGGGCCAGGGAGCGCTCGCGCGAATTGGAGAATGTTCTTTTCGCCATCGGCGCCGCCGATGAAATTCCTTGGCGCGACGAATATTTTGACCATGTGCTCTCCATCGAGAGCTTTTATTATTATCCTGATCAGGAAGCGGTGCTGCGCGAACTGCATCGCGTGCTAGTGCCTGGCGGGCTGGTTTTCATTCTGATCAATCTCTATAAGGAAAACCCGCATTCTCTGGGCTTGGTAAAACAACTGAAGGTTCCGGTGCAGGTGCGCTCCGAGAAGGAATACCTGGCGATGCTGAGCGCGCACGGATTCACCGACGCCGCGGTTGCACATATTACCGATTTGACGGAGGATTCCTGCCCGCCCAACAGCGCGTGGTTTGCCGACGAGACGCAATGGCAGGAGTTCAAGCGGACCGGCGCGCTGTTGCTGGTGGCCCGCAAGCCGTAAGGCCGCTGCGACCGGATACAATCGAAGCAGGATCTCCGGGCCGCAATTTGTGACGCATGTCATAGACCGATGTGTCGAACACAAGGAAAACTAAACGTGGATTTTTGGGAGGCTGAATGAGCTTTATTGACGATCGTTTTGAGAGCAATTTTATGGTTAGCACAGTGGACTACGTCTTCAACTGGGCGCGCAGGTCCGCTATCTGGCCGATGACCTTCGGCCTGGCGTGCTGCGCCATTGAGATGATCGCCTCATCCACCTCGCGCTTTGATATCGCCCGTTTCGGTTCCGAGGTCTTCCGCCCCAGTCCGCGGCAGGCCGACCTGATGATCGTGGCCGGCACCGTGACCCTGAAGATGGCTCCGGTGGTGCAGCGCATCTATGCGCAGATGCCGGATCCGAAATGGGTGATCGCCATGGGCGGATGCGCCGCCGTGGGCGGGCCGTTCAATACCTACTCCGTGCTGCAGGGCGTGGACAAGATCGTGCCGGTCGATGTGTACATTCCGGGCTGCCCGCCGCGTCCGGAGAACCTGTTCTACGGATTGATGATGCTGCAGGACAAGATCGACCAGATGTCGATTGCGCGGCGCCCCACCGAAGTGCGGCTGAAGCAAGAGATGGCCGAAGAATTTGCGCGCCGGATGACCATCAAGCAGGCGGTCCACGAAGGCGCGGCCTGCGGCCTGGAGAATCCGCAGCAGCCCAAGCAGCCCTAGAGCCCGGAGCAGTCCGGCAAGCTTCTTTCGCGTTTTGCTAGAGCATCCTGCCGTCCAGGCATTGGCGGCAGGATGCTCCATTTTGTGGATGCGATTCCGCCTCGATTGGTCCCCTCCTAGCAGTGAAATCACCGCAAGCTGTGATCCATATCACGTCGAGATTCCTTGCTACAAAGCACAATATTTCGCAATGGTGAGGAGGCAACATGGCACGTGGGTCTGTTTCTATTGTCGTGGAGCGATGTAAAGCTTGCGGCTTCTGTGTAGAGTTCTGTCCATCCAAGGTACTTGCGCTATCATCCGCATTTAACTCCAAGGGCTATCATCCGCCGCACGCCGTCACCCCGGAAAAATGCAGTGGATGCGATCTCTGCGGTATGTATTGCCCGGATTTCGCCATTCACGGCTACCGCACTGACAAGGCCGCGGCGGCCGCAGCAGAAACGGAAACGGAGGCCACCGATGCACGCTGACCCCATTGGCGTCCTTACCGGCGCACATTTCATGGACGGTGACCACGCAGCCTGCGAGGGAGCCATAGCAGCCGGCGCGCGCTTCGCGGCCGGATATCCCATCACGCCTTCCACCGAAGTGGTGGAGCGCTTCTCTCACCGGGCTCCTAAGATCGGCGCTACGTTCATCCAGATGGAAGATGAACTGGCCGCATCGATCGCCATTCTGGGCGCGGTGTGGGGCGGCGTCAAGGCCTTCACCGTAACCTCCGGCCCCGGATTTTCGCTGATGATGGAACACATCGGCTACGCCGCCATGACGGAGACACCTTGCGTGTTTATCGACGTGCAGCGCGGCGGCCCTTCCACCGGATTGCCGACCCTGCCCGCGCAGGCCGACATGATGCAGGTGAAATGGGGCTCGCACGGCGACTACGAGATCATCGCGCTCTGCCCGAATTCTCCGCAGGAGTGCTTTGACCTGACCATTAAGGCCTTCAATTTTGCCGAGAAGTATCGCGTCCCCGTCTTCGTCATGATGGACGAAGTGGTGGGACACATGACCGAGAAGGTCGTCATTCCTCACGCCACGGAGATTGAGGTCGAGCCGCGGCACTGGACCAGCAAGGACAAGAGCTCATTCCAGCTGTTTGCGCCGCAAGGCGAAGAGCAGACGCCGGAGATGGCCAAGGCCGGCGACGGATACAAGTTGCACGTTACGGGATTGACGCATGATGAGCGCGGATATCCCAACATGACGCCGGACGTGCAGGACAGAATGGTGCGCCGGTTGGTCACCAAGATTCGCGACAACGCCGAGAAGATCTGCCTGACCGAGGAGCACGATATCGAAGGCGCCGATGTGGTTGTGATCAGCTATGGGATCACCTCGCGCGTGGCGCAACGTGCGGTGGAACTGAGCCGCGCCGAGGGCATCAAGGTCGGCAGCCTGCGGCTGATTACGGCTTGGCCTTTCCCCGAGCACATCATCCGTGCGCTGGCGCCAAAGGTGAAGGGCTTGGTTGTGGCCGAACTGAATCTGGGACAGATGGTACGCGAAGTGGAGCGCTGCGCCGGCGGAAAATGCCGCGTAGTCCATGTGGGCCACGCCGGTGGAACCGTGCACCAGCCGGAAGATATTTTGAAGGCCATCGAGGAGGTGGTGCGATGAGTTCGACAACGTGCTCCTTAACTGCCCCGGCGAACCCGGTCGAAGATCTTCTGCGCACAGACCGCATGCCGCACATCTGGTGTCCGGGCTGCGGCATCGGCACCACGGTCAACTGCTTCAGCCGGGCCCTGATCGAATCCAAGACGGACCTTACCAAGTTGAGCATCGTCAGCGGCATCGGCTGCACCGGCCGGGTTGCGGGCTACGTCAATCTGGACTCATTCCACACCACGCACGGCCGCGCCATTCCCTTTGCCACCGGATTGAAACTGGCAAACCCCGACATGACGGTGGTGGTGTACAGCGGTGACGGAGATCTGTTCGCCATCGGTGGAAACCATCTCATCCACGCCGCCCGCCGCAACGTCGATCTCAAGGTCATCTGCGTCAACAACCTGACCTATGCGATGACCGGCGGTCAGACCGGCCCTGCGACGCCGCTGGACGTGATTACGGCCACCGCGCCCTATGGCACCTACGACCCCGCATTCAACCTGCCTTACCTGGTGGAGGCGGCCGGCGCGGTCTATGTTGCGCGCTGGACGACCTTCCACGTAAAGCAGCTGGCGCGCTCCATGGCCGAGATGTTCAGCAAGAAGGGCTTCGGATTCATCGAAGTCATCTCGCCTTGCCCAACGCTCTACCAGCGCCGCAACAAGATGGGCGACGGACTGGACACCATGAAGTTCTACAAGCAGATGTCCAAGACCAAGCATGGCGCCCCCACCAACGAAGTGGGACTCACCAAGAGCGGCGAGATCATCGTGGGCAAGTTCGTGGATCGCGAGCGCCCCGACTTTACCACCATGATGCGCGCCTATCTAACCCAGCGGCTTGGCGACGACTACATCCAGGCGGAGGCCCCCGTATGCAGCTAACAGAGATTCGTATCGCCGGCTTCGGCGGGCAGGGCGTGATTATGTGCGCCCAGGTCATCGGCCGGGCCGCCTCCATTGTGGAGCACGGTTTTGCCACCATGACGCAGAACTTCGGTCCCGAAGCCCGCGGCGGCGCCTGCTCGGCGCAGCTGATTCTTTCGCCCGATCCAATCCTTTACCCGTACGTGGTGAAGCCGGACCTGATGGTTCTGATGTCGCAGGAAGCGTTTGTGAAGTTTCATCGCGACATCAAGCCGGGTGGCACACTGATCGTCGAGCAGGACCTGGTTCGAGTGCAGGACGTGGCCGCCCCGGATGTCAAGGTGTTCGCCATTCCCGCCACGCGGATTGCGGAAGACCTGGGCAAAAAAATGGTGCAGAACATCGTGATGACGGGTTTCTTCGGGGCCATCTCCGGCGTGCTGCAGCGTGAATCGCTGTGCAAGGCGGTGGAGGATTCCGTGCCCGCCGCGTTTGCGGAGTTGAACCGGGCAGCATTCGATGCCGGGTTCGACTATGGGATGAAGCATCTGGAATCCGGCGCCATCGAGTTGGCAGAGGAATACCCGATTTCGGTTTCCGAGTAGCAGCCTAGGCTCACTAATCGATTTGCGGTCTGTTTTTGTAATCTGGCACGTATTTCACTTATGCCAGAGCCCCGGGGCAACCGGGGCTTTTTCGTGCGGATTGAACTCGGAGATGGCTTCTCGGGAACTGCTCTACGCGCGCCAGAGGTGATAGAGCAGGTAGTAGATCACCACGCCGGTAACCGAGACATAAAGCCACAGCCAGTAAGTGAGCGGCGCGATCTTCACGTGCTTGGCATCCTGGCGTTTGAGGCCGCGGCTCAGGGTCATCAGAATCATGGGGACGATGATGACGGCCAGCAGGGTGTGGCTGGTGAGCAGGGTGAAATACACCGGGCGGCGCCAGCCGTGTCCGGCAAAGTGCAGCACCCCGGCATGCGCGTGGTAGTAGAGATAGCAGGCGAGAAAAACCACCGAGGTGGAAAACGCCGCAATCATGGTGCGCTTATGCGCCTCGATCTTCCGCCGGCCGATGAGGCGCTTGGCCGTTACCAGCAGCACGGCAGCCGTGCCGTTGAGAGTGGCGTTGATGGCCGGAAAATAGGAGAGGGTTGCGGCCTGCATCGTCTGCTCCTCAGGCTGCCGGTTTGGTGCTGCGGCGGTTGGCCACCACAAACGCCAGGCTGAACAGGATGACGGTGAAGACCACCAGCACCGCGAGGCAGGTTACCAGCGGAAACTGCGGGGAAGCGACGGCCGGAAACAGCAGGCTGCGCAGGGCCTCGGTGCCGTAGGTGAGCGGGTTCAGCCGCATCACGAATGCCATCCAAGGCGAGGCGGAACTGACCGGAAACATGGAGCCGGAGAGCAGCCAGAGCGGAATCAGAAACAGGTTGATGATGGCGTGAAAGCCGGAGGTGGAATCCATCGGCCATGCAATGATGAAGCCCAGCGCAGTGAGCGAGAACGAGACCAGAAAAATGTCCAGCGTTACCAGAAGAAGCTGCGTTAGGCCGAAGTGGATGCCGAGAAAAGGCGCGATCACCAGGAAGAGCAGACCCTGCAGGGTCGCCAGCGTGGTGCCGCCCAGAACCTTGCCCATCACGATCACCGACCGATGCACCGGAGCCACCAGCACGGAGAGCAGGAAGCCCTCGTTGCGATCTTCGATCAGCGACATCATGGCAAAGATCGAGGTGAAGAGCACGATCATCATCAGCGCGCCGGGAAAGAAAAAGTCCAGGTAGGATTGGCCTCCGCCCGTGGAGGGATTGCGGAACGAAGTGCCGAAGCCCGCGCCGATCACCACCCAGAACAGCAGCGGCGAGGCAACAATGCCGACCACGCGGCTGAGGTTGCGGTAGAAGCGCACCACCTCGCGCCGCCACAGCGAGAGCGCGGGCATGAGCGAGAAAGTGGTTCCCGTGGTGATGACCGGATGCGATGTTGTTTGCGTTGCCATATTGAGCCTCAGTGCTTCTTTTTCTTCTTGGTGGATGCGTCGGCGCGCTGCTCCAGCCCCTGCGCATCTTCGTTCCAGAAGCGGTGGCCGGTGCGGCGGATGAACACATCTTCCAGCGTCGGTTTGCTGACGCTGACCGCATCGATCTCGCCGGGGAAGGCTTCGACCACGTCGGTGATGAAGCGGTGCCCGGCCTCGCGTTCGATGCGCACCCGGCCATCGTCGAGCACGGCGGCCCCGGCGTCAAAGCGCGCGTTGATCTGCGAGGCGAGTTTCTGCGCGGCGTCGAAATTGTGGGCATCGAGCAGAATCACGTCGCCGCCGATCTCGCTCTTCAGCTGCGCAGGCGTTCCCAGTCCCACCAGATTGCCGTGGCTCAGGATGGCGAGGCGGTCGCATTTTTCGGCCTCTTCCATCAGGTGCGTGGTGACGATGACGGTCACGCCTTCCTGGTCGCGCAGGCTGCGAAGGTATTGCCAGAGGTCGAGGCGCGCTCCGGGGTCGAGGCCCGTGCTCGGCTCGTCGAGCAGCAGCACCTGCGGACGATGCAGCAATCCCTTGGCGAGTTCCAGCCGCCGCTGCATGCCGCCGGAGAAGGTTTCGGCCAGATCCTTGGCGCGGTCGCTAAGCGAGACACGATCCAGCATCTCCGCCACGCGCTTTTTCAGCGCCGCGCCGGTGATTCCGTAGAGATGGCCGACGTGGATGAGGTTTTCTTCGGCCGAAAGTTTCACGTCGATACTGCGCGACTGGAAGACCACTCCGATCTGGCGGCGCACTCCGCTGGGATCAAGCGCAACGTCGTGGCCCAGGATCAGCGCGCGTCCGGCGGAGGGCAGCATCAGCGTGGAGAGGATGCGGAACATCGTGGTTTTGCCGCTGCCGTTGGGGCCAAGCAGGCCGAAGATCTCCGCGCGCTTCACCTCGAAAGAAACGCCGTTGAGAGCCACGCGGTCGCCGTACTGGTGGCGCAGGCCGTCGATCTGAATCACCGTCTCCGGCGCTTTGCCGGCGGGGCGGTCGAGTTCTTGTTCTTGAATCCTGGTTGTCAAATTAATAAGTCCTCAAGTCGAGCGGGTCGTCATGCGTCGAACCGTGGCGTCATGCCGCGCTGTTCAGCATCATCAGTGCAAAGAGCAGAGGCAGATAGGTTACGGTGGCCTTCAAAAGCGAGCGGGCCAGAATGCGGGCGCGCGGCGTCGAGGGCGGCAGGCACTCCCTCCAGATGCGGGCGCAGAAGTAGAACAGTCCCAGTCCCAGGGCCGAGGCGCCGATGAAATACGGCAGCCCCGCCATGCCCAGCAGCGTGGGAGCCAGCGTTGTCGGCAGCAGGGCCGCGCCGTACATCAGAATCTGGCGCGCGGTGGAGCGTCCATCGCTCTCTACCACAGGCAACATGCGGATGCCAGCCCTCGCATAGTCATCGCGGTAGAGCAGGGCGATGGAGTGGAAATGTGGGAACTGCCAGAAGAAAACGATGGCGAAGAGCACCAGCGCTTCGCATTCCAGATGGCCGCGCGCCGCGGTCCAGCCCAGCACGCCGGGCATGGCTCCAGGGAAGGCGCCCACGAAGGTACACAGCGGGCTGATCTGCTTGAGCGGCGTGTACAGCGCCAGGTAGCAGAGGGCGGTCAGCAGGCTCAGCACGGAGGTCAGCAGGTTCAGCTTAACGGCCAGCAGCGCCGCGCCCCCGGCGGTGAGCAGCGCCCAGATGGCGATGGCGTGGCTCACGCTCATCGAGTTGGTAACCAGCGGGCGCAGCGAGGTGCGGCGCATCAGCGCGTCGGTTTTGCGCTCGATGATCTCGTTCATGCACGCCGTGCCCGCCGAAACCATTCCGATACCGGCCAGAGCCCAGAGCAGCTTGAGGGTGAGCACCGGCATTCCGGATTTGTGCTCGCCGAAATAGAAGCCGCTCCAGGCGGTGACCACAACCAGCGTGGTGACGCGAATCTTGGTGAGCTGAGCGTAATCGCGAAGCACGCGCAGCAAACTCCACGGGGCCGCGTGCGGCAATCGCCAGCGGACGGCGCGGGAGCGGTGGTCATGCGCCCACCGCCCGGACGAAAGCTCTTTTTTGGGTTGCGGTCTGCGCGCCCTGCATGCGCGGCCTGAGGACCGTAGGCATGGCGGTGAATCTGAATGGCGAGAATCACCGCAGTCACCAGCACCAGCGCCCCGCAGGCCACGTGGGCCACGGTGGCGGCGATCATGCTGGCCAGCGGTGCCGGAGCGCCCGGGCTCAAGATGACGCGCGTAATGTAGCTGGCCACTCCCAGCGAGATCTGCACCCCCAGCAGCACCAGCAGCGCTATGGCGGGCGTGGCCAGTTGCGGAACCTCGCGATGTCGCCTGAGGGTAGTAATCGCCAGCCAGTTCACCATGCAGAAGACTACGCACGGCGCCGATCAGGTGCGGCAGCAGGCGAATCCCCGAATGGCGGAAGGCCGCGCCCATGATCAGCTGCAGCCAGACGGCGGAGACCGTCAGCAGGGCCAGCGTGGTCAGGCGCGGGCGTCCGTCCGGACGAACGGCCGGCGTGGGAGCCTGCACCCAGCTTTTGCTGGTAAAGAACGCGATGCTGACCATGATGCAGAAAAACGTCTGCGCCAGCGTGGCATGCGCGGTGGAGATGGCGGGAGGAAGATAGAACAGGACGGTCATTCCGCCCAGAACGCCCTGCGCCACCACGGTTCCCAGGGCGCACCAGCCCAGCACCCGCATCCAGCGGCGCTGGTCCACCTTTTGCGTCCACACCGCCACCACGATGGTCAGCAGGCCCACCAGTTCGGCCAGCATGCGGTGGCCGTGCTCGAACTTGACCCCGCCCACCAGCGGCGGAATGCGGTAAAGGGAGCCGAACGAGGTCGGCCAGTCCGGCACCGAGAGGCCCGCTTCGTTGCTGGTGACCAGAGCCCCGGCAATGATGAGCAGGAAGACGCAGCGCCGCCGCCAGCACGGTGAAGCGGTGGTGCGCGCGATGATAGGGAGTACTTTCTGCGCTTGGGTTCGTCATGCGGTCCACAGAGTGCGAGTGGTACGTTGCCTGCCGGCTCGTTGCGTGCCGGGAGCACCTCCCGGACGACGGCCCATTCTATCAACCCTATGGTAGAAAGATGAGCTTTCTCCGGTCTTACGATGCAGGAGTTCGGCGCTCCGGCAAATTTTTTGCAAAAACGCCGGAAATCAATACCGGGCGCTCCGGTCAGTCTAGACCGGATTGGTTTCCTTTTCCGCCTGCTCCCGCCATGCGGGGCTTTCCATGGCCGCAATGACGGCGTCGGCAAATTCGTTGGTGCTGGCGGTGCCGCCCATGTCGCGGGTGATGTGCTTGCCCTCGCGATAGACCGCATGGACGGCGTACTTCACCTTCTCGGCCGCCTCGCGCTCGCCCAGATGGCGCAGCATCAGGATGCTGGAGCGCACCAGCGCCGTCGGGTTGGCAACCCCTCGCCCGGCAATGTCGGGCGCCGAGCCGTGCACGGCTTCAAAGATGGCGCACTCGTTGCCGATATTCGCCCCCGGCACCAGTCCAAGGCCGCCGACGAAGGCCGCGCACAGATCGCTCACGATGTCGCCGTAGAGATTTTCCATCAGCAGCATGTCGTACTGGTAGGGATTGGTGACCAGCTGCATGCAGGTGTTGTCCACAATGTGCTCGCCGTAGGTGATCTCCGGGTATTCCTTGGAGACGTTACGCGAGCAGCGGATGAACAAACCGTCGCTCAGCTTCATGATGTTCGCCTTGTGAACCGCGGTGATCTTCTTGCGTCCCACTTTGCGGGCGTACTCGAAGGCCCAGCGCGAGATGCGCGTGGAGGCCTTTTCGGTGATGACCTTGATGCTCTCCACCACGCCGGGCACTACTTCGTGCTCGATGCCGGAGTACAGCCCCTCGGTGTTTTCGCGGATGATGATGAGATCGACCCCCGGATAGCGGGTGGCGACGCCGGGAAGATTGCGGATGGGCCGGAAGTTGCAGAACAGTTCAAACTGCCGGCGCAGCTGCACGTTGATGCTGCTGAATCCGCCGCCGATGGGCGTGGTCACCGGACCTTTCAGCGCCACCCGCGTGCGCTCCACGGACTCCACCAGTTCCTTGGGAATGTACTCGTGATACTTGGCAAAGGCGTCGGCCCCAGCCTCAAAGCTCTCCCATTCAAAGGCCACGCCGGTAGCTTCCAGCACGCGAATTGCCGCCGCAGACACCTCAGGACCGATCCCATCGCCCGGAATCAACGTAACTTTGTGAGCCATTCGTCCTCGCCAGAATTCGTACTAACGGTTGTGAACTACTCTTTGGTTGTGCGTTGTTTGTTGCGCTCGGCGGAAGCCAGCGCGGCTTGAGCCTCGCGCACGTCCTTGGTGCGCAGAAGATCCTGCAGCTCCGACATGAACTCGTGCACGTCCTTGAAGTCGAGATAGACGCTGGCAAAGCGCACGTAGGCGACTTTGTCCAGGTTGCGCAGACGGTTCATGATGAGTTCGCCGACCTCGCCCGTCTTGCGTTCGCGCTCCGGACTGTCGATCACGAAGCTCTCGGCCTCGTTGACGATCTGCTCCAGCTGGCTGATGGGGACGGGGCGTTTTTCGCAGGCGCGGAGCAGCCCGCTGAGCACCTTCTGGCGCTCGAATTTTTCGCGCCGTCCGTCCTTCTTTACCACCATGTAGGGGATTTCGTCGATGCGCTCATAGGTGGTGAAGCGCTTCTCGCAGCGCAGGCACTCGCGCCGGCGGCGAATCGATTCGCCTTCCTTGCTCTCGCGCGAGTCCACCACTTTATCCTGTTCAAATCCGCAAAAGGGGCATCTCATGGTGCGTTTGCCGTCAGCCGGCGGCGGTGCAGCCTTTCCCGTTAAATTCCCGGTTTCAACTTGAAGTCAAACTCTAAATCCAACAGCCTGGCGTGTGAGCTTCCGATTGTATCAGCAGCATTGCCTTAGTGCGTCCGGGCTTCCTCCGCCTCTACTACTTCTTCCTCCTGCGTACTCTCTTCGGAGAGCCGCGCGAAGGAGATTTTCTCATAGCGCGCCAGCAGCACTCCGGCCGGAATCACCGACATGAAGGTGACCAGCCAGAGCATGATGCCGCAGCTCACCGCCAGCTCCCGGGTGATGTTGTAAGGCTCGCCGCTGAACAGGTTGGATTGCAGCACGCCGATCACCGCCAGCTGCGAGCCGCCCACGCCGCCCGGCAGCTGCACCACCGATCCCAGCATGCTGGAGCCCATCACCAGCAGTACATCGTCCAGGTTCATGGTGTTCATCCGCGCCACCCGCTGCACTCCCGCGGGGTCTCCCGCCACCGCGACCGGGATCTGCGGATAGGCGTGCAGCACCTGGATGTAAGCGCCGGCGATCATCAGCCACATGCACACGGATACCACCACGAGCTGCACGAACGATTTGGCATCGTGAATGGTGTTGAAGCCCTCCTTGAAGGAGAGCAGACGCACGCGTAGCGCCGTCGCCATCTTTCCCGAGGCCCGCTTAAGGGCGAAAAACAGCACGGCCAGCACCGCCAGGCCAACCAACGCCAGCGGCAGCTTATGTCCCGCGTTCTGCGCCGCTGCGTGTAGTCCGTGGCGCACGCGCCTGCAGCAGAACCTCGGCGATCATCCCGCCCCGCAGGGCGAAAAATCCTACCATCAGCACCAGCTACGGAGCCCAGGTCGAAGAAGCGCTCCACGGTCCACACCGCCAGCTGCGAGGTGAAGGTGAGCTTTTCCTTGCGCGCGATCAGGTAGGGGCGGGCGAATTCGCCGGCGCGGCCAAACAATCCCAGGGCGGCAAAGCCGATGATCTGCGGGGCGATCAGCCGCCGCACGCTGGTGGGGGCCGTGGGCTTCAAAAAAATGGCCCAGCGGATGGCGCGCATCACGTAGGCCAGATAGATCAGCCCGACTCCGGCGCCAATGTGCCACAGGCTCACGCCGCCGGTGTAGTGGCGGAACTTCGCCCAATCAAAGGTCCGCCAGGAGCGGAACTGGAAGTACACCAGCGCTCCGAGGATGCGCCGCCACAACAACGAGGGAGAAAATCTGTTTTTTCTTCATAAGGGTGAGCGAGCCGGAGCTGGGTTCCCGGTTGCCTTTCACTGGCAAAGCGTTGGCCGATTGCCCTGCGCTGAGTTCTAGTGGTTTTCAGAAACGGAATGCTGTTTCCTGCGCTGCTATTTCTCCCGGCGCGTTCCTTCTTCTTGTTGTAGTCGCGCACCACGCGCTGCACGTAGAGGCGCGTCTCGCGATAGGGCGGCACTCCCTGGTAACGGTCCACCGCTCCGGGACCCGCGTTGTAGGCCGCCAGCGCCTTCACCGCGTCGCCGTGGTAGCGCTCCAGCAGTTCGCGCAGGTAGTGCGCGCCGCCATGCACGTTCTGCTCCGGACTGAAGCTGTCGGTCACGCCCAGCTTCTCGGCCGTCCCCGGCATCAGCTGCATCAGGCCGCGTGCTCCCGCCGAGGAAACCGCATGCGCGTTTCCCGCGCTCTCCTGCCGGATGACGCTGCTGGATGAAGTCGGAGTCCACGCCCTGCAACGCGGAAGCCTCGTGGACGATCTGGTCGGTGCTCTTGGCGGGTGCCGCTGGCGAGAGCGTTGCCGCCGGCGATCTTTCCAATGACGGCGCTGGCTCCGGGTCCGGCTGCGTGGAGTACCGTGCAATCTCCTCGGCGCGGATATCCACAAAGCTCAACTTGGCATCGTCCAGGTAGAGCCGCACCAAGCCATCGCGCATCTCGCGCGAGCGGTGCGCAATGGTGAACCCGTTGCGCAGCTCCGCGACTTCCATCGCAAACCCTGTGGCAGCAAAAACGGAGCTGCACACCACCAGCAGGGTCACGAGCAGGCGCGGAGCTCTCATCCCTCTATTCTAATCCTTCCAGCGCCGCTTCCACCGCCTGCGCCACGCCGTTTTCATTATTGCTCAGGGTGGTTTGCCAGCCGCGCTCGCGCAGTTCCTCGGGCGCATTGCCCATAATGTAGGCCTGCCCGGCAAATTCCAGCATTTCGATATCGTTGTAGTTATCGCCGATTGCCATGACCTCACAGGCCGAGTATCCCTTGTGGGCCGCCCAGCGCTCCAGCGCCGCTCCCTTGGTGCAGCCTTTGTTCAGGATGTCCACCATGCACAGGTCGCGTTCGTTGTACTGCGTCCGCAAGGCGGTGATGCGGGTCAGCAGTGGCTTGTTCTTCATCAGCTGTTGCTGCGCGGCGGCCATGCGCTCCACCGTTCCGCAGAACATGGCCTGGATCGGATCGCCCTCCAAGCCTTGCTCGATCGGCTGCACAAAGCGAAGATGCTGGGCGTTCTTCTCCAGCCATTTTTTGATCGAGCCGTTCAGCTCCTCCAGCGTCTCCAGCAGCAGCGAACCGGACTCCCCGCCGTCGTAGGTAATCACCAGATTCCGGCGGAAGTCCGTCATGTGCTCCACCAGTTCCAGCGCAGCATGCCACCGGCAGCGGATCGCGGTGGAACAGCGCTCCGTCGCTGGCCCTGGTGATTGCGCCGTTGGAGCTGATCAGCGCCACCTCAAAGCCCAGCGCCCGCGCCACCGGCAGCGCAAAAGGTGACGGCGTCCGGTAGCCAGCGCGATTTCCACGCCCAGCGAGTTGCGCCCGCCGCAAGGCCGCAAGGTTGCGCTCGCTCACCTGGAAGTTGGAATCCAGCAGCGTTCCATCAATATCGATTGCAATCAGGCGGACGGGAGGCATCTGTGCTTTATTTTACAACTTCTACCCTGGAACTCGGGATGCTAGGATTCTCCTGATGATCTCCCACTTTTTTTCCTGGGGTATGCAGGCCTTGTGCTGATGGCGATGGCGCTGGTTCATTTCTTCCGCCGCCAGCCCAGTTTCTATTGGCTCTATCTCATCTTTTTCCTCGGGCCGCTGGGCGCGCTCATCTATCTCGCCATCGAGTGGCTCCCCGAACTCTTCGATCCCGGCGCATTCCGCTTTGTGGAGCGCGGCCGCCGCGTGCGCGAGGTGGAAGCCGCCATCCGGCAGAATCCATCGGCGGGAAACTACGAGGAACTTGGCCTGCTGCGCCTGGACAAGGGCGACTGGTCCGGTGCCCGCGCCTGCTTTGACCGCGCCCTGGCCCAGCGCACCGATTCGCTCGATCCCTTCTACCGCCGAGGCCTCGCCGAGTACGAACTGGGCGACTACGCCGCCGCCCTCGCCGATCTGGAGCGCGTGGTCACCGCCGACGCCGGCTACGACTTCCAGCGCGCCGCCGGACTGCTGGCCTACTGCCGACTGGAAGACCGGCAATATCGGTCGCGCGCAGCGCCTCTTCGAGCAGGTTCTGCGCACCTCAACCCTCACCGAGACCCAGCTCCACTACGCCGAATTCCTTGCCGAGACCGGACACCGCGCCGAAGCCAGGCAGCAGGCCCTCCGCATCCGCGACAAGCGCGCCGGGATGCCCGGCTTCCAGCGCCGCCGCGAACGCAAACTCTTCCGCCGCAACAGCGCCCTGCTGCGCAAGCTCTAAACGTAAACGCTGCGCAAGCTATAAACCGGTTTCTCCACCCGCATCGCGGTATCATTCCAGCTGACGGCTATGACCGAGCGCCTCTACTACCAGAACTCGTTTCTCTTCGACTTCACCGCTTCCGTCGAGTCGGTCCGCGAGCTCGCCGATGGCCGTCGCGCGCTGCGTGCTGGACCGCACCGCGTTCTACGCCACCAGCGGCGGCCAGCCCTTCGATACCGGATGGGTGGAGTTTCGTCTCCGCCGAATCAGAAGAGCCGGTCGGTCTGCCCAAGCTTCGCGTCTCCGAGGTCATCGAGGACGAATCGACGGCAAGATCCTGCACATTGTCGAGAACCCGTCTCGAAAGCTTCGCGGCCCTACTGGCGCTTCCGCTGCGCGTGCGCGGCTTCATCGATGTGGATCGCCGCCAGGATCACATGCAGCAGCACTCGGGACAGCACGTGCTCTCGGCTGCGTTCCTGAAACTCTTCGATGCGCCCACGCTCAGCTTTCACCTGGGCGAGGAAACCTGCACCATCGACCTCGATATCGCCAGCCTCGGCGCCGCCCAACTGGAGCAGGCCGAGCGCTACGCCAATCAGCTTGTGTGGGAGGACCGCCAGGTGCTGATGCACGAGGTCACGCCCGAGCAGGCGCGCGAAATCGGGGTCCGCAAAATTCCCGAAGCCGACCGCCGAACCTTGCGCCTCATCGAAATCCGCGGCGTGGATCTGTGCGCCTGCGGCGGCACGCACGTAAAGACCACCGGGCAGATCGGCAACATTCAGCTTCGCAAGGTCGAACGGGTCAAGCAGGGCATGCGCGTCGAGTTCGTCTGCGGCGCGCGCGCCCTGCGCTTCGCCCGCAAGGATTTCCAGGTCCTCACCGAAGCCGCCGCGCTCTACTCCTCGCATCTGTGGGAAGTTCCGGCGCAGACCGCGAAGCTGATCGACTCCGGCAAAGCCGCGCAGAAGCAGCAGCAGAAGCTGCTCGCCGAGATTGCCGAGCTCACCGCGCAGCAGAACGCTTGGCGCGCACTCCCGTCGAGCACGGCCGCAAGATTGTGGCGGAGTTTTTCGCCGACCGCGACCTCGAATTCATCAAGCTCTACGCCCAGAAGTTGGTGGCTGCCGAAGCCAACGTCATCGCGCTGCGTCGGCGCAGGGCAGGGAACTCCCGCGCTGGTCTTTGCCCAGTCGATCGGCACCCACTCGTGCGGCACCTGCTTCGATGCCGGCGCCGAACTCAAGGCCATCGTCAGCTCCGGCGGCGGACGCGGCGGCGGCACACGCGAACTGGCCCAGGGCGGCGTGCCTTCGGCGGAGCTGATTCCCGAGCTGATTGCCAGGGCCGCGCAGCAGGCTGCGCGAGTTGGCCGCCGCAGGAATCCGCCATGATCGATCAGCCGCTCATCCTCATCACGCTGCTGATTCAGCTTGGCGTCTCGGCCGCCGTCAGCAGCGTGCTGGCGCGCTCGCGGCGCTTTCGCGTTCTGCTCTTTCACGAAGATCGCGACATCTGGGAAAAGCTGGAGATGGTCGCTCGATCGTGGGCGGGCCCTTCATGCTCGGCGTGCTGGTGCGCGCCACGGTCAAGAACTTTCTTGCCGCCGACGTTTCCTTCGAGGCCGCCATTCTTCTCGGCGTCATCGCCGGACGCACCGCCGGCGTCTGCGGCGGAATTCTGGTTTCGCTGCCCTACCTGTTCATGCACTGAGTACATGAACCTGCCGCTGAACGTGATTGCCGGGCTCAGCGCGGGATTTCTGCGCGAACTGGCCAAGGATCGCGAGGCCATCTGGTCGTTCAGCCCGCTCTTCGATCTCAGCATCTACCGCTGGATCCGGCGCACCATCGCCAAGTCGTTCATCGACTGGCAAACCTCGTTCTTCTTCATGATTCTGGGCCTGCAATTCCTGCGCCTGGAGACCGCCGGTTTTTTCCGCACTACACCTAGGCGCTCGATTCCGACAACTGGCTGGTGCGCGGCGCCATCTACATCACCACCGTAATGACCGTGGCCATCGCCCTCAAGGTGCTGAACAACACCCGCATTGAGATGAAGCTGGAAGAGCAGGAGCGCCTGCTGCTGCAGGCCCGCATGGAAGCCCTGCAGAGCCAGATCAATCCTCACTTCCTCTTCAACACGCTCAACTCCGTGGCTTCGCTGGTGCGCTTCGATCCCGACACGGCGCGCGAGATGATTCTCAAGCTCTCCAAGATTCTTCGCCGCCTGCTCAAAAAGGGAGACTCGTTCGTGGAACTTGCGCGAGGAGTTCGAATTCATCGACGACTATCTGGACATCGAGGTCATCCGCTTTGGGCGCGACAAACTGAAGGTGGTGAAGGAACTCGACCCGGCCAGCCTGGAGGTCGTGGTGCCCACCATGCTCATCCAGCCCATCGTGGAGAATTCCATCAAGCACGGTCTCTCGCCCAAAATCGCCGGCGGCACAATTTATCTGCGCAGCCGCATCGCGGACGGCATGCTGGTGATCGAGGTGGAGGATGACGGCGTGGGAATCGTCGAGCCGGGCTCCGAGGTCAGCGAGTGGAACGCGCCGCAGCATGGCACCGGAATCGGCATGGCAAACGTCCGCGAGCGCCTCAACGTGCTGTTCAGCGATGCCGCCCGCGTCGAGGTGGAAAGCCGCACCGGCGCCGGAACCATCGTGCGCATCCTGCTGCCCATTCCGCATAGCGGCGAAATGGACGGCGTCAATTACGACCTGCGCTCCAACACTCCGCGATAAGCGCCCCCCAGGTGGCCCATATTTGCCCGCTGTTGGCAAATGTGGGGCGAGCAGAATGTGTGCAGGACGGGTGGCCCGTTCAAGCCTTCCTTTGGCTTGAGTGGGGCTATTCTGCAATGAGCTGAGCGACTCCCAACGAAACCGAATCGCGCCGCTTCGCCTACGGTTTTTCCTCCAGCAGCCCGCGATACAGATCTTCGTACTGCGGAATGATCTTCGTGGTGCAGAAGCTGGCCTGCGCCGTGGCTCGTGCGCTCTTGCGCATGTCAGCCAGCAACGCATCGTCGGTCAGCACCTCCAGCGCGCGCGCGGCCATCGCTTCCACGTCGCCCGCCGGAGCCAGGAAGCCGTCCACGCCGTCTCTCGATCACCTCCGGCAGTCCGCCCACGCGCGAGGCCACCGGCACCACCTCGCAGGCCATCGCCTCCAGGGCCGCCAAGCCAAACGACTCCATCTCGCTGGGCAGCAGCATCACGTCGGCCATCGCCAGCTTTTCGTGGATCATGTCCTGCTTGCCCATGAAGTGAATCTTGCTGTGGATTCCTCTCTCGCACGCCAGCCGCTCCGCCGCGCGCCGGTCCGGCCCATCGCCGATCATCATCAGCCGCGCCGGAATCTTTTTCTGCACGCGGTCGAAGATCTCCACCACGTCGGTCACCCGCTTCACCGGCCGGAAGTTCGACAGATGCACCAGCAACCGCTCGTCGTGCTTGGCAAATTCCGCGCGCCGCGCCGACGCCTGTTCATCGCGCCGGTACAGGTCGCAGTTCACAAAGTTGTGAGATGACGTGAATCGGCTTGGTGATCGCGAAGCTCTCGATCGTCGATTGCTTCAGGTCGTTGGAGATCGCCGTGACTCGCGTCGCTCTGCTCGATGGAAAAGCGCGTAATCGGCAGATACGAGCGGTCCAGTCCCACCAGCGTGATGTCGGTGCCGTGCAGCGTGGTCACGTAGGGCAGCCGCCGGGGCTTGCGCACGTGGTCATGGCAGAGCATCTGCCGCGCCAGCATCGCGCTCACCGAGTGCGGAATTGCATAGTGCACGTGCAGCAGGTCCAGGTCATAGAGCTCGGCCACCTCGGCCATGCGCGTCGCCAGCGCAAGATCGTAGGGCGGATATTCAAAGAGCGGATACTGCGAGACTTCCACCTCGTGAAAGTGGATGCTGCGGATGCGGTTCGGTCAGCCGGATCGGCTGCGAGTAGGAGATGAAGTGGATATCGATGTCCGCGATTGGCCAGCTCGATGCCAAGCTCGGTGGCCACCACTCCGCTGCCGCCGTAGGTGGGATAACAGGTGATACCGATCCGCATCGCTCTCGCGTCCTTCCGAGTTCGGCTGCAGCAGCTGCGGCTTGCGGAGATGCCTGGCGGTTGCATGCCGGCGTCGCGGCGTTTCTCGCCGAAAGGCACCAGCTCCGCGCCGTACTCGCTCGCGCAACTCGCGCGCTGTAATGCCTAGCAGGGCGTCGCATCTCCACCTCGCGCGACTCGCGCAGCCTGGTGCGCACCTCGGCCAGTTCGCTGTCGTTGTATCCGGGATGGCAGACCAGCTCCCAGGTGCCGTCCGGCATATGCCGCAGCATGGTGCGCAGCGTCGCTTCGTTCAGCGTGCCCGTGCTGGCCACGCCCAGGCTGCCGTCGGTGGTGGCAAAACCGGCTTCGCGCACCATCTTCAGCCAGCGCCGGTGCAGCCACTGCGCGCAGCAGCGTGGTCTCGGCCTTGCGCATCAGCAGCGTCCGGTTGCTCAGCGCTTCGCGCAAAGCTCACCGCTCCCGGAGCCTCAAACGGATTGCGCACCGCCGCTGACGCCATGCGCCGAGGCCGCCCGCAGCAGCGGCCGCAGGATCGAAGGAAACATGTGCGTGTGCTTGTGCGCGTCGAAGTGCGAGAGCCGCAGCTCCGGCGTGCTGCAGCCGCGCCAACTGCGCCCCGGCTTCGGCTTCCATCTCATCGGCCCGGAAGCGTCCCAGCGGCCACCGCCCGCAGCACCTCGCCAATCGAGTGATAGAAGCGATCGGTTCCCGGCGCCAGCAGCGAGCGCACCTCGGCGGCCGGCAGCAGCGGTTCGCCATCCACCAGCACAATATGGCAGCCTACGCTCAGCCGTGGCATCCGGCCGGCCAGTGCCACCGCTTCGTCAAAGCAGAGCCCCGGTCGCCATCAGCGTTGCCGAGGAGACGATGCCGCGCTGGTGGCAGGCGGCGATGGCGCGGTTCACTCCCCGCGTCAATCCGAAATCATCGGCGTTTACGATCAGCCGCTTCATGCGAAAAGTGTAGCAGGCGGGAAGCGATGCGTGCTCTGCAGCGGTGGAGGGATCGCATCGCGGCACGTCTGGAGTAGCTGCGGCAAGTGCTCAGGCGCTCGCGCCGACTCGTCTCCGGCTTCGGCCTCGCCCAGAAGCGCTTGATCTTTCCAGCAGGGCAGGGAACATGTCCTGCTTTTTCAAGCCACGCATTGACCTCCTCGCAGCCCTCTCCGGAGCGGTAATCCGCTCACGACGATGATGGGAAGCTCGGGCGCTTTCTGCCGGAGCTGCCTGGCCAGTTCCACCCCGTTCATCCCCTCCATGCGATAGTCGGTCACCACCATGTCGAATGTTTCGCGCTCGAACTTCGCCAGCGCGTCGCTCGGCGTTGTAGGCATACTCCGCCCGATAGCCGTGCCTCTCGCAGAATTTCGCAGCTCATGCGCGCCAGCACTTCGTGGTCATCCACAAACAGAATTGCTTTCATCGTTTCACCTGCGCACGACCGTGGCGGCATAACAGCATTTTAGCCCGGTACGCAGCTTGGATTCCAATTCACTCGTATTAGGGTATGTTGCTGCTCCGGATTCGCCATGCCGAATTTCCACAATCGGGTTTGACCGCGCCCCCAAGTCTTTCATATACTCGACTTGCGAGTCGGTTCCACAAGAGGCCGCCCCCTGAGCCGCATGACAACCGGCGAAGGGAGCACCGTAAGGGCGGTTAGCTCAGTTGGTTAGAGCGCCTGCCTTACAAGCAGGATGTCGGGGGTTCGAGTCCCTCACTGCCCACCACTCCTGAAGCCTTCTTGGAACCTCTCGACGGCCCGCCTGGGCCGGGTATATCCGCGTAACACACGCGGGGTCGTAGTTCAGTTGGTTAGAACGCCGCCCTGTCACGGCGGAGGCCGCGAGTTCGAGTCTCGTCGACCCCGCCATTTAGATTCAATCTTATGAGTCTAAATGGCAGCTTTTGGGTAAGTGGCATTACCCGTAGCTTTACCGCAATTACAGAAAGCCTTACTGATTCGCCGCCTTGGACACTGCGTCAACAGCTTCCAAGGCTTTCTTGTGTTTAGCCGCCGTGCCTGTAGTTACTCCCCTTGAGCCGCTGGCCACCAGCCCGCTTCCATATATCCGGAGTCCGTGTCGTCGATCATCAGGTACTACGTTTTCAGAGGATCGACGACAATCGAGTGCTGCTACGATTACAATCGCCATACCACAAGACAAGGAATCCGAAATGAAATCAGCTCTTTCTACGCTCGCGTTGACGATCATGCTGGGCTCCACGCTCGCTGCACAGCAAACCACTGCTCCCGGCATCAAAAAACTGTATATCGAGCAGCACATTGAAACCTCAACAACGAGGTTTGTTGAAGCTACAGATGAAGTCGGACGTTATAAAACTAACGACGTAATCACTACGCGAGATGTATCGCGCATAGTGACCAACGACGTGACGAAGCAGTGTCCTTCTCTCGTTTCTGTGACTGATAACCGCGATGTGGCGGATTACGTTCTTCATATTGCGCATGGCTCCTCCACTCTTTCCCGGCAAGATGGCTCTGTGGCCTATACCTCTAAATCAAAGAAGAACTCAAATTTGGCGAAGGATGTCTGTAAGTTCATTGGCAGTCAGAAGTAACTGACAGCCTGCTATATCAGAAGCTGGTACAGGGGCGGGCACGATTTCAGTCGTGCCGCAAGAACCGCCCGTTTCATGTGGCTTTAGCCGCTGAGGGAATCGCCCGATTCTCTCGGCGGAGTAACATAAGGCACAAAACTGGATTGCGGAAACCGGAAACCTGCGCTCGATCCGCGTTCAATCGGCGGTCTCGCGAAATCTTTCGTAAGCGGCTGCTAACCTACTTACGAGCTGCACGTCTAATCGTGTATGCTGGGCTTGCTGGGATTCGTACTCCTGATAGGCATTTCGGTTTTTAAACGTTGGCCTGCCGTATAGCCCTCGGTGGACCGTTCTGTCCCTGCAGCCCCAGCATGTACCTGTATCTCACTTCCAAGGATTCGATCAAATGAAACGTTTAATGACGATTACTGCATTGGTGGCTATGAGCGCTGGTATGCTGATGGCCCAGGATGGCGCAACTCTGTTCAAGAAGTGCGCGATGTGCCACGGCCCCAACGGCGAAGGCAAGATGGGTCCGAAAATCGCGGGCACCGACCCGACCGACGTTCTGATGAACGGCGGCAAGAAGGGTCCGCACGCTGCAAAGTTTGCCGGTCTCACCGACGACCAGATCAAGGCCGTCGCCGAGTATGTAAAGGGCCTGAAGTAGTCACGGCCGGATTTCATCGGCGGGAAACAAAAAAGGCGTCCTTCGGGGCGCCTTTTCAATCGTCTGAACCTGATCGGCAGGACCGTGAACCCGCCGGCTCTGGGTTGCGCCTCCGGGTTGCGCCTCACGCGGCAGATTGCCCGGCACGCCCGCGCCGTTCCCCGCGGCGTCGATCGTGCCCTGCGCGAAGGTGAAAGCGGTGATCCGTGGTCTCCTGCTCCTCAGCTTCGGAGGCAACTACGGGAACAGCCATGGACCGGACGCGGTTGGCTCCGGTTTCCGCGAGGAAGACGGCCTGCAGCTGGTTTTTGGCAGCTTGCCGGTTGCTCAAACGATCCACTACGATGAACGCAACAAACGTTGTAAAAACCAGAATGGCCGTCATTGCCATCTCCTCCGCGTACTTTTGTATTGGGCTCACCCTGACGACAATGCCCCGGTTCATCCGCGGTCTCCTGTTGGATGAGCCAAGGCAGCCAGCGGTCGCCTTCCTCCTCCCATTGAGTTAAGGTTCGCCGGGCCGAATCCGTGCTGTTAGCCAACCGAAGCTGCTGGGAACCCAAGCTGCCGGCGCACCTGAGCTGCTGGCTCATTGCGGACCTATCCGGCGGTGATGCGCTGGACACAGCTTCTCCTCGCGCCTATGATGCGAGTGCGCCTGGCGGCCGGGTCAACATCCGGCTCGGCCCGCGCACCATGGGAGGCGACGTGAATCCGGCGTTTCTCCACTCGCTCCGCTCCATCGCCGGCGACGGGCTCATCACCGACCCCGGCGAGCTGCGCACCTACGAATGCGACGGTCTGGCGGCCTATCGCGTCGTGCCCGGCGCCGTGGTTCTGCCTTCTACAGCCCACGAGGTGCAGGCCATCGTGAGCCTCTGTGCCCGCGAGCACATCGCCTTCGTGGCGCGCGGCTCCGGCACCGGACTCAGCGGCGGCGCGCTTCCCGTCGAAGGCGGCATCGTCATCAGCCTCGCCCGCATGAACCGCATCCTCGACCTCGATATCCCCAACGCGCGCGTGGTGGTCGAACCCGGCGTGGTCAACGCCACGGTCAGCCAGCGCGTCGCCCCCTACGGATACTTCTACGCTCCCGATCCCTCCTCGCAATCCGTTTGCACCATCGGCGGCAACATCGCGGAGAACTCCGGCGGCGCGCACTGCCTCAAGTACGGATTCACCACCACCCATGTGCTCTCGCTCGAAGTCGTGCTGCCCGATGGCTCGCTCGTCCAACTCGGCGCCAACACCCTCGATCCTCCAGGCTACGATCTCCCCGGCGTCTTCGTTGGCTCCGAAGGAACTCTCGGCGTCGCCACCAAAGTCACCCTCCGCATCGTCAAGCGTCCTGAGGTCATCCAAACCCTGCTGGCGGCCTTTGATTCCACCCACGCTGCCGGTGCCGCGGTCAGTGACATCATCGCCGCAGGCATTCTTCCCGCTGCCATCGAAATGATGGACCGGCTCGCCATCCAGGCCGCCGAAGCCTCCGTCCACGCCGGCTATCCCGACTGCGGTGGTCTTCTGCTGGTAGAGTTGGACGGCCCCGCCGCCGAGGTTGAAGCCCTGATGGCCCAGGTCCGGGAGCGCTGCCTGTTTCAACAGGCCTCCGAAATCCGCGTCGCCCAATCGGAAGCCGAACGCATGGTCATCTGGAAGGGACGCAAGGCCGCCTTTGCCGCCATGGGACGCATCTCTCCCAACTACATCGTGCAGGACGGAGTGATCCCGCGCACCTCGCTTCCCACGGTAATGGAGGAGATTGCCCGCATGAGCGTGCGCACCGGCCTGCGCGTTGCCAACGTCTTCCATGCCGGCGATGGCAACCTGCACCCCTTGGTTCTCTACGATCGCCGCATCGAAGGCCAGGAGCACGAAGCCGAAGAACTCGCAGGCGAAATCCTCAGGCTCTGCGTGCGCGTCGGCGGCTCCATCACCGGAGAGCACGGCGTCGGCGCGGACAAAAAAATGTTCATGTCCGAAATGTTTGCCGAGCCCGATCTGCAGACCATGCAGCTGGTCCGCTGCGCCTTCGATCCCGATCACCTCTCCAACCCCGGCAAGGTCTTTCCCCGCACTCCGCTGTGCGCCGAAAGACCGGGCCCCTACGTCCCGCACCCTTTGGAAATCTCCGGAGAGGCGCAGCTCTTCTAACATTCACCATGCCCGGCATCGCCAAACCCACCGCAGAGCAGGCCCTCGACGCACTCCGCCCGATCCTCGTCGAAGGCACTCTCCGCCGAGGAGACGCCGCAGACGAAGTCCTCGGCGTCGTGCCGGAGCTCTGCCTCGAGCCCGCCAACGAGACGGAGTTGAGCCGCGCGCTGGATTACGCGCGCCAAACCGGACTGCTGGTCTCACCGCGCGGCGGCGGCACCAAACTCGACTGGGGCACCGCGCCGCGCGCTATCGATCTCGCCATCTCCACCGCGCGCTTCAACCGCATCCTGGAGTACGCACCCGACGACATGACGGTCACCGTCGGCGCCGGAGTCACCATCGCGCAGCTGCAGTCCGCGCTCTCCGCCCACGGCCAGCGCCTCGCGCTCGACCCGCTCTGCCCGCAGCGCGCCACCGCCGGAGGAGTCGTCGCCACCAATGACAGCGGCTCGCTCCGCCTGCGCTACGGCAGCATTCGCGACCTCATCCTCGGCGTCACCGTCGTCCTGCCCGACGGCACCATAGCCACCAGCGGCGGCAAGGTGGTCAAGAACGTCGCTGGCTATGACCTGCCCAAGCTCATGTCCGGCGCGCTCGGCACCCTCGGCATCATCACCCGCGCCGTCTTCCGTCTGCATCCTCTGCCTCAGCAATCCCAAACGCTCACCTTCGCATTTCCCGATTGCGAGAGCGCCAATCGCTTGCTCCTTGCCATCGCCGATTCCCAACTCGTCCCCACCGGCCTGCAAATGCGAACCGGCGCGGACGGAACTGCCGATGTTGATATCAGAATCGACGGCATCGCCGCGGGAATCTCCGCGCAGACGGAAACCGTTTCAAAACTCGCAGGCAGCGTGCATCCCTCTGCACCCGAGGGCGATCCCTGGCAGGCCCGCGAACAGCTTTGAACCCAGCTGCATGCCGCAAGTCCTCTCGCCTGCATCGTAAAGCTCAGCATGTTGCCCGCCCAGCTAAGTTCGACATCTGCATTCGTGCGCTCCTCGCTCGGCGAATCTTCCGCATGGACCATGCTCCTGTACTCCACCGGTCTCGCCTGGCTGCGCGTCGATGCCGCCGATTCCGCACCCATGGCGGACTTCATCGCTTCTCTCCGCGCCTTTCTCGCGCCCACCGGAGGCACCGCGGTCCTGCTTAAAGCGCCTCAAGCACTGCGACAAAATGTCGATGTCTGGGGCGATGCCGGCAACGCGCTCCCGCTGATGCGGAGACTGAAGGAGCAGTTCGATCCGCACGCCATCCTCAATCGTGGACGATTCGTGGGGTGCATCTGATGCCGCATCGGATGCAGCAGCTTGTTCCTCTCGCAGATCTCAAAAGTCCGCCCGCACCGGCGTCTACGATGCGCATCATCCGCCCGCGACGGAGTTGATCGACCAGTGCGTGCATTGCGGCTTCTGCCTTCCGGTCTGTCCAACCTATCTGCTCTGGAACCAGGAGATGGATTCTCCCCGCGGCCGCATCTACCTCATGAAGACCGGCGCCGAAGGCGCAGCCGCGATGGATCAAACCTTCGTCAGCCACTTCGATCGCTGCCTGGGATGCATGGCCTGCATGACCGCCTGTCCCTCCGGAGTGCAGTACGGCAAACTCATCGAGGCCACGCGCGCGCAGATCGAGCGCAACTACCGCCGTCCGTTTCTGGACCGTCTATTCCGCCGCCTGATCTTCGCCGTCTTTCCTCATCGCCGCCGCCTGCGCTGGCTCCTGCTCCCCCTGTGGTTCTATCAGCGTTCCGGCCTGCGCTGGCTGCTGCGCAAAACCGGCTTGCTCCGTCTGCTTCCCGAGCGCCTCCGCTCCATGGAATCGCTTCTGCCCGAGCTCCAACTGCGCGCTCTTTTTGCCCCGGCTCCGCATGGCGTCCTGCCGGGTGCCGTTCCGTCGCGCACGCCGCGCCTGCGCGTAGGCGTGCTGCTGGGCTGCGTGCAAAGCGTGTTGTTCGCCAACGTCAATGCCGCCACCGTCCGTGTCCTTGCCGCTCTCGGTTGCGAAGTAGTCGTGCCGAACGATCAGCAATGCTGCGGCGCGCTGATGGCGCACGCCGGACGCGAGCCCGAGGCGCTGGACGCCGCACGCCGCCTCATCGAGGTCTTCGAGCGTGCGGGCGTCGATGTCGTCGCCAGCAACGCCGCCGGCTGCGGATCCAATCTCAAGGAGTACGCATATCTTTTGCGCGACGATCCTGAATTCGCGCAGCGTGCCCAGGTCTTTGCCTCCAAGTGCCGCGACATCACCGAACTGGTTGCCGAACTCGGCTTCCCATCTCCCGCCAACCCCGTTCGCCTCAAGGTCGCCTATCAGGACGCCTGTCATCTGCAGCACGCGCAGGGCGTCCGCACCCAGCCCCGGCAGCTGCTCAGCGCCGTCCCCGGCCTTGAGTGGACGGAGCTTCCCGAGTCCACCACCTGCTGCGGCTCCGCCGGCATCTTCAATCTCATCGAGCCGGAGACCGCGCGCCAGTTGGCCGACCGCAAGGCCCAGCTCGTCCTCCGCTCCGGAGCCCAGGCGCTGGTCTCCGCCAATCCCGGCTGCCTGCTGCACATCGCCAGCGGCCTTCGCCGCGCGGGCCATCCGCTTCCCGTGCTGCACATCGTCGAACTTATCGACGCCTCGCTCGGATCCTCGTCTCTGGAGCTACACTAGATTTTCCGTAAAGCTGTGTCCCGCAGCAATCGCCGGGTGCCCCAGGTCCCGCGCCGCGCTTTTTGCGGCGCTGACCTGGGAAAGCAGGACACCGCAACCCGTGAACCGCGTTAAGATGCTCCAAACAAATATTCGGCAGGAAAGGGAATTACGATGCGTGCATGGTTGATGGACTCCTACGATGGTGTGGAGAAGCTGCGCTTGGATGAGGTTCCCGATTTGCAGCCGGGCCCCGGACAAGCCGTCATCAAGACGCTCTACGCCGCGCTGAATCCGGCCGATGCCTTTCTTGCCCTGGCGCAGTATCCCGCCAAGCCCCGCTTGCCGCACGTGCTCGGCCGCGATGGTGTGGGCGAAGTCGTGGCTGTCGGCGAGGGAGTTGCCAACGTCAAGCCCGGCGACATCGTCGGCATTCTCCGCGGCAACACGGGGGTGGAAAGCTGGGGTACGCTGGCCGAAAAGACGGCAGTCGATTCCGCCAATCTCATTCCTCTTCCGCAAGGCTGGACGCAGCCGGAACTCGCCGGCGCGCCGCTGGTCTTTCTCACCGCATGGCAGGCCCTCACCCAGTGGAGCGAGCCCGAGGCGCCGCCCTCCGCCGGCTCCGTCGCGCTCATCACGGGAGCCTCCGGCGGCGTAGGTTCTGCGTCGGTCCTGCTGGCCAAGTCGATGGGCCTCACCGTTGTGGCCTTCTCGCGCAGCGCTCCCAAGGCCGAGCAGCTCAAACAGCTGGGTGCGGATTTTGTCTTCGATCCCTCGGAAAAAAATGTGCGCAAGCTCATCCTTGCGGCCATCGCTCCCAAGCGGGTGGACATCGTGGTGGATACCGTTGCCGGCCCGCTCTTCAACGAAGTCATCGCCATGCTCGGCTATGCCGGACGCATCAGCGTCGTCGGCCGCAGCGGCGGCGCGGTTCCCGAGTTCAACACCGCAACTCTGTTTTTCCGCAGAAATCGCATCGGCGGAGTCGCCGTGGCAGACTTCTCCGTTCCGCACGCCAAAGCTACCTGGGACGAGATCGTCTCCCGCCTCGATAAGCTCGGCAAGCGCCCCGTGGTGGATGGAGTGTTTTCCTTTATCGACGTGAAGGCTGCGTTCGCGCGGCTGAGCCAGGGGCCGATGGGTAAAGTTCTAGTGAAGGTCGCGGACTAATCAGACCGCGCTCTTGCAGGCGCAGCCGTGCTCGCCGCTCGCAGGCGTCACCCGGCGTCTTGCTGCGTGCGGATCGCCTGCTCTCAAGCCGTCGCAAACTTGTACTGCGTGATCGCGCAGGCCATCAGAAACGTGGGCTGCTGATTCTTGCGCGTCGGCGCAACCGCCTCAACCCGCAGCAGAGAGCCTTCGCATACCACCTGGGCATCGTCGTCGCCCGTCACCTCGTGCGGCATCTCAAAGTTCAGCTCCAGGCTCGAACCAACTTCAATCGGGCTGGCCGATCGAAACAGCAAACCCGAGCGGCTGATGTTCTCCGTCACGCCCTCCATCCACTCGTCGCTGCCCGCAACGCGGAACCGCAGATCGACGCGATGGCGAAGACGGCGTTCGCGCGGTGTCCAGGCTTTCCTCGTCCCACATTTCCGCAGGGACCTGCGGCCCGTGTCGAGTTCGTCCTCTTGGCTTTCCAGCAGGGCCACGCGGCGCATCGTCGTCCAGTCGTAGCTGTACTTCGCACCGCAATGAACACACACCTGGTAGTTCTCGCCCGTTTCATCGCGTCGCGGCCACGAGAACTGATGCCGGCAGGAGGAAAGGAATCCGTGAATCAGGTCAGCGCGCATGTCCGGTATGATGGCCCCATTCCGTGCCTCGCGCACGTTACCGAAGTAGCACCCCCGCCCGGTCTTTTTCCTCAAACCAAGGTTACGCGGGGGGCCATGCAAGCCGGAGGCAAGGTGGATTCTGGGGAAACCATTGACAGGAAAGGCAATCGTTCCAGAGCCGGACGGTAACCACCTGGACAATCGTTTGGATTTTTGCGCAACGATGTACTACTCAGTTACAAAGTGAAATCCAACCATTCACCGAAGTGGCAATCCTTATACGAATATCCTGAGACCGTCACACCCCGATATCCTCATTCCACAGTGCTGGCTTGTTCTGGATGAACTCCTCCATCAGCCGGATGCATTCCTCACTCTGGAACACCTCGAGCGAGACTCCCCGGGAGCGGAGCAGTTCTTCTTCGCCCATGAATGTGTGGTTCTCGCCGATCACCACGCGCGGAATGCCATACAATAGAATGGCGCCCGAACACATCGCGCACGGCGACAGCGTGGTGTAGAGCACGGACTCCCGATACACCGAGGCTGGCAACCGGCCGGCGTTCTCCAGTGCGTCCATCTCGGCGTGCAGAATCGCGCTGGCCTTCTGCACGCGGCGGTTGTGTCCCCGGCCGATGATCTTGCCGCCGTGCACCATCACCGAGCCAACGGGGATGCCGCCTTCCCGCATTCCCTGACGCGCTTCCGCAATCGCCGCTGCGAGAAAAGAGTCCATGACGGCGAGGCCCTAAAACTTCTTGTACGGAAGAAACTTTCCTGACATGGTCACCTTGACGCGGTCGCCCTTCGGATCGGGCTCCTTCTCGACATGGAGACTGAAGTCGATGGCGCTCATGATGCCGTCGCCGAACTTCTCGTGGATCACGGCCTTCATCGGCATCCCATACACCTGCATGATTTCATAAAAGCGGTAAATCAGCGGATCGGTCGGGACGACAGGACCAAGGCCCTTGCAGGGGAACTCGGTGAGCGCATCGGCGATGTCGTGACCGAGGTCCAGGGCGTCAATGATCTTCTTGGCCTCATCTGCGTCTGCCCGCGCCTGTCCATACATCAGGGCTGCCACCCACACCTCATCACGCCCAATCAGCTTGCCCAGTTCAGCGAAGGTCACGCCCCTCGCACGTTTTGCTTCCAGTAGCTCCGTAGTTGCCGCAGAGACGTTCATGGCTGTCTTCCTTTTTGGCAACTATACTACGAGAAATGGTTGAGACAGCCGGTAAGATACCAGCGCCGAAGCGTATAGTTCGGCGGAGGGGCACATCCGAGCGCGGCTTTGAGTTAGCTCAGTGCCGCAGAAGCCCATTCAGCACAGTTCACAATGTCAGCTCAATTCGAATGTATGCCAAAGTTGAGCAACATTGAACAGATTGCAGGACTTTGGAAATGAGAAAGTGGTGGAGCGATAAAGCGACTGAGGAGGCTAACGTGCTCTGGACGGCTTACATGGTGCTTCTGATGTTGTGGCTGATGGGATTAAGTATTCAACTCGGTTGGGCTTTGATCCATTTGCTCCTTGTCGTCGGGTTTGGTGGTGCTGGTCATCAATCGATTGAACGCGTAAGCTGACGGTCAACGACAACCAGCCCCCGTTAAACGTCCTTCAACTTCTTCTCATCCATGTAGAAATATTGCCCGAACTCGTGGAAGACCGTGCGCCGGATTTGATCCCGAATTTCCTCAAACTTTGGCTCAACTCAGGAAACTTAAATTATGCAAGCTAATACGCTCACGCCGGAATTACTCCGCAAGATGGATGCCTATTGGCGCGCCGCCAACTATCTGTCGGTCGGCCAGATTTATCTCTACGACAATCCACTGCTGAAGCGTCCTCTGACCCTCGCGGATGTGAAGCATATGCTGCTGGGACACTGGGGAACGACTCCGGGGCAGAACTTCATTTACACGCACTTGAACCGGGTCATCAAGAAATACGATCTTGACATGATTTACGTCTCTGGCCCCGGCCACGGAGGGCCAGCGGTGGTGGGCAACACCTACCTCGAGGGCACCTACAGCGAGATCTATCCCAACATCAGCCAGGATGAGGCCGGACTTCGGAAGCTCTTTCTTCAGTTTTCGTTTCCCGGAGGAATCCCCAGCCACGCCTCGCCGGAGTGTCCTGGCTCGATCCACGAAGGCGGCGAACTGGGCTATTCGCTCAGCCATTCCTTCGGGGCGGTGTTCGACAATCCAGATCTCATTGTCGCCTGTGTCGTCGGCGACGGCGAAGCGGAAACCGGACCGCTGGCCACGGCGTGGCATTCCAACAAGTTCCTGGATCCGGCCACCGATGGTGCGGTGTTGCCGATCCTGCATCTCAACGGTTACAAGATTTCCAACCCAACCATCCTCGCCCGCATCACCCGCGAGGAGTTGGAGCAGTTGCTCCGAGGCTATGGGTGGACGCCCTACTTCGTCGAAGGTCACGAGCCCGCGCTGATGCATGAAGCCATGGCCGCGACGCTCGACACAGCGGTGGAGCAGATCAGGAGAATTCAGCAGGACGCCCGCGTCCACGGCAACCTTGCGCGTCCGCGCTGGCCGATGATCGTCCTCAATTCACCCAAGGGCTGGACCGGGCCGAAAGTGGTCGATGGGCTACAAATTGAAGGTACGTTCCGCTCGCACCAGGTACCGCTCTCCGATCCAGCCGCTCATCCCGAACACCTCAAGCTGTTGGAAGACTGGCTGAGGAGCTACCGGCCAGAGGGACTCTTCGATGAACAGGGCCGCCTGAAACCGGACCTGGCCGAACTAGCGCCCAAGGGCGAACGACGCATGGGCGCGAATCCCCATGCCAACGGGGGCATGCTGCTGCGCGACCTGCGGATGCCGGATTTCCGTGACTACGCGGTAGACGTGCCCTCGCCAGGAGTGGGCGGCATCGGCGATACGCACGTGCTCGGACGTTTCCTGCGCGATGTGACGAAGCTGAACGGCGAGCAGCGGAATTTCCGCGTCTTTGGCCCGGACGAGACGCTCTCCAACGGCTTGGAAGCTCTCTTTGAAGTGACTCAACGCCAATGGGAAGCCGCGGCCGTGCCGAACGACGAATTTCTGGCGCCCGCCGGACGGGTGATGGAAATGCTCAGCGAGCACCAATGCGAGGGCTGGCTCGAAGGCTACCTGCTCACCGGGCGGCACGGACTCTTCAATTGTTACGAGGCGTTCATCCATATCGTCGATTCAATGTTCAACCAGCACGCCAAGTGGTTGAAGGTTACTTCTTGCCTGCCGTGGCGGCGCAAGATCGCATCGTTAAATTACCTGCTGGCATCGCATGTCTGGCGCCAGGACCACAACGGCTTTACCCACCAGGATCCCGGTTTCATCGACCACGTAGTCAACAAGAAGGCCGAGGTTGTGCGTGTCTACCTTCCCCCGGATGCAAACTGCCTGCTGTCAGTGATGGATCACTGCCTGCGCAGCCGGCACTACGTCAACGTTGTGATTGCAGGCAAACATCCAGCGCCGCAGTGGCTGACCATGGATGCGGCTATCAAGCATTGCACCAAGGGGATCGGCATCTGGCCGTGGGCCAGCAACGACCAGGACGCTGCGCCCGACGTGGTCATGGCCTGCTGCGGCGATGTTCCTACTCTGGAAACGCTCGCCGCCGTCTCCATCCTGCGCGAACATCTACCCGAACTGAAAATCCGGGTAGTCAACGTGGTTGACCTCATGAAACTGCAGCCGCAAACCGAGCACCCGCACGGCTTGAACGATACCGATTTCGACCAGATCTTTACCGCGAACAAGCCGGTCATCTTCGCCTTCCATGCCTATCCGTGGTTAATCCACCGGCTGACCTACCGGCGCACCAACCACGACAACATTCATGTCCGCGGCTACAAAGAAGAAGGCACCATCACCACGCCCTTCGACATGACGGTGCTGAACGATCTGGACAGATTCCATCTCGTGATGGACACCATCGACCGATTGCCGCAGACCGGCGACCGGGGCATCTATCTGAAACAGAAGCTCAACGACAAACTGATCGAGCACAAGCAATACATTGATAAATATGGGGAGGATTTGCCGGAAATCCGCCATTGGAAATGGGGCGTAACCAACGGAGCCAAACTATCCTGATGGGGCCTGGTCCTGATTTACGCCGTAAGGTTGGCGAATTATTCCGGATGCTCTTCACCCTCAGATCGGAAATCATGGTGCGGGATCGTTGGTAAAGGCGCGCCGAGGCGGAGTCTGAGCCATGCCTTGGCATTGTCTTGTGTGATCTGCGGCGGCAACTCTGTGATGGCTTCTTCGAGCGCTTCTTTGGTTCGCGCCTTCGCGGCACGGAGGAGTTGTTTGAGCTTAAACCAAGCCTTCTCGATGGGGTTGAGGTCAGGCGAGTACGGCGGAACGTAGAGCAATTCGGAACCTGCCGCCTCGATCCGTTGGCGCACTCCATAGACATTGAACCGCAGTGCCCCCTCGTTGAATTCAATTTTCAGCCATGGATGACTCCTTGGAACGGCGGCATTCTCGATAGCCAGCTTATTCACTCCGCGACGGCTGCGGGGGTCAATCTGGCTCACACCAGGAAATTATTATTCCCGAGTATTGCGTGGTTGCATCTCCGCAACTGTATCGGATTGCTCAGCGCGCCAGATTGAGCGATGGGACACTCATTCTGCGAGCGCTTTTTGGCGGCTTGCACGAAAGTTCTTCGTCGGCTGCATTCGCAATTACAGGGCGGCAGCTTTACCCTTGTGTTCCCTCACCGAAAGAAACTGGAGCCAGCAATGACCGAACGTAATTCCGTTGTGGCCGTTTACGACACGCACGAGCAGGCAGAGCAGGCTGTCAAGAGTCTGCAAGAAGCTGGCGTTGACATGAAGACCCTGTCGATCGCGGGTAAAGATCAGCATACCGATGAGCACGTAGTCGGCTATTACAACACGGGCGACCGGATGAAATACTGGGGCAAAATGGGCGCCTTCTGGGGCGGATTCTGGGGACTGCTGTTTGGGTCTGCGCTGTTTGCGATCCCGGGCATCGGTCCGGTGCTGGTGGCTGGGCCGCTGGTGGCCTGGATCGTGGGCGGTCTTGAAGGGGCCGCGGTTGTCGGAGGCCTGGGAGCAATCGGAGGGGGCTTGGCCAGCATTGGCATTCCGAAAGACAGCATTGTCGAATACGAGCTCGCGCTGAAGACCGACAAGTTCGTGCTCATCGTTCACGGCACGCAGGATGCAGTGGCCCAGGCAAAGGGGATCATCGAAGGAACGGAACACCGCGCCTATACGGTGCATAGCGAGCCTGCTTTGGTCAGCTAGCTTCCAATGACAGCACAGTTGAGGAGAAGACGATGCCGCAGAGTATACATAATCGAGCCGCAGAGCTGCACAACCTTGCCATCCACGCACATACAACGGCAGCCGCAGCCCATAAAAAGGGTGATCAACTGACCGCTCACGAACTCAGCAAGAAGGCGCTTGAGCATTCCATGAACGCCCTTGGATTTGCCAAAAAGCTCGTTCCAGAGGGTACTGGACCCGTCAAACACGTGGCTTGATGCGCCACCTTGTCCGGCGGTTACCGGCGCCGTCGCTTACCCTCTATGTCGCGGATCGGGGAGCAGACGGCGAGAGAAAAATCGATGATGTAACGGAAAGGGGTCGTGCAGAAGAGACAGGGCGTTTCCTGGTTCTCCTGCACGTTTTCATGCGGCCTGCATGCCGCCAGATGCAGAAATCCCTCCGCCAGACGGAAGGATCTTTAGTCCCTGCGAGTTTTGATTAATGGCCGGCGCAGCGTACGAATGGTGTCTACGGCCTGATGTGAGGCAATCATACGCATCGCAGACTTGCGAAGATACTTTCGCCACCTGAGCACTATAGCTCAGACTGCCCCTTCGCAAGCCGCTAAGGTGGAACTACCTCACCACGCTGCCAATGCGATGGAAGCAGAGATACCGTGCAGGGGTAGAAAACAGAGGCAACACCTTGAAGAAATTTACGATATTCGTCGCGCTGCTAAGTCTCACCAGCCTGGGCTTGGCCGAGTCCCACCGCGAAGCATCCACCGAACGTCTGGACAAAGCCGGAAGAGTCATCAGCGAGATCATGAGCGCGCCCGATAAGGGCATCCCGGAGGAAGTCCTCGAGCACGCCAAGTGCATCGCCGTGGTGCCGCACATGCTCAAAGGCGGCTTCGTCTTCGGCGCTGAAAATGGCCGCGGCGTCGCCACCTGCCGCACCGCCGACGGATGGAGTGCACCCGCATTCTTCGCCATCACCGGCGGCAACTGGGGATTGCAGATCGGTATCGAAGGCATCGACCTGGTTATGATCATCCAGGATGACAGAGGCATGCAGCGGTTGCTCTCCAGCAAGTTCGAACTGGGAGCCGACGCTTCGGCCGCAGCCGGACCGGTAGGCCGTCACGCTTCCGCCGACACCGACTGGAAGCTGAATACGGAAATCCTGACCTACTCCCGCGCCAAGGGCGCCTTTGCCGGACTCACCATCGACGGTGCCTCGATTCGCCGCGATGACGATTCCATGGAAGGTTTCTACGGACGCCATGTCTCGAGCCGCGCCGTACTGCATGGTAAGGTAGCCGTTCCGGCCGCAGCCGAGCCGTTCCTCACTGCAATTCGCGAGGCGAAGGCACAGGCCAGAGCTGCAAACTAGCAAACAGGTTTAAGCGCGTGTGTGTGCCCGGGACGATGTTGCGTCCCGGGTGCGCAGGATGCGCGGAGAAAGGCTCGATATGCTTTGGACAATTTTCGTAATTCTTCTCGTTCTGTGGCTTTTAGGATTTAGCCTTCACCTTGCCGGAGGACTCATCCACATCCTGCTGGTAGTGGCGGTGATTGTTCTGATCTATAACCTGATGACCGGACGCCGCGGCTAGTGTGAAGGAGCAATCCATGCAGTTTCAGGAGAGCGCATCTCTGAGCGGACCGCTGGCTCGGCTCAAAGCGCGTACGCTGATGCTCGAAGAAAAAATTGCGGCGACGTTGTGGATCAAGACTAGCGCTTCGCTGCCAAGCCGTATTGCAGTGATAGGAAACTATCTGCCGCGGCAGTGTGGAATCGCAACTTTCACTACAGACTTATGCGACGCAATTGGCACAGAGTACCAATCCGTACAGATCATGGCCGTTCCGGTCAACGATCCCGGATCGCACTACAGCTATCCGCCGCGCGTCCGATTCGAATTGATGGAAGGCGACCCGTCTTCGTACGAGGATGCCGCAGAATTCTTAAACTTCAGCAATGTTGATCTGGTCTGCCTGCAACACGAATACGGCATCTTCGGAGGCCCAGCCGGAAGCCATATTCTGCGCCTGCTGCGACGCCTGAAGATGCCGGTGGTGACGACGTTGCACACGGTACTCCGCGAGCCTGACGCCAATCAACGCATCGTCATGGACGAGATTGCCGCTCTTTCCGACCGGTTGATTGTGATGAGCGAGCATTCCTCGCAGCTTTTGCAGGAAGTGTTTGGTGTCCCCGGGGAAAAGATCGATGTGATCCCACATGGTGTGCCTGACCTTCCATTCGGAGATCCCAACTATTACAAAGATTCTTCGGGAACAGAAGGCAAGGCAGTACTCCTTACTTTCGGACTGCTGTCGCCGAACAAGGGCATTGAGCGCGTGATCGAAGCCCTGCCGCGCATCGTCGCCGAACACCCCGAGGCGGTATACGTTATAGTGGGCGCGACCCATCCCCATATCCGGCGCCGTGAGGGCGACCAGTACCGGCTTCAACTACAGGCCCTGGCGAGGAAGCTTGGCGTCGAACGCAATGTGATGTTTCACAACCGCTTTGTCAGTCCGGAGGAGATGGCGCAGTTTGTTGGCTCGGCTGACATCTACATCACCCCGTATCGCCACGAGGCCCAAGCCGTCTCCGGCACGCTGGCCTATGCGCTGGGCGCAGGCAAGGCGATCATTTCAACCCCGTACTGGCACGCCGCCGAACTGCTGGCCGATGGGCGCGGAGTGCTGGTTCCGTTTGAAGACCCCGATGCAATCGCGACCGCCGCAATCGAACTTCTGGACAATGAAGTAGCCCGCCACGCCATGCGCAAGCGCGCCTACCTTTATGGGCGGGATACGGTCTGGAGTAAAGCGGCAGAGTCCTACATGAGCACATTTGTACGCGCCCGCACCGACCGGATGCTCACTCCACGCGTTGCCTTCTCAGACTTGAATGCCGAAAGAACGCTGGACAGGCTACCTGCGATCAAGCTGTGTCACCTCCATCGGATGACCGACCAGACAGGTCTTTTGCAGCACGCCGTGTTTTCCGTCCCGAATTACGGCGAAGGCTACGCGACCGACGACAATGCGCGCGCATTGATCGTGGCGGTATTGATGGAACAACTCGGGGTGAACCGCGCTCTCCGAGTCGGCGAACCTGGCGTCGCGCTATCTCGCCTTCCTCTGGCACGCATTTAATCCAGCGACGGGCCGGTTTCGCAACTTCCTGAGCTACGAACGTCAGTGGCTCGAAAAAGAGGGATCGGAGGACAGTCATGGGCGGTCATTGTGGAGCCTGGGAACGGTTCTCGGGCGCTCCAAGTTAGCGGATCTGCGTGGCACGGCAGGACGGCTGTTCGAATCAGCTCTTCCGGCAATCCTCAACTTCGAGAAGTCCTCGCGCCATGGCCTTCTCGGCCCTGGGGTTGCAGGAGTACCTGAACGGATTTCCGGGAGACAGGGCGGCTTTGCAAACGATGGATGAACTGTCGCACCGCTTGCTCGACATTTACGCTTCCAACCACTCGACAGGGTGGCACTGGTTCGAAGATGTTCTCGCTTACTCCAACGCCCGATTGCCGCAGGCGCTCATCGCATGCGCCGTGCGCACCTCGGACAAAGTGATGCTTACGGCCGGTCTTGAATCTTTGGACTGGATTCTGACCATGCAGCGTTGTGAAATGAAGGGGCATTTTGTGCCCATCGGATCGCAAGGCTTTCATCGTAAAGGTGGCGAGAAGGCGCGCTTCGATCAGCAACCCGTCGAGGCCGGGGCAACCGTATCGGCTTGCCTGCAGGCCTTCCGTGCAACCGCCGATGACCGTTGGCTCAAAGATGCGTGGTCCGCATTTAACTGGTTCCTTGGCGACAACGATCTCCAGATTGTGCTGTACGACTCAAGTACAGGAGGATGCCGCGATGGATTACATCCCGACCGGGTCAACGAGAACCAGGGCGCAGAGTCCACACTTTCGTTCTTGATGGCGCTGCTGGAGATGCGCCTTCTCGAAGATGCGGAATTGGCCTTTGCCAAACGCGAAGCACTCGCCACTTCCGGCAATGTTCTGAATATCCGTACTCCATTGGAGATTGTATGAGCGTCGTGATTCATGTTGAGCCACTGTTGCACCGCCATGCCGCGAATCCGATCCTGACCGGAAAGGATTGGCCCTATCCCATCAATAGCGTTTTCAACGCGGGCGCAACTCTGCTTGAAGATGGATCGACCTTGCTTCTCTGTCGCGTGGAAGACCGCCGCGGCCTCTCGCATCTCTGTGCGGCACGTTCCACAAACGGTGTGGATGGCTGGCAGATCGATCCCACTCCAACTCTCATGGCAGATCCAGATAATTACCCGGAAGAACTCTGGGGCATCGAAGATCCCCGCCTGACCTACGTGCCGGAACTGAAGCAATATGCTGTCGTTTACACCTCTTTCTCACGCGGCGGTCCCGGCGTCTCACTTGCCCTTACAAAAGACTTCCGCACCTTCGAGAGATTTGGTGTGATCATGTCACCCGATGACAAGGACGCAGCGCTTTTACCGCATAAGATCGACGGCCGCTGGGCGCTCATTCATCGGCCAATGACGGCGTTGGGCGCTCACATTTGGATTTCATACTCGCCCGACCTGCGGCATTGGGGCGGCCACAAGATAATGCTGGAGGCTCGCCGTGGTGCGTGGTGGGATGCGAATAAGATTGGGCTCTCTTCGCCGCCTATTCAAACCGATAGAGGGTGGCTGATGCTCTACCACGGAGTCAGGCAGACGGCCTCGGGCAGTCTGTATCGACTGGGTCTTGCGCTTTTCGACCTTGAGAATCCCGAAAAGTGTTTACTCCGAGGCGACCAATGGATATTTGGGCCTGAAGCCGACTATGAATGCCATGGTGATGTTGACGATGTCGTGTTCCCCTGTGGAACCACGATGAACGCCGACGGCGACACAGTCAATGTCTATTACGGTGCGGCAGATTGTTCGATTGCCTTGGCTCGCACGAGCGTGAGCTCTCTCCTGGAGTGGCTGGACGCCAACGGAAGTGTCGAGCGCCGGCAGCGAGTGCAGGACTTATGAAGACCCTGCACCGGGTCTTCCAGTTCGTCTTCGATTGCCATCACGGCGAACTGAGCCGTGTCTTTACCATTGAAAATCGGACGTACCGGGTCTGCTTCGCGTGTGGGAAAAAGCTCAATTATTCGTGGGATCTAATGCACTCCCACTAGTCGAATACTGCTGGCGGAACGAATGCCCTGAAGTCCGTAATGATCGTCAAGGATTGATGCGCGAATATTGAGCAAGCGTTAGCGTTCATCTCCATGTCCAACCACACCAGCAACGAAGCGTTTCAGCTATAGAGTACTTCGTCAAAAATCCATTACATACGGGACAAGTTCTCTGCCACATAACGCACCTCATCATAAATAGTACGCGTGGCTCCTATCGGTGGCTGTTCCATAATGCTCATTTCTCTGTATTTCAGCGGCGTAAGGCACGGCAAGAATTGCAATACATGTTCGGTTTTACATCGAGTGCCGAGCACTTCATCGCGGACTGGGAACAACAGAAAAGTCGTAGCTGCCTCGACGACTTGTTCTGCTCCAGAAGTTTCAACGAAATCACGAGCCTCGAAGGCCAAAGTGGTCTAGTTTGATCAGACTTCTGTCTTCGCCAGTTCTAGTGTTGCAACGTAGCGAAGAAGTGATGAGACAGTTACGAAGGCCGTTCCCGCTTCCTCTTACAACTGAGGGGTGGCCATGAGATTGTGGCGCGCGGTCAATATAGTGAGTCTGGCGTTGCTAGTGATCGGGAGCACGGTGCTGACCAACACCTTGCGTTACGAAAACGACAAGAATCATTTCCTGTGCGTACTCACCGCGCAGGGCATTGAACTTGAGCAAACCAAACTTCAGTTACAGAAAACCAAACAGCTTCTCGCAAGCGCAGAAAACAAACTGGGCTTCCTCCACCAACACAAAACGGCTGTGCAAGTGACAGCGTTTACAGGGCAGGGCAGTTTTGCCAATGGCCTGAAAACGGCACAGTCTTATGCTGTCCCTGAGCACATCTTGCCGGAGGACAAGGTGCTCAACGTCGCCCTTTCACCGACCGCTCGGCGCAACCTGCATGCACGAATGAATGACTATATCGTGCTGATCAACAAAAACCTGCAGAAAGCGAGACTGGCGCGTTTCGTGGATACCACATCGGCAAATGAGCGTCGCCCGGTTGTGGATGTATTTTTCGCCAAGCAGGCAGAAGCCCGAACCTTCGGGCGGCAACACTATCTCGCGATTAACATCTCGACACAAGACTCACCTTTTTAGGGATAGTGACAACAAGCAGCAGCGTTGGACAAGGAACATATCCGTACTGTTGGCGGGGAGCAGTATTGTTCGGATGTCCTCCGATTCCACTTGTCCGCGACACAATGATCCAGTCCAGGAAAATGCCCCCGCCATTGCTATTGCTTCTGTGGTGCGGCGTCGCTAGTAACAGGGACCGGTTGGTCCGAGATGTGTGTCGATGAGATCACTGCTTGCAGGTGTAGCCATGTTTGTTGTGTAGGCAGTCCATCTTCAAACTGCTATCACTTGGTTGGGAGTGCCTGGCCGCCGCTTTTTGCCGGTTGTGCAGTGTTCCCCGGCGTCTTTACGCTGAACTTTACCTCCGCCCTGGCATCCGGCAGTGGGGTGGCATTTGCGTCCACCTCTGTGACGGTGAGGACATGTTGCCCTGAACGTATTTCTGTAAAAGTAAACGCAGTCTCGGAAGTGTTGATGGGATCGCGGCCATCCAGTCGAAGCACAAAGTTGTGATCACTGCCGCCGGGATTGGGTCGCACCAGTTCAAAACGCACGGTGATAAAAGTATTTGAGAGTGCTTGCCCAGGCAGCGGCGTTAAAATTCTGATGGCGGAAGTGTTTGACTGAACGATATTTTCATGGCCGGGGATGGAGGCATCCTGCTGAATAGGAGTTTGATTCTGAGCCAGCGCCACTGCGCAGACGCCGACAGTAAGCAGCATGAGTAAGCGTTGAAGTGTTCTCTGCTTCATGACAATCCTCCTCTGCTTCTCTCTCGATAGTGAATTCCGAAGCTGGTTGTGATCTGAACGATAAATACAAAGCGGCGAAGCCGTTAGGCCCTCCGCCGCTTTCTTCATGTTCCGGTGAATTCATCGGCTACCGACGGCCGCCGCCACCATGCGATCCGCCACCGCGCGCTGCTGAGGCATGAGAGGCCCCGTGAGAGCCACCAGCTGCTGCATGGGAGCCACCAAATGAGCCGCCACCGCCACGCATTGCAGAGGAACGTGCTCCGCCATTATGGCTGGCGCGCACTAGCCCAGGGCCGCCGTGTCCACCGCCGTACCCATGACCGCCGGCGTAACGTCCTCCGCCACCACCGCTGAAGCGACGACCACCCCAGCCGTGGCTATAGCCCCAGTTACCCCATGGGCCGACTCCCAGAAAAATACCGTTGAAGAAATAGCCTGGTCCGTAAAATCCCATGGGTGCGCAGGCATAGGGTTGATAGTCGTAGTAGCCGTATTCACAGACTGGCGGATCGATGCCGATAACAACCTGTGCGCTCGCCTTTGGCGCCAAGGCCAGGGTTGCCAACAAAAATGTGCCAGCCATAACCAGACCACGTATTGCAAACTTATGAGCCCAAGGAGCCATGTTCTTCATTCGCCGCATTTGTTACCCTCCGGAATTTACGCTTCTTAATGGAAGCTGTCCGATCCTCAGTATCCGGCTCCTGCGCATAGAGAACTGGTCAATATTGACCTGTTTCCGAAACACTCTTCCTCATTCAACATATTTCCCATCGGAATGCGGTGCCGATGTGTAGGTCGGGGTGGGACTGGTTCTTGATAGTGCTGCCGTCTGAGTACTGCACATCAGGATGCCACTGTCGACTCGTCCGCGCTGTGCTGTATTGACCATCTTCTGGCGCGCCGCGAGTAGATAGTGATACTGGCAGGTAATCAAAATGGCATTCACTGAAAAGCCTTCGTCCTTTGTAGATACGCGAGTCATTGATTGCGGCGATAATCTTGAGCAGTTGAAGAAGCTGCCTGACAAATGCATCGACATCGTGTACATCGACCCTTCTTCCGATTCGAACGGGACGCGGAAGAATTTGTGGAAAGAATTGAAGGAGATGCTTACATTTACGGAGCGTCCGGAATCCACGCAAGCCTATCTCGACGTCATGCGTCCCCGGTGCGTGGAACTCGCCCGTGTGCTGAAGCCCACTGGTAGTTTTTATTTTCACTGCGACTGGGACGCCAAACAGTACATCGAGGAGATGCTCGATGGAGTTTTTGGCCAGAGTAATTTCATCAACGACTTTAGGTGGCAACGGCAGTCAGATCACGACGATACCACACACCGTTCCCAGCGCCTTGGGCGTGCTCATGACACTCTCCTGCTGTTTAGCGGCAATTCGAACTGCTATTTCGAGCATCTCTATCGCCCCAGCGATGACGATTACGTGGACAAGCTGTACAAGAATGTCGAGCCTGAGACTGGGCGGCGGTATCGGCTTGAAGAACTTGTGGCTCAAGCAAGAGCTGCTCCAGCGAATGGGAAGGCACAGTATGAATTCCTCGGCGTGACGGACTCTTGGCGGTTTTCGGAAACCGACATGCAGAAACTCTATCGGGAGGGCCGCATTCACCAAACAAACATCGGAGCCGTGCCCCGTTTCAAACGCTATCTGGACGAAGTTGCGGGGGTTCCGGTCGGGTTGACGTGGAACGACGTCCCGCTACTTCGGAGCCAGGGTGAGGAGCGTCTCGGATATTTCACTCAAGAGCCGCTGAAACTGCTGGAGAAGATTATTGAGATCGCCTTGCAGGCGAAGGATGGTGATGCACATGGAGGCTGCAGTACGGCTCTGGTAGCAGCACTGGACTCGGGACGGCAGTGGATTGGAATTGGACATTTCACCAATGTTTTGCCGCTTCACGGCGAATTCGCTTCGGACGATGCTGAGAGGAACGGACAAGACAACGTGTAGGTCTTGCCGGAAATCGCCTAGGGAAAATCATCGAGATCAGGGAGACCGCCCCAGGCAGTGATCCATCACCGACAGCAGGCAGTTTGCATCCGGGGGAAGGTAGACACGCACAACCTCAGCCTTCTTGTTGACTACGTGGTCGATGAAACCTGGATAAGGTGGGCTTGGTAGCGCTACCGGGAAACCTTTTCGCATCGTTCCGGTATTTGCAATAATGATGGAAAAACCGAGTCTAGTCAACGGGATGCGGTTGGGAGGCCCAAAAATAAAATGCCAGTATTGATGGCAAATTTTCGTGCGAATTTTGGCGAAATGTAGTTCAAAGTAGTTCAACAATCTGAGCAGGGCAGGGAATCAGGTTGCTTATCACGGCAACCCCGTCCCCGCCCCATCCCCAGCCCCAGACATCGCTGGTGCCACATGTGCACTTGGCTTGGCATCCCAGCAACACCGGCCAATCGTTCTGCTCGGTGAGGAGCCGACCACCCCTACCCGGATGCCCAAATCAGATACTCCTCAAACGCCAGCCCCACCACGTGAATATGATCCGACCGTACTTCGAGGAGGTTTATGCCTGGGAAGAGCTCTCCCAGCATTGCAAAATTGGCGACAACCAACGCCGCAGGAATTGCGCCTTCCACCATGGCTAGTGGTCGCCATTGAGTACGCCGTGGCAGCACTCGCAAAAGATGCACAATTGCATGGGCTACTTTTCTTTCGCCAGCTGTTTGCCGATCGCTTGCAATTCCAGCCGGCGCTTCGCGGTGGTCTTGGGATATGCCATCTTGAGATCCTCAAGCGCATCGAGAACGATTTGTGAAACGATCAATCGGGCATTCTCCTTGTCGTCGGCGGGGACGACGTACCAGGGCGCGTGATGGCTGCTTGTCGCGCTCAGACAATCCCCATAGACCTCCATGTAATGCTTCCAATATTTCCTCTCATGAATGTCCGAAAGGCTGAACTTCCAGTTTTTCTCCGGCTCATCAATGCGCTCGAGGAAGCGCTTCCGTTGTTCGTCCTTCGAAAGATGGAGAAACACTTTGACAATCCGCGTTCCGTTGCAGTAAAGGTGTTTCTCCATGTCCACGATGGAGCGGTACCGATCGTCCCAGATGCTTTTCTCGTCGCGTAACTCATCGGGGAGCCCCTGGCTGCGGAGAATCTCCGGATGGACTCGAACGACCAGCACTTCTTCATAATAGGAGCGATTGAAGATCCCGATCCGTCCGCGTTCAGGGAGGCGGCACGTGGTGCGCCAGAGAAAATCATGTTCCAGTTCCTCGGCGCTCGGCTGTTTGAAGCTGAAAACCTCGCAGCCTTCTGGATTTACTCCGGACATGACGTGCCGGATGGCGCCATCTTTGCCGGCGGAATCCATCCCTTGAAAGATCAGCAGCAGCGCATAGCGGCCGGATGCGTAGTGAAGGCGTTGCAGCGAACTCAACCCCTCAACGTGTTTTTCCAAGAGCTCTTTGTACTGCTCCTTCGACTTGCAAAATGGTTTTACAACCGTCGGCCACTCTGTAAGCTCGACCTTTTTTCCATGTGGCACCCGGAAATCCTTCGAATCGATTTTCATATTTCTCCCTTCGCCACGTCCGCCGCGTTGTTCGCGCGGTTCACTTATTTTCCCCATCTTTCAGAATCTCCCGCTCCATTTTCTCAACTGCTCGGACCTCCTCACGCCCAAGCTCCTCGTAGAGCTCATGGACTCGCTTGACGAGCTGTGGCGTCAAATCGCGGTTTGGTTCGGCTTTGGCTTCGGGTTTAGCGTCAGTGCTGGCCCCGCCGTTAGATTGGGCTTTGGCTTCCGGTTTTGGCCCATCGTTTAACTCCGGCTTGAGCCCGGCACTCGCTTCTGGTATCGATTCGACTTTGGTTTTAAGGTCATCTTTAACTCCCGCCTTCGGCTCAACAGCTGCTTCAGGCTTAGGTTCAGCTTCGGGTCCGTTTGTTCCGACCTCCCGTTTCGCCTGCGCCCAGTCCTCAGCTGCCAAATTGCCCTTGCGGCCTCGCTCCTCGTAGAGTTCATAGGCTCGCTTGGAGATCTGCAGCGTTAAATCGGACGGTGTCTTGGTCTTGGCTTCGGGTTGCGGCTCCGCCTTGTCATCGGGTTTAGCCTCAGCCGTTGCTTCGGGATTGGTCTCTGCTTTGATTTCAGGCTTCGGCTCTTCGGCTTTAGCGTTGGGCTTGGATGGGGCAGCCTTGGCTTCGGGTTTGGCCGCGGCTTTGGTCTCAGGCTTCGGCTCTTCGGCCTTGGCTTCTGGTTTCGCTTCGGGGCCTTTTGCTTCGGGCTTTGCTTCGGGCTTGGATTCTGGATTAGCCTCAGCTTTGGCAGAACCGAAAATCCGATAGGCGAGCAGTTTCACGCGATCATTCACGAGGAACCAAGCAAGAGCATAGACCCAAACGAATCCTGCCCAGCGCCATCCGATCGGCGACATAAACAAACCATAAACCGCAATCAGGGTCGCCACAAGTTGCGTCCCGAGCACGGCTACCCACAGAATCCTCGACGGGCGTATGGACCAGAACGGACCGCGCGTGCGCGTCAAGAAAATAGTCAAATGTCCAGCCACGGACAGCTTCAGGTACATCAGTGTCTGGATGCGTGCATGGTCGAGATGAAAGACGCGCTCGCCGAGATAGAACAGCCCGAACGCCGCCACGACCCCGATGACGCCAAGCACGGTAGAAACTCCCAGCACCATGCGCATGTTCCAAGCCTCGGGCTCGTCCTTATAATGAACGTTGTCATAGGCGATGGACAGGATTGCTCCGTCGTTGAGCACGGCGATCATCACGATCATCACCGCGGTTACTGGGTAGAAGTTAAATACCAGGATCGCCAGCGTCATGAAGAAGAGCACGCGCAGGGTTTCGGTGATGCGATAGATGGCATAGCTGTTCATCCGCTGGAAAATGCGGCGGCTCTCCTTGATCGCGTCGATAATCACCGAGAGGCCAGGTGCCAGCAGCACGATGGACGCCGCCGCACGAGCCGCGTCCGTTGCGCCGGAAACCGCGATGCCGCAGTCCGCTTTCTTGAGCGCGGGAGCGTCGTTTACTCCGTCGCCGGTCATGCCCACAATGTGGCCACGCTTCTGTAGTATGTCGACAATGTTGTATTTGTCTTCGGGGAATACCTGGGCGAAACCGTCCGCATCCTCGATGGACCGGGCCGACTGCTGATTCTTCGAATCGCGTAATACGGTGGCGTCAAGGATGTTCGTCCCCATGCCCAGTTGACGGGAAGTTTCCTGGGCAATGGCCAATTGATCGCCGGTAACCATCTTTACTTTCACGCCCATCTGCCCGGCGCTCGCGATGGTTGCCTTGGCCTGCTCGCGCGGCGGATCGAACATGGGCAACACGCCGGCAAACTGCCACTTGCCTTCCTCATCCGCCCGGGCCACGCCCAAGGAACGGAAGCCGCGTCCAGCAAAGTCGTTGACCGCTTTTTCGACAGCGGGCTTTACGTCACCGGCATTGGTCGCCATCTGCAGAATTACCTGTGGCGCGCCTTTGGCCACAAAAAACTGTTTTCCGTCTCCGCCTTTGACGGTAGCCTCCGTGCGCTTGTGCACCGCGTCGAAGGGAACGAAATGGAGTACCTGATAGCTCCTCAACGCCTTATCGTCTTTCACTCCGCCAATAACGGCCAAGTCGATGGTGTCCTTGTCTTCCGCACGCGAAGCCAGTGCCGCCCACAGAATGACTTGGTCGGCAGGGATACTGTTCACAGTGAAAGGATCGCCCAAGGTTAGCTTGTTCTGGGTCAGAGTGCCGGTCTTGTCCGAGCACAGCACATCCACGCCAGCCAGTTCCTCGATCGCCGACAACTTGGTGACAATCGCTTGTTTTTTTGCCAGCAGCCGTGCGCCGACCGCCATGGTAACCGACAGCACCGTTGGCATTGCCACGGGAATCGCAGCCACCAGAAGTACCAGGGCGAATTCCAGAGTATCGAGAACCGGATCGTGACGGAAGAGCGCGAATGTGACAATCACCGCCACGAGCGTCACCGCGAGGATGATCAGGTAATCACCAATTTTGAGCACGGCACGCTGGAAATGGCTGACGGTATGAGCGGCCTGTACCAGTTCCGCAGTTTTGCCGAAGTAGGTGTGCGTACCAGTGGCGTACACCAGTGCGTCGGCTTCGCCCCGCTTGATAATCGAACCTGAATACACGGCCTCGCCAGGTTTCGTTGTGACGGGCAAAGATTCCCCGGTCAGCGCAGACTGATCGACCTGCACCGGATCGCCCGCCAACAAACGCGCATCCGCCGGCACGATGTCTCCCAGTCGCAGGCGGATCACGTCGCCCGGCACCAGTGCGGATACCTTCGGGCCGACCCACTTTCCATCGCGCAGCGCCTTGGCATTGACCGCCAGCTTGGCCTTCAGCGCGGCAATTTCGTTGCCCGCCTGATGTTCCTCCCAAAATGCCACCACAGCGTTGGAGAAAAGCAGAAACAGGATGATGGAGAAATCCATCCAGTGCCGGACCACTCCCGACAAAATCACTGCCCCTTCGATCATCCACGGTATGGGACCCCAGAAATAGCTGAGGAACTTCAAGAACACGTTGGTTTTCTTTTCCGTGATCTCGTTCGGCCCATATTGCGCCAGTCGCTTCTCCGCCTCAGCTTGGCTGAGTCCCTTGGGTGACGACGCCAATCGTTTCTCCACCTCCGGCATCGGCAGGGATTTCAGGTCGTCCTTGGAATCGGGCTTCGATCCCGGCTTCGATTCGGGGCTTTTAGCTGGTCCGCATTGGGTTTCATAACGCGTGTTCCTTCTGGCATTGCTGTGCCGCAGGTTCGTATACATCGTTTAGCGACCGACAACGATTTTCTGGCTCGGGTGCGGCATTATTTGGTACTCAAATCGTGTTTCAGAGACGAACCTTGATCTGCCGCCTTTAGGGTCTGTCATGGCTGCCCTTGCTCTGGGAAACGCTCGCTTCTATTGGCGAGAAAATGAGCGCGTGCGTGTGCTGCGCGATCATCAGTTCTTCGTTTGTCGGGATTACCCACACCGACACCGGGCTGTCGGCGGTGGAAATTCGTGGACCGTTGGCATCGTTCGCCGGGCTGTCCAGCTTTATCCCCAGCCACGCCAGCTTGGCGCACAGCGCGGCGCGCACCGGCGCGGAATGCTCGCCGATGCCGGCGGTGAACACGAAGGCGTCCAGCCCGCCAAGCACGGCGGTGTAAGCGCCGGTAAACTTTGTCATCGCGTGGACGAAATACTCGATCGCCGCGACGGCCTCTTTGTCCTTGCTGTCCTGCAACACGCGCATGTCGTCGCTGATGCCGGACAGGCCAGCGAGGCCGGCGCGCTCGTAAAGCATCTTCTCCAGCGACGCCGTGTCAAACAACTTGCTGCGCAGCAGGTAGAACAATGCGCCGGGAGGCAGGTCTCCTGAGCGCGTCGCCATCGGCAGGCCCGACAGGCCGGCGAAGCCCATACTGGTCTCCACGCTCTTTCCATCCAGCATCGCGCACATGCTGGCGCCGCCGCCGAGATGTGCAGCAATCACGCGTCGTGCTTTGGGTGCGAACTTTGGCACCTGCCGGCTGATATAGTCGTACGAAATGCCGTGGTAGCCCCAGTGACGCACGCCGGCATCGCGCACGTCCTTTGGGAGCGCGTAAGTCTGAGCGACTTCGGGCATCGTGCGATGGAAGGACGTGTCGAAGCAGGCGACCTGTGGCAGGCCGGGGAACGCCTCCTTAAGCGCTCGCGCACCGCGCACGTTATAGGGTTGGTGGGACGGTTCCATGACCACAAGCGAATCGAGATAGGTCAGCACATCGTCATCGATGCGCACCGGGGCTGCAAACCGGCTACCGCCCAGCACGATCCGGTGGCCCGCCGCTGCGACCTTCAGGCCGGCGATGTTGGCTTCCAGCCATGTGATCACGAATTGCAAGGCCGTCTTGTGATCGATCGTCCGGTCCTTGCCCCAGGCATGGGTGTCCCATTGCTTTCCGGAAGCATTTGAAACGGCGAAACGCGGATCGTCCTCCATGCCTTCGATTTCGCCGCGGCACAGCAGGGGCGGAGAGTCGGCGCCACTCACGGCGTAAGCACCGAACTTCAGGCTGGTGGAACCGACATTGATAACGATGATTGCATCGGTCATGGTCGCTTACTCCAATGGCTCCGATGAAGAGGTTGTCCACCAGGTATTGCAGCTCGCCACCGTTCAGCAGGATGAAGTCGCCCCACCATTTCTCGAACTCCAGGTAGCGCTCCGCCCCATCGTCGATGTTGGTGTAGACCTCATACTGCTTGCCCCACAGCCAGTTCGACGGGTTCAGGATGTCGAAGTTCAGGATCAGTCCGGTACCGTCGAACTTGCCGTTGCCGAGGTCGCTGGTCATGGCGGTGATCCAACTGCCGCCGAGCAGGCCGCCGGAATAACGCATCGGGTCCTTCCCGTGCACACCCTGCCAGTACGACATCGGCGAACCCGCAACCAGACAGGGTCCGAACAGCTCTGGCCGCAACATGGCCACCATCAGCGTCTGGTAGCCGGCCTGGCAGTTGCCGATGGCGAAAGGACGCGGCGCTTCAGGGTGGAGCTCGACCACCCGCTCGAAGAATTTTACCTGTCCTTCGACGATGTCCAGGAACTGCTGCCCTGGGGCCGGCATTGCTCCGAAGCCGATGAAATAAACCTGATGGCCCGCGTTCAGGGCATCGCCGATCTCGCTTACGGCTTTGAAACCGCCGATGCCCGATCCCTGACCGGCTCGGGGGTCAATCACCACAACCGGCCGTTTGCGCGGATCGATCTCGACCCCTGCCGGCGGCACGATGCGCGACAGCGAATAGTTGATCGGCCGCGGCAGCGAGAGGCCATCCATCACCACCTCGTGGTCAAATCGCAGTACGGTCGCCAGAGGGCGCGACGTGATCTCGACCTCTTCGTTGCCGCGTTGCCGCATAAGATCGAGGAAAAGAACGCTGCGCTGGAGCGTATCGACCATGTATCCCAGCCAGTCCATCGGGTTCCCAATCGATGCGGCGGCTTGGGTTGGTAGTGCGGAAACCTCAAACCCGATCGCGTCCATCGTTGGCGTCGGCGATGATGATTTTAGTTTTGACCGCGACTCATTCGGCATTTTATGATCTCCGGAAAAAGGCTTCTGCCGCCGCCGGTTCACCGTCAGTGTGCAATGCTCCGTTGTTTGTATTCCGATAAAGGTTATGCCCAAGTGAGCTTTTCGTCACCTGGCCACAGCAATCACCGCCGTCATTAAGGACGATCGTGCATGCGCCCGCACACCTTACCCGCAACATCGGCTTTAGATCGAAACTCATCCGGCCCCTAGTATCCGGCGCCTGCTCAAAGAGATCTGGTTAATTTTGACCATTTACGTAATATTCGTTTTACTCCAACGGATTCCATCGGAACTCGGTGCCGTGAGGATCACGCCCCGGTCCGGAACCGCTTGCCTGGAGTGCGGAGAGTCGCTGGCAACATAAGCGGCCCGCGCCTGGAGTTTGGCGCTAGTGCCGGTACAGATACGTGTGCCAATGCTATCCGGTGAGCTGGATTGACCAATCCTCCTCTCCTCACGGTGACAGACTGCTAATTGAACAAGTGCAATCGTCATAACGGAGGGATTCAATGCAAAGCATATTAGAAAAAGCTAGTAAACACATCGCTGATACGGTTCGCGAGGCTTCTCGTGTGACAGCAGCGGTGGCAGACGCGTTCGAGGATGGTGTGGGAGTAGCCAAACGCGCAGCGAAACAGAGTGGTGCCGCCGCCGAAGATTTTGTGAACGATTCAACGCGGCGTATTCAGCGAAATCCGATGGCAACAGTAGCCGTAACGTTGGTCGCAGGCGTCGCAGTGGGACTTGTGGCTGGTTTGGCGATCAGGCGAAGATAAATATGAACTGTAACATCCAAGCTGCTCGCAAACTTCTTGGAGAGCTTCGGTAGGCATATGGGAGTCTGCCGAAGCATCTCCAGCTGCGCGTCATAGACACGTTGCACGAGAGCGCCCCTCCTGACGACGCGCTCTATTTCACGCAACGTGGTTGCGTAGATGAGCAATCTTGAACAGATTGCCAAATCGAGAGTAGCTACGATTGCATCTGCAACGAGCTACTTCACTGTGCAGAGAAGAAAAGGCCGCATGAGGTAAAAACAAGCGGATCGGAGCTGCCTTTCTACTCGATCTCGCCACGGGGTGAGTGTTAGTCCAGGCTTGCACCGTCAGATTCGCCCAGTACAGTTCTTGTCTATCTGTCCACGAGGTATCGCGGTCGTGGCCAGTTCAGAGTGATCCATGAGCGTTCAAGTACCAACTCAGCCTCAACAGCAGAAATTCAATAGAGTTAACTTTCGGGAGAAACAATCGCAATGTCACTTCATTTCAAGAATCATCTTGGCCGGGTTTTATCTACCATCGCTGTCCTGTGTGTCTTAGGCACACTAGCCGTAGCTCAGGATCAATCAGCTCCTAAGTGGGAGCTTTTCGGTGGATATTCGTTTCTTTATCCCGGGGCCGATGTGCACGGAACTCTTCCATCAGGATCGATTCCGCTGAGTAGTCACCTGGACTGGAACCTGCGAGGAGCTGGAGCCAGCGCCACGTATGATTTTACTCGGCATTTCGGCATCACGCTCGACGCCAGCGACCATTGGGGCATCAGTGAAAACAGGATCGACCACACCGACTTCTCTAATCTGTCGCTCGGCCCTAAGTTCACGTTTCGCCGTAATCATTTTTCGCCGTTCCTTGAGGTGTTAGTAGGGGACCAGCGTCTATACCCTGAAGCCTTCCACCAGATTGATAAGTTTGGAGTGATGGCCGGCGGCGGCCTGGATGTGAACCTTTCCAAACATTTCGCGTGGCGGCTGATCCGCGCCGACTATGTAGACTCCAGCTACCGGTACGGTCCTTCGGCTACGACTCCAACCACGGTCCTTCATGGTGCAAGACTCCAGACTGGCCTCGTTTTCATGTTCGGCGGAGCGCGTTCGGTCGCACCCAGTGCGGCCTGCTCTGTACAACCAATACAAGTCTTCGCAGGCGAGCCAGTGACTGCCACCGCCAGCGGCTCCAATTTCAATCCCAAGCGCACGTTAAAATACGCATGGTTCGGCACGGGAGTTAAAGTATCTGGCAACAGTCCTTCCGTCCAGATTGACACCGACGGACTACAGCCGGGCTCCTACCAGGTCACAGCGAATCTGAGCGATGGAGGCCGAGCAGGTGTGGCTTCCTGCAACGCTAGCTTCACAGTGAAGCAGCCCAATCCGCCGTCTATTTCGTGCTCATCTAACCCTGCTACAGTTCAGGTGGGCGGATCCTCAACGATCAGTTCCACTGCCACCAGCCCCGATAACCGCAGCTTGACTTACAGCTACGCCGCCAGCGCTGGAAGCATTACCGGCAACACCTCAACTGCCGTGCTCAGCACAAACGGTGCAGGGCCCGGCACGATTACCGTGACTTGCAATACAAGCGACGACCGCAATCCGCCGCTTACCGCTTCTTCCACAACCGCGGTGAACGTGCAGGCGCCACCGCCAGTGCAAGCGCTACCGCCAGTGCAGACGGAAGCCAGCCCAATCGAGAAGCGGCTTGCCCTACACAGCATTTATTTCGCAACGGCTAAGCCCACACCCCAGCATCCCGACGGCGGTTTGCTTGCCAGCCAGGAGAAAACCCTTGTTGCGCTCGCCAGCGATTTCCAAACCTACATTCAAAGCAAGCCGGACGCTCGCTTAACTCTCGAAGGTCATGCCGACCCTCGAGGTTCCGTGGAATACAATCAGGCACTTTCCGAACGGCGTGTTGCACGCACCAAAAGGTTCCTGGTTGAACAGGGTGTTCCCGCAGCCGATATTGAGACCGAGGCGTTTGGCAAGCAGAAAGAGCTAACCGCTGCCGAAGTGAAAAGTGCAGTTGAGAAAAATCCCGAACTAAGCACGGAAGAACGGCAGAAGTTGCTCGATCATATGAACACGATCATCCTCGCCAGCAATCGCCGTGTGGACATCACTTTGAGCAATGCTGGCCAGAAGTCTCAGCAGTCGGTCCGCCAGTACCCGTTTAACGCATCGGATTCACTGGCTCTGCTCGATACTGAAAAAACGAGCAAGTCGGCCAATCATTCGGCAAGAAAAAGGAAAAGCGCGACGAAGCAATAGTTTGGCGAGTTGCGATCTCCTGTGGCCCGTCGCTAAAGCGGCGGGCCACAACTGTTTGTGTCCTGGCGAGACCCGGTATTGCGGAAGACCAGACCATTCGCTGTGCCGGTCCTTCCTTTAGAGCATGTGTGAATAAAACTGCACGGTTGTTCGTTTGACCGCTTACTCATAACGGTGGGAACGGGAACGCTGGCTAGCCAAAGTCGGAGTGAAGTCAACGAGCAATGGCAACGAGTTTTTGATTGCGGTATGTTCGGCGGTCCCACAGGATGCCGTAGTGCTGCGATGCTGAGATCGAGGCAAGGTTCGGTGCAGGAAAATGGCGAATCTATGATTGAACATCTCAAAGAAACCGGAAAGATCGCGTCCGGCTTTCGTGTGATAGGAGAACTGTCGGACGAAGACCTCAGAGCATTCGAACCGCAGCTTACATTCTTCATCGCGCAACGTAAGACGCATCCCATGGCTATCCTCGCGGACTTGACGGAAATGAGCGGGGCCGAGTGGAAGGCGATCTGGGAGGACATGCGGTTTCTCCAAAAGCACACCGACCATATCGCCCGCATGGCCGTTGTTGGAGCACACGGTTGGGATGCGCTTGCGGCCATGCTCACCTCCGGAGTCGCGATTTTAGAGTCTCAAGATCAACCTCACCTGGGGCGGCTGGGCCCTCGCGGCCTTGGTGCCAGGCGTGGTCAGCCTGATCCTGGTGCCTTGGGCGATCTACAAGCTCTATGCGCCCGAAATCAAGAAAACGCCGGACGCTGGGAGGATGTGAAAGCCGAAACCGGCGCTTGGGACACGTTGGTCTGGTTTGCGGCCCTGGTGATGCTGGCGAGTTTCCTGAACTCGCTCGGGATGATCCCGTGGTTCAGCCAGTCCATCGGCCGCCTGATGTCCGGCCACGGCTGGATCTTTGGATTCCTGGTGCTAAGCCTCACATACTTCTACAGCCACTACTTTTTCGCCAGCAACACGGCCCATGTGGCCTCGATGTATGCGGCCTTCTTGGGAGTGTGCGTGACCCTGGGCGCTCCGCCCGTGCTCGCGGCCCTGGTGCTCGGTTTCTTCAGCAACCTATTTGCCGGCATGACCCATTATGGAGCCGGGCCTGCTCCGGTTCTGTTCGGCACGGGCTATGTGGAGGTCGGCGCTTGGTGGCGCATTGGGTTCGTCGTGAGCGTCATCAACATCGTGATCTGGGTTGGCGTCGGTGGTCTCTGGTGGAAGGTCATAGGGCTCTGGTAGCAGCGGGCGGCCTGGACTTCCAGGTTCAAGTTCGCAGCGGACACCCCGACGCCAGCGCGTAGCACCGTTGAGTGCCCAATGCCTCAAAAATTCCCCTGAGGACGGAATTCGCACTAATGAAGGAGAAATAGAATGCCGGACATTCGCAAGGAAATCGACAGCCTGGTGAAGTAGATGTCGCCGCCAACAAGCTCCGGGGTGCCCAGACCCAGCGCTCTCTTGAGCATTTCAGCATCGGCAAGGATTTAATCCCACGCGAGATATTAGCGCTTATGCCATCCTAAAGAAAGCCGCCGCCAGTGCCAACCATGCAGCCTATCTGCTCGACGACCTTTAGCGTACAACCAACGGGCGACGTTCTTTTCCGCCTGTCTCAATCAGAAACCGAAGCTCGTGTCTTCCTCAAAAAAGTCTTCGCACTAATTAGTGAAAACGTCGGCTCCTCTGACGCTTTCGTAATCTGCTCCGGCAAAATTAGGACGATTACAGCGAGCGCCGCAACTGTTGCCGCAATCGCCAGCATAACGAAGTTGAGCATGGCAGTAAGAAACCTACCAGCAGAGTTAAGGTCAACCGCGCCCCAATCCAGAAGTTCCGTCCAGATCGTTGCCAAACATTCTTTGGCTGATTGTGCACTTACGTTTCGGCATGAAACGGAACCACCTTGGTCAGTTTCCATCATTGACGTTACTCCTCGATATCAAATTAACTCGTGACGTTTCCGTCATCCGTCTTGATCGCACACTTCCCTTCGTGCAAGTTGCAGTTGATCTTGTCTTCCGTGCTGGCCGTCATGCTGCTTTTTGTTCCTCGTAAAGCTTTGATTGCGACTTTGAGGGCTATCTTGTTTGTAGCCCTGTGGCTTGCTGAGGTCTGAGCTGTGTTGACCATCGTTGAATCTTCTCGGACACAGCTCGGGCAGGGGAGTTTAGGTGGGGATCAGAGGGGGATACTTCAGCGTGGAAAGTTCAACTACCTTTGAGGGGGCAGCACATTGAAACGGCTGCCGAGTGTGCGGAGAATCGCCCGATGTTTCTGCTGTTGTCTGAAGTAGATGCTGTTTCACCCGTAAAATGTGAGCAACATTGACCAGTTGTGCACTTTATCTCGCTTATCCCTCGATCGCCATACTTGCCGACCCTCACGAATATCAGGTAATCCGTGCGTTCCTGTGACCTGCACCCAGCTCAATACTGAGGCTTGCGGTTACTCTCCGCGCTCATTCGGGGTGTAGTAGCCATCGGCCTCGCAATAAATAAACCGACGCGGACCAACTGCACCGCCGCGAAAAGAAAATTCCGCCATGGTGGCTATCCTTGCGGCAAACGCAATGAAACTGGGGATGCCATGCTCACACATCGTCTGGCCTCCACAGCCTGAAACGCGGGTCATCGGTATAGGTCTCATCATACTTCTGGTGTGCTGTCGTTCCATCCGACATCGGGAGCGGTCTTGGGTCGGGCAGTCTATAGAGCTTCTCTAGGCGCTCTATCGCCGCGATCTTCCGCTTTGCGGCTTTCCAATCCGGAATCAGCAGCGATCTTTTGTCAGGCAGCCTAAAGAGCTTTTCCAGCCACTCTATTTCGGCGATGATCCTTTCGGCGTCCATATTGTTGCCTCACTTCTTTACTACGCTCCATGCTAGAACCCGCAAAGTTGGAAGTCTGAGCACACTAGACCGTTTCGGCCTTCGAGGCTGCTGCCTTTCTTGCATGGACAGCCGCATTCAGGTTCACAACCATAACGCAATCGTCTTTCGCGTTCTTCACTTTGCCTGTACTCTCTTCTAATACAAACCCGTCTGGGCGCGAAAGTTGTAGGTTTCATTGGCACAGCTCTTGCTGGCACGGCATCCAACCGAACAAAGCAAAGCCATCCGGGCCGTCCGGCTGAGGGGCTATTGGATGACTTGGGCCTTGCGGCAGCGATTGAATGGCAGGCCAGCGAATTCGCTTCTCGCAATCGTGTTAGCTGCAGGTCTCTGTCTCCCCTATCGATTTGCACTTGGATGGTGTTCGAGCCACCGCGGCTTTCCGAATATTCCAGGAGTGTCTGACACGCGCAGGCAAAGTCGGTGCACGTTTCCTTGTGCCAGGAAGATGAGAACATCCTTCTGGTTGTACGGGACGACGGGAATAGGCTTCCGTGAATCCGACTTGTCAAACACTCTTGGTTCTTTGGGACTCCTGGGAATGAAAGAACGGGAGCAGTTTTGCGGCGGTGAAGTGCAAATCTCCAGTTCACCCGGCAATGGCACAACGGTCACAGTTCGCGTTCCTGTGGACACTCCATGCGCCGAGAGGAACCAAGCAACGCCGAACTTACCCGCTGCGCCATAACCCACAGACTCATCAATTAGCTTGAACCCTCCGTGCAGGAAAAACCCCACAGAGCGAACCCGGAAAACCTTCGCTTGCCGGCCAATCGCTTCGCATTTCCACCGCGAGCGCACTAGAGCCCAGCGCCATCGTTCGTATCGAAAAGACAGTCATGCTCGGCCTGCTCCAACGTGAACCGGGATTCTCCGAGCAGTTTCTCACGCACATGCTCACCCGCAACATTCGCATGGAAGCCGATCTGGTGGATCATTTGTTCAATTCCAGCGAAAAGCGCCTCGCGCGGTTGTTACTGCTGATGGCTAACTTCGGTCAGGATTCCAAGCCGGTACCGCTTATTGCGAAGATGAGCCAGGAGACACTTGCCGAGATGATCGGCACCACTCGCTCGAGGGTGAGCTTTTTTCTGAATCGCTTCCGGGAGTTGGGTTTCATCAACTACAACGGCAGCGGAATGCACATTAATAGTTCGCTGGGCAGCGTAGTGCTACACGACTAAGCTTAAGCAACACACGACCTCTTTGAGCAATATCTTACCTGCGGCGGTTCGCGTCACTGGCAAGTTGCTAGACTGTCAGTGCATATTGACTCTCGATGACGTCGAGACACCATCGATCGACACCATGGCGACCGATGGCGTCTCCCTGTTCTATAACCCTGAATTTGTTGCGAAGCTGACACCACCGGAACTGCTTGGATACCCTAGCCTCCAAGTTGCGGGAACGATACATCCCTCTCCGAAGCTCCTTTCATCGTGAGCAATATTGGACAGACCGCAAATCTTCAAAATGAGAAAGTATGGGGAGTGAAGCGGCTGAAATGCTCTGGAACGGTCTTCGTAATTCTTCTGATTCTGTGTTCTTGGATTTAGCCTTCTGCCGGTGGGATACTGATGCGTTTGCGCTTCGCCGCGGCTGGGAAGCAGAGGACGATCAACGCGACGCACGAAGCGAACAGGGGATCGGAAGGGAAAAGTCGACCATTCTGTGGGTTAACGACAGCCTTTTTCGAGCGGACTCAGGAAGGTGTAACATTCTCTCGATTACACGTTCACGTTCGCTGTTTACAGTTGAGGGGCGCTTTGGATGGCAACGAGATGATGCTTTCACGGGAAACACGAGATTTGGCCCAGTGCCTCATCGATTATGAAGCCGCTGCCGGCGATGCTTCAGAGCCAAAGAAATCTGCGGGCATTCGCGTCTGTGAGAAGCTGCGTCTGCCTTTATCTGCAATCGTGGGAGTTGCCGATTACCGCTTGCTGCTTTCTCGCGCTCTGACGCTAGCGAGGTTGGAAGCCCCTTGTCTCAGCGCAGTGCAAGTCACGACGGATGGATCGTTACAGGATCTGGCCGAGGCCGGGCCGCAAATCGACCCGGAGCGCGGCGGGGAGGGAGGAGTCATCCTTCTCGCCCAGCTACTCGGGCTGTTTCTTACATTTTTTGGCGCGGCCCTAACCCTACAGCTTGTAGAAGACGTAACTCCCGCCCTCAGGGCTATCGCCGAGTCAAGCACACCTCTGCCTCTTGAGGATATGTTGCGAGAAGTTGTTGAACTCAAAAACGTGTGCTGTCGCCTTGAGTCGTTGGCCGATGTCCATCCCCTCGTGGAAGACGCTCTCATGAGTATCTCCGGGAACATTCGTAACACGGCTACTACGTTGGAAGTTCTTGCTGTAATCAGAGGCAAGTCGGACGGGCAGCAAAAAACCGAGCGAAAAAAACACTCGGAGCGCTACCTGATGTGAGTTCCGCGAGTTTGTTAGCCACAGCTGGCGCCCAGGGTTTTGGACGAAACCGATGCTACTTCCAGTGACGCGAGATTTGGCCAAACGCCTTCTTGCTTACGAAGCCGTTGAGGGTGAGAACTCCGAACCGACGGAGCCCGCTTTTTTTCGTGTCTATGAGAAGTTGAAGCGGCATCTATGTGCGCTTGCGGGTATTGCCGGTTTTCAGTCCCTCGCTTCTCGTGCTCTGACGTTAGCTCAGTCGGAAGCCCCCGGTCTCAGTGCGGTGCAGATTACGGCGGATGGATGCTTGCGGGGGATTGGTGAACTCGACCCGCAACTTGACGGTCACGAAACTGGGGAGTGGGGAGTCATTCTTATTGCCCAGTTGCTCGCGCTACTCTTTACCTTCATTGGCGAAGCTTTAACTCTACAACTCGTGCAAGATGTGTGGCCGGAAGCAGCCTCGGACGATGGCGATTCCGGGATACGGAGAAACGCATGAACCCACGCAACAAGGTGACCATCCACAAACTGCAGACTGGGGTCGCAGGCCTCGATGAAATCGTGGGCGGCGGTTTCCCCGAATTCTCCTTTAATATCATTGCGGGCGCACCGGGAAGCGGCAAGACTACGCTGGCACACCAATTTGTGTTTGCCAATGCGACCCCAGAGCGTCCCGCTCTCTACTTCACGGTCCTCGGCGAATCCGCCATCAAGATGCTGCGATATCAGCAGCAGTACACATTCTTCGATCCAACCAAGTTGCCCGGCTCGGTCCGTTTTATCAATCTGAGCCAAATTGTTTTAGATAAGGACTTGAGCGCCGTCCTCGATGAGATTACTAAAGAAGTTGAGAAGGTCAACCCTGCCGTGGTGGTTGTGGACTCCTTTCGCACCATGATGCGGAGGCCAGGAAAGGGCGTCGGCGAGATGGATTTGCAATCATTCGTCCAGCGGCTAGCCCTGTTCCTTGCTAGTTGGCAAGCTACCACTTTTCTAATCGGCGAATACTCCGAGGATGAGCTGCGTGATAATCCCATCTTCACCGTAGCTGATGGCCTCATCTGGCTGAGCCAGACTGCGGAGCGAAATTCTGTCGTGCGGAAGTTGCAGATCATCAAATTGCGCGGGCAGGCGTCCGTACCTGGCCTGCATACGTTCCGCATTACCAATGACGGGCTGCAAGCCTTTTCGCGTACTTTTGGGTTGTCCGCACACAAACGAAAGGCACCCGGCACGCGGCGTCTTTCCACCGGGATTCCGGAACTGGACAAGATGATGGGGGGTGGCATTCCCGAGGGCGATAGTGTCTTGATCACCGGGGCGTCAGGGACGGGGAAATCGGTCCTGGCAACTCAATTCGTTGCCGAAGGCATACGCCAAGGAGAAGCAGCCATTGTGGCGGTTTTTGAGGAACGACCGCAGGCGTACGCGGACCGCGCCGGCAGTTTTGGCCTCGACCTAGAAACGCCGCAAAAGGAAGGAAAACTGGTTATCCTGTATCTCCGTCCTCTCGACCTCTCGGTGGATGAAACCATGCATGAAATTCTCGACGCGGTCCAGAAGATTGGCGCGAAGCGGCTGGTGATCGATTCGCTGGCGGGCTTTGAGATGGCGCTGTCGCCGGGCTTCCGTGAAGACTTTCGTGAATCGCTTTATAGGATGATCTTCGCGTTGACCGGAATCGGGGTGACGATCCTGAGCACGGTTGAAGTGGACGAATCGTTTACCCAATTCCCATTCAGCACCTACTCGATTTCTTTTCTCACCGATGACATTATCCGGCTTCGATACGTGTCCATCAGTGCCACACTTCGCAAGATCCTGATGATTATCAAGATGCGTGGCGGCAAACATAGCCAGGAAATCCGTGAATATGAAATCACCGCCGAGGGGATGAACATCCTCGACGAGCGGCTCACAGATTATCAGCGTCTGGTCACCGGGATTCCTGAGTGGGTGGATCGATCCGTTGAGAAAGAAAAGTCCTGACAGAAGCGGAAAGTCAACAACAGAGCTAAGTCACTTTACGGGTATCAGGACTAATAGCGACGAACGCGCAGTTCAGGTCCCCGGCTTAGGCACTGTATTGCCCCGTTGCGGTATTGGAGTGTGCAGCGCTCCGATGACGGCGGAACTTCGATGCAGCATTGGCGGAGACCGCTAAGCTGCGACTGATTATCGCATCGTTGCGACCTTCTATTGAACAGCGTCAAGGAGCACCAGCCATGAAGAAATGCGTCCTCTATGCTAGGGTCAGCACCCCCGAACAACACATCGAAAGCCAGTTGTGCGATCTCAGGAAGCTGGCCGCACAGCGGGGGTTCGAACTCGTTGGCCAGTACACGGATATTGGCGTCTCCGGCATGAAAGCGCGGCGGCCTGGTCTGGATGCACTGCTGCGGGACGCACGCAAGCGGAAGTTCAATGTCGTCCTGGTCGCCGCATTCGACCGCATGGTTCGTTCAACTAAGCACTTCCTGCAGGTCGTGGACGAATTGGATGGGTTGGACATCGAGTTTGTGTCCCGCAGGGAGAATATCGACACAACGGGCGCGATGGGACGCATGTTCCTCACGCTCATTGGCAGCATTGCCGAATTGGAATCGGAGCTAATCCGTGAGCGCATTCGGGCTGGGATGCGCAGGCGGAAGCTCGAAGGTTTCAAACTCGGCAGACAGCCGCTGGATGTGAGCCACGCCGCGCTTGTCCGTGACCGTCTCAATGGCATGAGCCTGACAGACACTGCTCGGAGGTACGGCGTGTCAAGAGCTTCGGTGGTTAGGTTTGTCAAGGAGCACCAGAAGCAGTTTGCCGAAGTCGGGTTCCGGGGCGATTCGAACATCGCCGCTGTGGAGTGCGTGGCATAGGAGGGGCATCTTGAAGAAGCCCACAGTGCGGGTCCAGTTCCGTCACGCCAGCGGCTCGCAGAGCCGACTGCCAAGTAGAGCCATGACCGAAGCCCTGCGCCAACTCAGTGAGGCGGATGAAATGTAGCCTCTGCTGAGCAAGGCTCGCACCGATGGGCGGGAGGTTTTGATTCAAGTTTTCCACGCAGCAGACGGGCAACCGCTGCTGATCCACACAACCCTCGCACAACGAAATTGGCGGTTGCCCGGTGTTTGAGGAGTTCAAGGATAAGCAATCAATGCCGCCCGTGCTGCAAGCCATGCTGGAGCATGAGGAAGAGGGCTCTGTCCAATGATTGATAGAGCCAGCAGAGCCTACATCCGTGCCCTGCGGAACTATCGTGCCAATGCGTTGGAGAATGAAACGGAATACATACGGGCTTGTGACGAACTGCTGGGCGCATTCGCACCTGGGGTTCCGGACGAGCACCTGGCATTTGCCTTCGATTCATTTCGTCAGGCATTGACGAATTACAGATACGGCGGAGACGCCTGAGCATTACGCTTTGGAGCGAGCAAAGGTGACAGGAATCACGCAAGTCTGGGAGCGGCTATATCTTGGCAGTTTTAAGGATGCCGAGGCACTCGCTGACGCAAACCCGCATGGCAGATTCCGTTATGCCTTCGGCGCTTCCTTCGCTGCCGCCGTAGCGACCGGAGCCGCAGCCGCTTTCTTCGCCGCAGCCTTCACAGCCCGCTTCTTTTTCGCCCAACGCTTCTGCTGCGCATCCGCCATCTTCTGGCGGCTCTCGGAGCTCACAACCCGCTTCGTGGCCGTCTTGGTCGCAGCCTTTTTCGGCGCAACCTTCTTCGCGGCCGGAGCCTTGGCTGCTGGCTTCTTTTCCGCCGCCTTCTTGGCAGCCCAACGCTGCTTGGCCGCTTCGGCCATCTTCTTCCGTGACGCCGCACTGATGACGCGCTTTTTGGGTGCGGCCGGTACGGTGGCGGTGGCTGGCTTCTGACCGGGCTTGGCGGGGCTGGAACTGGTACCGCCCAGTGCTTCAAGTGCGGCTATTGCGAAATCGATCTGGTCGCGCTCTGCGCGCAGGATTGCCAGAATTGTTGAGGTATCCATCTGTCTCCGTAAGCAGCGCAAGGAATTCAGTCTCAGGGACTGTGGGCGCTGGTGCTGGTGTCAGTTTCCAGTGGGGATGGTAACAGCAGAAACAAACCTGCACAAACTCGCGGCAGGCAGGTCAGTCTGAACCGCATACTCATCACCCGGTTTGATGTAAGCTCCTGCAGAGGATTTCCGGCAGCGGCTGCTGGCTTTTGAGAATACGCTTCTTCGCTTCTGTTATCGAAAACCAACCGCCCCGATCGACCTCTGGAATCTCAATCAGACGCTTCGACCGCGGCGGCCATTCGATCTGACACAGATTGCTTTTCAAGTGCCGGGGATCGCAGTTTCCCTCAAAGGCCCATGCGGCGACGGTCTTTCCGCCTGCCTGTTTGATCACGCCCAGGTCAAGAAATTCCCCTTCGGCTGTGAATCCTGTCTCTTCCTGGAATTCACGGCGGGCGGCATCTAGAGCGTCCTCACCTTCTTCATACTCCCCCTTTGGAATGGACCAGCCGCCATTGTCCTTCTTCGTCCAAAAGGGACCGCCCGGGTGAACTAAGAAGACTTCAAGGCCCGCGTCGGACCTCCTGTACATGAGTAAGCCTGCGCTTCGTTTCGGCATCGCTTATCATTTTCACAGATCTTCGAGCCGGACGTACTTACGCCGCATGGGCTGAGTGTGTGGCATCCATTTCGCTCAGGCGCAAGGCTAGGCACTTGGCGGCTCCGCCGGCCTTCAGGAATTCCGTCAACTGCACCTGCACGACATGGAAGCCGCGCACTCCCAAGCGGTGGGACAGTTCGCCGCTGATCTGGTTCAACACGATGAGGCGACCTACGTTGATGGCGTTGCAGGCAAAGCGCAGCGCGTCGGCCTCTCCAACCGGAATTCGCCGTTCCTTCGGATAGCGCAGCTCGATTTTGGCGTTAGACTCGGCGTCAAAGGCCGCAGGGAAATACAGAAGATATCCATCCCGCAAAGGACAGAAACAGGTGAGCAATAGTGACCAGCTTTGTCAGGTCGCGCTCTGCCAGAATGCTTAACAGACCAGCAGCCTCGGAACGCGCGGCTGGATTCTATCTTGACCAAGGAGAATCTTGAGATGAAGACGCTCCAAACTGCGCTCTTCTTGTCAGTAATCGCCATCCTCGCGACGCTACCAATGAGGGTCGAAGCGCAATCGCTGGTGGCTGCGGCAGATTCCTCCAGCGTTCCCATAATCGCAGTCCCAGAGCAAATTGACTTGACGTATACGCGCCCGACACAGGAAACCAAGCTCCGCAACTATGTATTTGACGCGTTCGGCCCGTATCCACTCGTGGGCGCTGCGGGAGTGGCCGGAATCGGCTTCGCGGATCATTCCCCGGCGGAGTGGCAGGTGGACGGTGCAGGTTACGCGAAGCGCTTCGGGTCGGATTTCGGCATCGCAGCGATCAGCACCACGACGCGCTATGCCCTCGCAGAAGCCCTTAAAGAAGACACGCTGTATTACCGCTGTGATTGTAAAGGTATATTTCCGAGGCTGGGCCACGCCGTGGTTTCGACCTTGACGGCGCGCCACGGTGCGGACGGCCACCGGGCATTCTCCTTCTCTGCGTTCGTTGCGCCGTATGCTGGAACGATGACGGCGGTGTACGGCTGGTATCCCAGCAATTACGGCGTCAGGTCTGCACTACGCATGGGAAATTACAACCTGCTGGGAGATCTGGGCGAAAACATCCTGCTGGAGTTCTTTTACAGCGGCCCGCATTCTCTGCTCTCCCGCATGCACCTCAATAATGCTCACGCGGCGCTGGTTACGGAGGCAGGCCGGTGAGTGAACCCAACCTGATTGCGGTTGAAGGAATAGCTCCTCCACTTTCCGTGCGGCCGGTCCCGTTCGCATCAACGGGTGTGAGCGCCTCCAAGTGGGTGATCACAGAGTTTCTCGAATGGTTCGGCAAACTTGGCATGTTTTTCTGGCAAGTTGTAAGAGCGGGGCTAACACCTCCGTTTGAACTCGGCGAGTTGTTTCGGCAACTGGACGAAGTGGGATCGATGTCTCTGCCATTGGTTGCATTGGCTGGCGCCGCAATTGGGGTTGTGCTTGCTCTGGAGTCCATTCAGAGCATGACTCGATTTGGAGCCAAAGCATTGCTTCCGGCAGCGCTCGTGTACTCCATTGTCCACGAGATAGGTCCAATCATCACTGCTCTGGTAGTGAGTGGTCGAGTGGGCGCGGGAATTGGCGCGGAGTTGGCGTCAATGAAGGTTACCGAGCAGATCGATGCCATCGAGGCGTCCGCGGTAAACCCTTATCGTCTGCTCGCGGCCCCTCGCATTTTGGCTTGTATTCTAATGCTCCCTCTCCTGACTCTCGCTGCTGACGCGTGCGGCTTGCTAACAGGCTGGGTCGCACTGACCATGGTCGAGCCCCTCTCGTTCCATCAGTTTATTGTCAGCGGCTTTAACGGCTCAGGTTTCAACGATTTCTTGCCACCCACTTTTAAGACCGCTGTTTTTGGATTGATCATCGGGCTAATCGCCTGCTTTCAGGGGATGCGTACTCGCGGAGGCGCCGCGGGCGTGGGCCGTGCCGCCACCAGTTCGGTGGTTCTGTCCTCTCTGTTCGTGATCCTGGCGGATGTGGTGTTAGTGAAGTTCATTCTCGTATTTTTTCCATAAGCAAGGATTCAAGCAGTTCACGGACAAACTATGGCCACGACCGAACAAATCCCGATGGCGTTGGAAGGCGGCAAAGGCGGCTTCGCGGCGGTCATCGCCGAAAACCTGTGCAAGACATTTGCCTCTCAAATTGTCTTGAATGGGATCAGCCTTACCGTAAGCCGCGCAGAGACTCTGGCGGTACTGGGGCGCAGCGGTTCCGGTAAAAGCGTATTGCTGAGGCTCATCATCGGGCTGCAACAGCCTGACTCGGGGTCGGTGCATATCCACGGACAAGACATCGCCGGTCTGTCTGTTGACCGGCTCAGTGTGATCCGCAAGAAGATGGGCTTTCTGTTTCAGCATGCCGCACTGTACGATTCGCTGACTGTCGAGCAGAACGTGGCTTTCCCCTTGCAACATCATCGGAAGGATATGTCGCGCTCTGAGCAGATGGATCGCGTCAAGCAACTGCTGGAGGAAGTTGGTATGGAAGGGAATCTCGACAAGTTGCCTTCAGATCTTTCCGGCGGTATGCGGAAGCGGGTCGGGCTGGCACGTGCACTGGCCTTGAGTCCGGACATTCTGCTGCTGGACGAGCCAACAGCTGGCCTCGATCCGATCAGTTCCGCTGAGATTGATGAATTGGTTCTCAAACTCCAGGCGGAACATCACATGGCATCCGTCGTAGTGACTCACGACCTGCGCAGCGCCAAAACCATTGCGGGTCGTCTGATCCTGCTGAATCAGGGTAAGGTCACGGCCGAAGGCACCTTTCAAGAACTTCAGGAAAGCGACGACGAGTTCGTTCGTGAGTTTCTGAAGCGTTCGTAGGAGAACCTATGTCACGAGCAGCGCGGTTGGGAGCGTTCATCGTCGCGACCTTAGCCATTCTGATGGCGGGGGTCTTCATCATTGGGAGCAAGCAGTATCTGTTCAGCTCGACTTACCAGTTAAAGGCGCAGTTCGAGAATGTAGCCGGCCTGGACGCGGGCGGCGATGTGCGGCTAGGCGGAGTCCACAGTGGAACGGTACAGAGCATCACATTGCCGCACAAGGCCGGAGAAAAGGTCACTGTAGTCGTGGACCTCAGCAAATCGACGCGCGATCTCATCAAGCAGGACTCCGTGGCCACGATCGAAACCGAGGGATTATTGGGCAACCAGTATCTGGCAATCTCGTTCGGCTCGGCCACTTCTCCCGAGGTACGGGATGGCGAGATGCTCGCCAGCCAACAACCACTTGAAATGACAGATCTGCTCAAGAAAGCCAGCGCCATTCTCGATAGCAGCCAGCAAGCCATCCAGAACACAACTCTGGCAACTGCACATCTAAACTCGATATCCGCCAAGGTCGATCGTGGCGACGGAACCATAGGAGCGCTGGTGAACGACCCGCAGCTCTACAACGACCTTGAACAGACGACAGGCAGCATGCACGCCACAATGATTCAGGCGCAGGCGGGGGTCACCGACTTCCAGGAAAATATGGAAGCCCTGAAGCACAACTTCTTCTTGCGTGGGTACTTCAAGAACCGGGGATACGAAGATTCCGCCGACGTGGGCAAGCATGAAATCGAAGGGATGCCGCACGGTACACCCATCAAGGAATTTACATACTCATCGAAGCAGCTTTTCGATAAGCAGGATTCCGCCGAGCTGAAGAATCAGAAATCTCTACACGATGGCGGAGAGTTCCTGGCTAATAACCAGTTCGGGTTCGCGGTGGTCGTGGTATCCGCAGGCACAGAAGGCGATGCCAAAAAGGAGATGCGACTAACTGAAGCGCGCGCCATGGTGGTGCGCGAATATCTGGTCGACAACTTCGGCTTCGATGATACCCGGCTTAAAACTTTGGGAATGGGAAAACAAGCAGCGACCAATTCAGACGGCGACTGGGGGACAGTACAGATCTTTATCTATCCGCCTGGAGCGGATATCCCGCCGGGTAAGCACATGCAGGCAGTGCTCCCCTCGACAATAACCTTGGACCACCCGATTCCGGTCGCAAGCGCCGCCCAAGAGAAAGGAAACTGAGATGACCCACTTGAAACTTCAAGCAGCCCTCGACGAGGTGATGCGACTGTGCGACACCCTGAAGGGATTCAAAGAGCGCAATGGTGGCAAGCTACCAAATCCAGACAGTAACGCTGGCCGCGCACTTTATTCGCTGGAGACGTTCACCGGTGAACTGCGCAAACTGGATATCGACAAAATACTCGGCCGCAAAGTGTAGAGGTCTGGGTGGTAGGCGGGTTGTAGGCCTTGCTTCCCAGCTGCTGGCGGTTCTTCTTGGCAAGGCGCTTGTCGCGCTTCTTTTTCTCCTCCGCAGTCGCCTCGGCCAGTGTCGTAGCAGGGTCTGGCTTTGGGTGGTGTAGGAGCATTTTGCCGAGGAGCCTCTTTGCATCGGCCCTTACTGCCTCATCGACTACGGTGGACGAAATCGCGGTGATAAAGCTCAGCACCTCCGTGAATATGTCAGGGGGAGGGGCATCAACGGCGCGGGAACATACTCTGCCGCCGCGAGAATCTGTTTCTCTACTTCACCTTCGGGATTCCGCTTGGCGATTTCCACCGCGGCGATGGCGATGTGCTCGTACCGCCTCTGCGCGGTTACGTCCTTGGTATGGCGCCGGCCCATCTCTGCCGGCTCGACCTCTTCCGGCTCGTGATCATCAATGTTCTCGCCGTCATCGGTGAGCAGCCCGTTCGCCTGGGCAAATCGCTTCAGCAGCCGGTCGGCGTGTTGAAGGCTATAAGCCTTGCAGTTGCTGTTGAACGTAGCCCAGTCGGGAGCGCCGAAGTATTCCTGGTTCTGGTCAGGGGTTCTATCTTTGCCGCCGTCTACGTCCGTGCGGTAGCCAGGGTTGAGGAGCCGCCGCTTCGTCTCATAGTAAAAGGCGATGTTCCGCTCGAACTCGCTCTGCGCCTCGGCACGCTCGTTCTTAGCAACCTCTTCATGGGCCAGGGCACTGCCGATATGCTTAGTGATCCGGCTAGTCGGCGCCATGATTGCCGCACCGAGCTCGGCAGACGACATCGAAATCGCTTCCTTGTATTGCTGCTCCTGGGCCGACACTTTCTTCGCAGACGATGAGTGGATCTCAATCTTCTTGTTAAGCGCGGGCAGGGAGGTGGGCGCCAAGGCTGAAGGCGCGTTGGATGGAGCGTCGGGGTGCTCGTTCCCGCCGGCGGTGACGCCTTCGGACTCGCCCTCGGGAAGAGCGTTGCTGTGGAGACCGTCTGCCATTGCTTCGTTCGATTTTCGTACCAGGAAATGCGGAACTTGCCTCGGCGGTTGTCCTGCAAGGACGGTTGGCCGTCCTTCTTGCGCAGTTTGGGAAGTTCGACCGGAACCGTCGTCCACTTGCCTCCGGATTTTACCCTTTCGTAGATACTTACAGTCGTGTTCAAAGCCTGGTATCCAATACTGGATTCCGGCCGAACTCGGGAGTTTACGGACGCGGGAAACTGTCGGGAAATGCCGACAGGACGCCTCGAATGTAGTACCCATTGTAGTTCAACGAGCGAAAATAATTCTGGAAGTCGTTACGAATAAACAGGATAGAGGCTTGATGGTAGCGCTACCGGGAATCGAACCCGGGTTTTAAGATTGAGAATCTCACGTCCTAACCCCTAGACGATAGCGCCACGAGAGCCAAATTCAATATAACAAAACCAACTCGCAACGCCAAGCTTGGCAGGGCTGATTTTGGCATTCTGAAGTGGCCCACTTCGGCAGTTTGTTTTGGCCCACCCCAAGAAGCTTCTGGGAAATGGAAAACCGGAAGTCTTCAACACCGACCAGGGCAGCCAGTGGACCAGTGCGGCCTTCACCGAGAGGCTGAAAGAGGAAGCCATCCGCATCAGCATGGATGGCCGGGGCAGTTTCGATGATCCCCTTCGCCTTGGCCACGGCATCCTGCGTGCCGTGAACGATATGCACGAACTTGTCGGTCTTCAGCGCAAGCTCGTATTCGACAATGCTGTCTCTCGGAATGCCGATGCTAGCCAAGCCACCTCCGATTGCTCCCAGGCCTCCGACGACCGCGGCTCCTTCAAGACCGGCCACGCGGTCCAGCCACCAGCGCCGGACCGCACCGACTTTGCCCCAGCGTTTCATACGGTCGCCGGTATTGTAATAGCCGACAACGTGCTCATCGGCATGCTGCTCTTCACCTGCGATCGAATGGGTCTTCATGCCAACGCTGGCCTCTTGAGGCTCTTAACGGCCTGCTCGGCCTGTTCATGGGTATGCAGTTTCGCATCGAGCGGGCTGATGAAGACTTGGTGGATCAAGTCTGCAGTTCCAGTGAAAAGCGCCTGGCCCGGATTCTTCTTCTGCTGTCTGATTTCAGACTGCAAGCAACGCCGGAGTTGGCTCTCCCCAAAGTGGACCAGGAAACGCTTGCGGAAATGGTGGGAACCACGCGCTCCAGGGTAAGTTACTTCATGAACCCCTTCCGGGAGATGGGATACATCGATTCACAACGGTAGTCTCCACGTTTATCAAGCGCGGCACGCATTTCTTCTCGACGACTAGGAACACCGCCTATTTGCTATGCAGTATGAGTCGGGAGTTCCGCTCCGGTCGGCGGAACTCCTATTCGGCTCCCACAAAATCTCGCAGAAGAGGTCTTCAACTGACTTCGCTCGGGTCTATAATTTGGGCAATCGGTGGGGGCATGTGCACATTCCGCGGCCTCCACACTTGCTGTCGCCATGAAGAAAAAAGCAAGGAAAACGCCCGCAGGCCAGAGCAGCGCATCTTTATCCCCGGCGTCCTCTTCTGCAGTGGAATTGAATCTGCCAAATGGGGCACGTCGACGGAGTGATTACTTCGACCCCAGCGTCCTCCTGGCGAAACTCTCTGCTGGAGGCGCTGCTCATAGCTACCAAGCCGAGGAACCTGTCTTTTCACAAGGGGATCCGGCAGACGCAGTGTTCTACATCCAGAGCGGCAAAGTGAAGCTCACTGTGGTATCCAAGAGGCGGCAAAGAAGCCGTCGTCGCCATCCTGCCGGAAGCCAGCTTTTTTGGGGAGGGCTGTCTGGCCGGTCAACCGCTTCGCATATCCACTGCCAGCACGGTTCCCCCGAGCACGATTCTCCGGGTCGAAAAACGAGCGATGGTCGCCCTCCTCCATCGGGAACCAGAGTTTGCCGAACACTTCCTGACCTACCTGCTATCCCGGAATATTCGCATGGAGGCGGATTTGGTAGATCAGCTCTTCAACTCCAGCGAAAAACGCCTCGCCCGGCTTCTCCTGCTGATGGCCAACTTTGGTCAAGACTCGAAGCCGATACCGCTCATTGTGAATTTGAGTCAGGCTACCCTAGCCGAAATGATCGGCACCACCCGCTCACGTGTCAATTTCTTTCTGAATCGGTTCAGGGAGATGGGTTTCATTGAATACGGCCGCGGCGGCATGCACGTCCACAACTCGCTGGTCAGCGTGGTCCTGCATGACTAGTTGCCATTGCACGGAGACTCTCCAATGCAGATCGAGTCAGGCGACGTAAGATTGCTCTGGAAAGACTCTGTCTTAGCTGTGACAGGGAGCGTTGCCCGAATCACGGCCGACGGCTGACCGGCTACAGTGATCTTGTCCGGACTGACCGGATGAAGATCCAGTAGAAGAACTCTGCCGTCAGAGTTATAGCTCTCGCCGGACGCAGTGAGTGCCTGACGCACCGGATCAGGAGAATACAAGTATTCTTGCCGGCTGACCAACGATGTATTGGTCAGGGCGACGCCAACAAAATCACGTTCCGCATCGACCGCGGGGTCGATCCTGTGGCCGAGCAGATGCCCCCGCTTCGCGATTTCGATCGCAATGTCGTGGGTGGCAGAAGCCGCCCAGACGGGGGCCCCGTCAATCGTGTAATCGGTTTTCCAGACTCGAATATGGTGACGCCGCGAGACGGCCGCACCCGGATCCGGCAAGGCATACGAGTAGTCCTGCACTCTTCCGAATAGATAAAGCCTGGCCATCGGTAGCCTTGCGTCGCCGGTTCCATGCCACAACAGGTGCCAGACGAATATCGGCTTAAATTTGTCAGTCTTGACCCAACCGGCGCGCTCAAAGGCCTTCTGTAATTCTTCCTTTTGGCCGACAAACACCAGGTTCAACATGTCACCCTGGCGTCCCTCACCGTTGAACACACGCGGCGGCAGATAATCCATCATCCCGTCCAGTTCGGAAGAGCCTTCCAGCGAACGTTCTAACCCTGCCGATAGAATCGAAGTGACTCCGTCAATGTGGGCCGTGATTTCCGTACTCTTCAACACCGTGCAGTCGTGGCCACGGATGAGCAGGAAAACCGGCGCTGCCGGCAGGAAGGCCACTCCGGTGGCGATCATGGCTGCCGCCGCCAGCTTGGTCCGGGAGCGTCCTTTCACTTCCATGCGGGCACGCAACCTGACCCGATCACCGTTGACCAGCTCTACCGAATCGACTCTTATGGCTACGTTGCCTCCCATTCCCAGAAACCTCTTGTGCTTAACTCCGGTGACCGAACCGCTGGCTACGGTTCCGGCCGGAATCACGGTGAAGCCTTCGACACTCACATCTTTTACAACAACAAAATCCAGCAGGTCTCCAGCGCGCGCGTGCGCAGAGGAAACACTTTCAGTAAGTTGAAGCCGGATGGGAGTTCCATCTGGAATGGTCAATTTCGCGGGAACCGTACTCATCTCCTGGGCTGAAACACAAGGCATGAGCAACGTCGAGAGCAGAATAGCAACTGGTACTCTGCGGAGATACCGGCTGAACATCAAATGCCGCCTTTATGGGAGGCGCTAGCCTCCCATCCGCAACTGCCAATGACGCCTGGCGCAATGACGTGGTGGATACAAAAACTCTAGCGCGGTTGGGATGTCGTGTATGTTCACAATTGCACACCACGGAGATTACATTGGAGGAGCGGATGGGGAGCGCAGTTCCGGGCCGTCGCCGACAACCGGAGCCGGCGTGATCAGTTTTAGTTGCTCCAGCGACATCAGCACACCGCGCCAGTGACCTTGGTCTTTTTTGGTCTCGAACGGCAACGAGCGGTCAGAGTAAAAGCCAAGAATGTTTGCGCGAAGCGCGGCAGAGGTATGATCAAATTGGCGATCTGATAGCTGCTTCAGCAATTCCGCATAGGTGTCGTCGGCCAGAGAGTATTCCGCCGCTTCGGTTACGTTGCCGGTATCAAGGTCGCGATTCGGCAGCACGAGGGAGTCGGTACGCACCTCTTCCAGAAATGCCCGGTATTGATCCACTGTGGTGTTGATGCTCTTGATGTACAGGTCTTCTGTTTGGGGCGTAGGGTTCTTGAATCCCAGGCCTTTGAACGGACCGATCTTGGGCATGAATCGCAGGAGTGTGGATAGGATGCGCGTGCCGATTCCAGGCTTTGTATAGTCCTTGCCCCACTCCTTTTCATACCCGGAGCGCGAAAGCCGATAGAGAAACTCCCGCTTCGCAAAATCCGGCTTTTCGCGCATCAGGTCTTTCTTGTGGGTCTGCAACGCCACGCGAGTCATCTCGGGAATCAACTGGCTGACCGCGAAGCGATAAGAGCCGATTGCCAGATCCTCGTGGGTCAGCACGTCCTTCAGTTCCACTCCGTACACGACGGGAAAGACGCGTTCCAGCAGCGGTTTGGAGACCTGAAAGCCGATAAAGTCGTGGTACTGCTGCGAGGCATAGCGATTCTTTGCGACCTGCAGGGTGTCGAATCCGAACTCCGTTTTCAAATGTGCGCTCTCGTCCTCCGCATACCGGACTGACTTGCCATACTTGGCGCGAAGCTTCGGATACTCAAGCGCGACGGCCAGGTTTACCGCCTCCCGATGACCGGTAATATCTGCCGCATAGTGGGACAGGGCGCCGAGCGCAAAAGCGTACTCATCGGCATTCTGGCTTTCCAGCACCAGTTCGCTAACGAAGTCTCCGCTGCGGACATAATGCACCAAGTCGCTGAATTCCTTATTGCCGAACGGATAGTAGCCGAGATCCTGAATCACCGCGCCACCGTACGCGTAGGCATGAGCCTCCCGGATGTCGTTTTCCGACAGTCCCGGATATCGAGTGAGCAGAAGAGGGCGGATCTCACTGGTCCACAGCAGGTCCACGACTTCCTCGTGGGTTAGAACCGAGTACGCCGGCGCACCGGTGCTGCACAAAAGCACGATGAAAACAAGGGACACAGCGCGCATGGTAGGCAGGCGCCACCCACGGCTCATAAAACCTGCGAATGTTGGCCGATGGCGCATGTTTTAAATCCGTCCCAGCAGGACAAGAATGAGGACGATGACGAGAACCAGCCCCAGTCCTCCGGTCGGGGCATATCCCCAACTTCTACTATGCGACCAGTTCGGCAGCGCGCCGACCAGTGCTAATACCAAAATCACGATCAATATTGTTCCAATCATCTCGGACTCCTTTTCCATGGCTGAACATCACGTTGATCATACTCAGCCAGCAAGCACCGGTGCGAGCCACCGAGTGGCCCCGCACCATATTTATGGCCAGTATCAGAAGTGTGAGCTACAGCAGACGTAGAATACGCATTGGAGTTACCTTGCCTGATCATCCTTCGATTACCCGGTAGTGCCATGCTGCCGCGGGCTGCGTGGATTGCTCCAATACGAAGATTCCATAAATACACGGGTAAATCTGAGCACTATTGCTCACGCCGCCGGAGTGTTTCCACCGAGGTCTTTTAGAGACGGGTCATTCGAAACGAGTCCGCGGCAAAAACGGCGCGAACCCCGGGCGGACCCGCGCCAATTGAAAACAAGCTATATGCACCCCCGGCGCGTCAGATCAGACGTTATAGCGTTACGCCAAGCGCAAGGTTTACGCCCGGGTACATTGGGTCGCACATGTAATACACGCCGTTAATCTCAACGACGTAAACGTCTTGCGTGTGTCGAACGGGGACGCTAGTGAAGTAGCTGCTGATGGTTCCACAACCGCCACAACCCCAACCCTGGATGGCTCCGCGCCGCAGCGCGCCTCGCTACGAATGATGGCTTTTATGGTTTTTTAAGCCACATTTTATTTAGCGTTTAGTTTGCCCATGGTCCAATCCCTTGATATGCCGCAAAAGAAATCGACCGCAACGGTTTGAGAAGGGGAGCGCTCATGAGAAAGATGTACAAGCTCAGATTCGAATTGAAGCCTTACCGCGCTGCACACAAGACCGGTGCAGACAAACAGAAACGACAGAACGGCTGGCCGGCCCGTGAAGTTTACATCGGGGGGCGTAGGCCTGGATCTTGTGCGGTGAGAAATGCCGATGCCGACACTACTGGTCTTAGATAAGGATCGCCAGCCCGGAGTTTTGCGCGAAGCACTTTTGACGCAGGAGTACAGCATCGTGGAGCTGCACTCGTGTAAGAACGCGCTTGAATTTGTCAGGACCGCCAGTCCAGATCTCATTATTTTCGGCATCGCCTTGCACCGGGCCGATGGACTTGAAAGTTTTCGAGCGATCCGCGATTCCTGCGATATTCCGTTGATTGTTCTTTGTGCGCGGGACTGCGAACAGGAGTGTGCTCTAGCGCTTGATTTGGGTGCCGACGATTGCATCGTGGAGCCATTTGCCAGTAAAGAACTGCTTGCGCGCGTGCGGGTTCAGTTGCGGCGTTCATGCCGGGATAAGGAGATGACCGTCTATTCGAACGAAGAGATTGCCATTGACTGTCCCCGCAGGCTGGTGACAGTTCGAGGCCATCAAATTCATCTTCCCCGAAAGCAGTTCGACTTGCTGAAGTATCTGATCGTCTACCGCGGTAACCCGGTATCAAGCCAGGTATTATCCGAGCTTGTCTGGGGAACCGACTCGAATGATCACACTGATAATTTGCGAGTGCTCATAAGTCAGCTGCGAAAGATGATAGAGCGCCAACCTGAACATCCGAAATACATCCTTACAGAACCCAAAGTGGGATATCGCTTTGAGTCTATTCCTGAAAACACATTTGCCGAGGCCAGGGATTTCGAAGCGTTGAAATCGAGAGGCTCAGGTTAAGAGACTTTTTAGGTACATTTTATGTGCTCTTTAGACCTGCTGTTATCCAATGCAATGTATGGAGATTGTGAACTGAAGCGAGGTCAATGATGCTGGATGCATTCTATGTAGGCGTTGTAATTGTGTTCTTCGCGTTGCTCTGGGGATTTACGAAAGCGTCGGAACGTCTTTAGGAGGATGGAATGGAATACGCCATCGCCGGCGTTATCGCCGGCTGCCTGTTCGTCTATTTGATGTATGCGCTGCTTCTACCGGAACGGTTTTGAGGTGATCAGATGATTTCACTGGGTATCGCTCAGATTGTGGTGTACTTCGCCCTGATATTGGTTCTCACCAAACCAATTGGGACATTTCTGTACCACGTATTCGAGGGAAAGAAGACGTTCCTTCATCCCGTCTTCCGGCCACTGGAGCGTCTGATCTACTGGGTCGGCGGAATCCGCGAGGACGAGGAGCAATCCTGGATCCGTTATTCGGCGTCCATGATTTCGCTGAGCGTGTTCAGCTTCCTGTTTGTCTATGTGATCCAGCGCTTGCAGGGACATCTGCCGCTGAACCCCATGCACTTCTCAACGCCGCAGGCGCCGCAAAGCGCCACGCCGATGACACCCGATTTGGCGTTCAATACCGCCATCAGCTTCATGACGAACACCAACTGGCAGGCCTATTCGCCTGAGGCAACGGTCAGCTACTTCACGAACATGGCAGCCTATGCGGTCCAGAACTTTGTGTCGGCTGCGGTGGGTATCGCCGTCGCCATTGCGATGGTTCGTGGCTTCGCACGCCATAGCGCGAAGACAATAGGAAACTTCTGGGTTGATGTTACCCGGTGCACGGTGTACCTGCTCATTCCCATTTGCATTCTGGCCACGGTGTTCTTCGTCTCACAGGGAGCCATTCAGAACTTCAAAGGCCCGGCGACTGCGACCACGCTTGAGGGTGCCAGCCAGACACTCGTGCAAGGACCGCTGGCTTCGCAACTGTCCATGAAGATGTTGGGGACGAACGGCGGAGGAATTTTCAACGCGAACTCTGCCCATCCATACGAAAACCCCACCCCTTTGTCCAATTTGATTCAAATGCTGCTGCTGTTGTCGCTGGGAGCGGGATTAACCTACACGTTCGGGAAGATGGTGGGCGACACACGTCAAGGTTGGGCGCTCTTTGCCGCCATGGCGATCATGTCGGTTATAGGAGTTTCCATCTGCTACACGGCGGAGCAAACTGGAAATCCGATCCTCTCCAAGATGGGAGTCGAGCATGTTTACACCGGGAAGCAGCCAGGTGGAAACATGGAGGGCAAGGAGGTTCGCTTTGGCAATGCTGCTTCGACGCTGTTTGCCACGGTAACCACGGATGCCAGCTGTGGCGCCGTGAATAGTATGCACGACAGTTTCACCCCGCTCGGCGGACTGGTTCCTCTGTTTAACATCCAGACTGACGAGGTAATCTTCGGGGGCGTGGGCGCCGGTCTTTACAGCATGTTGCTCTACGCGATCATTGCCGTATTCATCGGCGGACTGATGGTCGGGCGTACTCCCGAGTACGTGGGCAAGAAGATTGAGAAGAAGGAGGTAAAGATGGCGATCATCGCCGTCCTCGCGACTTCTCTCTGCATTCTTGTCCTCACCGCGCTGAGTTCTGTCACGCCACTGGCCAAGGGTGGCTACTGGAATCCTCCCGGGCCGGCGGCAGCGAATACAAACAATAACGCCGCGCACGGCTTTTCTGAAATCCTGTACGCCTACTCAAGCGCCGCAGGAAACAATGGCAGTGCCTTTGCCGGCATCAACGCCAACACTCCCTGGTACAACCTGACTATGGGCATTGACATGCTCATAGGAAGATTCCTGTTCATCATCCCGGCTCTGGCGATCGCCGGCAGTTTGGCGCAGAAGAAACTGGTGCCCGTAACCAGCGGCACGCTGCCAACCGACGGCACGCTTTTTGTGGTGCTACTGATCGGGACCGTTCTGATCGTGGGTGCTCTTACTTATTTTCCCGCGCTCTCACTGGGGCCAATCGTAGAGCACTTCCAGATGTATGCCGGCAAGCTGTTCTGATCGGATGACGGAGATAAGGAGCCAGAAAATGTCTACTGTAACTGCGGAAAAGGCGGCGCGCAAGCCGGCAACCAACGATGATCCCACGATGCTGATCTCGCGGGGGGTGCGGGCTCGTCCGTTGTTCGATCCCGAGATTCTGAAGCGTGCGATCCAGCAGTCGTTTGTAAAGCTGAATCCGGTGCACGTTGCAAAGAACCCCGTGATGTTTGTCGTCGAAGTAGGTGCCGCGCTGACGACGGTATATGTGATCAAGGACGCGGTCACCCATGCTGGCGGGCTTCTGTTTGGCATTCAGATCGCCCTATGGCTATGGTTCACCGTGGTCTTCGCGAATTTCGCCGAGGCCATGGCGGAGGCGCGCGGTAAAGCCCAGGCCGATGCGCTGCGCAAAACCAAAACCGATACGGTCGCACACAAGATTCTGCCGAACGGCAGCGTTGAGATGGTAGCGTCCTCCAAGCTGCGCGCCGGCGATGTCGTTCTGGTCGAAGCGGGGAATCTCATCCCCGGCGATGGCGAAGTGATCGACGGTATTGCCAGCGTCGATGAGTCCGTCATCACTGGAGAAAGCGCCCCGGTAATTCGCGAGTCCGGCGGAGACCGCAGTGCCGTGACCGGCGGCACAAAGGTGTTGTCGGATCAGATCAAGATCAAAATTACATCCAATCCGGGCGAAACATTCCTGGACCGCATGATTGCTCTGGTCGAGGGTGCGGTCCGGCAAAAGACTCCGAATGAGATTGCCCTCAACATCCTGATTGCGGGGTTGACGCTAATCTTCCTGTTGGCGGTTGCGACGCTGCCGCCGTACGCCAAATATGCGGTCCAGGCGATGAACAGCGGCTCGATTCCATCCGTTGCCGTGCTCGTCTCACTGCTGGTGTGCCTGATCCCCACCACGATCGGCGGCCTACTCTCGGCAATCGGCATCGCGGGGATGGACCGCGTGATGCAGCACAATGTGCTGGCCATGAGCGGCAAGGCGGTTGAGGCGTCTGGCGATGTGAATACGCTGTTGTTGGATAAGACCGGAACCATTACCTTGGGAAACCGGCAAGCTGTCGAGTTTCTTACGGTGGATGGCGTAACGGAGAGCGAACTGGCTGACGCCGCGCAGTTGTCCAGCCTCGCCGACGAGACACCGGAAGGTCGCTCCATTGTCGTGCTCGCCAAAGAGAAATACGGTTTGCGAGGCCGGGAATTTGCCGAGCATGAAGCAGCGTTCATCCCGTTTTCCGCCTTTACCCGCATGAGCGGCGTGGACCTGGATGGCCGCCAACTGCGGAAGGGCGCAACCGAGGCGATTGCGCAGTTTGTGAGAGCGGCCGAAGGAAATGTACCGGAATCGCTGATCTCGATATCCGAAAACATCTCCAGAAACGGTGGCACGCCGTTGGCAGTAGCCGACGGAGGCAAGGCACTGGGAGTTATTCATCTCAAGGACATCGTCAAGGGCGGAATGAAGGAAAGGCTTGCCTCTCTGCGGGCTATGGGCATCCGCTCCATCATGATCACGGGCGACAATCCGCTGACCGCCGCCGCCATCGCGGCAGAAGCAGGCGTTGATGATTTCCTCGCGCAGGCGACACCGAAGGACAAGCTGGAGTACATCAAGAAGGAGCAGTCGCAGAGCCGCCTGGTCGCCATGACCGGTGACGGAACCAACGATGCACCGGCGCTGGCCCAGGCGGATGTTGGCGTGGCCATGAACACCGGGACCATGGCTGCCAAAGAAGCCGGAAACATGGTCGATCTCGACAGCAATCCGACGAAGCTGATCGAAATCGTTGCCATTGGCAAGCAGTTGCTGATCACTCGCGGTGCTTTAACTACGTTTTCCATCGCGAATGACGTGGCCAAGTACTTTGCGATCATTCCGGCCATGTTCGCTTCTTTCTATCCGGAGCTGAACAAGCTGAACATCATGGGCTTGCACTCGCCGCAAAGTGCGGTGCTGGCCGCGGTCATCTTCAATGCCGTGATCATTGTCGCGCTGGTGCCGCTGGCCCTCCGCGGCGTGCGATACAAACCGGTTACTGCCGGCCGCCTGCTAACGCGCAACCTGTTGATCTACGGCCTTGGCGGGATCATCGTGCCGTTCCCGGCAATCTGGCTGATCGACAAAATGCTGGTTGCCTTCCATCTCGCGTAAAAGGGAGAGAGTTATGCTCAAAGAAATTGGTCCTGGTTTCCGTCTGACACTGGCCTTCACGGTGCTTACCGGGTTGGTGTACCCGGCCGTAATGACCGGCGTATGCGAATTGGTTTTCCCGCAAAAGGCCAACGGCAGTCTGGTCACGATGAACGGTAAGGTAGTCGGCTCCAGTCTTATCGGCCAGTCATTTGCAAAACCCGAGTACTTTCATCCCCGGCCGTCGGCAGCGGGCAACGGATACGACCCCACTGCCAGCGGCGGCTCAAACCTTGGGCCTACCAGCGCCAAACTGATGCACGGCACCATCAAGAAAGATGATAAGAACAACGACATCGTCGATTTCGATGGCATCAATCTTCGCATCGTGCATTACTGCGTGGAGAATAATCTCCCTTACGATTCGTCTACATCCCTGGACCAGTTTAAGGATTCCCAGGGCAATCTTGACGACGTCAAACTGATCAAGGCCTTCAACGATGACAAGGCTCCCTTGCAGTTTACGGCAAAAACACCGATTCCATCTGATGCCGTAACAGCATCGGGCTCGGGCCTGGATCCGCACATCAGCCCTGCCAATGCCGAAATACAAGCTGCGCGCGTTGCCACAGCGCGCGGTGTGGATCCGGACAAGGTCAAGGTGTTGATCGCCCAATCCACCGATCGAGCTGATTTGGGATTCCTCGGCGAGCCGCGGGTCAACGTGCTGATGTTGAACGTGGCGCTAGACGAACAATACCCGGCGGTAAAAAAGTAAAGATCGGGTGCTGTCTTGATGAGTTGGGATACGGGGGGCGGGCCAGATTAAACTGCCGAAGTGGGCCAAACCAATTTGCCAAAAGCAAGGGTGTTGTCTGTGCTTCGGGATGCCCGCTCAAACCCCGGCTTATTCGCCTTCATCCGGATGCAGCCCGATGTTGAGTTCGCCGGCGGCTTTCTTTTCCTGATATTTCCGCACCCAGGCTTCCCAGCTTTTGCCGGCGGCGGTGTCGCGTCCGGTGAAGGCCAGGGCGGCGATCTCTGCGTAGGCGATCTCGCGGCGCTGCGGGGTATCCTGAGGGAGGATGCGCACGTAGGAATCGGCCAGCGAGGTGCCAGTGCGGCGGTCGAAGATGTAGCCCACGACGCTCTCGCCGCTCTTGAGCGTAACCGTAACGTCGCCGCGGTAGTCGAAGGCCTGCTCCAGTGCCTGGCGCAGCTCCTGTTCATCGGCCAGCGCGGGAACCCATCCCTGGAGTGTTTCGCGTGTCAACGCTTCCTCCACGCTCATCGGCCGGCCTGCGCCACGGTGTCCTCGATCTGGACGTTGGAGGATTCGATCTGGACGTTGGACGATTCGATCTGCACCAGCGGCTCCGCGTGATGGGCCGCGTGCGCGGTCTCCAGCTTGGCCAGCGCTTCGGCATCCGGATAGGTGGAGAGCATGCCCTTGACGGTGGCCAGCATTCCGTCGAGCGAGCCAAAGGTGTGGTTCACCGCCGAGGGTTCAAAGCCGCAGTGCACCATGCAGTTGGCGCAGCGCGGATTGCCGCTCTTGCCGCCGTACTCTGCCCAGGCGGTCTGCTCCATCAGTTCCTTAAATGTGTCGGTGTAGCCGTCCTGCAGCAGGTAGCAGGGCTTTTGCCAGCCAAACATGGTGTAGGTGGGAATGCCCCACGGCGTGCACTCGTAGTCGCGCAGGCCCATCAGGAATTCGAAGAACAGCGGCGTGGCGTTGAAGCGCCAGCTGCGCTTGCGGTTGCTCAGAATCTGGCGGAAGAGCTCGCGCGTGCCCTGCTTGCCCAGGAAGTGCGACTGGTCGGGCGCCTTGTCATAACTGTAGCCGGGCGAAAGCATCATGCTCTCCACGCCCAACACCATCATGTCGTCGAAGAAGCGGCGCACGCTGGCCGGATCGGCTCCGTCGAACAGCGTCGAGTTGGTGGTGACGCGGAAGCCCTTGGCGATGGCCTCGCGCATGGCGTCCACCGCAATGTCATAGGTGCCTTCGCGGCACACCGCAAAGTCGTGGTGCTCGCGCTCGCCATCCAGATGCACCGTGAAGGTGAAGAACTTGCTCGGCTTGAACAAGTGCATCTTTTCTTTGAGCAGCAGGGCGTTGGTGCACAGATAGACGTACTTGCCGCGCGCAATCAGCCCCTCGACGATCTCGCCGATCTGGGGATGCAGCAGCGGCTCGCCGCCCGGAATGTTGACGATAGGCGCGCCCGCTTCTTCCACCGCGCGGAAGCATTCCTCCGGCGTCATCTGGCGCTTCAAGATATGCGCCGGATACTGCACCTTGCCGCAGCCCGCGCACGCCAGGTTGCAGCGGAACAGCACCTCCAGCATCACCACCAGCGGGTAGCGCTGCCGCCCCTGAAGCCGGTTCTTGAGCACATAACTGCTCACTGCCCACATTTGAGAGACCGGAACTGCCATGCAAATACACCCCTCTTCGCTATCGTATTATTCTACTTGATTTGATGCCCCATGGCGGCTACGGGGCTTCCGGCTGGCAAATCCGGGATTGAATGCCCTGAAATTCAACCTGAACGGCTCCTGCTCAACTCATCGCTGCCGACGGGTGCCCCATATTTGCCTTCCGTTGGCAAATGTGGGATGCAGGACGCCAGACGGGATAGTGAGTGCCTTGGCGATTTTCCGGCAACTATCCGGCGAACCGCTCAGCGAGACTGCCGATAATAGGCATTCCAAGCTTCTTTCCTTGGTATGCCTTGATCATCAACACAATCCACACGATCCAAACAATAGGCCACAGGACGTTTGCCAGACTAGCCCATGGGGAATAACGGGCCAATTTCAGCGGAATCAGAATCATCCAGAAAATGATCGCTTGAAATGCATGGAATCGGATAAACCTGTTGCTTTTGAATGGCTCCACTAGCAGGAAGAGGATCGGGAACAGAATGCCAAATAGATAGCAGGCTGCCCCCATCTTCCCCTCTAACCTGCCATCTAATACTCCTGCTGAGGTAGGACGTCGATCTGTCACCTGTCCTTTGCGCAACTTGATGGTCAACAGCGTAGGAATTAGGAGGTTAGCAATGAACCAGATGGCGATGGTAATACGCGGCCAAAGAGGCCACCGACCGGACGGGAAATGCATGACACAGTAGGTGACGAACCCTATGAATGGAATCGTCATCGCGAAGCACATCAACATCGGGATAACGAATTTGTGTTTAGGATTCACCGTGGCAGATTAATGCTAACCATCTCCGCAAGTCGAGTGTTTTCTCACCGTATACGTCTTAGACGCACCGTGCTGTCGACAACAGGCCTAGTATCTCAGTATCCGGTCCCGGGGTTTCTCGCCCTCACCGGTTCTTTCGCGAAACCCCGGCCCTCACTCCGAACCGGCAAACAGCGCCTGCATGTTGTGCCGCAGCATCTCGGTCACAATGCCTGTTTCTTCCTCGCCAAACGATTTCCATCCGGTGTTGCGCAGCACCGAGGCGCGGTCCACGCGGGTAAACTTCACCATCGCCAGAATGGCCATGAACTGAATGCGCGTCTCGGGAGCATCCGCAGGCTGCCCGGTCAGCCGCGAGACGTACTCGAAGCCCACCTCCAGCAGCGGCAGGAACTTGGTATGCAGAATTTCAAACGCCGCCGTAGGATCGAACTGCTCGCGGTAGATGAACTGTCCCCAGGAGCGCGGCGTATCCGTGCCCAGCATGATCCCGGCAAATTCCACGATCAGCTCGGTGAAGCTCTGCCGCGTCTCCTGGTGCGTCAATCCCTTTTGCTGCAGCGCCAGCCGCGCCCGCTCGCAGGCCGGAGCAAAGCGCTCGGCGATGTTCGAGCCGATATACTCGGCAGCCGCGTGATACAGTCCCAGCTTGCTGCCGAAGTAGTAGGGAATCGAGACCAGATTGGCCTGCGCCTGCTTCACAATCGCCCGCGTGCTCGCGCCTTCGTAGCCCAGCTCGGAGAACACCTCCACGGCCACCTCGATGAGCCGCTGGCGGGTCCGCTCGCTGCGGTCCTGGCAGGTGGAGCGTAGGGAAGAGCAAATTGTTTTCGCCGAAGCCGTCATTTTTTAGCGTTTACTGACCTTTCCGTTTGACAATTAAATCATCCGTATGATTTCTTAATGATAGTACCTCAAGTTCGTGAGAGATTCAATCATGCAAGTCAGGCAATTTTGTGGCGGGTTGCTGGTCGCCCTGTTGGCGCTTCCCGCCGTCGGACAGCAGCTCAGCGGCGGCGCTGCGCCGGTCTCCGTGCCCCAGTCGCTCGATCAGCTGCTGCAGTCCGGCAACCAGAGTCCGTTCACCGGCAGCGTTCCCGGCGGCGCGCTGCCGGCCGGAACCCTCGATCTCACCGTGCAGGACGCCATCGACCGTGCGCTCAAGTACAACCTGGGAATCGTGCTGAGCTCCCAGAATTCGGCTGCGGCCCGCGCCGAGCATCTGAAGCAGCTCAGCAACCTGCTGCCGCAGCTCAATGGCAGCCTGCGCGAGGGCTACGCCAAGGTCAACCTCGTGGCGGAGGGCTTAAGCTTCAAAATTCCCGGCATCAATATCGGCCAATCCGTCGAGTTCGCCAACTCCGAAGCCCGCGTCTCCGCCACCGAGGACCTGATCGATTTCCACGCCCTCAACAACACCCGCGCCGCCTCCGCCGATGTCCGCGCCGCCGGCTTCACCTATGACTCCGCCCGGGAGACCGTAACCCTCTCCGCTGCCGCCAGCTACCTTCTCGTCATCTCCGCCGAAAGCCAGGTCGCAGCCGCCACCGCCGAGTTGAAGACCGCCGACAGCCTCTACCAGCTGGCGCAGGACCGCGAAGCCGCCGGGCTGAATCCCCAGATCGACACCCTGCGCGCCCGCGTGGAAGCCCAGGTCCGCCGCCAGAATCTGATCGAGGCCAACAACAACCTGGCCAAGCAGCGCATTACGCTGCTGCGCGTACTCGGATTGCCCCTGCATCAGTCCATCCGCCTGGTGACCCGGGTGCCTTACAAGCCGCTGCCGCAAGTGGTGGAGGCCCAGGAGTTTCAGCGCGCCCTCGCCGTGCGTCCCGACTACTTAGCCGCCGAGCAGCAGGTCAAGGCCGCCGAGCTGCGCCGCAAGGCCGCCCAGGCCGAACGCCTGCCATCACTTGGCATCAGCGGAGACTACGGCGTCATCGGCACCCATCCAAGCAACGCCTTCCCCACCTGGACGGTCAACGCCGGACTCAAGATCCCCATCTTCGAGGGCGGCAAAATCGAGGCCGACATCCGCAAGGCCGACGCCGAGCTGGCGCAGGCCAAGGCGCAGCGCGACGACCTCAAGGGACGCATCGAGCAGGACATTGCCGACGCTCTCCTCGACGTCTCCTCCGCCGCTGAGCAGGTGGAAGTGGCCGAGGCGACTCTGCAGTACGCGCAGCAGACGCTGACCCAGTCGCAGGATCGCTTCTCGGCCGGCGTCACCAACAACATCGAGGTCATCCAGGCGCAGGAAGCCGTGGCCAACGCCAGCCAGCAATACATCGCGAGCCTGTTTTCCCACAACATCGCCAAGGTGCTGCTGGCGCGCGCCGTCGGCACCGCCGAGCAGTCGGTGCGCCGGGCGCTGGAAGAAGATTCCGGCGGAGGCGCATCCGGGCAGAACCCACCAGGCGCCGGCGCCAACGGCGCTGAGCAATCGCCGGCGGCATCGGGAGCCCCCGAACCTAAATAGGTTTCATCCAGTCACGCCGCCCTGAGGGCTACGTCCGAGGGCCGCGGCAAAAGAGTTTTTTGGAGAACGGAATGGCGAACGAAGAGAGCAATAAACCCTCGGCTGCGGCCCACCGCGAGAAGGGACTATTCAAGCGCAAGCCTTGGCTGGCCATGCTGCTGCGCGTCCTGGTCGTGCTGCTGCTGATCGCCGCCGCCGCCTTCTGGTGGCAGAGCCGCAAGTATGAGGATACCGATGACGCCGAGGTCGATGGCCACATCGATCCCATCAGCGCCCGAGTCACCGGACACGTGGTGAAGGTCAACGTGGAGGAGGGCCAGTTCGTCAAGGCCGGAACCGTGCTGGTGGAGATCGACGACCGCGACTACCGGGTGGCCGTGGACCGCGCCCGCGCCGATTACATGGACGCCGTGGCCTCGGCTCGAGGCCGCCCGTCTGGGCATTCCCATCTCGCAGGTGGGTTCCAGCAGCCAGATTCATTCGACCCAGGCCGACGTGCTCAATGCCGAAGCCGGCGTCACCGCCGCCACGCGACAGGTCGAGGAGGCCCAAGCCCGTCTCGTCGAAGCCGAGGCCAACGCCAGGACCGCCAACCTGGACCAGGGGCGCTACCAACTGCTGGTCGGCAAAAAAGAGATCTCGCAGCAGCAGTATGACCAGTCGGTGTCCGCCGCCACCTCGGCCAACGCCTCGGTGACCGCAGCCGGCGCCGCGATCCATTCCAGCCAGGAGGTGGTCAAGCAGGCCAAGGCGCGTCTGGAGCAGGCGCAGGCCGCTCTGGCCAACGCCCGCATCTCTCCCAAGCAGGTTTCCGCCACTCAGGCCCAGGCGCGCGCCGGAGAAGCCAACGCCGCCAAGCTGCACGCCTCGCTCGAACAGGCCGAGCTCAACCTGAGCTACACCCGCATCGTCGCTCCCGCCGATGGCGTCATCGGTACCCGCAATGCGCAAATCGGCCAGAACGTCCAGCCCGGTCAGGAGATGCTCTCCATCGTCCCCCTGAAAGACGTCTGGGTGACCGCCGATTTCAAGGAGACCCAGCTGGAGCACATGCGCGCCGGCCAGCATGTCGAGATCGAAGTCGACGCACTTGGCGGCCAGAAGTTACAAGGCACCGTCACCAGCATCGGCGGAGCCACCGGCTCCAAGTTCAGCCTGCTGCCGCCCGAGAACGCCACCGGAAACTACGTCAAGGTGGTGCAGCGCGTCCCAGTCCGCATCGACTTTGACGACCGCCAGAGCAGCAATTTCAACCAGGACGGCAGACTGCGTCCCGGTCTCTCGGTCGATCCCAACGTGAGGGTTCGGTGAGCACTGGGTCTACCAATAACGCCTCCACCAATAACGCCTCGGCCGGCGGCGCACCCCCCGTCAGCCCGCGCTGGCGCCCCAGTCACAATCCCTGGGCCGTGGCCATGACGGTCACCCTGGCCACCTTCATGGAGGTGCTCGACACCTCCATTGCCAACGTCGCCCTGCCCCACATCGCCGGATCGCTCTCCGCCGGGCAGGATGAATCCACCTGGGTGCTCACCAGCTACCTGGTCTCCAACGCCATCATTCTGCCCATCTCGGCCTGGTGCAGCGACCGCTTCGGACGCAAACGCTTCTACATGAGCTGCGTGCTGCTGTTTACCATCAGCTCGCTGTTCTGCGGACTCTCGACCACCCTGCCCATGCTCATCTTCTTCCGCGTGCTGCAAGGCGCCGGAGGCGGCGGCTTGGGGCCCAGCGAACAGGCCATCCTGGCCGATACCTTTCCGCCCGAAAAGCAGGGCATGGGCTTTGCCATGTACGGCATGGCCGTGGTGCTGGCCCCCGCCATCGGACCGACTCTCGGCGGCTACATCACCGACAACTATTCCTGGCACTGGATCTTTTTCATCAACGTGCCGGTTGGGCTGATCTCCCTCTATCTAAGCTCGCGCATGGTCGAAGACCCGCCCTGGATCAAGGATTCCATCGAGCGCGCCAAGCACACCCCGGTCGATTACATGGGCCTGGGCCTGATCGCCGTGGGCCTGGGAGCTCTGCAGGTGGTGCTGGACAAGGGCCAGCGCGACGACTGGATGGCCTCCCACTTCATCCAGCTCTTCACCGCTGCTGCCGTCTTCGGCCTGCTGGCGTTCATCATCTGGGAGATGCGTGAGCCCAACCCGGTGCTGAACCTGCGTCTGCTCAAGAACCGCAACCTCGCCGTCAGCAACCTGCTGATGTTCACCCTCGGCGCCGTGCTCTACGGCACCACCGTGCTCATCCCGCTGTTTTTGCAGACCGTGATGGGCTACACCGCGCAACTGGCCGGCGAGGCGCTTTCGCCCGGAGGCTTCGTCATCATGGCCATGATGCCCATCGCCGGAGCCCTGATTTCGCGCGTGGATGCTCGCAAGCTGATTACCTTTGGCTTTATCGCCCTGGCCGTCTCCACCTTCCACATCAGCTCGCTCAATACGGGCATCGACTTCCGTACCGCCATGCTCTATCGCGTGTACCAGTCGATCGGCCTGGCGTTTTTGTTCGTTCCCATCAACACCATCTGCTACGTCGGCGTGCCGCAGGAGCAGAACAACCAGGTCTCGGCCATGATCAACCTCATGCGCAACCTGGGCGGCAGCTTTGGAATTTCCTTCGTCACCACCATGCTGGCCCGCCGCTCGCAGGTGCACCAGACCTACCTGGCGGCCCACGTTGCCAACTCCAATACCACGCAGAACGCGCTGCAGGGCATGAGCGCCCAGTTCGCCACCCGCTTTGGCTCCGGCCCCGCTGCCGTGCAGCACGCCTATGCTGCCATCTACGCCAGCGTGCAGCAGCAGGCAGCCGTGCTCGCCTACAGAGACGCCCTGCTGGCGATGACCACGGTCATCGTGCTGGTGATGCCCCTGGTGCTGCTCGCCCGCAAACCAAAACCGGGAGAGGTGCACGCCGGCCACTAGAGGCGGTCTCATAGATCAGTTTTGAAAGGTATCAGTTTTGAAAGGTATCAGTTTTGAAAGGGCACGACTTCAGTCGTGCCGCAACAGAGGCTCGTTTCACGCGGCTTTAGCCGCTGAGGCAAACGCCCTTCTTTGTCTTTGCTCTTGCCTCTAAGGTGTCATCTTGAGCGCAGCGAAAGACCCCTACCCCCGCTCCAAAATCCTTGGCTGCTCCTAAAGCATTGCAGCCTCCCATTCCAGCTACTCAGCATTTATTGAGCTCATCCCGATAACCCTTTCTTTCGCCTGCCGTCTAATAAACCAGCGGCCAGGTTATTTGTAAAGCTTTTGTAAAGAAAAGGCTTCCATCCGATTTTGATGGAACTTTGAGACAGGCTGAAGGCAATTCAAAAGGTAGAGGGAATAACGGTCCCCCAGGAGTTGCGGAATGTTGAATAATCTCGAGATCGAAGCTTCGCCGATGAACGGCCTCAATATGGTCTGCGTGGATGAGAACGACTCCCACGCCAAGCCCGCCAGCCAGATCATGGTGGGAAGAAATGTTTTTGCCAGCGGTCTACTTCGCCCCGGCTCGCAGCCGTTTACCAGTCCTCTTTCGCTGCGCTATTCGCTGCAGGACCAATACAAGATTCACACCGAGCGCGGCCACTACACCATCTCGCCCACCACCTTTGTCGTGCTCAACGAGGGGCAGAGCGGCGAGATCAACGTGGATTCCCACGCCTCGCCCCGTGCCGTAACCCTGGTCTTCGATCAGAAGTATATGTCCGAGGTCGCCCGCAGCTTTAGCGCCCCGCTCACCTCCTCGCTGGACATCGATCACGATGGCGCCGTCATCCGCTTTCCCGAGTGTATTCAGCACGAAACCGCCTTTGAAATCGGCCCCAAGCTGCGCGCCCTGAGCGCCGCCTGCCTGCGCGGCGACTCGGCCGCCAGCATCAGCGACAAGTTCCGTGCCGTCAGCGAGTGCGTGGTGCTGGTCTTCAGCGCCGCCAGCCGCCAGATCGATTCCATTGACAGCGTGCGTCCCGGCACCCGCGCCGAACTCTACCGCCGCATCCAGCGCGCCTACGTCTGCATTCAGGACTCCTATAACGAAGATCTCTGCCTGGAAAAGATTGCGCGCGTGGCCTGCATGTCGCCGCACCACTTCCATCGCGTCTTCAGCCAGGTGTATGGCATCACACCCTTGCGTGCCTTGGCCGACCGCCGCATGCAGATGGCGCGCCGCCTGCTGGAAACCACCGACACGCCGGTTTCGGCCATCTGCCGCGCCGTGGGATACCACAGCGCGCCGACGTTCTCCAATCTGTTTCGTGCCAAGTTCGGTTTGCCGCCTTCGCTGCTACAGCAGCGCAGCCGCCGTATCCGGATGCAGTAGCCAACTCCTGAGTCAAACTTCTCCCAAGCCGGCAGCGATGCCGGCATTTTTTTGCCTTCGCCTTTGCTGTTTTTTTAAGGTGTCATGCTGAACGCCGAGCGCCCGCGGCCGGAGCGGCTGGGTGCCCCACCTTCGCGCCGGGCCCTTCGGCGCTAAGGTGGGAAGCAATTCGCCCCGTCCAAATGACCTTGCCTTTGTATTTGCTCTTCACCTTCAATCCTTGAAATCCCCCAAGCTTTTCCCTCCGCTCCTCGCGCTTCAGATTCCCTCACCATCAACCGATAACTTCATTGCAAGCATTTGGCCACTGGCCGTAGGCGGATTCTTAATCATGACCATCCATATCGAAGCCGCATCGCCTTCCTTTACCGCCCTTGACTGCGACCACGCATTGAACCAAGCCGGCGGCGACCCGGAGCTCTTGATGCAGCTCTGCCGTACGTTTCTGTTTGAACTTCCCTGGTGCATCGAGCAAACGGACTGCGCCCTTGCGGCGCGCAATCACCAGCTCGCCGGACGCGCCCTGCTGCAGTTGCAGAGCTGCATCATGGTCTTTGGCGCCGGCCACGCCGCCGTCACGGCCGAGATCCTGGAGAACGCCATTCGCAACCGCCGCGTGCGCCAGGTGCGCAGCGAGTGGACGCGGTTGCAAGCCCAGCTGCAGCAGCTTGTGCCGCAGGTGCAGCGCCTCATGCTGGAGATGTCCACTCCCCGCACACTCATCCAATAACCGGCCGCGCGGTCAGGCGTGCGGAGCGGAGCTGATTGCGGCCGGGCCAATCCGGGACTATCATCCTCGGCATGCACTATCTGCTCAAAACCGAGCCCACGGTTTATTCCTTCCAACAACTTCAGCAAGACCGGCAAACCGTCTGGGACGGCGTCACCAATCCCCAGGCGGTTAAAAACCTGCGCGAAATGCACCAGGGCGACCGGCTCATCATTTACCACACCGGCGACCAGCGCCGCGTTGCCGGCTCGGCGCAGGTGCTGTCGGTCGATGCCTCCAATCCCAAGATTCCTCTCGTCACCATTGCCGCCGGCAGGCCCATTGGGCATCCCGCAGCCCTGGCTGACATCAAACGGAGTGCGTTGTTTACCGATTCGCCGCTGGTGCGCCAGGCACGTCTCTCCGTCGTGCCGCTTAGCGATGTGCAATACAAGGCGCTGCTCTCCGGCGAATTATGAGATGTGTTTAGAAAGGACAGTCATGAATCTGCATAGCACCAACCAGCGAAGGACCTACCGGCACCTCGGCCTGTCGATCTCTCTTGCCGTTGCCATGTTGACTGCGGGAGCCTTTGCCAAGACGCCCGCCAAAGTCGTCGTCATGACGGATGCCTCTGGAAACAGCATCGGCACCATCACCATCCGCCCATACAAAGAGGGCGTCCGGCTCCATCTGGACCTCAAGAATCTCCCCCCGGGCGTGCACGCCATGCACTTCCATCAGACGCCCAGCTGTGTGGCCCCGGACTTCAAGTCCGCCGGAGGACACTTCAATCCCACCGGCGCGCATCACGGATTCAACAATCCGCTTGACCCTCATCCTCACTTTGGAGACATGGACAACATCACCGTGGAAGCCAACGGAACCTCGCATCAGAGCGTCCTCGATCCGCGCGTGACGCTGGCGCCTGACGCGCCCAATTCGCTGTTCGCTGGCGGCGGCACTTCCATCATCATCCACGCCAAAGCCGACGACTATAAGAGCGATCCGGCGGGCAATGCCGGGGACCGCATCGCCTGTGGCGCGGTAACCCCCTAGTTCCGCTGATCGGCTGAGGATTCAAATATTTTGCAGGGTGCTGCAGTTTTCTCTTTCCAAACGTCTAGTCTCGTGGCATGCTTTGGGCAATGCTCCGGGACTAGACACTTCCGTTACCCGGGCTGGGGATGTTTACCTACAGTTTAGCTTGTGAATTGCCTTGTCTATCAGGAGGCGTTTGTGCTCCTGTGTCTTGGGTCGCCGGAATTACGGCAAAGATCGTCAAGTTACTTGGGCCGCGTTGTTCAAATTATAAGGAAATCTTCCAGGCCGCGATGGCCGAATGGAGACCAAGCCATGACCAACACGATCGACCTCCACGCCAATATGTTTCTTCACTCTATGTTTCGCGAGAGAGGCTGGGCCAATCCCAGCCAGGTTCCGGTCGAAACCGAAATCACCGGGCACGCTTTGCTGGAATCGCTCAACATTCCCAAAGATCAGGTCGGTGCGATCTTCGTCAACGGGAAGGCCTATCGGGCATCGGAAGCCGTGATTCACCCCGGCGACCGGGTCGCGCTCTTCTCTCCCAGCGCTCCCATGTTCGTCTTCCTGAGCTTCCGCGATCACTCCTACAGCCTCGGCTAATCGCGCGTAAGACCGACCCTCTTGGCTGGGCCGCCTGGATTCCACAACCGCTTCAAACCTGCTACGGATGGCAGGTGGGGAGCGGTTGTTTTGCGTTGCGCCCGGCGTTGGCGCCCGCGGCCGGAGCGGCTCGCATCCGGTCTCATCCATCGGATTTGAAAGCGCGGTTTTGAAAGGGCGGTTTTGAAAGGGCACGACTTCAGTCGTGCCACAAGAAGGCTCGTTTCACGCGGCTTCAGCCGCTGAGGGAAACGCCTTTCAGACGCCCCAATCGAATGAGACCGCCCGGGTGATTGCTATCACGTCAGCCCCGCCGATCTATCACTGACGCCATCCTGCCAAGGTGCTACTCTCCCCCCAATGTGGATGAGGATAGGCAGGGAAGCTAGGCTTCCGAAGGAGGGGTTGTGGACAGAAAAACCATATCCGCCAACCATGCCTTGCTGTTTGCCGTAGGAGACAAGCAGGGACCAATGCCGAGTGCCGGATTCAGCGCTGAATTTCAGGAGCTCTCCGGTCTCGGAATGGACCGCGCGCTGGGCGTTCAGAAAGCGTCGCTGGAAGCCGCTGTCCGCCTGCAGTCCGATGTCATCGACAGTTTCAAGAACGCCTCCTGGTGTACGCCCGAGCTTGCCGAGTGGCTCGACGGGCTGGCCCACGCCTTCGCCTCGTGCATGGAACTGCAGATGACCCTGTTCAACCTGCTGGGCACCCAGGTCACCACCACCGTCGCCAACCTTCCCGGCATGAATGCCAGGATGGCGGCCGAGGTGGTCGAACGCAGCATGGACGTCGCCCTCCAGCCGCACAAGGAGGTGTAGCCCCGGTCTCACGAATCGGTCTTGAAAGACACAGGTGGCCCATATTTGCCATCTGTTGGCAAATGTGGGGATGCAGACCGCCCACTAAAGCCCCAGAGTTGGAACTGCGCCAATTCTGGCCACCCGCCAAGGCCTTTGAGTTGAAGTGTCATCTTGAGCGAAGCGAAAGACCCCTACGCCGCCCAAATAAGCCGTGCTGCGCCAAGGTCACTTCGGCCAGCGATCTCGCCAGCGAGTCTGAGGCCGCCAATAGTGAGTGCCTTGGCGATTATCCGACAGCTATCGAGAGCTATGAGGTAAGGGTCGATTTGTCTGGCACTGAAACTCGACGCCGCACCAGACTATGGATAAGCGCCCCAATGGAATAGGCCATGCTCCCGATAAATAGCTGTGTCAAAAAGAGCTTATCTCCGCAACGTTCGGCGAAATCAGTTTCGGGCCAGCTCTGTATCTGGCAATCCTGTGTGAAGAAGTGCCCAAAAGTTGAGGAGTGGACCGCGAAGCTTTCTTTCCATGTCAGGACGCGCACCATTAAAAGCAGAGTGAACGGCACCCAAACCCAAACGGCACCTCTGTCCGTCAACACTTCAGAAACCGTATACGCGAGGCACGCACCCACGAGGGCGGCGACAAATATGAAGTGTTCGGAGTAGAACATTTCCGGAGAAGTGACAGCGCTGAAGAAACGACCGACCCAAGAATAGCCCAATGCTGCAACCAGTAGCGTCAACATTGGAACCGCTAATGCTGCGAGGCATACGTGGAAAACGAACCCACCTATCGATTTCATCTGAGACTTCCCTGAGGGCCTACCTTACGCTCAAACTATGACTTGTTCCAGAGCCTCGGGATACTTGGCGACAACAGGCCTTTCCGCTTCCTATCCGGACTCGGGAATTCTCGTTCGCGCAACCATTACCCACTCCGTAACCTTCGGTTTTCCAACCATTGCCCATAAAGGAACTCGTGCTGCACCAATCTGTGTGCAAACACCCCAAAGTCGCTGGATTGTCTCGTGCTCAAACCGCCCCCAAACCGCCCCAGAACTTCCCCATTCCGCACCCTGTCAAGCGATTTTTCTTCCCATTTCCTCCTAACCGTCTCATTCCAATCTACATAGAGATCAACCTCCACTGAGGGTTTTCCCCTCCGTTTTTGCTATCCTGAAAGTAAGAAGCCCGGAACGCAGGGTCTAACCATCCTGTTTTCAAATTTTTACCGGGAAATATAGGAGGGGACCCCCGCGCCTTTGTGCGCGGCTTTTTTTATGCCCAGAAAAATCAGAAACTGCGGACACATTCTCACCAACGGCGAGCTCTGCAAAGCCATCCCCTTGCGCGATTCCAACTTCTGCTACTGGCATCACAAGGCGCGCGCCCGCCGACGCCGTTACGAGCGCATCGGCGGACCCATCAGCATGGAAGCCAACTCCGGCCTCGAACTGCCTCTGCTCGAAGACTCCAACGCCATCCAGGTCACCATTCAGGAGATCATGCAGGCCATCCTCGACCGCCGCATTGACAACAAGCGCGCCGGCCTTCTCCTCTACTCGCTCCAACTCGCCAGCTCCAACATCCGCAACCTCACTCCGCTCCCAGCCGACAGCGCCCACATCGTCCAAATCGGCGACCAGGACGAGCAAGTCTTCAATGACACCGTCGCCGACGACCCGCGCGACGAGCTCTGCTCCCACGACTGCCGCGACTGTCTGGAAGCCGATTGCCAAGGCCGCACCGAACCGTCCGCCTGTGCGCCCGCGGCCGGCAGCGAAGCGTTACCCGCCCGTGCGCCCGCGCCCAAAATCCCTCCCGCATCGGCACACATAGGCTAGCGCAATTCGCAACCACTGTCGGGTGCCCCAGGTTCCGCGCAGCGTTTTTTGCTGCGCTAACCTGGGAAAGCAGGACACATCCATGCGACAACTGTCGTGGCGCGCGGCGCGGTTTTCCCGCAAGCACTCTGCCCGCCGACTCATATACAATCCAGCGGTGCGCAAAGTTCAATTAAGACCGATCGGGCGCCATGCGCCGTGGCTATTTGCCCTGCTGCTTGGGCTACTCGCGGCTGCATCGGCCCAGGCGCCCGCGACAGAGACACAGCCCCAGATCCAGGTGAATTTCCTCAATCCGTGCCGCCCTGCCCCGGCCGATGTGGAGGAGATGGGACGCGCGCTGGCGCGGGTGAAAGCCAATCCGCAGTTTTCCTCCGACTTTGAGATCTCGCGCGGCATTACCACGCTGACCGAGGCCGAGGCGCGAGCCGAGGGAGTGCCATCCGGTGCTGCGGAGACTCCGTCGGCCTGGGTGCGGATCGAGCGGGAGTTTCCCGAGACGGCGCCGCTGACCGGCGTGCAGTATTCGATGAGCGTGGAGGCGGGCGAGGCCAGCGAGTCGCTGGCGCTGCATCTGCGCGACAGCCGCGAGGCGCTGCAGATATCGATCTCCGACGCGGTGAAGGGAAGCGCGGCGGAGGCGGTGAAGGCGGACACTCCTCCGGAGCGCATCCGCATCGAGCGCTTCGGCAAGGCCTCGATTGTGCTGGCCCGCTGCGGCGGCATGGACCAGTCGAGCTACCAACCCCTGTTTCAGACGGCGGGAGAGATTCTGCAGAAATACCGCACGGCGATGGCGGTGAAGACGCTGGTGCCCGCCGAACTGGCCCGTCTGCCGGCGGTGCGAAAATCCAGTGGTAAAAAGTCCGGCGCCGGGGAACCCAAGGGGAATGAGTCGAAAGCCGCCGGCGCGAATCCATGACAGCGCAACTTGCGTCGAGTTAAGCAGCAGCCGCGCCCAGGCGCGGATTTCATTAGGCAGACGAGAAGAGGACGATGGCAGAGGAAATTCGTAACGTAGTCATTATGGGTTCGGGATGCAGCGGATTGACGGCGGCGATTTATGCAGGCAGAGCTAACCTGAAGCCGCTGCTGCTGGAAGGACACGAGCCCGGCGGTCAGCTCTCCATGACGACGCTGGTGGAGAACTTCCCCGGCTGGCCGGAGGGAATTCAGGGGCCGGCGCTGATCGAGAACATGCGCCAACAGGCGGCCCGCTTTGGGACCGAGTTCCGGCGCCTGCCACGTGATGGCGGCCGATCTGTCGCAGCGGCCCTATGTGCTTACCGTGGGCCGGGATGAGCAGATCCGGACTCGCTCGCTGATCATCGCCAGCGGGGCCAGCGCGCGCTGGCTGGGGCTGCCCAGCGAGAAGGCGTTGATCGGCCACGGAGTCTCCTCCTGCGCGACCTGCGACGGCTTCTTCTTCCGCGGCAAGGAGATCACGGTGATCGGCGGGGGCGACTCGGCGATGGAAGAGGCGCTGTTCCTGTCGCGCTTCGCCAGCAAGGTTACGCTCATCCACCGCCGCGACGCCTTCCGCGCCAGCAAGATCATGCTGGACCGCGCCCGCGCCCACGAGAAGATCCATTTTCTGACCGACACCGTGGTGGAAGAGGTGATGGACGTGGCGGCCAAGGAAGTAACCGCCCTCAAGCTGCGCAACCTGCTGACCGGCAAGGTATGGGATTTCCCCACCAGCGCGATGTTCCTGGGCATTGGACACACCCCGAACGCGGCCATGTTCCACGGCGCGCTGGAGAGCGACGAGGACGGCTACCTGATGACGCGCGACTACGTGCACACCGGCGTTCCGGGGGTGTATGCCTGTGGCGACGTGGCCGACCGGCGCTACCGGCAGGCCATCACCGCCTCCGGCACCGGATGCATGGCAGCCATCGAGGTGGAGAGGTATCTGGAAGCCGAAGGGCACTGAGGCTGCGAGCATCAAGAGCCAGAGCAGTTACCCCGCCCAAGCAGGTTGAACGAGGTATCCTCATGAGTTGCTCAGATGCGGGGAACCATCTGGCGGTGAAGGAACAGAGGCGATGCTGCGCTCGTTGCTGATTGCGTTGTCCGGGAGCCGGCGGATTCGTTCTATGGGCGGAGAGATCCGCGTTGGGTCAGAGGCTTTCCAGGCGCTTCGTGGCCGGCGTTACGATGGAGGATCTGCTGCAGGAGACGGCGGCGTTGAACCGGGTGGGCGTGCGCGTGGCGGTGGACTACCTGGGCGAAAACGTCACCAGCCGCGAGGACGCGCTGCGTACCGAGGCGCGCTACCACGAACTGTTCGACGAAATTGCGCGGCGCAAACTCGACGCCAACGTGAGCCTGAAGCTGACCCACCTGGGGCTGGACGTGGATGAGTCCATGGCGCGCAGGACGGTGGAAGGACTGCTGCAACACGCCATCGCCGTTGGCAGCTTTCTGCGCGTGGATATGGAAGGCTCGGCCTACACGCAGAGGACGCTCGATCTGGTGCGGGAGCTACACCGCAGGCCTGGTGCGGCGGGGCACATCGGCACCGTGCTGCAGGCGTATTTGTATCGCACCGCAAGATGACGCGCGGCTGCTGTGCGCGGAGGGAATCCGCATCCGGCTGTGCAAGGGAGCGTACCAGGAGCCGGCGGCGATTGCGTATCCGGAGAAGCGGGATGTGGACGCCAACTATCTGCGGGTGGCGAAGCAGATGCTTGGCAGCGGATTATTTCATGGGCTGGCCACGCACGACGAGAAGATCATCGGCGCGATGAAAGAGTGGAGTGTGCAGGAAGGCATCCCAAAGACGGGGTTTGAATTCCAAATGTTGCACGGAGTGCGCCGCGACCTGCAGTTGAGTTTGGCGCAGGCAGGATGGGGCATGCGCTGCTATGTGCCGTTCGGCACGGAGTGGTATCCGTACTTTATGCGTCGGCTGGCGGAGCGTCCGGCGAACGTGCTGGTTCGTGGTGAAGAGCTGCTGGAAGGATTAGAGAGCAGCGCGTTTTGCGCTTTGAAAGAACAGCGTAAAGTGATTTCTCAAGGGGGCTCGCGATGAAGATCAGTGCACGCAACACGCTGGCTGGAAGCATCAGTAAGGTGACCAAGGGCGCGGTGAATGCCGAGGTGGAGCTCACTCTGGATGGCGGCGACAAGGTGGTAGCGATTATCACCAACGACGGCGTGGCCAGTCTTGGGTTGAAGGCCGGAATGCATGGATTCGCGATCCTGAAGGCCAGCTGGCTGATTCTCGGCAAAGGGCTGGATCCGAACAAGATCAGCGCGCGCAACGTGCTGCGGGGAAAAGTGGTGCGCGTGGACGAAGGCGCGGTGAACAATGAGGTGGTGGTGAAGCTGGCCGGAGGCGCGGAACTGACCGCGATCATTACCAAGGAAAGCAGCCACAAGCTGGGCCTGAAGGCAGGCGAGGAAGCCGACGTGGCCTTCAAGGCGAACAACGTGATCGTGGCGGTGGATTAGAGATTCAGGCGGAATTCAAGACGGAAAAAGCGCGCCCAGGAGGGCGCGCATTGCATTTGGATTGAATCGCGGAGCACCGCATGGGCGCGGTCTTTACTGCTCGGGGCCGACGAAGCCGATGGAGTTGAAGTCGTAGAGCATGCGAACCTCATCCGTGGAGTACGTCGAGCGGATCTCGGGGGAACCCAGGAAGTGCAGACGGGCGTCGGGAGGCATGTTCCGCATCTGGCGCAAGGTATGGCGCATCATCTGTTTGCGCTGCGGGGCCAGGGTGCGGAACTGCTCGAATAAGGCTTCCGTCCGCCGCTGCTGCTCCGGCGGGAGGTGTTCGATCATTTCCATGCGGTTGAGCACCCGCTGCTGCTCCTGGGCAGGCATGGCGTCAAAGGCCTGCAGGCGGTGCAGCAACTCCAGCTGCCGCTGGGGCGGAAGCTGGAGGAAGCGAGGGTCCTGTTCGAGTCTTCTCTGCCGCTCCTGGGGCGGAAGCCGCATGGTGTTGCGCAGCCAGTCGCCGTGGTGCGGACCTTGTCCGCGGTAGAACTGGTGGGGCGGAGCATACTGAGGTTGCGCGGGGGGCGCGCTGGGCGCGGCGGGCTGGGGACGCGAAGGATATACCGGCTGCGCACCGGCTCCGGCAGACTGGGGCTGCGCGCCGGCGCAAAGGGGCGCAGCGAGCACAAGTATGGCCAGGAGAGCCGAAATGTAGTTTGTGCGCATCCCCCTCCGGTTTCTCTTCTCAGAACTAATTGCTTGCGCTGCCTGCGCCGGCGTCGGCGTCACCATCCATGTCGTCAAGAGCGTCAAAGTTCTGCAGAAGGTCTGAATTCTTGTCCAAGTACTGCAAGTCGGAGACCGCCGTTCCGGTGGGCGCAGGGATGTGGTGCTCGACGATTTGCATATCGCCCTGCTGCAGGAAGTGTTCCACCTGAATAACACCGATGCCGATGACCAGGCCCAGTGCGGCGGCGACGCTGAGCGCAGGACGGCGCAACCACTGCAGCCATCCTGCGGAGGCGCGCTGCTGCTCCTCGCGCAGGCGCGCCTGCATACGGACATCCCAGTAGGGCGAAGGCTCGGGCGCCTGCCACTCGTCCAGCAGACTCATGGTGGAGCGGAGCGCCTGCAGAGTATCGGCACACTGGCGGCACTCGCCGAGATGGGCTTCGATTTCGGGCGGCACCGGCGTAAGGCCGAGGGCGACGTCCGGCAGCTGATCGTGAATATTCCTGCAATTCATATAAGCCTCTATACGAAATCCTTCAAGCTCTGGCGCAGTGTTTCATAGGCGCGGAAGAGCAGACTCTTAGTGGCCGACTCGCTCAGGTGCAACACCTCGGCGATCTGGCGGTAGTCCATTTCCTGATATTTATGCATCATGACCGCGACGCGCTGGCGCTCCGGCAGGGCCTCGACCTGCTGGCGGATGGCGCGCAGGCGCTCGCGACGCAACAACTCCTGCTCTATATTGGGCCGGTCGTCGGCCACGTCGATCGACAGCCCGGTATCCTCATCGACCGCATCGAGGCTGGTCTTTTCCTCCGGCCGCTCGTGCTTGTGGTCCCTGGCGTGGTTGACCGCCAGGTTGGTTGCGATGCGGTAGAGCCAAGTGGTGAACTTGGCATCGGCGGCATAGCCGGAGCGCGAACGGTAGACGCGAAGAAAGACCTCCTGCGCTAGCTCCTCGGCGATGGCCGCGTTGTGCACCATGCGGAACATAAAGCTGATCATGGCGCGTCGATAGCGCTCGACCAGATAGTTGAAGGCTGCGTCGTCGCCATCGCGCACGCGGAGCATGACCTGTGCATCGTCAAGCCCGGTCAATGACCGGGGATCGCTGTAACGCACCGGCTGGCTGCTGCTCACGTCGCTGGTGCGCGGGAATGCACCGCCAATGGCCATGCTACTCATGTCATTGGGAACCCCCTCGGTTTGCGAAAGTTGCGGGGAATCTCCGGATTCGCTGCCGGGAGTTGCCGTATCCGGTTGGTCGGGCTTTTTGCGCTTCCAAATCATGCGATTGGCGACGTTGCTGCGCTCCTATTATGCCCGAAAGACGGACGGAGCCGGGCGGGAAAGTCACAGGCCCGGATAGAGCGGGGAGCGGGAAGTGCTTTCGTGCGTCTAGGCAGGGCTGCAAGCCGGTTCAAAATAGCCCGCGCGCCAATTGTGGCTTGTGTATAAAAGACTTATTGCTGTACTCTTAAAACACTCTGTTCATTCGGCTGCGCCAATTCCTGCTCTCCTGTTTTGGGAGGATGGGCGAAGTTGTCGTGTTTTTTGATTCCTGAAGCCGGTGTGAGCACTTTCATTTTCCGATAGCAGTTATGCGAGCAATTTGCGCCTGAGCGCCCGGAGGGAATTCCTGCTTGAAATCCGACATCCAGTTCATGCCCGGTAGCCACAGCACCCCTTCCTGGCGTTTGTTGCCTTTGGAGATTCGCCAGAAGATCGACCCCGCCGTGAAGCTGCTTTGCGTTGCGGGCCTGCTGCTGTTCGCCACTGGGCTGTGCAGCGCTCAGACCCCCAATGCCAAGAAAAAGCATCGCCAGGCGCCGGCTGCACCGGCTGCCGCTTCGCACCCGGTGGTGCTCAAGGTCAGCGACAGCCGGCTTGCGCCGCTCCCTTCGAGCGACAAGGTAGTCTCCTATCATGCCCCCTACGACGCGGGTGATTGCAGCATCTGCCACGAGAGCAATGATGCCAAGAATCCCGGGCCGGTGAAGGGTGCCGTCAACGACCTGTGCATGGGCTGTCACGACGACTTCAAGCAGGTCCTGGCACGCAAGTACGCGCATCCGCCCGCGCAGCAGAGTTGCGTGAACTGCCACAACCCGCACGATTCGATGCAGCCCAAGCTGCTGATCGAAGAGACCGGAACCCTCTGCCAGAACTGCCATCAGGAGATCAAGAAGACGGCGCTTGACTCCACGGTGAAGCACGACGCGCTGACCACGGGCGACAAATGCGTGAACTGCCACAACCCGCACGGCGCCAACGTCGAGCACCTGCTGGTGCAGCTGCCGATGCCGCTCTGCCTGCAGTGCCACGGCAAGGACGACGTGCTGGACCATAACGGCAAAAAGCTCACCAATATGACGAAGCTGTTCAACGACAATCCGCATCAGCACGGTCCGGTGGCCGCGCAGGATTGCAGCGTCTGCCACATGACGCACGGCAGCAACAACTTCCGTCTGCTGACCAGCGCCTACCCCGCGGCGTTTTATTCCGGCTACGACGCCCAGAACTATGCGCTTTGCTTTGGCTGCCACGACGAGAAAGCGTTCACCACGCCGCAGACCGAGGAACTGACGCAGTTCCGCGACGGCAACAAGAACCTGCATTACGTCCACGTCAACCGGACCGTGGGCCGCACCTGTCGCGCCTGCCATGACGTTCATGCCTCGGTGCAGGAGCACCAGATCCGCGACGCCGTGCCGTATGGGCCGAAGGGATGGATGCTCAAGATCAACTACACCAAGACGGAGACCGGCGGTTCCTGCGCCAAGACCTGCCACGCGACGAGGTCCTACAACAACACCCAGCCGAAGACTACCGCGAGCGCGCCTGACGCCGCCGCTCCCGCACCCAGCCATGATGCGAAGCCGTAACTGCCGTCGTGGACTGCTTCTGCTGGCGGCTTGGCTGACGATCGGTCCCGGGGCGTGGGGTTACACCCACGCTCAGCTCGGCACCATCGTCGAAGATGCCGAGATGCCAACCCTGGCGGGGGGAACGGACCACCTGTTCAACCATGCCACGGCGAACGTCTTCATCTTTTTCCGGCCCGGCCAGGATTTCTCCCGGCTTGCCCTCAAAGAGTTAGCCGCAGTGCAAAAGGAACTTGCCGGCAAGTCGATCCGCTGGGTTGGGATAGTTTCCGACCGGGCAGCCAAGGAAGACGTGCAAGCCATGGTGAAAGAGTCCGGCATCTCGATGCCGGTGCTGATCGATGTGGGTGATGTGTTCTACGGGAAGTTGGGCGTGGCGCAAGAGCCGGTGACGGTGCTGTTCGACCAGCAGCACAAGCTGGTTGCTTACCAGTCCTTCACCAAGGTCAACTACGCTGCGGTGGTCACCGCCCGCGTGCGCTATCTGTTGAAGGAAATCGGCGACGCGGAACTGGCGGCGGTGCTGAACCCGCCGGCCGCACTCACTGACAGCGACGAGGCGGCGGCTCGGCGTCGGCTGAAGCTGGCCACCATGCTCTTCCAAGCGAAGAGCTACCCCAAGGCGCTGGAGAATGTTGATGCCAGTATTGCGGAAAACCCGAGCGCCGCAGCCTACGCTCTGCGTGGCGACATTCTGGCCGCGCAAGGCAACTGCCCGGAGGCCGCTATGGCCTACGGCCAGGCGCTGAAGCTCGATCCGCAAAGCGCCGGCGCGCTGCAAGGGATGAAAGGCTGCCCGGAGCAGAAACCATAGCTGGCCGGCAGGCAGGGCCGCTGATTTGCCAAATCGGGCAGGTTTGTTACAATCCGAGGTAGCACAGACGCGTAGCACAGACACAAATGGGCGCTTAACTCAGCGGTAGAGTGTCACCTTCACACGGTGGAAGTCGTAGGTTCGAATCCTACAGCGCCCACCACTCCCGTCTCCGGTAGAGTGGCCAAAGTCTGCGAGCTGGATGGAAATGGTTCGAGACTTGGGATCAGGTTTGGGCATCTAAAGAAAACATAGGTGGTCCGAATTCAGCCAATATCCACAGCCGGATGAAACATTTAGCTTGTCGGTGAGGATGGTGTTGGGTAGTATCGGATATCCTTCCTGGGATGAGAGAACGTTGGACCTGAGGCTGGTTGCCCGATCCGAGGCACGGCTGCAACACGGGAAACACCAAACAGATCGAGCGGATTAGTGGCTTGAACCACAACAGGCCGTACGCCGCGCGGATATGATCGCTAGAAGTAACTAAACACAAGAGAAGCCTGAAAAATATGAACAGTGGATCGAACCATCCTGCCGGCACCGGCGGGAGAGGACGCAAGCGGCGCCGTGGGCGTCGCGGTAGTCAAGGTACGGGAACTCAAGCCGGCGCCCAGGCGCAAGACGGATCAGGACAATCCAATCAGAATATGTCCCCGGCTTCTCAGGGAAAGTCAGGCATGCAAGGAAAGCCAACAATGAAGCGATTCAAGCCGAAGCCCTCGGCGCGCAAGAACCCGGCCGAGGCCAACGGAAACGGAAATGGAAACAGCACCAAGCGCATCCTGCGCACGGTGGTAAATCACAAAACCCCTGACGCCGGCGTCTACAGTGCTCCGATGGACCACTCCTACCGCAGCCTGCACCAGGAGGGCAACGCAGGACGCCCGGGATATGAGGCGATGCCGGTGGGAGAGAACATCAGCTCCAGGCCCATCATGGTGTTTATCGACGACCTGTTCTTCATGGCCAAAGTTCAGGAGACGGCGCGCAAGCTGAACGTGAAGGTGAGCTTCGTCAAGAGCGACAAGGAAGTTCTGGAGATGGTGGCGGCGGGCGAAGAGAAGCCATCGCTGGTAATCATCGACCTGAACCACCACACGATCAAGCCGCTGACGGTGATTACCAAGTTGAAGGCGAAGTTCAAGAAAGAGACGAATATCATCGGCTTCCTGTCGCATCTGCAGGGAGAGCTGAAGGTGAAGGCCCAGGAAGCGGGCTGCGATATGGTGCTGCCGCGCTCGGCCTTTTCGCAGAACCTGCCGCAACTGCTGCGGCGCCACGCCACCAGCGAAGCGGAGCTGCAGGAGTACTGATCCGCAGGTAAGATCAGACGGCCTACCAGGTCTGTAATCACGAGGAACTACAGAGCGTCATGTCCTTTGACTAGCACGTGCCTGTGGTGTCTTTCAATTCTCTCTTTTGCCCGCAACGTTTAGCCGGGAGGCCACTTGAGGTCGCGTCCGCCGATGAGGTGGAGGTGCAGGTGGAAGACTGACTGGCCGCTGCGCGGGCCAACGTTAAGCACGGTGCGGTATCCATCTTCGATCTTGCGCTCGCGTCCGAGCTGGGCGGCGATGAGATGGCAGTAGCCGATGATGGCGGCGTCAGAGGCCTCGGCTTTTTCGAGTCCGGCGAAGTGGCGCTTGGGGACGATGAGAACGTGGGTGGGCGCGACGGGCTTGATGTCCTCAAAGACATAGACCTGGTCGTCTTCGTACACCTTCTTCGAGGGAATTTCTCCGGCGATAATTTTGCAGAACAGGCAGTCGTTCATGGGCGCTCCTTGCGCGCCCAATGTAGCACAATCGCGCGGACTGGGCAGAGGCTAAGCCTGTTATCGGGTTGGTGTGTCCCGCTCTCCCAGTTTAGCGCCGCAAAAAAACACGGCGCGGAACCTGGGCCACCCGCCGGTCGTTGAGGGATACAGCTTTTCGGAAAACGCTCTAGTCGGGGCGGGCTTAGTCGAGGCGGACCATGAAGACTCCGCCTTCCTTGACCTCGGTCTGTTCGAAGACCTTGCGGGTCTTCTGCCTTGTCGTCCTGGGGAACGCGGATGCGGACCCAGTAGCCGGTGGGACCCTTGAACTGGATGACCTGGGCTCCGGGGTAGCGCAGCGAGGAGACGGTTTTTCAGCTCGATGGCGGTGGACTTGCGACTGGAAGGCGCCGATCTGCACGCACCAGCGGCCGCCGATCTCAATGGGATGCGGGGCTTCGAGCACGTCGAGGCGCACCCTGGCGGTGCCGGGCAGGTAGACGTTGACGGCTTTGGCGGCGGCGACCGAGAGGTCGATGATGCGGTCGCCGACAAAGGGACCCCGGTCGGTGATGCGGACGACGGTGGACTGATTGTTTTTGAGATTGACCACGCGGACGATGGAGTTCAGCGGCAGGGTGTTGTGCGCGGCGGTCATCTCATCCTGATTGTAGATTTCGCCATTGGCCGCTTTTTTCCGGTTGTACTGCGGGCCATACCAGCTGGCGTAACCGACTTCACTCCAGAGCACAGGGGCATTGGGATCGACGTGGATTCCGGGAACGGATTCGGGCGCCGCGTGCTCTGCCGCGGGTGGGAGCTCGGGCGCGGGAGCCAGTTCAGGCGCGGGCGGAACATTGCGCGCGGTCTGCTTTTTCCCCCCGCAGCCCGCCGAGGTCAGAGCCAGTGCGAGCAGCGCCGCGCAGAGCGCGGCACGGCGCAGGCGCGGTGGCGGGGGCTCCGGCGAATTCATAGGAGATGGCAGAAAAGACTCCAAAACAACTCCGATTCTGGGGCCTGGGCCTGGGCCGGTCAATCGGGTGGAACATGGATGATCACTGCGATTTTCGTCTGCATGTTGCTTTAGGCGGACTGCTGCGGATAGCCGGGATCCAGCGGCATGGCGACCCAGAGGACGAGATAGACCAGCAGACCGGTGCCGGCCAGAAGAACACACAATAGCCAGATGGCGCGGACCAGCGAAGAGTCCAGATCGAAGTAGCGCGCGACGCCGCCGCACACGCCGGCGATTTTCTTGTCGGCGCTGTAGCGGGCAAAGGGCCGCGCCGCCGACGATGCTCCGAAGGGCGGGATGGGGGCGACGCGGGCTCCGCAGAACTGGCAGAAGACCGGGTTGGTGCCGATGTCTTTGCCGCAGTTTGAGCAATACATGGTTTCTCCTGGCTCGCCGGCGCTCCAGTTGCGGTCGCTCCGGCCATCTGCAGAACATGATACGACGGACGGTGGTTGGGGATTTTTCGTGCGCGATCGTGCCCGTGCGGCTTGTGATGTAGGTCACCACTGGATGTGATATTTCGCCGGTCAGGCCTGGATGGCCGCCGTTCATGGCTTCCGCGTTGGGAATGAACGGGTTGAACCCCTAGGATTGTGCTGTAGTTCTCCATCTGTGTGGGGATTCGGAGCACCTGGCGAGACAGGAAACCATGCGGGCCGCAGGGCGGACCCGATGAGGAGACAGCGGATCATGCATAAGCCGATCAAATATGTCGAGAAGGTCTTCACGTACGTGGCCAAGGGCGTCTGGGTGGTGTTCGACAAACTGAACAGCGGAAGCCAGAGGCCTTCGATCACGCCGAAGTGGGCGGACAAACCGCTGCTGAAGTCGTATCAGAAGACGAAGCCGCCGCTGGGCTGGCCGCGGACGACCGACTCGCTGTGCCCGAAGTGCGTGCCGGAGATCCGGCAGCAGATTGTGGACGGCAAGCTGCCGTATGAGATTCTGCTCCACGAAAAAGTGGGCGAGATCAAGGCGCAGATCATCGAGCGCGACGGCCAGATTCTGATGGTGAAGGATTGCGAGAAGCACGGCCACTTTGAGGACGTGATGGCGATGGACGTGGAGTTCTTCCGGCATCTGGAAGAGACATTTCCGGGGCGCGACATGCGCGCGCACAACGACGAGAGGCTGCACAACCACGGCAGCTCGACGGTGAAGTACGGCCGCGGGTCGGTGCTGACCATGGACCTGACGAACCGCTGCAACATGATGTGCGATCCCTGCTTTATGGACGCCAACCAGGTGGGCTTTGTGCATGAGCTCAGCTGGGAAGACATCAGGACGATGCTGGACAACGCGATCACCATCAAGCCGCGGCGGCAGATGAGCGTGCAGTTCAGCGGCGGCGAGCCGACGTTGTCTCCGCATTTTCTGGAGGCCGTGGAGTATGCCCGCAAGGTGGGCTACAACTCGGTGCAGGCGGCGACCAACGGGATCGAGTTCGCCAAGTCGCCCGAGTTCTGCAAACAGGCGGCGTAGGCCGGACTGCGTTACGCCTACCTGCAATTTGACGGTATCGGCAACGCGGCGAACTCGCACCGCGCGGTGGGCAACCTGTTCGATGTGAAACTGAGGGCGATTGAGAATCTGCACGCCGCGGGCGTGGAAATAGTTCCGGTGGTGACCATCGTCAACGGGGTGAACAACGAACAGGTGGGGCGCATCATTCAGTTCGCGCTGGACAATCCGAAGCGGATTTCGTTTCTGTCGTTCCAGCCGGTTTCGTTTACCGGACGGGATGAGGCAATCACCGACGAGCGCCGCCATGCCCAGCGCTATACACTGAGCCACCTGGCGCACGACGTAAAGAAGCAGACCGGGCTGGGCGAGCCGGCGCGCGACTGGTTCCCGATTTCGTTCATGGGAACCTTTAGCGATTGGGCCGATGTGGTTCACGGCACGAACAAGGAGTGGGGTTCGGTAAACTGCGGCTGCCATCCGAACTGCGGCGTGGGCATGGCGCTGATGATCGACAAAGAGACCAAGGAAGCGGTGCCGGTGACCAAGTTCCTCTATGCCGACCAGATCGCCAAGGACGTGGCCAAGGTGAGCGACGCGGGACGCGGCGCGCGCTGGTCCAACCTGGGAATGGCGCTGGCGCTGGCGCGCAACTACGATCCTTTCCTGTCACCGACGCACTTCAAGTTTACCGATCTGTTGAAGAAGTTCGACAAGACCTTTGCGGCGACCAAGAAGGCGGAGTCGAAGTACGGCAAGTCAAGCCCCGACCGGACTCTGGATGATGTTCAAAAGCGCCGGGCCGACCGCTGGAACTTTTTGTTCGTGGCGGGGATGTGGTTCCAGGATCTGTTCAACTACGATTTCCGGCGCACAGAGCAGTGCATCATTCCCTACGCGACGCAGGAGGGCGAGATCAGCTTCTGCGCCTACAACACGGGCGTGGGCTGGCGGAACATCATCGAGAAGATGCACATGACGGCCACCCTGACCAAGTGGTACGAGGAGCACGGCCGGCATGAGATTTTTGCGGGCGGCAAGCAGGTGAATCTGGCGAGCACGGACCACACTCTAGTGTTGAACCAGGAGCACGTGCACGCCGGACGGAATACGACGCTGGACGAGCAGGGAATCGCCAAGACGGCGCGCGAGGAGAAGTTCCGGGCACGCGACGCCAAGATCAAGCAGGATGCGGAGAACGCCAGGATGGCGGCGCTCTACCGGCAGCATGTGCTCGGCGAAAAGGCTCCCGAGGTGGGCGGGTTCGTGCCGCTGGACACCCTGGGCGCCAAACCCGCGGCGCAGGCGGATGAGAAGAAGGAAGAAGTGATGGGTGATTAAGCCGAGTTGCTTCTCGCAATGCGGACCGCCGGGGGGAGATCCTCCGGCGGTTTTGTTTTGCGCACTGTCATCTATACTTCCAGCGTTGTCGCGGAGAGCGCGGAATGAAATTCCTGCGGACGGGTGTTCGCATCATGCTGACGTTTCTGGTTGGGGTCTATGTCCTGCTGATCGCGCTCGCGATGTTCTCGGACCGTCTTATCTTTCAACCGCACCCGGCTGGATACGATTTAGAGACACTGGCGCGCGCCACGCCCGGCGTGCAAACCTTCCGCATACCTTGCGAGTTTGGAGGCATTGCGGCGGCGTACCTGCCGAATTCGGGGGCGCGGTACACGCTGCTCTACAGCCATGGCAACGGCGAGGACATGGGCGACGACCTGCCCATTCTGGAGGACTACCGGCGGGCCGGCTTCGCGGTGTTCGCCTACGACTACAACGGATATGGCGCCAGCGGGGGAAGGCCGTCCGAGGCTGCCGTTTACCGCGACGTGGAAGCGGCGTTCGACTACCTGACCGGAACGCTGCAGGTCCCGCCGGAGCGGGTGATTGCGTTTGGACATTCGCTGGGAGCGGCCGCGGCCATTCACCTGGCTGCCATCCGTCCGGTTGCGGGACTGATTGCGCAGGCACCGTTTCTGTCGGCTTTCCGGGTGCTGACGCGGGTACAGATCGTGCCATGGGACAAATTCAATAACGCGCGGACGATTCGCCGGGTGCACTGCCCGGTGCTGGTCGCGCAGGGGCGCAACGACGAGGTGATTCCGTTTTGGCACGGGGAGTGCATCTACGGGCTGGCCAACCAGCCCAAGGAGCACATCTGGCTGGACGGGGCAGGGCACAACGACGTGATGCTGGTGGCCAGCCGGCCCTTCCTGGCCGCCATCCAGGACTTTGCCGCCCGGTTGCAGACGGGAAACTGACGGGAGTTGTTTTGGCGCAAAAAAACATCCGCCGGGTTAGCGGCGGATAGTATCGGGAGGAGAAACTATCGAGTCTGGTCGAATGTGATCAGCCCAGCATCTACTGGTATTCGCAGAGGGGCACGTTTAGTTCCACAATTTTTAAGATTTTTTTTGTTGTGCCGAAAACGGCAATGGGTTAAGGCAAGCGGCATACTTTTGGTTGGGTTTCGTGGCTGCGACGGGGGTTTTCTCCGGCGTGCGCGCCAGATCCGGGGATTGGCAAATATGGTCTGCTTTGAGGCGAGATTTTGGCATCGCAGCCGGAGTCCTTTCCTTCGCCATTCGATGCGCATAGGCGCGATTCGCTGAAAAGTGGCCTCACTGCCGGGGGTGACCCGTGCCACTGTGCATTGTTTGCCGCCACAGGCACACTAGAGACACGTGGAGTGTACCCGAAGCCCACCAATCCTACTGTTTGACCGGAGAGACCCTTGAGCACTCCATTTGCATCGGCGAAGCGGCCGAACCTGAAGATCCTGCAGCCTGAAAAGACCCTGACCGGCGGACCAATTCAGCCGTTGCAGAAGGGGCTTCCCAAAACCACGACATCGCTGTGTCCCGAGTGTGAGACGGTGACCAAGATTGAGGCCCGAATCTTTGAAGAGAACGGCCGCGTGATGATGGAGAAGAGCTGCCCGGAGCACGGCGAGTTCAAGGACTGCCTGTCTTCGGACGTGAAGCTCTACCTGAAGATGGAGGAGTGGGAGTTCGGCGACAACACCGGCTTCAGCAATCCGGCCAACGACAAAGGCGCCGAGGCGTCCTGCCCGGACGATTGCGGAATCTGCTCGCTGCACACCTCGCACAGCGCGCTGGCCAACGTGGACCTGACCAACCGCTGCAACCTGACCTGCCCGGTGTGCTTTGCTAACGCCAATTCGGCGGGCTATCTGTATGAGCCGGACATGGACCAGGTGCGGACGATGCTGATGGCACTGCGCAACGAGCGTCCGGTGGACGGCCGCGTGGTGCAGTTCTCGGGCGGCGAGCCGACGCTGCATCCCAAGTTCTTCGAGATCCTGTCGATGGCCAGGGATCTGGGCTTTACCCACCTGCAGGCGGCCACCAACGGAATCCTGATCGGCAACAGCCTGGAGTTCGCCAAGAAGTGCAAGGAATCGGGACTGGCGACCCTGTATCTGCAGTTCGACGGCGTGACCGACGACATGTACATGAAGACCCGCGGCGAAGCGCTGTTGGATCTCAAGATGAAGTGCATCGAGAACTGCCGCGAAGCCGGAATGAAGATCGTCTTTGTGCCGACGATCGTCAAGGGCTTGAACGATCATCAGCTGGGCGACATTCTGCAGGTGGCCATCAACAACGTGGACACGGTCAGCGGCATCAGCTTCCAGCCGGTGGCATTTACCGGCCGCATCGCCAAGAAGGAGCTGGAGGCCAAGCGCTTTACCCTGGCCGATCTGGCTCACAGCTTGAGCGAGCAGACGGGTCTGTTCGACACCTACAACGACTGGTTCCCGCTCTCCATGGTCGTGCCGTTCAGCCGCTTGATTGCGGCGGTTGAGAATCGCGGCGTTCCGACCATCTCCTCGCATACCAGCTGCTCGTTGGGAACCTACATGTTTGTCGATGAGAAGTCGCGCAAGGCAGTTCCGGTCACCCAATTCGTGGACATTCCGGCGATGGTGCAGGACATCGAGGAGATGTCGCGCAAGAAGTTCACCGGGATCATGAAGTATTACAACGGCGCCAAGGGCTGGATGGAGTTGAAGAAGCACTTCAAGGCCGATCGTGCGCCGGAGGGATTGACCTTCGAGCGCTTCCTCAACACGATCCAGGGCATGACTAACAAAAAACTGGGCCGCGACGGCATGGACGGAACCTTCACCTACCGCACCCTGTTGGTGGCGGGAATGCACTTCCAGGACAATTACAACTACGACATCGAGCGGCTGAAGCGCTGCGTGATTCACTACGCCGCGCCGGACGGCAAGCTGTATCCGTTCTGTGCGTACAACTCCGGGCCGACCTATCGCGAGAAGATCGAGAAGGAGTTCTCGATTCCCTTCGAGAAGCAGCTGGAGCGCTTTGAGTTTGTGGAGTTGGAGCCCGCCAAGTAGGCGCCCGCGAGTGGAGCAATAAAAAAGAGAGCCCGCCAGGAATGGCGGGCTCGTTTGCTGCGATGACGTTACTTTGCGGGAGTAGCGGGCTTGGCGGCCGAAGTGGCTGCGGCAGGCCCGTGGGGGGTAGCTGACGCAGCGGGCTTTTCCTTGATGGAGAGCAGTTCGATCTCAAAGATCAGGGTTGCGTTGGGTCCAATGTCGGCGCTGGGGCCACGCTGTCCATAGGCGAGATCGGCGGGGATGACGACTTGGTACTTGGAGCCGACGGGCATCAGCTGCAGGACCTCGGTCCATCCCTTGATGACTCCGCTAACCGGGAAGGTTGCGGGCTTGCCGCGCTTGTAGGAGCTGTCAAATTCCTTGCCGTTGATGAGCGTGCCGCTATAGTTGCACTCGACCATATCGCTGGGGGTTGGCTTGGGGCCGTCGCCCTGCTTTATAACCTTGTACTCCAGGCCGCTGGGAAGGGTGACGACCCCCTCTTTGGCTTTATTGGCGGCGAGGTAAGCTTCGCCTTCCTTCTGGTTGGTTTCGCCCAGGGCCTTCATCTCGGCTTCCTTCTTGGCGCGCGCCTCCTCCTGGAGAGTAGTGAGTACCGCTTTGTTTTCCTCTTCGTTCAGCAGGAGCTTACCGCCGCTGAGCTGGTCGTTCAGTCCGCGAAGCAGGAGGTTGGGGTCTACCTCGATGCCATCCCGCTGCAAACTTCTTCCGATGTTGGCGCCGATGGCGTAGCTGGCTTTGTCCTTTTGGGTCTTCAGCTCGGAAGAGCTGGAGGAGCCGGCGTCCGCCTTGGCCGCAGGAGTTTGCTGGGCAATGGCACCTCCGGATAGCGTGACACCGAGAGTGAAGAGAATGGCTGCTGCAGGCAGTTTGAGTTTCATAGTAAGAATAAGAACATAAAGTGGTGAGGCCGTAAAGCCAACGTTTTGTGAAGATAGCGGCGTGGATGGCCGGTACCCGAAACGGAGGAGATTGTTACAATCGGCTTACCATGGGCAGGCTACCCCAAAGACAGGAGAGTTCCGGCTCCGGTGCCATGCAAACGGCGCTGCTGCAATGGTATACGCGACACAAGCGACCGCTGCCCTGGCGGCGCGACCGCGATGCCTATCGGGTGTGGGTCTCGGAGATCATGCTGCAGCAGACGCGCGTGGCCGCGGTGCTGGAGCACTACCGCGCATTTCTGGAGGCGTTTCCAACCGTGGAGGCGCTGGCCCGCGCGCCGGAGGAGCGGGTGCTGGCACGGTGGAGCGGCTTGGGCTATTACCGCCGCGCCCGCATGCTGCACAAGGCGGCTGGGGTGGTGGTGAAGGAGTTGGGCGCCCTCATCCCGCGGACGGAGGCGGAGCTGCGCAAACTGCCGGGCATCGGACGCTACACGGCTGCGGCCATTGCGAGCATCGCTTACGGAGAGCCCGTGGCAGTGGTGGACGGCAACGTGGAGCGGGTACTGAGCCGGCTGGACGGCTCACCGCGCGCGGGCGCTTCGGCATGGCAGCGGGCGCAGGAGCTGCTGGACGGCCGCTATGCCGGAGGGCGGGACGCTGGGGATTGGAATCAGGCGATGATGGAGCTGGGGGCGACGGTTTGCACGCCGCAGAATCCGCAGTGCCTGGTGTGTCCGCTGCGTAACTGGTGCCGCGCTCCGGGTGCGGCAACGGGACGCCCTAAGGAGGTTCGCAAAAGGGTACGCATGACGCGGGCACTGATCGAGCGCAAGCATTGCGTCTTCCTGGTGCGGCGCGCGGCGGATGCGGCGAAGATGGCCGGTATGTGGGAGCTGCCGGAGTACGCGGAGCAGCAGGAAGGGCCGGATGCAGCGGAGCTGTGCGTGGTGCGCCATTCGATCACCGATACCGATTACGAGGTGCGGGTGGTCCGGCTGGAGCCTCGGGCCCTGAGCGCGAAGGCGAAAAAAGCGGGACGCTGGGTGGAACTGGATGAGATCTTCGGGCTCCCTCTCACCGGGTTGACGCGGAAGATTTTGCGCGGGCAGGGCCTCGGGCATATTGAGGGAAGCCTTATGGGGAGGCAGCCATCGCTTGCGGCACCGAAGAAAAGGTAGCCGGAGTTGGACTCCCTTCGCCTTGGCGGTGTGGTAGAGTCCGGAAGTCAGCTCACGAATTCATTGCAGGGAAAGGGTCTCCGTTGCCGATGTTTGGACGGACGAAATTACGCGAGTTGGCGAGCCAGTTTGAGCTGGCCGGCTATGTTCCGCAGCTCGCGCTCCAGGGGCTGGTTGCGGGTGTCGATAACCTGCGTCCCGACATTTTTCTGAGTGCGAAGTTCACCGAGACCGCGCGCGTCCACCTGGCAAAGCTGATTGAGCAGCATGGCGACGTGGAGCAGTTGACGCGCGTGCCGGAGCCGTACCCGTTCGGCGACTCGCGTTACGGGCGCGCCCACATCAAGGACGATGCGCTGCCGGAGCCGGAGGTGGATTACCCGGCGCAGTTCAAATATTGCATGGGCGAGTTGCAGGTTGCATCGCTGCGCCGTGCACGTGAGGCCGACGATTTCCAACTGGACTTGGCTTGCCGGGTCGCGCTGGTCAAGTTTCTGCGCACCGAGTTGCCGCTGCAGTTCACGCATGTTCTGGAGCTCTGCCGGGAGAACCTGAAAAAGCGGGACGAGCGGCGTCTTGAGTTGCAGCAGATGGTGCTGCGCGACCGGTTTCTGCGCTTCCAGATGAACAAGCGCCAGGTGCTGCGCCGCGTCTCGCAGGATGTGCTGACCACGCTTAACGAGGTGGAGCGGGAGACAGTGGCGAGCACGCGGCACGCACTGTTCGGCGAGCGCGACGCTGCCAGGCTACGAGGTTCTGGCCAACGACCTTTTGTTGGCGGAATCCAGTCAGGACCCGTTTATCCGGGCCGAGCAGTACGCGCTGTTTGGCAGCTTCGATCGCGATCCCGATCTGTTCGATCATCTGGTGGTTATAGCCAAGAGCTTTTTGAAAAAGGCGGGATTGGCACACGGCGATGTGGGGGCCGAAGAGCAGCTGAACGTCCCCGATAATGCCAAGATGTTGATGTACAGCGGCCTGGTGGACGAATCCGAGCGGAGTAGGGCGCAGCGGGCGATTACCACCGAGTGGATGGAAACGCTGGAGGCGGCCAAGGTGATGGATTATGCGGTGGCCGCCTACGAAGTGCTCCCCATCCTGGGCGACTACGGCGCGGTGGTCTCTCCTCAGCAGCTGAAGTGCGCCTTGATTCTGAAGAACGAGTTGCGCCGGGTGGAAGAGGTGCTGCAGACCCACGACCGCTATCCGCTGGAGAAACTGCAGGCCGCTGTACAGCGGACCCGCTCGGCGGGCAAGCCGGAGCGGATGCGGTATGCCGCGCGGTATTTCATCGACATCTTCCGTTTTCATCGCGATGTGCGCAAGCTGGAGGTGCTGGAGCGGGCGCTGGAATCGCTGAACGTTTTGAACAACGAGAAGCTGCGGCAGCTCTCCAAGATCAACGATACGCTGTACGAATTTTTGATGCCGGAAGAGCAGAAGCCGGCGGAGCAACGCGTGAACCATCACGTGGTGCTGAAGGCCGACATTCGCGACTCATCGTTTCTGACCCGTTCGCTGCTGGAGCGCGGCCTGAATCCAGCGTCGTTTTTCAGCCTCAATTTTTTTGAGCCGGTCAACAAGTTGCTGCCGAAGTATGAGGCCGAAAAAGTCTTCATCGAAGGCGACGCGGTGATTCTGACGCTGCTGGAGAACGACGGACAGCGGGGCTTCGGCGTGGCCCGCACCTGCATGCTGGCGCGCGAGATGCTGAATATTGTGCAGGCCTATAACAGCGCATCGACGGAAAACGGGCTGCCGCCACTTGAGATCGGGATCGGCATCGCGTATCAGGATTCCGCACCGCTCTACCTGATGGATGGCGCGCACCGCATCATGATCTCTGATGCGTTGAATTTGAGCGACCGGCTGAGCGCCTGCCACAAGCGCGCGCGCCGACAGATGAAGGACAGCAATCCGCTGTTTAATGTGTTTGTTTTTCAGACCGTGGATGAACAGTCGGCAGCCGGCGCCCTGGAAGATTTCATGCTCAGCTACAACGTGGGCGGGATCCATCTGCCGCGGGCAGCGTTCGCCAAGCTGCAGGATGAGATTTCGCTGGAAGAGTTCAGCGTCGATCTGCCGATGCCGTGGGGTCCGGAGAAGGTGCGGCTGTTCCGCGGATTGGTCCCGGTGAGTTCCGGAGTCTTCCGCCCTATTCTGGTGCGCGAGGGAAGGGCCGCACAGGTGGAAGCCCGCGATTTCCGCTTTGTGCGCTGGGCGGACCACCTCTATTACGAGGTGTGCTCGAACTCCGAACTGGCAACGACGATCGAGCGCCAGCACTTTGGAGAGACGACATAACCGCTTTGGAGACCTCTATGAAAACCATCTTGCGCATCGCGGCATTCATTCTGCTTGTGGTTGCGGCTGCCATGGCGCAGGCGGAGCCAGCGGCGGAGCCGCAGATCGGCGACGAGATTACGGGGATGTACTCGTTCGTGCGCGAAGGCGAGTTCGTAGAGATCGAAGTGGACAACGGCAAGGTCACGGGCGTGGTCTCGCGCTTCAAGGACGACGATCCGGAGAAGGCCGAGTTCGTGGACCAGTTCTTCGATGAGGCAAAGCTGGAAGGAACCAGGCTGAGCTTCCGCACCAAGCCGGCGGGCGGGGTCTGGTTCGAGTTCTCCGGCGTGGTCGAGAGAGGCGCGGGGAAGACTCCGTCCGATGAAGGCTACTGGAACATCCGGGGAACACTGACGGTGCGGCGCACCCCAAACGACGGAAATGTGACTCAGAAGACCTCGGAACTCACCTTCCGGTCGTTTCCGCAGGAGCCGGAGCCGGCAGCGCCGGGGCCCGAGTCAAAAGAAAAGCAATAGTCCTACCGATTGGTACGCTCCTGCATGGCTTCCAGCCGCGCGATGGTGCTCCGGAGCCAAAGTTCGAGGGCGATGACCAAGCGGCGCTGGTCGTTTTTTTCGATCAGGCTGTGGATCGTTTCGCCGGAAGCGTTGAGGGGGATGAAGTGGCAGGGGAACTCTTCGGTTTGCTTGTCTTCGGGAACGAACTGCAGGAGGCCGCACTCGCGGCAGGCGTGGCGGCGCAGCGGGTCGCCGTAGTTGATGCAGGCGAAGGTGCCAAGGAACGGAGAGTCCGTTCCCAGCAACGCCTTGTCCCGCTCAAAGCCGCCCTGCTCAAGGTAATTCAATTCGAAGCGGAGTAACTGCAACACCTCGTGCACGTCGTTGATGGGGGACATGGAACTCTCCGATGCCGGACAGCCTTGTAAGTCTCCAGCAATCGTCTCCGTCCGGCAGTGATTGATCTCACCAACCCCGGTGACGGTTGGGCGGGCGACCCTGGGGAAGCCAGCGTGGACGGGCCGCGCCGGGTATCACCAGACGACGTGACCGGCCTCACTGTGGGCGGACACGGCGGCGTACTAGCGTATGGGTGGCGTACTGCCGGTGGCTGCCTGATACGGCCGTCTCCAGCGAGCCGATTGCCCGCCGGTTGAGGAGTTGGAATGGAAGGAAGTGCTGCAACCAGAAGACAGCCTGTGCCCTGTACCGCGAAAGCGAAACACCAGCCATCCGTTCACTCATCGAGAGGAGATGAGGCCTACGTATTGGACCACGCTGCGACCGGCCTGCTGCAGGTAGGGATTGGCAGCCGCTCGGAGTGTGCCGCCCGCATTCAGCACCAACCTGGCCAAGGCCCGGACGTGGGCGCCCGGATTCGGCAGGAGCAGCGGAGCTAGAAGCGAATCGAAGACGCCTACTTCTTTTTGCCGGGAGGTATCACTACGGGACGCCGCACCGGCACCAGCCCTTCCTTGGGCATGGCCTGATTGGCGCGGATCATTACCTCCTGCTGCACATACTTCACAAATTCCTGCATCTGGAGCTGCATCTGCTCCATGCGCTCGCGCATGTTGAGGATGATGCCGATGCCGGCGATGTTGACGCCCAGATCGCGGGCCAGCGACAGGATAAACTCCAGGCGCTTCAGATCCTCCTCGGTGTAGAGGCGGGTGTTGCCTTCGCTGCGCGAGGGCTTCAGCAGACCTTCGCGCTCGTAGAGGCGCAGCGTCTGCGGGTGGATCTCATACATCTCGGCCACCACCGAGATCATGTACGCGCCTTTGCCCTTCCGTTTGGTCATAGGGATCTTCTAAATCTTGCTCCACAGCGCCTGGCGCGGATCTTCCGGGTGCAGCTTTTCCAGCTTCTGCCAGAGTTCCTTGGCCTCGACGTTGGGAATCTCCGGCACGACGATGCGGATCTCGACGATCTGGTCGCCGATGACTCCAGGTCGGGTGGCCGAGGGCACTCCCTTTTCCCGCATGCGCAGCTTCTGCCCGCTTTGCGTGCCGGGCGGGATGCGCAGCACGGCGCGCCCGTCGATGGTGGGCACCTCGACCTTGGCTCCCAAGGCGGCTTCCCACGGCAGGATCGGTAGCATGATGCTGATATCGTCGGCATCGCGATGGAAGATGGGGTGCTCGGCGAGGTGCACGATGATGTAGAGATCGCCGGGCGGTGCTCCGCGTGCGCCAGGATTGCCCTTGCCGGCCAGGCGGATGCGCTGGCCATCGCGGGTGCCGGCCTTGATGCGGAAGGAGACCGGCTCCGGGGTCATGCGTCCCATAGCCGACGGACGCTGAATGTTGAGCTTCATCTCGCCGCCGCGAATCGCCTCCCAGAAAGGAACCTGCACGGTGTATTCGGCGTCGGTTCCGGCGGCGTTCGCCGGTTCCTGCGCCGCGGCGCCGCCGAACATGCCGGAGAAGATGTCGCGGAAGCTGCCGCCACGGCCGCCCTGATGCTGCGCGCCGCCAAAATCAAAATCGCGGAAGTCGAACTCCACGTGCTGGCCGCCGCCCTGGTTGCCACCCTGGTTGTAGCCGCCAAAGGGATTGCCGCCGGCGCCGAAGGGATTGCCTCCCGTGGCGCCGCTGTTGGCGTAGGCTTCGGCCGCCTTGGGATCGATGTTGTCCGAGTAGAAGCCGAGCTGGTCGTAGATTTTGCGCTTCTTGGGGTCGCTTAAAACTTCGTTGGCTTCGGAGAGTTCCTTGAACTTCTCTTCGGACTTTTTGTCGCCGGGATTGACGTCGGGATGATATTTGCGCGCCAGTTTGCGAAAGGCTTTGCGCACATCGTCAGCCGTGGCCGTTTTCTTGATGCCAAGGATGGCGTAATAGTCTTTCTTGTCGGTTGCCGCCATGGTTGATCTTCTTCCGGCCGTCGTTGTAAGGCGCTAGTTGATGCGGCGCGCGCCGCCGTTGGGCGTCGAACGCGGGACCGCAGCGGTCAGCGGCGCGCCATCATCGTGGATCTCCAGCCACTCGATGCCGCCGCGCGAAGGCGTCAGCAGACACCACTGCGCCTCGTTGGTATCGAAGGTGAGAAAGTACGAAATGCCGTTGACTTCAAAATTCATTGGGTCCCCTTTCGCGGGTCTCAAAAACTGCCCGCCTGCCAAGCAGCCAGAGCATCTCTGCTCCGGCTGCCCGAATCAGCCCCCGCCGCCTCGCGAGCCGCTGCTTATTTTTTTAACGCCACTCCTCAGTGCCACGTTTCGAGGTTACTTCTTGTCCTCCACGTCCACGTATTCGGCGTCGATCACGCCATCGTCTTTCTTGGCTTCCGACCTCGGCGGTTCCTGGCCGCCCGGCTGTGCAGCGCCGTCGGTGTTGGGCGGGGCGGCCGCCTTGTACATGGCTTCCGCGAGTTTGTGCGAGGCCGCCTGCAGCCGGTCGCGCGCCGTCTGCATCGACTTGTGATCGCCGCTCTCCAGGGCCTTCTTGGCATCGCCGAGCGCGTTTTCCACTTCGCCGCGCTCGCCGCCGGAGATCTTGTCGCCGTTCTCGCGCAGCATCTTCTCGACCTGATAGACCATGGCGTCGAGTTGGTTGCGCGTCTCCACCTCTTCGCGCTTCGCCTTGTCCTCGGCAGAGTGCGCTTCGGCTTCTTTGGCCATGCGCTCGACCTCTTCCTTGCTCAGGCCGCTGGAGGACGTGATAGCGATCTTCTGGTCCTTGCCGGTGGCGGTGTCCTTGGCCGTCACGTTGAGAATGCCGTTGGCATCGATGTCAAAGGTGACTTCGATCTGCGGAACGCCGCGCGGCGCCATCGGAATTCCCGAAAGATGGAACTTGCCCAGGGTGCGGTTCTGCGCTGCCATGGGACGCTCGCCCTGGAGGACGTGAATTTCCACCGATGTCTGGTTATCCGCCGCGGTCGAGAAGGTTTCGCTCTTGCGCGTAGGAATGGTGGTGTTGCGCGGAATCATGTTGGTGGCCACGCCGCCGTAGGTTTCGATCGAAAGCGAAAGCGGAGTCACATCGAGCAGCAGCAGGTCCTTGACCTCGCCCTGCAGCACGCCGCCCTGGATGGCCGCGCCAATGGCAACCACTTCATCGGGATTGACGCCGCGATGCGGCTCGCGTCCGAAGAACTCTTTCACCTTCTGCTGAATCATCGGCATGCGCGTCTGTCCGCCCACCAGCACCACCTCGTCGATCTTGCTGGCGTCGATGCCGGCGTCCTTGAGCGCCTGCTCGCAGGGATGGATGGAACGGTCGATCAGGTCGCGCACCATATCCTCCAGCTTGGCGCGGGTCAAGGTCTTCACCAAGTGCTTGGGGCCGGAGGCATCGGCTGTGATGAACGGCAGATTGATCTCGGTCTGCATGGTGGTCGAAAGTTCGATCTTGGCGCGCTCGGCGGCGTCACGCAGACGCTGCATCGCCATCTCATTGCCCTTGCTGCGCAGATCCAAACCGTAATCTTTGCGGAACTCGTCGGCCAGCCAGCCAACCACACGCTGGTCGATATTGTCGCCGCCCAGATGGGTATCGCCGTTGGTGGACTTCACCTCGATGACGCCTTCGCCAACCTCGAGGATCGAGATGTCAAATGTACCGCCGCCGAAGTCGTACACGGCGATGGTCTCGTCCTTTTTCTTGTCGAGACCGTAGGCCAGCGCGGCCGCCGTCGGTTCGTTGATGATGCGCTTCACATCGAGCCCGGCGATCTTACCGGCGTCCTTGGTGGCCTGCCGCTGCGAGTCGTTGAAGTAGGCCGGAACGGTGATGACCGCTTCAGTGACCGGCTCGCCAAGATAGTCCTCGGCGGCTTTCTTCAGCTTCTGCAGGATCATGGCCGAGACCTGGGGCGGAGTGTATTCCTTGCCCTGCGCCTCCACGGCTACGTGGTCGCCCGACTGGACCACCTTGTAGGGCACCATCTTCATCTCTTCGCTGACCTCATCGAAACGACGTCCCATGAAGCGCTTGATGGAGAAAACCGTGTTCTCCGGGTTGGTGATGGCCTGGTTCTTGGCGACTTGGCCGACCGGGCGCTCGCCCGTTTTGGTGAAGCCGACGACGGAAGGCGTGGTACGTCCGCCCTCTTCATTGGGAATTACCTTTGGCTCGCCGCCTTCCATCACGGCGACCACCGAGTTAGTCGTTCCCAAATCGATCCCGATAATCTTTGCCATTTCTCTTTGCCTCCCGCTAACTAACTGAAAATAAAGTCTATTGTTCCGCCACTTAAGACTACCAAAGCCAACCCATCCACCCGCCGGACGTTCTACTCATACCTAATATGATGGTGATGATAGAACCTGAGTGAGTTACTGTCAACTTAATAGATGAGACAGTTTCCCGGGAAGTTGCAGTAAGCGGAGAAGGAATTGAGTGGTCTGCGGACGTGCTCGATTGGTGACACCCGGGCGGGAAAGCGTGGGGCCGGAATCCAGGTGGCCTGGCGTCTGCGGCAGTCGCAGGCTCATTGCGAGCAGAAAATGCGAGGTGGCAGGAGTTTCTATACGGGAAGTCCGTTCCAGAGTGGGAGCGATATTCCCGATTTGAACGCTTTCCCAGCCCCTTTGCGCCCATTTCGACCGGTCAGTGTCCCCTCGTAACGCGCCCGAATTGGAGATGCAATGGGGTACCTTTTCATGCACTTACAATTTCGAATGGGATAGATGAGGATTTCCTTAATGCATCGGTGAAGTTTGGGCAGCTAAATTGCTTTGTACTCCGTGCAGGGAGAGAACAGATGCAAAGCCGCAAGAAAAAAAACGTTGCGCCCGGAGGCGAACTGGAGATTCTGGATAAGGAACACTCCAACATCCATCGCCAGTACATCGAACTGGATGATGCGATTCTGCACGGTCAGGGTTCACCCCGGATACTCGATGCCGCCCGCACGCTGGTTCAGTTCATGCTGTCGCACTTTACGCACGAGGAGCAGTTCCAGAAGAAGATTGCATTTCCTGTCCGCGAAGATCAGCGCAATGCCTGGAAGAAGAACATGGCGGACCTTCTGCAGATCGATGCCGGCCTGAAGCAGGAAGAGGTGTATGCGGCCCTGCGCCTGCGCGGTTTTTGCAAGATTTGGATGCACGAGCACATGCATATGGAGCAGCTGGAGTTCGAGTTCGCCGCCTTGGCGGCCCTGCCAGAACAGGACAGAGCGCGAGCCTGAGCCGATCGCGCGTCAGCCGGGTTCAAGCCGAAGGATAGTCCGGCAGGCTGCGGTGCATCCGGCTAGAGCGGTTTCCCGTGAAGCCATATCCTCTCGAAATTGAGCCCTGCCGTTGCTCCCTGTTGGTTACAACGGCCAACGGCCGGGGGCTTCGGGACACACTATCTCGGGAACCGCTCTAATCGTAGCGCTCGTAGATCACCCGGCTTTTGTCCCAGCTGCATTCCTCCACCAGCAGCTTGCGCACGGACGACACCATCTCGTTGAGTCCGCAGATGTAGACGTGCATGTCCTGGCGTGCGCCCACGATCTTGCGCACGTGCTCCTGCACATAGCCCCGCTCACCGCGCCAGCTCTCCGGCGGACGGCTCAAGGTGCAGATGTAGTGAAAGTTGGGCTCCTCGGCCGCAAGCTGCTCGAACTCCTCGCGGTAGTAGATGTCCTCCGGGTAGCGGGTGCCGTAGACCAGCCAGATCTGGCGTCCGTTGTGGTGGTGACGGGAGCCGTGATCCAGACCAAACAGGTCGCGCGCCATGCTGCGGAAGGGTGCAACTCCGGTGCCGGTGGCCACCAGAATAAAGTCCTGAACCTCCGGCTTCAGCACGAAGAGCCCGTGCGGACCGTGGAAGTGTGCAGTCTGTCCAACATCGAGGCTGCAGAGAAAGTTGGACATGAAGCCTTCATCGACACGGTTGAGGCAGAGATCGAAGGTATTGTTCCCGCGAGGCCCCGAAGCGATGGAGTAGGCGCGGGTGACGAACTTATTTTCGGCGCGCGGCTCGCGGACAGAGATGAACTGTCCGGCCACGAAATCAAACGATGGCAGCTCTTCGACCTCGAACTCGAGGTGTTTGGTCTTCTCCGACAATATGACGGAGCGGGTGAGCCGGGCGGTGAGCAGGTGTTGTTCCATGTCTTTCCTTGACGGCCGTGAGTCCCCGCTATTCTAAAGCAGAGCGAAGGCCGGTGTGTGAAAGGTCTTCTCCCGATGGCAGCAGCGCCGGGAGACTGCTCCGCGCACTGGCTCGGGAGTCACGCGCCGGGGTTACACTAACTCCTGGAATCTCTCAATGTAGCAGGAAGGAAAATCGCCGGCATGCGAGTGATGGTCACGGGTGGTGCGGGATACATTGGTGGGGTTGTGGTGGCACAACTGGTGGAGGCCGGGCACGAGGTCGTGGTGTATGACAACCTGAGCCGGGGATACCGGGAGACGGTTCCCGCCGCCGCCCGTCTGGTGGTGGGCGATGTGGGTGACCGCAGCGCGCTCGAGGCCGCCTTTGCCGAACATCAGCCCGAAGCGGTGCTGCACTTTGCGGCCTGGATCGAGGCCGGCGAATCCATGCGCGAGCCGGAGAAATTTTTCCGCAACAACACGGCCAACGCTCTCACCTTACTGGAGACCATGCTGGCCCACAAGGTGAGCCGCCTGGTCTTTTCCTCCACCGCTGCCGTGTACGGAAACCCGGAGCACATTCCGATCCGCGAGAGCGACAAACTGCTGCCCACCAATGCCTACGGCGAATCCAAGCTGATGGTGGAGCAGATGCTCGCCTGGTTCCACCGCATCCACGGCTTCTCCTACGCGGCCCTGCGCTACTTCAACGCCGCCGGAGCCACGGAAACTCTCGGCGAACGCCACCAACCGGAAACCCACCTGATCCCGATCATTCTCCAGGTTGCCAGCGGCCAGCGCGACCACATCAGCATCTTCGGCGACGATTACGACACCCCCGATGGCAGCTGCGTGCGCGATTACATTCATGTCTCCGACCTGGCCGCCGCACATCTACTGGCGCTGGATGCGCTGCACACGCGGAAGCAGCCCGCGCGGCTTATTTATAACCTGGGCAACGGGCAGGGCTTCAGCGTGAAGGAAGTAATCGACTGCGCGCGGCAGGTCACCGGGCACATCATCCCTGCCACGGTCGAGCCGCGGCGCGCGGGCGATCCCGCAACTCTGGTTGCCAGCTCCACTAAAATCAGCGCCGACCTGGGCTGGAAGCCGCTAATTCCCGAGCTGGAGGATATTGTCCGAAGCGCCTGGGATTACCTCCAGCGCAAGGCGCAGGCCGGCGGAGCACCGGCTTGCCAGGCGGGTAACGCGCAGTAGGCCTCGCCGCAATCCGGCATCCAATGTGGCATACTTACCCACATTGTGCGCCTTCATCTGGCCACGCTCGTCGACGAATATCGCAAGCACGGCACGCAGCCGGCGGTGGTGGTGCATCGCGGAATTCGCCGGCAGATTTTCACCTACCGCGATCTTGCCAATCTTTCCGAACGCTTTGCCGCCGAACTGATGCGCCGCCACATCGCCGCAGGCGAGCGCGTCGTGCTGTGGGGGGACAACAGCGCGGAATGGATCGCGGCGTTTTTCGGCTGCGTGCTGCGCGGTGTCCTCGTGGTGCCGCTGGATGCTTCCGGCGGACTGGACTTCGCACGGCGCGTCATCGTTGAGACCCAGCCTCGCCTGCTGGTGGGGGATCGGGCGCTGCTCTCCCGCATTGCCCCCTATCTCGACCGCGACGTGCCGCGCATCGGCTTTGAAGAATTCTCCTCCGCTCTGCCCCTGCCGCCCTTTGAAACTCCGTTGCTGGAGTCAAGCCTGGGGCCTGACACTCCGCTGCAGATTCTGTTTACCTCCGGAACCACCGCCGAGCCCAAGGGCATCGTCCATACTCATCGCAACGTCATCGCAAGCCTTGAACCCATCGAGCGCGAGATGCAGAAATATTTGCCGTACGAGCGCCTCGTGCATCCTCTGCGCTTTCTGCACACGCTGCCGCTCAGCCATGTCTTCGGGCAGTTCATGGGCCTGTGGATTCCGCCGCTGATGGCCGCGGAGGTGCATTTCGAGAGCCGCCTGCAGGCGCCTCGTCTGCTGGAGTTGATCCGCCGCTACCGCATCTCGGTTCTGGCCTCGGTGCCTCGCGTTCTCGATCTGCTGCAGGGCAGAGCTGGAAGCGCGCATTCCCCATCTGCCGGAGCGTCTGGAGGCTTCGCAAGGGCAAAGCATCTGGCGCAGGTGGTGGAGCTTCCGCGACGTGCATCGCCGCCTGGGATTCAAGTTCTGGGCCCTGGTCTGTGGCGGGGCCGCGCTGCCTCCGCGGCTGGAGAGCTTCTGGCGCGACCTGGGCTTGGCGGTGATTCAAGGCTACGGCATGACGGAGACCACGGCGCTCATCACCCTCAACCATCCCTTTCACCTCGCCCACGGAACCATCGGCAAGCCGCTCCCGGGGCGCGAGATTCGCGTGGGTAGCGATGGCGAGATTCAGGTGCGTGGCGAGATGGTGGCCACCACCCGCTGGGAGAACGGCCGCATGCAGACGCTCCCCGGTCCGTGGCTCGCCACCGGAGATTTGGCGGAGCAGGACAGCGAAGGCAATCTGCATTTCCTGGGACGCAAGAGCGAAACCATCGTGACGGCGGCAGGGCTCAACATTCATCCCGAGGATGTGGAGGCTGCGCTGAACTGCCAACCCGGAGTGGAAGCCTCCGCAGTTGTGGGTCTTGACACGAATGCAGGGGCAGAAGCCGTGGCCGTGCTGCTGTTTCACGGCAGCACGCAACAGGCGCGGTCGGCAATTGATGGCGCCAATGCAACCCTTGCCGAATATCAGCGCATTCGCCGCTGGAAGCTGTGGCCGCAGCTCGACTTTCCGCGCACCGCCATCGGGAAGATCCAGCGCCGGAAGATTACCGAATGGGTCGCCACGCAGGAGGCGCTGCAGCCTTCGCTGGTGGGCGTGCCAAACTCCACCTCGCCGGATAGACTGGCTGCGCTCATTGCGGATGTCACCCACGCGCAGCCGTCCACGCTCGGCGGCGACACCCGCCTTGACCGCGACCTGAACCTCGACAGTCTGGCCCGCGTGCAGTTGCTGTCCGAGTTGGAGCAGCGCCTCGGCGTCAGCATCGGCGACGAAGAGTTCGAGCGCATCGTCACTCTCGGAGAGTTGCGCCAGAGGTTTGCTCCGGATCGTTCCACCTCCGAGCTAACCAATTCCCAGGGCATCGAACGTCATGCGCATCCGTCGCCGTCCACGCCGCCCAGCCTCCCGTCGCGCGAATCCCATCGCGAGCCCGTGCGCTACCGCTATGCGGAGTGGACCTGGTGGCCGCCTGTGCAGGCGTTGCGATGGTTCTTTCAAGAGGCTGTGATGCGTCCGCTGGTCTGGTTTCTCGGCGCTCCCGAGGTTTGCCGCAGCGAGTTTCCCGCACCCGGTCAGCCCCTGCTGATGATCGCCAATCACGTCACGGCCTATGATCCTGCGTTGGTTCTCTACGCCCTGCCGGCGGCCGTGCGCAGAAAAGTTGCCATTGCCATGTCGGCTGAGGTGCTGGAGGATCTTCGCCACGGGCGGAACATGGACAATTGGCTGCTGAATCTGCTGGCGCCCATCGGGTATTGGCTCATCACCGTACTGTTCAACGTCTTCCCCCTGCCGCCCAGCGCCGGATTCCAGCGCAGCTTTTCCCACGCTGGCCGCGCCATGGACCGCGGCTACCACGTGCTCATCTTTCCCGAGGGCCGCCGCTCCGCCGATGGCGCGCTGCTGCCGTTCCGCGCCGGCGTCGGCCTGCTGGCGAGCGAATCCAACGCCAGCATTCTCCCGGTTGCCCTGCAGGGCATAGGAGAACTCAAGCAGCAGCGGCGCTGGTTCCGCTCCGGAATTTTGCGGATTCGCGTGGGCACACCGCTTGCGCCCGATCCCGAACTTTCGCCCGTTGCCCTTACCGAATCTCTCCGCAACGCGCTCGTGTCCTTGATGCAACCGTAGTCTGCAGCAACAACAAAGGCTCCGGCCATTTGACCGGAGCCTTCACTGCAAAAGCGCAATCAGAAATGGAACCCCAACTCCGCCGTGTAACTGCGCGGCGTAACGTAGTGCGTCCCGCTGAAGGTGGAGAGAAAGTTATACAGCGCGTATTTGTTGGCCAGGTTGATGACGGTGAACTGTGCGCTCCATTTGTATTTGTCTCCGTGGAATACGTTGTCTTCGCCGACGGACAGGTCGAACAGGTTGCGCGATTGAATACGGGGAGGATTATGATCGTCATTCTCGGTGCCGGCGGCGGGAATTTTGACCAGATTGGAGTGGTACTGATTGGCCGGACACAGGTTCATCCCCAGGCTCGAACCGATCGGCGTCGTCGGAGTTGCGGCGACCCCGTCGCAGCTAAGCCCGGCCTGGAACTGTTGATCTGCCGTGAGCTTCGACGTATCGACGATCGAGTCGGTGCCCATCGGGCCATTGGCGCAGTTACCACCGGCGCAAGGCACGGGGCCGGCCACCAGACCGCTGTCATAACGCCAGTTGAAGCCCATCCAGGGGCCGCGCTTCCAGGGCTGATATTGCAAATGGGTGGTCTGGTTGAATTTCTCGTCGTGGTCGATGCGGAAGACTCCCGAGGCCGCTGAAGGTGTGGCACCGGCGCCACCCAGTTGCGGTTGAAAAAACCGAGCCGCAACGCTGGAGAACACGGTGAACGCCGTCAGGCCGTGGAAGTTCGTGAGATCCACGCGTCCGGCGAATCCGGGAATCTTCGACTTCGCCCATTCGATGGGGAAGGTGATGGGAGTATTGCCCAGCACGCTGAAGTCGTATGCATTGTGGGTGTACTTCCAGATGTACTCGCCGGAGAACACCACATAGCGCCCAAATGCCTGCTGCAGTCCGGCGTGGTATTCGTTGCGTCGGCCCGGACTCAGTGGCGTCAAACTCGCGGATTGGCAGGCAAGTAGCGAGGCAAGAACCGGGTCGGAGGGAGAGCAGCCCAGGCTGGAAAGCACCAGGTTTTCATTGAAGGGGGTTTCCAGTGTCCGGGCATACGAGAGGCGGAGAACCGTATTGGTCTGCTTGATGTTGTAGGCAGCGCCCAGACGAGGCTCGGCCTGCTGAGCCGTGGTAAGTCCGTTGTAAAGGTCGCCGCGAATCCCGAGATTGAAATTCCAGGGGCCTTTGGTGATGGCATCTTGGATGTACAGCGCTAGCTCTTTTACGTCCGTGTGGCCATTGAAAAGGACCGTGCTGCCCAGGCCCGCCATGGATGGATCGACGATCTCGAGGCTGTCGTGCTCGTCCAGAAAGGTTTGTTCGTAGCTGGCGCCCGCCTTCAGATTGTGAATCCCTTTCACGTAGGAGAAGGTCGAACGAAGTCCGGCATTCGTCAGGGTCCGATACTGGCCCACGGATTCCGATTGCAGGTTGGGCGAGTAGTCGGCGAAGGGATCGCCGCTCGGGAAGTACTGGTATTCATCGTGCCGGACAAAGGCTCCCGCGGTAAACAGAGCTGAGTCGCTGAGCACGTGAGTCCAGGTGGGCGCAATGTTGTAGGTTCTGATTTGCGAGCGCTGGTCTGTGGGCCCAAGAGGAGCGCCCGTAAGCGGATTGGTCAATTGGGAGCTCACCCCTTGGTAGTTCACAAAATGGGTCTGCTGGTCAAAAGAATTCGGCGTCTGGAACCAGGAGCGCGTGAATTGCAAATTGGTCTGCAGCGAGTCCGCGCTGGAGATCTGATAGTCCACGCGATCGAAGATGTTCTCCTCGTTCCCCTTGTCGTGCATCACGGTGAACTCCGGGCCATCGAGGAAGCGGCCGGTGTTCAGTCCGCTGGCGGCAATAAAGTTGCCCCAGTTTTTGCCTCCGTAGCTGAGATTAAAATCCTCGGTGGAGGTGCCGAAGCTGCCGTAATCGGCGGTCACGCTGCCGTGCGGCGTGGTCACGCCCTGGCCGGAGCGCGTGGTTACGTCGATGACCAGGCTCGTCTTGTCGCCGTACTCCGCCGGTGGCGCGCCGGAAATCACCTCGATCGACTGGATTGAATCCAGAGGAATCTGGTTCGAGAAAACCTTGCTCTGCTGGTCGGTGATCGGCTGCCCATCCACCGAGAACGAGTTCTCGGCATGATCGCCCAACCCGTGGAAGAGTCCGTTGGAATCGGCGGCCACTCCCGGCGAAGACAGCGTAACCAGCGAACTCACCGAAGACGAAGCGCTCTCCAGTGGAAGCTTTTCGATCAGGCTGCGGTCCACGTCGGTATGAAACGTTGGCGTATTCTCCAGCAGATCTTCGGCGCCCGCTTGCACCGTGACCGATGTGTTGGCAGTCGGCACCTGCATCTTGATTGTCAGGTTCAGCGGCACCGACGACCGGACCTCAACGTCCTGCACTTGATTGGCAAACCCCTCTGCGGTCACCGTCAGGTGATAAGGATTGAAGGGAACATTGGGAAAGGTGAACTTGCCCGCATTGTCTGAGGTTACCGACCGAACATATCCGCTGACCGGGTTCTGAATTTCGACCGTGGCATTACGGACCACCGCGCCGGATGGGTCCACCACCACTCCTGTAATCGATGTTGAATTGCCTACTTGCGCATACGCGCTCAGACCGAGCGCCATATAGAAAACGGCCAGCAAAGCCGCGGCAAGCGACTTCCTGCATAAAGCCAGCATGGATCTCCTCCGGAAATATCGGGTTGCAGAATGAATCCAAAAAACGAGTTGTGTACTTCTGCGGGAGTTAGCGTTCCGGAGGCGGGCGGACCGTGAGTGCGAAGGCGATGAGGCGCTGTTTGGCGGCAACTACCGGCTCCGTCCTTACGGCGGAGACGGCGAGGAACATGGTGCGTGATGGAAGCGCAGAGGCGGTAGGCGATGCAGAAAGCGCGGCGACACACACCGGACACTTGGCAGCGTCCTCCCCGTCCGCGTGATGATGCACGGCAAATGCGATGGCCGACCACAGCATCAGCCATAGACATAGCCATGCTATCCGTTTTGAGGTTGGCCGCATCACATCTACCTATACCACAGAAGATATTCCAGAGTCTCTCATCGCGAGGGTGGATTGAACTCCCTGGATGTATGGCTCAGATGCGCAGCTCGCATCGGGAAGATGCCCCAGCCGCTGGGCTATTACCCGTTTCCATTTCAGCCAGAAGCCGTTTTCGCGGCGCGGTTGCACAGTCTTTTGCAGGCCGCCCAGTGATATCCTCTTGCGTATGTTTGACCCTGTTGCCGGTAGCGACTCGGCGCTGTTGCTGACCGAAGAAGTTCTCGTCCTCGCAACCATCATCGGCTCCATTGCGGCATTGCCGGCCTTTATCGATTTCGTCACCGACCTGCGCAAGCGCCGCCAGCGCGTCTATCTCAATCTGGACGATGTTCCGGTCAGCAGCCTCAATCCAAGGCTGGCGGGGCTCGATAAACTGTTGGAGGGCATTGCCGACCTGGTGGACCGCGCGCGTACGCCCTCGGCCTATCAGGACCTGAAGATCGGCAACGAAGTGCTCATCATCGGTCCCAACCAGAGCGGAAAGAAAAGCCTCGCGCAGCGCATCGCGCAAATGGCGGGAATGGAGCGGCTGATCACCGTGTACAATCCGCGCGACAGCGATGCCTTGGCCAAGGCCAAGGGAATCGTCCGAGGTTACAAGCGCCGCAAGGTAATGCTGCTGCTGCCGCGCATCGATCTCGCCTATCAGATGGGCGACCCCGAACTGCTGGCCGAACTCGATGCGCTGATTGAAACCACTTCGGAGCATCCCAACGTGTTGGTAGTGGCCACCACCGTCTGGTTTGCCGCGGATAGCGATCTGGACAACATCTTCGGCATCAAGCTGGCGCTGCCCGGCGCGGGCATGGACCCAGCCGACCGCCCGGAGATCTCCGGCGAGGCCGCGCGCATGCTCTCCGAGGTGGCCGATTTCTATATGGACGAAGCTCACCGTCGGGGCTTTCAACTGGAGGGGATCAGTGCGGAGGAGTTCAACGCGCGAATCCTTGAGTGTGCCGTCAACCCGGCCGAGATCGAAGATATCGTCGTGCTCTGCCAAACCACCGCTCTGTACCGCAGGCGAACCCGCCAGACCACCGGCGCCATCTTCACCCGCGAGATCCTTGAAACCGCCATCGCCCGCGTCATCGCCCGCTAGCCAAGCGCCTGCGGCCGGAGAGTCTGCTTTGACTCTCAGCACGAACGTCGGCACGTCTGTTGCGAAGTCCGCGATTCGCGAGTCACAGGCGATAAGGCAGCGATTTCTTCCTGCAGCTTCTGTAACTATTCTTCCGGAGGCGCGTCTCATAAGCGGCGGCATGGAGGTGTATCGTTATGCTCGCGCGTGTGCTGCGTGTTTCTGTGATTCTGGGGCTCGCGTTTTCGCTGGCAGCCTGCAGGGCCAATGGCGCTTCAAAAACCCCCATTCCTCCCGCAAAGGTGGACGATTCGGTGGCTTCGGCCCCATCCCAACAGACGGCCGTCTTTGCCGGTGGCTGTTTTTGGGGAACTCAGGCGGTCTTTGAACGGGTGAAAGGTGTTGTCAAGACGACGGTGGGCTATGCCGGCGGCTCCGCTTCCACGGCGTCCTACGATCAGGTCACAACCGAGAGAACCGGACATGCCGAGTCCGTCGAAGTGGTCTTCGATCCTTCCAAAATCACCTACGGCCAACTACTGCGCGTCTTCTTTTCCGTCGCCCATGATCCGACGCAGCTCAATCGCCAGGGAGCGGACGTGGGTACCTCGTACCGCTCTGCGATCTTCTATCTCAATGACGGCCAGAAGCGGATTGCCGATGCCTACATCGCGCAACTCGATGGTGCGAAGGTTTTTCCCCAGCCGATCGTCACCGAGGTGACGCCGCTGAAGGGCTTTTACCGCGCCGAGGACTACCACCAGGACTACGCGCTCCACCACCCGGAGAATCCGTACATTCAGGTCTGCGACCGCCCCAAGGTGGAGATGCTGAAACAGCAGTTTCCAGATCTTTTTGTCAATTACGAGGGGAAGCGCTGAACGCTCGTTGGTCCGGTCGCTACCCCTGTCCGCGCGCGTGCCGCGCTTCATGGTAGACTTACGCATAGCCTTTTTCGGCTGGGTTGGGTGGTGATTTGGTTGGCTGAGATCCGATTGCAAGAGGGCGAGTCCATTGAGAGCGCCCTGCGTCGCTTCAAGCGCAAAGTTCAGACGGAAGATATCATCAAGGAAGTGAAGCGTCACTCCTACTATCTGAAGCCGGGCGCCAAGCTTCGCGTAAAGCAGGCGCTGGCCCGCAAGCGGGCGCAGAAGAAGATTCGCAAGGAACCCAAAGACTAGTTGTATCTACCGGGCCGCTGCCTTTGCGCAGCGGCCTTTGTCTTTTGCGCGCAATCCTCCACTAAAAAATATCTTCCAGTCCTGGGCCGCGCCAATTCCGGCCGCTGGTTCACTTTTTCGCCATCAAACTACTGTCGAACAGCTTTGCCAGATGCCGTCGCCGTCCGCATCTGGCATGATGGTTGGCGGAGTTACGTAGCGAGTGCAGCAGTGAGCGCACCAGAGAGTGACCCAGACAGTGGTCCAGGACGACTTGCAATGATGGAATTTCATATCTCCAGGAGTGCCCGCAACCGTTATCAATTTGCGGAGACGCTTTTTTCCTTCACCGGAAACGTGGTTTTCGCCAACGTAGCGGCCAGCCGTGAATTTGCCCACCGCATGAACCTGGTCCGCGATGCGCAGAATCATCCGGAGCGCGCCGTCAACGCCGGGGCGCTCTACGTCATGGGACTCATCGACGAGGCCAGCCACGCGCTCATGGCCCGCTATCGCCAGCAATTCGATCCCAACGTCATGCTCGACGCGCTTTCGTTCTTCTCCGAGCAGGTGGGGCCGAAGGAGTTCGACAAAATGCTGCTGGCCTTCGTGCAGCAGTTTCCCGGCATCAGCGTCTATCGAGGCAAGCAGACCGCCGGGGAATGGCTGGCCGGTTCCACCGCTGGCGTTCCGCACCGCGCCGCCGCCATCGAAGAGATGATGCTGCTCTGGATGGCCAATCGAAACCAGGCCTTCCGTCCCTTCGAAGAACTCTTTGAGGACAGCTCACTGGCGGAGAAAACCGCCTATCGCAAGGTCGCCCAGCAATTCCCCGCCTACTTCGCTATGCGTCCGCTGGTGCCTATCGAAGGCGCCGCGCCGGTCAATCTCTACGACCTGTTGCGCGCGCCCGCCGTCTCGGCTCCCGGCTCGTTGAGTGAGCAGCTCACGGTGATCCGCAGCAAGTGGAAGTCCCTGCTCGGCGAAGGCCTCCAGAAGTTCCTGCTCATCGCCGGCGACATCCTTCACGAGGAGGAACTGGCGATCTGGATGCGCTTCCATCCTCCCAGCCCCGAATCGGAAGCCGCAGCCCGGGCCGCTGCCGCCCGCGCCGCCGAGGAAGCCGCACGCCGCCGTCGCGAGAGCGGCACCCAGCAATGGCCCGGCCTGACCAGCCACTCCGAGGTTCCGGTCTTCGGCGATCCGGCCCACGAGTACGAAAAATTCAGCGCCGACGTCGAATGGATGCCCACCGCCGTGCTGGTGGCCAAAAGCACCTACGTCTGGCTCGCCCAGCTCTCGCGCAAATACAGCCGCGCCATCGACCGCCTCGACCAGATTCCCGACGAAGACCTGGACGAACTGGCGCGCCGCGGCTTGAATTCGCTCTGGCTCATCGGCATCTGGGAGCGCAGCCGCGCCTCCAAAACCATCAAGCAGCTCTGCGGCAATCAGGACGCCGTCGCCTCCGCCTATTCGCTCTACGACTACCGCATCGCCGACGACCTCGGCGGAGAGGCCGCCTACATCATCCTGCGCGACCGCTGTTACCGGCGCGGCATCCGCCTGGCCAGCGACATGGTGCCCAATCATATGGGCATCGATTCGCCCTGGGTGGTCGAACATCCCGAATGGTTCCTCTCGCGTCCCGACTCGCCCTACCCGGCCTACAACTTCGACGGCCCCGATCTCTCCCCCGACCCGCGTGTCGAGATCAAGATCGACCGGCACTACTACGAGCAGACCGATGCCGCCGTGGTCTTCCAGCGCCGCGACCGCCAGAGCGGCGAAGTCCGCTACATCTACCACGGCAACGACGGCACCAGCTTCCCCTGGAACGATACCGCCCAACTCGACTACCTGAATCCGGCGGTGCGCGAGCAGCTGATTCAAACCATCCTGCACGTCGCGCGCTTGTTTCCGGTGATTCGCTTTGACGCCGCCATGACCCTGGCCAAGCGCCACTTTCAGCGCCTCTGGTTTCCCAATCCCGGCAGCAGCGGAGCCATTCCCTCGCGCGCCGAATACGCCATGACCACCGCCGAGTTCAACCGGCACATGCCGCATGAGTTCTGGCGCGAGGTGGTCGATCGCGTCGCCGCCGAAGTCCCCGGAACGCTGTTGCTTGCCGAAGCCTTCTGGCTGATGGAAGGTTACTTCGTCCGCACCCTCGGCATGCATCGCGTTTACAACAGCGCCTTCATGAACATGATGCGCGATGAGGAAAACGCCAAGTACCGCTCGGTGATCAAAAACACCCTGGAGTTCGATCCCGACATCATGAAGCGCTACGTCAACTTCATGAGCAATCCCGACGAGCGCACCGCCATCGATCAGTTCGGCACCGGAGACAAGTGCTTCGGCGTCACCGCGCTCATGTCCACCCTGCCCGGCCTGCCCATGTTCGGCCACGGACAGATCGAAGGCTACAGCGAAAAATACGGCATGGAGTACCGCTGGCCGCGCTATCACGAAAATCCCGATCCCGCGCTGGTCGCCCGCCACGATCAGCAAATCGCGCCCCTGCTGCATCAGCGCGACCTGTTCGCCGAGAGCGGCAACTTCCTGCTCTACGACTTCTTTCGCGAAGATGGCACCGTCGATGAAAACGTCTTCGCCTACTCCAACCGCCGCGGAGACCGGCGCGCCCTGGTGCTCTACCACAACCGCTACGCCACCACGCGCGGCACCATCGACTCCTCGGCCGCCTACGCCGACAAGCACTCCGGACACCTGCGCCAGCGGCGGCTCAGAGAGGGCCTCGAGCTGCGCGGCGATCACGCGATCATCCTCGCTTTCCGCGACTCGCTGACCGGCCTGCACTATCTGCGCCGCTCCGCGAACCTCACCGAGCAGGGCCTCACCATCGAATTGCACGCCTACCAGTGCCATGTCTTTCTTGACTGGCGCGAACTGCGCTCCACCGCCGAGCGGCCCTGGGACCGCCTGTGCGACGAACTCGCCGGCCGTGGCGTGCCCGACCTCGACGACGCGCTCATCCGTCTCGCCCTGCGTCCCGCGCACGATGCTCTCCGCCTTCTGTTGGACCCGGCCCTAGTGCGCCATCTTCCCGACGTTGCCGAGCGCGCACCCGCCGGCCCCGAGAAGCAGAAAGCGCTCGAACTGCTGCGCGAAGATTTCTTTCACAACGCCTGGAGGCATTGCCGCGAATTCCTGCGCGAGGCGCAGTCGTTCTATCGCAGCCACGGCGGCCAGGTTCCCGCAACTGCCAATCCTGCCGTATTGGAAAAGCGCTTCCACGACCGCGTCCGGGCCGCCATGCGCATCCCCGCCCTGGAAAGCCTCTTCCCCAAACCGTGGCCCGTCGCTGCCCGCCGCGTGCTTCCCAGCCCCAGTCCGCAACTGACCGCCACCGCCATGTGGGGACCCGTGCTTGCCTGGACCGTGTTGGAGGTGCTCGCCGAATCCGTTGCGCCCGCACCCGGAAAACCTCTGGGTGGCCCACATCCGCCTTCTGTTGGCGAATGTGGGGTGCAGCCCGCGGCCGGAGAGGCGGAAGTTGCCGCTTACCCGTCGTTAGATTTCGACCTGCAGCGTACCGCACTCGATCTCTTCGACTGCCTGCGCTTGCGCGAGCCGTTGGCGCAGGCCTTCCAGTCTCTCGGTTTTGAGGCCGAGGAAAGCTGGCGCGTCGCCGCCCGCATCAAAGTTGCCCTGCTCATCGAAGCCGGTGTCTTTGCTGCCCCGGCATCTGCGATCGAAGCACCCGTTGCGCCTTCGGAAGCTCCGTCCGCTGCTCTACCCATGCCGCTGCTCGAGCGCCCCATCCCAGTCCTCTCGCCCGCGCTCTGGCAAGATGCCGACGTACGCTGGCTTACCGGGGAGCACGTTTCCGAGGGCCACTCCCATTTTGTCAAGGAATCCTACGAGGAGTTGCTCTGGTGGCTTCAGCTTCCCGCGCTCTGCAAACTGGCCGCCGAATCCATGCCCCCGCGCAGCCGAATTCAGCAGATCAGCCGCACGGTGGCCGCCGCCGCCGAAGCCGCTGAAGCTGCCGGCTACCGCGTGGACGCGCTCTTTCCATGAGCATCTTTTCGCAATTTGAAGTGCCGCTGCTCTTGAACGCCAGGTAGATCAGCGTAAACTGCAGGTATGGCAAACAAGAACGCTCCAAAACGTGAAGTCAAGAAACCGCCCAAGAAAAAAGACAAAGCCACTGGTAAGTAAACTGCGCCACTACTGCTTGCATGTCCAAGCGACAAGTGCCGCTCCGAGGGCAAAATACCCGATATGAGTGATAGCGGCGCAAACCCGAACGCGGTCATCCGGAATCGAATCCGCGCGGCCATCCTCACCATCAGCGATAAAGGTTCCCGTGGCGAGCGCACCGACCAGAGCGGTCCGGCGCTCTCCAACTGGCTCTCCTCGCATGACGTGGAGATCGCGGTGGCCGACATGGTCGCCGACGAGCAGCCGCTCATCGCCAGTGTTCTCCAGCAGTGGTCGGACTCCGGCGACACCGACCTCATCCTGACCACCGGCGGCACCGGCGTCTCTCCGCGCGATGTAACTCCGGAGGCCACCCTTCAGGTGCTTCACCGCGTCATTCCCGGCTTCAGCGAAGCCATGCGCGCCGCCAGCCTCACCAAAACTCCCTTCGCCATCGTCTCGCGCGCCGTCTGCGGCATCCGCCGCCGCACCCTGATCCTCAATCTCCCCGGCAGTCCCAAGGCCGCCGTGGAAAATCTCGAAGCCATCTGGGCCGCCGTGCCCCATACCATCCGCAAACTGCAAGGCGATCCCTCCGACTGCGCCCCGAGTCAGAAGTAATCGCTGCGCGTCCGCCACACTGATTGAATCGAAAGCAAACCTCCAGGGTGCCCCACCGTCGCCGCGCGTTTTTGCGCGGTTAAGGTGGGGTAGTTGACCTTGTCTTTGTTTTTGTCTCTGTTTGAAGCCAGCTATTCCGTCCGCGGCGAATCCAATGCCGTCCCTGCGATCACCGGCGTCCGAGCCGTTTCCAGGGCCACCGCTCCCATCGCGAACTCATCCGATTGCAGCGCCACCCAGCGCGCGCTGGCCGCCTTCATCCACAGCCGCGAAGCGATCTGCACCACCGTCACCAGTTCCAGCACCACAAAGCTTGCGCCCACGGCCGCATGCGGCAGCATCGCCCAGACCCAAACTCCCGCAGCCATGCTCGCCGCAGCAAACGTCGCGATCCCCAAATATTTCCAATACAGCCCGGAGCGGAATGTCGCCTTAAAGCTTCGCCACAGCTCGCGAAATAACCTCCGCGCGTTGCCGTTCACCACCCGCGCCTGCGCCAAATCGAACCACAGCCGCACCAGCAGCGCCACCAGTACAATCAGCAGCTTGCTCGCAACGTTGAGGAAAAATCCCAGCCGCTCCTGCGGCGCATCGCCGGAGAACTTGCCCGCATATACGCCCATTGCGATTTCGGCTGCGAGGAGCGCCCCGAACGGCACAACGGAATACAGCGCAAGCCGCACCATCCGCCAGAAATACAGGCCGCAGCTTCCAAAGAACTCTTGCCGGCTCAGCTTGCGGTCTTCCAGGTAAACGCTGAACACGCCGCCGTCCATCATCAGCATTGCCAGCAGAAAGATCGCCGCCGCACCCACCGTCCCCGGAGCCAGCTTAGGCAACTGCACCTCGGGACGCTCCATCAGCAGCACCAGCGTGCTCACGTCAAAACCCGTCACCAGTTTGGCCGACTCCAAACTACGGTCCAGCACCGCGCTCAGCGTGGCTCGAACCGGGAGCGAGCCCAGCCACGCCAGCGTCAGGTTCACGGCGAAGATCCACCACAACAGTCGCTGATGTCGCCACACCAATCCCGCCGAACTGCGCACGCTTCCACTCATTGACTTCCGCTCTCTCCTACGCCAGCCAACTCACCATCTGCTCCAGCCATTGCGTCAGCAGAGTCCAGTATTCGCCAAGTTTGCCGGTCGCCCTTCCATCCGCCTCGGCTGTCCAGCTGTTGTTGAACGGATCGCGGTCCAGCCAGTAACCATGGTCCGGATCGACCTCCGCCGAGACCAGCTTCGACTTGCGGTCCCAACTGAAGCGATGCCAACGGTCCCTGCCGTCCCATCGCTCCCGCGCCGTGGAGCCGTCGTCGAACTTCGCCTCCAGCACAACCGGCAGGTCGAACGTTCCGCGCCGCTGCACCACCACTTCGTTGTAATACACAGTGACGCCCTTCTTTTCCGGCTGCATGCTGTACCAGTCCACGCGCTCGGAGCCCGCCGAGAGAATGCGGTCGTCCAGCGTCTCGGTCCCGTAGATAGCCTGCTTCCAGTACCAGTCCAAGTCCTGTCCCACCGACTGGTTCATCGCGGCGGTGAACTGTTCCGGCGTGGGATGCTTGAACCGGTATCGTTCAAAGTACTCGCGCAGCCCGTGCATCACCGTCTTTTCGCCGATCAGGCTCTCCAGCGTCAGCATCATCAGCGCGGTCTTCGAATAGCTGATCGCGCCGTACGACCCGCTGTTCTCAAACCCCCATGCCGGGCGCGACAGCGGGTCGCGGTCGGCCATGGGAGCGTAGCTCATCAGGTCCACGCCGCGCTCGCTCAGCGTGGCCAGCCGCGAACGTACGCTGGAGGTATCCCGGCCGTACATCGAGTCCATCACCTTGGCTTCCATGTACTGGTTAATGCCCTCATCCATCCATGCATCTTCGAATTCGTTGGTGGCCACCATGCCGTACCAGTACTGGTGCCCGAACTCGTGCTCCACCACGGCCTCCGGTTCCAGTAACCATTTCGGCATCCACCACGTCGTGTCTGCCGTAATCAGCGTCGGATACTCCATGCCGCCCGCCGCCTCGCCGCCATGCGGAGGATCCACCACCGTGATCTGCGGGTACGGATAGGCTCCGATCCATTCGTCGAATTTGCGCATGGTGCCCTTCAGCGCCTGCATATAGCGGGGTGCGGTGGCCATGTGTTCCGGCTGCATCAGCATGCGGATCTTCACCGTGTGCCCGCGCAGTTCGATCGAGTCCTCTACCACTTTCGTCACCGGCGAGGTGGTCCAGGCAAAGTCGTGAATGTCTTCCGCGTGGAAGCTCACCGTCTGCGTGCCGTCGCCGTTGTCTCTGGCTCCGGTCTGCACTCCGCTCGACCCCACGTTCCACTTCGCGGGCAGCGTCAGCCGCACGTCGAAGGTGCCAAAGTCGGCGAAGAACTCCGTGTTGGCGTGGAACTGATGGCAATTCCACGCTCCGTTCCACCACACGCCCACCTTCGGAAACCACTGTCCCGCCATCAAAAAATCGCGCTTGTAGCCGGTGCGCGCCACCACCTCGGGGAACTTCGCCACAAAGTGAATCCGGAACTGGATCTGCGCCCCCGGCTCCAGAGGTTTGCGCAGAGCGATCTCAAACACCGTGCGGTCGTTCACATTGCCATCATCGGGCGAGATAAATTTCATCTGCTGCGTCACGTCGCCCACGCCTACGATTTCCAGCGACTCCACCGTATTGGAGCCGAAGTGCCTGCTATTCCACGTCGCACCCTTTTCCGCGTCGCGCTGCCCGTTGCGCTCCGCCTCGGTCATAAAAGTCGATTTCGGCTGGAACGCATTCAGGTACAGATGGAAAGGGAAGCGGTCGAGCTGAGTCCCGGTCTTGTTGGTATAGGTCAGCAACTCGGTGGCGTCCAGCGTGTGCGTCTTGGCGTCATAGCGACCCTCAATCTGGTAGGCCACCACGCGTTCGCTCAGCGGCGCGTGGCCTGGCGCGCTCTGGGGCATACTCAACGTCGCGCTCCAGCCCGAGACGCTCGCCACCAGCAACGCCGCAACTGCGATCAGGCAACTGCGCCAGCAACGGAATTTCATCGGCCCTCCGTCCGAACGGCTCCAGCAATCTCTTTCCGGCTGTGTGCGGAGCTACCCAGCATACCAAGCTTCGCACTGCCGATTGGCGCCGCGTGTTCTGCTCTTGCCTTTCACCTTGAGATCTTGAAACTTTGAACCCTGCCCTTCACCCCAGCGCCGCTGCCAGCTTCCCTATCCGGATCACCTCAGCCACGCGCGCAATGTCTTCGGCCAGTGAGCGGTCGCCGGAAACCGCGGGCGACACCGCGCGAATCTCCGCCAGCGCCCTCTGCGCCCGCCTGCCCGGCTTCAGCGGAGCCAGCAGATCCACCGCCTGCGCGGCCGCCAGCGCCTCGATGGCCAGCACGTGGCGCACATTCCGCACCACCTGACGCAGCTTCAAGGCCGCCGTCATTCCCATCGAAACGTAATCTTCCTTGTTGCCGCTGGTGGTGATCGAATCGACCGAGGCCGGATGCCCCAGCACCTTGTTCTCGCCGACCAAGGCCGCCGCCGTCACCTGCAGCATCATGAACCCCGAGTGCAGCCCCGCGCCCGCGGCCAGAAACGCCGGCAGTCCCTCGCTCAGCGCCGGATTCACCATCCGCTCGATCCTCCGCTCGCTGATCCCCGCCAGCGCCGCCACGCCGATCGCCAGAAAATCCAGCGCAAAGGCCACCGGCTCGCCGTGGAAGTTTCCCCCGGAGATCACGTCCCCCTCAATCTCTCCGTCGCCGCCCGGCTTCACGAACACCAGTGGGTTGTCCACCGCCGAATTCATCTCTGTCTCGAACACCTGCCGCGCGTAGTCCAGCACATCGCGCACCGCCCCGTGCACCTGCGGAATGCAGCGCAGCGAATAGGCGTCCTGCACTCGCGTGCAGCTGCGGTGCCGCTCGCGCAGCGCCGAGCCTTCCAGCATCGTCCTTAAATGTTTGGCCACCAGCGTCTGCCCGGCATGGGGACGAACCCGCTGAATCCGCTCGTCGAAGGCCACGTCGGTCCCCTGCAGCACGTCCAGAGAAATGGCAGCCACCACATCGGCGGTCGCCGCCAGCGTCCGCCCTTCGAGCAGCGCCAGCACTCCCATGCCCAGCATGGCCTGCGTGCCGTTCATCAGCGAGATGGCTTCTTTGGCTTCCAGCCGCAGGGTCGCGATCTGCGCCGCCCGCATCGCCTCGCCGCCCGCCATGCGGCGCCCCTCATAGATGGCTTCGCCCTCGCCGATCAGCACCAGAGCCAAGTGCGCCAGCGGCGCCAGGTCGCCCGACGCCCCCACCGATCCCTGCGAGGGAATCACCGGATGCACTCCGCGGTTGAGCATGTTGCAAAGCGTGTCGATTACCACCGCGCGCACGCCGCTGTAGCCCTTGGCCAGCGAGTTTGCGCGCAGCAGCATCATCGCCCGCGACTCGGATTCGCCGAGCGGCTCGCCCACTCCCGCCGCGTGCGAGCGAACCAGGTTGACCTGCAACTCGCGCGCCTGCTCGGGCGAGATGCGCACATCGGCCAACTGTCCCACACCGGTGGTGATCGCATAGGCCACACCGCCGCCTTCCACCAGCGCATCCACCACCGCGCGAGCCTTCGCAACCTGCTCCCGCGCATCCGGCTCCAGCAGCACCGCCCGCCGATGCAGCACCACCTGCTCAAAATCCTCCAGAGCCAGGTCGTTCCCGTTCAGGTGCAATGCAACCATCGCTGATCCTTTTGTTTTCGAGGCCCATTCACCTTGCCGGGTAGCCCATTCAAGCCTTCTTGGCTTGAGTGGGGCAGTTTGCCAGGTTCAAATCTCCAGCAATTCTGCTCGCTCTTACGATCTCGCTGCGTCCTCGTCCGCTGCCGCCAGCAGCGCAATCCGGTATTTATCTGACAGCCGGGTCATCTTCATGTCGCTCCCCACCACTACGTGCACGGTCTCGCCCTCGGCCAGCAGACGCCCGTCGGACTTGCGTACCACCTCGTACGCAAAGCGCAGAATCGAACTCCGCATGTGCGCCAACCGCGTCCGAATCGTCACCTCGTCGTCGTAGCGCGCCGGATGCTTATACCGGCACCGAATCTCCACCACCGGAAGGTTCATCCCGTCCTGTTCCATCTCAATGTAGCTGAAGCCCAGTTGCCGCAGCATTTCGATTCGTCCCACTTCGAACCACACAATGTGGTTCGAGTGATGCGCCACCGCCATCTGGTCCGTCTCGGCGTAGCGTACCCGCAGCGTAATCTCGCTGAATCTGCTCATGTTTTTAAAATGCTGCAAACTCCTCTTCCAGTCTTGAAACCTTGAAACTTTGAAACCTGCTTCTACTCGCTCCACCGCGCCTTGCGCTTCTCCAGAAAGCTCGCCACGCCTTCCTTGAAATCCGCCGTCTGCCGCATCGCTGCGTTCGCTTCCATCCCTATCTCCAAGTCTCGGCTCAGCGCCTCGCCTTCAAATCTCCGCAGCACCGCCTTGGTCGCCCGCAGCGATGCCGGAGAATTCTCCAGCAGCTCTTCCGCCAGCCGGTGTGCCCGTTGGTGCAACTCGCCTTCTTCCACCATCTCGTTCACCAGCCCGATGCGATAAGCCTCCCGCGCGCCGATGATGCGTCCCGTCAGCAGCAGTTCGCGCGCGTGCTTCTCGGCCACCTGCCTCACCAAGAACGCCGCCACAACCGCCGGAATGAATCCGATCCGCACCTCGGTATAGCCGAATCGCGCCTCCGGCGAAGCCAGCGTAAAGTCGCAAAGTGTGGCCAGTCCCGCGCCCGCCGCCGTGGCCGGCCCGTGTACTGCCGCAATCGTTGTCTTGGGAAACTCGTACAGCGCGCGGAACAGCGCTGCAATGCGCTGGCTGTGGCTATGGTTCTCCGCTTCTGTCTGCGCGGCCAACGCGCGCAAATCCTCCAGGTCCATCCCGGCGCAAAACGCCTTGCCCTCGCCGCAGACGATCAGCGCCTGCGCGGCGGATTGCTCCACCTCCGCGAAAGCCTCCAACAGTTCGTCGATCATCGCCTGATTGATAGCGTTGCGCCGATCCGCCCGGTTCAGGGTGAGCGTCGCAATCTTGTTTTCATGCGTCAGCTTGAGTGTGGTGTACATGGCGGCCACAGCTTACGCTTGTATCCGCCTACCGCGCAAACCGCAGTGCAATGTCCTCGCTCATCCGCAGCACACTCTCCAGTGGCTTGCGGAGCGGCACCTGCGCGCCGCGTTCGGCCAGCGTGCGCAGCACCACCTCGGTCGGCACGTTGCCCACCAGCGCATCCTGCGCAAACGGACATCCGCCCAGTCCGCCCAGCGCCGAATCGAACCTCCGGCAGCCCGCCTCGTAGGCCGCCACAATCTTCGCCGCCGCCTGCTCCCGCCGGGCATGCAGATGCGCACCCACCTCGATCCCCTCGCACCCACTCACCACCGCACCCATCACCTCGGCCACCATCTCCGCGGACGCCACTCCCACCGTGTCCGCCAGCGAAACCGTCCGAATCCCCAGGTCGGCGATATTCTGCACCGCCTGCACTACCTCGTCCACGTCCCACGCATCGCCATACGGATTGCCGAACGCCATCGAAACATAGGCCACCATCTCCAACCCGTTTTCGTCGGCCTTGCGCCACACCGCCTCCAGCGCCTCGCTGTTCTCCTCCGCCGACTGGTTCTGGTTCTTCTGCAAAAACGTCTCGCTGATCGAGTAGGGAAATCCCAGCGTGCGCACCGCTTCGGTGGCCAGCGCCCGTTCGGCACCTTTTTCGTTCACCACAATGCCGATAATCTCCACATCGCCGGCCGGATCGAGTTCCGGCAGATTCAGCCGCTTCAGCACGTCTTCGCTGTCGGCCATCTGCGGCACCGCACGCGGCGACACAAACGAAACCGCATCGATGTGTTTGAACTCTGCGCCCACCAGCGCCCGCAGATACTCCGCCTTGGTCTCGGCCGGAATGTGCCGCGTCAATCCCTGCCACGCATCGCGTGGACACTCCACGATCTTCACCACGTTCTCGCTTCCGGCGCTCACGTTTGCAAAATCCCCACGCTGAATTTCTCCACCACCGGATTGCACCGCGCCGCCGCCAGCGCCCATGCCAGCGCCTCGCGTGTCCGTGCCGGGTCGATGATCTTGTCGATCCACAGCCGCGCCGCCCCATACTGCGGCTTCATCTGCTCCGTGTACGTGGCGCAGATCGAATCATACAGCTCCTTGCGCGCCGCCTCGTCCACCGTCTTGCCCTCGCGCTCCATCTGTTTCACCTTGATCTCCACCAGCGTGCCCGCCGCCGCCTCGCCGCTCATCACCGTATAGCGCGCCGTGGGCCAGGCAAACACAAATCGCGGATCGTATGCCTTGCCGCACATCGCATAGTGCCCCGCGCCAAACGAGCCGCCTACGATCACCGTAATCTTCGGCACCACCGAATTGGCCACCGCGTTCACCATCTTCGTCCCCGCGCGAATGATGCCGCTCCACTCCGCGTCGCGCCCCACCATAAAGCCGTTCACGTCGTGCAGAAACACCAGCGGAATCCGCCCCTGGTTGCAGTCCATGATGAAGCGCGCCGCCTTTTCCGCGCTCTCCTTGTAAATCACTCCGCCGAACTCGGTGCGCTTGTCGCCCCTGGCATCGATCTGCGTAGCGTTCAGCTTCTGATTGGCCACAATCCCCACCGCGTGTCCGTCGATGCGCGCATACCCGCACAGCAGCGTCTCGCCATAGCCCTGCTTGTATTCGTCGAAGCGCGAGTCGTCCACCACCCGCGCGATGATCTCCCGCATGTCGTATTGACGCGCCGCGTCGTTGCCGAGAACACCGTCGAAGATGCCGTAAATTTCCTCCGCCTCATACCTCGGCGCCACCGCCTCTGCGCGGTCAAACGGAGCCTCCGGCCGCGCGCCCATCTTTTCCACCAGCGACCGCACCCGCGCAATGCACGCCTCGTCGTTCGGCTCGTGGAAGTCCACCGTCCCGCTGATCTCCGCGTGCATCCGTGCGCCGCCCAGCTCTTCGGCAGACATCTTCTGTCCAATCGCCGCCTGCACCAGCGCCGGACCCGCCAGAAACAATCCGCTCCCCTCGGTCATCAGCACGTGATCGCACATCACCGGCAGATACGCGCCTCCGGCCACGCACATCCCCATAATCGCCGTTATCTGCGGAATCCCCCGCGCCGACATCACCGCGTTGTTGCGGAAGACCCGCCCAAAGTCGTCCTGATCGGGAAACACGTCTTCCTGCAGTGGCAGAAAGACCCCCGCGCTGTCCACCAGGTAAATCGTTGGCAGGCTGTTTTCCATGGCGATGGTCTGCGCCCGGATCACCTTCTTCGCCGTCATCGGAAAGAACGCGCCGGCCTTCACCGTCGCGTCATTGGCGATCACCATAAACAGCCGTCCCGCCACCCGTCCCAGTCCGGTTACCACTCCTGCCGCCGGAGCTCCGCCCCACTCCTCATACATCCCGTGCGCCGCATGCAGTCCAAGTTCGAACCACTCTGTCTCCGCGCCGTTATCGGTTTGGTCCAGCAGCAGCGCAATCCGCTCCCGCGCCGTCAGTCGATGCTTCCTGTGCTGTGCCTCAATGGCCTTGGCTCCGCCGCCCTTGCGAATCGTCTGCTCCTCGGCGCGCAGTTCCGCCACCAGCGCCCGCATCGACTCCGCATTGCGCGCGTAGCGCGCCCCGCCCGTCTCCAGCGTGCTCGTCAGTTGGTTGTGGATCGTAGTCGATTTCGCCACGCTCGTCCTCACCCCAGTCAGATGCAAACGGACCAGCCTACAAGAGGCGCGGCCAACAAGCAATGGCGGAGCAAAGCCGGTGGCCCACTCAAGCCTCCTTTGCTTGAGTGGGGTTTTTGCCCTTGCGTTTGCCCCCGTCATTTCCAACCCCGCCATTCCCAATCCCGCGCATCAGCGCCCGCCCCGCTGCATCCGTGAACTCCAACGTCTCCGCCATCCCCGCAAAAGGGAACTGCCTGGCGACGGCAAGCTTGGCCACGCCATGCACCATCGACCACGCCAGCAGCGCGATCCGCCCCGAGTCGCCCGCCGACAGAGATCCCGAAGATTGACATGCTTCGATGTATCCCACCAGCGCCGCAAACGCCCGCTCGCCCGCCGCAAGGGCCTCCGGATACATCTCGCGGTGCTTTGGCGTCTCGAACATCACCGTGAAGTGCTCTGGGTACCTCAGCGCAAATTGCACATAGCCTCGCCCGCTCAGCCGGAAGCGGTCCAGCGCGTCCTTCCCGCTCTCGGCCGCTTGCGCCATCGACTCCGTCAGCCGGTCGAATCCCTCGGCCGCCACCGCCGCCAGCAATTCGCCCTTGTCGCGGAAGTGCCGGTACGGAGCGTTGTGCGAAACGCCCGCGCGCCGCGCCACCTCCCGCAGGCTAAACCCCTCGGGTCCCACCTCGCGGATCAGCTCCAGCGAAGCGTCCAGCAGCGCCCGCTTCAGATTTCCATGGTGATACGGCCGCTTTTGTTTCATCGCATTACGATTTATAGCAGAAAAATGTTGACAACGCCAACATCTCGGAGTGAGAATGTGGTCGCTGTCCACATAGGGAATTGAAGCACCATGCGGACAGCTTTGGAGGCGCACACATGACCACCGTCGGTTCTTCCTACCACCAAGATCCCATCGCCGACAACTGGGACGTCATCGTCATCGGTTCGGGCATCGGAGGACTCGCCGCCGGCGCGCTGCTGGCGCAGAACGCCGGCAAGCGTGTCCTGGTGCTGGAGCGCCATTATGTCGCCGGAGGTTTCACCCACGCCTTTCACCGCCCCGGCTACGAGTGGGACGTGGGCGTCCACTACGTCGGCCAGTTGCGGAACCCGGCATCTCCCGTGCGCGCGGCCCTCGACCACCTCACCGGCGGCCGCCTGCAATGGAACGCCATGCCGGAAATCTACGACCGCATCTTCATCGCCGACCGCGAGTACCAGTTCGTCGCCGGCCTGGAGCGCTTTCGCGAGCACATGAAGTCGTATTTCCCCAGCGAGCATCGCGCCATTGACCGCTACCTTCAGGCGGTGCAATCCTGCGTCCGCACGAGCCCCTTGTACTTCACCGAAAAAGCCCTGCCGCGTCCGCTCGCCCGCCTCGCCGGCCCGCTGCTGCGCGCACCCTTCCTGCGCTGGGCCCGCCGTCCCACCGCCGAGGTCCTCGCCGAATTCACCAGCAACCGCGAGTTGATCGGCGTCCTCACCGCGCAGTGGGGAGACTACGGACTGCCGCCCTCTCAAAGCAGTTTTGCCGCCCACGCCATGATCGCCGCACATTATTTCAAAGGAGCCAGTTATCCCGTCGGAGGAGCGTCGAGCATAGCGGCGGCAATCGCGCCCGTCATCGAAGCCGCCGGTGGCCGCATCGTCTTCAACGCCGAGGTCAGCCAGGTTCTCCTCGACCGCGCTCAGCGCGCCGTGGGCGTGCGTATGAAGGATGGCCGCGAGCTGCGCGCCTCAACCGTCATTAGCGACGCCGGAGCCTGGAACACCTTTGCCTCGCTCCTGCCGCCAGACGCTCCCGGCGTCTCCTCGGCCCTCGCGGAACTCCGCACTGTTCCCCCATCCAAGGCGCACCTGTGCCTCTACGTTGGCATCCGGCAAAGCGCGCGCGAACTCGGCCTCACCGGAACCAATCTCTGGATCTATCCCACGCCGGATCACGATGCCAACGTTGCCCGCTTCTACGCCGACCCATCGGCGCCATTTCCGGTCCTCTTTGTCTCATTTCCTTCGGCCAAGGACCCGGACTTCGAGCGCCGCCATCCCGGCCGCGCCACGGTGGAAGTCATCACCCCGGCGCCCTACGAGTGGTTCCGCCAATGGGAGAACACTGCGTGGAAACGTCGCGGCCAGCAGTACGACGAGTTCAAGCAGCTCATGACGGAGCGCCTGCGCCATGGCCTCGAGGAGCATGTTCCCGCGCTGCGCGGCAAACTCGATGTCGCCGAACTGTCCACGCCGCTTTCCACCCGCCACTTCATGAACTATAGCCACGGCGAAGCCTATGGCCTCAGCGTCGCTCCGCAACGCTTTGCTCTGCGTTGCCTCGCGCCCCAAACCGCCGTGCGCGGCCTCTACCTCACGGGGCAGGACGTGTGCCTGCTCGGCGTCACCGGCGCCCTGCTGGGCGGAGTTCTCACCGCCTCGGCTGTGCTGGGGAGGAACCTGGTGTCGGCAATCACGCGCCCAGCATCGCATGCCAACAAGGCACACGCGTCCACCGCTGCTGCTTAGCAGCTTGATGCGCGAGGTTGGTTATGAAGTGAGGGAAAGGAATCACACCGGGTAGCCCACATCCGCCATCTTTTGGCGAATGTGGGGAAACGCTCCCATCAGCCGGAGTCGTCTTTGATCTTCTTTTGCCGTTGTTTTCAGCTCACAGCCAGCGGCTGAAGTCCCGTCCGTTCTCCGCCAGCTCAAACACTCCCACCCGCAGCAGCTCGCCTGCGATCCGGTGTGTCTCCGGGTCGCGCGCCGCGCGGGTAATCCAGTGATTGGTCACGTCGTAGTTCACCCGCGTAATCCAGTTCTGCGGCAGAACCTCCAGCAGTCCCGCCTGCGGATACACCACGAAGATGGCGAATGCCGGATCGTCTCTACCCGCCGTCGGAAGGTTGGTGGGCGTCAGCAGTTCGTCCACCGTGCGGAAGCTCTCCGGCACCACAATTGGATGGATTCCTGCACCTGCCTCGATACTCACAAAAAATTCGCCCGTCGGGGCCGTTGCCGCATAAATCCGTTCGCTCGAAGGCGAGAACCACCCCGCGACCTCTTCCAGCCCGAACGCCTGCAACCGGTCCAGTTCAAAGCAGGCAAAGCGCAGCTCCCGTCCCTCCGGACACCACACTCCCAACCTGCCCTCGTCGATCAGGAACGGACGGCACAAGGTGTTCAGCGCCAGCCGCGGCTTTTCCGGTTCGCCCTCGCCATGCAGCGTCACCACATAGTGCAATCCCTCTTCCTGTCCGTGGAAGCGCCACCTGTAGCGCCGCACGCCACCGCCGTGCGCCTCGGGAAAGGTCTCCCAGAACCATGGCGACGGTCCGGTCGTCGATTGCACCAGCTTAGTCAGTTGCTCGGGGAGAGACATGGCCCATGCTTTCTCTTCTACGCCGCGGACACGCGCGGTGCTCGGTTTTCACTGTTCATCGTGTTTTCGCGGATGAACCGCACAATATCCGCCAATGGAGTGCCCGGTGGAAACACGCCCTTCACTCCCGCCGCTTTCAGCACCGCAATATCCTGATCGGGAATGATGCCGCCCACCAGCAGCAGCACGTCGTCCATTTTCTGTTGCTTCAGCAGTGCGGCAATCCGCGCCACAATCGCGTTGTGCGCTCCGCTCAAAATGGACAATCCGATCACCTGCACGTCTTCCTGCAGCGCCGCCCTCACCACCATCTCCGGAGTCTGCCGCAGCCCCGTGTAGATCACTTCCATCCCGGCGTCGCGCAATGCGCGGGCAATCACCTTGGCGCCCCGGTCGTGTCCATCCAGCCCCGGCTTTGCCACCAGTACGCGAATCCTGCCTGTGTTTCCCATCTCCGGGAGCCCCCTTGATTCCAGTGCCGCATGCCTGCTCCAAATCGCCGTCCATCATAGCGCGCAATGCGCCGCTCGAATAGAACTCTGAACACTCAATTTCTGAGAGCCGCCGGCTCTGCCGCACCGCGCATCTCCACCCCAAAAAAGTTTAGGCCGGGTAGCTCCTCCCTCACGAGGAGCTACCCGGCCTGAAGGCTTCATCAGGAGGTTACATATCGTTAGACGCGCTAGACTGCAAAAAGGTTCTCTGGATGGTTATCGAAAGTTGGGCGATCGCAGGCTGTCAGAAAAGCCTCCAAAAAAGTTTAGGCCGGGAGCCCTCCCTCACGAGGGCACCCCGGCCTGAAGTCTTCATCAGGAGGTTACACAGAATTGGACGCGCCTACCAGATAAAAGGATTCCCGTATTCGAAAAAATATAACTAGGCCGCTACAAAAAAGATAAGGCCGGGAGTTCCTCATGCGAAAGGAACATCACCGGCCTTGAAACGTCATCAGGAGCCTACACCCATTTAGACGCGCAGCCCTCCAAAAAGATAGCAAACTATTTTGCCGCCGGCTGCTCCCCAACCGCCGCCGGCGTCGAATTCGGCTGCAACCCGGGAATCGACGGGATATGCGTCACCTGCCCGCTCACCGCGTCCTCCATCGAGATTCCGTTGCGGTCCAGGATCGACGCCGTAACCTGGTCCAGTGCAACCCGCGCCTTTTCATAGGTCGAAAGCGCCGCCACGTAGTTAGAAGCGGCCTGCGTCTCGTTGCTATGCTGCTGCAGCACCAGGTAGCTGGTCGAAGCGCCCAGCGCGTACTTTTTCTCCTCCGCCTCGCGGCTCTGCTGGGCATAGTCGCGCGCCGCCCTGGCCGACTCCACTCCTGCCCGCGCCTGCTGCAGGGCAAACGCCGCATTGCGCACCTGCAGGTTGATCTGGTTCTTCTGCTGCTGGAAGTTCAGCAGGTTCTGCCGGTACTCCAGCTCCGAGCGCATCTGGTTGGCCTGCGCTGCGCGGTTGCGCAGCGGCACCGTCAGAGAAATGTACCCCCCTTTGTCCGGATTCGTCCGGTTCACCAGGCTGCTGAAGGTGTCGCCATAATTGTTGTTCAGTCCCAGCGCCGCGTAGTAACCCACCAGGTCCAGCGTCGGCAGCAGCGCGTTCTTGGCCGCCTTGTTGTTGATCTCGCCATTGCGCAGGTTCAGCTCGCTCTCCAGCAGCTCGGGGCGGTTTTCCAGCGCGTACTGCACCAGTTCGTCCACCGGCGCCTCCGGCTCCCCGCTCAGCGCCATCGTGTCGGTCGGAATCACCTGCGCCGCCGTCAGCTCCGGATCGTCGAAGTTCCTCGCAATGGCGTTCTTGGTAATCAGCTGCTCCAACTGCAGGTTGGTCTCGGCCGTTATCAGGTTCTGTGTCGCGGATGCCACCGAAGACTCGGCTGACACCACCTCAATCGGCGCCAGCGTCCCAATCGCTACCTGCTTCTTGTTGTCGGTCAGCGTGCGGTTGGCAAATTCCAGTGCGGTCTGCTGCACCTTCACGTTTTCATAGGCGTTCACCAGATCCCAGTAAATGTTCTGGATCTGCGCCACCGTGGAGATCACCTGCGCGCGGAAGCTGGCGTCGGTCACCTTCATATCGTTTTTGGCGATCAGAATCTCACGCCGGTTGTTGTTCAGCCCCCAGCCCTGCAGCAGATGTTGCCGCACCTGCACCTTCCACGAGCTGTCGAACTCCGGATTGAACGGAAAAAACTCGGGTGGAATGCTCGTCGGAAGGCTCAGGCGCTGGTTGTCGTAGGACACCTGCGCCTGCGTTCCCGTGGTCCACGCCTGAGTGTAGGTAAAGTTGTACTGGTTGGTGTTCTCGGTCAATGCCGGGACGCCGCCGTAAATAAAGGGAGTGGCAAGCGGCATCAGCTGCCGGTCCCACGAAATCGTCCCCGCCAGCACCGGATCAAACGAATCGATCGGCGAGCCCACCGTGTTCTGGGTCGAGATCACCAGCCCGCCCGAGCCCGAGCCTGATCCTCCTGCGCCCACCGAAGTCCCGCCCGACCCTCCGCCCGTCGAACCCGCCGTGCTGGTCGAAGCCGCATTTCCGCCCGGCGTTCCCGTCAGCAGACCGGTCGATACGCCGCGCACCGTCCCGCCCGCCTTGGCCAGCAGCAAGTCGGTGTTGGCAATGTCGAGGTTATAGCGGGCAATCGCAATGTCGAAGTTGTTCTCCAGCGCCAGCGCCACCGCGTCGTTCAACGACAGCATCAGCTTGTTGTCGCGGATCAGGCTGTGCAGCCGGTCGCTGTTCTTCAGCACCGGCTGCGGAAGCAAATGTGGCACATATGGCTTCCATATCCCCAGCACCGCATGCGGCTTCATATACGGCTGCAGCGGAGCCGTGTACTCCGGCTGCCCCGCAGGATTCACCGCCGCTCCGTTCTGCAAGCCAATCTCCGCACCCGGCTTGGGCGCATCCGGAAGCGTCCCCGTCTGCGCCGCCACGCCGGACGTCAGCATTGCCACCATCGATAAGTACGCAATCACGCGCTGGAACAGGTCTATGGAACGCGAACTCCGCATCGCTTTTCTCCGCTATGAATTTTGCAGATCGAGTATAGCCGACCAGCTCAGGTGCCCCACATCTGCCGCAGTCCGCAGATGTGCCCTGTGCACCCTGTCTTCGCTCCACAAACTTTGAAACCGGTTCTCAGCTACACTTCTCCTATGCGAGTCCTGGGCGTGGATTGCGGCGGCGAATACACCGGCTTTGGCATTGTCGAAGGCGATGGCCGGGCGCTCACCTGCCTCACCTGCGGAGCCATCCGGCTCTCTCCCCGCGAAGCCCTGGAACTCCGCCTCAAAAAGGTCTTCGACGGTCTCTCGGCGCTGATCCTCGAGTACCACCCCGAGGTGGTCGCCATCGAGGATGTCTTCTACTCCGTCAACGCCAAAAGCGCGCTCAAGTTAGGACACGTTCGTGGAGTCGCCATGATGTCGGCGGCGCAGCACGGGCTCTCCGTCGTCTCCTACGCGCCGCTGGCCATCAAGAGCGCGGTGGTTGGCTATGGACGTGCCGAAAAGGCGCAGGTGCAGGTCATGGTGGCCCGCCTGCTCAACCTGAAAGAATTGCCGCAGCCCGCCGATGCCGCCGACGCCCTGGCCATCGCCATCTGCCACATCCACACCGCAGCCACTCTGCAGCGCCAGTCCGCAGCGCCGCGCTAAGTCGCAGCGTCTCAATCGGAGCTGTCGTTCGATTCTCCGCCGCGGAAACCATTCTTTACAATCTTTCCGCATCTTCCTTCCTGCGCCGGAGTTCATACTGTATGACAGCAGGAGTGCCACTATGACAGCCCGTGGAATCCGGCTCCTCTCACTCACCATCGCATTTCTAGCGTTGGCGGCGTTACCGTCCCTGGCTGCTGCGGCCAGCCCCAATGTCCGCATCGCCCGCCTCAGCCTGGCCCAGGGAGACGTGCAGGTCGATCGCAACATTACGGGCAACCAGGCTCAAGGCTGGGAGCAGGCCATCGACAACATGCCCCTCGCCGAAGGCATGCGCCTCTACGCCGCCGAAGATTCCAAAGCCGAGCTGGAGTTCGAGGATGGGAGCAGCGTTCGTCTCATCGGCCCCGCGCAAATCTCGCTGAAGCAGCTCTCCTTTGCCCCGGACGGATCGCCGGCGACCCAGGTCGAGGTGGACTCCGGCCTCGTCTATGTCAACGCCCGGCTCAACGATCACGAGATCTTTCGCATCGAGAGCCCTGATGGGGAAGCCTTTGCCATAACCCAGCCTGCTCACCTGCGCTTCAACGTGGAGGAGCAGGTCGCGTTGCTTTCCGTGACCGATGGCGAGGTCGAGGCGCTTGACGATGCCAGCAACGCCAAAATCCATGGCGGCCAAAGCTACAACTACATCCTCGGCCAGCCGGAGAGCGCCGCGCGCGTGGACAATGTGCCGCCGCAGAACGAAGACGCCTGGAACCAGCAGCGCAACCAGTACGACGATCAATACGCCGCCGCCGGAGCCCAGTATTCCGAAAACGAGAACCCCGAAGCCTACGGCGGCCAGGCCGACCTCGACTACTACGGTGCCTATCAGGACATTCCCGGCTACGGCGAAAGCTGGCAGCCCAACGACGTCGGCCCCGACTGGAACCCATTCGATAACGGTGCCTGGTGCGATTACCCTGACTGGGGTTGGACCTTCGTCTCCGCCTATCCCTGGGGCTGGTATCCCTTTTATTACGGCAACTGGAACTACATCAACGGACGCGGCTGGTGGTGGCATCCTGGCCCGCATCACGACCACGGCGGCCGCTTTGACCACGGCGGCGGCTTCCATCCGCAGCCCGCACTGGCTTCCGCGCCGCATGGCTTCAGCGCGCCGCGTCCACCCACCGGCTCATCGCACCGCACGGTCGCCGTCGCTGGCTCCAATCTCCGCGTCGGCCCCATCGGCGTGACTCACGCGTCCATCACTCATGCGTCCATGACTCAGGAAAGCACGGCATTCGACAACCCGACTCGCGCCAGGACCTCCGGCGCAGCTTCGCCAACGGCAGCCGCCACCCGCTCTGCGGCGCGCTCCGGCGCATCCTCCAACTTCGTCCACGGAAATGCGGCGTCGAATCGCGCCGGCTCGCTCATCGGCGGCCAGAGGGGAGCCTACTATGTCACGCGACCCACTTCCGGCCGTGTTGCCTATGACGCAAATCGTCCTCCCGAGAGTTCGGGTGGCGAGTTGCGCAGCGCTCCCCGCGGTACTGCCTATTCGGGAGAGAGTCCGCGAGCCTACTCCTATGGCAGCACTGCTCCGCGCGCCTACGCTCCGCGCACTTACTCCGCACCTCCCGTCAGCTCCGCGCCGCACTTCAGCGGCGGCGGAGGCTTCACTGGCGGCAGCGGATTTCATAGCGGCGGAGGTGGATTCAGCGGCGGAGGTGGATTCCACGGTGGCGGCAGCGTTGGAGGCGGAGGATTCCACGGCGGAGGCGGTGGCCGCCGTTAAAGTAAAAAGCCGGATGCCCCACCTTCGCCGCTGCCTTTGCGCGGTTAAGGTGGGAATCAACCCGGCTCATCCCTCGTGTTCCTGCCTTTGCTCTTGCCGTTAACCTTGAAACTTTGAAACCTTTACCCCTAGCTCACCGCGATCCCCGCATACCCCACCACGTGTTCCCGGTCGCCGGAGACGTCTCCCGAGGTCGCATACTTCACCAACTCGGCCGAGGTCGCGCCCATCCTCAGCGCCGCCGTCAGCATCGCCACCGCTGGGCCATAGCCGCACATCGAGATGTCCTGCCCGCGCACCGTATCGTAGAGTCCCTTGGGCTGCAGTTCGCAAACCTTGGCGATGGCCATCGCGTCCTTCACTCGGGTCTCCTCATCGCCCTCATAATGGTTCATGTCGCTGGATGCGACCATCAGCACCGGCTCGCCGCACTCGGCAATCACCCTGGCCATCACCACGCCCAGCGCGCTCAGCACCTCAAACTGGCCGATCCCCACCGTGATCGGCACCATGGCTACGTCCTTGCGCAGCACCTGCAGAAACGGTAGCTGCACCTCCACGGCGTGTTCGCGGAGCTGTGCCGCCGCGTCCTCGCGCAATAGCGGGAAACCCCGCTTCAGCGCCTCGGCCAGCGGGCGGTCAATCTCCACATCGCCCAGCGGCGTGCGGAAGCTGCCCTCGCTCATGATCGACAGCGGCTCGCCCATCCCGGTGTGGTTGGGGCAGAGCACGATCACCCTTTTCGGCACTTCAATATGGGCATACACCGCTCCCGCCACCGCGCCCGAATACACGTAGCCGGCATGCGGCGCAATCACTCCCAGCGCCCGCACCCGCGGGCCGTCGTCCTGAGCGCCGCGTTCCAGAAATTTCTGCACTTCGCTCAGCAATTCTTTCTCCGACCGCGGATAGAATTGCCCGGCTACCGCCGGTTCGCGCACCATGGTCATTCTCGGCACCGTCTTATTCTGCCCAATCATCGCTTCACCTCCCGGTTCTTCACCTCAACGTTCTTCGGTTCCGGGGTCTTAATCTCGCGGCCCTTAAGCTCAACGTACAGCCGCGCCATCTCTTCCAACCCAATCGTCTCGGCGCGCGTGGTTGGCGCAATTCCTACGCGTGCCAGGGCTGCCTTTGCAGCCTCCTTATCGTAGGCCACTTTCAGGTTGTTGTTCACGGTTTTTCGCTTTAGCGCAAACATTGTCTTCAAAAATCCGATAAAGCCTGCCTCGTCCACTCCCAGCTCGGCAAAGCGCGGCCGCATCTTCATCCGGAAGACCGCCGAGCGCACCTTGGGCGGCGGATCAAACGATTCCGGTCCCAGTTCGAACAGCTTCTGCACCGTGCCATACATCTGCGCCGTGGCGGAGAGCAGCCCATAATCGCGCGTTCCCGGCCCGGCCACCACGCGGTCGGCCACTTCCTTCTGCACCATCAGCACCAGCGTCTCGATTCGGCTGCCCGCGGAAAACAACTTCAGCAGAATATCCGTCGTAATGTAGTACGGCAGATTGCCTACCACCTGCGTCTTGAACAACCCCGTCGGACGCAGATCGCGCAGCGGCCCCGGCGTGGAACCCAGTACTGTTCCCAGGTCCACCTGCAGAATGTCCGCCTCCAGAATCTCCACGTTGGTCAGCGGAGTAAAGCGCATGCGCAGCTGCGCCGCCAGCACCCGGTCCAGCTCCACGGCAATCAGCCGGCCCGCGCGTTTGGCCAGCAGCTCGGTCAGCGCCGCCTCGCCCGGACCAATCTCCACCACCGTGGTCTCGGAGATGTCGCCCAGCGCGTCCACAATCCGCTGCATCGCATCCAGGTCCACTAGGAAGTTCTGCCCCAATTTGGGCTTGCGGCCGCTCGCCATCTGTTTCGCTCCAACCTTCAACAAAGTTTGACCGCCTTTCGCTGTCTTTCGCCAGCCTGTTAGACTGCACGCTGGCGCGTCGTCCACGTCGCGCGCATCCAACTCTTGTTCCTGCTTGTGCGGAGGCCCCGTGCACGTGCTGTTCGCTGCATCCGAGTGTGTTCCATACTCGAAAACCGGAGGATTGGCCGATGTAGTCGGGGCTCTTCCCCGCGCCATCGCCGGACTTGGCCACCAAGTCACAGTCTACCTGCCTCTGTACCGCGGCACGCAGATCCATCTCGAAGAACCGCGCACCGTCATCGCCAGCATTACCGTTCCCTTTGATGACCGCTACCGCTTCTGCGCCGTGGTCGACGGCGGAAAGCACCACGGCGTCCGCTACTACTTCATCGATTATCCACCCTTCTACGATCGCGACGGCCTCTACGGCACGCCCCTGGGCGATTATCGTGACAACGCCGAGCGCTTCGCGCTCTACTGCCGCGCCGTGCTGGAGGCGGCCAAGGTCCTCGGCGTTCCCGACGTCTTCCACTGCCACGATTGGCAGAGCGCGCTGATCCCCGTCCTCCTGCGCACCCTTTACGAAGAAGACCCCGCGCTGCAGGGAGTTCCCTCGGTCTTCACCATCCACAACATCGGCTACCAGGGAGTCTTTTCCCCCGACACGCTGCCGCTCCTCATGTTGCCCTGGGACCTGTTCACCATCAGCAAGCTGGAGTTCTTCGGCAAGGTGAACTTCCTCAAGGGCGCGCTCATCTACGCGGACTTCATCACCACCGTCAGCCGCAAGTACGCGCAGGAGATCCAGACCGCCGAGTATGGCTTCGGCCTGGAGGGTGTTCTGCACGACCGCGCCTCCACCGTTGCCGGCATTCTCAACGGCGTGGATTACGACGAGTGGAATCCCGCCAGCGATCCCTGGATCGCCGCCCATTATTCGGCAGATTCGCTGGAAGGCAAACACGAGTGCCGCCGCGATCTGTTGCGCCGCATCGCGCTCGACCCGCAATCCACCGCGCCCATCGTCGGCATCGTCTCGCGCTTCGCAGCCCAAAAAGGTTTCGATCTCTTTTCCCTCGCCGCCGACCGCCTGGCGCATGAAAATGTGAACGTCGTCGCCCTCGGCGCCGGAGACAAGGATTACGAGGATCGCTTCCGCCGTCTCGTCCGCCAGTATCCCGGACGCTTCGCCGTCAGTGTCGGATACGACAATGCCATGGCGCATCGCATCGAAGCCGGCGCCGACCTCTTCCTCATGCCCTCGCGCTACGAACCCTGCGGCCTCAACCAGATCTACTCACTCAAGTACGGAACCGTCCCCATCGTTCGCGCCGTCGGCGGGCTCGACGACACCATCGAGCCCTACGATGTACGCACCGGCAAAGGCACCGGCTTCAAGTTCCACGAGTACACCCCGGAAGCGCTGCTCACGGCCATGCAGGCGGCTCTCGCACTCTTCCGCAAGCCCAAAGAATGGCGCAAGCTTATGCTCAACGGCATGGCGCGCGACTTCTCCTGGCCGGTGTCCGCCCGCGAGTACCTCAAGATTTATGACAAGGTGCGCGCCACGCGCCACGCCGTGCCCGCCTAAAGCAAGGCACTTTTTCGTCCATTCGCGCAACCATTATCGTTCGCGTTACCTTCCCGTTGACAACGATTGACAGCATGGTGAATCGTTAATCTTTAGCTTTCGCGCAAGCTCTTGCACGAGCCATGCGCAAGTCCTCTCACGATGTACCCACGTAAGCAATACCCTTCGTCTTTCCTTATATTTACGTCCAGAAGAGTATGTCAGAATGAGAGCACGATGGCATTCGTGCTGGGAATTGACGGAGGCGGAAGCAAGACTGCGGCCGCGATATCCAACGGTATATCCGTGCTTGCAACCCATGCTGCCAAGGGATGCAATCTCAATTCCGTCTCTACTGAAATTGCCCGCCACTCTCTTGCCGAAGCAGTGCACGGCGCCGTTGCCGCAGCCGGAATTTCCGCCAACGAAATCGCCAGCGTCTGTGCCGGAGTTGCCGGAGCAGCCTCGCCTGAAGTCGCTGCCACCATCGCGGAAATCCTCGCCGGACTGCTGCCCCGCGCCGCCGTCCGCGTGGTCGGAGACACCGTCATCGCCCTTGAAGCCGCCTTCTACGGAGCCCCCGGCGTGGTCTGCATCTCCGGCACCGGTTCCGTCGCCTTCGGACGCAACGAGCGCGGCGAAGTAACCCGCGCCGGCGGCTGGGGACGTCTGGTCTCGGATGAAGGATCGGGACATTGGATCGGTCAGCGCGCGGTCTCCAAAAGCCTGCGCGCCATGGACCAGGGACGCAGCAGTCAGCTGGTTACCGGAATCATGAAGCACTGGAGCATCGTCACTCGCGAACAACTGGTGCAGCGCTGCCATAGCGATCCCATCCCCAACTTCTCCGACCTGTTTCCCATCGTGCTCGCGGTGGCCGAAGCGGGCGACCCTATCGCCAGCGAAATTCTCAATGCCGCCGCTATCGAACTGGCCCGCATCACCCAGGTGGTGCTGCGCCGTCTTTGGATCGGCCACTCCATCCAGCAGGTCGCCATCACCGGCAGCGTCTTTGCCAACTCGCCCCGCGTGCGCAACGTCTTCAGCAACATCCTGCACACCGACCGCCCTGAAGTGCAGATCCGCCTCAGCAAGCGTCAGCCCTTCGAAGGCGCGGTGCAGCTGGCGCTGAAGGCCCTCCCCAACGAGAAAAATCATAACCACATGGCTGCCGGTTAAATCGGTTCCAGAGTCGATGTACCTCGAGGCCGCTCGTGGCTTTGCACTTGCTGTTGTTTCTAAGTTGTCATTCCGAAACGTAGCGAGGAATCCCTGCGCCGTTGGAATATGCCACCCTGCCCAGGAGGCATTTCAGCCAGTGACTACACTTTCCGTGGAACCGCTAGAAGCCTCCAGTCCAGTCCTTCGCGGTTTGGTAAAATGCGCCAAGACTGAAGGAATGCCATGCCGGGCGATCGACCCACGCTCTCCGCTACGCTCACCGCATACTTGTATTGCCTGCTCATCCTGCTGACCATGGCGGCGATATCCCTCTGCGCAGTGTGGCTCTTCATGCCCACCACGACCGAGCAGTACTGGTACTCATTCACCAACGGCGTCCCCCGCTCCCGCGTCTTCGTCTCCCCGCGTCCCACCGATTGCTACCTGGAGCACTCCTCCAACGCCAGCACCAAGTGCCACTACAAAAAAGTTGTCGAAGTAGGGAAGGATCTTTCCGGCAACACGCAGGTCACGATCTATTGGCAGGAGGTTCCGGAGTAGTGGTTGGCCGAACGCAACCTTGTTGATGAGAAAGGTATCTAAATTAATATCTCATCTTCAGATACTTAGCCACTTCAAACCGCTGAATACACGGCTGCCTCATTACATCGTTCATCAAATCCCAATAACATGTTTTTCCCATGTCAGAAGTTACATCCCCCGGATAGGGATATGTATAAGCGTTTACGCGCAATTCCTCGTCATAGCGGTTTTCTACGCAACGCGCTCTGACGGGAGCGGCATATGAATAAATGCCCCACCGGATGTTGTTCAAGAACTCTGCGATGGTAGAAGAATGATAGTGAAAAATGTCGTCGTAAAACTGCTGGCGGAAATCTTGAAGCGCGAGGATGCACTTATCAAGGGAGATGGATTCACCGTTTTCGCAAAAAACTTGTCTCAGCCTCTTGGCCTGCCGTGTTAGCTGTGTGAAGTTGTGCTTTGTGATGTTCCCGCAGATGCTAATGAAGACCTGGCGCTCGATGCTAAGGTCAATTTGCAGCTCTAACGACGGAAACCAACGATTTTGTATTGTGACCTTTTCCGAGAGCCACCTAGCAAACGCGCAAACAGCTTCACTTAGTTCCCGAATGTCCTGAATTTCGCCCATGCGTGGATTTATACATATCTCCTTTAATCGGTCGATATAGCTCTTGTCGCCCGTAAAAAACTCGCTCGGTTTGGACAGCAAATCGACAAGAATGATATTGAAGAATGCCATGTGCGTCATCGTTTTGAACATGACGGAACTGTCAGGGTCGCTGAGGTGAACTGTCATGGTCTCGTGGTTGACCATGTCCCCGATCATATCCAGCACTGCTTTCAGCGTGATGATTTCTTCTCGAGTGGCGTTAGGTTTAGCATGTCTTCAACGGCATCCTTCCGCATCCTATAATCCCCCAATCCCACTTACGACTTCACGGCAGAAAGGCTGGCTGCACCTCCTTGCCACCAAACCGTTGCCCCACTCAAGCGGGTGCCCCTCGATAAGAACGAAGGCGTTGTCAAGGCGAGATTTTCCTGAGCGGTGCGCAAGCACCGCTTGGTTTGCCGCCAGAGTTACAGTTTGAGGACCAAGACTCTGGAAACATCACTCGCTGATCACTTCCGGTGGCACATCTCGTTCCACCAACCATCGATACGGGCTTTTGACTTCGGCCCATGATTCTTCCATGCGAACATCCAGCCGCCGGGCCGGTGCGAAAGTGGAAAACAGCCTTACCGTTTTCCAAGGCGCCTACTTTGCGCCGTCTTTTGCACGGGCCAGTCTGGATGCGAGAGCGCCCAATCAGTTCTGCGGACTAGCTTTCGCCGTCCAGGGGCACCCGCGAGCTGCTCTCGATACGAACGATCTCCGGATATGGCGTCTTGGTGCGCAGCATCCAGTAGAGCCGGACTGCCAACCTGCGTGCCGCCGCCACCTTGGCCACACCCTTCGGCTTGCTGTGGCAGCGGTGTTGATACTGCTTGCGAAACCCTTCATCCAAGCGGGTGGCCGTTTGCGCCGCTTCCACCAGCAACATGCGCGCAAAGCGGTTGCCCTGCTTGCTGATCCCGCCCAGGTGCTGTTTGCCGCCCGAACTGTGTTCGCGCGGAATCAGCCCCAGATAGCTGGCCACCTGCTTGCCCCGCTTAAACCGCGCGACATCGCCCAAGGTCAGTACAAACGCCAGCGAGGTGATCGGTCCCACCCCCGGCTGCGTCATCAGCAACCGCGCCGGTTCGTTCTCCGCTGCCGCGCGTTGCGCTGCCCCGTCCAGTTTGCCGACCTGGATATCGAGCATCGCTCGCAACCCCTGCAGATCCTCCCGCCGGCACGCCGCCCAGCCTTCCAGAGGTAGTTCGCTGAATGCCTTCTGTCCGGCCTCCGACCACAGCCTGGCTTTCTTCTGCATCCCGCGATTCATCGCCAGATGCTGCAACCCATTCTTCACCCGAGCCCGAACCTCCACCAGTTTGTGCCGGTGAATCAACAACTGGCGCAGATCCCGCACCCCCGCATCCGGAACCCACAGCCGAGGAAACCGTCCCTCCCGCAGCAGATTCAAAATGTGTGCCGCATCGCGCTTGTCGGTCTTCTGCTTGCGCACATAACTGGCCCGAATCTGCGCGGCATCGCCGACCCACACCTCGTGCCCCAGCTTCTCCAGCAACTCCACAAACCACTGACTGTTGCCGCAGCTCTCCAGGCCAATCAGCGACGGAACCGGCAGCGAACGGTAAAACCGTTCCGCCTCGCCGTTGCCGTTGACCAGTTTGCGTTCCACCATCTCTCCCGTCGAGAAATCAAAAATCGCAACCTGCTGCCAACTGGGATGGAAATCACACCCTACAATAATCATGAAGGTTTCTCCTGACCCAGCTTCTTGGTCCTCAACCAAAGAATACCGAGTCCGCTGAAACCTTCGTTCTTATCCCATCAGTTCTTCGAGCGCACTTTGCTCGAAGGGTGGGGGCCGCGACCTTCAAAGCGCCACGAATAACCCGATCCCGTGACACAGGCCAAAGTAGGGCAGAGTCCATCATATGTATCACCGTTTTTGTCCCGCCCGCTTTACTGCTCCGCGCCCTGGAAGAACTCCAATATTGCCTTGGCCTGTTTGTCCGTGACCACCGCAGTCAACGCTGCGTAGTTGGCCTGCTTCACCGCACGCAGCGAGCCAAAATGTTGCAGCAGCCGCCGCGTCGTCATCCCGCCCACGCCCGGGACCTCGCGCAGCTCGGTGCTGTGGTCGCGCATCTCGCGGCGCTTGCGGTGGAAGGTGATGGCGAAGCGGTGCGCCTCGTCGCGGATCTGTTGAATCAGCAGCAGCACCGGCGAGTGACGGTCCAGCACAATCGGCTCGTCCTCTTGCCCAAACAGATACAGAATCTCCTCCCGCTTGGCAATCGAGGCGAGCGGCTGCGCGGCCAGTCCCAGCTCTTCCAGCGCGCGGGACGCCGCGTGCAGCTGTCCCAGTCCGCCGTCCACCAGCACCAGCGAAGGCATCGCCTGCTCCTCGTCGCGCAGACGCCGGTAGCGCCGCGTCACCACCTCGTGCATCGACTTGAAGTCGTCGATCCCTTCCACCGTGCGGATGATGAACTTGCGGTAGTCCGCGTTCTTCATCTTGCCCTCTTCCCACACCACCATCGAAGCAACGGTTTCCGCGCCCTGGATGTGCGAGATGTCGAAGCACTCGATACGCGTGGGCAGCTCGGGCAGCTGGAAGACCTCCTGCACTGCGCTCTGCAGCACGTCCATGCGCGGCTTCATCACCCGGAAGCGCTGCTCATACGATTGCTTGGCGTTGCTGCCCACCAGGTCGATCAGCGAGCGCTTTGCTCCGCGCTGCGGCGTATCAATGTGCACCCGCGTGCCGCGCTTTTCGCTCAGCAGCTCCTCCAGCGCCTCGCGGTCTTCAAACTCCACCGGAATCGAGATGGTGCGCGGAATGTACGGCGCATCCAGGTAGAGCTGCTGCAGCAGCGTGCTGAAGAACTCGCCCACCTGGAATCCGTCTTGCGGTCTCCAGCTCGCCCAGCTCCTCCCAGAAAAATTCGCGCCGGTCCAGCACCTTGCCGCCGCGCATGTGGAACAGGTTCACGGCCAGCAGATGGTTTTCATAGTGGTAGCTGAGTACGTCCACGTCGTCGCCTTCGGCGGCGTCCATGCGCTGCTTTTCGTGCAACTGCTCCACCGTGGTGATGAGGTCGCGATACTTGCCTGCCATCTCGAACTGCATCTCTTCCGAGGCGCGCTCCATGCGCCCGCGCAGCGAAGCGGAAAGCTCGGTCGGCTTGCCCTCCAGCAGCAGCCTCACGTCCTTCACCGCCTCGGCGTAAATCTCCGGAGTGGTCAGATCCTTGACGCACGGCCCCAGGCAGCGCTTGATGTGGAACTGCAAACAAGGTCGCGGATGATCGCGCGTCAGGTCGATCTTGCAGGAGGGAATCAGAAAGCTGCGGTGCACCAGATCGACCACGCGGTAGGCAAGGTTGGCCGGGAAGTACGGCCCGTAGTAGGTCGCGCCGTCCTTGCGCAGCCGGCGCGTCACATACACCCGCGGATAGCGCTCGGCGGTCAGCTTGATGTAGGGATAGCTTTTGTCGTCGCGCAGCAGAATGTTGTAGCGCGGCTTCTTCTGCTTGATCAGGTTGTTTTCAAGCGCCAGGGCCTCGCGCTCGTTGCCCACCACAATGTATTCCAGATCGGCGGCCTCGCGCAGCAGGCTTCCGGTCTTGGCGTTTTCGCTGGCTCCCTCCACAAAATAGGAGCGCACCCGCGCCCGCAGGTTCTTCGCCTTGCCGACGTAAATGACCTCGCCCTCGGCGTTCTTGTAGAGGTAAACGCCGGGATCGGAGGGAAGCGTTTTGATCTTCTGATGGAGATCCATGGTTTCTGAGCTGCCCGCGAGGGTCGTCGGTCAGCCCGTACCCGCTGGCGCTAGTATGAAAATTCTACCTCTCGCGGAAGGAATCTCCCGAACCGGTTTCCTTTTATCTGCGTAACTCATTGAATCTGCAGCCCATCTCGCTTGGCATCGTGCGTGCACTCTAATTCGCCGTCTGAGGCATGGCATGCCTCCGGGGAAACACTGCCCGAGTCCGGTATTCGCGAGGAGCTACTCTTATGAAACGCATTGCAATTCCAATTCTGATCACCGCCGCCATGGCCATCACCGTCGGCTGCACCACCAAAAAAGAAGTTTCGCGGGAAGTCACCCCGGTCATGAACAAGGTCGATGAGTTGGATGAGCGCACCGCGCAGACGACTCACGGCATTCACGATACCGATGCGCGCGCCCAGGCCGGCATTGCCGGAGTCGATGCCAAAGCCGCAGCCGCCGACCAGAAGGCGCAGGCCGCCGGGCAGCAGGCCGACCAGGCCCAGCAGCTCGCCACCACCACCAACGCCGGCGTCAGCGATCTCACCAACCGGGTGGTCAACTTCGACAACTACCATCCCGTCACGGAAACCGCCGTCCACTTCGGCTTCGACAAAGCCGTGCTGACCGCCAAGGACAAAGCAGAGCTGGATGAGATCGGCAGCCAGGTTCCCACCGTCAAAAACTACATTGTGCAGATCGAAGGCCGGACCGACTCGGTGGGCAACGCCGACTATAACTATCAGCTCAGCCAGCGCCGCGCCGCAGCCGTTACCCAGTACCTCGCTTCCAAGTACGGCGTGCCTCCGCATAAGATCTTCGTCATCGGATTGGGCAAGGACCAGCCCGTGGAGCAGAACAGCAGCGCGCGCGGCCGTGCGGAAAACCGCCGCGTCGATGTCCGCCTGATGACCAACAACCTCGAGCAGCCGCAGGCCGCCGAGGCTGGGCAGGCCGCTCCGGCGGCGCAGCAGCCCATGCCGCCAGCTACGGCCAGTCCGGCGCAGTAAGCGCGCTCCGGGTAGTTTGCAACTTGTCAGAGTGGGACGGATCGTTCTCCCTAAAACAGGAGGATCGCAGAATGAAGCAGGTTCCAACGGCCAACGCAGATCAACGCGGCATCCTCCGCATCTGCAATGTTCCAGACGAGATACCGATTGGCGACGCGCTGCGTGAGGCCGACCGGATCGCGTTTTGTCACGGGGACACTACGTCCTCTTTCAGCCCGGCTACCGTTGCCTGGGACCACATCAAGCCCGCTCCGGAGCGCTAGGCCGGAGCGATGCGCTCATAGCCATTACGAGATTCCACACGCCGGGATCGGAGTGCGATCACCAGCACCGGCGTAGCAAAAAGGCCGCTCATCCCCCGGAGCGGCCTTTGGTTTGTCCGGTTGGATTTTGTTGTTCGCTCTAACCCCGCGGGCCTGGCCCAGGCGTTCCTCCACCCACAAAGTGCACGATCTCCAGCCGGTCGCCATCCTTCAGGGCGGTCGCGCTCCAGTTTGTGCGGGGCACAATCTCGCGGTTCAGTTCCACGGCGACGCGGTCGCCCTTCATCCCCAGCTCTTCAATCAGCGCGTCCAGAAAGGACGCCGCCAGGTTCCGTTCTTCTGCATTGATCACAAGGCGCATGAAGACAACATAGCACCCTCTTGCCTGGCCGTGACTGTGCGGGCGCCCATGCACAGATATTCATATTCGGAGGCAACTGTGCTCTTGACTTCGGCCAAAGCTGACATAAGATGATTGCAACATTGTTGGGCGATTTTGTTTGAAACATATTGTCCTTCTGTGTTCATCCAAAGTCGGGGGACCGAGTCCTGAGCCGTCCGGATTGGTGCAGGCATGATCGATAGCTACACGTCCAGTCAGGTATCCGAACGCACCGCCCTCACGCCACGGCAGCTCCAGTGGTGGGATGAGCAGGGAATCGTGGTGCCTGCCCGCCAGGGCCACCGCCGCCTTTACTCCGCCAAGGATCTGGCCGAGCTGGCCATCCTCAGCGATCTGCGCCGCCGCGGCTTCAGCCTGCAGCGCATCCGCAAAATGATCGGTCTGCTGCGCCGCGAGTTCGGCCACCGCCTCGCCGAGTTGCTTTCGCGAGGCCCCGGCCTGCATCTTCTCACCGACGGCGAGAGCATCTTCCTCTGCGACTCCGAGCGCGGGGTTATCGACCTCTTACGCGACACCCAGCAGCCCCTGCTCGCCATCTGCATCGGCCCGATTTTGGAGCGGGTCTTAGCCGAAGCGCCCGCGGCCGGAGCGGCGTCCGTCGCCGCGTGCCCGTCGCCGACGCCGTCCACGGACACCACGATTTCGCTAGCTCCCAAGAAAGGTTCTCAACCGGTACGCCCGGCAACCGCCGCTCGTGCCAAGGTACGGCCATAACCAGGTCTATTGAACCAGGCAGTCTCTTCTGAGACTGTGGAGGTGACACATGATCGTCGAGATCAACTATCTCCCCCAGTGGATCCCCGAACAGATGGGCCCCGGAACGGTTTTCGTTCTCGACAACGCCGGCGAAAGCGGCGATGCGGCCGATCCCTTCTGGGCGGTGCTTGCCTGTCCGTCGTGCGCCATCCTTGGCCTCATCACTCGTAAACAGATGGCCGGAATCGTTCCCATCATCTGCGGCTCCGAGCTTTGCTCCGCCCAGTTCCACATCCACGGAGACGACATCGTTCCCCGGCCCGCCAGCTGATTTGCGCCGTGTCGACGGGGCAACGCACGGGTCTTTCGTTACCAGCGTGATCTGTGTGCGGCACGGGTTCTAGGGCACAATGGACGGCATGACCGATCCCAGTCTGCCGCACGGTGAGCTGCCGCCCATTCCCGACGGCTGCGGCATCCTGCCGGTCGCCGAGAATCGCATCGCCCGAGGCCCCCATCCGCAACTGCTGGATGCCGTCCCCGACGGCTTCTCTCCGCTTGCTTCCCAATCCGCAGGCATCGACGAACCCTTGAACGACGCTCTGGAGCAAACCTATCGCCGGGTGCTGGCCCGGGCACTGGCTCTGGCCTCGGCTGCCATGCTGCTGACGGCGGCCGTGGCCGCCTCCTTGATTGGCAATGTGGCGCTCTCGCAGAGCTTGCTTACCAGCCAACTGATTGTCCGCGCTGTCTTCATTACCCAGGTGCTGTTTCTCGGCCTGTGCAGCCGCTACGTCCCCAAGCTCGGCATCGTTCCGGCGGCGGTGCTGCTCTTCGCCTATGCCGCCTTCTCCGGATTGGAGTTTTCCGCCCTGCTGTCGCCGGCCACCCTGGCGGTTGTCTTTCTCTGTGCCGGACTCATGTACGCCGTCACCGCGCTGTGGGGATACGTGCGCGGCAGCGATCTGGCCCGTCCGGTCACCGCCATCTTCATGATTCTCGCCGGAGGCGCGATCCTGGCCGCCGTCAACCTGGCGCTTGCCACCCCCCACGTCACCTGGTCGCTCAGCTCGGTGGCCGTGGTCATCTTTGCCGGACTGGCCGGCTCCCACGCCCAGCAGATCCGCGATTTTTATCAGGACTTTGACGACGACAACGCCCAGGGCTGGAAAGCCTCGGTGCTGGGAGCCCTGCTTTTGCTGGTGAATCTGGTCAACCTCTACCTGCTCCTTGGCAGCGTCCTGAGCCGTGACCGGGACGACCGCGACCCCACCGACGACCTGTCGCACTAAAAACGGGAATCAAGCCGGGCTGCGCATCATCCTTCCTGCTCCGGACATCTCAAACTGTGTAAAACTAATTTTGTGGAACTAACCCTGGCCTTCCCGGTAATACTGGTAGGACTCAGGTTGTCCGTAATGCCGTGAGCTCGATGCCGTTGACCGACACCCTTTCGGAGCACGAACTCCTCCGCCTAGCCGTTGCCGGCGATGAGGAAGCCTTTGCTGCGCTCTACGAACGGTTGAAGTCCAACGTCTACCGCTTCGCTCTGCACATGAGCGGATCGGCAACGCTGGCCGACGACATCACCCAGGACGCCTTCATCACATTGATAGAAGAGGGTGGCAAGTTCGATCAGTCCAAGGGGCAGGTGCTCTCGTTTCTTACTCGGCATTGCCCGCAACTTTGTCCGCCGCGCCTATCGTTCTCAGTCCCGCAGCGCACCGCTGGTCACCGAGAACGAGCAGGGAGAGGAGGTCGAGCTTGCGCTGGAGAGTAGCCACGACACCATCGCCGACGTCCTGCAAGGCGAGACCGTCGATCTGGTCCGCGAAGCCGTTCAATCCCTGCCTGTGCACTATCGCGAAGTGGTGGTTCTGTGTGATCTCTGTGAAATGTCGTATGCCGAGGCCAGCGCGCAGCTGGAGTGCAACCTGGGAACCATTCGTTCCCGGCTCAACCGTGCCCATGCCCTGCTGGCAAAAAAACTTGAAACACGCATTCAGCCGTCAGGCAAGCAGGCAGGCGGAATCATACAAAGGTGTTTGCTATGAGATGTAACGAATTCGACGCGCACATCGACGAGATGCTCTCCGGGGTTTTGCATCCGGATGCGAACCAGCACATGCGACAGTGCGAACGCTGCACCTCCTACTACCGCGCTCGGAGTGCGGTGCAGAACGGACTTCGCAAACTGGCTCTGGTTTCCGTCCCGGGTCCCTCGCCGGCCGCCGACCGCGCAGTGATGGACGCCTACCGGCAGATGCAGCAGCGCCGCGCCGCCGTCGCCCAGCCGCAGCCTGTGCAGCAGGCTGCGGCCAGGGTGCTGACCTTCCCCGGCACCGGCCATCCTCCTGCCGAGGTGCGGAATGTGCGCCATTGGAACTCGCGCAACTGGTGGAGCGGAGCCTCCGCGGCCGCGGTTGCACTGGCCGTGCTGGGCATGGGACTTCATCTGCACAACGGCCTTCCCACGGTGAGCGCGCCCACGATAGCCACCGCGCCTGCGGCCGCCGCGCCGCAGAGCGGCGTAGCCGCCCCGGTGGAGCGCACCGTGGCGACGGCCAAACTGGCCTCGCGGCATTCGTTGTTGCGGACGCTGCAGACTGGTTCACGGTCTTCGGCGGAAGTTGCTTCCGCCTCTTTGAAGTCGCGTTCCGTACAGGTGGCCAAGGCTGCGCCGATGACCCAGCTGCCGACGGTACAAGCTCCGGCAGAGGCCTCGCCGCTCATCCATCTGGCCAGCGCGGGAGAAGCTGCCAATGCGGCACAAAACGTAGCCCAGTCGGCCAGCTCGACCTGGCCGGGATACTCCAATCTGATGTATTGCGATCCGGTGGTCTGCTCGGGTCCGATGCAGGTGGTGCATATCAAGGTTCCGGTCGATCAGGTCAAGCCCAACGTGGGACAGAGCGTGGGCAATAGCTTTGTCAACGCCGACGTTGTGGTCGGACCCGATGGCGTTGCCCGGGCCATCCGCGTGGCCAATTAATTAGGCCGTCAGATGCGGAGCAAGTGCCGCTTCCCGCCAAGGAAGCGGCCGATGAGTCAGGAGTTTTACGGGATGAGTGTTCGTGTGGTCGTGGTTCGGGTGTTCAAAGCTGCCTGGTTTCTGCTGATTGGGGTTTTAGTCACCGGGGTTCCAGCGGTCGTGGGACAGGCTGCAGCCCCTTCCGCTCCAGCCGTTTCCGCCCCAACCGCACTTTCTCCCGCCGCCGCCGACGATAGCATCCCCCCCATCACCGTACAGATTGAGCCTCCACCCATTTCGATCTCCTCGTCCATGATCGGCGTCGCCGGGCCGCTGGGTGCCAAGGCCGTAGCCGGCAAGCCCATCTCTGCCGAGTTTGTCACCGAACAACACCAGCGCTTTACCGATGGCAATAGCATCTCTCGTTCCACCACCTCGATTATCTTTCGCGATGCCGCCGGACGCATCCGGCGCGAGTCCCAGCTCTCGGTGCCGGGCCTGCCGGCCAGCGTTGCCGCCGCCACCTTCATCACCATCGTGGACCACGGTCTCGGCTACGGCTGGGTGCTGGACCCGCAGGAGATGGTGGCTCATCGCTACGATCTGAGCGGCCCCAGTCCCTCCTATGTCGCGCGCCTCAACGCCCAGGGACGCGGTAGCGGCCTGCTCTCGCCGTCCGGCGATGCCGCCGCTCCGGCCACTGCCCAGGACACCCCCCGCTGGCGGCCGCACACGCTTCCGGCCCGCCGTCTGGGACCGCCGGACTCCGCCGCCGTGCCCGCCGCCATGAGTTCCGCCTCCTCAGCCGGGCAGCCCGCAGCCAGCCAGACCGAGGAGACGGGTTATAGCAGCGCGCCCACCATGCGCATCGATCAGCCATTTCTGGCGGCGCCCAATCCCGTCCGCACTGAAAATCTCGGCGAGGAGATGATCCTCGGCTTCCGCACCCACGGCACCCGGGTCATCACCACCCTGCCGCCCGGAGAGATCGGCAATAACCGCCCCATCGACATTGTCAGCGAGCAGTGGTTCTCACCCGATCTGGACCTGGTCATGCGCAGCGCGCACCGCGATCCCTGGGGCGGCGACTTCACCACCACGGTGACCAAGATCAGCCGCAGCGATCAGCCCGCCTGGCTCTTCCAGGTGCCGTCGCAATACAAGGTCATCGACTCCACCGATGAGGCCGAGCATCACGTGCTGGACAGCCGTGGCGGCCACGCCTCCGGCTCCTGGTAGGTGAATCTTGTTTGATGTGTTTCTTGAGGTGTTCTTGCTTAAGAAATTGTTTCTTTAGCTGTTGTTTTTTAAGGTGTCATCCTGAGCCCAGCGAAGGACCCCTCCGCCGCTCAAATCTCCCACAACGTTTCAGAGGCATTTCGGCCAGCTAACGTCTGCCTGGTTCAACCCTCCTGCCTGGCCGCCTGCAACGCCCTCAGCCGTTGCCCCGTCAAAAACACATAGTGCACCGCCGAAGCCAGCGTAAAGGCAAACACCGCGTACAGCAGCACCTGCTTGGTCATCCACACCGCATCCGCCGGGTACACCTTGGCCAGCAGCGCAAAGAAGACTGCCCCAATCTGGCAGGCGGTGTTGATCTTGCCGAATATTCCCGGCCGGAAGTCCCGCAGCCCCACCGTATACAGCAGCGCCGAGATAATCAGGATGCCCAGGTCGCGCGAAAAGACCATCACCGTGTAGCGCCAGGCGATGATATGGCTGGCCGACAGCACCAGGAACAGCGAACTCAGCAGCAGTTTGTCGGCGATCGGGTCCAGGTACTCGCCCAGCTTGGTCTGCTGATGCAGCAGCCGCGCCGCCAGCCCGTCCAGCCCATCGCTCAGTCCGGCCACCACCAGCAGGATCAGCGCCGTCTGGAAGCGCCGCTCCACAATGCAGATGGCAATGAAGGGCACAAAGAAGAGCCGCAGCAGGGTCAGCTGATTCGGCGCGGTCCAGAATTCGTTTTTCACCGGCCCTTTTCCCCGCTCCCGCCGCCGCGGAATACTTCTTCCAGCGTGCGGCCGGTCTGGGCGGCAAAGCTCTGCGCCAGCGACGGCAGCTCTCCGGCGGCCTCATCCAGCTCCATGCGCTCCACCCGGTGCATGGGGAAAAACGCGGTCGAGGCGATCGCCGGCTCCCCGGCCCGAACCTGCCGCGCCAAATCCTCCAGAGACTCCAACGCCACGCCGCGCAGCTCCACACCGGCGGGAGCCAGCCGCAGCAGCATCCCCACGCACTTCTGCCGGGGAGAGTGCAGCGTCAGCAGCACCACCGAGCCTTGGTCAAAGCCGCGCCACTCCGTCTCGCTCCGCTCCAAGCCTTGCCCATCCGCATCATGCATAGCTAATGATTGTGCCCCGTGAGGCGCCCACTGACAAGCCAATCCCGGGCGCCAGCCGCCGAAGCGGCATCATTTGCCCCGTACTCGGCTGCCAAGCTCAAGCGTGGGAGCTCAGCCCGCCCGTCTCCCCAAACCTGATACATTGGAAGTCGTCCACGGATTTCACCCCATGGAATCTGCCCCATGACTCCCGCCAACCCGCCCAGACGGCTCCAGGCTGCCATCGCCTTCGGACTGCTCTACGTCCTCTGGGGCTCTACCTTTCTGGCCATTCGCATCGCGGTCGAGCATCTCACGCCGCTCATTATGGTCGGGCTGCGCTACACCGCGGCGGGCCTGCTCATGCTCGGCTTCCGCCGCCTCAACGGACATCGCATCCATGTGTCGCGCCGCGACCTGCTGCGCCTGGTCATCATCGGAATCCTTCTCTTCATCACCTCCAACGCCGTCCTGGGATGGGCGGAGACCTACATCCCGACCGGTTTGGCCGCGCTCTTTACCGCCGTCCTTCCGCTCTGGTTCCTCACCCTGGAGCGGCTCAGTCACGGCACGGACCGGATCTCCCCGCGCGGCATGGCAGGCATTGCCCTGGGCATCGTCGGGGTCGCCATCCTGCTCTGGCCGGGCATCTCCGGCCACGCCGACTACGGCACGCGCCAGCTCTTCGGATCCATCCTGGTTCTTTTCTCCGGCATCAGCTGGGCCGCCGGATCCATCCTCACCAAGCGCTGGCACATGCCCATCGATCCCTTCACCGCCGCCGGATGGCAAATGCTCTTTGGCGGCGTTCTCAGCGCGCTGTTGGCGCTGGGTTTGGGAGACCTGCACCGCACCACGTGGGAGGCGCGTTCGCTCTGGGCCATCGTCTATCTCATCACCGCCGGATCGCTCGTCGGCTTCACCGCTTTCGTCTGGCTGCTCAAAAACATCCCCATCGCCAAGGTCTCCACCTACTGTTACGTCAACCCTGTCGTCGCCGTCATCCTCGGCTGCGTCTTCCACGGTGAAAAGATGGACGCCTACATGCTCGCCGGCGCGGCGGTCGTTATCCTCTCTCTCGTCCTCATCACCGGCGCCACAGTCAAACAACAGGTGAGCCGAGAACCGGCCATCGACCTCGAACCCATCGAGCCCACCGGCGACTGAGGAAGAACGCCGGAGTTAATGTAGTCAAATTTTACCCTTCAACAAAAGCCGGGTGCCCCAGGTTCCGTGCCGCGTTTTTCGCGGCGCTAACCTGGGAAGCAATGCCCTCCACCTGTGCAAGTTTTTGAAGTGGTTCTTGCTCTCGGCCAATGAAAAAGCGGCCCGCAGGCCGCCTCCTTCGCACGATAGTTAAAGATCGGTCGGCTCGCGCGATCTACACTTTGGATTTCAAGGCCATGAGGGATCGCACCACCGCATTCGATGCGGCGGCGAACTCACTCTTGGCCCCGAGGGCCGTCTCCTCCGCGACGCTCTGCCCCGAGTCGGCCTTCCGGATGACGCTGGCTGCAGCCTTGTGAAAGGCCGCGTGGCCGGAGACCATGGCCGCGAATTCCGGCAGGCTGGAGTAGCGTTTCCCCTCGCCGTTGATCCACTTCCCCAGATCGCATTGAACCGGCGACTCGACGACGGTTGCGTTCAAGCTGTGGTCCGGCTTGGCCAGATAGCTGGCAAGTTTCATCTTCCACTTGGTATGGCATGTAATGGCTTCGTCGAAATTCATTTTCGTGCTCCTCGATAAAAACGGGCTAGCGATGACGTACTCACTGACTTAAACGCAAAGAAAACCCTGCAGGGTACGCGTCAACTTGCCTATCGGCACGGTCGCCGCGAAACTCTACTGCCGACTGATTGAACGATCCTTCCGCAAAAAAGCGGCCCGTAGGCCGCCTCTTTCGCGCAATCATTAAAGTTCTACTTCCGCTTCCACCTCACCCCATCCTTGGTGTTTTCCAGCACGATCCCCTGGGCCAGCAGCTCATCCCTCACTGCGTCGCTGGTCTTAAAGTCCTTTGCCTTGCGCGCCTCGGAGTGCTTGGCCACCAGCGCCTCCACCTGCGCATCGCTCAGCGCCGCGCTCTTGGCCATCTCCGCCGCCGCCGGACTGATCTTTTCCTCCAGCCCTTCGGCCTTGGCCCACTCCACAATTGCCTTCACGTGCGCCGCGTCCTTATCCGCCAGCACCGCAAAAATTTCGTCGAACTTCCCCAGCGCGCCCAGGATCGCCGCAATGTCGTCCTGCTTCACCTTGCCCTGGTCGGCGGCGGCGTTCACGTCGCGCACCAGGTCGAAGATCGCCGCCAGCGCCTGCGCCGTATTCAGATCGTCGTCCAGGCTGGCATGCATCGTTTGCACCGCGTTGGCGGCCAGCGCGGCAATCTCTGGATTCGCGCCCGATTCCCAGCGGTCGGTCTCCAGACGCAGCTTGAAGTTCCTCAGCCGCTCCACCGAGTTCGCCGCCTGCGTCAGTCCGTCAAAGGTAAAGTTCAGCTGCCGCCGGTAGGGAACCGAGGTCAGCAGCAGCCGGATCGACGAAGGCTTGTGACCCATCAGCACCAGGTCGCGCAAGGTATAGAAGTTGCCCAGCGACTTGGACATCTTCTGCCCCTCCACCAGCAGGAAGCGCACATGCATCCAGTGCCGCGCGAAGGTCTTGCCGGTCAGCGACTCGCTCTGCGCAATCTCGTTCTCGTGGTGCGGAAACATCAGGTCCTCGCCCCCCGCATGCAGATCGAAGCTCTCCCCCAGATACTTCATCGCCATCGTCGAGCACTCAATGTGCCAGCCCGGTCGTCCCCGGCCCAATCTCGGTCTCCCAGCTCTGCTCGCCCTCTTTCGGAGCCTTCCATAACGCAAAGTCCCGCGCGTCGTCCTTCTCGTATTCGTCGGCATCGGTGCGCCCACCGCCGTCGGTAATCATCCCCGCAAAATCCTTCTTGCTCAGCTTGCCGTACTCCGGAAACTTATCGATGCGGAAGTACCACGAGCCGTCCTCGGTCTGGTAGGCAACCCCCTTGTCGGCCAGTCCGCGAATGAACTTCGCCATCTCGGCAATGTGCTCGGTCGCCCGCGAGATGCGCTCCGGCTGCTCAATCCCCAAGGTCTCCATGTCCTCTAAAAACGCCCGCTCATATTTGGCGGTGTATTCGCCAATCGGCATGTTGCGCTGGTTGGCGTTGCGGATGATCTTGTCGTCCACGTCCGTAATGTTCATCACGTGCAGCAGCTCGAAGCCGCTCTGCCGCAGATGCCGCCGCAGCACGTCCACCGCTACAAACGTGCGGAAATTTCCGATATGCCCGTAGTCGTAAACCGTGGGCCCGCAGGCGTAAAAGCGCACCGTCTTGCCGTCGGCCGCCGCAAATGTCTTCAATCCTGCCGCTAAGAGAGTTGAACAGATCGAGCGCCATCATCTTCCTTCACGCAAAAATCAAATCGTAACCTTTTTAGCATACCCATATCCAGCCATCTCAGGATAAACCCTCGCCTTGCTCGCCCTCTTCCACAAACCTCCGCCGGCTCACGGATTCGCGCTATAATCGAGCCCGCCTCGTGGCAGAGGAGTGCTCCGTATGCGGTTTCCGGACATCCTTCATCACTCGCACCGCGGCAACTCCGTGCCGCTGTCCGCAGTCGGGTCGTGCTTCGCCCATCCGTGCCCCAATCTCAGCGCGGCTCCTGCGCACTGCCGTCCCAACCTCTTCGCCGGCGACTAACCCTCTGCCTCCGCTGTTGTTCGTTTTGTGAGCACCGCTTTCCGGAGGTCTCCATGTCCACGTCGCCGTCCAAGACGCCAAAGATCCTGAACTTCTCTCCCGCCCGGCCCGCTCTGCGCACCCCGCTGCCCGGCCCCAATGCCCGCCGCATCCTGGCCGATGATGCCCGCCTCATCTCGCCCTCCTACACCCGTCCCTATCCGCTGGTGGCCCAGCGCGGACGCGGCATCATCATCGAGGACGTGGACGGCAACCTGTTCTTCGACTTCTCTGCCGGCATCGCCACCTGCTCCACCGGCCATTGCCATCCCGAGGTGGTCGCCGCCATGCAGGCCCAGGCCGCCGAGCTCATCCACATGTCGGGCACTGATTTTTACTACCCGCAGCTCACCGAGCTGGCCGCGCGACTCTCGCAGATCGCCCCCATGCCCGGTCCGCACCGCGTCCACTATTGCAACTCCGGAACCGAAGCCATGGAGGCCGCCATCAAACTCGCTCGCTACCACACCAAGCGCCCCTACATCCTCGCCTTCTACGGAGGCTTCCACGGACGCACCATGGGCTCGCTCTCGCTCACCTGCTCCAGGGCCCAGCAGCGCCGCCGTTTTGCTCCGCTCATGCCCGGCGTCGTCCACGCTCCCTTTCCCAACCTCTATCGCCGCCCCGCCGGAACCGACGCCGAGCAGTACGCCCGCGACGCCGCCCGCTTCATTGAAGACCAGCTCTTCCGCACTGAGCTTCCTCCCGAGGAGTGCGCCGCCATCGTCGTCGAAGCCATCCAGGGCGAGGGCGGATACCTTCCCGCGCCACCCGCCTTCCTGCAGGAGTTGCGCCACATCTGCGACCGCCATGACATCCTGCTCATCATCGACGAGGTCCAATCCGGCATGGGACGCACCGGCCGCTGGTGGGCCATCGAACACTCCGAGGTCGCCCCGGACATGATCGCCATCGCCAAGGGCATCGCCAGCGGCCTGCCGCTCGGCGTCCTGCTCACCCGCGCCTACCTCATGGACTGGCTTCCCGGCTCGCACGCCTCCACCTTCGGAGGCAACCCCGTCGCCATCGCCGCCGCCCTGGCCACCATCGCCATCCTCGAGCGCGAGGGACTCGACAACGCCCACGAAGTCGGCGAGCACATCCTCGCCCGCACCTACGACTGGCCGCAGCGTCTGCCTCTCGTCGGCGATGTCCGCGGACGCGGCCTCATGATCGGCATCGAATTCGTCGCCGACAAGCACACCAAAACTCCCGCCCCCGAGCAGCGCGACCACATTGTCGAGGCCGCCTTCGAACAAGGAGTCCTTTTCCTCGGCTGCGGCGCCAGCACCCTGCGCCTGTGCCCTCCGCTCATCGTCACCAAGGCACAAGCCGACGTCGCCCTCGACATCCTCGAAGAGTGCATCCAGCTCGTCGCCTCCGGCAAACACAAGCGCCCCAGCTGGAAGGACAGAGCAGCGTCGTAAGGGAAGCGGGAGCATGAAGAATCAAACGTTAGGATTTAGAGAACGATAAAGAATCCTGGAAAAACGCTCACAGGTGTCCCACCTTCCGGCGCGCCGTTTTTGCGCGGCTAAGGTTGTGGGTGGTGCGTACTTAACACCCTCCAGCAGTAATCGATGGCAAGCAGGACACTATTCCGTAACCCAATAAGGGGCTTATACGAGCAACCCCAGATATCACCTCTTCATCCCAAGTTGGAAGTCACTGGGGTGTAAGAGCTCTTGTCGGTGCTGCTCCGGCGCTCAACATTAATTAAACTATGGCCGCACTTACCATTCCACAACTTAACGGGTGCTGGCAGTCGATGAGCGTAGACAGGTATGCTGCGTTTGAACTTGCGAACGGGATGAAGGTTTTCAAGGCTGGAGATATTTGGTGGCGGCAAGTGCGTCCTTTTTTCTACCGTGCGCTGCTGCCCTTTAAGAAATACGACTTATCCAAAGCGTCGGGCGGATTCGGCAAACTCGGCGCCTTCCAACACGGCGTCGCCGACGGCCAACCCTTCAATTCCTACTTGAACCCGATCGTCTTTGAGGAACCCGGCAAATATGACACGCGGATGCTGCGCTCCAATGTGCAGGCGCGTATTAAGAAGGCCATCAAGAACGGCGTCACCGTATCCCGTATCGTGAATGAAAGGGAGTTCGTCGAGAGCGCCTACCCATGTTACCTGTCGTTTTATGAGCGAACCCATTACGCCTTCGAAGCGAGCCGAAGGAAGAAGGACAGATTCTCCCAATGGTGCCATGCCTTGTTTGAGTTTCCGGAAATTGTGGTGCTCGGCGCCTTTGCCGGAAAAGAGCTAATCGCCTTTGAAATATGCTGCATGGTAGAAGACGTACTCGTTCTGGATACGCTGGTCAATTCCAACAAGGCATTGAAACTTGTAGCTCCCGACCTGTTGACTCATGCCTGCCGGACCATCGCCAGAGACCAGCCAAACATTCGCCTGATCTATGACACCCTGCTCGGACAAAACCACGGCATCAATCGATTCTATTTTGTCCGTGGCGCTCGGGTGTGGGCTGTCCCCTCCTTCCTTCATATGCCTGCGCCTTCACTATGGCTAATCAGAAAAGCAAACCAGGGTATCTACCAACGTTTGCTTGGCCTTGACGACGATGAACTGGTTTCGATCTATGGGCCTGCCCAATTATTACCGCACCTGCACACTCGAAGAGCGGAAACCACCGTAGCAGACACGCACGAATGATGCGCGGGTGGCCCATTCAAGCCCTTTGTTGGCTTGAGTGGGGTAGTTGACTGTGCCTTTGCCTCCGCTCAACCTTGATATGATCGAAGACGATGCCTCCAATCCTCAACGCCCAGAACCTATCGAAAGCCTTCGGCGCTGAGCCGCTCTTCCGCAACGTCAGCTTCACGGTCAACGAGCGCGACCGCATCGCCCTCATCGGTCCCAACGGCTCCGGCAAGTCCACGCTCATGCGCATCCTGGCCGGCCTCGTCGAGCCCGACTCCGGTGAGGTCGCGCTGCGCAAGCGAGCCACCCTGACCTACGTCCCGCAAGAGTCCGTCTTCGCCCCCGGCCTCACCGTCACGCAAGTCATCGAGGCAGTCCTCGCCGGCTCCAACGTCCCTGCCTTGGAGCGAGACTCGCGCCTGCATGAAACCCTGGGCCGTGCCGGATTCGAGGACTTCGACGCCGAAGCCCAATCGCTCTCCGGAGGCTGGCGCAAGCGCCTCGCCATCGCCGAAGCCCTGGTCACCGCGCCCGACATTCTTCTCCTCGACGAGCCCACCAACCATCTCGACCTCGCCGGCATCGAGTGGCTGGAGCAGCTCCTGCAGCAGGCCGCCTTCGCCTGCGTCGTCGTCTCCCACGACCGCTATTTTCTGGAGAACGTCGCCAGTGAAACCGCCGAGCTGGCCCGCGTCTTTCCCGACGGAATCTTCCGCGCTGCCGGCACCTACTCCCATTTCCTGGAAGTCAAAGAGCAGTGGATGCACGCCCAGGCGCGCCATCAGGAAGCCCTCGAAAACCGCGTGCACACCGAAATCGAATGGCTCCGCCGCGGCCCCAAAGCCCGCCGCGGCAAATCCAAAGCTCGCATCGACCGCGCCCACGAACTCATCGGCGAACTCGGCGATCTGCGCTCCCGCACCCGCACCGGCAGCACCGATCTCGACTTCTCCTCCACCGGACGCCAAAGCAAGCGCCTCATCGAAATCGAAAATTTAGCTTACCGCTTCGACGACCAGCGTCCGCTGCTCACCGATCTCAACTTTGTCATCACCAACGGAATGCGTGTCGGCCTCGTCGGCCCCAACGGCAGCGGCAAAACCACTCTGCTCCGCCTGTTGCAAGGAGAGCTTGCGCCCGATTCCGGCACGGTCCGCCGCGCCGAGCATCTCAAAATCGTGTACTTCGAGCAGCAGCGCCAGCTCGATCCCGCGCTCACCCTGCGCCGCGCTCTCGCCCCTGACTCCGATGCCGTCGTCTTTCAGGACCGCGTCATCCACGTCGCCGCCTGGGCCGACCGATTTCTGTTCACCGCCGAGCAGCTCAACCAGCCCGTCAGCCGACTCAGCGGAGGCGAGCGCGCCCGCGTCCTCATCGCCCGGCTCATGCTGCAGCCCGCCGACATCCTCCTGCTCGACGAGCCCACCAACGACCTCGACATTCCCACCCTCGAGGTCCTCGAAGAAACCCTCCTCGAATTCCAGGGCGCGCTTGTCCTCGTCACCCACGACCGTTATCTGCTCGACCGCGTCTCCACCATCGTCCTCGGTCTCGACGGCTCCGGCAACGCCTCCACCTTCGCCGATTACATGCAGTGGGAAGACTGGCGCGATCAACAACAGCGAGGCTCAAAGCGCAGCGCTCTGTCGAGCACTCCTGCATCCGGCACAGCTTCAGATGCTGCCGCGCCCAAGAAAAAGCTCTCCTACAAAGAAGCGCGCGAGTACGCCGCCATCGAGCAGCAAATCGCCGCCTCCGAATCCCGCCTCGCCATCGCGCAAGCTCTCCTCAACGATCCGTCCATCCAAAGCGACGCGCCCGCTCTCATCGCCGCCCAATCCGAATTCGAGCAAGCCACTGCCGCACTCGATCAGCTCCTCACCCGCTGGACCGAGCTGGAAGAAAAGCTACAGTAAAGTGTTGTCTTTGCTCTTGCCTCTGAGGTGTCACCCTGAACGAAGTGAAGGGCCCCTACTCCGAGCAAATCTCACCATCTTTCTTAAGGTCACCTCGGCTAGGAATTTCCCGCTGTTCTTCCAAAACAAAACGCGCGGTGGTTTGTATTTTGAGCCATGTCCTCCGCTGTTCTATCCTCTTCGCAGCAGCAGGTGTCCAGGAGCTTCTCACGTGACCCGACGCGTCCTTCCGCTGATGTCCCTGATCGTCTTCGCTCTCATCCTCCCGCTCGCCGCCCAGCAAGAGGCTGCTCCGCCGCCTGCCACTCCGCAGCCGCAGACGAAAGTTGAAAAGCAATCTGCCGAAGAACTCCCCGTCTTCGACGAACGCGCCGCCGCCGTCGTCCTCGGCACCATTCGCGACGGACTCGAAAGCCACTCCGCTCACCATCTGCTCTCCGCCTTCGACGCCGATAAGATGGACGGCTACCGCACCTTCCAGGACCAGATCGACGCCTACTTCGCCGCCAATGAAGGCATCCGCGTCACCCTGCGCATCCTGCAAACCTCGCAGGAGGGCGACCGCGGCTTCATCCTCGCCGACCTTCAACTGGAGAACAATCCGCGCGACGGAGAGCAGCTCTCCCGCCGCGAAGCCCAGCTGCGCTTCGTCCTCGAGCGCGGCCCCAAAGGATGGAAGATCGTGGACTTCGATCCCCGCGAATTCTTCTCGTAAGGGCTTCAACTTTGCGGAGCTCAAGCAATCTAACCTTGAAACTTTGAAACCTGCGAAAATACCTCTGTGTCCCGTCTCTACCCTGAGTCTCCCGTTGTTGGCGTCGGCGCCGTCCTATTGCATGACGGACAGGTGCTGCTTGTCCGCCGCGCCAATCCTCCGCTGCAAGGCGAGTGGTCGCTTCCCGGCGGTGCGCTCGAGCTGGGAGAAAAATTGCGCGACGGCATTGCTCGCGAGGTGAAAGAGGAGACGGGCCTCGAAGTGGAAGTCGGCCCCGTGCTCGATGTTGTCGACTCGATCTTTCCCGACGGCGATGGACGCCTCCAGTATCACTACGTGCTCATCGACTATTTCTGCCACCTGCACACCGGCACACCCGTGGCGGGCAGCGATGCCAGCGAGCTTCGCTGGGCGCGCATCGACGAACTTAGAGAACTGGGCGTACGCCAGGCCACAATCGATATCATCCGCAAAGCCTTCGATCTCTACCTCGACCAGACGCGCACCTGACCAACATGCGCGCAATAGAAAGCGCCCCGCACTGTAGCCATGCGGGGCGCCGGTTAGCTGTGTTGGATTGGCCTGAGGCGGGCTCGCTCCCTCTGCATCCGCGCACCCCAATGTGCGCGCGATACAGATGAAACGCCCGGCGGCAGACTCCGAATATGCAGGAAATCTGGCGAGTGGTTAGAGCGATTCCGCCCTAAGCCTCAGCCACCTCACTAGTCACGATTTGTCTGCTACATTCGCCTGAACTTTTTTCCATCGGACCACCTCCTCTCCAGTGTGAAGGCATCCTAGTCCCGGACCGAAGGGGTTGTCAAATTGTCCTTACCATTATCGTTCCAGTGAATGGTGGAGAGAGCGAGAGTTATTGAAAAGACAATGGTTGCGCAAATTCCGCAACCATTGTCTTGAAGGTAAACTTTCGGAATCCAACGATTATCAGAGCGGTCAATCGTTGGTCTCTTCCGGCTTCCAGACGAAAGCTCCCGGCTGCGGCAGTCCAATGTGCTTCAGCACGCGGCAGGCAAACTGGCGCGCCATTTCTTCCACCGAATCGGGATGGTTGTAAAACGAGGGGATCAGCGGATAGATGGTTGCGCCGGCCTCGGCCGCCAGCATCATGTTGCGCAGATGCACCCGGTTCAGCGGTGTCTCGCGAACGCAGAGCACCAGCGGAATCCGCTCCTTCAGGCAAACGTCGGCGGCGCGGTCGATCAGCTTGGAGGCCAGTCCCTGCGCGATCTTCGCCAAGGTTCCCATGGAGCAGGGAAGCACGATCATGGCATCGGTGGGATACGAGCCGCTGGCGACGTTGGCGCCAATGTCGTGGTTGTTCTGCAGCCGCGTTTTATGCGGCTCGCAGCCCAGCAGCTGCAGCAGCAGTTCGCTGCGTCCGCCCAGTCCGAGTTCCTCGGCCATCACGCGCAGTCCACTGTCGCTGGCGATAAAGTTGACGCAGCCCACGCGCTGGTCCGCCTCCAGCGCGCGCAGCATGGCCTGCGCAAACAGCGAGCCGCTGGCGCCGGTCACCGCGAGCGTGATGGTGCGCTGGTCTTGATTTACCACGAACTGGCCGCCTGCGTCGGGCATCTCACTTAGCGTAGTGCTTTGCCGCGGTGGCGGCAAGTCCCTTGCGTCAGGAACGGAGCGGCATACCTTGCCGCGTACACGCCATCGCGCGCAGGCGATGATAGTCTAATGATGTGGATGCGAATCGGCTGAAAACCCTGCTGGAGCAGGTGCGCACCGGGGAGGTTTCTCCCGATGCCGCGCTGGACCAGATCAAAACCCTCCCCTTTGAAGACCTCGGCTTTGCCAAGGTGGATCATCATCGCGCGGTGCGCATGGGCGTGCCCGAGGTGATCTTTGGACCCGGCAAAAGCCCCGAGCATTTTGTAGAAATTTTCGACCGGCTGGCCGGGCGTGGCAACAGCGTGCTGGCTACGCGCGTCAGCCCAGAGCAGGTGGCGATGGCCATCACGCGCTTCCCGCAGGCGGAGCACAACCCGATGGCGCGGACGCTTGTCCTGCGGCAGAGCTATGAGAAGCTCGGCAAGGGAATCATCGGCATCATCTCGGCCGGCACCAGCGATATTCCCGTGGCCGAAGAAGCCGCGGTCACCGCCGAGGTGATGGGCAACGACATTACGCGCCTGTTCGATGTGGGCGTGGCCGGACTGCATCGCCTGCTTTCGCACAGCGACGTGCTGCGCCAGGCGCGGGTGCTGGTGGTGTGCGCCGGCATGGAAGGCGCGCTGCCCAGCGTCGTGGGCGGACTGGTGAGCGTGCCGGTGATCGCCGTGCCCACCAGCGTTGGGTATGGCGCGGCCTTCGGCGGAATCGCGGCTCTGCTGGGGATGATTAACTCGTGCGCGTCCAATGTTTCCGTGGTCAACATCGACAACGGCTTCGGCGCGGCCTATGTGGCTTCGCTCATCAACCGATTGTAAAAGGCAGGAGCCAGCATTCGCCGTCGTCCCACATTTGCCAAAGGAGGGCAAATATGGGGCACCCTAGCCACGGTATTCGTTGCAACGAAATTCCTTGCAACCCGCAGCGGCCTTTGGAAATCTCACAGCACTATGGCTAAGAAATGTGTCAGTGCGATCGGCGAGGAGATTCACCAGAGCAAAGCGTTTGGCTCCATCGAAGAAGAACTGCTGGTCTCTCTGCTGCGCACCACCGACGTGCTGCAGGAGCGCTTTGAGCAGGCGGTGCGGCCCTTCAATATCTCCATGACGCAGTACAACGTGCTGCGCATACTGCGCGGGGCCGAGCCCGAGGGGCGCACCTGCAGCGAGATCGGCGAGCGCATGATCGCCCGCGAGCCGGACGTCACCCGTCTGCTGGAGCGCATGGAGAAAGCCGGCCTTCTCAAGCGCAGCCGCGACAAGGAAGACCGTCGCGTGGTGGTCACCCGCATCACCTCTGCCGGACTGAAGCTGCTGGACAAGATGGAGCCCGAGCTGGGCGAGATCGGCGGATTGCTGAAGTCGATTGGTGAGCGCCGGATTGAGAAAGCGCTCAAGCTGCTGGACGACGTGCGCGCGCACGTGCGGGGAGAAGAAGAGAAGTAGCGGCTGCCCTGCAACTGCCTGGCAGCCGCGAAACATGCGGCTTATTCAGCACACCCGTCAGTACACCAGGCGCAGCCTACTCGCCCGTCATGATGAACAGCGGCTTCATGTGGAAGCTTTTGAAGTTGGGGCGCAGGCGATTGATGTTGTAGTGTTCGGCCACGTTGACCAGCTTCTTGGCTCCGGCGATGCAGTCGATGGGCACATCGTCATAGCGTCCGTTCTTGAGCACCACCAGCCGGCCGTGGACGCGCCGCATCAGCAGGTCCAGCGCCAGGTTGCCGTAAGCCATGGGCACAATGGAGTCGATGGCGTCGGGATCGCCGCCGCGCACCAGATAGCCGAGCTTCTGATTGATGATGTCCACCGACTTGCCGTCGTTGTACTTGGGCGAGAGTTCCTTGAGCTTTTGTGAGACCAGGTCGCCGATGCCGCCCAGTTTCTTGTGCCCGTAGGCGTCGGTGATCTGATCTTCGAAGACCATTTCGCCGCCCTCGAACATGGCGCCCTCGCTGACCAGCACTGAGGAATAGTTGCTGGGATTTTTCCTGCGGTCGATGCACATCAGCTCGGTGAGGCGTTCGATATCGAACTTGTGTTCGGGAATCACGCAGCGGTAGGCTGCCCCGGCCATGGTGGGCAGCATGGCGGTGAAGCCGGCGTAGCGCCCGAAGACCTCCATCACCAGGAAGCGTTCGTGCGAGCCGGCCGAGGTGCGCAGCCAGTTCACCATCTGAATGGTGCGGGTGACGCAGGTGCTGAATCCGATGCAGTAGTCGGTGCCGGGCACGTCGTTGTCCATGGTCTTGGGAATGGCGACGACCTTGACGCCTTCCTCGTACATGCGCACGCCGTAGCTCAGCGTGTCATCGCCGCCGATGGGGATGAGGAAGTCGATGCCCAGCCAGTCCAGGTTGGTCAGCACCTCGGGCGTCAGGTCGTTGGTCTCCGCGCTGTACTTGTCTCGCAGGTGGGCAGGCACGGAGGATTTTTTCACCCGGCTGGGATTGGTGCGCGAGGTGTGCAGGAAGGTGCCGCCGGTGCGCCCGGCGCGGACGACGATCTCCTCGTCGAGCACGGAATAGTTGTTGGAGTTGTCGTAGTCCGGCTCGCGCACGATATCGATCAGCCCGCCCCATCCGCGGCGGAGGCCGATGACCTGGTAGCCTTCGTGGATGGCGCGGATGGTGACGGCGCGAATGGCGGGGTTTAATCCCGGAACATCGCCGCCGCCGGTGAGAATGCCGATGACGCCCTTGCCTGCCTTAACGCTCGATGCAACGTTCGACATGATTCATCCCTTCGCCTGCGAGAAAAGTGGACAAAGCAACGACTGAACCATCCTGCTACCGCGGATGCAAGCCCGGACCGCCTCCGATGAATCTATTGCGCCGAGCGTCCCACCGGAGCTGCCGGAGATCCGGTGGGCGACGACGCGGGTTCTTCCGGCAACGGCCGGGGATAGGAGTGCAGGTCCCAGATGCCGGCGCTATATTCTTTGATGGTGCGGTCGCTGGAAAATTTGTGCGAGCGCGCGGTATTGAGAATCGCCATGCGCCGCCACTTCACCGTATCCTGGAAATCGGCGTCGATCCTGGCATTGATGTCGATGTACTGCGGCAGGTCGGCGATGTGGAAAAAGCGGTCTCCGCGGTTGATCAGCTCGTCGAAGATCCAGCGGAAGAGTCCCGGCTCGCTGGGCGAAAAACGGTCGTTGAGGAAGCAGTCCAGCACGCGCTTGATGCGCGGGTCGCGCTCGTAGTACTCGCGCGCGCGGTAGAGGCCGTTGCGCTGCATCTGCTCGATCTGCTCGGCGCGAAGCCCGAAGATGTAGATGTTGTCCTCGCCGGCCTCCTCGGCGATTTCGATGTTGGCGCCGTCCCAGGTTGCCACGGTGACTGCGCCGTTCATCATCAGCTTCATGTTGCCGGTGCCGCTGGCCTCCATGCCCGCGGTGGAGATCTGCTCGCTGAGGTCGGCGGCGGGGATGATGGATTCGGCCAGCGAGACGCGGTAGTCGGGCAGGAAGGCGATGCGCAAAAGCTGGTTGGAGCGCGGGTCCTTGTTGACCACGGCGGCCACGCTGTGGATGAGCTTGATGATCTGCTTGGCGGCCCAGTATCCGGGCGCGGCCTTGCCGGCAAACAGCACGGTGCGCGCTGTCTTGGGCGCCTCGCCGTCTTCCACCATGCAGAGATAGTCGTGCATCACGCGCAGCACGTTGAGCAGCTGGCGCTTGTACTCGTGGATGCGCTTGATCTGCACGTCGAACATGGAGCGCGGATCGGTGATGACGCCGGTTTCGTCGCGGATGATGCGGGCCAGGCGCTGCTTGTTCTGCAGCTTGACCTCGGCAAAGCGCGCCTGGAAACCCTCGTCGGTGCTGAACGGCTCGAGGTTGCGCAGCTCCGCCATGTCGGTGATCCAGCTGTCGCCGATGCTTTCGCAGAGTAGGCGCGAGAGGTGCGGATTGGCCTTGAGCAGCCAGCGCCGCGGAGCTACGCCGTTGGTCTTGTTGCTGAACTTTGCGGGCCACAGCTGGGCGAACTCGGGCACCAGCGAGGTGCGGATCAGCTGGCTGTGCAATTCGGAGACGCCGTTGACCGCGTGCGAGCCCACGATGGCCAGGTGCGCCATGCGCACGTTCTTGTCATGGCCCTCCTCGATGATCGACATGCGCCGCACCTTGTCGCCATCCACCCAGGAATAGGCGGTGAGCGAGCGCAGGAAGTCGTAATTGATGGCGTAGATGATCTGCATGTGGCGCGGCAGCACGCGCTCCATCAGAGCGACGCTCCACTTCTCCAGCGCCTCGGGCAGCAGGGTGTGGTTGGTGTAGGCCAGCGTCTTGCGGGTGATCTCCCAGGCCTCGGCCCATTCCAGGTTGTTTTCATCCACCAGCACGCGCATCACTTCGGCCACGGCCAGCGCAGGATGAGTGTCATTCATCTGGATGGCGACCTTGCCGGCAAAGCTGGAGAAATCGTTGTGCGTGGCGAGGTAGCTGCGGACGATGTCGCGCACCGCGCAGGCGACGAGGAAGTACTCCTGCACCAGGCGCAGCTCCTTGCCGGCCATCACCGAATCGCTGGGGTAGAGCACGCGGGAGATGTTCTCGCTGGCGATCTTCTGCTCGACGGCGCGGATGTAGTCTCCGCGGTTGAAGATGTCGATGTCGAAATCGTCGGACGAGCGCGCCTGGAAGAGGCGGAGGTAGTTGACGGTGTTTCCGTTATAGCCGACCACCGGCATGTCATTGGGTACGCCGACGACCACCTGGAAATCCAGCCAGCGCTGGCGGCTGGCGCCGCGGTCCGCCGCGTTTTCCACCCGGCCGTAGAGCGGGATGACGATGGCTTCTTCGGGGCGCTGAATCTGCAGCGGCGTGCCGTTGGTCTTCCAGCGGTCGGGCTTTTCGCGCTGGAAGCCGTGGGAGATCTCCTGGCGGAACATGCCGTACTCGTAATCGATGCCGTAGCCGTAGCCGGGCATGTCGAGGGTGGCCAGCGATTCCAGGAAGCAGGCGGCGAGCCGGCCCAGGCCGCCGTTGCCCAATCCGGCATCGGCTTCGCTCTCCAGCACCGACTCCAGGCGCACGCCGAAGCTGTCCAGCACCTCGTCCAGCACCCCGTACAAGCGCATGTTGCAGACGGTGTCGCCCAGCAGCCGGCCCATCAGGAATTCCATGGAGAGGTAGTAAAGGTGCTTGGCGTCGGCCTCGCGATAGCGGTTGGCGGTGGAGAGCATACGGTCCACAAACAGGTCGCGCACGGCCAGCGAGACCGGGACCAGCAACTCCGCCGGGGTCAGGTGATCGAGCGGCCGGACCAGGGTGTAGCGCACATGGCGCTCAATGCCTTCGCGCAGCGACTTGGCGAGTGCAGCCGTGGAGTCAGGATTTAAAAGCGCCATAGGGTCAGTCGAGAACCAGAATCTATAGTAACGGATAGAGACTGCTCTTCAAGTGGGAATTCTACGCAGGACCGGGCGGCTTGACCATGCGGGACGGCAGAGCAGAAAAGGGACACGCCGCGGCGTGCCCCTTTTCTGGATTGTCGCCAGCTTACCGCTTGACGACGATGCTGAGCTCCTTCAGCTGCGCGTCGGTGACCGGCGTGGGAGCCTCCATCATCAGGTCGGTGGCTGCCGCCGTCTTGGGGAAGGCGATGACCTCGCGCAGATTGGCCGCGCCGGCCAGGATCATGACGATGCGGTCCAGGCCCAGGGCAATGCCGCCGTGCGGCGGAGTGCCGTATTGCAGCGCCTCCAGGAAGAAGCCGAAGCGCTCCTTCTGCTCCTCCGCATTCATGCCCAGGGCCTCGAAGATTTTGGCCTGCACTTCCTGCTGATGAATACGGATGGAGCCGGAGCCGAGCTCGGTGCCGTTGAGCACCACGTCATAGGCGCGGGCGCGGATGGCGCCGAGCGGCGAGTTGGGGTCGTGCAGGGCCTTGACGCCTTCGGCCAGCAGTCCCATGTGGTCTTCGTGGATCGAGGTGAAGGGATGATGCGCAAAGGTCCAGCTGCCGCCCTCGGCGTCCCACTCGAAGGAGGGAAAATCGGTGACCCAGAGGAACTTGAAACTCTTTCCCTCGAAGGCCTTGTGGCGCGCCGCGTAGCGCTGGCCGAGGGCGAGACGGAGCTGCCCGGCGGTGGTGTAAACGGCGTAGGCGTTGCGCTGGAGGAGGCGTTCGGCTGCGGAGTCGCCGGTGTCTGCTGCTTCCATTGCAGCGTCGGCCTTTTTCGGACCGGCGGCCAGCACCAGCAGGTCGCCTTCTTCGGTGCCGCTGAGCTCGCGAATCTTGGCGATGGCATCGGGCCAGGTTTTTTCCAGCCGCTTGATGTCGTCGTAGAACTTGAGGTTGGCGGACTGCTTTTCGCTCAGCAGCGCCTTGTGCTCGTCGCGCTCCTTGCGGGTGAGCTCGCCCACCTTGGGGATTCGGATGGCCACCACGGGCAGCGCCGGATCGATCAGCAGTGTTTCGATAGCATCGGGCGGGAGCAGGGACTTTACGTCGGTCATCGCGGGCAGGCGCAGGTCGGGCTTGTCGATGCCGTAGAGGCGGATGGCTTCGTCGTAGGCCATCTGCGGGAACGGGCGCTCGATGGTGTGGCCGGCGGCGGTGAAGGCCGCGTCGAGGAAGCCTTCGACCACCGCGTGGATGGTCTCTTCGGTGGGGAAGGTCAGCTCCAGATCGATCTGGGTGAACTCCGGCTGGCGGTCGGCGCGCAGGTCCTCGTCGCGGAAGCAGCGCGCGATCTGGAAATAGCGGTCCATGCCGCCGATCATCAGCAGCTGTTTGAAGATCTGCGGCGACTGCGGCAGGGCGTAGAATTCGCCCGGATGCACCCGGCTGGGCACCAGGTAATCGCGCGCGCCCTCGGGCGTGGAGCGCGTCATGTAGGGCGTTTCGATCTCGTAGAAGCCCTCGCCCGCAAGGTAGTTGCGGATGGCCAGGGTGACGCGGTGGCGCATCTCGACGTTGGCGTGCATCTCCGGACGGCGCAGGTCGATGTAGCGGTACTTGAGCCGCACCTCTTCGTTGAGCGGCACGTTGGAGTCGCCGGGGAAGAACGGCGGCAGCTTGCTCTCATTGAGCAGCTTCAACTCGCCGGCAATGATCTCGACCTCGCCGGTGGCCATCTTGGGATTGCGGGTGCCTTCGGTGCGCAGCTCGACCTTGCCGGTGACGGCCAGTACGTACTCGTTGCGAAAGGCCTCGACCCGCGCGTGCATGGCGGGGTTGCGCTCCTTGTCGAAGACGATCTGGGTGACGCCGGAGCGGTCGCGCAGGTCGATAAAGATGAGGTTGCCGTGGTCGCGCCGCCGGTTGACCCAGCCCATCAGGGTGATCGTGGTTCCGGCGTCGGTGGCCCGCACTTCGCCGCAGCGGTGCGTCCGCTTCAAGTTGCCTAAGAAATCAAGTTGCATAATCGCTTTCCGTTTGGTGGATCAAGGTTCGGAGGATAATTCGCACTCTCTATCGTACACAATTGGCGGGAGATTCAGGCAGTCGGTTGTTGGTTTTCGGTGGCAGGACAGGTTCCGGATTACAGGTATGCGGGAGTATTCCGGCCAGGCCTTGGAAGAAACACGGAATTCAAGAACCTGGTTGGGCGTTGCAAAGCGGGGGCGATCCAGTTTAGAGTGTGGCCCTCGGGGATGTGGATAGGGGAATCCTAGTTTTATTGAATTTTCCAAAGTGTTTCGATCAGTGCAGCAAAGTCTGCATGAGGAGGAGCCGTGCCGACAGGCAATGAGAGTTTCGAATCGAAAAGCTTCAGTTCGCCCGACGAGGTAAGAAGATTTCACAAGGGCCATCTCGAGTTGGTGAATGTCGCGGGAGGCGCGATTGGTCGCGCTACGTTCGAGCCCGGCTGGAAGTGGTCTACTTGCGTCAAGCCGCTCGCCAAGACGAACAGTTGCCAAGCCGCGCATTACGGCTATCAGGTCTCAGGGACGATGACGACCCGGATGGATGACGGCACTGAAACGACTTCGAAAGCTGGCGACGTCCTCAACATTCCGCCCGGACACGATGCCTGGGTAGTCGGAAACGAGCCGGTGGTGTTCGTTGACTTCCAGGGCATGGTCGATTACGCCTCACAGATTGTGGAGTTTTCGGTGCGGTGGGATGACTCAGAATGAGAGGTGCGACCGGAGGTTATCCTCGGCCGTATCGTCGCGTCGTACCCGGTGGACTTGAAGAATAAACAACTGCACCTTGAACTCGTGGATTGGAGTTCAAGGTGCGGTTGTTCCGGTCATGCGGCGTTCTGAGAAGCCGGACCTAGAGGGAAGAGGATTTCTCTTTCCCAGGTAAAGCAGCCGCCATTAGAACGTGGTCGCGATGGACAGGCTGCCATTCGACTCATTGGCCTCGCCGCCGTGGCACTGGCGGCAGAACTGAGCGGTCTGGTTGGAACCCACCGTGCCGCTGGCCGGATTGTAAGGCGCGCGGATGAAGAACATGGTCGCGTACGCGCCGCTGGGCAGACCGGAGGTCGAGCCGTTTTTGACCGCAACCGTGTTCATCGAGTGCTGGTTGTGGCAGCTGGTGCAGGTGACGACCGCGGTATTGTTGTAGGCCGACAGGCTGACGAAGAAGCCGTAGTTCTTGACGAAGGCAGCCGAGTTGGTGCCGGTCATCGAGATCTTGCCGTTGGTCTCGGTGCAATCCCAGCTGTGCGATCCGCCGCAGGAGACAGCAGCGTTCAGGCCTACTGGGTGGTTGGCGGTGTAGTTGCCCACGCCGAGCGCGCCTTCGTTGCCCATCAAGGTCGGAATCGGATTGTAGGTGCCATAGCTTCCGGGCAGGGATTCATAGACCTGGTTCTTCATCATCGCGCCGGTGGCATAGTTGCCGTCGTGGCAGCTGAGGCACATCAGCACGCCGCTGACATCGGGCGTACCGGCGGCCAGCGAGGCGGGCATGTTCACAACGACGGAGCCGCCAGCAAAGTTCATGGTCTGTCCCAGCAGGCTGGTGGTGTCCTGGCCCCAGAGGTAGGAGTTCGCAACGGTCTGCGGGTGCTGAGCTGCGCCGTTGCCATAGGCGCCGCTGTGGGGAGCGTGGCAGGCCGCGCAACCGCGGCCGTAGTTGAGGTGGGCGCCCAGCACGTCGGACGTGGGGGCCTGGATTTGGGCAAAGGCGAAAGCGCCGAGACAAAGAGTGACCAGCGCGAGCATCAACTTGTTCTTCATTTGAGTAAACCTCCTGATATCCTGAAGAGCTTTAACACTCTTCGCTGTTATGACTTAGGGCCGGAGGACGATCTTTCCGTCTCTCCCCAGTAACGGTTCTTGAATTGCAAACCTTTAGCGGCGCACTCCGCCCCAAACGTTCGTATTACGAGCACGGTCGGATGGCAGTGGGGAATCGAACTTGGCGAAGCGGATCACGGGCGGCATTTGGGATGGCCGGAATCCGTCGATGATGCGCGAGGCGAAACGAATCCTCGCACACGTAATCGCTGGCGCTGCGTTGTCGAACGCACAGTGCGTCTTCTATTCGATCTTGAAGGGAACGTTTGCTTGGAGGGATTAATCCTTCGCGTTGCTTGATCGACAGCTATTCAAAGGCAAAATCAGGAGCAAGTGCAACGTCAACTGCCCCACTCCAGCCCAAAGAGGGCTTGAATGGGGCAGTTGCCCACATGGTGGTGGATTAGATGTTTTCAGCCGAGAGATACTCCTGCAGTTCCGCGCGTGGCACAGTGGTCTGCTCGCCGCTCTTCAGGTTCTTGACCGCGAAGGCGCCGGCTTGGACTTCGTTTTCGCCCACCAGGATGGCGTAGGTTGCGCCCAGCTTTTCGGCGGTCTCAAAGCTCTTCTTCAGGCGGAAGCTCTCATCGCTTACATCCACGGCGATTCCGGCGGCGCGGAATTCCTTGGCCAGCTTGAGGGCGTGGCGGTTCATGCCGGCACCGAGCGGGATGACAAATGCCTTCAGCGCGGCAAGCGCTTCGGCCTGCTGCGCCTGCAGGGCCAGCACCAGGCGGTCTTCGCCGATGGCAAAGCCGATGCCGGGAGCCTTGGGTCCGCCGAGCTGCTCGCTCAAGCCGTCGTAGCGTCCGCCGCCCAGCACGGCGGACTGCGCGCCCAGCTCGCCGTGGGTGAACTCGAAGGTAGTGCGGGTGTAGTAGTCCAGGCCGCGCACCATGCGCTCGTTGACCTGGTAGGGAACTTCGAGGGCGTCGAGCATGGCGCGCACCTGCGGAGAAGTGTTTGCGGCAGGCGTTCGTCGAGGTAGTCGGCGATCTTGGGCAGCCGCTCGATGAACGGCTGGTCGGCGGGGACTTTGCAGTCCAGCACGCGCAGGGGATTGGTCTCGGTGCGGCGCTGGCAGTCGGCGCACATCTGGTCCTTGATGCTCTCCAGCGCGTCGCGCAGCGCCTGGTTGTAGGCGGGGCGGCAGTTGGGGCAGCCCACCGAATTCAGAAAGAGCGTCCAGCCTTGGAGGCCGACGGCGTTGAGCAGCGCGGTCAGCATGTCCAGGACTTCGGCGTCGCGGATAGGGAGCTCGCTGCCGGCCGATGGCGGGCCGATGATCTCGGCGCCGATCTGGTAGAACTGGCGGTAGCGTCCCTTTTGCGGACGCTCGCGGCGGAACTGCGGGCCGAGGTAGTAGAGCTTCTGCAGCAGACCGCTGCGTCCCAGCTCGTGCTCGATGTAGGCGCGCACCACGCCGGCGGTGTTCTCCGGGCGCAGGGTCAGCGTCTGGGTCTTCTCGCTGGCGGCGCGGGCCTTGTCCTCCCAGGTGAACATCTCCTTGGAGACGATGTCGGTCTCCTCGCCGACGCCGCGGGCGAACAGCTCGGTGGATTCGAAGACCGGGGTGCGGATTTCGTGGTAGTTGTAGCGGGCAAAAACCTCGCGCACCTTGCGCTCCACGAAGTTCCACAGCGCGGTGTCGGGAGGCAGCAGGTCGCGGGTTCCGCGGACGGCTTTGATCATTGTCGGTTCCTTGGCGGATTTATTGTCGTCCGGGAAATGGATATTCCATCTGCCGCGCGGCCTCGCGCGCGATGGCGGGTCCGTATGTCTGCGCCACCAGGTACAGCGCCATGTCCATGCCGGCGCGGATGCTGTTGGCGGTGGTGATGTTGCCGTCCACCACGATCGGGCAGCTCGGGCAGCAGGGAGGTGCGGGGAAAGCGCTCGCGGAAGAAATCCACCGAGTGGAAGTGGGTGGTGGCTCGCTTGCCCACCAGCAAGCCCGGCCTCGGCCAGCAGCAGGGAACCGGTGCCGACCGAGGCCAGCGCGATCGACCCGCGGAGCCATGTATTTCAGCCAGTCCAGATACTCCGGCTGATGCATGCAGGGCGCGGATTCCGCTGCCGCCGGGAACCAGCAGGATGTCCAGCCGGGGGCAGGAGGTGAAGTCCACGTCGGCCAGCAGACGCATGCCGCCGCTGGCTCGCACCGCCCCGGTGGTTTCGGTCACCAGCAGCTGGCGGATCGGCGAGACGGTTTCGCGCCGCGTCTCCTCGCTCAGGCGGGTGGTGGCAAAGACCTCAAAAGGGCCGCAGAAGTCCAGCACCTCGGCGTCGGGATAGATCAGGATTCCGACCGTCATTTCGGCCGTGGTCAGCGGCCGGCGTTGGCGCTCACTGGCGCTCCCGAACCCTGTTCCCGCAGATACTGCTCTTTGTAGCCCAGGTAATTTGTGCGATAGATCAAGATTGATGACTTCTCCTCTTCACTCAAATAGCGGCGGAACTTGCCCGGCGAGCCCATCCAGAGCGAGCCGGCTTCCACCTGCGTTCCCTCGGGGATCAGGGTGCCGGCGGCGATGATCGAATCGTCGCCGATGCGCGCGCCGTTCAATATAATGACGCCCATACCGATCAGGCAGCGGTTGTCCACCACGCAGCCGTGCAGGATCGCGTTGTGGCCCACGGTCACGTCCTCGCCCACCTCGACCGGCCACTTGCCCAGCATCCCGTGCAGCACGCAGTTGTCCTGGATGTTGGTATTGCGGCCGACGCGGATGTGGTGCACGTCGCCGCGCAGCACGGTGTTCATCCAGATGCTGGCGTGTTCGCCCAGTTCCACGTCGCCGATGACCTGCGCCGATACGTCCACGTAACAGTTGCCGGGAATCCGGGGCAGCACGCCCTTATAAGGTCGAATCATGGGAATCTCTCCAGCCCTGTTTCTCCAGCCGGGCGCCGGGCCGCCAAGCACCAAGTGCCCAAACCATTGACGATATCAGAATCAAAGGCGCGAAGAAACCGCAGGCTTCGGCGGCTCCGTTGCGGCCCCTGGCGGCGGCCGTGCCAGGTCGTCGCAGCGGCTTTTCCGGAATCCAAAAAACTTTCCAATTTGGTTATTTAAATCACTTCGCAATGGACCCATTCGGTAGTACTATCTCCGGCATCATCATTTGTTTTGCGTGTCATAAGTGATTTTTATGGGGTCGTCGGGGGCTTTGCCAGCCGTACTTTTAACAAGCAGTAGCCGTTTTCGGCCATTGGATGGCGCAATACGTCCTTGCGTCCAGCCTTGCGGGCCTAGCCGCTGCGTGCAGTCTGCAAGTGGGCCATGCATGAACCAGGTTGAGCAGTTGGGGCTGAGAGGGGATCCCATGGAATTACAAGACAGGGTGCTGACGTGCGTGGATTGTGGTGCTGATTTTGTGTTTACCGCTGGCGAGCAGATTTTCTTCCACGACAAGCAGTTCAAGAATCTGCCGAAACGATGCAAGGCATGCAAGACGAAGCGCGCTCCCGCCCAGGGAGCCGGCCATCCGTTTAACAAGCAGGAAACCACCGCCATCTGTTCGATCTGCGGAAAGGAGACGACGATCCCGTTCCGTCCCACGCAGGGCCGTCCCGTCTTTTGCCGCGAGTGCTTCGGGCAGCAGAAGAAGCAGACGCGCGCCGCCGGATGATCTGCTAGCCGGCCTTGCGGAAGTTGACTCGGGCGTTTGCGGAGCGCCGCGGCGTAGCCTTGACCGCCTCGGCCACCACTGCGGCGGCCTTGCTGTCCTGGTGAGTCACCAGCAGCGCCTCGATCTGCCGCAGCAGGTCGCTGGTATTCATCGGCTTCACCAGCAGAGACTCGGCTCCCTCGGCCTTCCATCCCTCGCCCAGGTGCGGATACGCGGTCAGGATGGCGGTGGCCGGATTATAGGCCTGGCGGCGCGCCGCCCGGATCACTTCAAAGCCCGAGTCTGGCGCTCCATGCACATGTCGGTGATGACCATCTCATAGGTGCCGTGGTTTAACTTCTGTTCCGCTTCGCGCGCCGAGGCTGCGGTCTCCACCTCAAAGCCGTTCATTTCGAGGATCGCTTTCAGGGTTAGCAGAATCGGTAATTCATCGTCTACCAGCAAAATGCGTCGCTTCATTGCAATCTCCAAGAGTCTCTTGCCAAGCCGGCTTCCAACGGCAGAACGCATCCGGGAAGCAGCCGCCCAGTCACCGAACGGAGGGCTACGAGGAACGCTGCAAAAGTATTCGTCACAGGAGCTGCGGCGCCGGTTGAGAACGGCGCAGGCCCCACCCCAAGTGTCCATATAATACTCCTGTGAGCAGTTACTATGTAGAAAACTTCGGATGTCGTGCCACCCAGGCCGACGGCGCGGCCATTGAGCGCCAATTGGCCGATCAGCGGACTGTCGCGCGCCGGCACCGCCGCCGAGGCCGAAGTCGTGGTGTTGAACACCTGCACCGTCACCTCCTCGGCCGATCAGGACGCGCGCGCGGCCATCCGCCGCATCCATCGGCTGAACCCCGGGGCCCGCATCCTGGTTACCGGATGCTATGCGCAGCGCGCCTCCGAGGAAATCTCCGCCATCGACGGCGTCTCGCTGGTGGTGGGCAACTCACATAAGCATCGACTCGGCGAGATCGCCGCTGCCAACGGTTTGGTTTCGGCGGGAACATTGATTCCGGTGGGTTCGCTGGTCTCGCAAGAGCGCCGCGCGCCGGTGGTGGTGGAGGATATCTTTGCCCACACGCAGCTGCTGGCCGCGCCGGTCTTTGATTCCGACCACGAGAAGACGCGTCCCAACCTCAAGGTGCAGGACGGATGCAACAACCGCTGCTCGTTCTGCGTGATCCCCTTTGTGCGCGGGCGCAGCCGCTCGCTGCCGCTAAACGAAGTTCTGCAGCAACGTCGATCAACTGGTTGCCAACGGCTATCAGGAGCTGGTGCTGAGCGGAATCAATCTGGGACGCTGGGGCCGCGATTTACCGGCCTCCCGCGACCGATTCGTCGATCTCCTGCAGGCCATCCTGGAGCGCACCAGCGTGCCGCTGCTGCGCATCAGTTCGGTGGAACCCATGGACTGGAGCGACGAACTGATCGCGCCTTGCCGCCGCATCCGCGCGCATCGCCAAGCACGCCCATGTTCCGTTGCAGAGCGGCAGCGACCGCATCCTGCGCCGGATGCATCGCCGCTACCGTCCCTGGCATTACGAGGACCGCATCCAGCGCATCCACGCCGCCATGCCGCAGGCCGCCATCGGAGCCGATGTGATGGTGGGCTTCCCCGGCGAAAGCGATGAGGACTTTGAGCAGACCCGCGCGTTCATCGAGCGCCTGCCCTTCACCTACCTGCACGTCTTCACCTATTCCTCGCGTCCCGGCACGCCTTCGGCTCAGATGCCGGAGCAGGTTCCCGTGCAGCGCGCCCGCGAGCGCAACCGCGTGCTGCGCGAGCTTGCCGCCCGCAAGAAGCGCAGCTTTCAGGAGCAGTTTCTCGGCGCAACGCTGCGCGCAATTACGCTGACGCAGATTTCAGATGGCCGCACCGAGGCACTGACCGACAATTATCAGAAGCTGTGGCTGCAGGGTGAGCTCCCGGCGAATCGAATGCTCAGCGCCCGCATCCATGCCATTGAGGGTGAAGCTCTGGTAGGCGAGGTGGAGTAACCAGGTTTCAAAGTTTCAAAGTTTCGAGGTTTCAAAGTTAAGGGCAAAGGCATTAGCGTTTCGCCGAGTGCGCGCGCTGGAGGTTTTCAACCTTGAAACCCGAGCCTTCGAGGAGACCCGATGAGCGAACACGTTACGCTGCAGGCGAGCGATGGTCATAAGTTGGACGCCTATGTCGCGCATCCGGAGGGTGAGCCGATTGCCGGGCTGGTGGTGGTGCAGGAGATCTTCGGCGTGAACCGGCATATCCGCTCGGTGGCCGATGGCTATGCGAAGGACGGCTTTCTGGCGGTTGCGCCCGCGCTCTTCGACCGCTACGAGCGCGGCCTGGAACTTGGCTACGAGGGCGCGGACATGCAGAAGGCAATGTCGCTGGTTCCCCGGCTGAATCTGGACCATGGTCTGCTGGACACCGCTGCAGCGCTCGAATACGTCCGCAAGCAGACGGGGAAGAAATGCGGCGTGATCGGCTACTGCTACGGAGGCACCATCGCGTGGCTGGCAGCCGCGCGACTGGGCGCCGACGCCGCGGTGGGCTACTATGGCGGACACATCGCCAAGTTTGCCGATGAGCATCCCAAGGCGCCGATCCAACTCCACTTCGGCAAGCTCGACCAGCATATTCCCAAGGAGAGCGTCGATGGGGTGCAGGCGGCCAATCCCGCGGTGCCGGTCTTTTGGTACGAGGCGGGCCACGGCTTCAACTGCAACGACCGGGCGAGTTACAACGCGGAAGCCGCCACGCTGGCAAGGGCGCGCTCGCTGGAGTTTTTGCAGAAGCATCTTGGTTAGGATTTTTGACTTTGCATTTAACCTTGAAACCTTGAAACCTGCGAAACGTTGAAACCTGTTTCAGAAAGGTTCTCCCATGCCCAGCGTCTTTGATTTTTCCGCCAAGCTCAACAACGGGGACGACAAGCCGCTCGCCGACTATCGCGGCAAGGTCCTGCTCATCGTCAACACGGCCAGCCAATGCGGAAACACGCCGCAGTACAAGGGACTGGAGGAGCTCTACCGGAAATATAGCGAGCAGGGGTTGGAGATTCTGGCGTTCCCCTGCGATCAGTTCGGCCACCAGGAACCGGGCAGCGACGCGGAGATTCGCGGCTTCTGCGAGCGCAACTACGCCGTCACCTTTCCCTTGTTTTCCAAAATCGAGGTCAACGGCGAGGGCGCGCATCCGCTCTACAAGTACCTGAAGTCGGAGGCAGGCGGCCTGCTTAGCGACAACATCAAGTGGAACTTCACCAAGTTTCTGGTGGACCGGGAGGGCAAGGTGCTCGACCGCTTTGCGCCCATGACCAACCCCAAGGCCATCGAGAAGGACATCGCCAAGGCACTGAAAGGCTAGTCTCTCGCGCTCCGGTTTGCATTCCAGAACAACTTCCTTTCCGTGCTATACTTTGAGCGGTTTCAGTACCATCGGAGGATCGTATCGATAAACGTTTTATCCGCACCAATGATCGCATTCGCGTCCGCGAGATTCGCGTGATTGACGATCAGAGCGAGCAGTTGGGCATCATGGCACCGCTCGATGCGCTCAAAATTGCCAAGGAAAAAGGACTCGACTTGGTGGAGGTTTCACCCACCGCGCAGCCGCCTGTCTGCCGCATCATGGACTTTGGCAAGTACATGTATGAGCAGGAGAAAAAGGAGCGCGCGGCCAAGAAGAACCAGAAGGTCATCACCATCAAGGAAGTCAAGTTCCGCATCAATGTGGACGAGCACGATTATCAGACCAAGAAAAATCATGCTCTGCGCTTCCTGAGTGACGGTGACAAGGTGAAGGCAACCATCTTTTTCCGCGGTCGTGAGATGACCCGCCAGATGCTCGGTCGTGAGATCCTGCAGCGGCTGATCAAGGACATTGCGGACAAGGCCGTGGTGGAGAACATGCCGCGGCAGGAAGGCAACACCCTGCACCTGATTCTGGCTCCGCCGAAGGTTCAGAAGTAGCCGGCCAGGGCCTGTTGGCGGCTGCATCCGTAAGCCTCCGCTCCACCCCAAGCCGTTGGTTTCGCGGCCTCCTACAGGGTCTCCGCTCCGGTGCGCGTTTGCCCGGAGAGGCCGTTATCGTGTTTAATAACAAGAGTTGTATTCAGGACATCAAACAATGCCGAAGATGAAGACTCACAGCGGCGCCTCCAAGCGCTTCAAGAAGACGGGCACGGGCAAGGTAAAGCGCGGTTTCGCTTTCCAGCGCCACATCCTGACTTCGAAGGGCACCAAGCGCAAGCGCCAGATGGATATGGGCGGAATGGTCGACAAGGCCGATCTGCCTAAGATTCTGAGGATGATCCCCTACTAGTAGGGAGATCTCCCGCCGGGCGGCATCGATTCTGCCCGGTGCAACAAAGGGTGTAAGACCCGGGTGTGTGAAGAGGTCAAAGGCCTAAACCTCCTGCCTCCAGCCGCCATAATCCCGCGGAACTCGTTCCAGCGGAGGATTCCAAAAGGAAGGTAGTAGCAATGCCTCGCGTAAAACGTGGTACAAAGCGCCGTGACAAGCGCAAAAAGATCTTAGAGCGCGCCAGTGGGTACTTCCTCACTAAGTCCAAGCTCTACCAGGCAGCCCAGGAAGCCGTACAGCGCGGCCTCAAGTTTGCTTTCACCGGCCGTAAGCAGAAAAAGCGCCAGTACCGTTCGCTGTGGATCGTGCGCATCAACGCTGCCGCCAAGCTGAGCGGCATCAGCTATTCGCAGTTCATTCACGGTTTGAAGGTGGCAGGCATCGAGCTCGACCGCAAGATCCTGGCCGACATCGCCGTCCATGATCCTGCGGGCTTTGCCGCCCTGGTCGTGCAGGCCAAGGCCGCCCGTGCCGGCACAGGCGTAAAGAATATTCCGAGCAAGACGGGAAGTCATTGGGCGGTACTTCGGGCCGCCCATTTGCTTATTGCGGCAATCAATTGCGTAGGTGTCATCCTGAGCGAAGCGAAGGACCCCTATGGCGAGACGGGAATATCGCTTTTATACCTATCATCCTCGGAAGCATCTCCGGAACTTTTTACATCGGGATGACAAATAATCTTGCACGCAGGGTATGGCAGCACAAGCAACATGAGATCGATGGCTTCACAGCGAAGTACGGGGTGGATCGCCTGTTGTACTTCGAGAGCTTCGACGACGTTCGCACGGCGATCAATCGTGAAAAGCAGCTGAAGGGTTGGACACGGCAAAAGAAGATTGCGCTTGATCGAAAAGTTGAACCCGAAGTTGGATTGACCTGAGCCAGAGTGGTATGCAAGCGATAGGGGTCCTTCGACTCCGCTTCGCTGCGCTCAGGATGACAAAGGGTAGGAAGAGGAAACTATGTACACGGTCCCAAAGCTCGAAGATTTTTCAGCCCGCGCGCTCGATGCGGCCAAGGAAGAACTCTTGCGGCGATGGCTGTGGAGGCCGGTGATGCCACCGACGGACCAGGCATTAGAAGAATTTCGCAACCGCTGGCTGGCCCGCAAGAACGGTCTGCTGGCGCAGGTCAACGAGCTGTGGCTGAAAGCTGCGCCCGGTTCTGCAAAGCGCGAAGCGGGACAACGGGTCAATGAGCTCAAACAGCGTGCCGAAGAGCTGGTCTGAGAAGCACGTTAAGGCGATAGCAAAGTCAATCTTCGACGCCCGCCTCAAGTCCGAAACCCTGGACATCTCGCTGCCCGGCATCGAGCGTCCGCTGGGCGTGCGCCATCCCGTCCTGCGCACCCTGGACGAGCTGATCTCGGTCTTCGTGAAGATGGGCTACTCCATCGCCGAAGGCCCCGAGGTGGAGAGCGACTACTACAACTTTGAGGCGCTTGAACTTTCCGCCTAACCATCCCGCGCGCGACACCCAGGACACGCTCTTCATCGCCAACCAGGAGCAGCGCGCGCAGCGGGACCGCCTGCTGCTGCGCACCCACACCTCGCCGGTGCAGATTCGCACCATGGAAAAGAGTGCGCCTCCGGTGCGCGTCATCTGCCCCGGCAAGGTGCACCGCAACGATGCGCCGGACGCGACCCACTCGCCGGTCTTCCATCAGCTCGAGGGCCTCTGCGTCGATACCAACATCACCTTCGGCGACCTGAAGGGAACGCTCGACCACGCCATGAAGTCGCTGTTCGGCTCGGCGGTCAAGACCAGCTTCCGCCCTTCGTTTTTCCCCTTCACCGAGCCCAGCGTCGAGGTCTCCATCTCCTGCCCGTTCTGCGGAGGCAAGGGCTGCCGTCCCTGCAAGCAGAGCGGCTGGATCGAGTTGCTCGGCGCGGGCATGGTCGATCCCAACGTCTTCGGCTTCGTCGGCTACGACCCGAAAAAACTCAGCGGCTTCGCCTTCGGCATGGGCGTGGAGCGGCTGGCCATGATGAACTACAACGTCGATGACATCCAGCAGTTCTTCTACGGCGACATGCGCTTCCTGGAGCAGTTTGCGTAATGAAAATTTCAGCCGAATTGGATTCGCGATTTTGTCTCTCCCACCGCCAGCGACCGCGAGGTGGCCGAGGCGCTCACCGTCAGCGGCATCGCCATTGAAGGCTACTTCGGCGAGGGCGCCGACCAGACCTGGGAGGCGGAGATCACCACCAACCGCGTCGATGCCATGAACCACTACGGCGTCGCGCGCGAGGTCTCGGCCATCTACGACCTCGACCTTGCGCCCCTCGCGCCGCAAGATTTCCGAGAGCGGCCCGGCGAATTTCCCATCGTCATTGAGGATGCCGAGGGCTGCGCGCGTTACACCGCCCGCGTCGTGCGCGGAGTCAAGATCGCACCGGCCCCCGCGAAGATTGCGCATCGCCTCGAACTGATCGACCAGCGCAGCATCAGCAACGTGGCCGACGCCACCAACTACGTGCTCAACGAAATCGGCCAGCCCACCCACGCCTTCGATCTCGACAAGCTCGAAGGCGGCAAGATCATTGTGCGCCGCGCCCGCGCGGGCGAAACGCATCACCACACTCGATGGCGTCGAGCGCAAGCTGCTGCCCGAAGACCTCGTCATCGCCGACGCCGTGAAGCCCGTGGCGATTGCCGGAGTGATGGGCGGCGAAGCGACCATGATTACCTACGCTACGCAGCAACGTGCTCATCGAATCCGCGTGGTTCGATCCGGCCTCCATCCGCCGCACCGCGCGCCGCCTGGGCATGCACACCGACGCCTCGCACCGCTACGAGCGCGGAGCCGATCGCGGCATCACGCCGCTGGCCTGCGCCCGCGTCGCGGAGCTGATCGTTGCCTGCGCCGGTGGCGCGGTCTCCACGGAGATCGACGTGGTGGCGCGCAGCATCGCGCAGCCGCGCATTGCGCTGGCCTCCAGCGAGGTCAAGCGCATCCTCGGCGTGGAGATTCCTGCAGCGGAGATCGCTCGCATTCTGCGGCCGCCTGGGTTTTAAAGTCGAAGGCAGCGGCCCGGAGTTCACCGTCACCGTGCCCACCTGGCGGCTGGATGTGGAGCGCGAAATCGATCTCATCGAAGAGGTCGCGCGCATTTACTCCTACCTCAAAATTCCCAGCACGCTGCCTTCGTTCGCCGGCGGAGTGGTCGAGTTGCCCAACGCGCGCAAGCAGGCCGCGCTGCGTGGCCGCCTGCTCGCGCTCGGGCTACAACGAGTCGCTCTCCTCCACGTTCATTCCGCAGGAGGACGCGCGCTTCATTTGCCACACGCCGAGCCGGTGCGCATTGCCAATCCGCTCAGCGAGGAGGCATCGTTCATGCGCACCTCGCTGGTCCCCGGACTGCTGTCGCAGATCGCCTACAACCTGAATCGCGGCAACGCGGATGTGCGTCTCTTCGAGGCCGGGCACGTCTATGCCATGCAGGGCGAGGCCGTCGATGAGCACAACTCGCTCGCCTTCGTCGCCACCGGAGCCGCGCGCGATCCCGGCGTTCACGGCAAGCCCGAGCCGCTCAACTTCTTCCACCTCAAGGGAGACATCGAGCAACTTGCTCGCGGCCTTCGAATTGGATAAAGACGGAGAAATAACTTTCGACCGCACGGTGCCTGCGTGGCTGCATCCGGGCCGCGCCGCACGCGTGCAGCTGGCAGGCAAAAACGCTCGCCATCTTCGGCCAGCTTCATCCCGAAGTCGCCGCCACGCGCAAGCTCAAGCAGGATGTGTTTCTCGCGGAAGTGTTCGTCGAGGCGCTCTACTCAGCTCGCGCTGCGTCAGCCTGCGTACACGCCAATCTCGAAGTATCCGGCGGTGGAGCGCGACTTTTCGTTCGTGCTGCCCGAGGGCGTGGAGTTCGCCAGCATCCGCCAGCAGCTCTCCGCGCTCCAGATCGCCGAACTCACCACGATCCTTCCGGCGGAAACCTTCCGCGGCGGCTCGCTCGCGGCGGGAACGTATTCGTTCCTCCTGCGCGTCCGCTTCCAGTCTGCCGAGCGCACCCTGCGCGACGACGAAGTCGCCGACTGGTCGCAGCAGATCGTGAAGTCGGTGGAATCGCTCGGAGGTTCGTTGAGGCAGTGATGCGTAGCCAGGTTCGGACGCCGCGCAAGCCGATGGAACTGCTACGCGCCGCTCTGGTCGTGCTCCTGGTGCTAGTCGCAATTTCGGGCGCGTTCTTCTTTGTTGTTGTTAGGAACGCGAATAACCCTCTCTGGGACATTAGGGAACGCCTGATCCCGAACGAGAATAGGCGCGCCCTGTTTTTTATAGTTTGGATCGCCAGCGTGTACCTCCTTGGCAGGGAACTGCAACGCCGCTGATCTTGGAGCAAGCTCAAAAGAAAAGCTTGGGCAATCAAAGCATTACTGTTCTCGGGAAGCAGCTCCCTCCGGCAGCAGCGACTCCTCTTCGCCGCTCGCATCCACCAACTCCACTGGAAGATTCTTCTTTGGCTTCACGCCTAGCGCTCTCAGCATCTCCGCCTGACGAATCACATTGCCCTTGCCGGTGGAGAGCTTGCTGAGCGCCTGGCCGTAGCTGGTGCTGGGCCTGCTCCAGCCGCTCGCCTACGCTCTTCAGCTCATCTACAAAGCCCACCAGTTTGTCGTAAAGTTCGGCGCCGCGATTCACAATGTCCTGCACGTTCTGTTTCTGCCGCTCCTGACGCCACAGATGCGCAACGGTGCGCACCACAAACAGCAGCGTGCTCGGGCTCACCAGCAGCACGTTGCGTTCGTAGGAGCTCTCCCACAGCTCGTGGGTCGTTGCTGATCGCGGCCATGAACGCGCCCTCGATGGGAACGAACATGCACACGAAGTCGATCGATTGCAGCCGGTGCAGCGACTGGTAATTCTTCTCCGCCAGCTCCTTGATGTGCCGCCGCACGGACTCCATGTGCCGCGCCAGCGCCAGCTTACGCGCCTCGTCGGTCTCCGCGTTGACGTACTCGTTGTAGGCGGTCAGCGAAACCTTGGAGTCGATGACGAGGTGCTTGTTCTCCGGCAGCTTCACGATCACATCCGGCCTCGCCTGCCGCGAATCCGCATTGAGAAAGCTGTTCTGCACAAGGTATTCCTCGTCCTTGCGCAGCCCGCAGGATTCCAGAATCTTCTCCAGGATCATCTCGCCCAGATCGCCCTGCGCCTTGGCCGAGGTGGTCAGCGCGCGCGTCAGCTGCCCGTCTCGCCGGAGAGTTGCTGGTTCAGACCCATCAGCATCTTCACCTGCTCGCTGAGCGCGGAGCGGTCCTTGCCCTCCTGCACGTACACCTCTTCCACCTTCTGCTGAAAGCCCTTGATCTTTTCCGAGAGCGGCGTCAGCAGCTGCGCAAGGTTGGTCTGGTTCTGCTCGGTGAAGCGCTTGGTCTTTTCTTCCAGAATGTCTGTGGCGAGTGCTTTAAACTGGTTGGAGAGCTCCACCTTGGCTTCGGCCAGCAGGGCCAGCTTTTCGCCGGCCTGCAGCTCCTGCTGCCGCAGCTGTTGGGCAAATTGCAGCTCCTGTTGTTTGAGTTGTTCGGCCAGCCGCGCCACTTCGGTTTCTGCCGTCGCGCGCCGCTCGTTGGATGCCTTCAGTTCGCTGCCGCGGTTGCTCAGCTGGGACTGCAGCGTAGCGAGGGTGGTCCGGTTTCCCGCCAGCTCTGCATCGGCTGCGGCCAGTTGCGAGTGTACCGCCGACGCACGGCGGCCTAGTACTACGGTAACGATGCAGGCTCCCAGGGCGAATGCCAGAATAGCCGTAAGGACGGTCATGAACATGAGGAAGGCTCCGGATCTCTGGATTGTAACCCACCTTTGCGGGCAGGGGTTACAGGCTTTGCGCCTTGCGGCGCGCGCTTTGCCAGTCTTGCCGCTGCTTCTTTTTGGGCAGCTCATGTCCGCGCAGTTGTTTTCGCTGCCGCCGGTTCCTAGTGAGCGGCACGTCGTACGCTGGTCGAAGCCTGCCCAGAGCGAGGCGTCGTCCGGCTTCGCCACGGATGCGGAGCGGGAAATTCTTAGCCTGGTGAACCGCGAGCGCCAATCGCGCGGCCTGGCGCCGCTAGTACGCGACGAGCGCCTGCAGGAGGCTGCCCGGCGCCACAGCCAGCGCATGGCCGCCGCCCATGAGATCAGCCACCAGTTCGGCGGCGAGCCGGAGCTGCAGCTCCGCCTGCGCGCCGTGCGTTGGGACGCCAGCGGCGAAAACGTGGCCGTGGCCGGCGATGCCGAGCGCGCCCACACCGCCCTGATGCACTCGCCCCACCATCGCGAAAACATTCTCGACCGCGAGTTCAACTCCGTCGGCATCGGCGTGGTGCGCACCTCGCAGGGAGTCTTCGTCACTCAGGATTTTGCCCGCGTTCTGCCCGAAGCCAGTGTGGAGCAGGTGGAAGAGCAGGTGGCCCGCAACCTTCACCATCTGCGCCGCATCCCCGCGCCCGAACTGCGCCGCCGCGCCTGCGAGATGGCGTCCAGCGACCGCCTGAATCCGCACGCCGGCATGTCACTTAATACGTCACCCCGCGTAAGCCGCGCAATCGCCTTCACCGCCATCGATCCCGCCGCGATACCAAACTCTCTGCACAATCTGCAGTCGGAGCCCGCCAGCGGCTTCTCGGTCGGTGCCTGTTACCAGTCCAGCGAAAGCTATGAAAACCCCGTCTTCTGGATTCTCGTCGTGACCTACCTGTAATCGCCCGCCAATGTCCTATCACTCGCAAGGGTGACCCTGCGCACGGAAGAATTGTTTGCAGGGTGTATGTTCCTGTTGTTGTGGAAACGGGCCTGTTCGGATTTGTGACAATCGGAGAAGCACATCCGTAAGGAGGCATGCCGTGAAGACGAGACTCATGGTGGTGGCTTTGATGTTGCTCGCTCTTGTTCTACCGGCCGCAGGCGTGGACAGCCAAAAGGCGATGTACGTCGGAGGCACCGTCAGCGCAATCAAGGAGCAAACAGAAGGAGTTTCATCCACAAGCGACGAGAAGGTTTTCCTATTTGACTACGGCACGGGCAAACTCCAGATTCCTTACAATCGGATCGAAAGCCTCGAGTACGGGGAGAAGGTCAGCAGACGTGGCGGGATTGTCAGCCGATGGGTTATCACGAAGAAGCACAAGCACTACCTGACAATCGGTTACGCAGACGAAAACGGCCAGGAGCAGGCGGCGGTGCTGGAGCTGGGTAAGGACATTGTTCGCGTAACGCTCGCTGCCCTGGAAGCGCGCAGCGGCCACAAGATTGAGTACCAGGACGAAGAAGCGCGGAAGAGCGCCAACGGAGAGTAGCCGCCCGTAGACTCGGCTTATCAACAAAAAACGCGGGCCTTTGAGCCCGCGTTTCCGTTTCACAAAGCGCCGCTTAAACCTTGGCGGGCTCTTTCTTCGTGTACTTGCTCTCCACGTATTCGCTGAGGATTGCCTTGAACTCCTCGACGATGTGGTCGCCCTTCAGCGTGGTCGCCAGGTGGCCGTCGATAAACACCGGAGCCTTCGGGTCCTCGAACGTGCCCGGTAGGGAGATGCCGATGTTGGCGTGCTTGCTCTCGCCCGGTCCGTTGACGATGCAGCCCATCACCGCCAGCTTCATCTCTTCCACGCCGTCATACTGCTTGCGCCACGCGGGCATCTGCTCGCGCACATAGATCTGAATCTGCTGCGCCAGCTCCTGGAAGTAGGTCGAGGTGGTGCGTCCGCAGCCGGGGCAGGCTGTGACTTGCGGCAAAAAGCTGCGCAGTCCCAGCGACTGCAGCACCTGCTGCGCCACCTGCACCTCTTCCGTGCGGTCGCCTCCTGGCACCGGCGTCAGCGAAACCCGGATCGTATCGCCAATGCCTTCCTGCAGCAGAATGGCCAGTCCGGCGGTGCTGCTCACAATGCCCTTGGCGCCCATGCCGGCCTCGGTCAGTCCCAGATGCAGCGGATATTGGCAACGTGCGGCCAGCTCGCGATAGACGTCGATCAGATCCTGCACGCCGCTTACCTTGGCAGACAGCAGAATGTCTTTGCCGGGCAGTCCGTAGCTCTCGGCCAGCTCCGCCGAATGCAGCGCGCTGGTGATCATCGCATCGATCATCACCCCGCGAGGGTCCTTTGGGGCGGCCAATTTTGCGTTCTCGTCCATCATCCGCGCCAGCAGTTGCTGGTCCAGCGATCCCCAGTTCACCCCGATGCGCACCGGCTTGTGGTTCTCGATGGCGCACTCGATCATGGTGCGGAAGTTGTCGTCGTTCTTGCGTCCAATGGAGACGTTGCCGGGATTGATGCGGTACTTGGCCAGCGCCCGCGCGCACTCGGGAAACTTCTTCAGCAGCAGGTGCCCGTTGTAGTGGAAGTCGCCCACGATGGGCACGTGGATGCCCAGCTCGGCCAATTCGTCCACAATGGGACGCACCGCTTCGGCGGCGGCTTCGTTGTTCACCGTGACCCGCACCACCTCGCTGCCGGCGCGGGCCAGCGCCGCCACCTGCATGTACGGTGGAGGCGATGTCGGCCGTGTCGGTGTTGGTCATCGACTGCACCATGACCGGCGCGTCGCCGCCTACGCGAATGTTTCCAATGGTTGCGGTGTAGCTTTTTCTGCGTTGGATGATTGCCATGAAAGACTCTTCTCTTAAGTTTACCAGCACTGAGCGGGGTAAGGAAAAGGGCGCCCGCAGGCGCCCTTGCCGAATCACTCTGCCTTACTGTCCCGGCAGCATTTTCACCACGTCGTTAAAGATCACCATGCTGGCAAACAGCACCAGGCAGACGAACGCCGCCTGGTAGAGCCGCAGCTTGATGCTCTCATTGATGTCGCGCCGCATCACCGACTCGACCAGCAGCATGGCAATCAGTCCGCCATCCAGAATGGGGATGGGCAGCAGGTTGAACAGGCCCAGCTGCAGGCTGATCATCGACATGAACTCCAGCAGGTCGTTCAGGCTGCGGCTCTGCACCATCTGGCCCGAGACCCTGACGATCTCAATCGGCCCCGACATCTGCTTCACCGAAACCTTGTGCTCCACCATGCGCCCGATCAGATCGAAAACCAGTACGGAGAGTTTCTTGCACTCCTGCAGCGAGCGGCCGAGGGCCTTGGGCAACGGCAGCTGTTCGATCTCGGTGGGTTCGGAGACGAAGCCAATGCGATAGGTCTGGGTATGCGCGTCCATCGCGGTCAGCTTCGGAGTGATGGTCAGCGCCACCGTCTGGCCTGCGCGCAGAACCTCCAGGTGTACCGGCTTGCCCTTGGTGGTCTGCAGATAGGCCTGCATGGCGCCGGTAGCGTGGATCGGCTTTCCGTCCACCGAGAGAATCTCATCGCCTACCTGCAATCCGGCCTGGATGCCGGGCATGTCAGGCTCGAGTCCGGTCACAATAAACGGTTGCTGCGGCTGCCATCCGGCGTCGCCGCTCTGGGACTTGCCCTCCACCTTGGGCAGCAGGGTCAGCGGCAGTTCCTCCTCGCCGCGCTTCACCAGAAGCGCCAGCGGCTGGTTGGGGCTGATCAGAATTTTGTTCTGCACGTCCTGCCAGGTGGGATTCTGCTCGTCGCCGATCTGCAGAATCTTGTCGCCTGCTTTCACCCCGGCCTGCGCCGCCGGATAGTCCGGCAGGCACCAGCCCACCACCGCCGGCCGGTACAAACCATAGGGGATCTCATGACGCATGCAGAAGACCGTCGTCAGCAGGGCGACGGCGAGCACTACGTTGGCCACCGGTCCAGCCACGGCGATGATCACCCGCTGCCAGCGCGGATGCCGCATAAACTCGCCTGGGTCGGAAGATGCTCCGTCGACGTGCTCCTCCGGCATCTCGATGGCGCTCACGCCGGTCATCTTCACGTAGCCGCCCAGCGGCAGGGCGGAGATGCGGTAGTCGGTGTCGCCGCGCCGGAAGCCCAGCAGGCGTTTGCCGAAGCCGATGGAGAAGACCTCCACCCGCACGCCCATCAGTTTGGCCGCCGCAAAATGGCCAAACTCATGCACCAGGATCATCACACCCAGCACCAGACCTGCACCGGCCAGCGTGTATAAAGCGCTTGTCATAAACTGAATAATATTTTCTCCTGCGCCACTAAGTCTACCTCGTGGCTGCCATCCCTAGGCCGTAACTTTCGCGCCCGCGTTCACAAACCGCCGTGCCAGCTCGCGGGCCTCCATGTCCATACAAAGAACTTCATATATAGATTCAGGTTTATGCGCCGTCGTTTCATTCAATACCGCCTGAATTGTCGCCGGGATGCCCAGGAAGGGGATTTTCCGCTCCAGGAAGGCCGCCACAGCCACTTCGTCGGCCGCATTCAGGGCCACCGTCTTGGCTCCGCCCGCCTCTACTGCCTCATAGGCCAGCCGCAGGCAAGGGAACTTGTCCAGATCCGGCGGGCAGAAATCCAGATGCTTCAGCGACAGCACGTCGAAGCGCAGGTCGCTCGCAATCCGCTCCGGCCAAGTCAGCGCGTAAAGAATGGGCAGCCGCATATCGGTCACGCTGATCTGCGCCAGGATGCTGCCGTCCACAAACTCCACCATGCTGTGTACCGTGCTCTGCGGATGCACCACCACCTGCGTCCGCGAGGGCGGGGTGTTGAACAGCCGCACCGCCTCGATCACCTCGAACCCTTTGTTCATCAGCGTGGCCGAGTCGATGGTGATGCGCCGTCCCATCTTCCAGGTGGGATGGTTCAACGCCTGCTCCACCGTGATGTGCTCAAACTGCTCGCGCGGGGTGTGCAGAAACGGTCCGCCGGAGGCGGTAAGCCACACCCGCTCCACCTCGTGCATCCGGCCGCCGCGCAGGCACTGGTGCACCGCGTTGTGCTCGCTGTCGATAGGCAGCAGAGGCTTGCCCTGACGCCGCGCCTCGGCCATCATCAGCTCGCCGGCGGCTACCAGGCATTCCTTGTTGGCGAGGCCGATCTCCTTGCCGGCCTTGACCGCCGCGTACGTCGCCTCCAGCCCGGCTACGCCTACAATGGCGCTCACCACAAAATCCACTTCGGGATGAGTCGCCACGGCCACCGTGCCGGCCGTACCCCACACCACTTCGGTGTGGTTGGCGGTCTCGCTGCCGACGGCATCGCGCAAACGCCGCCGCATCTCCTCGGCCGCCTTTTCGCCCGCCACCGAAAGCAGCTTGGGACGCCAGCGCAGCGTCTGCTCCAGCGCCAGTTCCAGGTTGGAGCCCGCGGCCAGGGTCACCACCGCAAAGCGCTCCGGATAACTTTCCACGATCTTCAGGGTGCTCGTGCCGATCGAGCCGGTCGAGCCTAGGATTGCGATTCGTTTCATATTTTTCATTATTTGGGTGCGTTATTTGGGTGCGTTGTCGGATGGTGCAGCATTCGGTGGTATGCCGCGCGGCCCGATGGGGGCTTCCCCGGGCTTCAATCTGCGGCAGCAACCGGTTACCGCGTCGCCCGCCGGCAGATTCACCTGGGCCGAGTAACGGTAGGTTTTGTGCTGGACAGGATCGGTGCAGGCCGACTCTTGAATGACGGCCGAGAGATTGGGGCGGCTCATGGGAGAAAGACCGCTGCTTCGCTCCTGCCACACCCAAGACTTGTCCGCGGGAGCCCAGTAAAAGTGGCCGCGAAAGCTTTTGTCGGGCTGATTCACTCCCACATACCTGGCTCCCCAGGAGCCAAACTGAATGCTCCAGTCCGGGCCGCTCCCCCAGCAAACCAGGTCTTGCGTCTTATTCGGCGTGGCTGGACTCGACTTGGCCGGGGTGTTGGAGTTGTTGGCCGCCAGCGCGGAAGTCGGGACCAGGGCGGCGGAAAGCAGAAGGATCGTAACGCAGCGCGCCAGAATGTCTCTCATCGAAGCCACTCCCTCTGCATCCAGTTTAACCCGCCGGCCTACCCGCGCACGAATTTCCCGCCAAACGCCATGAACAGGACAAATGCCACCGGCAGGGCCAGCAGCAGAGCGTCGATCCGGTCCAGAATGCCCCCGTGTCCCGGCAGCATCGTCCCGGAATCCTTTACCCCCGCGCCGCGCTTCAGCGCCGACTCCAGCAGGTCTCCCAGCTGCGCCGCCGCGTTGATCGCCGCCGCCACCAGCGCCGCCAGCCACAGCGGCGCGCGTCCAAACACGGGAGCGGCAATCAGCAGCGATTCCGGTTTCTCCACCAGCAGATGCGCTCGGCCCAGCGCCGCAGCAATCTCCGGCACATAGTGGGCAAACAAGCAGCAGACGCCCACCGAAAAGAGCAGGGAAGCCACCGTCCCCTCCACCGTCTTTCCCGGACTGATCCGCGGCGCCAGCTTGTGCCGCCCCATGCTCTTGCCTACGTACATTGCCGCCGTATCGCCCACCCAGACGGCGAAAAAGGTGAACAGCACGTAGATCCATCCCCGCGGCGCCTGGCGCAGCAGCACCAGCAGCAGCAGCGGCAGCCCAAGGTAGGGAAGCGCCAGGTAGCTCATCGCCGCCCCCGGCAACGCCGCCTTCAAATTCTCGCATCCCAGCGCCGCCGTCATGAGCAGGAAGGGCGCAAACAGCAGGAGCAGCATCAGCCCCGCCAGCAGCGTCGCTCCACCCTCCCCATGCGCGGATCGGCCCTGCGCGTACCAATAAATCACGAAGAGCGCTGCCACATAGAGGTAGGTCGGTACCCGGAAGGGCTCCAAGCCATAGCTGGCCGCGATGCCCAGGAATTCAAACGCCGCGGCCAGAGCCACCACCGCCGTAATCAGCAGGAACAGCCAGAGAGGCGCGCGAAAAACAGCCAGCAGCACCAAGGGAATCAGGATCGCAGCGGTCACAATGCGTTTCATATGGATACCAGCAGACTACCTTCTGATGTGCTCGGGAAGCAAAGCTGGGAGAGGAGTTTTAATGGGAAAGAAATTTTAAGTTGAAGAGTGTCATCCTGTGAGTGCAGCGAAGGACCCCGGCACCCCTACACCGCCAAACCCACATTGCCATACCGCCGCTCGCGCTTCTGGAAGTCGGCCAGCGCCTCCAGCAGATGCGCGCCATCGAAGTCCGGCCACAGCGTCTGGGTCACGTAAATCTCTGAGTAGGCCAACTGCCACAGCAGAAAGTTGGAGAGCCGCATCTCGCCGCTGGTGCGGATCACCAGGTCGGGATCGGGCAGGTCGGAGGCGTACAGGTGGCGCGAAACCATCTCCTCGTCAATCTTGAGCCCGGCCAGCCCGCCGTTGCCCGCCGCCGCCTGCACAATCCGCTGGAAGGCGTCGATCAGCTCCGCCCGTCCGGCGTAGTTCAGCGCCAGGGTCATGATCATGCCGGTGTTTTTGGCGGTCTGTTCCTGCGCCCAGGCCATGCGCTCCTGCACTGCGGGCGGCAGTTCGTGGATGCGCCCAATGTAGCGCAGCCGGACGTTGTGCTCGTTCATAAGAGGAACGTCTCTCTTCAGATACGTCCGCAGCAGCGCCATCAGAAAGCTGGTCTCGGTCTTGGGACGCTTCCAGTTCTCCGCCGAAAACGCATACAAGGTGATGGCCTTCAGGTGAATGCGCGAGGCCAGCGTGATGACGTCGCGCACCGCCACTACCCCTTGCCGGTGGCCGGCAATGCGCGGCAAATGGCGGCGCCGGGCCCAGCGCCCGTTGCCGTCCATGATCACTGCAATGTGTTGCGGTAGCCGTTCTGGATCGAGCTTGGCGAATAGTTCTGCTTGCTTGCGAGTCAGCCCGGCAGGGACGGTGGTGTGCAAAGCATTCCCTCAAAAACGAGTAAAACGAGTAATTTGAACCTAGCATACGGCTTGTCTTCTTGCAATGACAGGCCCGCCCGCGGCTCGGCTCCTGTCCCACGAACGAACTATTCGTCGCAGGCCAGCCGCCTTGGTTCGCAAATGGAACGCCCCGCCGCGCTCCGTTGATTCCGTCTTCGCCGATTTTGCAAACACAGATACACCGCCCACCGTCCCCCCGAGCGGTGAGCGGCGTATCTCCCTCGGAACTAGGACGAGCGGCGAGTCATCGCCGTCAGTTCGCGCACCTGGGTCAGCACGCTCATCCATTGCACTCCGTTCAGCCGGGTCATATAGGGCATGAGCTCGGAGATAAACTCGTCCTGCGCGAGTTCGCGGATCTCGTCTTCCCTCGTCCGTCCAGTCGCCAGCAGGTCGCAGACACGGACCCGCAGCGCTCCGGCCAGCCGCTCCAGCGAACCCAGCGTCGGACACGCCTTCTCGTTTTCAATCTTCGAGACATAGGTGCGGGGCACACTCATGCGCAGCGCCAGTTGCCGCTGGCTCAGTCCCGCCCGCGTCCGCAGCGCGCGGATGGCAGCCGCCACCGGCAGATGCGTGGAGGTCACAGGCTCGGCCGCGCGCGGCATCGCCACCGGAAGGCGCAGGGGAACTGCCTCCGGAACTTCATCCAGGGGAGTCTTGCAACGGCGGCAAGAGTTATTTGCGGTCCTGAATTGGACCAGATGACAATCGTCGCAGCGAACCACTTCGCGGGAATCGACCGGCGCCAAAGTTGTAGCCATGCGAGTTGTACGGAGCCGCCAGAGCTGGGCCACTCCCATCACCCGGAACCAGAGTCGATACGCATCGGCTTGGTAACCAGTGACAAAGCTAATGTGCTGTGTTTCCTCCGCAATGTCAATCACAATCTCGGAAAATATTGGGTAATTCCCCAAAGCCAGCCAAAATAAGCCTACAAAAACCGGCGAAAACCCGGAGAAACTGCGGCGCCCTGGAATCCGCCTCCACTGTTTACCAGTCAGGTTCGCCCTGCTTGAACGCGCGGAAATGTCCAGCAGAATTTCGCAAAGAATGTTGCGCGCAATGCCGCGAAGAACGCCAAGGCGGGGAGCCGCTGTGATGCGACTCCCGCCGCTCATCGGGTCGATGAGCCTCCATCCGTAGATTCCTCGGCGAGTTGCTCTCCAGCAGAGCTCACCTCCGCTTCACCAGCCGCGAACCAGCTTGACGGAAAGCACGTGTGAAGACTACAAAACAACAACAAACGGCAAGTGGTTTCAACACACCGTGTCTCAGTTCACCCCATTGAAACCTTGAAAGTTTGAAACCTGTGAACTTAAAACTTACCCTCGCCTATGACGGCTCCGCCTTCCACGGCTGGCAGGTCCAGCCCGGCAAGCCCACCATCCAGGGAACTCTCGCCGAAGCCATCGAGAGCCTCACCGGAGAAAAGCTCTTGCCTCAGGGCTCGGGACGCACCGATGCCGGCGTCCACGCGCTCGCCCAGGTCGCTACCTTCTACACCTCCAGCACCATCCCCCCCGCCAACATCCGCGTCGTGCTCAACGACCGTCTTCCCGCCTCCATCCGCGTCGTCTCCATCGAAGAGGTGCCCGCCGATTTCCACGCCCGCCACTCCGCCCGCGCCAAGCGCTACCACTACCGAATCTGGCGCGGCGACGTCGTTCCACCGTTCCTCGCCCGCTACGTCACCCACCACCCCTATCCGCTCAATGAAGACGCCATGCAGCAAGCCGCCGCCTTGGTCACCGGCGAACACGACTTCACCTCCTTCGCCGCCGTCGATCCCGACCGCGCCTTTCGCATAACGCAGATGGATGGCGAATCTGCAGACTTTCCCCATAACCGCCTCACCAGCAACATCCGCAACATCCACGAGTCGCGCTTCGAGCGCCATGCCGACGAACTTCTCTACATTGTCCGTGGCAACGGATTTCTCCACCACATGGTCCGCAACCTCGTCGGCACCTTCCTACTCGTAGGCAAGGGGACCATCGCGCCCTCGGATATCCTCGCCATCCTCCAAGCCCGCGACCGCCGCGCCGCCGGTCCCACCGCCCCCGCCGAAGGCCTCTACCTCGTCGAGGTCGAGTACTGATTCCCCAAATCTGCGCAGAACACGAGGGTGCCCCTCGATAAGAACGAAGGCGTTGTCAAGGCGAGATTTTCCTGAGCGGTGCGCAAGCACCGCTTGGTTTGCCGCCAGAGTTACAGTTTGAGGACCAAGACTCTGGAAACATCACTCGCTGATCACTTCCGGTGGCACATCTCGTTCCACCAACCATCGATACGGGCTTTTGACTTCGGCCCATGATTCTTCCATGCGAACATCCAGCCGCCGGGCCGGTGCGAAAGTGGAAAACAGCCTTACCGTTTTCCAAGGCGCCTACTTTGCGCCGTCTTTTGCACGGGCCAGTCTGGATGCGAGAGCGCCCAATCAGTTCTGCGGACTAGCTTTCGCCGTCCAGGGGCACCCGCGAGCTGCTCTCGATACGAACGATCTCCGGATATGGCGTCTTGGTGCGCAGCATCCAGTAGAGCCGGACTGCCAACCTGCGTGCCGCCGCCACCTTGGCCACACCCTTCGGCTTGCTGTGGCAGCGGTGTTGATACTGCTTGCGAAACCCTTCATCCAAGCGGGTGGCCGTTTGCGCCGCTTCCACCAGCAACATGCGCGCAAAGCGGTTGCCCTGCTTGCTGATCCCGCCCAGGTGCTGTTTGCCGCCCGAACTGTGTTCGCGCGGAATCAGCCCCAGATAGCTGGCCACCTGCTTGCCCCGCTTAAACCGCGCGACATCGCCCAAGGTCAGTACAAACGCCAGCGAGGTGATCGGTCCCACCCCCGGCTGCGTCATCAGCAACCGCGCCGGTTCGTTCTCCGCTGCCGCGCGTTGCGCTGCCCCGTCCAGTTTGCCGACCTGGATATCGAGCATCGCTCGCAACCCCTGCAGATCCTCCCGCCGGCACGCCGCCCAGCCTTCCAGAGGTAGTTCGCTGAATGCCTTCTGTCCGGCCTCCGACCACAGCCTGGCTTTCTTCTGCATCCCGCGATTCATCGCCAGATGCTGCAACCCATTCTTCACCCGAGCCCGAACCTCCACCAGTTTGTGCCGGTGAATCAACAACTGGCGCAGATCCCGCACCCCCGCATCCGGAACCCACAGCCGAGGAAACCGTCCCTCCCGCAGCAGATTCAAAATGTGTGCCGCATCGCGCTTGTCGGTCTTCTGCTTGCGCACATAACTGGCCCGAATCTGCGCGGCATCGCCGACCCACACCTCGTGCCCCAGCTTCTCCAGCAACTCCACAAACCACTGACTGTTGCCGCAGCTCTCCAGGCCAATCAGCGACGGAACCGGCAGCGAACGGTAAAACCGTTCCGCCTCGCCGTTGCCGTTGACCAGTTTGCGTTCCACCATCTCTCCCGTCGAGAAATCAAAAATCGCAACCTGCTGCCAACTGGGATGGAAATCACACCCTACAATAATCATGAAGGTTTCTCCTGACCCAGCTTCTTGGTCCTCAACCAAAGAATACCGAGTCCGCTGAAACCTTCGTTCTTATCCCATCAGTTCAACCCTCTTTTGGTTGGGCGGAGTAGCTGATCCTGCCCTTGCCTCTGTTTTTTGGACAGATGGCCCACATTTGCCTGCCGTTGGAAAATGTGGGGTGCTGAACCCCGTCCGCCCCAGCTGTTTTCACTCTTCTTCTACTTCCTGTCCCGCGCAAAACAGGAACTCTCGTCACCGAATCCCCTGCACCCACCCCTTCCCACCGCATCCAATCTGCGGTACAACTGCCTGACATGGAATCCGGTATTCATCTCGTCAGCAGCGCCGTTCCCGGGGAACACTTTGCCACCTCCAACCCCGCTACCGGCCAGCCTCTGGGCGAATTCCCCATCGCCTCCGCGGCGCAAGTTTCCGACGCCGTTGCCCGCGCGCGCCAGGCGCAGCTTTGGTGGTCGCAAACGCCGCTCGTCCGCCGCTCTGCTGTCCTCCGCCGCGCCGCCAAGCTGCTCTCCGAGGAAAGGGAAGCGCTGGCCCGCGTGATCACCGCCGAATCCGGCAAGCCCCTGCAGGAGGCGCTGCTCAGCGACGTCATGGTCGCCGCCGACGCCGCCGTCTTCTGCGCCGAAAACGCCGGGGCCGTCCTGAGCGCCCAGTCCGTCCCGCACACCAATCCGGCCCTGCGCCTCAAACGCGGCCAGCTCTCCTTCGAGCCGCTCGGTGTCATCGGCATCATTGCCCCCTGGAACTATCCGCTCTCCATCCCCGCGGCCGATGCCTTCGCCGCCCTGGCCACCGGCAACGCCGTCGTCCTCAAGCCCAGCGAACTCACCCCGCGGACCGCCCTCGAACTCGAACGCATCCTCGCCGCCGCGCTCGAAGCCGAAGGCCTATCCGCCCAGCCGCGTCCCTTCCAGGTCGTCACCGGACTCGGCCTCACCGGTCAGGCCCTAGTCGCCAGCGACATCGACAAGCTCATCTTCACCGGCAGCGTCGCAACCGGACGCCGTGTCGCCACCGCTGCCGCCGCGCGCCTGCTCCCCGTCATCCTCGAACTCGGCAGCGCGGACGCCATGATTGTCCTCGACGACGCCGATCTGGACGTTGCTACCAGCGCCGCCGTCTGGGGCTCCATGATGAACGCCGGCCAAACCTGCATCTCGGTCGAGCGCTGCTACGTCCACCACACGCTCTATCCCCGTTTCCTCGACCTCTGCCAGGACAAAATCTCCCAGCTCAAAGTGGGCGACGGCGCGTGCCCGGACACCGACCTGGGTCCGCTCATCTCCCAGGTGCAATTGCAAATCGTCGCCCGCCAGGTCGAAGAAGCCCGCGCCATGGGTGCCGGAATCCTCACCGGCGGCCAGCCGCTCCCGGCTCTTGGCCCCAACTTCTACGCGCCCACCCTCATCACCGCCGTCACCCCCGCCATGAGCCTGATGCGCGAAGAAACCTTCGGTCCCGTTCTCCCCGTCATCCCCTTCAGCAGCGACGAAGAAGCCATTCAGCTCGCCAATGACAGTGACTTCGCTCTCTCCGCCAGCGTCTTTGGAAAAACCGCGCACGCCACCTCGGTCGCCCGTCGCATCCAAGCCGGCTCCATCCTGGTCAACGACGTCCTCACCGCCTTTGCCGTCAGCGCCGCCCCGCACGGCGGCTTCAAACAAAGCGGCATCGGACGCTCCCACGGCATCCTTGGTATGCAGGAGCTCGTCCGCCCCGTCTATCTCGACGTCGATCTCGCTCCCCGCATGAAGAAGCTCTGGTGGTATCCCTACGCCAACAACTTCGCCCCCATGTCCGCCTTCGCCGAAATCGTCCATGCCCCGAGCCTTTTCCGCCGACTCGCCGCCGCCTTGCGCACCCTCCCTCTGCTCCGCAATCCCCGCCGTTAGCAGTCCGGGTGGCCCATATTTGCCGCCTTTGCAAATGTGGGGCTGTCTTCGCTCCCAACTTTGAAACCTTGAAACTTCGCTGCTGCAGCCTACCGTCGCGCTTCGCGCCATCCAACCCCACCCTCGTGTACCATCATCCCTGCCATGCCATTCCGTCCCTGGATTCGCTGGAAGTCCGGGCGCGCCCATCCCACCGCGCTCGCCGAAGATATCGAGCGCCTCTGCGCCGACCCGCGCGTCCACCGTATCTTCGAATGGTTTTCCCGCCACGAGCGCGACATTGCCGACTTCCAGCTCGCCATCACCGCCGTTCCCGCGCCGCCGTTTGGCGAGCAGGCCCGCGCCGCCTGGCTCCGAGAGCGGCTCCAGCCTCTCGGCCTCACCCTCACCATCGACGCCGCTGGAAACCTCCTCGCCGCCCGTCCCGGCGTCCAATCCGCTTCGCCATCCGAGGCCCCGGCCTCCGAAGCTCTGCCCTCCGAATCGCCATCGCCTGCCTCGGCCATCGCCATCAGCGCCCACCTCGACACGGTTTTTCCCGCCGCCACCCCGCTCGACGTCCGCCGCGAGCAAGCCCGCCTGCTCGGCCCCGGTATCAGCGACAACGGCTCCGGACTCGCTGCGCTCTGGGCCCTCGCCGCCGCACTCCATCAGCTTGGCATCGTCACCACTCTACCCCTGCTCTTCCTGGCCAATGTCGGAGAAGAAGGCGAAGGCAATCTCCGCGGCATCCGCCACATTTACCGAGCGGCCGCGGCCTTTGCGCCCGCGGCCGGAGGGACGTCCGTTGGCCCGTACCCGACTCCGCCCGACGACACTCCTCCCTCCATCGCCATGCTCATCGCCCTCGATGGAGCCGGTACCGCCAGCATCATCGCCCAGGCTCTGGGCAGCCGCCGTTTCGAGATCGTCATCACCGGCCCCGGCGGGCACTCCTGGAGCGATTTCGGAGCGCCCAATCCCATCGTCGCCGCCGCGCTCGCCATCAGCGAGCTCTCCAATATCCCGCTGCCCGTCAATCCCCGCACCACCCTCAACATCGGCAGCATCGAAGGCGGAACCTCCATCAACGCCATTCCCTCCCGCGCCAGCGTCAAGGTCGATCTCCGTTCGTCCGATTCACGCCGTCTCGACGAGTTGGAGAAGCGCATCCGCCGGGCTGTGGCCGACGCCTGTGCCGACACGCAGGCGCGCTCGTCCAACTCCGCCGCCCGCCTCCAGCACTCCGTCACCGTGGTCGGCGAGCGCCCTGCCGGCGAACTGGCTCCCGCCTCGCCTCTGCTGGCGGCCATCCAGGCCGTGGATGCCCATTTTGGCATGCACTCCCAGCTGCAGCGCGCCTCCACCGACGCCAATATCCCGCTCTCGCTCGGCCTGGAGGCCATCTCGCTCGGCGCCGGAGGCTCCGGCGGCGGAGCCCATACCCTCGGCGAGTGGTTCGAGCCCGCCGGACGCGAGCAGGGCCTCAAGCGCATCGCCCTGCTTATCCTGCTCCTGGCCGGACTCCCGCCCGCCGCAGCGTCCCGCACCGAACCTGGCTGATAATCTCTCCGTGACCACCCCTGTCAACTCGCCTCTGCTGCGCAGCCGACTCATCCTCCTCCAGTCCATCACTCTCATCTGGATGCTCATCGAGTGTGCCGTCGCGCTCTGCGCCGCCGCGCGAGCGCATAGCACCGCTCTGCTCGCCTTCGGCTTTGACAGTTTTGTCGAGTTGCTCTCCGCCTCGCTGGTCGTCTTGGCTCTGGCTCCCGGCTGCCGCTTCAGCCGACGGCGGATCGACCGTGCCGCCGGCCTCTTGCTCTTTTCTCTAGCCGCCGCCGTTGGGCTCGCTTCCGTGCTCGCCCTGACTGGCAAATTCCAGCCCAGTGCAAGTCCGCTCGGAATTGCCATCACCGTGGCGGCTCTGCTGGTCATGCCTCTGCTCGCCTGGCAAAAGCGCAAACTAGCACGCCATACCGGAAACAACGCGCTGGCCGCTGACGCTGTCCAGTCCGCCACCTGCGGCTATCTCGCCCTAATCACCCTCGCCGGGCTCGCCCTCAACGCCGCATTTCACATTGCCTCGGCAGATTCGGTGGCTGCCTTCGCCGCGATCCCCATCCTCATTCGCGAAGGCCGCCGCGCCCTGCGCGGTCAAAGCTGCGGCTGTTGCGAATGACTGCCCGGCGCCGGGCCTCCAGTCCCTTTCCGGAACTTCAATAACTACCCGCCCGATTTCTATGGACCGATTCCCTGAATGGGGCGTCTAACAACTCATAATTGGAGGAGAAAGCAGGAGTGTGCGTTTTTTCTTCCAGTCAGGGTAAGATAACTTGCACTAAGACTATGCCGGAGGACACATGGAACCGCTGAACGACGCCGGCGGATCGCCGCTGAACCAGCCGCAGCAAGGCCAGCCGCAACCAGATCAGCCGCAAATTCATATGACAAAAAGAAATCGTTTCGCCCCGCTTTTCGTCGCTTCCGTCACCGTCGCCTTGGTGCTGGTCATCGGCACCGTCCTCACCTACACGGCCCGCGCCTACGATGTGGACAGCAGTGATGCGCCGCAGCTCAGCGTTCCCGCCGTCCACCTGCATGACAACGACTTCAATCGCGTTGCCAAGGCCGTCGAGCCTACCGTGGTCAACATCAATACCGAATCCACCATCAAGAACCCGCATCAGGGTCTCCGCCGCATGCCGCCGCATGCTGGTCCCGACGACAATCAGGGCGGCAACGGCGACAACGGCATGCAGGACTGGTTTGACCGCTTCTTCGGCCAGCAGAACCCTGGGGATGATCAGGGTCCGGGCGGGCAAGGCGGAGACATGACCTCCCAGTCGCTCGGCTCCGGCGTCATCGTCAGCGCCAGTGGCTACATTGTCACCAACTTCCACGTGGTCGATAAAGCCGACCGCATCCGGGTCAGCCTCATGGGCGAGCCAGCCTCCGTCAGCTATCCGGCCAAGGTCGTCGGCACCGATCGCGAAACCGATCTCGCCGTCATCAAGATCGAAGTCCCCCGTCCCCTGCCCTACGCCAAGCTAGGCAATTCGGACAGCATGCAGGTCGGCGACTGGGTCCTGGCCATCGGCAGCCCCTTCGGCCTCAAGTCCACCGTCACCGCCGGAATCGTCAGCGCCAAGGGACGCAACATCGTCCCCGGACGCCAGTTCCAGTCCTTCATCCAGACGGATGCGGCCATCAATCCCGGCAACTCCGGCGGCCCACTCGTCGATATGGATGGCGAAGTCATCGGCATCAATACCGCCATCTACACGGAGAGCTCCGGTTATCAGGGCGTCGGCTTCGCCATGCCCTCCAATACCATTGCCCAGGTCTTTAACCAGCTCGTCTCGCCCGCCCACAAGGTCGAGCGCGGCTCCATTGGAATCACCTTCAGCGCCGAAACCAGCCCGGCCGTCACCCGCATGTACGGCGGCGGCAAAGGCGTCATCGTGCAGGACGTGACCCCCGGCGGCCCTGCCGCTCAGGCCGGACTCAAACCGGGCGACTCCATCACCACCGTCGGCGGAAAAACCATCAACGCCGGAGATGAACTGGTCGCCGATGTCAGCTCGCACCATCCCGGCGAAAAACTGAAGATAGGCTACCTCCGTAATGGGAAACAGGAAGAAACTACCGTCACCGTCGCCGACCGTCAGAAGCTCTTCGGTGCTCAACTGGGCACCGCCGACGACGAGTCCGAGCAGCAGCGGCCTAAGGAAAGCAAGCTCGGAATCACCGTCAAGCCGATTCCCGATGCTGCCGCCAAACAATTGAATCTGCAGCCCAACCAGGGTGTTATCGTGGCCGATGTCAAGCCCGGAGGCTTTGCCGAATCCGTCCAACTCAGCCGCGGCGATGTGATCCTCGAAGTCAATCGCCAGCCCATCAGCGACCCCGATTCCTTTGCCAAAATCGAAGCGGGATTGAAGTCGGGACAGGACGTTGTCTTCGTGGTTCGCCAGGCCGGGGAGGGCCATGAGTCGATAAATTCCTTCCTGGGAGGCACTCTGCCGTAGTATCCTAAGGTCCAATCCCGCCACGCCGCCGATTCCCGTTTTCCGGGGTCGGCGGCGTTCAGGAACTCGGCCAGTATTAGCTTTGTTTTTTGTTTCTGTCCCGGCCGGATTTTGTAATCCCAGGGGTGCCGTTTCATCTCCTGCGAGGTGTGTGCTTGATGTTCTCAAAAACAAAGTTGTTTTCCTCCGTCCTGACCGCTTCCGCCCTGCTCCTCGTTACCTCGCCCCTGTCGGCGGCCCTCCGCAGCAAATCCGGCTACTCTAGCGTGCGAGCGCATAGCGCGGCCCATCTCTCGCGGCCGAGTTCCTCGCACCATTCGGACTCCGCCGCGCGCCACGGGGCAACCGGGCACAGTGTGCACACCGGGCAGGCCCGCAGCAGCAGCCGGCCCCGCTTCCACGGCCAGCAGGCTATCGACTCGGCCCGAACCCTGGAAATCCAGCAGGCGCTGATCCGTGAGCACTACCTCCAGGGCGAACCCTCCGGCGAATGGGACCAGGCTACGCGCGACGCACTCATCCGCTTCCAAGACGACAACCACTGGCAGACCAAGATCCTCCCTGACTCCCGCGCGCTGATCAAGCTGGGCCTCGGCCCCAGCCAGCAGAACCTGCTGAACCCGGAGAGCGCCGCCATCGCCATGCCGCCGAATCAATCCGGCTTCGACCGCTCCACCCAGACCGGCGCCACCAACTAATTCTCGCCTCCAGCCATTAAGCAAAAGCGCGGCCACCGTGGCCGCGCTTTTGCTTTGCATATGCCTTAGCGCTTAATCCGCGTAGTACCCCGGACGCGTCTGCACCGTCAAATCTCCTTTTCGAGTGCTTAAATGCAGCTTGTGATAGCCACTCTCGACCTTATCCGGCGTGTAGCTCAAACTGTACTGATGGCGCAACTCCTCCTCAATTTGCGCAAAAATATGCTCCGCGCTCAACTTTTTTGAGAGCTCAAAGTATCGTCCGCCGGTTTCGCTCGCAATCTGCTGCAGAATCTTCTTTCCATCCGTCTTGTTCTGGCGCGGAGTGCTTTCGGGCCCGCGCCGGTGCCCGCCGCCCGGAAACGGCCCCGGGTAGCCACCACCCGGATACCCTCCACCCGGGTAGCCACCGCCTGGATAGCCACCACCCGGATACCCTCCACCCGGGTAGCCACCGCCGCGCCCGACGCCAGATTCGCCACCCTCCTGCGCCTCGCGCTCGGGGGCTACGTAGATGCAGTACACAATGGTGTCCGCCCGCTGCGCCGCTTCAATCGCGCGCGAAAGAGACATCTTGCTGTCGCGGTCTTCTCCATCGGAGAACAGAACGATTGCCTTGCGTCCCTGCTGTCCCTTCAGCACCTCGTCGGCAGAGAGAAAAACCGCGTCGTACAGCATTCCGCCGCCGGAGAAGAAGCGCGGACGGCTCCCGTCTGTGCTGTCGCCTCCGTGGCCGCCGCGCTGTCCACCACCGGAGTCACGCGCTGACTCGCCCACGGAGATCTCGTCGATCCCCTTGGCCAGTTTGTCATGCGAGGTCGTCACGTCCTGCAGCAGCTCCACCTCTTTGTCGAAGTGCAGCACAAAGCCATGGTCGGTGCCCTGGCGCAGCAGTCGGTTGACGAAGTCGGTGGCCGCCTTGCGCTCGTCAGCCATTGACTTGTGCTGCCCCGGCCCGGTGTCGGCCAGCACGCCGAGCGTCAGCGGCAGGCTGGATTCATGCGCGAATTGTGTGATGGTCTGCGCGCGTCCATCCTGCTCCAGCACAAAGTCCTGTTTGTCCAGAGAGGCGACCGGTTGTCCCTTCTTGTCGCGCACCACCGCCAGCAGGTTCACCTCGCTCCCACTCACTGGGATCGCGGGCGTGGACGGCGCGGACACGGCCGGTGCTTGGTTCTCGGCGGCCTGCGGCGCTGGCTGCGCCATGGCTGGCAATACCGTGGCCAGAAGAAGGCTCAGCACTCGAATCACTCGTGAGATCTGCATACTCTAAAGAATGGTACAACCGGCTTCCGGGATGCCAGCTCTGAAACACCGGCGCAATCAGCGTGCCCAAATGGAAAAGGCCCGCCGTTGTGGCGGACCTTGGAAATCGCCATTAGCCCGGTTCAGGCGGCGTTTTCTTCCGTCTGCGATCTGCGCACAAAGGTGGAGTACAGCGCGGCCAGCGCGACGATCACGTTGGCCACCACCACAGGCATGGCATGGATCAGCAGTCCGTAGCTGATCCACAGCAACGCCGCGCCCGCCTGAATCAGTCGCAGCGTTGCCGGCTTCTTGAAAAAATATGAGAAGCCGAAGCAAGCGGTTGCGATCCAGCCAATCCAGCTCAGCATCCTATGCCTCCGCCGCGGCCGCAGAGGCGGAGCGCAGAGTGAGGACATCGGTGCGCATGCGCGCCCACTCCTGCACCAGAAAGCCGTGCGACTCAAAGAAGCGGCGAATCTCCGGCTGCGTCCAATGCGCCACCTCTTCCAGGATGGGTACTAGCACGCTGAGCGCGTTCTCGCTGAGCACGGTGCGCCGGGCAATCTGGGTCACGCAGCGCGATTCGGAGACCGCGATGGTGAGCCCGTCGCCCTCGTTGACGTGCAGCATGGCATTCATGTCCGAGCTGCCGTCGCCGGAATAGACCACCCGGTCGGGTCCGATGGAGAGCTCTGCCTGCAGCTGCATGATGCGCGTCACCTTGCCGTATCCGGCCGTGCAGCGGATCAGCCGCTCGATCTTGCCGTCGGCCCCGTACTCGAACTCGGTGCCGAAGATGTGATCGGCGGGCACAATCCCCTCCAGCGCCGACTGCACGATCTCCACCGGCGCGGCAGAGAGAACGTAGAAGTCGAACTCGTACCCAGGAATGCCGTCGCGTAGCGTGCGGTACAGAAGATCGATGTTTTCCTTCAGCGGAATGCGCTTGCCGGTTTCGATCAAATGCTCACGGCGGACGCGTGAGTGGAACGCCGGATCGTGCAGGAGCAAATAGGCGAGTTCGGCGCCCTGCTGCACCAGATTCAACTGTGCCATCCCCGCGGCCTTTTCCTTGAACTCCTCAGCGGGGATGCCGAGGAGTTCGGTAAGCACCATGCCGGAATCGTTGAAGCTCAAAGTCTGGTCGAAGTCGCTGGCGAACAAATACTGCTTCACTATAATTTCACTCATAATACTTTCTATGATAGCGAGCACTGCGGACAAGATGGTGAATCCGCGGTCAAAACGCTATCGAATGATTTGATTGAATCTATGGAGTTACTCGAAAATTCGGTTTGTCCCTGTGTTTATAGTGGTTTGCGGCGATTGAAGAAGGGGACGTGTGTGACCGGATTGGATAATCCGAACAGCGAATGGGAAGCCCGCGGGGTGAGATGAGGTGCAAAACAAAGCCACCCGCACAGCGCGGGTGGCATTTGTTTTGCACCATTTCAGTAGCGCTGTGTGATGAATTCGGTGATCGCCTCGTAGGCCTGGCTGAGCACTTCTTCCTGCGGCAGAAAGACGATTCGCATATGGTGCGTACCCTGGCGCTGCCCGAAGCCTTCGCCGTGGACGCACAGCACATGTTTCTCTTTCAGCAGACTGGTAACGAAGTGAAGGTCGTCTTCCGCAATGTCGAGTTTGGGGAAGGCGTAAAACGCTCCGCGCGGTGCGACCATCGAAACCCGCGGGGTGCGCTCGGCCCAGGCCACCGTGAGGTCGCGGCGGCGGCGCAGTTTGGCCCGCACTTCCTTCAAGTGATCCTGCGGTCCCTGCAGCGCGGGCGCAATGGCGTGCATGAACGGGTGCGGAGCCGAGAGCCGCGCGCGCAGCAGTTTGTACACCGCTTCCAGATAATCGCCGAGCGCCTCTGCCGGGCCGGTGGCCACCGCCCAGCCGATGCGCCAGCCGGGGACCAGGTAGGCCTTGGATAGCCCGTTGAACGTAATTACCGGAAGATCGGGCGCGAGAGTTGCAATGGAGATGTGCTCGCAGTCTTCGTCGATGATCAGCTTGTCGTAGATCTCGTCGGCGAGGATGAGCAGGTTGTGGCGGCGCGCCAGCTCAACCACCCGCTCCAGCGTCTCGCGCGAGTAGATCGCGCCCGTGGGGTTGTTGGGATTGATCAGCAGAATCGCCTTGGTGCGCGAGTTGATGCGCGAAGCAATGTCTTCGACGTCGGGCTGCCAGCCGTTCTCCTCGCTGAGGAAATACGGATTCGGCTCGGCGTCGAGCTTGCCCAGCACGGCCCCATAGAGCGGATAGTTGGGGCAGGGCGTCAGCACGTTGTCGCCCGGATTCAGCAGCGCGGTCAGACAGTGGTCGATGACCTCGCCGGAGCCGAAGCCCACCATGATGCCCTGGATATTCTGAAAGCCTGCGGCCTCGGCCTGGGCGCGGATGGCGTCGAGGGCGGCGCGTTCGCCGAGCGAGTCGCCATAGCCGTTAAAGCCCGCGCGCATCGCCCGTTCGGCAGCGTCGATCAGGTGCGGAGGCGTGGGAAAGTCGAACTTTCCGGGATCGCCGATGTTGAGGTAGAGGATCTGGTGGCCCTGGCTCGCAACCTGATCGGCAACGACGGCGAGGTCGCGGATGGCATAGCTCACGTTGGCCATGCGGCTGGCCGGGGTAATGTGGGTACTCAAGTTGGTGATCATCGATAGGAGGCTCTGCTTTTATTGAACCCTATGCCGGGACGAAGTGCAAGCCTTTCAAGGCGAAAGTCAGACGGGGAAGACGCTATGCCGAGGAGGCCCCGCCAGGAAACTCGGCTTTGAGAATCTCCTCGATCTGGAAGCGAAGAGGGGCAAGATCACTCGATGCCGTCTGCCACACGATGTCGAGATCGATAGAAAAATATTGATGGGCGAGAATCGTCCGAATTCCACAGATTTCTTTCCATGGAACCTGCCGAATACTTGGTCCGCAACTCCTCGGAAATATTGGTGGTGGCTTCTCCAATGGTCAAAAGGTCGTATTGGACCGCTTTCTGAAGCATTGGATCCGCGTCGAAGTCCGAACGGACCTTGCCTGCAACCGCCAGCAGCGCAGATTCGATGTGCTCCAGAATGTCATGGAGCCGCAATTCATCACGCCGCATAGACGTTCCAGGTTTGGGAGAGCACATCCTCACGAATAAGCGGTTTGAGGCCGCGCTTGGAGACGAGGTCCACCTTGCGCTGGAGCAGGCTTTCCAGTTCCATCTGCATTCCAGCGTATTCAAACAGCCCAATCTTTTTCCCCGGCAGGAAGTCCACGAGAAAGTCGATGTCACTGCCCGGGCGGAAGTTGGGACCGAGAGCAGAGCCGAAAAGAAGAAGTTCGCGCACGCCGTGGCGGCGGCATATCTCTGCAATCTGCGGCAGTTTGTCTTCGAACCGGTTATTGTCGCCCATTTCGCTCCCTTCGCCTACAGAGTATGGCATGATCGGCCCCCTTGTCAGCAGTTCCGGAATCGAGTGGTTATGTCCCGTCAGAATCCCCATTCTGAACCAGTGCTAAGGTTTCGGCGTATTTGTTTCTAGGTATGTTCCACCGGTGTAGCTGGCCAGCTTCGGTTCTGTCCTGATGAAATATGACCGGCGGTTCTTTCCAGGGCGCCGGAGTAGTAAGATAAGGATGAGCTCCGGCTAATGTGCTTAATGCATTGGTAAGTGTCGATCCCGCCTGTATTATTCTGGGAGAGTACTCAAGACGGATTTTTCACGGACGGGAAGGACAGGCGCCTAGGGCAAGCTCCGCATGGACGAGCCTGCAGGGTGCGATTCTTGCCGGACGGAAAAAGAGAGACAGCAGACAAGATGTCAAACAATGGCTTCCACACCGGTTCGCGTTTCGGGAACTTGCGTTCGTTGTTCAGCATGTTCTCAAGCGACCTTGCAATTGACCTGGGCACGGCGAACACGCTTGTCTATGCGCGAGGCAAAGGCATCGTTGTCAACGAGCCCTCAATTGTCGCGATCAACAAGAATACCAACGAAGTGGAAGCGGTGGGCAAGGAAGCCAAGGAGATGCTGGGACGCACTCCCGGCAACATCGTGGCCATCAAGCCGATGAAGGACGGCGTCATTGCCGACTTCAAGATCACCGAAAAGATGTTGAACTACTTCATCCAGAAGGCGCACAACCGCAAGATGCTGGTGCATCCGCGCATCGTCATCGGCGTGCCCAGCGAGATTACGCAGGTGGAAAAGCGCGCGGTCATGGACTCGGCCTATCGTGCCAAGGCCAGCGAAGTGCATCTGGTGGAGCAGGCCATGGTGGCGGCCATCGGCGCAGGTTTGCCCATCACCGAGCCCAGCGGCAACATGGTGGTCGATATCGGCGGCGGCACCACGGATATTGCTGTCATCTCCCTGAGCGGCATCGTCTACTCGCGCTCGGTTCGCATGGCCGGCAACCAGATGGACGAGGCCGTGATGAACTACCTCAAGCGCAAGTACAATCTGCTGATCGGCGAGCGCACGGCGGAGCAGATCAAGATCGAAATCGGCTCGGGCTATCCGCTGGAAAAGCCACTGACCATGGAGATCAAGGGACGCAACCTGATCGAGGGCGTGCCCAAGACCATCACCATCGACGACAGCGAAATTCGCGAGTCGCTGAGCGAGTGCGTGGGCACCATCATGAACGCCATCCGAGTCGCGCTGGAGCGCACTCCTCCGGAGTTGAGCGCCGACATCAGCGACCGCGGCATCGTGCTCACGGGCGGCGGCGCGCTGCTCAAGAACCTGGACAAGCGCATCCGCGAAGAGACCGGCCTGCCGGTATCCATCGCCGACGATCCGCTGGCCAGCGTGGTGCTCGGCACCGGCAAAATGCTCAGTGACTTCAAACTTCTGCGCAAGATCAGCATCGAGTAAAAGGAGCGGGCGGCCGGAGCAGTGCTCCGGCCTCGCACTTTGCGCAGGCTTGCGGCCAAGGTTGCAACCTGGGTTGAAACTTTGGCCGCCTGCGGGCGCCAAGCTCCGTTTGCCGGCCCGCGACGCCGCTGACCATGGCGCCGGCGCCACGGAAATTCTGAACCCATGAATCTCTTCTCACGGCACAAGAACACGGTGGTCCTGGCGACGGTGCTGCTGGCACAGCTGCTGGCGCTGGCCGTGCAGGTCAAGCGGCAGACCTCCGAGGGGCCGGTGCGGGTGATCCGCCTGGTGGCCGTGAATACCATTGCGCCCTTCGAGCGCTTGTTGATCTACAGCGGTGAGAGCGTGCGAGGAGTGTGGTCGAACTACTCTATCTGCGCGGCGTCCGGCGCGAAGATCGAGCGCCTGCGGGCGGAAGCTGGGACAGATGCAGTTGGAGCGCGCGCGGGAGCAGGAGGAGCTTCGCCAGGCGCACCGCATGCAGGCTCTGCTGGGATTCAAGGAAAAATGGATCGACGCCACGGTTGCGGCCCAGGTGATTGGAACCAGCGGCATGGAGACCTCGCGCCTGCTGTATCTGGACAAGGGCGCTAAGGACGGCATCAGGGCGGACATGCCGGTGATTACGCCCGATGGCGTGGTGGGCAAGGTGCTCAACGTCTATGGCGAATACCTCGCAGGTTCTGATGATCAACGACCGACCAGCGGGGTGGGTGCGATCCTGGTGAAATCGCGGCTGCAGGGAATTGCTGAAAGGCACGCCCACCGGCGAAGTGCAGCTGAACTACATCATGGGTGACGAAACCGTGCAACCCGGCGAAGCAACTGGTCACCAGCGGCGGCGACCGGGTCTTTCCCAAGGGGTTGCCGATCGGCACGGTGAGCAAGGTGAGCGTGGGCCGCAACCTGTTCTTCGATATCAAGGTGAAACCGGCGGCGGATTTGGATCGTCTGGAAGAGGTGCTGGTCATCACCGAGCAGAAGCCGCGCGCGCCGGAGGAGAGCGGCCAGGAGGCGGTTCGCGCCTCCGACATTCTTGCCGAGCATCTGCCCGGCGTGCCTGCGCCACCGCCCGCCGGCCGCGCCGCAACCGGGCTCGCCTGCCGCGCCTGCGGCGCCCAAGCCGACGCCTCCGATCGGCGATCGTCCGAAGCCGAAGCCTGCCGCGCCGACACCCGGCAACTGCGTCCCCCGGCGCCGAACACCCCAAGCCCAAGCCCGCCGCCGGTGAAGGGACGCGTCCGCAATGAGAGCCATGCAGTCTCAGCTATACCTCGCGCGAGCAGGTGGAGGTGTATCGCTTCTCCTGGCTGGTCTCGGTGGGCTTGCCCCTGCTGATGGTGGGATTGCAGGCCTTCATGCCGGTGAGGTTGCATTTCTTCCGGGTCTTCGATTTTGGTTTGTTGCTGACGATTTTTTTTGCGGTTTCGCGGCGCAGCCAGGTAAGCGGAACGCTGACCGGCGCCGCCATCGGTTTGCTGCAGGACTGCTTGACGCACACGCCTTTCGGCGTCTTTGGGATTGCGAAAACCCTGGTTGGTTACGGTGCGTCGTCGATTGGAATCCGGATCGACGTGGAGAATCCCGGCTCGCGTTTTTTGCTCGTATTCTTCTTTTATTGCGGTGCATCAGGCGGTGTTTCGTGGCCATTGAGCGTGAGTTGATGGGGCAGCCGGTGCATCTTAACGTTGGGCATGAGGCAGGAGCGGCAGTGGCCAACTCTCTGATGGCGGTGTTTCCTGTTTGCTGTGTTGAACCGCTTTAAGATCAGGGAATAGAACAAAGAGTCAGGTTGTATTCATGTACGGTCGCGAAGAAAAGGTTCCCCTAATTCGTCTGGCGGTGGCGCAGTACATCATACTGGGCATCTTCCTGTTCTGCTGGTTTTCGGACTGTGGCGTTTGCAGGTGCTGCAGTCGGACTACTACGCCAGCATGGCCGAGCAGAACCGCGTGAAGGAGGTTCCGATCCTGGCGCCGCGCGGCAAGCTGCTGGATCGCGAAGGCCGTCCCATCGTCGAGAACTATCCCTCGTTTTCGGCGCTGCTGCTGCGCTCGCAGGGCAAAATCAGCGACTCCAACCTGGATGCCATTGCCGCGGGTTTGCACATGGATGCCGACGAGCTGAAGACGCAGGGTGAAGCGGCTCTCGGCCATGCCCGGCTACCAGCCGATCTTCATCAAATTCGACATCACCCCGGATGAACTCGCCTTCATCGAATCGCACCGCAACGAGTATCCGGAGCTGGACACGATCACCGTGCACCGCCGCCTCTATCCGAAGAACGGATTCATGGCGCACCTGATCGGCTATGTCGGCGAAGTCAGCGAAGACATGCTGAACAACCCGCGCTATGAGCTCTACAACCCCGGAGACGTGGTGGGCCAGAGCGGCGTGGAAGCCGAGTACAACGACATGCTGATGGGCACCAACGGCTCGCGGCGCGTGCTGGTGAACAGCAAGGGAAAAGAGGTCGGCGAGTTGAGCGACACCCCGGCGATTCCGGGCAAGCCGCTGCAGTTGACCATCGACCTGGACCTGCAGATCGCCGCCGAAGAGGCGCTGGGCGACAAGGACGGGAGCCATCGTCGCCATGGATCCGAAGACCGGCGAAATTCTGGCCATGGCGAGCCGTCCCACATTCGATCCCAATGCCTTTGCCGTGCGCATCACTCCGAAGGAATGGAATGCGCTTGCTGACCGATCCGGGCAAGCCGCTGCTGAACAAGGCGATCCAGGCTCAGCTGGCGCCGGGTTCGGTGTTCAAGATCATCATGAGCGTGGCCGGCTGGCAGGAGGGCATTGCGCAGACCCTGCATGTGAACTGCGGCGGCGGCGCTTCATTTTATGGCCGTTATTTCAAGTGCTGGCAAAAGGGCGGGCACGGCTCGGTCGACCCTGCCCAAGGCAATCTACCAGTCCTGCGACGTTTTCTTCTACACCCTCGCCGAACGGCTGGGCATCGAGCGCATTGCCAAATATGCCACGGCCTTGGGACTGGGGCAAAAGACGGGCATCGATCTGCCGCAGGAGGTCAGCGGCGTGATGCCGAGCGAAGAATGGAAGCTGAAGAACTATCGGCAGAAATGGTTTGCCGGCGAGACGATTTCCGTCGGTATCGGACAGGGCGCGGTGGCGATGACCCCGGTGCAATTGATGCGTGCCATCAGCGCAATCTCGATGGGTGGGCACATGGTTCGTCCGCATGTGGTCTTTCCCGACAGGGTTCCGGAGACCTATCGCACCGCGCTGCACTATACGGATACCCAGGACATACCCATCGATCCGGAGGGTTGGGAGACCATTACGGACGCCATGAGCGCAGGTGCTGCTGCCCGGGGGCACGGCGCCCAGAGCGCACATCGAACCGGCCTCGACATCGCGGGCAAAACCGGCTCGGCCCAGACGATCTCCAATGCATTGAAGTCCAAGATGTCAAACAAGGTCAGAATGCCTACAAGGACAACGGATGGTTCGTCGGTTTCACCCCGCGCCGCAACCCGGACGTGGTGGTCTGCGTTCTGTTTGAGGGCGGCGAGCACGGAGCGCTGGCGGCACGGCTGGCGACCAAGGTGATCAAGGCCTACGAGGACAAGAAAAATCACCGGCCGATCGAGCACCTGAAGCCTCCTACCGATGAGGATGGAAAGCCGGCTCCGGAAGCTGCCGCCGGCTCCGGCCCAAGCCAGCCAGCCGCCCGAGGTGACCGGAATGTGGAGCGACGGCGACGGCACCGGACACCTGCAGGCGGCCCGCTTCCGAATGGGGGAGGACCCGCGGCAGTTTCACCGCGCCGTGGCCGCGCCGGGCATGGAGCAGTTTGCGCAGAACACAGCCGGAGGCCAGGGCGATCTGGCGCGCACCGATCTGCCGCATCCACAGCAGCGCATCGCGTGGCCGGGCCTGCCCGGAGTGGTGGCCGCACTGCCGCAGCCCCAGTGGCGCGCAGGAGATGGAACAGTGAGCCGCTACGTACGCTTTCGCGATTTCGACTGGGTGCTGCTGATCTTCGTGCTGGTCATCTGCATGCTTGGGCGTCTCGGAGATCTATTCGGCGACGCTGCACACCAAGTTCGAGGGGATGCACATCAAGCAGGTGTACTGGATTCTCGCCGGGGTGTGCCTGATGTTCATGGTCAGCCTGATCAACTACCAGGCGCTGCTGGAACTGGTGCCATGGATGTATGGCTTCAGCCTGCTGTCCCTGGTTTCGGTGCTGCTCTTCGGCAAGCGTTATCTGGGGGCCAAGCGCTGGATCGATTTCCGGGTCTTTCACTTTCAGCCCTCCGAATGGGTGAAGCTGATTCTGATTCTGACCATGGCGAAGTACTTTGCCGAATACCGGGAGAACGAACTGCCTTTCCGCGAACTGGTGAAGGCCGGACTGATCGTGCTGTTTCCCATGCTGCTGGTGTTGAAGCAGCCGGACCTGGGTACGGCGCTGACCTACATTCCGATTGCGGTGATGGCGTTGGTTCTGGGAGGCATGAGGCTCAAGCACGGAATCGTGCTGCTGGTGATCGCGGCCGTGCTGATGCCGGCCATGTGGAAGTGGGGCCTGAAGCCCTACCAGAAGGAGCGGCTCTCGACCTTTGTTGCGCCGGAGGCGGATTCGCACGGCTCGGGCTATCAGGTGATTCAGTCGCTGGTGGCGGTGGGCTCGGGAGGCGTTTGGGGCAAGGGCGTGGCCAAGGGAACCCAGACCCAGGGCCAGTTCCTTCCTGTTCCGCATACCGATTTCATCTTTGCCGCCTGGAGCGAGGAGCATGGCTTTGTGGGCGCGTTGGCGGTATTGCTGCTATACTTCGGGGTGTTGATGCGTCTGATCCATGACGCACAAACGGCGCCGGACCGGGCCGGGGTCTTCCTGATTATGGGAGTGGTCGCGGTGCTGGCGTTCCACGTTTTGGTGAACGTGGGGATGGTTGTGGGATTTATGCCCGTGACGGGGATTCCGCTTCCATTGATGAGCTATGGAGGATCGTCGATCCTGTTTACGTTCCTGGCGCTGGGTATTGTGATGAACGTCCGCATGCGCCGGTTCGTGAATTAGGATGACGCGGTAAAGCGCACGGAAGGTTCTGGAAACACGGAGTCCTTCCGCAGCGTCCGCGCGCAAGCCTTGATAACAAGCGAGGTCGCGGAGCACAATTTTTTTGCAAAAATCCCAGGAGAGCCGCCGGAAGAAGGCGGAGGGAATGGGTCTTCGGCGGTAATCGCCGGGGCTTTCGGCGGGGGAATTCCCAGGCCGCATACACGAGATGAAGCCCTCGATGGGAGGGCAAAGCCGGCGAGTGAGGCAATCAGGCCGGTCAGGATTGAAGAATTACGCTGCGATGCAAGGGCAGGGAACGGCCCCATCCGGTATTCCGAGTCGAAGTTTCAGGGAATGCCGGAGAGAAGTGGCCACAAAACCCAGGCGCAGCGTAACCGGACCGGGGCAACAGTCCCGGGGAGTACGGAATCGGTGCATAGGTTCACATCAAACGCAGCCGGAGCTCTGAATGGCGCAAAGCGCCACAGCGGAACTGGCGGCATGATCCCCGCAAATCGAGTTGAGCGGGCGAACTTCGCTCCGCGCCCTGGCAGAGATGCCAGAGAGCGCGGCGCGGCGCATTGATCTTCAGAACTGACCATCCTGCCTTGGTGCTTCCGGCTTACAACAGCCTGCTCATTGCGAGCAGGCCGGGAGCGAAGATGAACAAAGAACTGTACGTTTCAACCACGCCGCATGAAACCAAAGTGGCGCTGGTGGAAGACGATCAGCTTGCCGAGGTGTACTTCGAGCGCGAGAACGAATACACCCTGGCCGGCTCCATTTACAAAGGTCGCGTAACGCGCGTGCTGCCCGGCATGCAATCGGCATTTGTCGATATTGGACTGGAACGCGACGCATTCCTCTATGTCTCCGACTTTCTGGAGCTCCAGGACGAAGACGAAGACGGCGAATTTGGGGATGTGAAGGTAACCGGAGCGACGCTGGCCCAGGCCAACGGAATGATTCTTGCCGAGCCGCAACCGGCGGAAGAAGAAGATCCGAGGACTTTGCGGAAGAGGCCTTCCGGAGCGGCCGAGGGTGACAAGGTCGAGAAGGCAAGGATGCTGGCGCGCCGCGCATGCGCGAGGACGCCGCCGCCGCCGGGGAAGACGGGGAGGGCGCGAGCGCGTCGCCGGCGACCGTCCGGTGGAAGCCCAGCCCGGTACCACCGAATCCGAAGAGTGGACGAGCGAGTCTGGTACCGCCGACGAATCCGGGGATGCGCCTGCCGGGCGCGACTCCGAGAGCGCTGTCCCGCGTGAGCCACAGAAAAAGCGCGAACTGCGTGGCTTTGAGCCGCGTGGATTGGTGGTGCACGGTCTGGCCCGTTCAGCGGATGCCGAGGAAGTCGAGCCGGAGTCCGGGGCGGAAGTGGAAGACGAGGCGGCCTTCGATGCGCCGGCCAGGGAAGCCAAGCCTGCGGCACCGGCTGCGAGCTATTCGCCGATGGTGTTGCCCGGCGAGTCGATCTCGAAATACAGCCGCGCCGATGGAGAAACTCCGGCACCGGCTCCCGCTGCGGACGCCGCAGCCAGCGAAGAGTCCGATCGCGGTTATAGCCGCGGGCGTGACCGTGATCGAGGAGATCGAGGCGGGCGTGGACGGCGTGGTGACCGGGATCGTGGCCGTGGCCGCGAACGCGAACCGCGCGAACCGCGTGAGGCGGAGAGCACTGCTCTGCCGGAGAACTACACTCCGATTCTTCTGCCGGGCGAATCCATTTCAAAGTATCGCGGGGCCGAGCCGCTGGTTGTTCCTCCGGTGGTTCCTGATGTTGTGTCCGATCAGGTGGAGGCCTCCGCGCCGGTGGAACCCGCCTCTGAGCGTGGCGCTGAGCAGAATCCGGATGAGCCTTTGTCCAGTGCCAGCTATTCAGGGGCAAGCAAACTCCCGTCCCTGACCCAACGCTTCACTCCCGAAGCGGAAGAGACGGAAGCAGAGTCGGCGGTGCAGCCGATCGAGGATTCCGCTCCGCAAGAAACCGCTGAGGCGTCTCCGGCTGAGCCCGCTGGCGAAGAGCTGGCTGAGGGGATTCCTTCTGCTGTGACGCCGCAGGCCGACGCGCGCCGCGAGGAAGCTCCGGCAGAGGCGTTGCCGGGCGAAGCCGAAGCGGGTGCTCCCGAGGAATCGGCCAAGAGCAAGGGACGAGGCCGCTCCTGGCGCGGCCGGGTTGCGAAGATTTTCAGTGCATCCCAGGAAGAAGCTGCTTCCCAGCCGGAGAGCACGCAGCCGGCAGAGACGCCGGAAGCCGAGTCTGCGGCCGCAGAATCGCAGACCCGCGACGAGTCTGCGACCAGCGAGGCGGCCGAAGCCGAGCCAGCGTCCTTTGAAGGTCAGCTGGGCAGCTTTGTGATCGAGGGCGGTAACGTCGAGCATGAAGAACTGGATGAAGAAGAGGCTGAGATGCCGGCTCTGGCCGAGCACTTCGATCGCTACGAAGAGAGCGACGACGAAGCCGACGCCTTGGACGACGGGGCTGGATCTCAGATCGGCTCAGCCGTTCGCGAAACCGAGGAAGAGGACGATTTAGAAAACGAAGAGTACGACTTCGGCGCCGAGGAGTTTGAGGAATCCGAGATGGTCGCCGAAACGGCCGGCGAAGAAGAGGAAGGCGACGAGGAAGAGAGCGACGAGCCCGGATTTGCGGCTGCTCCCGAAGCCACACAACGTCCGGAGCGTTTCGACCGCCGCGACCGCCGCGGACGCCGGGGCGCGCCTCCGCCGCGTGGTGGGGGAAGGATGCGCGCGCGCACCCAGTCGCGTGCTCTGCCGCTGATCAGCGAATTGCTCAAGGAAGGCCAGGAAATTCTGGTGCAGATTGCCAAGGAGCCGATCGGCAAAAAGGGCGCCCGCATCACCAGCCACATCGCGCTTCCCGGCCGCTTTCTGGTGTACATGCCGACGGTGAATCACATCGGCGTGTCGCGCAAGATCAGCAGCGAGGAAGAGCGCCAGCGCCTCAAGCGCATCGTCTCCAGCGAGCGCGAGAACGGCCACGGCGGTTTCATTGTCCGCACCGCGGCTTCCAACATCAAGGAAGACGAGTTGCGCGCCGACATCCGTTTCCTCAAGCATCTGTGGAACGAGATCCGCACCCGTGCCGAATCCGGCAAGAGCCCGGCGCTGATCTATCACGATCTGAATCTGGTGGAGCGCATCCTGCGCGATCAGGTAACCAGCGACTTTTCGCAGATCTGGGTGGACAACGAAAGCGAGTACGAGCGCGTAGTGCGCTTTGCCTCGCGCTTCCAGCCCAGCCTGGTGCGCCGCATCAAACTCTACAGCAAGGACACTCCGCTCTACGAGCAGTTCGGAATCAACGAGGAGATCAACAAGAGCCTCAAGTCCAAGGTGTGGCTGAAGAGCGGCGGTTACATCGTCATCAACCAGACCGAGGCGCTGGTGGCCATCGACATCAACACCGGCAAGTACGTCGGCAAGACGGCCCGCCTGGAAGACACCATCGTCAAGACCAACTGCGACGCCGTGAAAGAGATCGTGCGCCAGATCCGCCTGCGCGACCTGGGCGGCATCATCGTAGTCGACTTCATCGACATGGACGAGCGCAAGAACCGCCAGAAGGTGATGCAAGCCCTGGAAGAAGCCATGAAGGCCGATCGCGCACCCTCGAAGATCCTGCAGTTTAACGACTTCGGATTGGTGGCCATCACCCGCAAGCGGGTCAAGCAGTCGCTGGAGCGCACTCTCGGGACGCCCTGCCCCTACTGCGATGCCACTGGCTTTGTAAAGTCGGTGCAGACGGTGTGCAACGAGATTTATGTCGAGATGCGCAAGGTGCGGCGCCACGTGGAGAGCAAGGAAGTGATCCTCCGCGTAAATCCGGAAGTAGCCAGGGAGTTGAAGGGCGGCAACGGAAAATGGCTGCAGGAGATGGAAGAACTGCTCGGCCATCCCGTGCTGGTCAAAAGCGATGCGCAACTGCATCAGGAAAAGTTCGACATGAACTATTAACCGCCGGGGCATTTCTCCGGAGGACAGCGAGAGCCTGCCAGCAATGGCAGGCTTCTTTTTTGCAGAAGATTTCAATCCCCGCAGACGGGCAAAAAGCGAACGGCCGACGACCTAACTCGAGCAGCACATCTACGGAAGTACCCTCGGTTTTGTGCCTGACTTCCGGTGAGCTACGGCCCTTCGTAATCCTTTCGAGTCAGCTCCGGCATCGATTGTGTAACTGCCCCACGATCTTGTGGTATATGTTCGAGATGGCTACAAACTATGGCGAAGTGAGGCTGGTTCAATGCCGGAATAACCAGACGATACCGGATATCTACCGGATTTCTCCGGGAATTCTGGTTGACTTGGTGGCCCTGAACTCTGCTATAACCGCGTCTAGTATTCTCCCCCAAGAAAGCAGGAACTCTCCTCGCGGCGGTGCATGCGCGGCCGGGTCAGAGTTCGAAGTGAGTTTCTACGGTTGCGTTTTGGCAATTGAGAGGGCAACGAGTTATGTCCGATTCACCTGAAGTGATGAACATACGGCAAGCGTCCGAGTACTTGGGCGTGAGCCCGGACACGCTCTACAAGTACCTGTCCGAAAATAAGATCCCGGCCTTTAAGCTGGGAAACCGGTGGAAGTTCAAGAAGACACTGCTGGATCGCTGGATGGAGAGCAAGAGCAGCGGGGGAGAAGTCACGCTGAAGAAGAACCCGCGCGGGGTTCGCAACAGCGCGGTGGGGTAACGAGGGCGTCCTCTTATGTTTGGTTTGAGTTTTGGGTCGAAGAAAACGATTGTCGGCTTGGACATCGGGTCGAACAGCATCAAGGCCGTGGAATTACTGCGGCGGCGCGGCGAGGTCATGGTGAGCCACGTGGGCCTCGAACCTCTGGCCAGCGATATCGTGGTCGATTCCATGATCGTGGACAGCGGCAGCGTGGCCAGCGCCATCAGCAAGATCTTTTCCGAGCAGGCCTTCAAGGCCAAGCAGGTGGCGACCTCGGTGAGTGGCCACTCCGTGATCGTGAAAAAGATCTCGATGCAGACCATGAACGAACCGGAGCTGGGTGAAGCGGTACGCAACGAAGCCGCCCAGTACATTCCGTTCGACATGAGCGACGTAAACGTGGACTACCAGGTTCTCAGCGAAAGTCTGGATGGTCCCACCATCGACGTGCTGCTGGTCGCGGTGAAGAAGGACAAGGTTCTCAACTACACCAACGCCCTCCAGTTATCCGGGCGGCAGCCGGCGATCGTCGATATTGACGCCTTCGCTCTGCAAAACTGCTACGAATACAATTACGACCCGGCTGCAAATTCGACGGCTGCGTTGCTCAACATTGGCGCCAGCGTGATGAATATCAACATCGTGCGAGGTTCCATCCCGCTGTTCACCCGCGATGTGAGCGTCGGCGGCAACCAGTACACCGACTCGCTGCAGAAGGAACTGGATCTCAGCTATGACGATGCCGAAGCCCTGAAGCTCGGCAAGAAGGTAGGCACCGTCAGCGAAGACGCCAAGCTGCCCATCCTGCAGCAGGTCACCGAAATCATCGTGCTGGAGATTCAGAAGACGTTTGATTTCTTCCGCGCCACCGCCAGTGGCGAACACATTGAGCACATCTACTTGGCGGGCGGCTCCTCGCAGGTGCCCGGGCTGGTGGAAGCTCTGCGCCAGGAATTTTCCATTCCCGTGGACCCGCTGAATCCGTTTTTGAAGATCGTGCCGCCCATTGGAGAAGGCGCCGATTTGATCGAGAAGAACTCGGCGCAGCTGGCGGTGGCCGTCGGACTGGCCCTGAGGAGCTTTGAAAAATTATGATCCGGATCAATTTGCTGGGCACGGCAAAGCCGAAGAAAGGGAAAGGGCGTCGCGGCTTCACCATGCCGCAACTCACCATGGAAGGGCCCTCTCCCTTGATTGCGGGGCTTGCGATCCTGGTATTTGCCGGCGCGGGAATCTTCCTCTATCACATGCAATTGGAACGCACCCACGAGAAGCTGCAAAACCAGATCGCGGACGCCAACCGGCAGATTGCCTCGATGATGCGGGTGAAACAGGCCTATCTGGAGCGGCAGAAAGATTACGACGCATTCAAACGCCGCTTTGACATCATCGACCAGCTGCGTGCCCAGCAGGGAGGCCCGGTTACCCTGCTGAACAGCGTGAGCGCAACCGTGAATTCCACCGATGGAGTCTGGCTGCTAACCCTGCGCGACGATGGAGCCAGCGTGGCTTTGGACGGGGTTGCGCTGGGGCCGCAGAACGTCGCAAAACTGATGACGAATTTGCGGAACTCGGGTTACTTCAAGAACGTTGAGCTGCACGACACTGTTCAGGAAGACAACCAGAAGATACAGACGTTCAGCTTCAGCCTGGTTTGCGAAAAGACGAAGGCGTAAATAGTCATGGCGAACTTCAAGGAACTGCCGTATTTGGTACAAATCGGAATCGTGGCGCTGGTGATCCTTTTGCTTGCGGGCGGGGCCTATATGTACGCCCTGCAACCGCTGGCCAAGGCCAATCAGTCGGACGCGCTGACCCTGAGGAGCAAACAGGCCGAAGTAGCGCAGTTGAATCCGTACAAGTCCAGGCTGGCCCAATTGAATGCGCAGACGGAAACCCTGAAGGCAGAGATCGAAGCCCAGCAGAAAGTCGTGCCCGAGGAAAAAGAGGTTCCGTCCTTTATCACGCAAGTGGAAAACGAAGCGGTGACCGCCGGGGTTGAAGTCCGGCGATATACGCCGAAGGACACCTCAACCAAGGAGTACTACACCGAGGTTCCATTTGAAGTCGACGTGGATGGGCCTTTCTACTCGGTGTTGAATTTCTTTGACCGGCTGCAGAAGTTGGAACGCATCGTAAACGTCAGCCATCTCGCGATGGGCTCCCTAAAGGGAGGAAAGACAGGGGTCAAGAAGAGCTACACCTGGTCACCTAACGAAACGGTTGGTGCCAATTGCGTATTGACGACCTATTACAGCAATCCCAAGAGTGCAACGCCGCCTCCCGCGGCCAAGGCGAAGAGGTAGGGGAGCCATGAAGATCAGCACATTGATTCTGGCGATATGGCTTACAGCGAGCGCGTGGGCGCAGGCTCCTCCGCCAAAACAGCAACCGGGGACTCCTGCTGTGGCAAAGTCCGGCAGCGGGCAGGCGGGTTCGCCCACAGCGAAGGCGCCCGCAGAGAGCGGAAAAAAGAAGACCAGCGCAGCAACTCCGCGCAAAGCGAAGGCGAAGCCGCCTGCCAGTCCAGCCCAGTCGCCTGCTGAATCGCAGGCCAGCCGGCACGGCAGAAGGCAGCATGTAGCCGAGCGGTCCTCCACCGGCAAGACCGCGGAGAACGGCAAGCCGGCGCGCAAGGGAGAGCGCGATCCGTTTGTCAGTCCGATCATCGAGCGTCCGCACATCGGGGCGAACTGCACCGGTTCCGGCCGCCAGTGCCTGTTAGTGGGCGACATCGCTTTGCAAGGCGTGGTGCAGTACACCGGCGGTTACGTTGCTGTAGTGACCAGCGGCGAGCATACGTATTTTCTGCATGACAACGATCCTCTCGCGGATGGAGAAGTGGAGAGGATTACCAAGAACTCAATCATGTTGCGCCAACGTTCGACCGACGTTCTGGGACGGCCGGTGGTGCATGAAGTTACCAAAAAACTTGGAGTGCCTGCGGTTTAGCAGGCTGCTGAAAAACGCGCCGAAGCCACAAAGCCAGGCGCAAGCAAAGCTATAAACCGGCAATACAGACCGCAACGGCTTGTATGCCAAACCAGCATCAAGACTGTTTTTCAGCAGCCCGTCAGGCGGGCAAGGTGTGAACGCAATGGTAAAGATGGGCCCGGAACCTGGAAAGCAAGTGACTGGGATGGACGCGCAAGCCTGGCGACAGGCGAAGCGGGGAGAGCTACGATGAAGTTCAAGCGACTGCTGACGGCAGGACTCATGGCGCTGTTTTGCGCTGGCACGGCGACGGCGGCTTCACAACTGAACTCGGTGCATGTCACGCCAAAGGACACTACGGCGACAGTCCGCCTGCAGACCACTGGTACGTTCGCCCATAAGGAGTACAGGCCGGACGGGCACCTGCTGCTCATCGATCTGAGCGGCGTGACTGCGGATCCCTCCTTGGTGCGGACCGTGGCGTTCCGCTCGGCTGTGCTGAAAAGCTACACGCTTTCCAGCTACACCAGCGCCGCGGGCATCGAAGTTACCCGGGTTGAAATCACGTTAGGGGAAAACGTTACCGCAGACGTCGTCGATGCGAGTGATGGTTTGCAAGTTCTGCTGAGCGGCGGCGGACCAAGTGTCGGATCGGCTCCGTCGTCCAACGCGGCGGGCGCTTCTCTGCCCACGCCGGCGGTTCCTGCGGCTGCCGCGCCGAAGGAGGAAAGCGCCAGTTCATCCCATCCGCTTTCGCAAAGCGTCGCGCCGGCAGCGCAAAAGGCTGGTACTCAGCCGGTTGCCATGAAGAAAACTCCGGAGCCTGCGGCAACGTCGGGCAAGCCGAGTCCGCTCACTCCCACCGTCATTCGGAATGTCAGTGTGCGGCGCGGACATGACACGCTCGACGTGGTCGTAGAAGGACCTAGCTCGGCCAATCCCTACCTTTTGAAGAATCCCGATCGTCTGGTGCTGGATTTCAGTAACGCGGTGATGCGGCCCGGTGTGCGGAACATCGCAGTGCACACCAAGGACGTGCTGCGGGTTCGGGTGGGCCGGTTCCAGGCTGCGCCTCCCATCACGCGCGTTGTGATCGACTTGAACGGCCCACGTGGCTTTGAAGTCGAACCTTCCGCGGACGGGGTGGTGGTGCGCGTCAAGGCCGAAGCGGGAGTGCCGTCAACTCCGGTGCAATCCGCTCCCGCCCCGGCTCCGGTGCCCGCCGTCGTGCCTGCGACTATGGAGCGGCCCGCCTCCGCCACGCCCAGGATGCAGAAAGTGGGCGCGACCAATGCCGCGATGGCAGTCGCAACCCCCTTGAAAGAAGTTTCCCTGCCCCTGGCTAGCAAGACGCCCGCACCCAGCGCTACGCCTGTGCCCAGCAGCACTCCCGCACCCAGCGCCACGCCTGTGCCCAGCAGCACGCCTGCACCCAGCACTACACCTGTGCCCAGCAGCACTCCCGCACCCAGCGCTACGCCTGTGGCCAGCAACACGCCTGTGGCCAGCAGTACTCCCGCACCCAGCAGTGCTGCTCAGTCTCACGATCAACCGGCCAGCGTTCCCAGCATGTCCGCGGGGATGGCAGCCGACGTTCCTGCGCCTGCATCGCCTGCGGCGAAGGCGGCGGGCGAGATGGCCCGCTTAAACCAGCCTGGCGATCAGCTTCCCGAGGGCGCCGCGACGGCCTCTCCGTCTGCCGCGCCTGCCAAACCTAAATACACGGGCGAACCGATTTCGGTGAATTTGAAGGACGTGGATCTGAAAGATTTCTTCCGGCTCATTCACGAGATCAGCGGATTGAATGTCGTGCTGGATCCCAGCGTGAGGGGAACGGTGACCCTGGTGCTCGACGACGTGCCCTGGGATCAGGCTCTTGACATCGTGCTGAAGAACAATTCCCTGGATCGCGAACTGCAGGGAAACGTGTTGCGCATTGCGGCCACGGATACCCTGCGCCGCGAGGCGGTGGACCGCCGGGCCCAAGCTGAGGCAGTCGCCCTGGCGGTGGACCGCCAGACCATTACGCGCTCTCTCAGCTATGCCAAGGCGATCGAAGTGGTGCCCACCATCAAGAAGTTCCTCACCGCCCGTGGTGATGTAATCTCGGATGTGCGCACCAACTCTCTCATCATCTCCGATATTCCCAGTGTGCTCCCCAACCTGGATCGCCTGATCTCGCAGCTGGACAAGAAGACACAGGAAGTGGAGATCGAGGTGCGCGTGGTTTCGGCTACCCGGTCGTTCAGCCGGGATCTTGGATTCCAGTTGGGCTTCAACTGGGGCAACGGCGTCACCACCATCGCCGGCACCAATCCGAACCTGGGAACTTCCGGTCTTACCGGTCCGGCTGGCACCATACCGCTCTTCTCGAACTTTCCGGCGCCCGGAGCTACCACCGGTCTTTCGTTCAGCAACATCACGGCAAACTACGGGATTGACGCGATCCTGACGGCAGCTGAAAATCACAACCTGGCCAAGGTTCTCTCGCGGCCCAGAATTGTAACGCAAAGCAATGTGAAGGCCGAGGTGAAGCAGGGCGTGCAACTCCCTGTGTATACCGCAGGCACGGCCAATTCCAATGCCAGCGTTTCCTATCTGGCTGCGGAGCTGCGTCTTTCGGTCACTCCCCAGATCACGGCGGACAATACCATCTTTTTGACCGTGGATGTGGAGAACACGCAACCCCAAGGCGAGGTAGGAACCACCGGCAACTTCATCCTGTCTACCCAGCAGGCCACCACGCAGGTCCTGGTCAGTGACGGCGCCACGGTCGTAATCGGGGGCGTTATCCAGACGACCAACAGCGTCAGCACATCGCAGACGCCCTTCCTTGGTGATATTCCCTGGCTCGGAAATCTGTTCAAGGAGCGCCACGTTTCGACCGAGACCGATGAGCTGATCTTCTTTATCACGCCGAAGATCATTCAAACCTAGCCAGAGCTGCACTGCTTGTGGCAGAATGGGCCTCTTTGAGGTCCATTTTGTTTTGGAACGGTCAAAATGAGCCGTACGGACTGTGAAGGGCGGCTGAAGAAATTGCGCGCGGAGCTGGACCGGCGGAAGGTGGATGCCCTGGTGGTCACGCATCTGCCGAACGTGCGGTACCTCTGCGGTTTCACCGGCAGCGCGGGGATTCTGCTGGTAGCCCGGCGTCCGGTGTTTTTCACCGATGGAAGGTACGCGGAACAGTCTGCGGCCCAGGTTCAGGACGCGCGCATTTCCATCGTGCGGGGTGGCCCGCTGGCGGCCGTGGCCGCAACCTGCGCCAAGCTGGGACTCAAGCGTGTGGCTATCGAGTCCGAACATCTTACCGTGGCACAACTCGGCGGCCTGGAGCAGGCGCTGGGCAAGGGCGTTAAACTCGTCCGCCTGGCCGGTGTGGTGGAAGCCCTCCGCGCGCAGAAGGATGCGGCCGAGATTGTCTTGCTGCGCAACGCCGTGGAACTATCCTCGCGCCTCTTCCGGCCCCTGCTAAGATCCATACGCGCTGGCGTGGCCGAATCGGCGATTGCGGGAAAACTCGAGTTCATGGCCAGGAAAGCCGGCGCGGAGCGGATGTCGTTTGAAACCATCGTTGCCTCCGGCGAACGCTCCTCGCTTCCTCATGGTGTAGCATCTGCCACAAAACTTCCCGCCGATGGATTTGTGGTGTTAGACTATGGCGTCGTACTTAACGGATACTGCAGTGACATGACCCGGACCATTCATCTTGGTAAGGCTTCGGGTGGGGCTCGCGAACTGTACCTTGCGGTTTTAGAAGCGCAACTGGCGGCCATCAGCGCGGTGCGCCCCGGAGTTTCTGCGGCAGAGGTTGACCGGGCGGCGCGGCAGGAATTGAAGCGGAACAAGCTGGATCGCTATTTTACTCACTCCACCGGACACGGTGTCGGGCTGGAGGTTCACGAGGTCCCCAGGCTGGCAGCGGGCAATGATGCGGTCCTGCAGGCGGGGATGGTGATTACCATCGAGCCGGGGGTGTATCTTCCGGGTAAGTGTGGGATTCGGATCGAAGATATGGTGCTGGTAACCGAGCGTGGATATGAGGTATTAACGCCGGTAGGCAAAGAGTGGACAGAACTGAACTGAACGACTGAACTGAAGAGTTGAACTGCGGGTAAATTTAAAAAAGGTGGTAAATCCAATGCTGCGCCGCCAACCGTGCGGCGCTCCTGGCAGCCCATGAATCAGAACGAAATTAAGGAACTGGTTGCATTTCTCGCTGAGAAGGATATTGCCGAGTTCGAAATGGAGCGCGGCGATGTCAAGTTGCGCATCAAGCGTGCGCAGGCTGTATTGACTGCACCTTTGGCTGCTTCCTATCCGGCGCCTGCCGCAGCGCCGGCTCCCCCGCCGCAAGCTGTGGCGGCAGCGGCTCCAGCGGCCTCCGCTCCTGAGAAAGAGGAGGGAATCGCCATCATCAAGTCTCCCATTGTGGGGACTTTCTACGAAGCTGCGTCTCCGGGCTCGCCCGCATTTGTGAAAGAGGGCGACAACGTTGCCGTCGGCCAGGTGCTTTGCATCGTAGAGGCTATGAAGCTAATGAACGAGATCGAATCGGACGCTGCGGGCCAAATCGTAAAGATTCTGGTTTCCAACGGCCAGCCGGTTGAATACGGCCAGCCTTTGTTTAAGGTTCGCACCAGATAAACCAGCGGAGCCGGACTTGTTCCGGCTCCATTGTCTTCTGCGGCGCATTGAAGGCGCTCTGCGCATTTCACGCGACTGCACCGTCATGCACATGGAAAGGGCGCGGTCACGCCGGACGGCGGCCGGGCCGACCGGAGCACACTCAAGGTATGTTCAAGAAGATATTAATTGCCAATCGCGGTGAAATCGCGCTCCGCATCATCTGCGCCTGCAAAGAACTTGGCATCAAGGCCGTCGCCATCTATAGCGAAGCAGACCGCAATTCGCTCCATGTCCGCTTTGCCGACGAAGCGGTTTGCATCGGACCGCCACGCGCCAGTGAAAGCTACCTCAATATTCCGGCGGTGATCAGCGCCGCGGAAATTGCCAACGCCGATGCCATTCATCCCGGCTACGGGCTCCTGAGCGAGAACGCCAACTTCGCGCACGTCTGTGAAACCTCCGGTCTCAAGTTCATCGGACCGCGTTCGGAAGTCATTCGCGCAATGGGCGAAAAGGACCGCGCGCGCGCCTCCATGAAGAAGGGCGGCGTGCCCATTCTGCCCGGCTCTGACGGCATCATGAAGGACGTGGAAGAGGCGCTGCATTGGGGCAAGAAGGTCGGCTATCCGGTCATCGTGAAGGCGGTGGCGGGCGGCGGCGGACGCGGCATGCGCATTGTCCGCTCGGCCGAGGAAATGCCCAACCAGTTCCACGCCGCCACCTCTGAGGCGGCCGGAGCCTTCGGCAACGGCGACCTGTACATGGAGAAGTTCGTCGAGCGGCCGCGCCACATCGAGTTCCAGATGCTGTGCGACGAGCATGGCAACACTCTGTGCCTGGGCGAACGCGACTGCTCGGTGCAGCGCCGCAACCAGAAACTGATCGAGGAATCGCCTTCGCCGGGGCTTGCCCCCGAGCTGCGCACCAAGATGATGGGGCTGCTCGAAAAGACATTCAAGGAGGTTGGCTATTGGAACGCCGGCACGGTCGAATTCCTCTTCGACACCGATACCGGCAACCTAACCTTCATGGAAGTGAACACCCGCATCCAGGTGGAGCACCCGGTAACCGAATACGTCACCGGCGTGGACCTGGTGAAGAGCCAGATTCTGATCGCCGCCGGGGCCAAGCTTCCCGACATCGTCAAGCTGCCCATCGTTCTCAACGGCCACGCCATGGAGTGCCGCATCAACGCCGAGCATCCGGAGAAATTCACCCCTTCGGCCGGCAAGATCACCGCCTTCAACCCGCCGGGCGGAATCGGCGTTCGAGTCGATTCCGTGCAGTATCAGGAAGGAGTGGTTTCTCCCTATTACGATTCCATGATTGCCAAGTTGATTGTCCACGGCAAGGATCGCACCGAGGCGCTGGCCCGCATGAACCGCGCGCTGGACATGTTTGTCGTCGAGGGCATACATACCTCGATTCCGCTCCACAAGCGCATTCTGGCGGAGCAGGACTTCATCGACGGAAATGTCACTACCAAGTTCATGGAACGCTTTATGCCGAAGAAGTAGGACGGCAGGAAAATCCAAGGGGCGGCTCATGGCCGCCCCTTTTTTATCTTCGGAGCCGGCGGCCCATGCATATCCCACTCATTTATCCCATCCTCGATGCTGACAGCCTGCTTGCCAATGCCGGAGGGAAGAGCCCGATGCAAGCGGTCTGCTCTCACGCTCTGGCCCTGGCCGACGCCGGATGCACCGTGCTGCAGTACCGCGCCAAGCAGCTGAATGTGCGCGAGGCGCTGGCCCAGGCACGGGAGTTGCGCCGCTTGCTTCCGGGGATCACGCTCATCATGAACGATCGCGCCGACCTCTGCCTGGCCGCGGCTTTCGACGGGGTACACATTGGGCAGGACGATCTTTCCCCGGAAGGCGCCCGCAGCGTGGTGGGAACGGAGAAGATTGTCGGTCTTTCCACGCACAACCCCGCGCAGATGTCCGAAGCGCTCCTGCAGCCGGTGAATTACCTGGCCATCGGCCCGGTCTTTGACACCGGCAGCAAGGTGAATCCGGACCCAGTGGTGGGTTTGGCGGGAGTCTCCGAAGCCCGGCGCCTGCGCAATGCATCCGGCCGGCCGCTCCCACTGGTGGCCATCGGCGGCATCACACTCGACAATGCCGCGGAAGTCCTACGGGCCGGAGCGGATTCGGTGGCCGTCATCGGTGCCCTTTCGCGTTCTCCACGCGAATCCGCGAAGGAATTTTTGCGCCTGATGATGTAGAGTTCTGTTCAACCCTATGGATGGCAGAACGGTGAGTCAGCTCGATAAGGCATCTCAATCCGGAGCGGACCAGGAATTTGTAAAGGGCCTGGGGCTGGTCAGCGCCACCACGCTGGTGATGGGCTCGATGATCGGCTCGGGTGTCTTCATCGTGGCCGCCGACATGGCGCGCATCGTGGACTCGCCCGCCCTGCTGATTGCGGCATGGCTGGTGGCCGGCTTCATGACCGTGGTGGCAGCTCTTTCCTACGGGGAACTGGCGGCCATGATGCCGAAGGCTGGCGGCCAGTACGTGTACCTGCGCGAGGCGCTCGGGCCGCTATGGGGCTTCCTCTACGGCTGGACGCTCTTCCTGGTAATCCAATGCGGCACCATTGCCGCCGTCGGCGTGGCCTTTGGAAAGTTTCTCGGAGTCTTCTTTCCCTCTATCTCTTCCACCCACTGGATCCTGCATCTCTGGAAGGTTCCGCCGATTCCTCTCGGTCCCATGGTGCTGGGCAACATGGATGTCGGTTTGAACACCCAGAACCTGGTTGCCATCGTCATCATCGTCCTGCTCTCCATGGTCAACATCTTCGGCGTCAAGACCGGAGCCATCGTGCAGGTGGTGTTTACCACCGCGAAAGTCGCGGGTCTGCTGGGACTTATCCTGCTCGGCGTCTGGGCCGGAAGCACCTCGGAAGCGCTGCACGCCAACTTCGGCGCGAACTTCTGGCTCCATGCGGGCCTGGGCGCGCTGCACAAAATTCCGGTTGGAGTCAGCGGCGCGACCGCCCTTGTAGGCACCATCACGGTCATTGCCGTGGCGCAGGTCGGGTCGTTGTTCTCGGCCGATGCCTGGAACAACGTCACCTTCACCGCCGGCGAGGTCCGCAATCCGCAACGCAACCTGCCGCTCTCGCTCGCCGTCGGCACCGGCGCTGTCATCCTGATCTACATCGCGGTGAACTTCATCTATCTGCTGGTGCTTCCGCTGTGGGGCGATCCGTCCTCGGCAACCGTCCTCGGCCGCGGCATCCAGTACGCCTCGGAAGACCGCGTGGCCACCGCCGTCATGCAGCAGATCATGGGACAGAGCGGCGCCAAGCTGATGGCGTTTGCCATCCTGGTCTCCACCTTCGGCTGCAACAACGGACTGATTCTGGCGGGCGCGCGCGTCTATTACGCCATGGCCCGCGACGGACTCTTTTTCCGATCGGTGGGCCGGCTGCATCCGCGCTACAAAACGCCGCACCTTTCGCTCATGGTGCAGGCCGTCTGGGCCAGCGTCCTGTGCCTCAGCGGAAGCTACGGGCAACTGCTCGACTACACGATCTTCGCCGTGCTGCTCTTCTACATCCTCACCCTGGCGGGACTCTTCGTTCTGCGCCGCACGCGCCCGGATGCGCCGCGTCCCTATCGCGCGCTGGGCTATCCCTGGCTGCCCGCAATCTACATTGTGATGGCGTTCTTTATTGATATAGTCTTGTTGCTCTACAAGCCTCAATACACGTGGCCGGGGCTGGTGATTGTTCTGCTTGGCATTCCGGTATATTTTGTCTGGCATCCCGGAAAGAAAAGTGATGTGTTGGAGGAACGTTAGTGGCTAGCAAACTGCTTGCAACCAAACCACTCAGCTTGCTACTGGAAGAAATGGCCGGCGAAAATCGTTTGCACCGGGTGCTGGGACCAGGTACAGCTGAGCGCCCTGGGCATCGGAGCGATTATCGGCACCGGCATCTTCGTCCTTACTGGCGAAGCGGCTCATGACCGTACCGGCCCGGCTTTGATCCTTTCCTTTGTGGTATCGGGAATTGCCTGCGTGTTCGCCGCGCTTTGTTATGCGGAGTTTGCTTCCATGGTCCCGGTGGCCGGCTCGGCGTACACCTATGCTTACGCCACCCTGGGCGAAATCTTCGCCTGGATCATCGGCTGGGACCTGGTGCTGGAGTACGCGATTGCCTCGGCCACTGTCGCCCATGGCTGGTCGGCGCACTTCCGGGAGTTGATTCCCCTGTTCGGACTGCACGTACCGAAAGTTTTCTCCACAGCGACCTTTGATTACATACCCGCTACCGGCCAGTTTGTCAGGACGGGGTCGTATTTCGATCTGCCGGCGATTCTGATCACGCTCATTCTGACGGTGGTTCTGGTCAAAGGCATTCGAGAGAGTGCCGGGTTCAATGCCGCGATGGTAGCCATTAAGTTGTGCATCGTGCTGCTGGTGATCGGCGTCGGCGTCTTCTACATCAATCCCGCGAATTGGCATCCGTTCGCGCCGTACGGCTACTCGGGGATCAGTTTCTTCGGCCACACCCTGATGGGCAAAACCGGTCAGGGCGGCGAGCCTTTGGGAATGTTCGCTGGCGCGGCAATTATCTTCTTCGCCTACATCGGCTTCGACTCGGTTTCCGTACACTCGGAAGAAGCCCGGAACCCTGCCCGCGATGTTCCCATCGGCATCATTACCTCGCTGGTCGTCTGCACCATTCTCTATATTGCCGTCTCCGCCGTGCTGACCGGCATGGTGCCCACCCCTCAAATTGATCGAGATGCGGCGGTCGTGGACGCATTCCGACGGGTGGGGCTAACCTGGATGCAGTATCTGGTGGCGGCTGGCGCCATGACGGGGATCACCTCCGTGCTGTTGGTGATGATGCTGAGCCAGCCGCGCGTTCTGCTGGCCATGGGGCGCGACGGCCTCGTACCGCCCAGCTTCTTTGGCGCGATTCACCCGCGCTTCTGCACGCCCTGGAAATCGACGATTCTGACCGGTGTCTTCGTCGCCACGGTGGCGGCTTTTTTGCCGCTAAGTATCCTGGCCGAAATGACAAACATCGGCACCCTGTTCGCCTTTGTGATCGTCTGTGCTGCGGTGATGGTCATGCGGAGAACGCACCCGGACGCCAAGAGGCCTTTCCGTGCTCCGTGGGTTCCGCTGGTGCCCATTCTGGGTATTCTGATGTGTCTGCTGCTGATGCTTTCCCTGCCGGCTGGCAATTGGTATCGGTTGATTATTTGGCTGCTGATCGGGTTCGTGATTTATTTCTTCTATGGGCGCCACCACAGCGTCATGGCCAAACAGCGCCACCTGGAACATGAACTTCGGGCCCATGGATTGGGTGCGCCTGCCGTTGGGGACCCCGATGCTCCACCCAGCAGCCCCGCGGCGCCGATTGATACCACCATCAAGGAACCTAAGGGATGACAAGCGCTGCGGATGAATAAAAAACGCCCTCCCGCGGGAGGGCGTTCGTCGCGCCAGCAATGTCCCTCGCCGTAAGACACTGATTTGCAACTACCGCGGCGTCCTCGATGCGGTTACAATCGCCGCCAGAGCCCTATGCGAGCGCTGCGAAATGTAAAGTTCTTATCGGCGGCTTTACTGTGCGTAGCCTTGATCGGCACGGCCGGCTTCCATTACATCGAGCACTGGAGCTGGTTTGACGGCTTCTACATGGTGCTCACCACGCTGACCACCATCGGCTACGGCGAAGTTCACCCGCTTTCCCCCGTAGGCCGATACTTCAATGTGCTCATCATCCTTGCTGGCGTAGGGCTGGTGTTCTTAATCCTGGGGGCGTTGGGACAGGCGCTGCTGGAATTCGAATTCAACAATCTGTTTGGCAGGCGAAAAATGGAACGAGACATCGAACGGTTGCAAGGCCACTACATCATCTGCGGCGCCGGACGCGTGGGCCGCGCCGTCGCCCGCCAGCTGGAAAGCGATTCCGCGCAGTTCATCATCCTGGAAAACAACGAGGCCAAAGCGGAGAGAATTCGCGAGGAGACCAACTGGCTGGTCGTTCAAGCCGACGCAACCCAGGAATCGCAATTGCTGGCCGCGCGCATCAACCAGGCCGCGGGACTGGTGGCCGCGACCTCCACCGACGCATCGAACATCTACGTTGTGTTGACGGCCCGCAGCTTGAACCCATCGTTGAAGATCATCGCCCGCGCCAGCGAAGAGGATGCCGAGAAGCACATGCGTACCGCCGGCGCAGATCAGGTCATCTCGCCCTACGCCTTTGCGGGCTTTCGTATCGCGCAGGCTTTCCTTCGTCCTCACGTCATGAACTTTCTTGAAGTGGCCCTGCAGCGCAGCTCCGAACTTGGATTAGAGTTGGAAGAATTGACGATCGATCCGTCGTCGGCTTATGTTGGCCGTGGGCTGCGCTCTTCCGGAATTCGCCACGATCTCGGGATCACCGTGTTGGCCATCAAGCGTGAGGGTGAAGAGATGAAGTACAGTCCGGAGCCGGACGCTGTTCTGAGTGCGAACGACCACCTGATTGTGATGGGAGAGCCCTCGCGGTTGCGCGAGCTGGAAGCCAAGGCCGGAGCCAAAAAGTGAAGATCACCACCGCCGCCGAAATGTCTGCCATCGACCGGGCCACAACCCAGCAGCATGGCGTTGATTCGCTGACGCTGATGGAGAATGCCGGCAGCGCAGTGGCTGATTTTGCCCGCGAGCACTGGCCTGCCGCGAACCGAATCACCATAGTCTGCGGTCACGGCAACAACGGCGGAGACGGCCTCGTGGCGGCGCGGCGTTTGCACGCCGCCGGCAAGGTGGTCGAGGTCCTGCTACTCGGTGCGGCTGAAGGGCTGAAGGCCGATGCCGCGAGCATGTTGGCGCGCCTGCCGCTGCGTCCGGTTCTGGTGACCCGCGCCGAAGAGGTCACGCGCGACCATGCCCGCAGCCTGGCTGGTGCCGACCTCATCATCGATGCTATCTTCGGTACCGGGTACACGCCCCGCCAGGATGCTTCGCTATCGCAGGAATTAGCTGCGAGCATGATTGCCGCAATGAATTCGGCCTCTGCGCCGGTGCTCTCGGTCGATCTTCCCTCGGGTTGGGATGCCGATCGGACATCCGGCGCGCCGGATACTCCCATCCCAGTGTGCCGTTCCTCCGCCGCAATTACGTTCACTGCGCCTAAACCGGCTCATATGTTTGCCCCTTTGACCCACGGCGCAATCGAAGTCGCGGCAATCGGTACACCGGAGGCTGCGATTGTTTCCGCCCAGAATCTCTACGCGGTGACTCCGCAGGAAGTCTCCGCGCTCTTCGCCGCTCGCGCGTTGGACAGCAACAAGGGCCGCTTCGGTCATGTGCTCGTCGCCGGAGGTTCGCAGGGCAAGAGCGGAGCCGCCGCCATGTGTGGCATGGCCGCCCTGCGCATCGGCGCCGGTCTGGCAACCGTCGCAAGTCCGGTGTCTGTGATGCCAATTATTGCCGCGTTCGCGGCGGAGCTGATGACCGAAGGGCTTGGCGACGATGGCTCCCGCTACGCCAGCCCAGGGGATGCGGCGCATTGCCTGGAACTGGCCAAGTCCCGCGACGTGCTCGCCATCGGTCCCGGAATCTCGCGGCGTCCCGGGGTGGAGGAGTTCGTGCACCGGATGGTGAAGGGCGCGCATTGCCCGGTGGTGCTGGATGCCGATGGCTTGAACGCTTATGCCGGATCGCCCGAGCCTCTGCAAGGCGGCAGCCGCCCGCTGATCCTCACCCCGCATCCCGGCGAGATGGCGCGGCTCACCGGACAGACCGTGGCGGAGATCCAGGCCGACCGGGTAGGCGTGGCGCGGAACTTCGCGCGCCGCCATCGCCTTATTCTTGTACTGAAGGGATTCCGCACCGTGATTGCCTATCCGAACGGCGAGGTGTGGGTGGTGGCCACGGGAAATCCCGGAATGGCAACCGGAGGAACCGGCGACATCCTGACCGGAATGATTGCCGGCGCCGTGGGCCAGTTTCCCGGCCGCCTGGAGCAGGCGGTGCGGGCCGCGGTCTTCCTGCACGGCCTGGCCGGCGACGCCGCCGCCGAGCATCTGGGCGAAGAATGCATGGTTGCCACCGACCTGCTGCGCTACCTGCCGGTGGCCTTCCGCAAAATGCGGCAGCGCGCCCGCGGGAAAAACATTCGCCTGCGCTGAGCTATTCCGCGCTCGAAGGCCTCTCCGCAATGCTATGATTCGGCCCATGACGCGTGACTTCACCTCGCACTCCGCAGAGGAGACGGTTGAGCTGGGACGGCAGCTGGCCTCGCAACTCAAGAACGCGCACGTGGTGTTGCTGCGTGGCGATCTTGGGGCCGGCAAGACAACCCTGGTGAAGGGAATTGCCGAAGGTTTTGGCGCAGCCGAAGCCGACGATGTAACCAGCCCGACGTTCACCCTGATTCACGAGTATCACGGCCCCGACAAGGATGTCTTCCACATCGATCTCTACCGTTTGGAAAAACCTGGTGAGTTGGACTCGCTCGGCCTGGAAGACCTCATGCAAGATGACCGCAACGTTCTGCTGATCGAGTGGGGAGAAAAGTTTCCCCGCATCGTGCAGCAGAAGGACGCCGAGATCGTCATCCGCCGCGTTGAGCACGACGAGCGCACGGTGCGGCTGACGACCGTAGCGTAGGAGCGGCAGCGTTGGAAAAGCCCCACTCAAGCCAACAGAAGGCTTGAATGGGGCACCCGCGAATGTCTCGGTTGAACTTCTCTTTTACGTCCGATTCCGTTCTAGTAGCCCATGATGTGATAGCCGCAATCGACGTGGATCACCTCGCCGGTGATTCCCGCTCCGCCGTCGCTGGCGAGGAAGGCGGCGGTAGCGCCCACTTCCTGGGGATCGACGTTGCGTTGTAGCGGGGACTTGTCGGCTGCCAGCCTGAGCATCTCGGTGAGGTTGCCGATGCCGCGGGCGGCCAGCGTCTTGATGGGGCCGGCCGAGATGGCGTTGACGCGGATGGCGCGCGATCCGAGCGAGGCGGCCAGATAGCGCACGGTGGATTCCAGCGCGGCCTTGGCAACGCCCATCACGTTGTAGTGAAGCATGACTTTTTCCGAGCCGAGGAAGCTGAGCGTCATGATGCTGCCGCCGTCGGTCATCAGCGGAGCGGCCGCGCGCGTGATCGCGATCAGCGAGTACACGCTGACGTCATGCGCGATGCGGAAGCCCTCGCGGCTGGTAAGCAGGAAGTCGTTTTTCAATTCGTCGGCTGGCGCAAAGGCGACGGAGTGGACCAGGGTGTGAATCTTTCCGTTGTAGTGCGCCGAGATTTTGGCGAAGACCTGCTCGATCTCCTCATCGCTGGTGACGTCGCACTGAAAGCCCTGCGCGCCGGGCAGGGCGGAGATCATCTCCTCGGCCTCCTGGCGGAGCCGTTCATTTTGATAGGTGATTGCGATCTGTGCTCCTTCGGCGTGCAGCTTCTGAGCGATGGCCCAGGCGATGCTGCGTTTGTTGGCGAGGCCGAAGATTACCGCGGTGCGCCCTTCGAGGCTATTTGCCATCTATGTATGTGCTCCCACACTGAGAACTTAAGATTGTATCCGTCCACTCAGGATATCACGCGGACAGACGTGGAAATTGCAGTGCGGAAGTGCCGCAAGGCTTCAGGGGTTTCAAAGTTTCTCGGCTGACGAAGGGAAGGTTCAAGGCTCCGCGCGGCATCGTGAAGGCGAGGGCTTGGTTGAATTGCGAGCGGTTTTCGAGATACTCCCCCTCCCCCTATATATCCGGGCAAAAATTTGAATACAGAGGAGTTAGGAGGCGCCAACGAGCATTAACCACCAAAACCATTCCTGATTTCAGAATAGCAAAGCGGGAGGGGAAAACCCTCAGTGGGTGATGATCTATATGTGTGGTGGAATCAGGCAGTTGCGGGGAATTGCGAAGAAAGATCGCTTGACAAGGTATGCGGTGGGAGGGTTTTGGGGCGAAAAAGTGCACGTTTGGGGGTGGGTTGGGGATTTTTTGGGGCGGGTGAAAAACGTCCATTGGGGTGGTTTGCACCGGAGTTGGTGCAGTACGAGTTACTGGTTAGGCGATCGTTTGGAAACATTGGTTTGCTGAGTGGGCAATGGTTGCGCAGGGAATTGCGCAGGGTCTACGAGCCCCGATGAAATCTGAAATAAGCCACCGGGTCAATCGAGTCCGGCCCATGCTGATTCGTGAATTGGGGTAGCGAGCCAGGTTGTCGCCAATTCTGGTTAAGTCCCCGAAAATTCAGAGTACACTTCCGGCATGAAGAACGCGATCTTGGGAACGGTCCTGTTGCTGGTGATGAGCGCAGGGGCGTTGGCACTACCAACTCCGTGCGCCATGCCGCCGGCTTCAGCCGATGAGCAGACATTTGCTGAGGCCGCGAAGGTGTGCCGTGCAAGCGCCGTGCAGGGAGACGCAAAATCCCAATACTTCCTCGCGTTGATGTATCACCAGGGCAAGGGAGTGCCGCAGGACAGCGCCGAAGCTATTCGCTGGTGCCGCAAGGCTGCGGACCAAGGCAACGCAAAGGCTCAATCGGCTCTCGGCTCGGCGTATTACTACGGCGAAGGAGTGCAGCAGGACTATGCCGAAGCCACGCGCTGGTACCGCAAGGCAGCCGACCAAGGGGAGCCTACGGCTCAAGATAGCCTCGGGTCCATCTACTACTACGGGCGAGGAGTGCCGCAGGACTACGCTGAAGCGGTTCGCTGGTATAGTCAATCCGCCGCTCAGGGCTACGCATGGGCCCAGTACAACGTCGGCTTTATGTATGACTACGGACGAGGGGTGTCACAGGACAAAACAGAAGCCATTCGCTGGTACCGCAGAGCCGCCGACCAAGGGAATGAATCCGCTCAGCGCGCTTTGGGCCTCCGAGGGAGGCCGCTGAGCACACTCTGCAAAATGGGTCTCTCGATAGGCTTCCTCGGAAGTTTGATTCTTGCGATGGGTTTTTTATTGCCTGGGCGGAGGCTACGAAATCGGCAGCAGCGATTCGCTCCCCTGATCGGGCTACTCGGCCTGTCCCACGTGGGACTGGATCTGTACAGGCACTCCCCTAGCGTCGTATTCCACTCCGTAGTAGCGGTCAACGCTCTCACTTTCACCCAATATCTCTTGGGTGGGATATTCTTTGCAGCGGTCATCTCTGTTTTATGGCCAACGAGCGCGAAAATCGTACTCGGAATATCCGGCACGTTATTCATCGGAATCAATCTCCTGTTCCTAGTGGCTGCCCATCACAACCCAGGGCGTTTTGCATTGGGCTTTCGCGGGTGCTATTTGGTTAACGGGTTATTGGTTGGAGTATTCATTCCCTTATCCATCTTTGTATGGCTCCGATGCGAGAAAACAGCTGAGGTATAACCAACAGAACAGTCAACTACCCCACTCAAGCCCGAAAGAGGGGCTTGAATGGGCCACCCGGCGACCTGTAGAAAACTCGTGAGCGAACTTCTTTGTGCAAACTGGCGGCGGCTACTATAATTGCCGCGCGGCTGCGGGGTGGGGGAAAACGCAGGCGAAGCCTTGTGTCGTTGCAGTTGAAGTTTCGAACTATATCGAATCGAGAATCCATGAAAATTCACGAGTACCAAGCTAAGGCCATTCTTTCGAAGTATGGGGTGGCGGTGCCGCGCGGCACCATGGTGGAGTCGCGCGAGGAAGCCGAGCGCGCCGCCAAGGATCTAATGAGTTGCTGGGGCCAGCGGAGTGGTGGTGAAGGCGCAGATCCACGCGGGAGGCCGCGGGATGGGCGGCGGCGTGAAGCTGGCCAAGAGCTACGAGCAGGCCAGCGAACTGGCGGGCAAGATTCTGGGGATGCAGCTGATAACCCACCAGACCGGTCCGGAGGGCAAGAAGGTGCGGCGGCTGCTGATTGAAGAGACGCTGCCGATTGCCAGCGAACTGTATCTGGGAATTGTGCTGGACCGGGCGGTTTCGCGTCCGGTGTTTATGGCGTCGAAGGCCGGCGGGATGGAGATCGAAGAGGTTGCGGCCAAGGACCCGAAGGCGATCATCAAGGAATACATCGATCCGGCGATCGGCTTCCAGCCCTTCCAGGCGCGCAAGATTGCCTTCCAGCTGGGGCTGAAGCCGGAGTTCATCGGGCCGGCGGTGAAGTTCATGATGGCGCTGTACAAGGCGTATGAAGATACCGACGCCACGTTGTTTGAGATCAATCCGTTTATCACCACGACCGATGGGCGGGTGTTTGCGCTGGATGCGAAGGTGAACTTCGACGACAACGCACTGTACCGCCATGTGGAGCAGAAGGAGCTGCGCGACATCACCGAGGAAGATCCGCTTGAGGTGGAGGCCAGCAAGTACAACCTGAACTACATCAAGCTGGACGGCACAGTGGGCTGCATGGTGAACGGCGCGGGCCTGGCGATGGCGACGATGGACATCATCAAGTTTGCGGGCGGCGAGCCGGCGAACTTTCTGGATGTGGGAGGCGGTGCGAACGCCGAGCAGGTGACGCACGCGTTTGAGATTCTGCTGGCGGACAAGAACGTGAAGGCGGTGCTGATCAACATCTTCGGCGGCATTTTGCGGGTGGATACGCTGGCCAACGGAGTGGTGGAGGCGGCGCGCAAGACCAATATCCAGCTGCCGATTGTGCTGCGTCTGGAAGGCACGAACGTAGAGAAGGGCCGGGAGATTCTGCAGGCCAGCGGACTGAACTTTATTGTGGCGCAAACCATGAAAGACGCGGCGGAAAAAGTGGTTGCCGCGGCGGCGGGGAGATAAGCGATGAGCATACTTGTGGATCGGAAAACGAAGTTGATCGTACAGGGCCTCACCGGCCGCGAAGGCACGTTCCACGCCAAGGGCTGCGCGGCGTATGGGACTAAGGTGGTGGGCGGAGTGACTCCGGGCAAGGGCGGGACGTTGCACGAGAGCTGGCCGGTGTTCAACACGGTGAGCGACGCGGTGAGCGAAACCGGCGCCAATGCGACGGTGATTTTCGTGCCTCCGCCGTTTGCGGCCGATGCGATTATGGAAGCGGTGGACGCCGAGGTTCCGCTGATTGTGTGCATTACGGAAGGGGTTCCGGCGCGAGACATGGTGACCGTGTGGCGCTACATGGAAGGGCGCAAGTCGCGGCTGATCGGGCCGAACTGTCCGGGAATTATTTCGCCGGGCAAGTGCAAGATCGGCATCATGCCGGGCAACATTCATCGCGAGGGGAATATCGGGATTGTGTCGCGCTCGGGAACGCTGACCTACGAGGCGGTGCATCAGGTTTCGCAGCTTGGGATGGGGCAATCGACGGCGATCGGCATCGGCGGCGACCCGATCATCGGCACCAACTTTGTGGATGCTCTGGGATTGTTCGAGGCCGATCCCGAGACCGAGGCGATCATCATGATCGGCGAGATCGGCGGCAATGCCGAGGAGACGGCGGCGGAGTTCATCCAGGCCAACGTGAGCAAGCCGGTGGTGAGCTTTATCGCCGGACAGACGGCGCCTCCGGGACGGCGCATGGGACATGCCGGGGCGATCATCAGCGGCGGCAAGGGCACGGCGGAGGAGAAGTTCAAGGCGCTGAAGGCCGCGGGCGTGCATATTGTGAAGTCTCCCGCGCTGCTGGGTGAGACCCTGGTGGAGGCGCTGAGCGCGAAAAGATAGGCGAAGCTGATAAGCTGGTGGAAGCCGCGCGGATGGCCGGGAGGCGATCCGCGTGCAACGCAAACCCACAGACAGGTCAGGAACAATTCTTATGCAAACGTTGCAACGCACACTGGCCATTGTGAAGCCGGACGCGGTCGCCAAGGGCGCCACGGGCGATATTATCTCGGCGATCGAACACAATGGATTCCGCATCCTCGGCATGAAGATGCTTCACCTGAAGAAGGCGCAGGCGGCGGCTTTTTACGCGGTCCACGCCGGCAAGCCGTTTTACGATTCGCTGGGCGCGTTCATGACCAGTGGGCCGGTGGTTGTGCTGGCGCTGGAAAAAGCCAACGCGATTGCCGACTGGCGCAAGCTGATGGGCGCTACTAACCCGGCCAACGCCGAGGAAGGGACGATCCGCAAGACGCATGCCGAGAGCATCGAGCGCAACGCCGTGCACGGATCGGATGCAGAGGACACGGCTCGCTTTGAGCTGAGCTTCTTCTTCCCGGGGTACGAGCTGGCAAAGTAGATTTACATCAGAGACAAGAAAAAGGTGCGGGGAGATCCCGCACCTTTTTTTGCGCGATTTCCTATTTTTTGAGTATGGCGGAAAACTCGTCGACGAAGATGGTGTGGTCGCGGTCGGGGCCGGTGGAGATCATGCCGATGGCGGCGCCGGATTCCTTCTGCACGAAGCGGAGATAGTCCTGCGCTTTCTGGGGGAGCTTGCAGTGCTCGGTGGTTCCGTAGGTGTTCTGCTGCCAGCCGGGGAGAGTGGTTAGGATGGGCTCGATCTTGCGGTAGCCCGAGTCCTGCGCGGGGATCTCCTCGACGGTTTTGCCATCGATCTTGTAGCCGGTGACGATGGGGATTTCGGCGAGGTCGTCGAGGACATCGAGCTTGGTGACGACCAGCCATCCGGTTCCGTTAATCATGTTGGAGTAGCGCAGCAGGGGGAGATCGAGCCAGCCGCAGCGGCGGGGGCGTCCGGTGACGGCGCCGAATTCGCTGCCCTTGGTTTGGATTTGTGCGCCGATTTCGCCCTGAATCTCCGAGGGGAACGGACCTTCGCCGACGCGGGTGCAGTAGGCCTTGGTGACTCCGATGACGGTGGAGATGGAGGTGGGTGGAACGCCGGTGCCGATGCACGCGCCGCCCGAGGTGGCGCTGGACGAGGTGACGAAGGGATAGGTGCCGTGGTCGATGTCGAGCATGGTTCCCTGGGCGCCTTCGAACATGACGCTCTTGCCGTCGCGGATGGAGCGGTTGAGCAGCAGGGCGGTGTCGGCTACGAAGGGCGCGATGCGGTCGGCGATCTCGGCGTACTCTTCATACATTCCGTCGGCGTCGATGGGCGCGCCGTTGAAGAGGGCGTGGGCGATGGTGTTCTTTTCCTGGCAGGCGTTGCGGATATGGGTTTTGAGAAGGTCCTTGTCGAGCAGGTCGGCGACGCGAAGTCCGCGGCGGGCGCTTTTATCTTCGTAGGTGGGGCCGATGCCGCGCGAGGTGGTGCCGATCTTGACGCGGCCGGGGGCGTTCTCGGCGCCCAACTCGATCATGCGGTGGTAGGGCAGGATGACGTGCGCGCGGTTGCTGACGAAGAGATTGGCGGCGGCGCCACGGTCTCCAGGACCCCAGACTTCGAGGCCGGCCGAGCGCAGCATGTCCACTTCCTTCATCAGGGCGAAAGGATCGAGCACGACGCCGTTGCCGATGACGGCCTGGGACTCCTGGCGGAGGATGCCGCAGGGGGTGAGCTGGAGGACGAACTTTTTGCCGGAGATGGTGACGGTATGTCCGGCGTTGTGTCCGCCGGCATAACGGGCGACCACTTGAAAGCTGTCGGAAAGCACGTCGACGATTTTTCCCTTGCCCTCGTCGCCCCATTGGGCTCCGAGCACCACCGCGGTGTTGGGTTTGCTCACTCTTGTCTCCAGGCACAGACGCAGACACAAAGGCTGCGTCGAAGTCGTACACAGGCGTTGGGCTGAACGTCTCAGGCGGGAGGCCGGAAGGAATCCTAGTCAAGCTGCGTACATTGAATTTTAACGTATTTGGGGTGAGGAGCAAACCCGGGGGGAGAAAAACGTGGTGGGTCAGCCTCTGGATTGCCGACCATCCACCCAGGATCGTAACTTCCCAGATGCCGGTTTACGAGGACTCAACTCATTTCCCGTCGCTTGCCAAAAGCCGCTAGCGCGCTATTACGGTGGTCCCTCTTTCACCACCTGTCTCGTTTCGTTTCTTCTTCGCTAGGTGGATTAGCATCGGCGAGGGAGTCCCTTTGCCGATGCCTCGGATCCAGGTGGTTCACGGAACGGTTCCACAGAAATGCGCTCGTAACACACTTCCAGCACGGTCAGGTATTCTGTACCGCCCGGCGCTTGGAGAACTACGCTGTTGCCCGCCGCCGCCTTCATCAACGCGCGCCCCAGAGGTGACACCCAACTGATGTGGTTGCGGTTGAGATCGACCTCGTCGACGCCCACGATGCTCACCACTCGCTCCGCTCCAGCGGCATTGGCATAGCGCACGGTCGCTCCGAAGAATGCCCTCGTCTTCGCCTGCCCCGCTCTTGAAGCTTCCGGGTCCACTACTTCCGCGGCTTCGATTCGGTTCGTAAGAAAGCGAATCCGCCCATCGATCTGCCGCAGCCGCCGCTTGCCGTACTGATAGTCGGCGTTTTCACTGCGATCGCCGTTGCTGGCAGCCCACGCCACCACCTCCACGACGGCCGGGCGTTCCCTGGTGAGCAGAAACCGGTGCTCATCTTTGAGGCGCTGCAGCCCGCTCGGCGTTATGTAGTTCTTGCCGTGCGTCGCGGGCTCGTTCCCTTGTGGTTTTCTCGTAAATCCTTTTCGCATCTCGTAGTTGTTCCCAGTGGGTGCCGATTGAACGCGAATGAACGCCGATAGAAAACACTGTAGGTCATCCGCTTTCACGGGAGTTCATCTGCGGCCCTAACTGATTTTTTCACGTTTTTCAGTCCTTAGCGATCCAATCCATCATCTGGGACAGGTGCCGACGAAAAAAAGAGCGGCGACGCATGGGGCACATTCCGCGTAGCGCTCGTCGTGTGCGTGCTTCGTTTACACTGGGCGACATGCCTGAGCTACCGGAGGTGGAGACGATTGCGCGCGGGTTGGACCGGCGGCTCAAGGGCGACCGGATCGAGGACGTGTGGATTGGCAGCAAGAAAGAGGTGCTGAAGTCTTCGGCTGCCGAGATCGAGCGGGTGCTCGGCGGGGCGCGGATTGTGGGATTCCGGCGGGTGGGCAAGCATATTGTGGGGGATCTGGAGACGGTGGTGGGCGCGGCGCAGTGGGTAATCCATTTGGGGATGACGGGGCGGTGCGTGGTGTGCGGGCCGGAGGTGGAGCGGGCCAAGCATACCCATCTGATTGCGAGGCTGGAGTCGGGATGCGAGCTGAGGTTTGTGGACCCGCGGCGCTTTGGACGGCTGCAGGTGATGCAAGGCAGGACGTTTGCCGCTCCGGGAGAGGAGCCGATTGCAGCGGGGCGGGAGCGCTTTGTGGAGCTGTTCAAGGGGCGGCGGACTCCGATTAAGAGCGCGCTGCTGAATCAGAAGCTGCTGGCGGGGGTGGGCAATATTTATGCGGACGAGAGTTTGTTTCGGGCGGGGGTGAGGCCGAGGCGGCAGGCGTCGAGGCTGACGCGGGCGGAGCTGGGGCGTCTGTATGAGGCGCTGCAGGAGGTGCTGGCCGAGGCGATCGAGGCGGGGGGATCGTCGGTTTCCGACTATGTGGACGCGGACGGCGAGGGCGGATTGTTTCAGCTGCAGCATAAGGTCTACAGGCGGACGGGCGAGCCGTGCCTGGTGTGCGGGACGGGCATCCAACGGGTGGTGGTGGCGGGACGGAGCAGCCATTATTGTCCGAAGTGCCAGCGATAGAAGTTGATCGTCGGTGCCGCAGGGGTGGGGATGTTGCTTCCCACCTTAGCCGCGCAAAGACGGCGCGTCGGAAGGTGGGGCACCCGGCATTTTTGCATGATTCCAGGGGAACAGCCCCACTCAAGCCAAAAGAAGGCTTGAATGGGCCACCCGCCCGGCTGCGGAAAGGAACGCGAATGGTGATGGGCGATTATGCGATTGGAGTGGATCTGGGCGGGACGAATCTGCGGGTGGCTGCCGTGGGCGAGGACGGCACAATGCTGGACAAACGCGAACTGCAGACCGAGGTTTCGCGGGGGCGGGACGAGGTGATCGACGCGCTGTGCGGTGCCGCGCAACAGGTCGTCCGGGAGATGCCGGCTCGGGCGGGCTCCGGGAAGCTGCTTGGAATCGGGGTGGGCGTGCCGGGGCTGATTGACAGCGAGAGCGGACGGCTGCTGGAGTCTCCGAACCTGCCGGGGTGGAACGACTACGACGTGAAGGGCGCGATCGAACGGCGGCTGGGGACCACGGTGATTTTGGAAAACGATGCCAACGTTGCGGCGCTGGGCGAGCTGTGGCTGGGCGCGGGGCGCGGCGTGGAGAGCCTCTGTATGTATACGTTGGGAACCGGCGTGGGCGGCGGATTGGTGCTGGACGGAAAGATATGGCGTGGATGGAACGGCATGGCCGGTGAGCTGGGACACTGCAACGTGGAGCCCGAGGGTCACGTCTGCGGGTGCGGAAGCTGGGGCTGCCTGGAGCAATATGCTTCGGCGACGGCCGTGGTGAGGATGGCGCGCGAGGCAGGGTTGGGTACGGCGAGCCGAGCACTGACCTCGCAGATGGTATATGAGTGCGCGATGGCGGATGATGCGGAAGCGGAAAAAGTCTTTGAGCGGGTGGGAAGGGCGCTGGGAATGGCCATTGCAGACATGGTGAACATCTTGAACCTTTCGCTGTATGTGATTGGGGGCGGGGTATCTAGCGCCTGGGATGCGTTTGCGCCCGCCATGTTCGCGGAGGTGCGGAAGCGCTCATTTGTTTATGCGGGGACGACGGCGGAGAATGGTGGGGGCGTTGGCGGAAGGACACGTTCAACTCAGATACGTCGGGCGGTGCTGGGCGGCGACGGCGGACTCTATGGAGCGGCGCGGCTGGCGATGATTGAGGCGGGAGCGCGAAGGGAAAGTTAAGCGGGACGGGAGCTGCAGCGGAAGGGAAGGCGATGAAGAACAGGGAAAAGGAACGCCGCTTTTATTTAAAAAAGGAGCCGGTGATTCTGACCGTGCTTGCGGTGGCGTCGGTGCTGTTTTTTGTTTTGGTGACGGGAGTGTCGCACGCCTTTGATGCGCAGCAGGAGTCGCTGGGAAGCCGGTGGTTTGCCCGCGGCGTGGCGGACTTGAAGGCGGCGCACTATCAACCGGCGGTCTCCGACCTCCGCGCGGCACTGCAGTACTCGCGCGAGGACTATGAGTATCAGTTGAAACTGGCTGAGGCGCTGATTGGCGATGGACGGAATAGCGAAGCTGCGGCGTATCTGGTGAACCTGTGGGAGCGGGAGCCGGAGAATGGCTGGGTGAATCTGGACCTGGCGCGCATTGCGGTGCAGAAGGGAGACCGCCAGCAGGCGCTGCGCTACTATCACAACGCGATCTATGCGACATGGACTGGAAACCAGAGCGGCAATCAGGAGGTGGAGCGGAGACAGGCACGGATGGAACTAGTGGCGTTTCTGCTTCGCATTGGCGACCGGGAACAGGCGGAGTCGGAGTTGATTGCGCTGGCGGCGAATCTGGAGAACGATCCGGCGCAGCATGAGCAGGCAGGGGAGCTGTTTTTCGAGGTGGGGGACTACGAACATGCGCTGGCGGAGGATGGGCTGGCTCTAAAGGAGGAGCCACGCGACGCGACGGCACTGGCAGGAGCGGGACGGGCATCGTTTGAGCTGGGCCGATATGCGAAGGCTGAGGAGTATTTTGACCAGGCGCTGCAGGTGGCACCCGGCAATGAGCATCTGGCCGGGGAATTGAAAGATGCGGAGCTGACGGTTGCGATGGATCCGTTCCGGCGGCAGATTTCGTTTGCCCAGCGCAGCGGGATTGTGATGGATGCATTTGCGGCGGCGGGGGAGCGTCTGAAGGCGTGTCCGGCGGCGTCCGGCTGGAGCGCGAACGGAACGGCATGGTCTGCGGGACAGGGCGCCGCCGGTGGACAGAACCCGGGAGCGGGACAGAGCCTGGGTGCGGAATGGACGAAGATGCAACCGGAGATCACGGAGCCGGGGCTGCGGCGGAATCCGGGGCTGGTGGAGTCGGCTATGGAGCTGGTGTTTGAGATTGAGCGCCACAGCGAAGCCGGATGCGGAGCGCTTTCGGCCACGGACAAGGCGCTGCTGCGGATTTCAAAGCTGCGCATGGGAAATTCGTGATTTCGGGACTAGAGGCAGTGGCCATGTTGGAAAACCATGTTCGATGAGATGGAGAAAAAAAACAGGCAAAGCCTGAGCGCGGACGTGCGCGGGCGTGGATTTGCCGATCGCGTATCGCTGGAGCGGGCCACGGAGTGGCTCGACTCCCATAGCGCGGCGCTGCAGGCGGAGGAGATCGAGTTGCACGCGGCGGCGGGCCGGGTGCTGGCGGCTGAGGTGGTGGCGGAATCGGCCATTCCGGCGTCCGATCGCGTGGGGATGGACGGGTACGCCGTGCGCTCGGCCGATACGGTTGGGGCGGGAGACTACAACCCGCTGGAGCTTGCGCTGATGGAAGCCGGGCAGGGACTCGCTGGGCCGCAAGCCGCTTTGCTTTCGTCAGGGGAAGCGCTGCCGCACGGGGCCGATGCGATTCTGCCGTTTGAACTGGCGCGGGTGAAGGGGGCGACGGGTAACGCTTCGCTGCCGGCCGCGGGCGCTGGGCCGGCCGCAGGCGCTGAGGTTTTAGAAGTCTTCGGCGCGGTGGCGGAGGGTTGGGGGGTCGAGCGCAAGGGGCAGCAGGTGCAGGCAGGGACGCGCGTCTTTGAACGCGGTGGCATGGAACGCGGTCGGACGCTGCTGGCGCAGGACATCGGACTATCTGGCATCGCTCGGTGTGGAGCGGGTGACGGTGGTGCGGCGTCCGCGAGTGCTAATTCTGGTGAACGGGCCGAAGCGGTGTGGCGAGGGGAGTGAGCAGGGCGATGCGAACAGTCCCATGCTGCGAGCGCTGGTGGAGCGGGACGGCGGAAGCGTGGTGGAAGTGATGGCGCAGGAAGTGGATGGCGACGGCTTAGCCGGGTACCCGGCAGATGCCGCCGCTCCGGGCGCGGGCGGGTCGGGTAACGCTCTGCTGCCGGCCGCAGGCGCTGGGGATTTGATTCTGGTGGCGGGGCGCAGCGGGACGGGTTGTGACGACACGGCGGCGCTGACGATTGCGCGGGTTGGAGAGCTGGCGATGCACGGCGTGGCGATCCGGCCGGGAGGCTCGGCGGGGATGGGCGTGATTGGCGGGACGCCGGTGGTGCTGCTGCCGGGCGATCCGCTGGACTGCCTTTACGCGTATGAGCTGCTGGCGGGGCGGATGGTGCGGCTGCTGGGCGGGCGCGCGGAGCGGCTTCCGTTTGCGGTGGTGGAGGCCGAGGTTGGGCGCAAGATTGTTTCCATGGTTGGGGTGGTGGATGTGTGCCGGGTGCGGTTGGAAGATGGGCGGGTTGAAGCGTTGGGTTCGGCGGAGTCGGGCGGGCTGGCCTCGGCTGTGCGGGCGGACGGCTTCGTGGTGATTCCCGCGCCGCTGGAAGGATACGCGCCGGGTGCGCGGGTGAGCGTGTATGTGTACGGCGGCGGTGGGGTCTAGATCGAGTAGAGGACAATCGAAACGGGTGCAGGGTCGGAGCATTCTGTTCTCCCGCCTTAGCCGCGCAAAAACTGCGCGTCGGAAGGTGGGGCACCCGTCAGTTCACAACTACTTTTTCGCTTCATAAACTTTGAGGAGACAATGGCGAGCACGGAAGAGTTGAAGGCGGCGCTACTGCGGGCGGCACGGCAGCAGCAGTTCCTGGAAGTGGTTGGCCGGGACGAGGCGGAGCAGCGCTTCCGGGCGCATCTGCGGCTGGCGCCGCAGGGTGAGGAGCGGGTTGGGTTGGCGCAGGCGCTGGGGCGCGTGCTGGCTCGGGAGATTGTCTCCGGGGTGGATGTGCCGGGCTTCGACCGGTCGAATGTGGACGGGTTTGCGGTTCGCGCGGCGGATACGGCTGGGGCGTCGGACGACTGCCCTCGGCTGCTGCGACTGAACCGGGAAGTGCTGACGCCGGGAGTTGAGTCTGGCGCGGCCGTGGCGGAGGGGACGGCGACGATTCTTGCCACTGGCGGCATGGTTCCGCGGGGCGCGGACGCCGTGCTGATGGTGGAATACACCGATGTGCGCGAGGAGAACGGCGAACTGCAGGTCGAGGTGCATCGCGCGGTTGCGCCGGGCGAGGCGATTGCATCGGCCGCGGGGGACATTGCATGTGGGGAGATGGTGCTGCGCGCCGGGCAGGTGCTGACGTCGCGGGAGATTGGCGTGCTGGCGGCGGTGGGGCTGGGCGAGGTGTGGGTGTGGCGGAAGCCGCGAGTGGCGATCTTTTCAACCGGCGACGAGCTGATTGCGCCGGGTTCGGTTGGTCCTGGGAATACCGCGAGGCCGGGAGCGGTGTTTGATTCGAATGGCGCGATTTTGGCCGCCGCGGTGGAGGAACTGGGCGGCGTTGCGGTGCCGCTGGGAATTGGCCGCGATGACGAGGATGCGCTGACGGCGCTGCTGCAGAAGGCTCTGGAGAGCGACATGGTACTGCTGAGCGGCGGGACCTCCAAGGGCGCGGGCGACCTGGCGGCGCGGGTGGTGGGGCGGCTGAAGAATCCGGGCATTGTGGTGCACGGGGTGGCGCTGAAGCCGGGCAAGCCGATTTGCCTGGCGGTGACCGAGGGCAAGCCGGTGGTGATTCTGCCGGGGTTTCCCACCTCGGCCATCTTTACTTTTCACGAATTTGTGGCGCCGGTGATACGCGCTTTTGCCGGACTTTCGGCGGAGCGGCGGGAGACGGTGCGGGCGACACTGCCGCTAAGGATTGGCTCGGAGCGCGGCCGAACCGAGTATGTGCTGGTTTCGCTGGTGCAGCGCGAGGACGGCGGATTGGCTTGTTATCCCATTTCCAAGGGATCGGGCGCGGTGACGACGTTTGGGCATGCGGATGGATTCTTTGCGATTGGTCCGCAGACGGAGATGCTGCCCGAGGGCGCGGAGGTGGAGGTTTCGATTATCGGGGCGCGGCACAAGGTGGCCGACCTGGTGATCATCGGCAGCCATTGCGCGGGGCTGGACGTGCTGATTGGGAAGCTGATCGGCGAAGGACTAACGGTGCGGGCTTTGAACCTGGGAAGCACGGGCGGGCTGGCGGCGGCCAGGCGCGGCGAATGCGACATTGCAGGGATTCATCTGATGGACCCGGCGACGGGCGAGTACAACCGGCCTTTTTTGACGGAGGGGCTCGAACTGATTCCAGGCTACGGGCGGCTGCAGGGAATTGTGTTTCGGCCGGGCGATGTGCGATTCGAGGGGCGCACGGCGGAGGCTGCGATTGCCGGTGTGATTGGGGATTCCGGGTGCCTGATGGTGAATCGCAATGCGGGGAGCGGCACGCGGATTGCGATCGACCGGCTGCTGAAGGGCGCGCGCCCGGCGGGGTATTCCAGGCAGGCGAAGACGCACAACGGCGTTGCGGTTGCTGTAGCGCAGGGTGTGGCCGACTGGGGCGTGGCGATCGGCACGGTGGCGCGGCAATATGGACTGGGATTTCTGCCGATGCAGGCGGAGCAATACGATTTGGTGGTGCCGAAGAAGCGGCTTCATCGGGCGCCGGTGCAGAGATTTCTGGAACTGCTGCGGGAGTCGTCGCTGCGCGGGGAATTGGAAGAGCTTGGCTTTCACCTTTAGCTGATCACTTAGAAACGAATGACCGCCCAGGCCGCTCTGTGGGCGGCCTGGTTTTTCGCGGTTGCATCGATCGCGGCTAGATCGAAATCGGCGTGAGGTTTAGCGGTGACCACCGCCGCCAAATCCTCCGCCGCCAAATCCACCACCACCGAATCCACCACCGCCGCCGCCGAATCCGCCGCCGTGGAAGCCACCGCCGCCGCCGTGGAAGCCGCTACCACGGACGCCTCCGCCGCTGAATCCGGCATTCCTAAATCCAGCCATCTGCGGTCCGGAGTGAAAACCCGTGCCGGTGGAGCCCGGTCCATGGTAGATGCCGTGCGAGTAGTTGGCGTTGGAGAGGTAGGGCGAACGAACGCCCCAGGTGCGGGCGTCTTCGCTGAAGTGATGGTAATACTGCCCGCCACGGCCGTAGCCAAAGCCGCCGTGGAACGGGGCCTCATAGCACAGCCAAGGCGCGTAGAACCCCCAGCCGAACGAGCTATAAAAGATCCCGTCTCCAGGCAGGAACGTGTAGGCGTCAAACCACGGATCCCAATACCAGTCATCACCGTTCCAACCGCCCCACTGGTTCGCGGCGTACATATCGCCCATGTTCACGTTGGCTTCAGCCAGATAGGCGGAGCGCAGGCTGCTCCATCGGTACAGAGCGCCGTTTTCATAGGGCTTCGTTTTGAACTTTTGGGACTTCAGCGCGGAAGGATTTGTAAAGTTCAAGTCATGTTCGCGCTTCACGGTGATCTCATGACCGGCAATTTCAACCCTGGCCTTGCCATCGAAGACGCGCAGTTGATTTTGCCGCAGGTCGAAATCGTAGAGCCCGGTCTTCAGCAGCCTGATATTGGCGGCACCTTCGATGACGCGAATGTCGTTTTGCCTGTAGATGTCGTCCACCTCGACGAGAGCGTGTCCTTTATCGACCTCGACCACGGTATTGGCTAGGCCCGGCGAGATCATTTTCACGGAGCTGTTGTCGCCGACGCGCAGGAAGACACCGGGGGTCAGCAGCAACTCAGCTTTGCCTTGTTCCGTAGTGAGCGAGTCGTTTGGATGCAACTGCGGAGGGGGCATCGACGCCGGGTTGATAAGCTCTGTGTTGACCGAAACTTGTCCTTCGACGTAATTGAGCGATCCCGGCCCTACCGTGGGTGGCATGGGTGGCGTTGGATTGTCGGCAAATGCGGGGAGAACAAAAATCGCGGCCACGAAGAAACTTGCAACGGATTTCAGCCCTGGAAGCAGCATCTTCGTATCCTCCAATTGCATTTATGGATGATCGGAGATTCGGGGCCGTTGCCGGACGGATAGGCGGAGCGCTATCCGAAAAGGACAAGTCGCGGGCTGGACCAGTCTGCTGAAACCAGGCTGCTGAAGGTGACCGGATCTTAAAAGGCGGTGGCTGGGTTGATGTGCCCTGCTTCCCAGGTTAGCGCCGCAAAAAACGCGCTTCGCAGCCGGTACGCGGAGCTGCCGCTCCGGCCGCGGTCGGCGGCACGGAACCTGGGGCACCCGACTGTCGCTGCTAAATAAATAGCTTTTCGGAAACCGCTCTAATAGCGTTTTTTCTTCGGCTTCGGCGGCGCGCTGCCGCCTTGTTTTTTGCCGCGGTCGATCCAGGGGCGCTTGGCGGCAAAGGATTTTTTTTCGGACGAAAATTTCTTCTTTTTGAGGGGCGTTTCCTTCTTGAATGCGCCGGGATCTACCAGCACTTCGGGTGCAGGTAAAAGTTCGCGGCGAATGCGGACCAGAACGGCGGCCAGTTGTTCGGCGCTCCGCTCGCCGAGCAGGACTCGTGCCGCTGCCAAATCGTCTTCCGCCGGAGCGTCCGCCATGGCGAGGATTTCGCGCACCAGGTTTTCTTCGTCGCGGGCGCGAATTGCGTCGGCGGAAGGCGCAGCGCTCCAGATGGCTTTGATCTTTGCCGAGGCCAGCAAGCGCTCGGCGGCTCCGCGATGCTGCGCGGGCACGATCATCACCGACAGTCCTTTGCGTCCGGCGCGTCCGGTGCGGCCGCTGCGATGCAACAGCGCCTGCTTGTTCTGCGGCAGGTCGGCGTGGATCACCAGGCCGAGCTCGGGCATATCCAATCCGCGAGCGGCTACATCGGTTGCCACGCAGACGCGCGCCCGGCCGTCGCGCAAGGCCTGCAGCGCGGTGGTGCGCTCGTGCTGCTTCAGTTCGCCGGAAAGCGCCACGGCGGAGAATCCACGCTCGCGCAGATTGGCGTGCAGATGGCGCACGGCTTCGCGGGTTGAGCAGAAGACCAGCGCGCCCTGCGCATCGAAGTAGCGCAGCGAATTGACCACGGCGTGTTCGGTATCGCGCGGACGCGATGCAGAAAAGCGCGATATTCGATATCGGCGTGAGGCTCGTTCTCCGCACGATAGCGCCATGCGCAGGGCATCGCGCTGATAGAGCCTGGCCAGCCCCAGGATTGCCTTGGGCAGCGTCGCCGAAAACATCATGGTGCGCCGCTCCGGCGGGAGTCGCGTTCATCAGTAGCTCAAGCTCTTCGCGAAAGCCGAAATCAAGCATCTCATCGGCTTCGTCCAGCACCACCGCGCGGATCTCCGAAAGATCCAGATGTCCCTGATCGAGGTGGTCGGCCAGGCGGCCCGGCGTACCGACGACGATATGGGCTCCCGCGCGCCAAGGCGCGCTGCTCGCGGCGAATGTCCATGCCGCCCACGCAGGAGATTACGCGCCCGCCTGCCTCGCCCAGCAACCACGCCAGCTCGTGCTGCACCTGTAGCGCCAGTTCACGGGTGGGCGCCACAACCAACGCAAGTGGCTGCTTGGGCCGCCCAAATCGCGGCTCCTCGCCAAGCAGCGTCTCACCAGGCTAAGGCCGTAGGCCACGGTCTTGCCCGAACCGGTCTGCGCCGAGACCAGCAGGTCGCGCCCGGCTGCTTCCGGACGAAGTACGGCTTGTTGAACAGGAGTGGGTTCGGTGTAGTTTCGTGCTGCAAGGGCACGCAGCAGGCTGGGATGAAGTTCAGGAAAGGCCATATGGGAAGTATACGGCCTGGGCAACATCGGACCGACGGAAGTCAACTAAATTGGAGAGGCCGGAGCTTTGGCTGAAGGAGATAACGCATGAGTCTGGCGTCCGTGAGACGGAGGATCGGCGCGGTGCCGCGCCGCTTCCGCGAGGTGCGAATGTTTGCCAAGGCCATGCGTTCAGCCGGGCACCCGATTCTCGCACAGATCATTCCAACCCGGCGCTGCAACCTGGCTTGCGGCTACTGCAACGAGTACGACCATGTTTCCCAGCCGGTGCCGATTGAAGAGATGCTGCGGCGCGTGGACCAACTGGCCGCGCTGGGAACTTCGATCGTCACCATCAGCGGCGGCGAGCCGCTGCTGCATCCCGAGCTGGATCTCATCATCGCGCGCATTCACCGGCACAAGATGATTGCGACGCTGATCACCAACGGCTACCTGCTGAATGCGAAGCGAATCCAGCAATTGAACCGGGCGGGACTGCACCAGCTGCAGATCAGCATCGACAACGTGAGGCCGGACGAGGTCTCGAAGAAGAGCCTGAAGGTGCTGGACCAGCGGCTGCGGTGGCTGGCCGAATATGCGGAGTTCGACGTCAATATCAACGCGGTGGTTGGTTCGGGAATTGCCAATGCCGAAGATGCGCTGGTCATCGCGCGGCGCGCGCTGGCGCTGGGATTCGGCATAACGACGGGCGTGGTGCACGACGGTTGCGGGCAGCTGCGTGCACTGAGCGAGCACGAACGGTGGGTGCTCGACCAGATCCACCAACTGCGCAAGCCGGTGTTCGCCTATTTCCGGTACAACCGCTTTCAGGAAAACCTGGTGCGTGGGATTCCGAACGATTGGAAATGCCATGCGGGGAGCAGGTTTTTGTATATCTGCGAAAACGGACTGGTGCACTGGTGCTCACAGCAGCGCGGCTACCCGGGGATTCCATTGGAGAAATATTCGCCCGCCGACCTGGAGCGCGAATACCACACGGTGAAGAGCTGCGCCCCGCTGTGCACCATCAATTGCGTGCATCAGACGGCGATTCTGGATGAGATCCGCGAACACCCGCGAGAGACCATTGTGGAGCTGCTCTCGCCTGGGCAACAGCAGCTGGAGCCGGCGGAGTTACCGCCTCCGGTGCGTGTGCTGACCTGGCTGTTTTTGACCAACCGGAAGAGCGGATGGTTTTCCAAGGCCGCGCTGCGACTGCTCGGGCTGGAGTGAGGTACCTGCTGGCGCTCGGGTGACGGGTAACGCGATGCTGCCGGCCGCTGGCGCTTGGGGGACGGGTAACGCGATTCTGCCGGCCGCGGGCGCTCGGGCATCTCTCGCGTGGACACAGGATCATTCCGCCGGTCGTTCCAGCGTGCTCTTGAGTCCGAGAATCGTTTGAACGACGGCTTCCTCGCCCGCCTCCGTGTTGAGCATGGCGTGGTAAACCGCCCGGTGCGGCCACTCCAGATGAAAGTACTTGTCAACGAAGGCGGCGCGCTCGTTATCAACGGTATCCACTAACTGTTCGGCGTCGGCCGCTTTCATGCCCTCAGAGATGAGACGGCTGACTTTGGCCTCCCGCGGAGCGTAGAGGAAGACGCGCAAAGTGTCCGGCTGGTCGCGCAGGATAAGCTGCGAGCCTCGGCCTACGATGACGCAGTTGCCGCTCGCCGCCGCCCGTTCGACTACCTGTTTGGTGATCCGCATGATGCTGTCGGCATCCAGAATCTTCATGCGGTGCAGATTCAGGCTACCTTCGAAGCTGCCGAGCAGGATGGATTTGAAGAGGCGGTAATAGAGAGGATCGATGCGCTCTTCGCGACTGGACACTTCCGCTTGCTCGCAGTTGGAAAGGTGCGCAATCTCCCGGGTCAGCAACTCGTCCCACAGCTTCCAGCCCAGGCGATCGGCTGTTTTGCGGGCGATCGCTGCGCCGCCGCAACCGTACTCGCGCTCAATGGTGATGATTTTAATCACGGTCTCTCTCCGGTGTAAGATGCCCCCCGCTTTTTATCTAACCCAGTTTAGCCGACTGCCGCTTCGCCGCCGCCGGCATGCGGGTCATTCTTTTTCAAAGCAAAAGACAGAACGAACATGATGGCAGACCCCACCGCAAGCACCATAAAAGTATCGATGTAGGCCAGGGTCGCCGCCTGCGCTTGCAGGGCTTGATAAATTCTGGCGTAGGCCTGCAGGTTCGCGTCGTGTTTGCTCAAGCCGGAGTTAGTAACGATGTGAGTGAGGCCATTGGCCGTGTTCCGAAAGTTGAAGTTGTTGAGACTGGCGTTTTGCACCAGCCTTGCCTGATGGAATTGCGAGCGCCGCGCAACCAACGTGGTGACCAGGGACGTTCCTACGCTGCTCCCTATGTTGCGCATGAAATTGATCATGCCGGCGACGGAGTTGCTTTTCTCAGTCGGTATCCCGATATAGGCCGCTAGCGTGATCGGCACAAACAGAAAGCCCTGGCCGGCAACCTGGATGACGCGCAACCACGCAACCGAGTTGTAGCTGATCAGTAAGTCGATGCGCATTGTCGAATAGAACATGCCGATCGCTAAACACAACCAGCCAAAGGCGATCAGGTAGCGCGCCTGGACCATCGTTGTGAGCTTGCCGACGACCGGCATGGCCAGTAGCACAAGAACAGCGCCTCCGGAAAGTACTACACCGGCTATCTCGGCGGTATACCCCAGCAGGGTCTGCAGGAACAGGGGCATGCTCACAAGGCTGCCGAACAGGAGAATTCCAAAGGTGAACATCATCAAGTTCGCGCCAAGGTAGTTGAAATTCCTGAATAGGCGAACATCGATGACGGGTTCCTTCCGGAACCACTCCCAGATCACCAGCGAGATCAGGCACACGGTGGCGATGACGGCTAAAGTCGTGATGAAGTGTGACCCGAACCAATCGTCTTCCTGGCCCTTGTCCAGCAAAACCTGCAGGGGGCCGATGCCGAGCGCCAGTAGGGCGACTCCGATGTAATCCAGCTTGACTCCAGCAGCTTTGAGGCGGCTCAAGTAGGGAGGATCTTCGATGAGGTGATTAACCGCGAACAGGCACAGCAGGCCGACCGGCAGATTAATATAGAAGATCCAGCGCCAAGAGTAATTGAATGTGATCCAACCGCCCAGGGTTGGTCCAATGGCAGGCGCCGCGACAGCCGTAATGCCGTATAGTGCAAATGCCGTGCCCCGTTGTTGCGGCGGAAACGAATCCGCCAGAATGGCTTGTGCCATCGGCTGGAGTCCGCCTCCTCCGGCGCCTTGCATCCCGCGAAATAGCAACAGGACTCCAAGGCTCGGCGCAGCTCCGCAGAGAAGCGAACTCAGAGTGAAGACGACGAGACACGCCATGAAGAATCGCTTTCGTCCAAATTTAACGGCGAGCCAGCCGCTGACGGGGAGGACGATGGCGTTGGAGACCAGATAAGAGGTGAGCACCCAGGTGCTATCGTCGTTGCTTGCGCCGAGACCCCCGGCAATATACGGCAGCGCCACGTTGGCGATGCTGGTGTCGAGTATCTCCATGAATGCCGCCATGGAGACCACGACGCCGATCCGCCAGGGATTGTACTTGGGCTTCCACGGGGCTTCCTCGGCGGCGGGAGTCTCAACCTCGGGGCTCATCGCAAATACACCTTGGGATCGACGTTCATGCCTGGGCGCAGCGAAAGGTCGCGGTTCTCTCCCGGCTCAAGGACGATCTTTACAGGGATGCGTTGGACAATTTTGACGTAGTTGCCAGTGGCATTCTCGGGTGGGAGCAGGCTAAAGAGAGGACCGGTGGCCCCGGCGATGCTGTCCACGTGACCCTTGTAGGTACGGCCGTTGGAATCCACGCTGATCTCCGCCTTCTGCCCGACCTTCATGTGCTTGAGCTGGGTCTCCTTGAAGTTGGCGGTGATCCAGACTTGATCGAGCGGAACGACGGTCAACAGTTGCTCGCCGGGATCTACATTCAAGCCAACGACCACAGTTTTGTTCACCTCACCGCTCACCGGCGCCAGAATTTTCGTGTATCCGAGATTGAGTTCGGCCTGCTCCAGCGCGGCGCGCTTCTGCTGGACGTCTGCCGCGGCGGAGAGAGCGCGGGCGCGCGTGGAGGCGACTTGCTGCGGACCGGTTTCAGCGGCGCGATGGTTGGCTTCGGCCTGAGAGAGCCGGCTCTTGGCCTGCTGGACCGCTTGCTGAGCAGCGGCCTCGTTATCGTGGGCCGCAGAAACATTGGCGATGCTGGCCTTGGAGGCAGCCAGTGACTGATCGTAGGTCTGCTCGGAGACGTTTTGTTTTTCGACCAGGCGTTTGTAGCGTTGCAGGTCGTCCTGGATTTTTACGTCGTTGGCTTCCGCCTGCTCCACTTGCGCGTGGGCAGCGGCGAGTTGTTTTTCGGCGGCAATGATTCCCGCTTTGGCGTTATCGATGTCGGAGGCGGAAAACGTCAACTGGCTCGTGGTGTTGACGGAGGTTATCGGAACGGTAATGTTCAGGGATTGCGCGGTCGCCTCGGCGTTCGCCAGATCGGCGCGTGCCTTATCGACGGCGACCTGGTAGTCGGTGGGATCGATCTCCACCAGCTCCGTCCCTTGCTCGACCCACTGGTTGTCGCCCACCAGCACTTTAATTACGTAGCCGGAGATGCGCGCACTGACGGGAGAGAGGTGAACGTCCACCTGGGCGTCATCGGTCGATTCGTAGCTGGCTAGGTAGCGCCACAGAAAGTAGCCGCCGGCCAGCAGAATGAGCAGAACGAAAAGCAGGAAAATGCGGCGGAATTTGGAGCGCGGCGGACGCCGCGGAATCACGCGCTTAGACACCGGGGCTTGCTCGGGCGGCGCGCCCGAGGGCGATTCTTTGTCTTGCAGTGCCGAACCCGGAGGATCGTCTTTCATGGAGTTCCCCTTACTTAGCTGACAGGTATTGGCTGTAATCAGTTCGCGCGACTCCCAACGCGCGAGCGAGCTGAAGCTTCGCCACGTTGTGGCTGGTTAGGCTGGTGATGTACTGGTCATTGGCGCTGGCCAACGACTGCTCCGCCTGCACCACCTCGACGCTGTCGGTCACACCCGCGGCGAAACGCTCCTTGGAGCGGCCGAGGTTTTCATTCGCCAAGTCCACGCTTTGACGGGCGACCGCGACCTGTTCCTGCGCCGCCTGCAGATTCAGGAACGCCGTACGCACGTCGTAGTCGATCTGGCCGCGAAGGTTTTCGGCCTCGGCCCGGCGCTTGCGCAGGTCTGATTCCGCTTCCGTAATTTCGCCCTTGATCCGTTCGCCAGTGAAAATTGGAACATTCACGCCTGCCTGGAAGGTGAAGGCTCCATGCGAGCGATCAAAGGTTGCGCCTTGCAGACCGTAATCGCCGTTCACGGCCAGCACCGGATAGCGCTCTCCGCGGACGCTGGAGAGCTGCTGCTGAGCGGACTTGACGGAGCTGAGGGCCGCGCGAAAATCGCTGCGTGAGTTGTAGGCTTTGCTGAGCGCGTCGTCAACGCTCGGCGGAGCCAGATCGGCATAGGGGAATTGATCGGCCAGATCGAAGATTTGCCCCAGAGGCAATCCGATGGCGCGGCCAAGGCTGAGCTTGGCGATGGCGAAGTTGTTGCGCGCGATGCTGAGATTGTACTGCTCAGTGTGAAGCTGGACCCCGGTGCGCGTTACATCGATCTTGGGACTGGTGCCGGCCTGAAACTCGTCCGTGGCCTGGTCGTAGAGGGCCTGCGCATTCTGCACCTGGGCCACGGCGGCTTCAATGCGCGAATTGAAATCGATGACCTCAAGATAGTCGATCCCTACGGTGAGCGTGACCACGTCGAGCGTGTCGCTGTAGGACAGCTGGGCGGCCTGCTCGGCGGTGCGCGCGGCGCGGAAATGTTGGATCGATTCATAACTGAACAAGGTCTGACTCAGGTTCGCCTGCACGGTGCTGTAACTGAATGGGCCGATGACACTCGGTATCCCTGGAACCTTGAGACCTTCGGTTGCGACGCTATACTGTGCGACATTTTCAGCCGCTCCCGCGCTTACCTGCGGCAAAAGACTGCTGAGCGCAACCAGCCGCTGACCGCGTGCAGTGCGGGTATTCTCGCTGCTTTCGATTCCACCGAGGTTGTAACGAAGGGCCATTTGAATGGCGTCGCGAAGCGTGAGATGCAGTACCTGGTTTGTGGCCGGACCGCTGGGGACGCTTCCGAAAGTCGGTGCAACAGACATCTGGCCAGTTTGCGACGCGGCCGGGAGCGTGATCGCGAACCCCAGCAGTGCCGGTGCCAGGAGTTGCCGAAGTGAAGACCGCTGAAAGACGAACATGTTGACCTAACTCATGCAGCCAGCGCTGTTGCTTAAATGCCAGCAGCCTTGACGCTTCGTGTCTCCCACATGCTTCTACTCTTGATACGGACCTGCGTTAAACGCTAGAAGCGTAAGCGTTAAGCACCGGCACTGACGAATAGATGCGTTGCCGCAGCCAACTGCAAATGGTTATGCCGCGTCCGCGGCCGTTGAGGGATCTTTTGCCCGCACTAACGGCATGTTGACCAGATGCTCACTCAGGAACCATGCCTGCAACTCGCTGGTGCGCAGAACCTGGCTGACAACCAGGTCGTTGGTTCCGTCATCGCCCAACTCGGAGGCTCTGCGCGCCAGCGTCCGGCACTCGCCGATGACGGCCTGGTGAGCGTCCAGCAACCGGGACAGTTGGACGGGAACTTCTTCGCGGCCGCGCGGAGGGCGTTCGATCTGTGTGGTCTCGGCCACGTCGGCTGCCATGGCAATGCTGATGCCGCCGAGCAACTGGATTCGTTCGGCGATGGAGTCAACCAACTCGTCCTGCTCGTCGTGATGTTTGTCATAAAGAAGATGGAGCTGATAAAACGTTGGCCCGGCAACCTGCCAGTGGGACTTCTTGTACAAATCGCGGAGGGTGATTGTATCGGCAAGCAGCTGGTTGAGCTGCTCGGTCATTTCCAAACGAACGGGTTCTTCGAGTTCAAGCGGCAACTGGTGCGTGACGGTTCCGTAGGCCTGGACCTCACGCGCACGCTGATGAAGGCGCGGCTGGGCATTGATGGACTCGGTACTCCGATTGTCGAGTTGTTTTTTTGTCATGGGATTCTCCTCTAACAGTTCTCGCCGGACGCGGTTTTAGACGCTTGGCGCTGGATTGCAGTTGTGAGCGGAGAACGATTTATTACAGCTTTGGTGGAGGACCGCGGCGAAGACCGATCAGGGGCGACCACATTGCCGGATTCGTCATCCAACCCCTGTTGAGACCAAGATATGAATCCCAGGGATCGCGTGAAAAAAAGCCGCGTCGCTGGGCTAGGTCAAAAATCTTAAGAGGATAGCCGATGCCAGCTACCGAACATCTCTGCCCACAACGTGACACAACGCCGAGCCATGAACTGATTACAAGGCTGCACGAGGCGCGACGCCGAAGCGATGAGACTTTTCGCCTGGTGCGCGCCGATTGCCTCTATGAGCGGCCGATTGCCGAGCGCCACCGCATTGTTTTCTATGTGGGGCACCTGGAGGCGTTCGATTGGAATCTGCTGCATGAAAATGTGCTGGGAGCGAGGAGCTTTCATCCGGAATTCGACCGGCTCTTTGCCTTTGGCATCGATCCGGTGGGTGGCGGACTGCCCGGCGACGCTCCCTCCGATTGGCCGCCTTTGAGCGCCGTGCAGGATTACGTGGGCAGAAGCCGGGCTGGCATCGATGAAGGGCTGGCCGACGGCGCGTTAGCGCTTCAGGTTGCGGGACGTAGCGGTTTTTCGCTGGAAACCCTGCTCAACGTGGCCATCGAGCATCGGCTTATGCACGTGGAGACGCTGGCCTACATGCTGCATCAGCTGCCGCTGGAAAAAAAGGAGCGGCAGCGCGGCTTTCTGAATCTTGACACAGGTGCGGTGGTCCACCAGAGCATTGCGGTGCCGGAGGGGGTGGCGGCACTGGGACTGCCACGCAGTTCCGGGAGCTTCGGTTGGGACAATGAGTATGAGGCTTGCGAGGTGGAGGTTCCGGCATTCGCCATCGACCGGTACGAAGTGACCAACCGGCAGTTTCTCGAATTCATGGAAGCGGGCGGCTATCGGAACCGTGCTCTGTGGAGCAGCGAAGACTGGGACTGGAGAAGCGCCAAAGCAGTTTCGCATCCGGTGTTTTGGAATCGTGCAGGCGATACGTGGACGTACCGGACGATGTTCGCGGAAGTTGAGTTTCCGCTCGACTGGCCGGTGTATGTCAGTCATGCGGAGGCAAGCGCCTATGCCCGGTGGGCAGGAAAGTTGCTTCCGACGGAGGCGGAGTGGCATCGCGCCGCGTACGGCAGCGAGGATGGGAATGAAAGAAAATATCCGTGGGGCGATGCGGCGCCCGGTGCAAGACTGGGCAATTTTGATTTTTGCCGGTGGGAGCCGACGCCGGTGAATGCGTTTCCCGAGGGGCAAAGCGCCTATGGCGTCAGCGACATGCTGGGCAACGGATGGGAGTGGACATCGTCGGTGTTCGCTCCGTTTGGCGGGTTTGAGCCGTTTTCGTTTTACCGGGGATATTCGGCTGATTTTTGTGACGGAAAACACTTCGTCTTAAAAGGAGGCTCGGCGCGCACCGCGGCTTGTATGCTCCGGCGCACATTTCGTAACTGGTTCCAGGCTCATTACCAATACGTGTATGCGGGATTCCGCTGCGTGAGCCACTGATTGGAGGGCGGTAAATGTTTGTTCCCGCGGCTGCAGGCAATGCCATTTACAATTTCGCGTGCGAGGTTCGCGCCGGGCTTACGCAGCCGGGGCAGAAAACGTTGCCGTCGAAATATCTTTACGACGAGGTGGGATCGGCGCTGTTTGAGGTGATCAGCCGTTTGCCGGAATACGGGCTGACCCGCGCCGATGAGCGGCTGCTGCGCCGGCATGCAGGCAATATCGTGGAGCGCCTTCCCATGCCGGTTGCGGTGGCCGAACTTGGGAGCGGGAGCGGCAAAAAGACGCGGTGGATTCTGGAAGAATTGTCACGCCGGCAGCGGACGTTCTATTACCCGGTGGAGATCTCCCGCACCGCACTTGCGATGTGCGAGCGCGAATTGGGCGATCTGGATTCGATCAGCATGGTTGGATTTGAGCGTGAGTATCTCGACGGGCTGCTGGAGGTGGCCGCACAGCGCAAGAGCGGCCAGCACCTGCTGGTGCTTTTTCTGGGGAGCACGATTGGAAACTTCGATCGCGAGGCCGGGATGAGGTTCCTGGCCGAGGTACGGCGGATACTGGAGCCGGGAGACGCTCTGCTGCTGGGCACCGATCTGGAAAAGCCAATCGCGCGGCTGCTGCAGGCTTATGACGATGGTCTCGGCGTGACGGCGGCGTTTGACTTGAACCTGCTGGCCCGCATCAACTGCGAACTGGATGCGGATTTCGATCTCAAGCAGTTCGCGCACCTGGCGCGCATCAACCGCGAGGCGCGAAGCGTAGAGATGCATTTGCGTTCGCTGCGGAAGCAGAGAGTGAGCATTCCGGCGGCGGAGGTCGAAGTGGAGTTTGAGGAAGGCGAAACCATCTGGACGGAGAGCAGCCATAAGTATTCGGCGGGTGAGATTTACGGGATGGCCCGGGACGCCGGCTTCTGCTGCCAGGCGCAGTGGATCGACGAGGCGTGGGGGTTCGCGGAGAACCTGCTCACCGCGGAGTGAGCCGCCTCCAGCGAGAGCTTTGCGGGGCGGCGCGTGAACAGCAACGAGAATAGGAGCAGCCGATGGCGGGCAAATGCACACATCTGGATCAAATCAAGGTGCGGGAGACCAACCAGCACGAGTGCGAGGAATGTGCTAAGAGCGGCGAGACATGGGTGCATCTGCGCATGTGTCTTACCTGCGGGCACGTGGGCTGTTGCGACTCGTCCAAGAACAAACACGCCACCAAGCATTTTCACCGGACGCAGCATCCCCTGATGCGCTCCATTGAGCCGGGCGAAAACTGGATGTGGTGCTATGTGGACGGGATCATGCCCGGCGAAATTGCGGCTTGAATTCCTGGCCCGGGGAGCACGATGGCGAAACCGATTCTGCTGAGCGTGGACGATGACTCCGATGTTCTGCGCGCGATCGAACGCGATTTGCGATCGCAGTACGGAGCAGACTACCGCGTCATCGGGAGCGATTCGCCGACGGACGCCCTGGGGATTCTGAATCAATTGAAGCTGCGTAACGACGGTGTGGCCCTGCTGCTGGCCGACCAGCGGATGCCGCAGATGGACGGAGTCGGTTTTCTGCTGGAGGCGCGGCAGATTTTTCCCGATGCCAAGCGCGCGCTGCTCACCGCGTATGCGGATACGAATGCGGCGATCCAGGCCATCAACCAGGCCAGCATCGATTATTTTTTTATGAAGCCGTGGGACCCTCCGTCGGAGCACCTCTATCCGCAGCTGGATGACCTGCTCGATGACTGGCGCGCCACGTACCGGCCGGCATTCGAGGGAATCCGGGTGCTGGGTACGCGGTGGTCGCCGCGGTCGTACGAACTGCGGGATTTCCTGGCGCGCAACCACGTACCGTATCAGTGGATTGATGTGGAGCAATCGGCCAATGACGCCGAGACCCAGCGCCTGCTGGAAGCGCTGGGTGAGGATGCGAGCAAGATTCCTGTCGTGCTGCTTCCGGACGGGACGAAGCTGCTGGAAGCCGCGCCTGCAGAGGTGGCGCAACAGGTAGGACTGCGCACGCGCGCGCAAACCGATTTTTATGATCTGGCCATCATCGGCGGAGGACCGGCTGGCCTGGCGGCGGCGGTGTATGGGGCCTCCGAAGGTTTGCACACGGTGATGATCGAGCGGGAAGCGCCCGGTGGACAGGCCGGCATGAGTTCGCGCATCGAGAACTATCTGGGATTTCCCGCCGGACTCAGCGGCGGCGATCTGGCACGACGGGCGGTGGTGCAGGCGCAGCGCTTCGGAGTGGAGATTCTGGCGCCGCTGGAAGCCACCGGCGTGCGCATCGAAGGACCGTACCGGATCGTTCAACTGGCGGACGGCAACGAGATCTCCTGCCATGCCCTGATGGTTTCAACCGGAGTGCAGTGGCGGCGGCTGGAGACGCCTGGAATCGACCGCCTGCAGGGAGCAGGGGTTTACTACGGCGGCGGCGCGACCGAAGCGTTGGCCTGCAAGGGAGAAATCGTCTATGTGGTGGGCGGCGCGAATTCGGCCGGCCAGGCGGCGGTGAACTTCTCCAAGTACGCCGAGCGCGTGGTGATGCTGGTGCGCGGCCCTTCGCTGGCAAGCACGATGTCGCAGTATCTGATTGACCAGATCAAAGGCACACCCAACATTCAGGTATGGACCCAGGCGAGCGTATCCGAGGTTCATGGCGAGACGCATCTGGAAGAGATTTCCGTGCTTTGCTCCGACACCGGGGAAATTCAGCGCGTGCCGGCCAGCGCCATGTTCATTTTTATCGGGGCGCTGCCGCAGACCGAATGGCTGGACGGGGTGGTGGAGCGCGACGGCCGCGGGTTTATTTTGACTGGCCCCGATTTGATCTCAGGCGATCGCGGGCCCAAGGGGTGGACGCTCGAACGGGATCCGTTTCTGCTGGAAACCAATGTTCCCGGCGTCTTTGCCGTGGGCGACGTGCGGCACAGCTCGGTGAAACGGGTGGCGTCCGGAGTGGGCGAAGGATCGGTGGCCGTGCAGTTTATTCATCAGTACTTGAGCAAGGTTTAAATGACGGATCAAACCGAACTGCTTCGCGTTCCCGCATTCGCGGACCTGCCGGACGATCAGATCGCCTGGTTCCTGGGCGAGGCGCAGGATCTGCATTTGAAGGCGGGTGAGACGTATATCCGTCAGGGGGATCCCGCGGAGGCAATGTTTGTCGTGCTCGAAGGGGAACTGGAGGTCCGTGGAGAGTTGGGCGGCCAGCCCGTGGTGCTTTCCATCCTGTCGGGCAACGTGACCGGGGCGCTCCCGTTTTCCAGAATGCAGCAGTACCCGCTGAATGGGCGGGCCGTTACGGAGAGCCACGTTCTGTCCTTCCCCACGGCACTTTTTCCAGAACTGGTGCAACGGATGCCGGAGCTGGCCAAGCGGCTCGTAGGGCTGATGTCGGATCGGATTCGCGAGACTACGCGCCTGGAACAACAGCGCGAACGCCTGGTGTCGATGGGAAAGCTTTCGGCGGGGCTGGCGCACGAGTTGAACAACCCTGCATCGGCGGCAACGCGCGCCGCCAGCCAGCTGCGCGAGATGTTGATCTGCATACGGGAGGCAAGCCAGGAGTTGGGCCAGCGTGTCCTGAGCCCGGCGCAGAAATCGGAGGTCGATCGCCTGGAAGCGTCTCTTACTCAAACGGGCAGTCCTCCTCCGGATGCGTTGACCGCCAGCAGCCTGGAAGACCGGATCGATTCGCTGCTGCGCAGCCATGGGCAGAATGACTCGTGGCAGCTCTCGGCGGGGCTTGCACGAAGGAACGCCAAGCCGGAGGAACTGGCTAAATTGTTCGACAGCCTGGATGCGGAGACGGCCCGGGCGGCGCTGGTGAGGATCGAGTTGTCGATGGAGATCGCCGAACTGTTGACGACGATCGAGAGCAGCACATCGCGCATTTCGGAGTTGGTCCAGGCGGTCAAGGAATATACGTTCATGGATCAGGCGCCGGTGCTCGATGTGGACATCACGAAGACGTTGGAGACTACATTGACCATCCTGAATTTCAAGCTGAAGCGCGGCATCACGGTACAGCGCGAATATGATCCGGTTCCTCTTCTGGTGAACTCGTTTGGGAGCGAATTGAACCAGGTGTGGAGCAATATTATCGACAACGCGATTGATGCCATGGGCGGAAAAGGAACGCTGCGAATCCGGACCTATCGCGACGATGGGTGCGCCGTGGTGGAGATCGGCGATAGCGGGCCGGGAATTTCGCCCGAAGTGCAGCCCCACATATTCGAGCCCTTCTTCACCACCAAAGGTGTGGGCGAGGGAACGGGGCTCGGACTCGACACGGTGCAGCGAATTGTGAAGAAGCACAAGGGCAATATCCAGTTCAGCTCGAAGCCCGGGGATACCCGTTTTCAAGTGTGGCTGCCGCTGGCCAGTTGATGCGGCAGAAAATTGTCGAATGAACTAGCCGTCAGGCGACGGCGAACGTGTGTTATGCCTGGTTAATCCATGAGAAGATCATGGTTAGAGACTTGATGCTTACCCATAATTTCATACTCCATTCACCAATCATGCACAAAGTGGAGTCAAAATCCTTGCAAGGTGTTTCACTCCGGTGGGCAGATTCAAACCGACCGTCCTGGCAGAACAGGCAGGCAATGGACAAAACTCTGGTTTCGGTTGATTTTGCCAAAGATCGGGGGCTCAAGCAATCGCCACGGCAAGAGCTCACGTGCTGGCGGCCCTTCGAGCGGACGGTAGTCGCGGCCGTGTGTTATCGCCGTCAAGCCGATGGCAATGTTGAATTTCTTCTGGTGCGCACCCGTGCCGGGCGATGGACGTTTCCCAAAGGCGCCGTCGATGGCGATCCCACGAATGCCATTGCTGCTGCTCGCGAAGCTCACGAAGAGGCCGGTGTGCGCGGCGAGGTCGAACCACTCGCCTTCACCTATTATCTGCACTTCAAGAACGGGAGCGACGCGCATATTGTGAGCGCTTACCTGTGCAGAGTCGTGCACCTTGAGACTCCTGGCGAGCATTTCCGCTCCCCCCGCTGGTTTTCTGCTGACAGGGCCAAGCGGCGTTTGCGCGAAGAACGCCCTGACTTTTATGCCGGGGAGTTAGAGCGGGTCGTGGATCATGCCGTCCACTGCGTAGAAGCAGGCACTCCTCACTCCGGCGGAGCTCGGCTGAATTGAGTTGATTTTTCGGGGTATGATGGATGCCGCCGGAGGCGGTTATGGCGAAGACGGCAGCGCCGAAGCCAGCGGAACGCGGTATCTCCTATTGGATGGAACGGGTGGTTGCGGAGCGCGAGAAAGCCCGCAAAACCTTCAATGCGAATGTTGTGCATGATCTCAGGGTCGCCCTCCGCCACTGCCGCTCCGTGGCAGAAGGTTTCCAAAGCTTGAATGGCGATCCTGCCTGGGGAAAAATGCGTAAGGCGGGTAAGATCGTCTTCTCCGCCCTCGGGGGATTGCGAGACACTCAGGTCCTGCTGGAATGGATCGAGCGTCTGCGGAGTGACTGCCCGGCCGTAGCCGAACGGCTCAAAAGCGATTGTCTGCAACGCGAAGCTATCCTAAAAACCACTGCCGCCGAAGTAGTGGGAAAGTTCGATGTTCAGCGCTGGCAGCAATGGGCAGAAAAGCTGGACAACGTGGTGCAGGGCATGGAAAACCCCGCCGAAGTCTTTCAGGTGCTCGCACTGGAACGTTACGAAGCGGCGCACAAGCTACACGCCAAGGCCCTGCGAGACCGCAGCAAGACAGCCCTGCATGCGCTGCGCATCGGCATCAAGAAATTCCGTTACATCATAGAAAACTTTCTGCCTGACCTCGAACAGTCCTGGGGAAATGATCTTAGGCACGTTCAGGATTTGCTCGGGGAAGTGCATGATCTGGATGTTTTGTGGAACACCGCTCGCCAGATCCAGGCCTTCGCGTCGCCACAGGAACGACAACAATGGTGCGCCGCCGTTTCACGGGAGCGAACGCAGCGCGTGCAGGCCTACCGGGAAAAAATGGTTGGGCGGCACTCTTTGTGGCAGGAGTGGAGAAGCGGATTGCCTGCGGGAGAGCAACTGCACAGGGCAGTAGTGAAGAGATTCGAAACCTGGGCGGCAAGCCTCGATCCCGATCCGCCTCATACCCAATTGGTTACACAGTTTAGTCTTGCACTCTACGACGCGCTGCAAGTTGCTGGACTGGTGCCGGCACGTGGTGCCGGAGCGGTCAACCCCCGCGATCTGCTTCAGGTTGCGGCGCTTACGCATGGGGCAGGGCACGGCGGCCGCGACAAAGCACGCCACAAGCTCTGCGGTCGCCTGTTGGGAAAGCTGGAGATCCCTCCGGGGTGGTCGGCGACGGACCTGGCGATCGCAGCCCTGGTGGCCCGCTATCATCGTGGTGCCTTGCCTATTACGCAGAAGCGCTATGCCGCCCTGTCCTTCGCGGACCAGCATCTCGCCGATAGCCTGGGAGGAATTCTGCGTTTCGCCGACAGCCTGGACAGCCGGCACGACGGAGCGATTCGTGCGATTGCAGTCAGCCAAACTGCCGGGCGCACCGACGTTGTCGCCGAAGGCTATGTGCCGCGCAGTAAGCAGGCAGAAAAGATCGCCGCTGCCCGTCACGTGCTGGAAGACGTGTTTCAAACCGCCCTGCTGGTACATGGATCAACCCAGCACTCGGCGGCAACAGACCGGCGGTCAGCAGCCGGTGGCGCGACTTGATTCTTGTCACCCGTTGCTTGAACAAGATTGAATAGACGGATCAACCTCGCAGGCACCCTGAGCGGCCACGCTGGGTTTAGTTCAATATCCGGAATTGTCAGCTACCGTTCTGATGCTTATTTGAGTTGCTTGTTTTCCGCATTAACGCGGAAAGATTGGGATTCGATATGAGCATAAGGAACGCTAAGGTCTCCGATTGAAGGCGAGTTGCTCGCAGAGGGGTGCTCAGATTGCCCGACGCTGGGCTCCGAAGCGCCAGGCTCCGGACATTTCATCGTCGCAATGGATGACAACATCCTGACGTATCCCCGCAATGCGTCTTCCACGGTCTGCAGGTCAGCAGGCGTATTGAATGTCCGAATACCTTTCCGCTTCGTCTCGAATTTCTCGGCGATGCCATCCCACATCTCCAGCTCGTTCCGCATCGCCACACCCGCCAAGGTTTCCGCTTCCCCGAGCGCCTGTGAAACCGCGATATCCAGCAGCATGGCAAGCCGGATACGCTGCATGAGGTCGGCTGTAGCGGCCAGATGCCCGAACAGCTTTTCTTCCTCGGCCTCGCGATGCATCTCCATACCTTTACCGAAGAAAAAGGCGGGCGGGAACATAACGGCCCCGAGTTTTGCCAGGCTTTCCGCGGACTGCGTGTCAGGTGTATCGGGAGCCGAATCCAGAATCTGGTCCAACTCGCGTCTCCAGGTTGCCCGCAGCTTGAAGAGCTGATCGCGAGAGGCAATCAGATCGGAACGGCGGTCCGCCCAATTCTCGCGGCTGAAGATTTCGCAGAGTCGGTTGTAGATGGTTTCCATTTCCGCAAGTTGATCAATCTTGCGTCCCTGCGCCAGCACGGTCAGTCTGCGGTCAACTTCCTTCAGATGACGGAGCACGCCCATACCTGAGACCACGTGAGCGAGCCCCGTGATCAGAGCGGCGGCATTCGCGGGCCTCGACGGAGTCCCCTTCGCGAACTCGGTCAACCGGCCGCTATCGGCATCCTTCAGCATGGGCAAGAACCTGCCGCTCTCCCGATCCAGCGGAATGACCGCTGCGCCCGATCCCGGCAACGCCATACCAGCACGCGGGAACTCGTACGAAATCACAAGCTTATCGTTCTGGTCGGCAAGGCTCACCGCTTGGACAACGGCATTTGCAGATTGGAAGCCGAACGCGTACTCAACCTGTCTCTTGGCCAGCTCTTCGAGCCCAGTGGCGAGAGCATCGCTCTCCAACGCCTGCTTGAACGTAATGTTCTGGAGGATAGGAGCCGGCGGTCGAACTTGAATCGCTTGCGACTCAGGGAGGATGTTTTTGCCCAGCTTGCCACCAAGGAAGGAGATCCCGCTTCCTTGGTTCGTGAGCACAACCACCACAACCGTTATGCAAACAAGCGCGACTATGATGACTAGAGCGAGAACTGGATCCATCGCGGAACTCCGACCTATAGCGTACCTGATACCAGCAGCTGATAACGAGAATTGAGAGCAAGATTAAACGCAATTTTGAAACAGAAAACGAGCCTTTGAGGGGTGAGGATAGGCCAGCATGACATCGGCACTACATTCTCGTCACTATGCGCAGGAGACCGGCATGTGCAGTGTGACCTGGGTGCCCTGTCCCGGTTGGCTCGAAATCTCAACCCTACCCCCACGGACAGAGCCGATGCTTTTTGGGTTTGCGTTCGCCGGGCACGCCGATCGGCAGCCCGAGGAGGCCAGCATTACATGAAAATGACAGTTTGGTAATCTGCGAGTGTGGTGGCATGGGCTTCGCAACACCAGGGACTGGTGCGGATTACTAGACCGGCCAGTCCGTCCCCGGCCGGTAAGTGCATGTCTTCCTAACCAACTCAGGCAGCTCTGTGGCTGCTGCCTGATTCATCGCTTTCAACACCGGTGGCGCTCTGATGCGACGACACCTCGCGGTTGAAATCGAAATCAGTGGTAGCACTGTTCGTAATCAGCCGTGCCCCGCGACTAAAAGTAAGATCCTGAATTGCCCATTGGATGAAAATTAGAAGGCGATTCTGGAATTCGTTGATGTACATCAAATGGATACACGCCCAGATGAGCCAGGCCGGCAGCCCCGAAATGTGAATCCCAAAAACGTCGGCCACTGCGGCCGCGCGGCCAATCACTGCCAGACTTCCTTTGTCGAAATACTCAAAACGCGGCTGGTCTTTTTGGCCTTGGATCTTTCCGACTATGGCTTTGGCCGCATAGGTTCCTTGCTGCATGGCGACCTGGGCCACGCCGGGCAATGGATTTCCATCTGCTTTCAAAGCACCTGCCAGATCCCCGATTACATAGATGTCCGGATGGTTGGGAATCGTAAGGTCGGGGTTAACCTTGATTCTCCCGCTCTTGTCTGTGTCGGCGTTGGTACGCTTTGCCAGAGTTTGTCCCAACGCTGTGGTCGTTACGCCTCCAGCCCAAATCACAGTTCTTGCGTACAATCGTTCAATCCGGCCGTCGGTCGAAATCGTCAGCCCCTCTTTATCGATCTCTTTGACCATGGTGCCGGTCTTCACCTGCACTCCGAGTTTCTCAAGCGAGCGTTCTGCTTTTCGCGCAAGGTCCTCCGGAAAAGACATCAGCAGCCGCGGAGCGCCGTCCATCAGGATGATCCGTGCTTCCTGCGGGTGTATCGACCGAAAATCGTTTTTAAGCGTCTGCCGTGCGATCTTGCCAATGGCGCCCGAAAGTTCTACGCCGGTGGGGCCAGCACCCACGATGGCGAAGGTGAGCCATGAACGTCGCTGAGCGGGATCTGAAATGCGCTCTGCAACTTCGAATGCATACAGGATTTTATGTCGAATGTTGATGGCTTCCTCTACGCTCTTCAGTCCGGGCGCCCATTCCCGCCACGCATTGTGCCCAAAATAAGAGGTCTGCGAGCCTGCGGCGACGATCAATGAGTCGTATCCAATGCGGGCACCGTCGGCGAGCAGTACGTTCCTGGTAGGCGGATCGATATCGACTACATCGCCGAGCAGAACGCGCGCATTCTTCTGGCGGCTCAATACGCTGCGCAAAGGTGTTGCGATCTCTCCCGGCGATAATGAGCCGGTTGCGACCTGATATAGCAGCGGTTGAAACAGGTGGTAGTTGCGCCGATCGATTAGCGTTACATCCACGGGCTTTGACTTAAGCGCCCGGGCCGCACAGAGGCCTCCAAATCCACCCCCCACGATGACGACTCTGCACGGCGCGCTCACGGTATCCTTGATGATTCAAAAGGAAGATTTACGGTTGCATGGCTCACGCGCCATGCCGAAGATTGCCCTCAATCCTGTCCATCTTCTCGAAGAACACAATCTTGGCGGAGCGATGCTGGAGACGCAATTTCGAGAGGATATAGCTTCTCGGGGACCGCTCTAGCCGACCAGGAACAGCGTACAACTGCGCGGACCATGTGCCCCAATTACCAATGACTGCTCGATATCGGCTGTTTTTGACGGTCCGGAGATAAACACTCCAAAGCCGGGCCGCTCGAATCGAATTCGCTCATAGGCGTGCTGCATAGTGTGGACGATTTGACCCGCGCGCACGACCAGCACAAGGTGTTCGCTGATTACGAAGATCGCCCTCTGTGGACCGAGGCTGCTTCCCGGTACCCACACGGCACCATTTTCTGCAACGCCGAATTCCCCGGCTATGATTGCCAGCTCAACACCCAAAAGTTCGTGCGGCTGGTTCATCGCAACTACATCCACAGTCGAGGTACCTGCGCCGGGCACGAGCGAAACCATCTTGCGCGCCTGGGTATAGAGTCTAAGTTCCCTAAGCTCCGCATCTAGTGCAGCCAGATTTGCGACGCGAAAGAACGTTCCTCCCACCGAGGTGAAGGTTTGCGCAAACTGCGCTTCGGGATTTTCGTACGTGAGAGCGGCGGGATACTCCGGCAGCGGCGAAAGTGGAGGCGCGCTGCGGCGCAGGTACTGAAGAATGGCGTCACGGTCGTTCACATCGACTCCTTCTTTCCACTCGCGAATTCACCAACGCTCTCCGTTAACAGCGGCTCACGTTTCAAGAGTTCGCGGAAGCTCTCGCGCGGCATGGGCGGCAGTTCGCGATGGATGCCCCACGCATTCCAGCGCGCATAAAGGACAGCCCGCGGCAGCCGCGGCACAATCCAGCGCATCAGTTTCCCCGCGAGCCGGTAAAGTAAAGGTCTCGCCAGCACGAACGACAACACGGCCATGCCTATGCGCTTGGAGAGCGGCACTACCTTCTTCCGAACAAGTTCCTGACGGAAGGCGTACAACTCGTGATGCAGGTCGATTTTCACCGGGCAAACGTCAGAACAGGAACCGCACAGGCTTGAGGCAAAGGGCAGGCTGCCATATTTCTGCGGGTCGCGTTGCGGTCCCAGTAGCGAGCCAATTGGGCCTGGAACGGTATAACCATAGCTATAGCCGCCGGAACGGCGAAACACCGGACACGTGTTCATGCAGGCACCGCAACGAATGCAGCTGAGTGAGCGGCGGAAGGTTTCCTGGCCAAGAATGGCGCTTCGCCCATTGTCGACAATCACCACATGCAGTTCGCCGCCGGGTAGTGGTCCGTGAAAATGCGAACTATAGGTGGTGATCGGCTGGCCGGTCGCACTGCGCGCGAGGAGACGGAGAAAAATGCCGAGATCGTTTGCCCGGGGCAAGATCTTTTCGACGCCCATGCAGGCAATGTGGATCGGAGGCAGGGTCGTTCCGAGATCGGCGTTGCCCTCGTTCGTGCAAACGACGAAACCGCCCGTCTCCGCAATGGCGAAATTAACGCCGGTGAGGCCGGCCTGCGCAGCCATGAACTTCTCTCGAAGATGGCCGCGTGCCGCCTCAGTGAGATACTTTGGGTCGGAGGCGCCCTTCTCGGTTCCGAGTTTCTCGTGGAAGAGCTCGCCGATATCCTCCCTCTTGAGATGGATGGCGGGGAAGACGATGTGACTGGGCGGCTCATGACGGAGTTGCACAATACGTTCGCCAAGATCTGTATCCGTTACTTCGATGCCACGCGCTTCCAGGTAGGGATTCAGGTGGCACTCCTCGGTCAACATCGACTTCGATTTCACCAGGCGGGTGATGCCTCGATCCGAGAGAATTTGATGAACGATTGTATTGTGCTCGGCACCATCGCGCGCCCAGTGGACCTGCATGCCGTTAGCGGTTGCATTGCGCTCAAACTCCTCCAGGTACTCGGCGAGGCGCGAGAGCGTATGCATTTTGATCGCCGCCGCTGTCTCGCGCAGCATCTCCCACTCCGGAATGCTTGCGGCTTGCTTGTCGCGCTTGAGTCGCACGAACCAAAGCGCCTGGTCGTGCCAGTGCACCCGCTCATCATCGAGGACAAAGAGCGCCGCTTTTTCCGAGTGTCCGGTCATGAAAGCCTCGCTCCCTCCAGGATTTCCGCCACGTGCATGACACGAATCGGAATTTTCTCCCGGCGGATAATGCCCTCCAGGTGCATGAGGCAGGAGACATCGAAGCCGGTAATCACCTCCGCCCCTCCCTGTACGTGGTCGGCAATGCGGTCTCTGCCCATGAGCGATGAGACCGCCTCTTCGTTGACGGCAAACGTACCCCCAAATCCGCAACACTCGTCGGGGCGGGCGAGTTCGATCAGCTCGATTCCCCGCAGCTGCGCCAGCAGTGGGCGCACCTTGTTGAAGTCCGGCACCATGCGTTCAGAAGAGCGGCCCAGCCGCAATTCCCTCAGACCATGGCAGCTCATGTGCAATCCCACTTTCAGAGGGAACTCTCCCTCGACCTTGGTCACACCAACGGTATCCACCAGATATTCGCAGAGTTCGAAGGTGTTGGCGCGCAGATGCTCGAAGCCGGGCTTGCCCTCCAACCACTGCGCGTAATGGTTGCGCACCATGGATACGCAGCTTCCCGACGGAGCCACCACGTGGTCGTATTTGCCAAATATTCTGAGGAATCTCTCCGCGAGAAGCCGTGTCTCTCCAGCACATCCAGAGTTGGCCATAGGTTGTCCGCAGCAGGTCTGTTCTTCGGGAAACTCAATGGCGAGACCGAGCCGTCGCAGAACTCTATAGGTTGCAAGCCCGACCTGCGGATATAGCTGATCGATGTAGCAAGGGATAAAGAGACCAAGCTTTGACATTTTGCTCTCAGCTGAGTTGCCGCATAACCGCAACCTTGTCAGACGTGGTCCTATGCGTCAACCGGGGACAATATTGTAGCACTGCGGTCGCACTCCACAGCCTCTCCAGACGCACTCATCTTTGCGGATGCGTGAGGCGGCTTCATGGAGACGGGCAACTACCGTCGAAGGGTGCTGCATAAACTGGCGGAAGACCTTGAACTTCCCAAGCTGATCTTTTCAGGTCATTCGTCGCCGCGTCGCTACATCGGCGCAAGGGAAGGGAACGATCAAAGACATTCAGGGGCCGCTTCGGCATTCGCGCACAGCCACTGTCTACATGCAGGAGCTGCCGGAAGGCGTCGCCGCAACGGTGGATGCGATAAACCGGGAGCTCAGAAAGAAGCCGAAAAAGGCGAAGCGGCAAAGACTTTCTGAAAATTTGCTGCCAAATGCTACCAAATCCAGCAGCGTGGAAAATGTTTATCGCTAGAACTGATTGATGTGTAGGGAGTTATTGGTGGACCTGGTCGGGATCGGAACTGCCGGGAGTCAATAGAGTCTGTAACTTACTGATTATACGTGTTCGATAGTTGCAGGAGTTTCAGGACTTGCCGCCAAGGTTACACAAAGTTTACACACCAACATTGCTGTGCTCTCGAGGATTCAGACAGCCTCGTCTGAATCGGCTCCGACCAGTTATTGCTTCCAGCGAGGCGATTCGTAGGCGCAAGTTAAGCTGACGGCGATTCCTGCCCGACTTCAACATTATCTTACTTATCTCCCTATCTGTTCACATTCCTCAACAACAGCGGTCTCAGAGCTCACCGCAAGCAAGAATCTCGGTGGATGAAATGCGCGTGAATGTATGATTTACCTACTGATGCTGGAACTGAACGTCGGCATCAATCCTGGGCGCAGAGTCTGGTGCTGGGAGGGGGAATCGAACGCCTGTGTTTTTGTAAGTTCTTTAATATATATATCTATCTGTATATAAACGACTTATTGGCTTGTCGTGGGTTGCTCGATTTTCTCCATTTCACCCTTAAATGGGCCGGTTTCCCCCGATTTACCTAACAATACCTAACAATGAAAATAGCAACTCGGAAACGGATGCAGGGCAACTCGCGCAGGAAGAGTTTAGCCGCAAGTTTCTGATCCTGCCATCGTCCGCATCGACCGCGCCGCACTGGAACCCTGCTCTAGACTAGACCTCAAAGGGCTTCCTAAGCCTTTTGGGCTAGCCAGAGATCCCTTGGAATGGCCGGTCAGCGGGTCTGCGTTCGGGGTGTTGTAGTTCGTCGCCTTTTATCAACCTTCTTGGTGATTCGATCCGACAATTCAACAAGCGCCCTGGCGTCCGTCTCGGCCCGTGCCGCTTCACAATATGTCCGCAGCCAAACGAATGTGTCACCGTCCGGACTCTCCCCCACCCTTGCAGCGAGCCGGTCAGCTTCGGCGCGAAGGCTCCCGGCCCAGCCATGCAGTCCGTTGGCGGAACGCTTCATGAATTCTTGGCAGGCCTTCGTGTCACCGTGCAGCCAGGCGAGAGAAGCAACTCGGAGAATCGAATCGATGTCGGTGTGTTCTGTTGCTAACTGCTCCGCCCAGCCTCGCGTTAGCGCCTTGGTCCCTTTAGCGGTAATCGAGAACTTTCGGCTTCGGCGAGCGCCTTTTTCCGATGCTTCTACGAGGCCATCCTCTTCAAGCCGAGCCAAGACCGGCACCGTGCTGCCCAGCGACAGACCGGCTTTGGTCTTCAACTCATATGGAGTCGCAAGGCCTCGCCGCACCATCGCGAGAACAAACAGCTCTAGACTAGTACTCATGGTCAGGATTCTCCCGTCGATATACTAACGCTATATCCTATCGCATCGGCTCGATGGAGGTGAGAAGCCGATTCAGGTATTCCCGCAGGTTCGTCTCTTGGGTGTGTTACGAAAACCTCAAGCCTCAGGTTCTAAACCAGCCAAGCCCGTTTTGGCCTGTGTGAAAATCTATGGATTGGTTCACGCGTTCAGGTGCTGATTGAACTTGAGACTCGTTGCCATGTTGCCGCAGCGATCCCAAATGGAAAAGCACAAACCTTCGCGGCTGATTACGCGGCCTGCCAGTCCCTCCAGATATATACCTGATGCCTTCCAGATTGTTGCAGCGGAACACGTTCCGAAATCTTCCTACAAAATGCGCAACCGCAGACCTTTTCGGTACACAGCCGGGTCTATATCACTTACGGTCCAACCTCCGTCGCTGCCGCGACTTAGCCGGAGCGCTCATCTTGTCGCTGCAGTTCAAAAAGGTCCCGCGTCCACCATCGCCAAGCTTTTGATAGCAGGAGTCGAAAATCACGCTTTGGCCTGTCTCACAATCTTGTATTTTGGGAACATGCCTGCCGCTGAGAGCATGTTTGTATGCGATGAGATTACTCTCGATTACCCGCCGATCTTCCCGGCGGCGAGCACCTGCTCGTGGAAGTGGTCCACCATAATCTCGGCTTTGAGCCAGATTGCGTGGTCGTGGCTTTCAACATACCGGCGAAGTTTCTTGTTCGCCTTCTTCGTGTCGAACTCGGGGTCTTCCTCGGTCTTCTTGACCAGCTTGTAGTAGCTGTGCACGGGGGTGTAGGACTTAAGCACGTCGAGGATGAAGCGTTCCTCGATTGACTGCCCACGTGTTTAGCAGAGACTGCGCAAACGACCGGTTCCGAACCACACAGTCGCGAATTAGCAGCTTCTGGGCACACCCCAGTGCTTTCGCCAAAGAACGTACGGATCTGCGCCGCCGGTCTGGCCGCTCCAAATGGACGAACGACACCGGCCTCTTACGGTAGACGCGCTTGTGGTGACCGCGACGCCCGCGCGCCGTAGCAGCGCGTGCAGGCGCCGGTAGCCGCAGCGCCGCCGCACCATGGCCAGCTCGCGCAGCTTCTGCCGCAGCTCGTCTTTCGCCTCCCGAGCCACGGCTTCGTATCGGCACGTTCCGCGCACCAACAACAACAGCCCGCAGGCTCGCCTCGCTGATCGAAACCGCTGCGCGCGCCACCGCCACCGCCTCTGTCCGAGCCTGCGGGCCTACCACTTTTTTGATAGCACCGCCTGCAATGCCTGCTTGTCCAGCATCAGGTCGGCCACCATCTGCTTCAGCTCATCAACGCCAGGGGCGCACCTTCAGGTTATTGCACGGGAGCCCAGGCCCAACTCGTGCGCTGCTGCGAGAGAATGATGGTCGGTTGCTGCGGGCTATAATTCCCATTGTTCGTGATGGAAGGGAACCAGGGTGGAGCAAAACTTCCTCCTCCGGGCGCGGTCCAGTTCGTGAATCGCTGGTCGAAGAAAGTGTTCTCGGTGTTCATGTTGCCGCCAAAAATGTTTGACTGAATCTGCCCGCCGACGTTGTTGAAGGTGTTGATCGATCCGCTGACGGTGAAGCCGCAGGTGGAAGAGGTGCATCCTCCTGTTCCGGTCTGTCCGATGGCTGCCAGGCTTCCATCCACCTCGAGGTTTTGGTTGGCGTAGGAGCTGGAGAGCTGGATATTTCCGCTGGCGGTGAAAACACCAAGAGCATTGGTTGCGGTGGCGTTGTATCCGGAAGGAACGGTATTTGTACCGCCGCAAGCAGCGCCCCCGCATAATAAGGTATCGGCGGCGCTCAGGGTCACCGGCTCGACCGAATAGATGATGTCGCCTGTGATATCGATGTTGCTCGATCCGGCGATTGTGACCATGGCATTGCTTTGAATCGCAGGCACTCCCTGGCCCGGCCCCTTCAGTCCGGTGATGGTCCCGTTCACGTAAAGCATCGACCCGGCTGTTGGCGAACCGGGGTTGGAGACAAGGTTTTCCGGGATCCCCGCGAGCGTTTTGGATGTGCCTCCAGATGCAATCGTGGTGGTATTTGCCCCAGGGTCGGTGGTGACGGTGGTGACGGTGCTTCCTTGCGTGATGGTGTAGATCTGGGTGAGTTTCCCGCTAGTGTCGGTCCCGGGGGATAAGACAATGGATGCATTGCCCTGGACATAAATTCCGCCGGCTGAGCCTGTTGTGGTGCCGGATCCGAGCGTGCTGCCCGAATAGGGAAGAAATACGCCCGAAGAGGTTCCGGTGGCAGGGTACGGATTGCCGTTGACGTCCTTCATGTATGTGTTGAGCTGCGCGTTGGTGGGTAAGCTGCCAGGGGTGGAGCCGTTGCAGGCCGGCCCCGTAGCTTCGCCGCAGCCTATGCCGTCAATGGCCGCCCAGGCCTGGCTGTACGAGTTCGGAGGAAGAGGAACGGCAGGCTCGCCGAGCGTAAGACCCTGCTCGAAGTTGACGTTGATCCCAGGGTAGGTGCTGGCCGTGGACTTATTGCAGTTGCCGCCGATCCAGTAATCGATCTGTGTGTTCGCCTGCCCCACGTGATTGGTAAAGATATAGGCTCCGCTGTTGCCCAACTCCCATGCGCCGTTGGTAAACGTGGGACCGCTAAAGGTGCCGGGAACCAGATAGCCCGAGCACGGAGTGTAGTTATTAATGAATGCTCCGTATCCGGCAAAGGTGGGCGGGGGAATATCCTGCGAATGCACGTTTACTGTAAGGGTGCCGCTTTCCTGGACGGCCGTACGCTGCAGTGCCGCGCCCCTGCCGACGGAGCAGAGGGTGTAGCTGAAGCTGAATGCGTAGGAAGTGATCAGGCTGGAGCCATTCACATTGGCGAACGTCGAAGTAGTCCCGGATGGAGTCACGCTGGTAGTGCAACTGGCGTTGCTGTGTAGCATGAAAGAGCTCGGCCATGAGCCGCTGGCGGTGCTGGTGTTGAGTGCTGCGAAGCCTCCGGCATAAACGGATTGCAGGCTGTTTAGTGCGGCAGTCGCCGCCGTCGTTGCATTCAACGGAGGAGCGGTGCAGCCGGCTACGGCGTTGGCGCCCCAGCCCAAACAGCTTGTCTGGGTGACCGAACTATAGAGCTGGTTGACCAGATACTGGCGGGCGATGTTGATCCCGGAATCGGCAGCGTAGTAAGAGGCGCGTTCGTTGCCATAGTAGCCGTTGATCATCATGTCCGAGTTGACCGAGACGACCATGGTGAGGCCCAGAATCGTCATCAGGATGGTGAGGAAGAGGACGGTGATCAGGGCCATTCCGCTTTGGTTCTGCAAGCGGGTCGCGACGCGGTGCTTCGATCTCAGTTGTGCTCTCATAACGCTCACGGGTTCGGCAATGTCTGGTCGTCATTCATGCTCATGTTGCGCGGGTTCACCACAATGGCCGTCCCCTGTACCTGGTACGGCCCCCCATCGAATGTATTGCGATACGTGTACTGACTGCTGTAGTTCGGAGTGGTGCGGCCGATCAGAGAGACCCGCACGGAACGGATCAAGCTGTAGTTCCAGGCTGCAGAACCAGCAGGAGCATTCCCGATGGCGTAAGTGGAGGCCTCGTAGTTATAGCAGGGAGTTGTGTAACCGCAGAGTATGTCGCCATCCCAGATCGAGGCTCCAACCTTGAAGCCGATGATCTGATCCATCACAACGGAAGTGGTCCCATTCTGCGTACGGACCAGCTGCCAGGGATTCGTGGGATCCGAGCTGGCGGCGACGGAGTAGGTAATCGGCGAGAGCTTGATAATCCAGTCCGCGCTGCAGTAGTTGGTCCCGAAGGTAACGCTCGGTGGCGTTGGCGGAGTCGTGACCGGAGGTGGCGGCGGGCAGGCTGGGACGGTTGCGCTACCCGATACCGTTACAGATGTGCGGTCGCAGGCGGTGATGTCCAGCGGGTCGTTGGCAAGTATGTTGCTGCCGTCGATCTGAGTCTGATCGATGGAGAGCGCAATCGCCGAACCAGAGACGGCGCCATTGGCGGCGAGAATTGCGGTGGTCATCACCTTGCCGCTGCCCGTCAGGAAGAGCAGTTGATCACCCTGAAAGAATTTTGCGGCAGTCTGGGACAAGGTGAGGCCGCTGGCAGCCTGGGCATACACCGTGGTCGGAGTTCCCGGGCTTCCATCATAGGTTGGCGGGCAGACGGTCGCGGTGGTCGATCCGGCGCTATTGGTGGCGTGAACGGCGGGATATTGTCCGCCGGGGTTGGCGGTAATGATATTGAGCTGATCGAAGCAGTCGGCGCCATAACCCGTCGTGGAACTGTAGCAGGAGCTGCCGTAGTTCACCCAGTTGTTCACGATGGTCACTCCCACCGGCCAGGTGGGCACGTTGATTCCCTGGAAGTAGCCGCTGCCGGCGTTGGAGAGATCGAGCTGCAGTTGCGACGCCGCGTTGCGTAGCGAGAGGCTGAGCCCGACCTGCCCCTGAAGATTTGACGTGGCAACCTGCTGCTGGTTGAACAGGGCGAAGGCGGCTCCGGCGACGATCGAAAAGAGAGCGAGCGCAACCATCAGTTCGATGAGCGTGGTCCCGCGCTGGCGGGCGGTGGTTCGCCATGCGGAAGATCCGGTTTGAGAGAGTGGCGTATTCATTGGCGCACCATGCTCATCTGGAAGCTGACCGGCGGTTTCACCGATTGATCGGTCAAAGTGACCAGAACGGTGATGCGCCGGGTTCCCTGGACGGGAGTGTTGCTCTCAATCAGCCAGGTGCGCTGGAAGGTCATGGTGCCTGGCGCGGTGGTGGAGGAGACCGGGGTACTGGTACCGTTCGGGTTGGTGGGAATGGTTCCGTTGGGCGAATGATAGGTGGTGTAGTAGGTGGTTCCACCCGCTCCAACGCTGCTGACCGTTTCGGCGAAACATCCGTTGCCGGCGTTTCCGCAGCCTTCGGAATCGACGAAATCAATGCTGATTTCGTCGAAGTAGTTGATGTTGTTGGCCGTCTCCCCGGCACAGGAGATGCTCTTGTTGACCGGAGTGGTCAGGCTGCCCTCCGAGGTATCGCCAGGCTGCACGCAGACCGGTTGGGAGTACATGCTCCAGCGATTGAGATCGTCGAGTTTTTCCGAGGCGAGGGTTGCAGCCACGTTGATGTACTTGGACTGGCGCCCGCGGGTAAGCATGACGGCGGCGAGCATGGCCATGGCGGATACCGAAACGACCAGGACCGCGATGGCGATCATCACCTCAAGGAGGGTGAAACCTTTCGGGATGCCTGGTTTAGGGAGTATGGACTTTAACATCGCCGACTCCTGTGACCAGAACCGTCTTGGTTGCGGTACTGTTCTGACTGGCGAGAGTAATGCTGAAAGAGGCCGGGATCGTGCTGCCCACCGCCGTGACGGTTCCGCTTGGATTGAGCAACAGGGGAGTGTTGAACGTGGTCGATATATCGGAGCTGGCAAATGGAACGGGGTTCCCTGTGTTGACGAAGGACGCACCGCACGCGGGTGGGGTACCGGATATGGGCTCGGTTGCGAGCTGATAGGAGTTTTGCGATGGCAACACCGTAAGCGTATACGGGCAGCCGAGAGAGATGGCCGTGTAACGCGCGTCCTGGATGGCGCCGGCCAGCGAACTGGCGGCCGAGCCAAGATGCATGCTGGTCATGGTGGTGTTCATGATAGGAAACGCGGCGGCCATTAAGATCCCGGCAACCGCCACCACCAACGTTACTTCCACGAGACTGAAGCCTTTGGCTCGATCACCCGGGACGTGGAGCAGAGGTGCGATCGACCCAGTTCGGTGGTTCTTATATGTCTTCATAAGGCCGCCTAATAGCTTGTATGGCACGTTCCGGGAAAACGGAATCCTGGGTGCTGACCCGTTTCCTGAAGAAAGCGAATTACGATCCGGCATCGCACCCACCAACGCAAATCGTTTCGATGGCTCCCCACCTTGTCGCTACTCGAAGCAGCAGCGCGGCGAGGAGCGCGATCAGCCACTCTTGACCGGCTCAGTGTACAGAGAAACCACCCAAGCCCCAAGCACACTTGGTTCATAGAGCTGCAGTAAATGGGAAGAGTACTTTGGTAACAGATAGTGGCTTATGCGTTACCAGAGGTAAAACAATCAGCATCATCCGGAATGTGAGTACAGTGGCGAGAGAAGCTGCGATAGATTCCGGCGCGGGCGAGACGAAGGTTCGCCGGTTCAAGCGGTGACCGAATTCGCAGCCGGAAAAGCCTTGCAGTCCGCCGGCTGACCTGCGCCAGTAACGGCGAGCTGGCGTGGCCGCGCACCGCTGACCGGCTTAGTTTTCGGGTTTTGGGTCAGCTCAGGAGCTGCGGGGCTGTGAACGCTGCGGAACGCAAGAGTAGTGAGTGCGCGGCTGCAACAGAATCTGGAAAACGTGCTTGTCAAGGTGCGTCTATTCATTCGATAACGGGATATTCATGCTATCAAAAACAGTTCTTTTCGAAATGCCTGCGAGGACTCACTCTGCGCCCGAAGATGCAATAACCTAGGAGATGGCGGCGACCAGGGATTTCGGAACACGCCACAAATGCAGTTACCGAACGCGTTTCGGGTGATACTGGCCGACATATCAGGACAGATCTCGGACAGAGTCTTTAACACGCAGAATATAAAATAGTTACATCGCCTATTACCCAGTTGCTTGCATCGGAGACGTCCTTTTCCGGCGAGGGTAAAATCCGTCGACCAGCACACCGTAATGCTGCCAGCAGAAGTTTTTGCGCAACGAAAATATCCTCCACGTCGAATGGGTGCGGGATTCTTTATCAACTGGTACCTGCGTAGCCCGCATACGCCCACATCGTGCAGGCTGCTTCCATCCTGGTGAGTCTGTAATTACTCCCGTGATTTAGACACACTCCCCGAAAGTCGTTTCACGCGCAGGGAGCAGAGGATATTCAGCCTCCTCCTGTTTCTATTCGCATTTCCTGCTAGAAGACGAACCTCGCCGCCAGCTGCACCTGGCGCGGAGGCATGGCATTGATCACTTTGCCGAAAGTCGAGTCGCTGATGTTTCCATCGACGGCGGCGGCTCCGAAGAACTGCGCATGATTGAACACGTTAAATGCCTCCAACCGGAACTGCAACAGCTTGCCACCATGGAGCGCAATCTCCTTTTGCAGCGCCATGTCGAAGTTCTCCAGGCCGGGGCCGTAGAAGTAGCGGCGCGGAACATTGCCCAGGGTACCGAGACCGACAGGACAGGGAGTGGTGCTGCCGTAAAACGTAGAGCCGGGGACACAGAAGAGCGCGGTGTTGAACGCCGTTGAGTTGGGGCCAGGATTGTGGTTGATTTCCAGCTTGCCGGGGACGACGTACGGCGTATCGATGGTGTTGTTGTTGATGCCGTTGGGGAAGGTTCCCAGCAGCGAACTGTCGGTGTTGTTGTAGAGGGTGACGGGCAGTCCGGTGGAAAAGCGCGTGATGCCGGAGATAGACCAGCCGGTGGTCAAGGGATTCTGCTTCCCAGTTAAACGATCGAAGGGCAGCTGGTAGCGGTAGCTGAGGACGAAATTGTGGCGGAGGTCGAAAGCGGAGGGGGCTTTGGTGAGCGCGGCGTCCATGGGATAGACAGGCTCGGAGAGACTGGAGGAGTCGTCGACCGACTTGCCGTAGGTGTAAGCGGCCATCATCTCCAGCGATTTGGTGGTGTGGCGCAGAGTGGCTTCCAACGAGTTGTAGTTGGAGAAGCCGATGGTCTTCTGGTAGGTGATGGCGCCGAAGGACGAGGGAAATGGCCCCCTGGCCAGGCCTTCATTGAAAGGGCCGCAAAGCGATGGTCCGAGGCTGAGGCACTTGGCGGGATCGCCGGGATTGGCCGAGGTGAGCACCAACAGATGATGCGCCTGCGAGCCGACATAGCCGAGCTTGAGGACGGTGTTGGGGGCCAGTTCGCGTTCGAAGGCGAGGTTGTAGCTTTCGGTGTAGGGCGAGGTATTGCGGTGGTAAAAGGCCGGGTCGCCGGTGATGGGCGTGTATTGGCTCCAGTCGACGCTGTTGTTGGGATGGCTGGGCGAGGCTCCGAAAGTGGGGATGGGAGAAGGAAACGGCTGTTTGAGGGTGCCGCCTTCGGCGGTGGCAAATGGCGTGGCGAACAAGGGAAGTCCGCCGGTGCTGTTGTAGTCGTAGCCATAGGGAGGGTTGGCGCTCATGATGCCCGCGGAAAGGCCTTCAAAAGCGGAGTAGAAGATTCCGAAGGCTCCGTGGATGCTGCTCTTGCCGGAGGAGCCGAAGAGCTCGTGCAGGAAACTACGGTCCGAAGCAGGCGAGTAGCTGAAGCCGAGGCGCGGGGAAAAATTGGTCCACTTGGTGGGCGCCAGGGTGGAAGGAATTCCTGGGTCTCCGGGAAAGACGATTCCGGCGGGCGCTCCGGTATAGACCTTGGACTGCTGACCGAGGACGAAGGTTTGGAGCTGGTTGTACTTCTCGTGCCAGGGCGGAAGAACGTCCCAACGCACTCCATAGTTGAAGACGAGATTGGGGCGGGCCTGCCAGCTATCCTGCGCGTAGAGGCCGATGTAGTGGTTGCGGATGTAGAACGAGCTGGCGTCTCCCTGCTCGTAGCTGCTGGCCACGCCGAGGAGGAAGTCGGCGAAGTCATTGCCGGTGTCGGTGCCCTGGAAGACAAACGATCCGTTGTTAATGGAATTGGAGTGGATGTTGATCTGGTCGAGGTGGAAATCGGCGCCGATTTTGAGGGTGTGGTGGCCGGCGATATGGGTGAGATTGTCGCTCCACTGGTAGGTATTGTTGGCCTGGGTCTCTCCGGTGACATCAACGCCGATGGTGAAGTTGTTGAAGGCGACATTCTCGACGCCTTCAATGGCGGGATCGAGGGGCACGATGCCGAGGCATGCGGTACCGTCTGCATTTTTCCCGTTGGCAGCGCACTGGGTGAAGCCTTGCGAGGCCAGGGAAGGTCCGACGCCACCCTGCGGCTTGCCGATGATGTTGAAGTCGCGCATGTAGCTGAAGTGCGCTTCATTGACGGTGCGGTCGCCGAAGGCTTTGGTCAGGCCGAGGCTGATCAGCTGGGCGCGGCCGTTGGAGAGCGCGTTGAAGCCGGGTACGTTGGCGCCGCCCTGTGCGGTGGGATAGGGATTGTTCAGGTTGTACTGGTCGAAGAAGTAGTAGGCGGATAAGGCGCCGAAGCCGGTATTGAGGTCAATGCGCGCACCGGTTTTGTTGTCGCCGACGGTTTCATTCTCCGAGGCGGAGGAAAAGGTATCGGAGCCAACGTTGGGCTTGGGAATGTATTGCATGAGATATTTTGCAGGCGCGGACCATTCAGAAGATGGGATCACGAAATTGGGAAAGATGCCGGCGCGCTCTTGCAGGGATGGAACCGAGATGAGGCCGGTCTCCTGGCCCTGGGTCATTTGCGTACCCTGGTAATCGAGAAAGAAGAACGCCTTGTCTTTGCGGATGGGGCCGCCGAGGGTTCCGCCGTATTGATTGCGATTGTAGGCCGGGCGGGTGGGATCGAAGTAGCCGCGCGAGTCCAGAGCGGTGTTGCGCAGGAACTCGAAGGCGCTGCCGTGCAGGTTGTTGCCTCCGGATTTGGTGTTGGCCAGCACCTGTCCGCCGGCGAAATTTCCGTACTCGGCGTCGAAGGTGCTGGTAAGGACCTTGAAGTCCTGGATGGAATCGAGGTTGGGGATGATGGCGGTTCCGTTGTTGAAGTCCTCTTCGACATCGGCTCCGTTGACGCTGAAGCCGTTGCTGGTTTCGCGCTGTCCGGCGACGGAGAGATTGCCGGGATTGAGGTCTCCCGAGGGCGGCGCCTGGGCGCAGCCGGACATGACGACGGCGTTGGGCTGCGCCGAACTGGCGGGAATGACGCCGGGCTGGATGGCCAGCAGATCGGTGAAGCTGCGGCCATTCAAGGGGACGGCGGTCATCTTTTGGGCGCTGATGGTTTCGCCCACCTGCGTGCTGGTGGTGTCGATGGTGGGCGCCTCCTCGGTCTCGGTGACGCTAACCGACTCGGTTTGCTGTTGGAGCGGCAGTTGGAGGTCGAGCGGGAGGGTTGCGCCGGCGGCGAGATCAACTCCCTCTTGCTTGACCTTCTGGAAGCCGGGCTCGCTGCATTCGATGTTGTAGCGGCCCGCGGGCAAGGCGAGCGAATAGGTGCCATCGGGCCCGGTGACGGCTTCGAGCTCGGTGCCAGTGGCAACGTTGTGGGCGCGCACCTTGGCTCCGGCGACGACGGCGCCGGAGGGATCGGTGACGCTGCCGCGCAGGACGCCGGAGTCAACGGGCGCGGCCAGAAGCAGGGCAGTGAAGGCGACGAGGAATACGGCGAGGGCGAGTGATCGGCAGAGTTTAGAAGGACGGAGATGGTTCACTGCAGGAACTCCGGGGCACAGGAATCAGAAAATGATTATGAAATTGAAAGTCAATTCCGTAATTATACATATCTTATCCTGCTCTGCTTGTGATAGTCGTCACACCATCGGGTGAGGCGTTCAAAGGAAGGCAGCTCAGGGTCTGCTACATATCAGAGAGGTAGCGCAAACTCACATGCCCTCGATGAATGCAGAGGCGTATTCCAGCGGGTGTGGCCTTGCAAGTTCCAAAGCCGACTGTAGCCAACTTAAGATCGGTAACTGGAGAGTTCAACGCTTTGGCGCAAATCCGGCACAGGTGCTGCTTACCTCGCGATGGTGGGCTCCCTTGTATCAATTGTTCGAGGCGCAGGTGGCTTTGCGGCCGGAGGCCGTGGCCCTAACGTGAGAGACGTACGGGCAGCTCAACGCACTTGCCAACCGGCTGGCTCGCCTTCTGGTTCAGTTCGACGTCAAGGCCGATACGCTCCTGGGGCTCTTCATGGATCGATCCAGCGATTACGACGTGAACTACGTCATCAACCCCTGGATGACAGGAAATGTCCGTCGCGCTTCACGCAAGCAGGCGGCAGCGAATGGAAGATCTGCGTCATGCGTTGAACCAGGTTGCACGAGTGATGGTTGTGGAGCCGCCGCCCGGTTGGCCGGACATGGTGTTCACCGCGAATGCGGGCTTGGTACGAAAGGGAGTGGTGGCCATAAGCCGTTTCTTTCACCCGGAGCGGCAAGGCGAGGAGTCGCATTTCCGGAAATGGTTTAATGATTGGGGCTTCAAGGTTTCGGACATGCCGCTGGCAACTCCGTTTGAAGGTGAGGGTGATGCCCTGTTTGAAGCCGATGGCTCGCGCCTATGGGCAGGCCATGGCGTAAGAACTATGCAATCCACCACCGCCGCCTCGAACATTTGTGGGACGTCGAAGTCATCTCGCTGCGGCTTGTTGACCCGCGGTTTTATCACCTAGATACCTGTTTTTGTCCATTGCGGGGCGGATATCTTTTGTATTTCCCTGCGGCCTTCGACGCCGAGTCCAACGCCAAAATCGAGCTGCGCTATCCGAAGGAACGGCGCATTCCGGTTGGAGAAGCCGACGCGCTACGCTTTGCCTGCAACGCCATCAACGTAGGCCGCCTCGTCGTATTGAACCAGATCAGCGGCGAGCTGTCCCACCGCTTGGAAGTGCGCGGCTTCCAGGTCGTGCAGGTGCAGTTGACGGAATTTCTGAAGGCCGGCGGAGCCGCCAAATGCCTAGCCCTGCGCCTGAGCGAAATGGAAGCGACCCACGCGACGAAAGAGCCGGCCCATGCGGCGTAAGTAAGCAGGATGGTAGAGGCGTCGCGAATGGCTGGGGCCGTCTCGCGACGCTGGAATGTGCAAGGCATCCATGTAAGAAGTTTCTACATCACAGATTAGTTATCGGTTCCAATTTGCCCGTACTCCTCCTCAAGGGCATGCGGAGCCATGCGCATTTGCAGGCAAGTTGAGGACTTATGCACCTGATCACCGCTGCCGTAATGACGGCCTTGCTCGGCCGTAAACAGCAGGTCGGAGAGAATTGCCTACCGAGCTTCGCTGGGGTCATGGAGACAGCGCACGTTCTCCCGGGACGGCTGCGCCTCCGTGCGCCTGTGCTCATCGGTCAGCGCAGGGCCGCCGACCAGCTTCAGCAGAGCCTCGCCCGGCTGGATGGTATTCGCGCCGTGGAGGTCAACGCCCTGAGCGGAAGTCTTCTCATCCACTTCGAGGCGGATCGCGTCAAGCCTGACATGCTGCTGGGTGCGACGATTCGCCTGCTGGGATTGGAGAAAGATATCCTGCGCCCGCCACGCTCCTACCTCGGAGCGGAAATTCGCCAGGCCGGCGAAGCCCTGAATCGTGCGATCCACCAGCAGAGCGGTGGAGTGACCGACCTGTGGACTTCGCTGGACCTGCTGCTGGTGGCGCTGGGAATCCGGCAAATCGCCGCGGGTAACCGGCAGCATGGCTGGACGTTGCTGTATTGGGCGTATCGCTCGATGTTCCCCTCGGAACTGAGGCATCCATGAAAGCCGAAGCCCTCGTCCTTGAATTGCAGAGCTGGCTTCTGCGCCCCCGGATCGTTCATCGGCTGCCGGGACGATTGCGCCTCAATATCCCGGCGCTCAAGCATATAGATCATGTGCAGCGGGAGTGGGCCTTGGTGTGGCGTGACCTGTTGGCCAGCCCGGACGAAATCCAAACGGTCCAGGTAAACCTGACAACGGGAAGCGTGTTAATCCGGTACCAGGCGGACCAACTTACAGAAAAGGAACTGCTCGCCTTTCTGCGGTCCATCAATCGTCTGGCGCTGCGGCACTGGGAGCGGCTGGCTGCGACTCCGCCCGCGAAGCTGCCCCATGTTCTGCCGCGTCTGGTCCGCGCCATCCGCGCAGGCACTCGCCACCGTCTGGCGCTCGACGAGAAACTTGAGATATCCGAAGATGTTTGGGCTTAAGCGCGACAGAGCGAAGAGTTGCCGGATCGTCCATGAGCTTCCTGGGCGAATGCGCATCTCCTGTCCCGGACTCCGTCACCTGCCCAAGGATGCGCTGGCGATCGCCTCCAGGCTGGGGGCTTTGCCCGGAGTCCGTTCGGCCAAGGTGAGCCCAATCACCGAAAACGTATTGATTCACTTCGACCAGGCAAAGATCGGGCCCCAGGATGTCCTCGCTGCCGCACAGTCAACTCTCAACGAATACTCCCTGACCGTCTTCAAGGCGGAACGGGCGCTGGCCGCGCAATCGACAGCGCAGGAACGCCGTCTGCAAGAGGGGTCCGTGGCCGAAATCCTGCCGCGCGTGGTCGCCAGCGCAGTCACGTTGGGCTTTAGCGCCATGTCCAAGCGCAAAGTGCCCGCCACCTTTCTTGGTCGCTTCACGACCATGCCCGCTTTGACGAGTCTCTCGCTGGCCCTGCCCATCCTGCGCAGCGGCTGGCGCTCGCTGATGGTCAGCGGCCAGCCCAACGCCGATACGCTCAGCTCCTCGGCCATTGTCGCCAGTCTACTCTCCGGGCGCGACACTGCGGCCCTGACCATCATCGGATTGGCGGACCTGGCCGAGTTGCTGACCGTCTATACGATGGACCGGACGCGCCGCGCGATTCGCGACATGCTTGCCGTGGGCGAGGCGTACGTCTGGCGGCTGGAGAAGGACGGACGGGAGGTGCAGATCCCGGTCGAGCAGGTGCGGGTCAGCGATCGCATCGTGGTGAAGACCGGCGAAAAAATCAGTGTCGATGGAGCAATCGAGGAGGGCGAAGCGGCGGTTGATCAGGCCTCGATTACCGGCGAGTTCATGCCGATACACAAGCAGGCCGGCGACCCGGTATTTGCGGGCACGGTGGTGAAGGCCGGCCACCTGACCATACGGGCGAAGAAAGTCGGCGACGATACGGCCGTGGCGCGAATTGTCCATCTGGTAGAGGAAGCGGCGCATCGCAAGGCGACGATTCAGGCTTTTGCCGACCGCTTCTCCGCCCGCTTCATTCCGGTCAACTTCGGCTTGGCGGGCCTCGTCTACGCCGCCACCCGCAGCCCGGAGCGCGCACTGAACATGCTGATCATCGACTACTCGTGCGGAGTGCGTCTTTCCACCGCGACCGCACTGTCGGCTGCCATCGCCACCGCGGCCCGCAACGGCATTCTGATCAAAGGCAGCAATTACTTGGAAATGCTGGCCGAAGCCGACACCCTCGTCCTGGACAAGACCGGGACCGTGACCGAGGGCCGGCCGCAGGTCGTCTCCGTCATCCCGGTGGCGCCCGGCATCGCAGAGCGCGAGATGATCGAGCTGGCCGCGGCGGCCGAGGAAACTTCGACCCATCCCATCGCAATTGCGTTTGTGGACAAGATGCGACGCAACGGCTGGTCCATCCCAGGACACGGGCCGACCCACGTCAGCGTTGGGCGCGGTGTGCAAACCACCATTGCCGGAGCGTCGCTGCGTGTGGGCAATGCGCTCTTCATGCGCGAGCAGAAGATTGACCTCTCCCCGGCAGAGGAGGCTGCACGGGAGCTGGGCCGGCGCGGAGAGCAGGTAATCTATGTTGCCCGCGACCGTGCCATTCTTGGAGTGATGGGTATCCAGGACACTCTGCGCGAGGACATGAAGAAGTCGCTGAATCGCCTGCGCATGCTGGGCATGGACGACATCGTTCTGCTCACCGGCGACATGGAACAGCATGCCGAACTTGTCGCCACCAAAATGGCGATGGACCGTTACCATGCGCAGGTTTTGCCGGAGGGTAAATCGGACGTGGTGCTTCGGCTGCAGCAGAAGGGAAGGCGTGTGGTGATGGCCGGTGACGGAATCAATGACGCTGCCGCCCTGGCTTGTGCGGACGTGGGCATCGCCATGGGAGGAATGCGGACCGACATTGCCATGGAGGCGGCCGACATCACCATCTCCAGCGACGATCCCCTCATGATTCCTGCTACCATTCTCCTTTCGCAGAAGACGATGGGCATCGTCAAGCAGAACTTTGCCACCGCCATTGGGGTGAACACGACGGCCCTGGTGCTGGCTTCGCTCGGCCGGATGCCGGTGGTCTGGGGCGCCGCCATTCATAACGCCACAACGGTGCTGGTCGTATTGAACTCCCTGCGCCTGCTGCTGCACAACATGGAGCACAGCCGATGACCGGCGGCCAACAACCTGCCGTTACGATTGAGCACGAAATTCCCGGCCGGTTGCGCCTCCGGCTGTCGCACGCCTTGCTGGAGCCGGAGCGAATGCGGCGCCTGGTGGAGGAACATGCCGGCGTCGGGGAGGTTCGCTATACCGCGATCAGCCGCTCCGTGCTGGTGCGATATGAGCCGAACCACATCTCGCCCGAAGAGATTGTCATTCGCATCGCCACGGGGCTCTCCCTGGAACACGACAACGCAGGCATTCGAGTTCTGAGGCGCCCCCCAACGCGCGAGATGACGGATTCGGCATTCTATTCGGGTGTCGTACTCATTGCCGCGTTTGCTTTGCGCATCATGGGACAGAACCAGGCCGCCAACTACCGCTCTGGATCGGATCGCCGGCCTCACCACGGCCGGGGCGGCTCTGCACCACGGTTGGGTGGAATATCGCTTGCGCGGAAACTTCGACCCCGAGGTGCTCAGCGTAACTTATCTACTGACCGCAATGCTGCGGCGGCAATGCATTGCCAGCGGCGATCTTCACCTGGATCAGCACCTTCGGCCGGCATCTGGTCAGACTGCCAAGTCCCGGAGTCGAGGTTCGTCCCGCCCAGACCGGACGCTCCGGCGCTTCGCCGCGCTTCGAGGTTGTGGTCGCGCCCGAACGTACACCGCCGGACAAGATGACATTCTTCGGGTTGATACCGACCATGTTGTTCCAGGCGATCACGGGCAGGACGCCGGGAAAGCAGAGTATGATCGAGGACATTCGGCGCGTCGCGGAGATGCACGACCAGGTTCTGGAAGGTGTCAGTGGTTTTCAGCGCGGCATCCCGCTGCGCATTCGAGGCGCGACCTACGGCTCCGCGGAACAGTAGAAGTGCAACAGACCAGAAAGGAGCATCAGATTTATGCCGGTCACTTCACAGCATGTCACGGGTTTTGTCGTCGGACTGGGCGGCGCTGCCGCACTCTTCTACTTCTATAAAATGAACCAGAAGCAGGTCGATGCTTGGCTGGAGAGCCAGGGAATCCATCTTCCCGGGGGCAGTGCGAACGATTACAGTTCGATGACCCTTGAGGAACTCATTCGCCAAAAGGAAACCTTGGAAGACCTCATAGCCGAGCGCGAATACGCAGCCGAGCAGAAACCTGCAGCCAAGAAGCCACGCCGCAAGGCAGCGCGGGCCGGAAAGAAGACGGCGCAGCCCAAGGAAGCCACCGCCTGACAGGCTGGGGCTGGACATGCACCACTGTTGCAAGCAGCAGACGGCCTGTGCAGATCGGAAATGCCCGTGATCAAAGAGCTTGCTGATGTAAGGGAAGGGGACGACCTCGCCCGCGCCTACTGGCATTGATTCTAAGAGCCGTCTGCGTCAACACTCCTGTACGGATCTGTGGGGATCAGCAATGGCTGTCCCTGTCGCGACAGCTATGCGATGAGTAGCGTAGCAACCCACGGGCTATGAGACAGCGCCTCGTGGACGTCGCGGTTCCGACACTGGCTTCAGGGAGGCTATGAGCGTAGCTCCGGGCGAATTGTCGCCCACTCGGAAGTTGGGCGCGGGGCACGGTGAGCCCGCTTAACTTCCGGATCGCCCGTGATCCAGGAATTTCTGGCATCGATTCACATATGCCGGCTTAAAATACTGAGTTCCAAGCATGCCATCGTCGGCACCTGTCCAAGATGATGGATAGGATCGCTAAGAAGTGGAAGACGTGAAAAAATCAGCTAGGGCCGCAGATGAACTCCCGAAAGCGGATGACCTACAGTGTTTTCTATCGGCGTTCATCCGCGGTCAATTGGGCACCCACTGAGGAACAACTACGAGATGCGAAAAGGGTTTACGAGAAAACCACAAGGGAACGAGCCCGCGACGCGCGGCAAGAACTACATAACGCCGAGCGGGCTGCAGCGCCTCAAAGATGAGCACCGGTTTCTGCTCACCAGGGAACGCCCGGCCGTCGTGGAGGTGGTGGCGTGGGCTGCCAGCAACGGCGATCGCAGTGAAAACGCCGACTATCAGTACGGCAAGCGGCGGCTGCGGCAGATCGATGGGCGGATTCGCTTTCTTACGAAGCGAATCGAAGCCGCGGAAGTGGTGGACCCGGAAGCTTCGAGAGCGGGGCAGCCGAAGACGAGGGCATTCTTCGGAGCGACCGTGCGCTATGCCAATGCCGCGGGAGCGGAGCGAGTGGTGAGCATCGTGGGCGTCGACGAGGTCGATCTCAACCGCAACCACATCAGTTGGGTGTCACCTCTGGGGCGCGCGTTGATGAAGTCGGCAGCGGGCGACAGCGTAGTTCTCCAAGCGCCGGGCGGTACAGAATACCTGACCGTGCTGGAAGTGTGTTACGAGCGCATTTCTGTGGAACCGTTCCGTGAACCACCTGGATCCGAGGCCTCGGCAAAGGGACTCCCTCGCCGACGCTAATCCACCTGGCGAAGAAGAAACGAAACGGCACAGGTGGTGAAAGAGCGACCACCGTAATAGCGCGCTAGCGGCTTTTTATCTAGACCTGCTTTACAAACTTCAATGAGGCGGCATTCATGCAATAACGCAAATATGTAGGCTCGGGGCCGTCGTCAAAAACATGGCCAAGGTGCGCCTCGCATTCTGTACAGGAGACGGCGTTACGGATCATTCCAAGGCTCGGGTCGCTGCTGGTGTGGACATTTTCTTTGGCAATCGGCGCCCAAAAGCTGGGCCATCCGGTCCCTGAATCAAACTTCGTCTCAGAACTGAACAGTGCATTGCCACAACAAATGCAGCGATAGAGTCCCTTGTCGTGGATGTTATATTGGCCGCTGAAGGCAATTTCCGTTCCCTCCTCACGCGTGACCTCGAATTGCAATGGCGTCAATTGCTTCTTCCACTCGGCGGCTGACTTGTGAACTTTTTTGACGCGAGCAGGGCCGAGGTTCTGCCCGGAGTCGCTGAATTGGATGACGGTCACCGTGTCCGTTTCGTCCGGGCTTGCCTTCGCCGCCTGTTGCGCACCGGATATAAGGGCAGGACGAGCGAGCCACGCCAGCAGGCTACCTCCGGCAGCCGCTATTACGGAAGTACCCAGAAAACTTCTGCGAGTCAACATGCTTTGTCTCCTATTGCTCTACCAAATTTCTTAACCAAAAGTGAAGGCAAACGCCTGCACACCGGGGTCGGGAAATTCGATTTCGAACGTTCTGTCTTCCACTGTTCGTTTTTGTCCAATCAACGGATACAGGCGATGGCCCAGTTTAGCGATGAAACGCACCGGCTTGCCGCCTTTCGAAGGTCCTAGCGCCAGGTGAAGATCGCGCGCGCATGGAAGCTCAGAACCACTGCCGCGCTCAACACTGCGATCTTAATAAATCGGAGAACTCTTCCTATAACAACGCCTCATCCTCTGCCGTTTGGACGCGCGCGCCGTTGAAAAGTTACAGACTCTTCCACTTTGGACAAATGAGCGGAATCCTGCCTATGACAGAATCGCTACCGATCAGTTGTATTGAGGTGAACTGAAGGAGTGGCGCGTTCTTCCTGGGACAAGGAAAGTCTAGCCACGATCCTGGGTGGATTGTCGGCTACTCGTCAGTAACTAATCGTTAAACAGGCGCGGCGAACCGCGGGCCACATCGGACCGGCATGGGACATTGCCGGCATGCCAATACTCCGAAATCGGTCTGTGTTCAGCCCAATAGGCAGGATCGGGAACGGAAAACGCCCATTGGACAGGAAATTTGACGGCCGCTGCTTGGAGCTTGAATCCCAGACGCTGGCCGACATATCAGGACAAATCTTGCAGACCGGGCTCGTTTCTGTCCAGAAGAGCACTCCAAATTGCATCGCGACCAGGAGCGCGTTGTTGCTTCTCGGCGGTTGGCGTCCGGCACGGTTGGTCGTTACTGCGGCCGGAATACCATGCCGCAAGCGGGCTTGTCAGGATCGATCTCGTCACGACGTGCCAGAAGGGGTTCCGCCGAACGAGGCGGCACAGGCACTGACCTACAGGCCCGGAGCCGCTGCATTTCCGCTTCGGTACTTACGATTTCAGCAAACGTTCGCTGACAACTTCGGCTAGTGGTGTGATGGTTGGCCATCGGGTTCGAAGCGATAGCCTATCCAAGCCTCAGTCACAGTATCGAGCCATCTTCCGGCGCAATCATTTTGGGGAGGTGATTCATGAAGACGTGCGGATACTCGGGCTGCGGCTCCAGCCGGCCATCTCCAATCATTGCCGCCATAGTGCCGCAAGGCTGCACTCGTCATCCACGATCAGAATCCATTTCTGTTCAAACTTGCGCTTCCTGATTCTGCATCTCGTTTCTGCTGCCGCCGCTCGGAGAGCAGCCATATGGAGAATACAGTTCCCTTGCCGAGCTGGCTATGTACCCGAATTCGGCCGCCGTGCTTTTTAACCAGTTCACTTGTGACCCAGAGGCCGAGACCGGTGCCGACCGCCTTATTGGTCGTGAAGAACGGTTCGAATACGTGCTTCAGATTCTCAGGACTGATGCCGGCGCCGGTGTCGGCAATTGTAAGCCGCACCATGGAATGCTCATCGGCTGGGTGAGGATAGCTGGTACGCACATGCAACACTCCGTTTGCACCCATGGCGTCGATGCTGTTGGCTATCAGATTGGAGAAGATCTGCCTCAGCTCACCCTCGATCGCTTGAACACGGGCGGTGCTGCGGAATCTAGTTCGCACGGAAATCGACTTGTTCCGCAGCTTCGGTCTATAAATATCCAAAACTCCATGTACGATTTCAGGCACGTCCAAGCCAGTCGGACTTCCACTTTCGCGGTAGAAACCCAAGGTCTGTTTCGTCATATGGGCCACCCGATCTAACTCGGCTTCGGCGATTTCGAGATGCTTGCGTGCTGCGTCGTCCAAAGAAGGATTTACGCCCGCGATATATAGCGCGTTCATTGCCGCCGCCAGCGGGTTGTTGATCTCGTGCGCGATGGTTGCGGCCATGCGGCCGACCGACGCAAGTTTCTCAGCACGAATCAGCGCCTGCTGGGCTGTCTTCAGATCGGTAACATCTCGAATGGTAAGGAGGCCCATCACAGCCTGCCCGGCACTATTCCGCACCAGAGTGCCGCCGTAGCTGAAGATTCGCTCCCGTCCGTCTGCTTTTCGCCGGACTACGAGCTCGTAATCGCGCATCTCTTCGCCTCGCAACATGCGAGGCACTGGCCATAGCTCGACCGGGACCGGAGTGCCGTCCAACCGGTGTAGCTCAAAGAGGCCCACGGCGGCAGAGAAGAGCACGGGTTCCTCTCCACGTTTGCCATACCCGTGCATGTGGATGGCGGTCTGATTCCAGTCGAGGGCTTCGCCGTTGGGGTCCACCACCACAAGGCCTTCGGCGAGGTTTTCAATTACAGTTCTCAGCCGGTTTTTACTTTCACGCAGGGCTTCTTCGCTGGCTCGCAGCTCTTTTTCGGCCTCGTTGCGCTCAGCCATTTCCACCGTGAGCGCCTCCAGGGAGTGCAGCACCTGAAAGGCTGACGACGCGAATTTTGCCAAGGCCTGCATCACCCGCGCGTCTTCGGCATCGAACTTCCGTTCCTCATCGTGTGCGATGACCCAGATCGTGCCGACGGGCTTGCCCGCGATATGGAACGGGATCAGCAGCGCCTCTACCATCGGAGGATCGATAGGCACCGGGTAATGGTAATGATGTTCCGGATAGCGGAACATCAGGACGGAGTCGCGGTCCAATACGGTTGCGCAGGGGCTGAGGTCGCGGGCCATGCAGCCGCCCTGGTACACAGCAAGCTGACCCGCGATTGCGTTCCAGCGGAAAACCTGATTGCCCGGTTCATCCTCCAGCATGCTTACGCCAGCCGAGTGTGCCCTGCACAGCTCCAAAGCAATCTCTACCAGTTTGAGCAGCACGTTTCCTGGCGAGTTGGCCATCTCTTGTGCGAGGGAAACCAGTGCGCGATTTTCAGCTTCGTAATCTGGAGGTCGCGATGGGCGCCGCGCGAGTTCATCGGTAATGAGGACTGAATCCAGAGACACACGCCCAGGATCGACACGGAGGGTAGCTTGCGAGTGCCATCCAGTTTTGCCGTGCTCGTCGCGAGCAGGATCCATGAGACTTCGCCGCAAAAAACTGCTCTTATACAGATGCTGCGCAGCCAAGCCGGGGTAAATTAATTATGGCTACCTTCTACCTCCCACGTTTTAAATCCTGGTTGGTCGCCTACCAGTCAGTTGCTTTTCGGTTAATAGATACGGTGAACCCGGCCTGCAATGGGCCGGTATGGGAGACTGCGCCAGCCGCCCTTACGCCAAGATCGCCTAATGTTCAGATCAGCAGGCAGGATCGGTAACGAAAAACGCCGTTGGGTCCGGGAGTCGTTTCGCCTTCGCCTCTTCGGAAAAGCTCAAGTCCTTTAGTGAACCATTAGGGATGAGATTGTGCAGTCTCGTACTCTCTAGGCTCCAGGCCCCGGCAAGGTTTTCTTTGCCTCTTTCATAGCCTGTTGCCAGACTGCCGGTGGATGACGCGCTGAGTCCAGCGGGCGAACCATTCGAGACAGGCGTAGAGGTGATCCCAAGGATCTTCCGGCATCTTCTCCGGCGCACATTCCTCGATGACTTGAGCAGCTTCATCCAGCGGGCGGAGCTCGTGGGACTGTGGCTGAGTGCGCTTGAACAGTGCGGAACTGCCGGGAGCGGTGTCGCTAAGTTCGTTGAAGAATAAGCTCACGTCCTGAACATTCTTCAGAATGAACTCCACGATGAGTTCGGCGGAGATGGTCAGTTCGCTCTTGACGATTTCCTTCTTGCGCTTCGGGCGCGGCGGCGAAAGGGGGAGCGGCGGCCGCAGCAAGATTCAGCTCAGTGCTGGGCAGGAACTTAACCTTGTACCGATGTGCGTAGAGAGTTGTGACCTCCCCGAATTTCCAAGCTCGTCGTTCATGCGGGGTTCTGCTCCACGGTGAAGGTTCCGATCGGCAGCTCGACCTGCTCGTGACGACGGAGCGCATCCTTGATAGAATCGAAGACGGCAGCGATGACGGCCCTTGCCTCGCGAACGGTGAGTCCCACGTCCTCGTCCGGTTCCATCAGTGCCGGGACCAGGACGAGTTCCTTGAAGCCCGTTGCCATTTTCCACGCGCTCCGATCTCCGGCGGGGTAGATTCCACCACGAAGCTATCACAGCCGTGACCGTGCCAGCGGGGGACGTCCTATCGTTTCAGAGAGTTTGGTTTTGGCCCGTAACGAGAATGCCGGGGCGGCGGGCGGATCAGCTTCATCTCTCATCCTCATTCTTCATCTCCCTATTCGCACCCCCAGCCATCCCCCTCGAACTTCTCTCGGCTTCCCAATCAAACCTCCTGAACCTCTAATTCGCCAGCGGCGGTCACGACTCGTCGGCGGCGGCCGGCAATCGGAACCTTCATTTCCCCTACCTGCAAATCACCCATCCCACAGAGCGTTCATCTGTAGCACACTGGAAGGAGGAGTCTGACCAAGCGAAAGCGGCCCATGGACAACGACGCCCGATATCAATATCTACGAGAGCTTCTCCGCGAATGGCCCACGCTGGGGCACTCTGGAGCGAGCGGCGGCCGTGGTCCGGCTTCGCAATGCAGGCTACAGCCTGCGGAAGCTGGCCAAGGTAGCCGGCTGTTCCGAAGGTACGATCCGAAACTACGAGATCCTGGGCCGGATACCGCCGGCGGGGCAGCAGTTCCTGGACGACGGCCGGGTCTCAATGCGGCGGCTGGTTAAGGCAGCACGTAAAGCGCGGCGCGCGGCATCAGTACTGCTCCAGTGTCAGGACGTCATCCTTCATCTGTCCGATGGCTTCGTGCAGGAACTGAAGCCGGGCAAGACTGGGCTGCGTCTTACGTGCCTCCAGAACCCACTCCATCTGGAACAACTGGATGGCGGAGCGGGCGCGCTGAAGCTGCTGGGTGATCTGTGCACGAGTAGGGCGGGGGCGAAGGTGACGACGGCGGCGCTGCTGCTTCATATATACACTCTCCAAGGTTCGGCCCAAGACGCGGTTCTGGGGGGAAACGTGACCCTATTCTTCCACGAACTTAGCGACACTGGCGGCCCGTTCGTTCGCGCAGAGTTCAAGCACGCTCAGCCACAGTCCCACGAACTCCGCCCGCTGGATGAAGCTGCTCAAGTCATCGAGGAATGTAAACCACAGCAGATGCCGGAAGAGCCTTGGGATCACCTCTACGCCTCTCTCAAATGGGTCGCCCGATGGACGCAGCGCGTCATACCAGCCGCCGTCTGGCAACAGGCTATGAAAGAGGCCAAGAAAACCCTGGTGCCGAAATCCTAGAGAGTACGAGACTGCACACTCTGACTAGGGGCGACTAAGGGTTTCCGAGGAAGCGAACGCGAAACGGATCCCGGACCCTGGGGCGTTTCCCAGTACCGATTCGGCCTGAAATCCGTATGGTGTTGATTGAGAATGGCTCCCCGTGAGTAATCAGGCTCCAGAGGCGCGGCTTATCCCGGAGGACGAACCGATCATCTCCCGAGGCCAATCCCCTAAACAGGAGGCGGGGCCATCCTGCTAAAGGCGGGATTCAAGCCAGTGAACAAGATTAACTCGCTGTCTTGCCCTTCCTTAAGATTCCGCGCAGATCTCGCGTGGTAGCGATTGGCATCCTGCGCTGCTTCCTTTCCATTTTAAAGATACCGCGATACCGTCTTGGATCGCCCGGTGCTGACGCGCAACTGGGAGGAAAGAGATGGAGACTGCGAATGGAGACTGCGAATCGAAAAAAAGAAATGATGCCGGCAAAAGGCCAGAAGTGGGTCCATCCCGTTTGTTCGCGCGCAACCACATTCGGCGAGTATTGCAGCACTGGTGGTAGAAGACGATTCGGGCTCCCCGCACTCATTCTGGCGGCCCTGCTCGGTGCGGTGCCGGCAGCACACGCTCTTCCGTCGTATGCGCGTCAGACCGGCCAGAGTTGTTCGAGCTGTCATGTGGGTGGCAACTGGCCGCAGCTCACGCCCTGGGGACGTTTCTTCAAGCTTTCCGGGTACACGGCAGGCAAGTCGCTCTACGGAGGCAAAGCCGGTCTTCAGTATGTGCCCGTCGGTGGCTTCGGGCAGGTGGGCTCAACCTGGGCTACCCAACCCAACAATTCGCTGGGGCAACCTGTGGTTACGCCGAACGGATCGCCTCAGGCGTATGAATTCACGGCCGAACTCGGCACCAAGGTGACCAACTTTGCCGGTGTCTTCTACGAATACACGCTCGGCAACACTTTCCCCGGCTGGAAGGGAAACACAGGAGTCGCGGATGTCCGAGGGGTTTACTTTTTCCATCCCGGCGGCCAGGAACTTCTGGTGGGAATCAACAGCAACAACAACCCCACGGTGCAGGACGTGTGGAACACATTGCCTGGCTGGGGTTATCCGTATTATGTGTCGCCACAGTCGCTGAGCGGACCAGCAAGCCCCATGTTTAGCAATCTGGCCAGCCAGGCTGGCAGCATCGGTATCTATGCGCTGCTGGATCAACAAGTGTATGCGGAATTTTCAGCGTACCACGTCGCCACAGACTTCTTCCGATGGATGAGCGGAGGGATTAATTTTGCGAACGGGGGAGGCACCTACCTCCAGGGCTACAATCCCTACTGGCGGGTTTACTGGACCAAGGAGCACGGCCCGCACGTATTCATGGTGGGTACGGTCGGCATGCACTCCAGTGTCTATCCCAGCAGTGCCATGCCCAGCGGCCCCACCGATATCTTCACCGACTACGGATTCGATTCGCAGTATGACTATATGGGAGGCCGTAATAAGGCTTCCGTGCGCTTCCGCTACGTCTATGAAACCCAGTCGTGGAATGCCAGCTTCCCGCTAGGCGCATCGTCCACCCCGACCGGGAATATCAACACCCTGAATCTGAGCGGCACCTACACCCTGGGAGACCGTTGGGCCTTCACCGGCGGCTACTTCGTCAGCAACGGCAGTGACAATGCGGATCTCTATGCCGTGACTTCGCCTTCAGGGAGCCTGCTTACCGCCTCGCCAAACACCACCGGCTACACGCTGGAAGTCGACCGCAACCTTACGCAGAACCTGAAGCTCACCATGCAGTACAACGGCTTTACTAAATTCAACGGCCTCCCCAGCAACATCGATGGGATGGGCCGGACTCCTGGCGACAACAACACTCTGTGGTTGAGCATGTTCATGGCGTTCTGATGGAAAGGAACTTAGAATGAGCACTCGCAATAGGTTCGCAGTTTCTGTCACTTGCGCCGCCATCGCGCTGCTGGTAATTTCTCCGCTAGCCTCCGCGCGAAAGGGCCCGGGCACCGCACCTCGAATTGTCACCTGGAACTGCTCCGGCTGCCATGGAGTCAACGGCAACGCCCAATTGCCGGATTTTCCGCGCCTTGCCGCGCTCGATGCGTCATACATCGAACAAAGAATTGCGGCCTTTCAGGCCGCACCCGCGCCACCTGTCGACGAAACGGCTTATTGGCTCTTCAAGCCCTCTGTGGTCAGAAAAGCAGCTGCCAGCAGCACTGAGGCACTGGCCAACATGGTCGGGATCGCTCACGCCACAACCCCGCAGGAAGCCAAGGCGGCGGCGGCTTGGTACTCGGACCAAAAGCCCGCACTCCGCCAATCCCGCCCTTGTCGAGAAGGGTAAAGCGCTGTTTGAGAACGGCCCCCAGGGTCAGGGTCAGGGTGTGATCGCATGCCAAGCCTGCCACGGTCCCCAGGGAGAGGGGCTTGCCAACGCTCCGCGTCTCAGGGGCCAGAACAGTCGTTACCTGATCAACCAGTTGATGCGCTATCGCGCCGGAGATCGCCCGGACGCCCCTGACATGACCTCCGGTGCGAAGCAACTCGACAGCGAGCAAATCCGCGCCGTCTCGGCTTTTTTGGCGTCACAATAAACATTAATAGCCAAAGGACACGACTCTCACTGACCTTCGATCTGGCGGATATACAGTCTGAGGCCAAGCAAGACGATCGCGATTGCGATCAGCGATACTCCGAGCCCTTCTCTGCGGATACGTCTTTCCTGTAGAGCATTCTTGCCCGCCGCATAGGTTTCTTTCGCCAGCTTCAAGCCCGGTGTCACATCTCGATCCAGCGCCGCGGGATTGAATGCATGAATCGTCACCCGTGACTTCACCAGCGAATCTCGCGCCTGCCCGGCCTGCAATTTCGCCGCGCCGACCTCCATCCCGTCCCGCTCGGCGGTGGCAAGGATGGAATTCGATCTGGCCAGCGCCGAATGCAGTTCCACCAGTTCCGCTTTCATTGCCGCAGCTGCCTTGTAGCCGGCATCGCCGCTCGTATGACAGCGAATGCAAACCGCATGGCTGCCGGTGCCGATCATCTCATCGGAGGGATGCTGAATGTCATGGTTGCTATGGCAGGTCACGCAGCCCGGAAATCCGGCTTGTGAAAATGCCGCCTCATGCGGACTCTTCTCGAAAAGCTGGGCCTGAAACACATGACAGGTTGAGCAAACGTTCACCACCGACTGCACGCCCGGAGGCGCGGCTCCGTGATTCCCGTGACAGGTCGTGCAGGTGGGTGCGCTCAGGTCTCCTTGCACCACCAAGGCTTCGTGATGCACGCTCCGGTTGTAGTTGCCGAACTGATCGGTCGGAATGCCGTAGCTCTTCATATAGGCGGCATCGGCATGGCAACGCGCGCAGGTCGCGGCAACATTTGTAGGGTAGACAGGGGAGCGCGGGTCGCCCGGACTGCGCAGATCATGGACGCCGTGGCAGTCCGTGCAGACCGCCACTTTCTCGTCGCCCGCAGCCCACTTCTCGCCGTGAACACTGGTTTTGTATTGTTGGAATTGGTCCACCCGGAGGGTGGGGTTGTAGGTCTTCATCAGCTCGGCATTGGAGTGGCACGAGGCACAAAGCTCCGGAACTTGGTGGCGTTCGATTTTCCCTTTCCACTTTGCGGCCCGGCTCATCGCCTTATCCGGGTCATTGCTGTCCGGATCACCGCCATGGCAGCTGGCACAAGTCAGTCCTTTCTGCGCATGGATATCTTGCGCGAAGGTCTCGGCGGTAACTCCGAATGGCTCCGGCAGGTTCTGGTGGCAATCCAGACATGAGTCTTTCGTCTGTGCCCAAGGACCCATACTGCCGAAAGCCACCAGCCAGCAGGCGATGGTGCGCGCAATCCCACGAAGCGGCGCGGTGCTGATAGAAGCCGAATTCATGCCGTGCTTACCTCGCGAAATACCCATAGATCGTCATCATCACCATATAAGCGAGCACCAGCACGGCGGCACCGCTGATCCAGCGGCCGGTGTTGAAAGGTTCTTTCCGGTTCAGAAATGGCACCAGGACAGCCATCGCGGCGAGAGCGCCGAAGCCGAGAATTCCAAGCAATTCGCCGTCTATCCCAGCGATTTTGGCAGGAATGAGTCGCAACGACTGGAACATGAACAGAAAGTACCACTCCGGTTTAATTCCGGCGGGCGCGGATGCGAAAGGATCGGCCTTGACCCCCAGATTCCATGGAAACAGGGCCGCCAGAGCGCCAAGAGCGCCCAGTGCGACATACCAGGCCATCAATTCGCGCAGGGCAAAGTTCGGGAAAAAGCGCATCTCCCGGCGGGAAGCCGGCGACTGCTTCCATTCGTTCTCGACTTTGGGAGGAACGCTGATCCCGAACCATTGAATCAGCCCGAGATGCAGCAGGATCAGCAGCGTGGCGATACCGGGCAGGATCGCGACGTGGAAGCCGAACATGCGATTCAGGGTTGCACCGGTTACATCTTCACCGCCCCGGAGAAAGATGAGAGTGGGCCTTCCAATCAGAGGGATCTGCCCTGGAATCGCGGTGCCGACCTTGGTGGCAAAGTACGACAGCGTGTTCCATGGCAGCAGATAGCCGGTAAAACCGAATCCCAAGATTAGAAACAACAGCACCATTCCGCTCACCCAGGTCAGCTCTCTCGGCTTGCGGTATGACTTCAGAAACAGGACACTGAACAGGTGAGCAAAAGCCGTAAATATCAGCAGATTCGCCGACCAAACGTGAATCGAGCGGACCAGCCACCCGAACTGGACCTGGGTCATGATGAACTGCACGCTCTCGAAGGCTTCGTCCGCCCCTGGGCGGTAGTAGAGCAGGAGCAGAGCACCTGTGATTACCTGGATCACGAAGAGGAAAAGCGTCATGCCGCCGAGAAAGTACCAGTACGAATAGCGGTGTACGGGCACTGTCTTCTTTCGCAGCGGCGCGGTCAGGGCCTCCCAGCCGAACCTCTCATCCACCCACTGCTTCAGGCGAGCACGCAGATTCATCTAGCCCTCCGCCTTGCGCCGGACAAAAATCTCGTCGCCGCGCACCTGCACATCCAATGCCTGCAAAGGCCTGGGAGGCGGACCGGAGATGTTGCGGCCGTGGATGTCATACATTCCGTTGTGGCACGGGCACCATACCTCGCGCAGGTCTCTTCGGTACTGTACGGTGCAGCCAAGGTGCGTACAGACGGCGATCATGGCGGTGTATTCTCCGGGTGCCGACTCGATCAGCAGCCCCGGCTTGGCGCCAAACCGGAAGATGATGCCTTGGTTCGGTTGGATCCCGGAGACGCGCGCAGCCACCACTGCCTCATTCGCGAAATCGGGCAATTGGGGGGGGATCAGGTATTTGAGTATCGGATAGATGAAAGATACCGCGGATGCAATCAGTCCTGTACCGAGTATCATTTCGACGAAGCGGCGGCGCGCCAGCGGTGGCGCGGTACTTTGGGAATCCATAGCGACCCTCAAACCGTGTCCTTAACATGACGGGCCTGTACGCTACCCCTCTCTATCAGGTGAAGCAGTGACGCTCGTCACAACAAACCACAAACCTAAGCGGCCGTGTCGAGACGGCGCTTTTCAGGCCGGAGATTTTTAAGGCTTAAACCGGTTTTTGGGAAGCTATGGGAGTGGCCCTGGGGCGTGTGGTCGCTAGCCTTGGTCGGAAACGCCTCGGGCACAGACTTGTGTGTAGACGTGGCTCTGCTCCGCGGCGTTTTCGATAAGGAGACGAGAAGGAAGCCGCTGAATGAACTGTCACATCGGCGTTTACCATTACCGATCCTGCCTGCCAGGCTGAACATTGAGCGCTCTTGGCGTAACGGGAGGCTGGCACAGTCTCCCATACCGGCCCGTTGCAGGCCGGGTTCACCGTATCTCTTAATAACTCACCCCACTCACCACAGCGTCCGCTGCGCCCATTACTGTCAGCAGAGGAAGTTGCACTTGCTTGCTTCCATTGGCGTACATTTTGTTTTCGTTCTTAATGGGCGCACCACGCGTTTTGTCGTTCTTGCCGCACGCGTGGTGCACTCACTGGATCGCTTTTAATTGCCCGTGCCCGAAAGCGAGATACTCTGCGGGCTGTTTCGGGCGTTGGTGGTGATCACCAGACTCCCCGACCGCGACCCCTTCGCCTTAGGCTTGAAGGTGACGCTGATCGAGCAGGTGGCTTTCGGCGCCATGGAAGCCGGGCAGGTGTTGGTTTGGGAGAAATCCGCCGGATTCGCACCGCTGATTGCGATGCTGTTGACGGACAGCGCGGTGCCGCCGGCACTGGTGAGGGTCACGGATTTCGTCGCGGTGCCGGAGTTCGCCTTGACCGTGCCGAAGCTCAGGCTGGTTGGGTTAAACGAAGCGACCGGATCGATGACAGTTGCGGTGAGCGGCACGGTCTGCGGGCTGCCCGCGGCGTTGTCGTTGATCATCAGCGTGGCCGTTTGCGGGCTGTAGAACGGACCGGCGATGAAGGTGACGGTCATGGTGCAGCTTTTGCCGGCCGCCAGCGACGCCGGGCAGAGGTTCACCGTGATGAACTCGTCGGAGTTGCCGCCTTGCACGATGGCGATCAGTGGGGCCTTAATCGTCATCGTCGCATTACCGACATTCTTCACCGTTACCGTCTTGGTTACGATCGAGCCCAGGTAGAGAGTTCCGAAATTAATGCCCGCTGGCGAAATGCTGGCGATCGGTGAAGAGATGGGAACGCAGGCACTGGCTGAGGTGGATCCCGTCGCAAGTGTAGTGTCCCCTGCCGGGCAGGTAGTCTCAGTGGTCTGTCCGGAGCTGGCTACGTAATAGCCGGTGCCCGCCAGAAGGCACGAAGTTTGGCCTGCTGTTGGCTGGTAGCTTCCTACCGCGCACGCTGTTGCCGCCGATGCGCCGGTGATGCCCACGTATGAGCCTGCCGGAGCAAGCGTGCAGGAGGAGCTTCCCGTGACGTTCGAGTAGGTCCCTGCCAGGCACGGCGTTGCCGCCGATGCGCCGGTGATGCCTACGTATGAGCCTAGCGGAGCAGGCGTGCAGGAGGAGCTTCCCGTGACGTTCGAGTAAGTCCCTAACCCGCACGGCGTTGCTGCCATTGCGCCGATGGTGCCCACATAAGAGCCTTCCGGAGCAGGCGTGCAGGAGGAGCTTCCCGTGACGTTCGAGTAAGTCCCTAACCCGCACGGCGTTGCCGCCATCGCACCGGTGGTGCCCACGTATGAGCCTTCCGGAGCAGGCGTGCAGGAGGAGCTTCCCGTGGCGTTCGAGTAAGTCCCTAACCCGCACTGCGCTGCTGCCATTGCGCCGGTGGTGCCCACGTATGAGCCTTCCGGAGCAGGCGTGCAGGAGGAACTTCCCGTGACGTTCGAGTAAGTCCCTAACCCGCACGGCGTTGCTGCCATTGCGCCGGTGGTGCTTACGTAGGAACCCGCCGGAGCGAGGGTGCACGGCGTGTCTCCGGTGGCCGAATACGAGCCAGCCGAGCACGGCGTCACCACCGCATAGGGGATCGTCAACGTCGACGTGGCGGTCGCCTGGAACCCGGTCTCGGCTGTGCCGGTCGCGGTCCCGGTGTTGATGATCGATCCGTTGGTCACGTCGGCTGTCGTCGTCGTGTAAGTGGCGGTGCAGGTTTCTGATTCCGTGGGCGCAAGGAATGTGACGGGACAGCTGATCGCCGACAATCCGGTCATCGGGTCGGTGACCGTGACGGGATTGAGGGTCTCGTTGCCAGTGTTGGTCACATTGTAGCTGTAGGTGACGGGCGTTCCCTCCGCGGAGTAGCTTGCGATGCTGGCCGACTTGACCACGCCGATCGCGGGTGCGTCGGTAGCCGGGATCGTCCACGTGGACAAGGGGGAGGTTACGAGAGCTTCGAGCGCGGTTGTGCCGCTCGCGGTGGCCGAGTTGGCGATCCCGCCCGCGGTCACGTCGGCTTGGACGGTGGTGTAGGTGGCGGTGCAGGTCTCTGAGGCCGCGGAAGCGAGGGTGGTGCTGGGACAGCTGATCGCCGACAACCCGGTCATCGAGTCGCTCACCGAGACGGAGCTCAGGTCCACATTGCCGCTGTTGGTCACCAGATAGCTGTAGGTGATCACTGTGCCCGGCGCCGAGAAGTTCGCGGGCATGGCCGATAACACAATCGCGATGCTGGCCGTCTGCTCTGCCGAGATCGTCACCGGGGATGTGGCGGTTACGTTAGGCCCGACCGGCGGTGTGCCGAACGGGGTGCCGGTCGCGGTGCCGGTATTGGTGATCGCACCGTTGGTCACGTCGGTTGTCGTCGTCGTGTAAGTGGCGGTGCAGGTCACCGAGGAAGCAGAAGCAGGAGCAGGGGCGAGGGAGCCGCTCGGGCAGCTCACCGCCGAGAGGTTTGGCATCGGGTCGGAGACGATGAATTGGCTCAAGGGAATGGGGCCGGTGTTGGTGACCGTATACATGTAGGTCACCAGGGTGCCTGGCGCCGAGTAGCTAGCGAGGTTCGCCGACTTGACGAGGCCGATGGCTGCTGTCCCAGTTTGAAACGCACCCGCGTCGCATTGCGTCGCGGACGGACGGGTTACCCCGCGCTGGTCCGTGGCCGGACAGTTGGCGGTGTCGAAGCCAATCGCCGTGCTGCCGGAATTCAAAGCAATCGTCTGCGTCGGGCCTCCGTTGTTGGCGAGCGTGCCGAGATCCAGAGTGGTGACGCTGTTGTTCGAGGACGGGGAAAAGCTGCAGGAGGCATCGTCGCTCAGGTTCCCGCCGCCGTCCGTGACTTCAGGAGAACCATAAGCCCCGCAATTCCCGCCAGTGGGCGAACTTGCCAGAATCGTATTTGTCAGGGTCAGTATGGCGCTGTCATAGGTCGCATTGTAGACGGCGCCGCCGCCGCCGGTGGACGCCGAATTGCCTGCGAACGTGCTGTCGGCGACGGTCAGCGCGCCCTCGAGTAGGTAGATGCCGCCTCCCTGCCCGGCACTGGCTGTATTGCCAGAGAAGGTGCTGTTCATCACCACGTAGGTGTCACCTGAATATGGTGCCAAGAACATGGCGCCGCCCTCGCCGAATTCTCCGGTTGCATAATTACCCGAGAACGTGCTGTCGGTGACGGTCAGCGGGCCGTAGAAACTGCTGTAGATGGCGCCGCCCTCGTGTCCGGTTGAATTACCCGAGAACGTGCTGTTGGTGACGGTCAGCGTGCCCTCGTTGAAGATGGCGCCGCCGCCCTCCAGTTCGCCTGCGGTTGAATTACCCGAGAATGTGCTGTTGGTGACAGTCAGCATGCCGCCGTTGTAGATGGCGCCGCCCTCGAAATCGGTTGAATTACCCGAGAATGTGCTGTTGGTGACAGTCAGCGTGCCACCGTTGGTGATGGCGCTGTTGTTGGCTCCGTTGAAATCGGCAATGGTAAGGCTGTTCACAGCGACGACGGCTTCGCCACCCACCTCAAACGCTTGTACTTGGCTGATGTTGTTTCCGCTGAGGGTTATGTTTTGCCCGGCGCCGGTAATCGTCAGCGTGCCGGTGATATTCGGCAGCGTCGAGCTGAGCGTGATGGTGCCGCTGACGCTGAAGTTGATCGTGTCGCTCAAGCCGTCGGCGTCCGCGTCCGTGATGGCGTCGCGCAGTGTCGCACAAGTGAAAGCGGGAGCGGTGCCTGAACATGCGGCAGCGGAAGCATCGTCGTTGGTGGTTGTCACGGTGTAAGTGTTTTGTGCCTGGGCGACACCCAGGCCGAGCAGCAGGGTGAGGGCTGCGCAGAACAGGGTAAGTTTTCTTGCAATGCCGCGCTGGTCCATCTTCGGTCTCCCCGAGAATTGAATTAAGAGAAACGGCAAAGGGAGGACTCCCAATCGCAATTTCTTGCAGTTACCTGCCAAGGTGTCAATCAGGCCTCGGAGCATCGAGGCAAACGGTGAGGAGGAAACGGCGAGGATTCGGCGGGAGAGCGAAGCTGACATCTTGACCTCCATCCCGCGTCTCTGTGCGGGCGGCTAAATTCAGAATGGCCCAGTGCTTCGATACGTGCAGACCCGCAGAATCAGTACAGGCGCTCGTGCGTAAATTTCGGCAAAGGTTGCGAATGGTGATCACCCATATGGGTGAAGCGAATGGAGCTTACGGATTGCAGACGAGCCATTACCCCTGGCATGAGTCAAGCGTGTCCATGGCCTTGGAACAGCCACATCGATGTAAGCTGGAATCTCCTTTTACAGGACAGATTCCCCAGGATTGCTGCTCGTGTGAATAGATCTGTAGGGCCAGGGTTGCACCTTCTTTTACCCTACTCCCGCTCTTAGTTCTCAACGATGAAGTCTTTCGGCATGCGATTAGCCGTTAGCTTGCCGGAAGCGGGCACGGCCACACGCAGCGGCAGCACGGCCACACGCAGCAGCATCACTGCCACTGCTGCAAGTTCTTCCCGGACGAGTCACGGGCTATGCGTCAGGTACCGCTTGTGTACTTACCCACATGGCTGTGGCGCGGAGGCGGTGCTGAGTATCGCGACAGTGTCGGGTAGGACAGGGATCTGGGCGGTGCTTTCTGCTCGTTACAGCTTCTTTCCGGATTACTGCTGAAGTCGGCAAGCGGTGCGGGATCTACGGAGATACCTGTGGGTCCGGTTCCAGGCCAATGCGATCATTTACCGCGTTCCGGAATCGTTGTTTGCATCCGAGATAGCGCTCCGTCGTTTGAACCGAAACGTGGCCGAGCAAAAACTGAATCTGCTCCAATTCACCGCCGGCCTGATGACAAAGACGGGCGCATGTCCGCCTGAGGTCGTGCGACGCAAGAAACGGAATCTCACAGTCCTTGGCTTTTTTCTTCACGACACCCCAAATGACCTTCGGGCTGAAACCTGTGCCCCAAATTCTGCCTGCCTTGTTGATCGAACGGAGGAGTGTGCCGGTAGTGATTCCGGCGGCCTCTGTCCAGGCGTCAACTCCAGCTTTCACCCAATCCGGGACTGGAATGGTTCGTATGTGGCCGCCCTTGCCGACAAGATCGGCTATGACCCAGTGCTCCTCCCTCTGCTGTAGGTCTTCAACGCGTAACGCAGTCAGTTCTGCCCGTCGTAGCCCGCACCCCAGCAGAATCGCCAGTGTGGCATAGTCGCGCTTGCCTCGAAGGCTTGCGCCGTCCGCCGTCAGCAACAGGCGCTTGCCCTGTTCCGCAGTGAGCCAATTACCAACAGGCACCCCCAATCGCTTGGCACCTTTCACCCGGCGGATGCCGGCAGCCAAGTCTGCACTGAGCAGACCGCAATCAGCAGCCTCGTACGCTAACCTCCTTACTGCAGCCAGACGCAGGTTAATGGTCGTTGATGCGTAGTGCCGCTGTTCCAGGGATGTTCGGTATCGTGTGACCACAGTCTTATTGAAAGCGAGCCTGGGTTCCGAGCAATACCATTCGATGAATTCTCTGATCGCATGATCGTAGGTTCGTTGTGAACTGGGAGATGTCAGGCTGTTCAGTACCGCTGACTTCGATTGTTCAAGGTCCGGAAGCTTCAGGACTGCTTTCGGCGTCCGCTTGCGCTTGTTCATGCTTTTTGCCATGGAGACGGCCTCCAATCGCCGTGGCGAAGAGGATGATCTGACCCTGCGCGCCCAGTCCATTGCCTGTGTGCGCTACCTCAGTCGAAAACAGATCTTCGTGTTAGCTGTGCCCCGGAACGAGGCTTGGTTCAGTCGCCAATGGTCTTAACTCCCTCGAACCCCGACATTTGTGACTGTTTCGCGGGATTAGTCCTGATATGTCATAGGGCTGTATCTGAAGCGCCCACGACTGAAGAGTTGCCTCCAGTTGTGCTATCCAGGGGCGCTTCGGATACAGCGACTTGAAGGAAGCCGCCCTCCGGGACTATGGAATTTGTATGCGCCTAAGCCGGTTTTGAGTAGTTGCGAGGACACGCCTGCAACCGATGCACTCGAACACGAATGGGCATTCGTAGGGCGCGGCGTTGTAGCAGTATGCATCGCGGGGCCCGGAACATCGCGCAAGATACTGGTCTGAGAAGAGCGAAGCACAGAGGGACTGTGCGCGCCGTTGCACGAGGAATGTTCGGGCCTGGAGATGTGACCTCATGCTGCGCACCAGCCTGGATGTGGCGGGGACCTCAGGAAGAGTTGCGCGGCGGAAAGCCGCTCGACGACATGCATGGTTCCACCGCAGACGGGGCACGAGCATAGCGAATCAGTGGAGAGCGCGGCCGACGAGGACGCGCTCTCTGTTCGTTGCGCTGAATGCGGGAGCAAGCGGAAACACAATGGAAGAAGCTCGGCTCGTCGCCGATTGGCAAGGAAGCCGAAGTTGCGGATGCGGACGAAGCCGCGTGGCAACACGTGGAGCAGGAAGCGGCGGAGGAACTCATCGACCGGCAGTGCCATGGGCCGCTTTCGGTTGCCGTGAGCGGAATCGCGCCATCGGAAAGTGACTGTGCCATCAGCAAGAGCAATCAGCCGGTGATTGGAGATGGCAACGCGGTGAGTGTAGTTGCCGAGATAGCGCAACACGTGTTCCGGTCCACCGAAGGGCGGCTTGGAATAGACCACCCAGTCCTTGCGGAACAGCACTCTGAGCCAGGATGCGAAGGCCTGCGGATCGGCAAGCGGCGCGAGCTGGCCGTGGAACTCAAGCGTGGCATCGCGGAAAGCGGTCTTGAGTGCAGCGACGAACTTGCCGCGAAAGACACGGCTGAGCACCTTGACGGGCAGGAAGAACGATTGACGGGATGAGATCCAGTGAGCGTGACCGGGGGCGAGGCCGCCAGCGGCGACTACGCAGTGGACATGAGGATGATGCTGCAGCCGCTGATCCCAGGTATGAAGTACGCTGAAGAAACCGATCTCGGCGCCGAGATGGCGAGGGTCGCCGGCGATCTCCAGCAGGGTTTCGGCGCTGGCGTGAAACAGCAGGTTGTAGATCAGCCGTTTGTTCTGCAGCGCGAGTGGGGCCAGTTCTCGCGGTAGCGTGAAGACGACGTGGACATAGCGGGTGGCGAGCAGTTCGCGTTCCCGCGCCTGAAGCCAGCGCAGGCGGGCATTGCCCTGGCACCGTGGGCAATGCCGGTTGCGGCACGAGTTGTACGAGATGGCAGTATGTCCGCAGTCCGCGCACTGATCGCGATGTCCGCCCAGCGCGGCAGTGCGGCAGCGCGTGATGGCCAGCAACACTTTTTCGTGTTGCCCGTTGATCCACCGGCGACTGCGTTCAACAAAGGACGGTCCTGCATGGCGAACGATATCGGCCACCTCCAGAGGAGGCCGGTTCATTCGTGCTTTGCTCGTCCTCCCTGCTCGCGGATGGTAAGCGCATCCAGAGGACTAGCCGTCACGCTGAGATGCTTGCTGGATAAATGCAGATAGATGGTGGTTTCTTCGAGGTCACGATGACCGAGCAACATCTGGATGGTACGCAGGTCGGTACCGGCTTCCAGAAGATGCGTGGCAAAGCAGTGTCGAAGCAGGTGGGGGTAGATACGCTTCTTATCCAGGCCGGCACGTTCGGCGGCGCTCTGGCAGGCCATCCATAGGACCTTGGTGGTTACCGGACGGCTGGATGTGTGCCATGCGTTGCCAGGAAAGAGCCACTCGGTCGGCCTGCGCCGGAGTCCTCGCCAATAATCGCGAAGTGCATCAAGGAGCTTCGGGCTCAACATCACGTCCCGGTCCCGGTTGCCCTTGCCGCCATGAATGTGAACGACCATGCGCCGGCTATCGATGTCACAGACCTTCAAATGAGCCGCCTCGGCGCGGCGTGCTCCGGTGGCATAAAGGGTCATCAACATGGCGCGATGAAACGTGCTGTCGGCTGCGTCGATGAGTCGAGACACCTCCTCCGGACTCAGAATCTCCGGCAGCCGGATCACCTTCCTCGGGTAGGGCGTCTCGGCCACGCTCCAGTTCTTCTTCAATACCTTAATGTAGAAGAACCGCAACGCGCCAAGACGCTGGATCACCGTGTTCGGGCTGTACTTCAACTTGCTGAACAGCATCGCCTGATACTGGCGAATGTGCTCCGGACCAAGTCGGTCGGGGCGGCGGTGAAAGTACTGGCTGAAATGCTCCACTCCATGGACGTAGGAGCGGATGGTTGACTCGGCGAAGTTGCGACGCTGCAACTCCTCAATCATGATCTGACGTAGATGGGTCACAGAGAATCCTCCTCTGCAACACACCTTAGCGCAGCTCAGCCGCGGCTCAACTCTCGCACGCGAATGCGTCCGCCGCGCCAGCGGCTTCGTTCAAGTCGGCATCGCGCTACCATTCCTCCGCCAGGAAGGGGAAATGGACGTCGCAATCGGCGTTCAGCAGTACTAAATTTAAGTCGTTTGGGGGAACAGTAGCGCGAACGGGTTCTGCGCCGGCGTTGGAAACGCACGGAAGGTCGCTGGTCTTGCTAGGTGGCCGCCGCCAGTGAATGATGCCAAGCGCAATCACCTTCGCCCCCTGAAGAAATCTCCTCGCCCAACGCAACGGCCCCACCGTGCCGCGCAATGCAGTCAGCTCCCTAACGGCTTCTTCGAGTACTGCAGTGAGGGCGCGGTCGGTACAATGTACAAATGGCACGGTAGACGAGGAGAGTTTCTGCTTGACAGCTCTCAGTAGCTTTGCAAAGATGAACATCCGCGTCCGTGGATCCTCTGCATGGTCGTGAGTCGCTGAAGGTGAATTCCCGGCCCCGGGAAGGCCCTGACGCATATAGAGGGGCAAGCACCCCGCTGAGTTCCCAAACTCGGTTACAGTTTCGCTGAAGTCCCTTGACGGCGTCTAGATCGCCCGCGGGGTGCGAAGCTATCATTCTGATTCACCCATTTCAAGAAATGTGCGCTATGCGTGCAGGGAAGCTGCTTATGCAGGATACCTTTATCAGTTGGATCGAAAAGACATCGGGCCCCGTTCGGGGTTGTGACCTGGTTTCGGCGGGATGCATGAACCTCTATGCCTCCGCTTTTTCAGAACGCTTTGGCGAGTTTCCATCGATGCCAAACAGCATGGTGGGGGCTTAAGCATGGGCAACCTGAATCATGAAGAAAGCCACCGCCCCTGTCGGACGTGCGGAAGTCTGAATTCGCTTAACGGATCCATAGCGACTGACAAACATTACACTCCAGCCGAGCTTGGTAGAGCATGGCATTTGAGCTCCAACACTGTTCGGCGGCTTGTTCAGGAAGAGCCAGGCGTAATGAAGGTAACAGCTGGTTCTCCGCCGCTGCGCAATACTCGCAAACGGAGAATGGTGCAACTGCGGATCCCCGAGCGTGTAGCAATGCGGGTCCATGCGCGCTTGTCCGAGTAGGATCAAAATATGAACAGAATTGCCGCAACGAGGTTGCGGCATTCTTATTGGTGTGCCGAGCATGTTCAACAGCTTGGAGGTGGAAGTCCTCTACCCAACCTGATGGAGGTGAAGGGTTAGCGAAGCGCAAAGGCGTCGTCGCGAGACGGGGTCTGAAAGAAGCGTGGAGCAAAGGCGCGAGCCGATGAACAAGAACCGGATGATGAGGCCTACGGTGCCGGGCGAGCGGGCCAATGGACGCGAAGCCCATATCCATCAAGGGCACTGGTGGTAAATCCGGCGGTTGTGCGCTGAAGGCGGTTGAACTTACCTCGGGAGACCTGCTGCGTGTCGTGGAATCACGACTGAGGGTGAAGCGATTCATCTTGACCGCGCGGCAGGAGTCAGCAGAGGGCGTAGTAGCTGCGTGAGCAGCGAAGGCCCGAACGGAAAGGGAGCGGCGAGTAGTCCGCGGGACTCGATGGGCGGCAAGCGGCAGAAGAACCAGCTACAGATGGTGCTGGCCTTCGCCGTCGAGGGGAGGAGTGAAGCTCCAAAGACTCGACGGGAAGGGACCGAAACGTCCACGGCGGAGCGCGAGTGCGAAAGCCCGGCTATCCCAGTGCAAGTGATGGAGGAGGTCTGCGGGCGGGAGAACTGCTTGCGGGCCTTGCAGCGAGTGAAGTCGAACAAGGGGAGTCCGGGAATCGACGGCATGAAAGTCGGTGAGTTGCCGGGCTACCTGAAGCAGCACTGGCCAGCGATCCGGGAACAACTGTTGAGTGGAAGCTATGAGCCGCAACCGGTAAGGCGGGTGGAAATCCCCAAGCCGGATGGCGGGGTGCGCAAGCTTGGCATCCCGACGGTGCTGGATCGGTTTATCCAGCAGGCGGCGATGCAGGTTCTGCAAGGCAGATGGGACGGGACGTTTTCCGAGCACAGTCACGGGTTCCGGCCCGGACGCAGCGCGCATCAGGCGGTCAAGAAGGCACAGGAGTATGTGGCCGGAGGCCGCCGCTGGGTGGTGGACCTCGATCTGGAAAAGTTCTTTGATCGGGTGAACCATGACCGGCTGATGAAGTCGGTTTCGCTGCGTATTGCCGACAAGCGAATGCTGCGGTTGATCGGAGCATTCCTGAAGGCGGGCGTGATGGAGAACGGGCTGGTGAGTCCGGTGGATGAGGGCACGCCGCAAGGTGGGCCGTTATCGCCGCTGCTATCGAACCTAGTGTTGGACGAGTTGGACCGGGAGTTGGAGCGGCGCGGTCATCGCTTCGTGCGTTATGCGGACGACTGCAACATCTACGTTCGCAGCGGCGGAGCGGGGCAGCGCGTGATGAGGAGCGTGACGCGCTTCATCACCAGGCGGCTCAAACTCAAGGTGAACGAATCCAAGAGCGCGGTGGCACGGCCAGCGGAGCGGAAGTTTCTGGGCTTCAGCATCAGCAACGCGAAGGAGCCGAAGCGGCGCATCGCGCCCAAGGCCCTACTGCGATGCAAGCGGAAGATACGGGAGCTGACACGACGGACAAGGGGAATCAGTCTGGATCGGACGACGAGAGAACTCACCAGCTACCTGCGTGGCTGGAAGAGTTACTTCGGCTTCTGCCAGACACCCTCGGTGCTGAGGAAGCTGGATCAGTGGATACGGCGAAGGCTGCGATCCATGATCTGGCTGCACTGGAAGCAAAGCCGCGTGCGCTTTCGGCAGCTTCAACAACGAGGAGTGGGCAAGGCTCTCGCCGCGCAAACGGTGGGAAGCAGCCACTCCTGCTGGAGACTGGCGAATAGTCCCGCATTAACGGTTGCGCTACCAGTTGCTTACTTCGACTCGCTCGGACTACCGCACTTGTTCGCCGGATAGCTCAACCCACCGAACCGCCGTATGCGGACCCGCATGTACGGTGGTGTGGCAGGGGAGAGCGGGCGACCGCTCCCCCTATGCCGATTGTGGGTGATTGCTAATCGGATGTGGCCGCAGACGCTATACGCCGTTTCAAAGACTTTGCCATCGGTGACTTTGCTTTGCTGATTTGGCTCCAGTCAACCATAGAGGCTTTTGTCAGCCGGTCCTGGCGGCGCTGGTCGAACTTCAAGTAATGGCGCTCGGTGATCTTGATGCTCCGATGTCCGAGCAGCAGGGAAACATCTTCCAGCGATGCTCCCGCCAGTAATTTCTCAATCGCAAAGGTGTGCCGCAGCATATGTGGATGACAACGAATCAGCGTGTTGTTCCGCTTCAGCTTTGCTGCCTTGAAAACGTGGGCTAGACTTCGCCGCCATCCTCGAACCGCCGTGACCGGCTTGCCATTTCCGCTCCAGAAAAAATAGGTCTCACTCATCGGCGGGAGTTCCCGGACTGCATCGGCTACTTCAGGCGGCACAGCGACAAATACGGGGTTTCCGTTCTTTGTTCTATGGAGCAACACGGACCAGATGTCGTCCTCATTCTGCTGGAGACGATACCGCTCGAACCGGATACAGTCGATGATAGCCAGCCCAGTCCATCGCATGAACAAAAGGAGAGCGCGCAGGCGACGGTCCCGGAACTCGTAATCGCGACCACGCTCCCATGTATGTGAGACGAAGCAAGCTTCCAACAGCTTTTCCATCTCATTCGGGGTGGAAGTATTCGACGGATGGATCGTCCTCATTTGCTGGCTTCAGCTGCTTAGCGGGATTCTCATCGATCCAACGCCGGTCCATACAGAAGCGAGAGAACGAGCGGAGCCTCGAAAGCTTCCGATTCTTCACCGTGCCTCTGTTCGAGAGCTGGTTTCTGAAGTGTGTCACCTGCTCAAGGCCGAGTTCCTTTACGTCGAATAAACCCTGTTCCTTGCACCAGAGAAGGAACTGCCGGTTGAACAGGCCCTCGTAATGCGCCATATCAATGACAGATTCCCCGCGCTTGGTTTCCAGGAATTGTTTGACCGCCTCGGCGATCGTTTTGGTGGTGGCCTTCTTCTGTTCGGAGACGACAGTCGCGCACGAAGAGCGGCTTGTTCACCGGATCGTGCTCCGCGAGCTTCCGCGCCAGGATCTTGCGAGCCTTTTCCCAGCTCGTCGTTCCGGTCGACTCCCGCATGCGCGTCCCGTCAGGCGCACTGCCTGCGATGTATTTCATGCAGTTGCAGCGCCGGGACTGGTCCCGATCTCCGGCAATGCTTACGAACTTGCAGTCGTCGGAGTGCCGCGTCCGCAGGTAAAGGCCTTCAGGTTTTCCGCGCAAGTGCGTGCTCCTTGGCAATTCTAGCCGAAAGTTTCCACAAAGTTTCCACAAAACTTTGGCGTTTTATAAGTTATTGATTTTATTGGTGATAAAATTGGTGGACCTGGTCGGGATCGAACCGACGACCTCTTCCATGCCATGGAAGCGCGCTCCCAGCTGCGCCACAGGCCCACTCTGGTTGGGGACGCAATCACTTGCGACCTATTCATTCTTACTTAGTGCGGGCGGTTAAGTCAAATTCACGCAGCGTCGGGATTTTCCTGCTTCTCAAGAGGTTTTGCACGGTAGGGACAATTGCGGCACTCCAGGCCGCAGCAATAGCCCAGACTCAACAGATAAGCGGCGGTGAAGACACGGCGGCCTTGCTCGTCAAGCGTGTAGTCGATGCCCTCGATCAATCGCTTTGCCATGATCGAACTCCAGGCGATCCAGCTGCGGTGCCGGTGAGTGCTACACCGCAGCTTCGCATCCGGAAGAATCGTCAGCGACGGAATCCGGGGACTGGAGCGGCGCGGGTGCACCGGCATCGGGAACGTAGACGCCGGCTCGGAAGCTGACACTACGTGGACCGATAGCAGGGATGCGTTCACCTGGAACGAGGATGCCAACGAGGTTCAAAGGGTCGGCGGCGGAGATGGTGATGAGTTCGTTGGACGCAGGCAGATTGCGCAGTTCGCGCAGACTCTCCACGGCGGCGGGCAAGGCAAACTGCTCGCCGACGAAGCCGGAGACGAAGCGTCCGCCACGGATTTGACCCTGCGCTTCGAGTCGGCGGAAGGCCCACTGGAGTTCTCGCCAGCGGGGGAGATTGGTTTCGCGCGCCAGCAACTCGCGGAAGACAATGCCGTAGCGCGCCAGCAGCATCCAGCAGGTGGCGTCAGCGCGCGAGTTGGAGAAAGTGCGCGAAGGTGCGGATTCATTGGGTTTGTCGGCATCTTCGCCGGTAACGCCATCGGCGGCGTCACCCGCGATGTCCTCCGCAACGCAGAGCAGAGACCAGCGACCGGCGGTGTGGCGCGGGCGCTGGGCGCGCGACGAGAGCGCGGTAGGACGAGCTTTGGAGATGAGGCCGCGCAGGTTGTCGAAGGCGTCGGCGGTGACGAATCCGGCGGCGACCAGCTCCCACAAGCCGCGCTCGACTTCGAGGCGGTCGAGGGCGGTGATGCGCTGCAACTCGGCGAAGAACGAGGCGCCGCGGCGGCGCAGGGTGGAGAGCACAAGGCGCGCGGAGGCGCTGAATCCGCACTCCGAAGCGGCATCGAGCGGACGCGGCTGCATCCAGGCGCAGTGTTCGCGCAGGAAGAACGTGATGGGCGCGACCGAGGTGGGGACGATGCGGCGGATGCGGCCGTCAGCGCTCTCTTCTAGTGTTGCGGGGTGCGGCGAGAGGCGTCCCCAGCCGGCGATGCCACTGAGGCAGAGATGGTCGAGCGCAGCCGGGGCGTAGGCGGCGACGCGGCGGGCGAGGATGTGTCGCTCCCAGGCACTGGCGGGGATTTCAAAGCCCTGGAGCTGGCGCAGCGCCTCCTGCAGGCCGTGCTCGCCTCGCAGGGTGGAGCCGGGCGCGAGGTGCTGCCAACGGAGCAGCCAATGCATGAATTGGGCCGCCGTTACGGGCTCAATCTGCTTGCGCAGGGTGGCGACGGTGAGGTGGTGGATGCGCGCCAGTAGACGGCGGTCGCACCATTCGAGGTCCTCGGAGGCCGCGCGGAATTTGCCTCGGAGGATGGCTCCAGTGGCTTCGAGGCGCAAAAGCGCGGCGTCGATGGCGGCGGGCGAGATGCGGCAGGGATTGGCGTTCTGGGCAATCGTTTCGGAAGCGGGGGGTACTTCTCCGGCAATGGTTGCGGAAATTCGAGAAAGGTTAGCGGATGAGTCAACCGATAGCAGGTTTGCTAGTTCCTGAGTGGTAACTGGGCCGAGGTGCTGCATCCAGCCCAGGAGAGCGCGGTCGAGGATGGTCTCGGGGGCGGAGATCGATGAATGTAAATCTGGAGGATCGGGAGAGAAGGATACATCGACGTATATCGATGTAAAGGCGTTGGCTTTTTCGGAGGCGACCCAGAACTCACGGTTGCCGGCGAAGGCAAAGACGGCGCGGCGGGTTTCGACGAGGTGGTGCATCCAGTGGGTGAGTTGAGCTGTCCCCACATTTGCCAACGGAGGGCAAATATGGGCCACCCGGTCGGATGATATATCGACAGGTGTCGATGTAGAGGAAGGCGGAATCGATTGCTGGCCGGAAAGCCCGAAGAGTACTGCGAGATCGGAGTGGCGTAGGGGTCCTTCGCTTGAGCTTCGCGGCGGGTACGCGGCAAAGGACGCCGCTCCGGCCGCGGGCGCTCGGCGCTCAGGGTGACACTTCAAATCAAAATCACGATTCGGAGCATGGTCGGGTAACGCTACGCTGCCGGCCGCAGGCGCATAGGCACCGGCCGCTGGGGCATGGACAGGGAAGAGGATGAGGGTTTGGAGGAGGTCGTGGAGGTCGTCGGGGTCGCGGAGGTCGGGGCGAGATTCTTGGACGACCTGGGCGATGGCGGCGGGGTCGAGCTGGCCGGCTTCTTCGAGGACGGACGCGGGGAGGGTGCGGCGAAGCTGGACGGCGCGGGCGCGGCGCTCTTCGAGCGGAGCATCGTCAAGGAATGCGTAGGGATTGGCGTTGAGGATCTCGTGCGCGAAGGGCGAGGGCAGCGGGGTATCGACAGCGATGGTCTGGATGCTGCCATCGCGGATGGATTGGAGGACGCGGCGCAGGCCGTCGATGTCCATGGCTTCGTGCATGACGTCTTTCATGACTTCTTCGACGAGGGGGTGGTCAGGGATTTTGATGTCGCCTTGGATGTTCTCGAAGCAGGCGGCAACGTCGGGGAAGACGGCGGCGAGGAGATCGTCGCTGCGCATGCGCTGGATTTGCGGGGGAACTTTTTTGCCGTGTTGAAAGCGGAGCAGGGCGAGCGAGCGGTTGGCGTCCCAGCGGAAGCGGGTGGCGAAGATGGGCGAGCCGGTGAGGACGGCTTGCTGGAGGATGTGTTCGACGGTTTCGGGCTGGAGGAAGTGGAAGACATCGGCGAGAGGGAAGCTGTGCTGCTCAGCGAGGGCGATGTTGATGCCATCGTCGGTGGCGGAGGCTTGCAGTTCGAAGTTGAAGGAGCGGCAGAAGCGCTTGCGGAGGGCAAGTCCCCAGGCGCGGTTGATGCGGGCGCCGAAGGGAGCATGGATGACCAGCTGCATGCCTCCGCCTTCGTCGAAGAACCGTTCGGCGATGACGCATTGCTGGGTGGGGACGGCTCCGAGGACGGTGCGGCCTTCGCGGATGTAGGTGGTGAGCTGGCGCAGGGAGTCGGGATCGATTCCTGCATCTGACAGCTGCAAAGACTGCAAGTCAACTGGCCCACTCAAGCCCAAAGGAGGGGCTTGAATGGGCCACCCGTGCTGCACACAATCTGCTCCTCCCACATTTGCCAACGGCGGGCAAATATGGGCCACCCGGTCGTTGCTTGCACACTCGTCGCTAATGAACTGGCGGAGGTTGGCGACGTGGGTGGAGAGTTCGAAGGTGCGGGCAGGGGCTTCGCCTCGCCAGAAGGGGATGTTGGGAGGTTGGCCGTGGGCGTCTTCGACGAGGACGCGTCCGGTGCGCGACTCGACACGGTGGATGCGCCAGCTGGTGTTGCCCAAGAGCATGATGTCGCCGGCGTGGGATTCGATGGCGAAGTCCTCGTCGAGGGTGCCGATGACGGTTTCGGTGGGCAGGGCGACGACGCTGTAGAGAGCGGTTTCGGGGATGGCTCCGCCGGAGGTGATGGCCGCCAGGCGCGAGCCGCGGCGGGCGCGGAGGCGATGGTTGACCTGGTCGCGGTAGAGGTAGGCTCCGAAGCGTCCGCGCTTGGCGCTGATGCCGTCGCTGAGCATGGCGAGGACTTTGTCGAAGGATTGGCGGGAGAGATCGCGGTAGTTGCGGGCGCGTCGGACGAGGGTGAAGAGATCGTCTTCGGACCATTCATCTGCGGCGCAGGCGGCGACGATCTGCTGGGCGAGGATGTCGAGCGGGGCGTCGGGGAGGGTGAGCTGGTCGAGGTCTCCTTGATGGATGGCGCGGAGGATGGCGGCGCACTCGACGAGTTCGTCGCGGGTGGTGGCGAACATGCGTCCCTTGGGGATGGCGCCACGCCAATGACCAGCTCGGCCGATGCGCTGGAGGGCGGTGGCGATGGCGCGTGGCGAGCCGATTTGGCAGACGAGATCGACGTTGCCGATGTCGATGCCGAGTTCGAGCGAAGCGGTGGCGATGAGGATGCGGCACTCGCCTTGTTTGAGGCGGCGCTCGGATTCGAGACGGAGATGGCGCGAGAGCGAGCCGTGGTGGGCGGCGACGAGGTCTTCTCCCATGCGCTCGGAGAGGCGGTGGGCGATGCGCTCGACCAGGCGGCGGGTGTTGACGAAGACGAGAGTGGAGCGGTGCGCGAGGGCGAGCTGCTCGAGGCGCTGGTAGATTTCGTCCCATAGTTCGTTGGAGGCGATGGGGCCGAGTTCGGTGGAGGGCAGTTCGATGGCAAGATCGAGGGGGCGGGTGGAGGGGATGACGACGGTGGTGGGAAGATCGATATTTGCCGATGTTAATGGATCGATATGTGGCGATGTATTCACGGTGGGGGACAAAGACAAAATCGATTGCTGGTTGGAAAGCTTGGAGCCGCCCGGGTGATCGGAATCGAATAGGGGTCCTTCGCTTCGCTCAGGATGACACTTCAAATCAGGATCAAGATCAGGAGCAAAAGCAAGGTCAACAGCAAGGTCAACTGCCCCACATTTGCCAACGACGGGCAAATGTGGGCCACCCTGGAGGTTGCCGCTTAGGAATTCGGCGACAAGGGAGAGGGGGCGCTGGGTGGCGGAGAGGCCGATGCGGTTGGGGCGCGCGTGGGTGATGGCGTCGAGGCGCTCGAGGGAGATGGCGAGGTGGGCTCCGCGTTTGTTGGGGACGAGGGCGTGGATTTCATCGACGATGACGGTGTGGACGTGGCGCAGGGTTTCTCGGCTGCGGGCGGCGGTGAGCAGGATGTAGAGCGACTCCGGGGTGGTGACGAGGATGTGCGGAGGGAGCTTCAACATGCGGGCGCGGTCGCGGGCGGGAGTGTCTCCGGTGCGGACCATGGTGCGGATGGCGGGCATGAGGTAGCCGCGGGCGGCAGCGAGTTGCTGGATCTCGAAGAGGGGCAGGTCGAGGTTCTTCTGCACGTCATTGCCGAGGGCTTTGAGGGGCGAGATGTAGAGGACTTGGGTGCGGTCGCGAAGGCTGCCGTCGAGGGACTGGCGGACGAGGGAGTCGATGCAGGCGAGGAAGGCGGCGAGGGTTTTGCCGCTGCCGGTGGGGGCGGAGATGAGCGTGCTGCGGCGGGCGAGGATGTGGGGCCATCCGGCGATTTGGGGCTCGGTGGGCGTGCCGAAGCGTGCGGTAAACCACTCGCGGACGACGGGGTGGGCCCAGGAGAGCGGATCGGCTTCCGATGGGGAATCGGGTGGTGGGTGCATGGAGATTAGATCAGTGCGAGGTTTCGGAGGGTTCAGAAGGATTCAGAGGGGGATGGTCAAAAGCAAAATCAACAGCCCCACTCAATCCAAAGGAGGGATTGAAGGGGCCACCCGCCGTGCCTGTTTATGCGATGCCGCGGCGTCCGGTGATCAGGTTATAGATCAGGACGCAGAGCGCCACGACCAGCAGGATGTGGATGAGACCTCCGGCAAGGTGAAGGCTGAAACCTAATAGCCAGAGAACGAGAAGAACTACGAAAATTGTCCAAAGCATGGGGAGCCTCTCTTTGCATCGTGGCGAGGTAGTTCCACCTTAGCGGCTTGCGAAAGCGGAGTCTGAGCTGTAGTGCTCATGGGTTCCAGATTTGTTTGCGCTTCGATAAAAAGCGTAGAATCTCGGGGACTCGGATAACGTGCGCACGTTGCATCCGATAGGAGAGTTCCTTGGCGGTTGAAGGGCCGGTGATCGAAAAGCAGGAAAAGCGTGGAAGCGAAGGGGAACGACGTAAGCGGGATCGTGCGCCCGGCACCCATGCGGCGAAACGGATGAAGCATGATTGCGCGAAAGCTCCTTCGTTCGATCCCCGCCTGCTGCTGACGAAGCTCTCTGCGGGGAAGACGAGCCGGGACTATGCGGTGGAAGAGGCGGTGTTTTCGCAGGGCAATCCGGCGGACGCGGTGTTCTATGTGCAGGGCGGCAAGGTGAAGCTGACGGTTGTCTCCAAGCGGGGCAAAGAAGCCGTGGTGGCGATTCTGGCGCAGGACAGCTTTTTTGGCGAGGGCTGCCTGGCGGGGCAGCCGCTGCGCATGGCCACCGCCAGCGCAGAGCAGAAGAGCACGATCATCCGGGTGGAGAAGCGGGTGATGCTGGAGCTGCTGCATCAGGACCCGGAATTTGCCGAGCGCTTTCTGGCCTACATGCTTGCGCGCAATATTCGGATGGAAGCCGACCTGGTGGACCATTTGTTCAACTCCAGCGAGAAGCGGCTGGCCCGGCTTCTGCTGCTGATGGCGAACTTTGGGCAGGAGTCGAAGCCGATTCCGCTGATTGCCAAGATGAGCCAGGAGACGCTGGCGGAGATGATCGGCACCACCCGCTCGCGCGTGAGTTTCTTTCTGAATCGCTTCCGCGAATTGGGTTTTATCGCGTATGACGGCGACGGGATGCAGGTGCACAGCTCGCTGGTGAGCGTGGTGCTGCACGATTAACGTAGCCGGATTTCCTGATTCGGCAGAAACATTTTCCTTCCCGCGAGTGTATCGGATTGCTCAGCGCACCAGCGGTAGAGGTGTAACACTGCAATTGTGAGCGCCGACAGAAGGTCCGAGCGGCGTTTGCCGGAGGATTGCCTTGAAGAAATCAATAATCTCCCTAGTGGCGGCTGTTGTGCTGCTGAGCGTAGCGATGCCGGCGTTTGCCTACCACAGACACCACCACCATCATCATCATCACGACACCATCGTCATCAGGCCGTAGACAGCACTCCTGCGCTGCGCCGCCCAGGAACAAAATCCACAGGAACTACGAATCCCTCCGCCGGGGCGGAGGGATTTCTGCGTCTGCGCCAGCCATTTCCGCGACAAGATCTCCGGAATGTTTAAGCGCGTTCGGAGTACATTTGGCGCTCCTCTGCCTTATACTGCTTCCACTATGAGCAAGTTACGAAACGAGATTGAACGGCTGTTCGAGTTGGGGATGGAAGCGAAAAAGGAGCGCGGGGCGCTGGAGACGTTTCTGGCGTTTCGCGAAGGGCTGTCCAAGGGCGAGCTGCGGGCGGCGGAGAAGCGCGACGGGCGCTGGCAGGCCAACGTGTGGGTGAAGCAGGGAATTCTGCTGGGCTTCCGGCTGGGTGTGAGCGAGGAGACGCAGGCGGGCGATACATTTACATTTGTCGATCGGAATACGTTTCCGGTGCGGAAGTTCAAGAGCGAAGACGGAGTGCGGATGGTGCCGGGCGGCTCGACGGTGCGGGAGGGGGCGTATCTGGCGCCGGGAGTGATCTGCATGCCTCCGATGTATGTCAACGTGGGGGCGTATGTGGACGAGGGGACGATGATCGACTCCCATGCGCTGGTGGGCTCGTGCGCGCAGGTGGGCAAGCGGGTGCATGTGAGCGCGGCGTCGCAGATTGGCGGAGTGCTGGAGCCGGTGAACGCCAGTCCGGTGGTGATTGAAGACGACGTGCTGGTGGGCGGCAATTGCGGCATCTACGAAGGGACGCAGGTGGGACGGCGGGCGGTGCTGGGCTCGGGGGTGATTCTGACGCGCTCGACGCCGCTGTTCGATACCGTGCGGGGGGAGATTTACCGCTCGTCACGAGGGCGTGCCGCTGATGGTTCCCGAGAGTGCGGTGGTGGTGGCCGGGGCGCGGGCGATTACCAAAGGCAAGGCCGCCGAGTGGGGACTGAGCGTGTACACGCCGGTGATTATCAAGTATCGCGATGAGAAGACGGACAAGGGCGTGGAGTTGGAGGATTTGCTGCGATAAAAGCAAGGTTTCAAAGGTTCAAGGTTTCAGAGGTTCGGCAAAAGCAACAGCAAAACCAAGGACGCTGCTATGGGCAGATTGCTTCCCACCTTAGCGTCGAAAGGCGCGACGCGAAGGTGGGGCACCCGGCTTCGGTCATGATGACAGCTTAAAGAGGACGCCTCGCGGATGACCCTTTAGAACGGTTGGCGGGGGAATTCCTGCGATGGGACAGTGTACTTCGGTTTGGAACGGAGGACGAATTTTGGTCTTAGGAGCTAATGTTTTTAGCTGAGGCCGGTGTATAAAGAATATCCGACTCCTGAAGGGGGTACGTCCCGAGAGGGATGCGCCCGGAGTGATGCCCCACCGGTTGAGTAGCCGGTGGGTTTTTTGCGTGCGGCGGGTTACTGGAGTTTGTCGGCGGCGGGGGTGAGGTCGGCGATGTAGGCCTCGACGCAGCGGGCAAGCGAGCCCTGGGCTTTGAGGATGTATTCGATGGCATCGCGGACGGCTCCCTCGCCGCCACGATGATCGGTGATGACGTGGGCTTCGTCTTTGACGTCTTCGCGGGCGTTGGCTACGGCGAAGGCGAGGCCGCAGGCTGCGCATGACGGGCAGGTCGATGATGTCATCGCCGACGAAGGCGGCTTCTTCGGGCTTGAGATTTTCGTCGGCGAGGATTTCGCGAAAGGCGGCGAGTTTGTCGGCGGCTCCCTGGTAGACGTGCTCGATTTTGAGGTCGCGGGCGCGCAGGCGGACGGTTTCGGAGACGCGCTTGGTGATGATTCCGGTGTTGATTCCGCCGAGACGGGCGAGCGAAAAGGCGGCGCCGTCATGGGCGTGGAAGCCTTTGACCACCATGCTCGCTGGAGAGCGCTGCGGCACTTGCCTGGCGGCGGCGGGATGCGGCGGGAAGGAAGTAGAAAATTGCCGTCGGTCATGACCCCATCGACATCCAGCAACAGGAGCTTTATCTTCTTTGCACGAGCCTTGGACATGGCGGGATTGTAGCATCCGGGGGAGAGCAGTTTTTGTGATGGGAGGACGAAGTGAGAGCGAAGTGGATGGTAGTCGGCGCTGTTGTCTGCGTGCTGGCGGCGTGCCGGCGTCAGGGCGGCGCGGCGGGGACGGCGATCGGCGCGCGAAGAAGCAAGGGCGAAGGCGGCGCCGGCGGTTTCGCGGGCGCAGATGGAGCTGGCGCAGCAGATGGTGCGCAACGCCTATGCGCTGGGGCTGGGCTGGAGCCGAGGCAGCGGGTGGCGCTGATGAGCGGCTGCTGTACACGATGCGTCCCGAGGTGATGGCGGCGGAGAAGAAGCAATGGGCCGAGGAGCTGTTTGGGCTGGCGCAGGAGCTGCCGGGGGATGGGACGGCGGCGGGGGACGGTGACGGGTACGCGGCAACACGGCCGCTCCGGGCGCGGGCGCTGGGTCGGGTAACGCTTTGCTGCCGGCCGCGGGCGCATTGGCGGGTAACGCTGCGCTGCCGGGCGGTTTGTTCCCCACATTTGCCAACAGAGGGCAAATATGGGCCACCCGGGAATGGGCCGCCCGGAATGAGGCGATTGCTACGGCGGCGGCGAGGGTGGCGGTGTATGACCCGGACCGGGCGCTGGAGCTGCTGGATACGCTGCCTTCCGAGGGCGGCAGGCGCGAGGATGCGCGGACGATGGCGTCGCGGCTGGTGTTTGCCATGTACATGCAACACCACGGGGCGGCGGGAGCGCAGACTCTGCTGGAGCATGGGCGGAGGTGGGGCGAGCATGGAGGGTTTCCGTATGAGGCGAGCGCGGCGGCGCTGGCACGGCTGCGCCCGGATGAGGATGCGGCGGAGGATTTCTTCCGGCAGGAACTGGCGGTGTTTGCGCGCGGGCAGGAAGGCGTGTTCGGAGTGAGGGAGTTTGCCGGGTTGCTGGAGCAGGCGGTGGCGATGGAGGCGATCTCCGACGAGAGCGCGGAAGAGGCGGGGCAGGCCGTGGTGGCGCAACTGGGCAAGCTGGCGGGGATCGAAGCCTCTGGGAGCGATGGCGGAACGAAGGGTGCCGCGGCCAAGGACGCTGCTGCGAGCGACGCTGCGGAGCTGACCGGCGAGGAACAGCGGCAGGTGGCGGAGGCGCTGAACGAGGTGCGGCTCTCGGCTCCGAAGGCCTATGACAAGGCGAGGAAGGATTGGCCGGGGCTGTTTGCGGCACCGGGTGGGGCAGGCGCTGACGGGGATGCGGGAACTGCGGCCGCTCCGACCGCGGGCGCTGGGTCGGCTGCGGGCGCATTGGTTGATGTGGGTTTGCAGGAGTCATTTGGCGAGCTGGCGGCGGCGATGCGGGAGAAGAGCGGGCCGGAGGTTTTGCGCGAGGTGATTGCGAGGGGTTTGCAACGGGTGAACGCCCGGTACAGGGCGGGCGAGTGCGCGGATTGTTTAAGCCGGATGCGCAGTCGTGGGCGCTGGTTTCGCTGGCGGCGTATGCGTCTCCGATGACGATTGCGGCGCAGCTGAAGGCGATCGAAGAGCCGTTCTGGCATGCCTACTTTTTGGCGATCGCGGCGCAGCAGGTGGGAGAGCCGACGCGGGTGGCCGATCCGACGGCTCGGAGAGTGCCGGGGAAGGAAGAGGCGGAGCCGGAGGAATAGGAAAGGTTTCAGAGTTTAAGGTTTCAAAGTTAAGAGGAAGGGCAAAGGCACGAGGGGGTGGCATGTCGCTTCCCACATCTGCCAACGACGGGCAGATATGGGGCACCAGTGAAGGCGCTGCGGTGTGTGCGCATGTTGCTTCCCACCTTAGCCGCGCAACGGCGGCGCGTCGAAGGTGGGGCACCGCCAGCGGGCGCTGGGCGGGTAACGCTTCGCTGCCGGCCGCAGGCGCGGGGCGGGCGCGTGGTCTTGCGGAGGCGGGTGGGGGCGGTGTAGTCTGGGCAACCCAGAGCTGAAAAAAAGGAGAGTTTGGATGGAGCGTATGGTTCGAAGTGTCTTTTTCTGCGCATTAATGCTGATTTCAACCCTGATGTTTGGACAAACGCTCACCGTGACGGCGGGGATCCATGGGAGCTGCGAGGCTTCGTGGGAGCTGGATTCGCCGCCGTTGCGGACCTTGGAGAGCCCCTGGGGGACGGTTGCGCTGGGGAGGAACGGCAGGGATCCCGGCAGGGAATGGAAGGGAAGCACGCCGTCGGGAATCGGGATGACGATTTTTCCTGTGGGGAAGTATGGCAAGGGAACGCTGGTGCGCTTTGCCTTTGCCGTGTGCCAGCGGGTGACGGTGGATGACAACGGGACGGAGACCGCCTACATCCTTACGCCGAAGCCTACGCTGTTGCGTCCGGGCTATTGGTATCTGGATGCCAAGGCATCGTTTGCGATGGAGAAGAAGGACGACGAAATGGAGATTTCCGCACGCTCCTCCGGGCATGGGCTGGATGTGAGGCTGCTTCCGGCGAAGGCTCCTGCCCCGGTTCCTGCCTCAACCACGAAGCGGGGCAGTATTGTGAAGAGCGGGCCGGAGACGTGGAAGTTTGACGTGGTGATGACGTGCAGGCAGGGCAAGTGCGTTACGCCGGCGGGGGTTGAGGTGCGCGACACTTTACCGAACTAGAGGTCGAGGTCGCGGCTGGTGTGGCGCCGGTGGTGGAAATTACCTTGGGACGGTACGGGATATTGGAGATGTGTAGGGGTCCTTCGCTTCGCTCAGGATGACACTTCAAACAAAAGCAAGAGCGACAAAACAAAAGCAAGAGCGACAAAACAAAAGCAAGACCGACCAAACAAGACCGACCAAACCAAAGCGAGGCCGCCCTGCGGCGGCATCTCCTGCCGCGATACAAACCTGCATCTTACGTTGCCATCTCACTGAGCGTTGAAGGGGTGAGCACATGCGCGAATGGAAGGCGGAGCTGACGGGGCGGGTGCTGGTGCTGGTGGCCCATGCCGACGACGAGTGCGTGGGCTATGGCGCGCTGCTGCAAAAGATGCGCGAGGCGGTGGTGGTGATTGCCACCGATGGGGCTCCGCGCGATGAGTTCTTCTGGGGAAGGTACGGGTCGCGGGAACGGTATGCGGCGGTGCGGCGGGAGGAGGCACGGCGGGCGGCGCAGGTGGTGGGGATTCGGGAGCTGGTGCTGCTGGCGGAGGAGGATGTGCGGCTCGAGGATCAGCGGCTGTTTTTGAATCTGGCGGCGGCCTATGAGCTGGTGGCGAAGGTGGCGGAGCGGGTGAGGCCGGAGGCGATTGCGACCCTGGCGTATGAGGGCGGGCATCCGGACCACGATTGCTGCAGCCTGCTGGGGGCGCGGCTGGGGGCGCGGCTGGGGGTTCCGGTGTGGGAGACGGCGGTGTATGCGAGGGGGCGGGTTTCAAAGTTTCAAGGTTTCAAGGTTTCAGAGGTTAAAGGTAAAGGCGATGGGGAGTACGCGGAGTGCGCACATCCCACATCTGCGAAAAGCGGGCAGATATGGGGCACCCAGACTGATCCGGATGGGGAGCTGCGGCTGCAGGAGTTTTTGTGCGCGAACGGCACGGAGCAGCGGGTGGAGATTTCGGCGGCGGAGCTGGAGCGCAAACGGGCGATGTTAGCCGAATATGAGTCGCAACAGAGCGAGCTGTTGGAGAGTTTTGACCTGGGACGCGAGGTGGTGCGTCCACAGGTGAGATACGACTACGGACGGGCTCCGCATGAGGGGCGGACGAATTACGAGTGCTGGGGGTGGTGGATGAGCGCGCGCGAGGTGAGCGCTCGGCTGGCGGAGTTTTTGGAGAGCGGGCGTTGAGCGGACAGAAGAGTCGATTGCTGCTGGTGGCCTATCCGCTGCTGCCGGTGAGCGACGAGAGCGCGGGCGGGGCAGAGCAGATTCTGTGGACGCTGGAGCGGGAGTTGGCCGCGCGCGGGTGGGAGACCGAGGTGGCGGCGTGCTCGGGTTCGAGGGTATCGGGGCGGCTGGTGGAGACGGGTAACGCTGCGCTGCCGACGCGGGCGCACAGTCGGATGCCTTCGCGGAGTGCGAGCACGAGCATGCGGAGCGGGTGTTGGCGGCGTGCGCGGAAGGCGACTATGCGCTGGTGCTGGATCACAGCGGACAGTTCTTCCGTCATGTCTGCGGGGATGGGGCGGCAGTGCGGGGGGCAATACTTACTACACTTCATCTGCCTCGGGAGCTGTATGGGGCGGAGGCGTTTAAGGGAGTGGATGGGAGTGGGGCGGGGAAGGTTTGGTTTCACTGTGTGAGCCAGTCGCAGCGGCGGGAGTTTATGGATCTTCCGCGGATGCTGGGGGTGGTGCGGAACGGGATCGACGTGGGGCGCTTTGCGGCAACTGGCAATGGCGACGAAAAGGCGGATTATTTGTTGTGGCTGGGGCGGGTGTGTCCGGAGAAGGCTCCGCATTTGGCGATTGCGGCGGCGGAGCGGGCGGGGATGCCGATTGTGCTGGCGGGGCAGGTGTATCCGTTTGCCTGGCACGAGCAGTATTGGGAGCGCGAGGTAAGGCCGCGGATCGACGGGCGGCGGGTGCGATGGGTTCCGCTGCCGACGTTTGCGGAGAAGGCGAAGTTGCTGCGGCAGGCGCGGGGGCTGCTGGTGACTTCGCTGGTGGGCGAGACGACTTCGCTGGTGGCGCTGGAGGCGATGGCAAGCGGGACTGCGGTGGTCGCCTTCCGCCGGGGCGCACTGGAGGAAGTGATGGCCGAGGGGACCGGCTACCTGGTGGGCGGCGTGGAGGAGATGGCCGCGGCGTGCGGCAGGTTGGGGGCAATCCGCGCGGAGGATTGCCGGGCGTGGGTGGAGCGGGAGTTTTCCGCCCGGGCGATGGTGGACGGGTATGAGAGGCTGATTGAGGAACTGGTGGGAGGGTAGAGGCACAATCGAAGCACCCCTACGAATGCAGGGACTTGCGCGTAAGTAGGGGCCCTTCGACTCGCGGCAACTACAGCCGCTCCCTCAGGGTGACACTCTAAGTGTTTGGATCCGGAATGGGGCGGGAAGAATGAAGATTGAGGCGATTACGTTGCGCGAGATCCGCATGCCGCTGGTGGATGCGTTTGAGACCAGCTTTGGGCGCACCACGGAGCGTCGCATTGTGCTGGTGACGGTGCACTGCGAGGGCGTGGATGGATGGGGCGAGTGCACGGCGGGCGAGCATCCGTTTTATTGCGAGGAGTCCACCGATACGGCGTGGCTGGTGCTGCGCGAATATCTGGCTCCGGCGCTGGCGGGCAGGGAACTGGAGAGTGGACGAGAGGCGGCGTTCCGGATGCCTGCGGTGCGCGGCCACAGGATGGCGAAGGCGGCGCTGGAGAACGCGGTGTGGGACGCCGAGGCACAGGTGAAGCAGGTTCCGTTATGGAAGCTGGTGGGAGGCACGCGGAAGGAGCTGGCGGCGGGAGTTTCGATTGGGATTCAGGGGTCGCACGAGCAGCTGCTGGAAAAGATTGCCAAGGAGATTGCGGCCGGGTATCAGCGGATCAAGGTGAAGGTGAAGCCGGGGTGGGACGTGGAGGTGCTGGCCCTGATTCGCGGGCGCTGGCCGGGGATTCTGCTCTCCTGCGACGCCAACAGCGCTTACACGCTGAATGACGTGGAGCATTTGAAGAAGTTCGACGAGTTCCGGCTGCTGATGATTGAGCAGCCACTGTGGAGCGACGAGATTTATCTTCATGCATTGCTGCAGCACGAGCTGAAGACGAGCTTGTGCCTGGACGAATCCATCTTGAATGCGCGGCACGCGCTGGCAGCGATTGAGCTGAAGGCTTGCCGGATACTGAATGTGAAGCTGGGGCGGGTGGGCGGATTCACCGAGGCAATCCGGGTGCATGACGTGGCGCTGGAGGCCGAGGTTCCGGTGTGGTGCGGAGGGATGCTGGAGAGCGGGATCGGGCGCTCGCACAACCTGGCGCTGTCGTCGCTGGCCGGCTTCAGTTTGCCGGGCGATGTTTCGGCCTCGGCGAGGTACTGGCGTGAGGACATCATCGAGCCGGAGGTCAAGGTTTCTGCTGAGGGGACGATTGCGGTGAGTCCAGGGCCAGGGCGCGGGTATGCGATACGGCAGGATTCAATTGAACGGCTGACGGTGCGGCGGGAGACGATCCTGGGTCGCGGCTAATGGGGGCGCTGGCGTTCTGCGGGGACTCGGAATGGTTGAGGTAGTCGAGCGCCTCCTTGACGGACATGGGCGGCACGGGTTTGTAGTCCCAGTCGGTTTCGTCTTCATTGATGTGAAGCGATTTGAAGATCAGCTCCTTGCCGTCGAAGTGGAGGAGCATGTGGGTGGTGTCCCAATGGGTTGGGGTGATCTCGCTCTTTTCGACCATGAAGCGCCCGCCTTTATAGAGGCGTCCTAGGATTCCCCATCCGAAGTTGACGTCCTTGAAGAGCGTGCCGTCGACTTTGGCCAGGCGCATGGCGGTCTCATCGAGCGTGAGCTCGCCCTTCATTCCGGTGAAGACGGCGACCTCGCGGCTGGGCGGGGTGTAGCCGGGGCGGGGAGTGAACTGGAAGATGTCGAGCTTATGGCCGTTGGAATCCGTATCGCTTTTGAGGTAAACGAAGTTAAAGGCGCTGGGGATGGCGGCGAGCATTTTGTTGGTGCGGGCATCGTCTTCGCGCTGCTCTTTAAGTTTTTGCTGCATTTGTTCCGGGTCCAGCATGGCGCGGAGGCGCGCCTGCTCTTCCCGTTGCTGCCTGGGGTTGAGCGGCTGTCCGTTGATGAGGACGACGCGGCTGACGACGCCGTTGGGGGTTTGCACACTGTACTCCTCCTGGGTCTTGTGAGCGTGATCGGTGCGCGCCTTCCAGGCGAAGAGGTGGGTTTGGGAGTCGTCCTGGAGCTCGTTCTGGATGGCCTGGCGAATGAGGTCGATGGGCTGAGTCTGGGGCGATTGGGCGGGCAGGGCAAGCGCGGCGAACAGGACACAGAACACGGCCCGGGTAGAGATTGGCAGGGCATGGTGCGCGAGTGGCCGGTCGTTCATAAGCGGTCTGACAAATTCTTAGAGGCGGTTTAGGGGGCTGACGTTGCAAGGCCAACCGGGGGAGGATGCCGTCCGCGGGACGGTTTGCTCCGGCTTGGGTTAAGTACGCAAGAGGGGATACGGCTGAGGCGGTTGGAGTAAAATGAAAGTTCTGCCGCTGGCGCTGGGACGAAATGAGGCCGGCAGGCGTTGCCCACGGGCCCGGGGTTCGTTATAGTCAAGAGAGCCAATGCTTGCGTAGTTGCAAGAGGATAGCGAACGGGCTGCCAGAGTTGCGGCGGTCGCGTTGAACAAGTGAACGGGAGTAATCCGATGTGGAAACCACGCAAAGACGACGACACTCCGTCAACTTTTACCCCGAAGCCCCCGGCACCGGTGGCTCCGGCAGTTCCCTCGTATCAACCACCCCGTGTTGCGGAGACTCCTAAAATGGAACCATATCGCACAGATGTAGCTCATATCGGCAAGTCGGTCATCATAAAAGGCGAGCTTTCTGGAAGCGAAGATCTTTTCCTCGACGGCGAAGTTGAGGGCAACATCGACTTGCACAATCACAACCTGGTGATCGGACCCAACGGGCGGGTGCGGGCCAACGTCTTTGCCAAGGACGTGACGATCCACGGCACGGTGGACGGTTCGGTGACCGGAGTGAACAAGGTGGAGTTGAAGAAGTCGGCGCTGCTGAATGGCGACATTCTTACGCAGCGCATCGTGATTGAAGACGGGGCGTTCTTCAAGGGCTCCATCGACATTCGCAAGGGCGAGACGGCGACGGCGCAACCGGCGGTTGGCAGCGCACCGGTGGCAGCGGCGCCAGGGGCCCCGGCTGTGGTGGCGGCAGCGGCGGATCGCGAGAAGTAACGAGCAGAGTAGGAAGGCCGGTTCGCGCGGGCGCGCCGGTTCAAACTTTTCATCCTGGGCCAGGTCTCCTGTGGGGTTCCTTCGCGAATTATTCGGCGGCGGCAGCGCGCCTGCATCTTTGCAGAGCGAAGGTGGAGTGCGGATTGCGCGGCGCTCGACGGGATTCCACCACTTTACGCGGGCGATTCTGCGGCCGGACGGGCAGAAGGTTCTGGACCTGGGGCCGACCTCGAGCAGCAATCTGCAATTCATCACCGGACTGGGACACAAGGCATACAACGACGATGTGCTGATGGCAGCGCACGCCGAACGGTTTTTGATTCCTGGAATCGCAGAGGGCACGACGACGGTGGACGTAGGGCGGTTCCTCGACGAAGAGCTGAAGTACGATCCGGAATCGTTTGACGCGGTGCTGATGTGGGACGTTTGCGACTACCTTCCTGAGCCGCTGGTGAAGCCGGTGGTGGAGCGCATACGGAGCATTACCAAGCCGCGGGGCGCGCTGCTGGCGTTCTTCCACACACGCGACGCGGGGGCAGAGGAGCCGTACTACCGCTATCACATCAAGAACGATGAGACGCTGGAGTTGCAGAACGGGCCGCGCTTTCAACTAGAGCGCGTCTTCCAGAATCGGCACGTGGAAAACCTCTTCCACGACTACACGTCGATCAAATTCTTCCTGGGTAAAGATAATATTCGCGAGATATTGCTGGTGCGCTAGGGCATCTGGCGCGGTGCATGCGCCTCTCGCAGTCCATATCAAAATCAATTGGTGGCTGAAAAGCTTGGGGCTGCACGAGATATTCAGGCGGCGCAGGGATTCTTCGCTGCGCTCAGAATGACACCCTCGAAAAACTAACGAAAAACTAAGCGGTCTCCAGCTCTTCTTCCAGCTGCTGCTTGTCGTAGAGGGCGGTGTAGTAGCCGCTGAGGGCGAGCAGTTCGTCGTGGGTGCCGTATTCGACGATGTGTCCCTGGTGCAGGACGGCGATGCGGTCGGCGTTGCGCACGGTGGAGACGCGGTGGGAGATGAAGATGGTGGTGCGTCCGTGCATGAGCTGGCGCAGGCCGTTGAGGATCTGGTCCTCGGTGTGGGTATCGACGCTGGCGAGAGCGTCGTCGAGCACCAGGATACGCGGCTCGCGGATGATGGCGCGGGCGATGGCGACGCGCTGCTTCTGGCCTCCTGAGAGAGTGAGGCCGCGCTCGCCGACCATGGTTTCATACTGCTCGGGAAAGCTCTCGACGTCGGTGGCGATGCTGGCGATCTCGGCGGCCTGCTGGATCTGCTCGTCGGTTGCGTCTTCGACGCCGAAGGCGATGTTTTCGCGGATGGTGGCGCTGAAGAGGAACGTCTCTTGAGGGACGAAGCCGATGGCGCGGCGCAGGGTTTCGAGCGGGTAGTCGCGGATGGGGCGGCCGTCGATCAGCAGCGATCCGGGGGCTGCGTCGGCCAGGCGGGGGATGAGCGAGACCAGGGTGGACTTGCCGGAGCCGGTGGGGCCGACGATGGCGAGGCTCGATCCGGCAGGGATTTTGAGATTGACGTTGCGCAGGACGGTTGAGCCGGTTTCGACGGACGATGATAGCGGGATTACACCGGGTTGGGATTCGGCTTGCGCCGACTGGCGGCTATGGGCGAAGGTGAGATTGCGGAACTCGATTTCGCCGCGGATGGGGGCGGTGTCGGTGGAGATGTTTGGGGCGTCGAAGATCGCTGGCTGCTGGACGAGGATTTCTTCGATGCGGCCCATGGAGGCGGTGCCGCGCTGGAAGATGTTGAGGACCCAGCCGAGGGCGATGACGGGCCAGGTGAGCTGGAGCATGTAGGCGGTGAAGGCGACGAAGCCTCCGACGGAGATGCGATGCTGGAGGACCTCGCGTCCGCCGACCCAGAGGACGATGACGAGGGCGAAGCCGAGCATCAGTTCCAGGGTGGGCCAGAGCATTCCCATGAGGCGCGCCAGGGGGAGCGAGCGGTTGATGTAGCCGGTGTTTTCGGTCTCGAAGAGCGCGACTTCGGCTTCTTCCTGGGCGTAGGCGCGAATGAGTCGGGCGCCGGAAAAGTTCTCCTGGGCGCGGGCGCTGATGTCACTGAACTTGGCCTGGATGCGCTCGAAGCGCTGGTGGATGAGGGCTCCGAAGTATTGCACGATGATGCTGGCGACGGGCAGCGGGAGAAACGCCCACAGGGTTAGTTTGGGACTGATGCGGAGCATGTAATAGAGCGCGGCGATGGTGAATACGACGGTGTTGGCCGAATACATGATGCCGGGGCCGAGCAGGGTGCGGACGGCGTTGAGGTCGTTGGTGGCGCGGGCCATGATGTCGCCGGTGCGGGTGCGCTGGTAAAAGCCGGGGTCGAGCGATTCGAGATGGCGGAAGAGGTCGTTGCGCAGGTCGAACTCGATCTCGCGCGAGATGCCGATCATGATCCAGCGGGTGAGGAACTGGAAGATTCCTTTGCTGAGGGCGACGGCGACGAGCAGCCAGCACCAGGTGAGCAGTTTGCCGTGAGTGATGCCGCGGTTGAGGTCGTCCACAATGCGCTCGATGATGCGCGGGGCCTGGACCATGATGGCGTTGGTGCAGAGGACAGCGGCGCTCCCGGCGAGATAGCTCTTCCAGTATCTCTTCATGTAAGGGAATAAGGGCCGGAGTCGGGAGAGTTGCAAGGGCAGTCACCTGTGCGAACAACGAATGAAATATAGATGTGATTTTAGCAGCGGCGGGTGCAGGGAGGAACTGCCCCACTCAAGCCAAAGGAGGGATTGAATGGGCCACCCGACGGATCTACGGCTGTCGTAGCAGTCGAATAAGCCGCAGCCACTCCCGAGGCAGGTGGCCCAGAGTTGGCGTTGTTCCAACTCTGGGGCTGTGCCTTATCGAATTGGAAAGTGTCTGGCACGAGCTGTCCACTCCGACTCGATTTCCACCCCAACATTCGCGCCGTTCGAGTAATGCCGGAAACTGCTCCAAGGCCATTGTTCGGGCGAGGAACACAATCCTCGCTTTACCGGATTGCGATGAATGTATCGCAGCTTCTCCGAAAACTCGTCAAAGTCTCTCATATAGCGGTCGTAATAGCGCGTCTGCCAGAAGGGAGTGCGTGCTCCCACGCTTTCCGCACGTGCGCCTCGCGCCATCCGTGCCGACGCACTTTTCAGCGATTGCAGTGCGCGTGCAAGCGTGCCGCGTTCCGGTTCGCTGAGCAGGAGATGAACATGCTCGGGCATCAGAACGAACCCGAATACACGGATTCCGTACCGTCCGCGCGTGTTCTCCAGCGCACGCAGCACAACGGCGCAGACCTGACGGTTCGTCAAGTTCTCCATCCTCCGATAGCAGGTGAAGGTGATGAAGTGGGACTGTCCAGTCTGCTGTAGGCGCACAAGACCTGCAGGCATGCGTCCAGAATATATCGACTTCCTTCAAACTGCTACAAAAGCCCCAGAGTTGGAACAACGCCAACTCTGGGCCACCCGCCTATTCCAGATCAAGCACTACGTTGGGACTTTGAGCAGCAAATATCCGCCGAGCAAGGCGAAGATGAGGTCGGGCGCCCAGGCGGCCATGGCGGCGGGGAGCTGGCTGGCGTTGCCCATGGCTTCGAAGAGTCCGGCGGCGACGAAGTAGATGATGGCCACGCTGAGGGCGACGGCGATGCCGGTGAGCGCGCCTTTGCGTCCGGCGGAGAGCGAGAAAGGGACGGCGAGGATCGCCATGACGAGGGTGATGAGGGGATAGGCGAATTTCTTCTGCAACTGGACGTTGAGGCGGACGACATCGAAGCCGCTCTGCTGCAGGTCGGCGATGTAGGCGCGCAGTTCCTGGGAGTTCATTTCGGAGCTCTGGCGCACTTCTTTTTTGAAGTAGGAGGGCGGCTCGATGAACAGGGGGAAGGTGTCGGCGTCGAAGGCGTGGTAGCTCTGGATGGCCGATCCCTGGAAGGTGCGGGCCCATCCCTGCTCGAAGACCCATTTGTTCAACTGCGACGACCAGACGGCGCGGGCGGCGTGAACGCGTTGGGTGAGTTCGAAGGTTGCGGGATCGAACTGGAAGGCGGTGATGTTGGCAAAGGTGTTCTGGTCGGGATCGAAAAATTGGTAGTAGTAGATGGTGTTGTGCTCGCCGAAGATCCACTTGCGGTCGGGACGCAGGTAGGTTTGCGCGGGCTTGCCTTTGATCTGGTTGCGCAGGGTTTCCTGGCGCTGGTTGGCGGCGGGGATGTAGAGCTGGTCGAAGAAGTAGAGGCTGGTACTGATGGCGGCAGCGATGACGAAGATGGGGACGATGATGCGGTAGATGCTGGTCCCGGTGGCTTTCATCGCGGTAATTTCGTTGGTCTTCTGGAGCAGGCCGAGGGTGGTGAGGACGGCCAGCAGGACGCTGAGCGGCGTCATGATGTAGATCATGGACGGGGAGACGTTGAGCAGGTATTCGCCCACCATGAGCATGGGAATCCGGTTGCGGAGGATGTCTCCGAGGAGTTCGAAGAAGGTGAAGACCAGGGTGAGCAGGAGGAAGGAAATCAGGATCATGGCGAGGTACGTGGCGAAGTCGCGCAGGATCAGCTTGTCGAGGATGAGCGGGTAGCGGGCTCCGCGGCGCAGGTTGGCTTCCGGCGCGGTGCGGTTGGGATTGCGGGCGGCGGCCATGCGCCGGCGGCGGCGGTTGACGACAACGCGGTGGCGGATTCCACTGTAGAACGAGTCCCATGTGGTGCGGAGCGCGCCGAGATCGATGAAGGAATACTCGACGCGGCGGATGAGGAAGAGTCCGCCCATGAGGAAGACGAAGTTAGCGGCCCAGACTCCGGCGGCGGGGGGGATGCGTCCACTGCGTCCCAGCGAGATGCCGGTGAGGGAGATGAAGTAGTAGAGAAAGACGAGGGCGATGGTGAGCACGAAGCCCATGCTCTTGCCGCCTTTTTTGGAGGAGAGGCCGAGCGGCACGCCGACCAGGGCGAGGACGAGGCAGGAGGTGGGCAGGGCGAGGCGGCGGTGGAACTCGACGAGATACCAGCGGGCGCGGGCGGCGGGGGTGTCCTGCGGGGTGCGCGGCTTGCCGGTGTTGGCCTCGGGATGATGGCCGCGGTACCAGAGCTCGCGGGTGGGCATTTCGGAGACCGGGACGAGTTCGGCCTTGGTCTCCTCGGGTTCGGGGAGCGCGACGGGCAGATCGGTTTGGGAGAAGGTTGAGATCTCGTACTCGTCGGGCTTCTGGGGCAGCGTCTCCTGCTGCGATCCCTGATTGAGGTGCATGTGGATGAAGTTGGGATTGTCGGCGAGGATGATTCCGTCGCGGGCCACGGTGATTTTTGGGGAGGCCGGGTCAGTGACATCGGCGAGGAAGACGCCGCGCCAGCGGGAGGCATGGGAGCCGGAGCGGACATCCTGGACATAGAGCACCAGGTTTTTGAAATCTTCGTAAAAGACGCGGGGCTGAATTTCAAACGAGGCCTGGGAGCTGCGCAGCTTGTCCTCCAGGCGCGAGAGCGCAGCCGAGGAGGCCGGGGCAAGCCAGATGCTGTTGCCGATGGCGAGCAGCCAGGTAAAGATGGCAAAGACGGCGACAATGCGGACGAACTTCCATGCGCCGAGGCCGCTGGCGCGCATGGCGGTGATTTCGCTGTCGGCGGCCAGGCGGCTGAGGCCGATGAGGATTCCGACCAGCAGGCCCATGGGGATGGTGATGGTGCAGGCGACGGGAAGGGTGAGCAGGAAGAGCTGGGCTACGGCGGGCAGCGGAGCACTGTCACGGACGACGATTTCCAGCAGGCGTCCGAGGTCGCGCATGAAGATGACGAAGGTGAAGAGGGTGACGCCGATGGCGGCGTGCTGCACGACTTCGGAAAGAATATAGCGGGAAAAAATCTTCACAGCGCGACCTCAGGCGCCTGCAGAACAGAATATGTGAATCGGAGCGGAACTCTTTGGATGAGTCTAGCATGGCCGCCGGGGCTGGGTGCTGCTATCCTAATCGGGTTCTTCAGGGGCATTCCGTACATGAACCCGGGCTCATACTTCTGATGGCGCAAGGCAAGCTTCGCGTACTCCTTCTTTGGCATATGCACCAGCCTTTCTACAAGGACCTGGTGAGCGGCGAATATCGCCTGCCCTGGGTGCGTCTGCACGCGCTCAAAGACTACTACGGCATGGTGAAGCTGCTGGAAGAGTTTCCGCGGGTTCACCAGAACTTCAACATTGTGCCGTCGCTGGCGGCGCAGATTGAGGATTACAACTCGGGGGTTTTCAAGGACCAGTTCTGGGAGGTTGCCGCCAAGCCGGCCGGGGAGCTGACCCTGGATGAGAAGCAGTTTGCGCTGACGTATTTCTTCCAAGCGCACGGGGAGCAAATGATCGGGCGCTATCCGCGCTACCGGCGGCTGTGGGAGCAGGTGCGGGCGGCGGGAGCGGACCCGGGCAACGCAGCCATCACCTTCGGCGAACGCGACTACCGCGATCTGCAGGTGCTGTCGCAGCTGGCCTGGTTCGACGAGTACTACCTGGCGGAGCCTGCGGTGCAGGGAGCTGATTGTTAAAGGCCAGGGGTTCAGCGAGGAAGACCAGCGGTTTGTGATGAGCAAGCAGCATGAGATATCTGCGGGGCGTGCTGCCGGCCTATCGCGCGGCGTCGGAGCGTGGCTCGGTGGAGCTTTCGACGACGCCGTACTATCACCCGATACTTCCGCTGCTGTGCGACAGCAACACGGGGCGCGAGTCAACTGCGGGACTGCCGCTGCCGAGCGAGCGCTTCCGGCGTCCGGACGATGCGGAGGAGCAGATACGGCGGGCGCTGGAGGCGCACGAGCGCAGCTTCGGGACGCGTCCGGTGGGAATGTGGCCGAGCGAGGGATCGGTCTCCGACGAGGTATTGCGGATTGCGGCGGGGCTGGGCGTGCAGTGGATGGCCACCGACGAAGGCGTGCTGGGACGCAGCCTGGGCCACGAGATGAGGCGCGATCCGGAAGGCTTTCTGGAGCGCGGCAGCGCCGAGAAGCTCTACAACATTTACCGCTGGGAGCGCGACGGGCAGACGATGAACATGGTCTTCCGCGACCACCGGATCAGCGATCTGCTGGGCTTTGTGTATGCCGGGATGCAGGCGGCGGATGCGGCCGAGCACCTGATGAACACCATCAAAAAGGCGGCGGCGCCGGTGCTGGACGCGGGGCGCGACGCGGTGGTGCCGATTATTCTGGACGGGGAAAACGCCTGGGAGAGCTACGAAGGCAATGGGCGGGATTTTTTGCGCCGCTTCTACGGCAAGCTGGAGGGCGATCCGCAGATCGAGGCCATCACAATTTCAGAGGCGATTGCGCGGCAGAGGGCGTCGAGCTTCGGCAAACTGAAGGGGCTGGTTCCGGGGTCGTGGATCAATGCCAACTTCAACGTGTGGATTGGAGCGCCGGAGGACAACAAGAGCTGGGATTACCTGGCCCAGGCGCGCGAGTTTTATGACGACAACGCCAGCCGCGCGCGGGAGGAGCAGCGCAAGCTGGCCTATGAGGAACTGCTGATCGCCGAAGGCAGCGACTGGAATTGGTGGTACGGTCCGGAGCATCACTCGGCCAACGATAGCGACTTCGACGAGCTGTACCGCAAGCATCTCTCGAATGTATACACGGCGCTGGGCGGAGTTCCGCCGGATCATTTGGCGCGTCCGATTTCGGGGGTGCCGGCGCGCATGAAGTTTGTGCCGCAGACGGCGTATGTGCGGCCCGCAATCGATGGGCAGGTGAGCAGCTATTTTGCCTGGATGGGCGCGGCGATGTTCAGTAGCGACCGCCGGGGTGGGAGCATGCACGGCAAGTTGTTTGTGCTGGAGGCGATCCATGCCGGCATTGACGAGGCGCACCTGTATGCGCGTCTGGATTTTGCGGCGCAGTTGCCGGAGAGCGTGACGATGGCGACGCTGCATCTGGCGCTGCGCGACGGCGAACTGGCGGTGGCGAATTTCCGGTTGGAAGCCGAGGTGGCGCAGGGAGTGCTGAGCGGCTGGAAGCTGGTGCAGGACGGCACAGCGCACCGCGCTGGCTAGCCATGAGCCAGCCCAAGGGCGCCGAGGTGGCGCTGGGCAAGGTGCTGGCGCTGAAGTTGCCAATGGAGCTATTGGGCGCCGAAGAGGGCAACACCTTCAACCTGCGCTTCGTGCTGTACCGCGACCGGCTGCCGGTGGACGCGCTGCCGCAGGAAGGTTCGCTGGAGATTCAGGTTGCGCCGGAAGACGTGCTGATCGAAATGGCGTACGAGTCGCAGTAGGCGCGGAAGGAAAAACTGCGAATACAACGGAGTGAAGCCACCCTTCAAACCGTACGCTGGCTTCAACACAATCGAAAAGGGGCCATTGAGTACAATCGAATTCGGCCACCTCCCACCTCTGCAAACATCCGAGTCTCGATGCAGTTCCCGTTCTGGGATAGTGAGCTACTTGGCCTGTTATCGACAACAATACTGGAATTTGGCCGTGAGTCGGGGTAAGGTGCTACGGAGCAGGAATAGTTAACGAGGACGACATGCGTCTGGCGGCAGTGGTTGTGGGCTTTCTGGTCTGGTGCGGCACTGCGACGGCGACAGAGCACGCCGGTAAGAATGGGGCTGTGGGACGTGACTGTTCGTAGAAAGGCTACGGTTCCGCCTGAGATGGCAGCGGCTATGAGGAAGAACGGCTTAGTGCTTACTCTCGGTTTCCCAATGCAATCGATCAATCCTCCCGTTACCGTGCGGGTGCACACCTGCATGGACGAAGCCAAGTGGATAAAAGATACCGCCATCGCAACTGCACCCGCACCCGAGGGCTGCGTTTTCACACAACGGTCGGAAGACGCCCAAGGAAGGTCGGCTGGCCTCAAGTGCGACGCTAGTGGCATGTTGTCGTAACGGAGAACAAGACTTCGTGGGCAACCCGCGAGAAGATTCACACGACTATGCATATGGCGATGACGTATCCGGGGGTTGCAGGGGAGAGCGTGAGCAGCATTGAGGTTACTAGCGTGTTTCTTAGCCCAGACTGTGGGTCCGTAGCCAAGGAGCGAGCGTTCCTGTTAAATAACTGTCGATAAATCGCCAAGTAGCTCACTATCCCAAAAAGGAACTCTGGGGCTTATGGAGGCGGCCTGCATCCCCACATTTGCCAACAGAGGGCAAATATGGGCCACCCGTCCTTAAAATTCGACAGCTGAGCGTTGCGCTTGGTCAGGCGAGCAGGTCGCGCAGTTTGCGCGCCAGCACGGTGAGGCTGAAGGGCTTCTGCAGGAAGGCGACACCCTGCGTTTGCAGACCGTGGCGCTCGACGGCGTCATCGATGTATCCGGACATGAATACGGTCTTCATGTTGGGGCGGAAGCCGGCCAGCGACTGGGAGAGCTCGCGGCCACTCATGCGGGGCATGACGACATCGGAGATCATGAGGTGGATGGGCTCGCGGTACTGTTGGGCGATGGCCAGAGCCTGCTGGCCGGATTCGGCGGCGAGGACGGTGTAGCCGAGTCCGGTGAGGAACTGGCCCATGGACGCGCGCAGGGCTTCCTCATCTTCGACGATCAGGATGGTTTCATTGCCGTGGAGCAGCCAGTTGGCCTGGTAGAGTTCCTCTTCGGAGAGATCGTGCTGGATGCGGGGGAGATAGACGCTGAAGCAAGCGCCCTGTCCCGGCTCGCTTTCACACAGCAGGTAGCCGCCACTTTGTTTGACGATTCCATAGACGCTGGACAGACCGAGGCCGGTTCCCTTGCCGACGCTCTTGGTGGTGAAGAAGGGCTCGAACATGCGCTCCTGTACTTCTTTGGAGATTCCGGTTCCGGTGTCGGTGACGGAGAGCACGGCGTAGTCTCCCGGTGCGATGAACGGGTAGCGGGCGATGAGGGTGGGGTCGGTGGTTACGTTGCGGGTTTCCAGGGTGAGGAGGCCGCCCACGGGCATGGCGTCGCGCGAGTTGACGCTGAGGTTCATGAGCACCTGGGCGATCTGGTCGGGATCGGCGCGGACGATCCACAGGGATGCGGCGGGCTGGACGCGCAAGTCGATATCTTCACCGAGGAGGCGCTGCAACATTTTGGCCGCCTCCGAGACCGCGTCGTTAAGGTTGAGCGGGACCGGGGAGAGCACCTGCTTGCGGCTGAAGGCCAGCATCTGTGCGGTGAGGCTGGCGGCGCGTTCGGCGGCGTGCAGGATGGCCTGGGTGTTGCGGCGTGTGGGATCTTTCGCGGGGAGCCTATCCTCCAGCAGTTCGGTGTAGCTGCGGATGACCATGAGGAGATTGTTGAAGTCGTGGGCGATGCCTCCGGCGAGGCGTCCGACGGCTTCCATCTTCTGCGCGTGGCGGAACTGCTCTTCGAGCTGGTTGATCTGCTCTTCGGCCTGCTTGCGGCTGGTGATGTCCTGGACGACTCCGGTCAGCTTGATGGGTTGGCCGGAGGCGTCGCGGACGAGATTGCCCCAGACGGAGAGCCATCGGATGGCGGTACTGGCGGCGCGGATGCGGAATTCGGTGCTGAGGCAGTGATCGGAGTTTTCCAGCTGAGCGCGAACCGCGAGGACGTGTTCGCGATCCTCGGGAAGGACGTAGGCCAACACGGATTCGGCGGTGAGGACCTCCTCGCCGGACACACCGATCATGTTGCGTGCCGTTGTGTCGCAGGTGAAAATGCCGGTTGTCAGATCGCGGCTCCAGACACCGAGCTGGGCGGCGTCGAGGGCGGTGCGCAGCTGCTGGCGGCTGGCGCTGAGTTCGAGTTCGGTTTGCTTGCGGCTGGTGATGTCGATGACGGCTCCGACCGTGCGGACGGGATGGCGGGCGGCGCCGATGCCTTCAAAGAAAGTTTGGGCCCGCACGAAAAGCCAGCGGATGCCGTTGGGGTGGAGCATGCGGTGTTCGCGCTGCAGCAGGCCGTCGCCCGCGGGATCGAGGCTGCGGTGCAAGGCCGCTACAAGCGGTTCGCGGTCCTCGGGGAAGATGCGCGCCAGGACATGTTCGAACGTGGCGGGAGCGCTGCTGTCTAAACCATAGATGGCGTTGAAGGTTTGTGAGTGGTGGGCGGCTCCGGAGGCGTGGTCGAATTCGAAGATGCCCAGGCGGCCGATGTTGACCGCCTGCAGAAGCCGCTGCTCGCTCTCGCGGAGGGTTTCCTCGGCCAGAAAGCGGGCGAGCGCGACGGCGAGGTGGGTGGCGAGACCCTCCCAGAAAAGGATGTTCTCGCGGGTAAAGAGTCCGGTTCGCTGGTCGTTGAGCTGAAGCAGGCCGATGCGCTGCTTACCCGCCATTAAGGCGATGAGGGCGATGGATTGGAATCCTTCGCTTCTGCAACGGCCGCGATAGGCCGGCGCGTTGCAGGCTGCGGAGCGGTCCTCGTCGGCGCTGTTGGTCCAAAAGCTGCCTTGGGGGGTGAAGAATGGCTGGGACGGGTCGAAGCGGCCGGTGATGACCTGTCCGCAACAGCATTCGAGGACGGCGCCGGAGCTGTCGGCGATGATTTCGCCGAAGCAGTCGCGGGCGGCGAGGTGGTTCTCACAGACGAGAAACTTATCGGAAAATCCCTGGGCATGGGCGTAGGGAAAGTCGTTGCCGCGGAGCAGGCGGATGGCGACGGCCTGGCACTGGCTATGTTGCTGGAAGAAATGGACCGCGGCGCCGACGAGGCCGTGGAGGGAGTCGCTGGCGTTGACCAGGCGGAAGAACTCGATGGTGAGTTCGCGCTGCTGCTCGTGGCGCAGCTGCTCCGGGCAGGTATGAGACTGGACTGATGCGTCTCCCGTTGCTCGCGGATTCTTGCTGCGGTCGGACATGGAGCTAACCCATGAATTTGCTAAGTCTGCATCAGGATGATTGCTTTAAGTTACTACACTCCCGCCACAGGAAAAAGCTGCCAGATGCCGGATGGTGCCAAGAACCAAAGATCATGGCCATATGGCGCAATGATATTAACTACGATGGTCCATTAGGACAAGTATCGTTAGTAACCTACGGCGGGTACCGTGAAGCGCTGACCAGCCGGCGCAAAAATTGGCGGCCGGAATAGGTTTGGATCGGCGGGAGCGGTTAGGATTGGGAGAAGAAGCTCGCAGGATGGGGCGAGCGCGAAGGGAATTGGAAGATGGGCGAACTGATCAGGACCGGGGTTTCGATTGAGCAGGATCTGCTGGAGAAGTTCGACAAGGCGATTGCCAAACGAGGCTATGGAAACCGCTCCGAAGCGTTGCGGGACCTGATTCGCGAGATGCTGGTGAGCGAAGAGGTGAACGCCAACAAGCCGGTGGTGGCGACCCTGTCGATGGTCTATGACCACCATCGTCCCGAACTCTCCAGCAAGCTGAATGCGGCGCAGCATCATCATCATGGCAATGTACTGGCGGCGACACACGTTCATCTGGACGAGAACAACTGCCTGGAAGTGGTGATCATGAAGGGTTTGGCGGGCGAGGTAAAGCACCTGGCCGACCACATGCTGAGCCTGCGGGGGGTGAAGCACGGGAAACTGGTGATGACCTCGACCGGCAAGGGATTCTGAGCGCGGGGGACAGGCACCGTGCCTAGTGAATCAATCAGCTGAAACTTCATTACTTCCCGAAACTGTAAACTAACCCGAATCGCGCCTGAACCGGTTCGACGGGGTGCATCACCCTTGTGAATGCCGCGTTAGCATTCATAACACTCGCAACCAGTTCCTGCCCTGCTAGTGTTGTTGGTGGTGTTGCTGGCAGCCCCAGCCCGGCTGCCGGCGTTATCTGGGATACATAGGCGTAGTCAACGTCGTGATCCCGGCGGTTCAACAAATTCAAAACTTCTCCCAAGACGCTCCAGTGCTTGTTGAATTCATACCTGGCTCCCAGGTTGACCAAACACGTTGGGGGTGAGGTATAAAGCCCGTCGGACGTCAAATCGCGCGGGCCAAAGTAGCGCAGGCGCAAACTCGCGGAAAAGCCTTGGTATTCGTGCAATGTGGCGCCTGCTGAGACCACCCACCGAACCGCTTCGGGCACTAGCTTGCCGTAATGATTTTGCAGGTACGCGCCGCCCCCGATTGGGACAAGCCCATAGCAATTGGAGTTTCGTGGGCAAAGCTGCATGGCACCCGTCGGGGTATTGGTGGTGTAGAAGGTCGAATCATATGGGTCGTTTTGGGTAAAAAGGGCGCGTGAGTCGGCAAAGTCAGCGTCAAAAACCAAATGTTCCTGAGGCGTGTAGTAGTTCCCGACTTCGAAGCCATAGCGGTTGCTCGACTCAACTGAGGGAGTCGTGCCTCCGGTGTCGCCATCCTGCAGCAGTTCGGAATTACTGTGGAGATACCAGATCTCAACGGTGCTTTGCAGATGTGGGGCGGACGCAGTGCGCACACCGACTTCCGCGCCTTTGGTTTGGACCAGAAACGGGATCTTAATGGGGACCGGCGTGTTGTAGTAAGGATAGGCCGGCGAAACCGGTTCATACAGCTGGGTTGCGCCACGCACGTCGTTGGTGTGAAAACTGGCTCCGCCCTGCACATAGATCTCCGTATGGGCCCACGGGCCGAAGATCAAACTTGCTTTGGGGCTGGGCAGGAACTTGGTGACCGATTGGTGGGTATTGGGATTGAAGTTGGCAGGGAAGGGATCGTAGGGATAGCTGGGGTTGGTGGGGTTGGTAAAGCTGGTGACGACACCCTTGCCGTCGTCGCCACGCAGGGCCACTTCCGAGCGGAATTTGTCAGCCCACTGGATTTTATTTTCCACCCAGAAACTTCCTATCGTCTCCGTAAATTTATTTAGATCCGTGTCCGTGGGCAAAACCGCGACCTGATCGAGGGAGGAGGGTTCATCCCGATAGTTGGCTGTGTAGTAAGTTTGGCTCGTACGCACGCGATCTTCCGTCCGGAAAAGGCCGTTGTGGATCCAATCGTTGCGGAGCTGCACGCCGAACGTGGTTGCCATCCTGCGGCCGAAGAATTGACCGAAAACCGTGTGGCGCAGATCGAACCCAGCCACCCAGCGCCTGTCCTGCTGTTCGAACTGGTCGCCCTTATAGGGGTCGACGAGGTAGTAAGTGAAATCGGAAAATAAATTGAGATCGTAATAAAACCCATAGGCCATGAGTTTTGTGGCGGAATGCGCGCCCTGGTGATGCCATTCACCCTGCAAGCTATAACGCTGCGATCTGCCACCGTCAGACGGGTTCAGTGAGCCGAAGAAACCCACGACGGGTATGGCCGGATAGGGGAGTTGATCGCTGGAGTTCCATCGAGCTCCATCGTAAGCGCGGGCCGTGATGCTGAAACCCTTGTCGTCTGCGCCCTGGCTGTAGGTTAGAAGGCCGTTGAATTTGTAAAAATTGTCCGGATGCTATCCATGGGCCGTCATCGTGATAGGCTTCTCCGCCGTATAGCAAATTGCCCTTGCCGAGCTTTCGCGATACGCCGAAAACGAACCGCCCAAAGCCAAACTGGCCGCCCTGAACCTGGAAGAAGTTCTGGGGCAGCGTCTTGAAAAACACCACCTGGGCATTTCCCGCCGAGCCATAGTCGCCGACATCCGCGTAATAAGGACCTTTCTCGGCATCCACCCGGGCCACGAGCTCCGGGATGACGACGTTCATGTCCGAGTAGCCCTCGCCGTGCGCGTGCGACGGCAGGTTCAGCGGCATACCGTCGAGGAAAATGGCGAAATCCGTGCCGTGGTCGAGATTGAATCCGCGAAGAAAATATTGGTTGGCCTTGCCGCCGCCGGCGTGCTGCGTGATGATGAGACCGGGAAGCGCCTCCAAAATTTCTCCCGAACGAAGAATGGGACGATCTTCGAGTTCCTTTGCGCCCACCGTGATCTGGCCGGCGGAAGTGGCAATTCCGACGAGGTCATCCTCTCGGCCCTGCACGTCCACGGTGGTGCTCACCGCGCCTACAACCAGGGAGATGCGCAGCGGGGCCGGCGCTCCGGTGGTCTCTATGGTGACGGGCATTTCCTGGGTTTCAAAACCGGGATCAGAAATAAAGAGTGAATAATTACCTGCGGAGAGTCCAGAAATAGTGAAGGAGCCGTATGTGTCCGACTGTGTCGTTTTTTGTACAGTACCATTCGCGCTTAGAATCTGCACGGTAGCCCCGGCAATCACCGCGCCAGACGTGTCAACGACAGTTCCTGACAGCGGAGTGATTCCCTGGGCAAATAGAAGGCTGGGAACAAGAAGCAAGAAGAACAGCACCCATTTCCATCTCATTGCAGCAACACTCTCCTGGGGACGCAAAGTGCAACCGGAAATCAGAGGATCGCTCCCGACAGTATTACGTTTTTATAATTCGTGCTACGGAATATCTGACATCAACTCTGATGGCAGGGCAAGGGAAAAAGTTTGATTACCGGGAAGAATCCGGCGAGGAGGTGGCTGCGAATGGCCATTGGCGGCGGCGCAGAGAAAGGAGCAGGAAGGCTGCCACGCCCAATCCTGCAAAGAGCAGACCGCGGCCGACAAGGGCGTGCTTATCCACCAGCACAAGGGAAAAACCTGCCACGGTGATGACGACCGGCAGGGGATAGAGCCACATGCGAAAGGGGCGCGGCTGATTGGGATTGGTGATGCGCCAGAAGACGGCTCCCACGGCCTGCAGGAGAAAGAGCAGGAGAATGCGGATGACGACCAGGGCAGAGACCAGATCGCGCAGCTGAAAGACGCAGAAGAGGCTGGCCAGGCCGCCGAGCAGCAGGACACTGGTGGTGGGGAAGTGATCGCGAGGATGAATGCGCCGGAAGACGGCGAAGAAATTTCCGTCGCGCGCGGCCGCAAAGGGGATGCGTGAGTATCCGGCGAGCAGAGAGAAGACCGAGGCAAAGGCGGTCCAGACCACGAGCAGGGCAACTACTGTACCGGCCCAGCGTCCGTAGACCAGTTCGGCGGAGCGGGCAGCAACGAAGTTGCCGGCAGTGCTGTGGGCCATGGCGGCGATCTCCGGGGCGGGCATGACGCCGAGGACGCTGAGGTTCATGGCGATGTAGAGGACGGCGACGGCGGCGATGGAGAGCAGCATGGAGCGGGGAATGGTTTTGTGCGGCTCGACGACCTCTTCGCCGAGAAAGCAGATGTTGTAGTAGCCCCAGTAATCGTAAAGGGCGATGAGCAGGGCGGCGGAAAAGGCTGAGCTGAAGCCGGAGGCGGGCAGAGTTTGCCATCCGGGGGGAAATGCGATGTCGCGATGGAAGTGGGAGAGCCCGACGAAGATGATAAATCCCATGGTGAAGAGGACACCGGCCCAGAGGAATTTCGAGATGCGTCCTACGGCAGCGATGCGGCGGTAGACGAGAAAGGTGGCGAAGGCAGCGGCCAGCATTGCCAGCAGAGTGGCGCCGGAGATTTCGATGGGAAGAGTGACGGCGCCGAGCAGAGGAAAAGTGAGGTCGGCGCGCCAGAAGAGTTTGCCTAGAGCAGGCGCGACGTAGGTCGCGTAGCCGGCGAGGCCGATGCATCCGGTGGCGATGGAGACCGGGGCGCTGAAGATGAGCTGGAAGACGAAGAGGAACGAGAGCAGGCGTCCGAAGCTGCGGGGGCCGTATATCTCCTTGAGGTACTCGTAGGAGCCTCCGGCGCGGGGCATGGCGGCGCCGAGTTCGGCCCAGATCAATCCGTCGGAGAGCGCCAGGACAGCTCCGGCGATCCATCCATAGATGGCTTGCGGACCGTGCATGGCGGCCACCATGAGCGGCAGAGTGACGAACGGGCCGACGCCGATCATGTCCACCATGTTGAGCGCGGTGGCCGGCCAGAGAGTGAGGCCACGCAGCAGATTGGGGCTGGAGGCGGGGCCGGATGCGCCGGACTGTGAGGTGCTCTGCATCGCCCTCGAATATATAGCCTGCGCGGGCAGCTTGCATCTACACTCAGAGTCGCATTGATCTTAGGGAGTTGCGGAGCGAGATATGGAGAACGTGGTGGCGGCCTTGGCGCGCGGCATTGTTCGTAACAGCGTTGTCATGATGTTGGCGGCGGGAATGGCGCTGGCTCAGGCAGCGGCGGCACAACTGACGGCCCTCCGGCCGCTGGCACCGAGGGTGCTGATTGTGGTGGCACATCCGGACGACGAAGCGTGTTTCGCGGCTACGGTGTATGAGATCACGCACAACCTGGGCGGCGTGGTGGACCAGATGGTGATCACCAACGGCGAGGGCGGGTATCGCTATTCGCTACTGGCGGAGCCGGTGTACGGCGTGGCGCTGACCGACGAAGCGGTGGGGCGGGCGGCGCTGCCGGAGATTCGCAAGCGCGAGCTGCTGGAGTCAGGCAAGATTCTCGCTGTCGCCAACCACTTTTTTCTGGATCAGCGCGACATGCGCTACACGCAAGATATCGACGAGGTGCTGAACGAACACTGGCAGCCGGGCGTGGTGCTGCCGGAGGTGGAGCGTCGCGTTGCCGAAGGGCACTATGACTTTGTGTTCACGCTGTTTCCTTCGCCGGAGACGCACGGGGGGCATAAGGCGTCCACCATTACGGCGCTGAAAGCGGTAGAGGAGACGGCGGGGCGCGGGCCGAAGCCGGTTGTGCTGGGCTGCCAGGATGCGCAGAGCGGCGCGCCGGAGCCCGCGTGGCAGGGGTTTGTGAGCGCGCAGCATCCGTTCCGCGTGGAGCCGGGGGTGTTTGTGACGGACCGGGCGGTGAAGTTTGGATTCAGGGACGCGCTGGATTATCAGATCATTGTCAACTGGGTGATCGCCGCGCACAAATCGCAGGGGGCGTTCCAGATGGATATGAACCGCGCCGACCGAGAGGAATTTGTGGTGCTAGAGAGTGCGACGACAAGCGAGGCTGCGGATAAAGCGACCGATGAGGCGCGTACCAGCGAACTGTTTCACGCGATTGCGGAGCAGGCCGCGCATCCGAAGGCGCTGGCGGCGTGCAAGCCGTGAGCGAATGGGCACCTGTACCGGAAACTTCCCCACTCAAGCCAAAAGAAGGCTTGAATGGGCCACCCGGATAGCTATAGTGCCTAGCGCTGATCGCCTTCGCCGGGGGCGAGGAAGAGGTTTTCTTCGAGGCCGTGCTGGCGGGTGTAGAGGTCGTAGTAGCGGCCTTCGCGGTTTAGCAGGTTGGCGTGGGTGCCGCGCTCGACGATGCGTCCTTCTTCGATGACCAGGATCTGGTCGGCGCGGCGGATGGTGGAGAGGCGGTGGGCGATGACGAAGGTGGTGCGTCCGCGCATGAGGTAGGCGAGGCCGCTCTGGATGATGGCTTCGGATTCGGAGTCGAGGCTGCTGGTGGCCTCGTCGAGGATGAGGATGCGGGGGTCGGCCAGGATGGCGCGGGCGATGGAGAGGCGCTGGCGTTGTCCGCCGCTGAGTTTGACGCCGCGCTCGCCGATGATGGTGTCATAGCCGTCGGCAAAACCTTCGGCAAACTCATCGACGCGGGCGATGCGGCAGGCTTCGAGGATTTGCTCGTCGGCGGCGTAGGGACGCGAGAAGGCGACGTTCTCGCGGATGCTTCCGTCGAAGAGAAACGAGTCCTGCAGCACCACGCCGAGCTGGCTGCGGTAGGTTTCCAGGCGCACGGTGGACAGATCGGCGTCATCGACGAAGACCTCGCCGGACTGGGGCGTGTGAAAGGCCGCCAGCAGGGAGATGATGGTGGATTTTCCCGATCCGGAGGAGCCTACCAGGGCGGTGAGCGTGCCGGGCAGGGCCTCAAAGCTGACGTGGTGCAGCACGGGCTTATCCGGGGAATAGCCGAACGAGACATCGCGGAACTCGACGCGGCCTTCGATGCGTTCCAGGCTCAGGGTGCGGCGCGGATCTTCGTTTTCGGGAGCCTCGTCGAGCACCTCGCGGGTGCGCTCCAATCCGGCAAGGGCTTCGCTGAGCTGGGTTCCGATGCCGACGACCTGGAAGAGCGGCGCGGCGAGGTATCCGAGGAACATGATGTAGGTGAGATAGCCGCCGAGGGTGAGCTTTCCGGCCAGGATCTGGCGCGAGCCCATGAACATGACGATGGCCCCGACGACGCCCATCAGCATGGCCGAGGAGAGGCCCATGAGCGAGGTGGCGGTGAGGGTGCGGAAGACGTTCTGCAGCAGGCGCTCGATGCCGGCGGCGAAGACCTCGTGCTCGCGCGCCTCGGCGTGGTAGCCCTTGACCACGCGCACGCCGCCGAGCGACTCGGTGAGGCGACCGGTGACCTCGGCGTTGATGCGGCCGCGCTCGCGGAAGATGGGGCGGATGGTGCGGAAGGCCTTCTGCAGGCCCAGTCCGAAGACCAGCAGGAAGCCGAAGGCGATGGCGGTCATGACCGGGCTGATGCGGATCAGCACGGCGAAGGCGATGACGGCGGTGAGCAGTCCGCCGACGAAGTCGATGAGGCCGGTGCCGATGAGGTTGCGGACGCCCTCGACGTCGGTCATGATGCGCGAGACCAGCGCGCCGACCTTGGCGGCGTCGAAGTATTGCAGCGGCAGGCGGCCGACGTGCTCCTGCACGCGGTTGCGGAGTTCGGCGATGAGGCGCTGGGCGGCCTTGGAGAGCGTCTGGGTGAGGGCGAAGGATGTGGCACCCTGCACGATGGTGGCGACCAGCACGACTCCGACCAGAGGCATCAGCCGGTCGGCGTGGTGCTTGCCGATGACGTCATCGACCAGGAATTTGGTGGAGGCGGGGAGCACCAGCCCGGCGACCCGGTTGATGACCATGAGACACGAATCCCAGGGCGAGCAGCAGGCGGCGCGGGCGGATCAGGGTCCAGACCTCCGGCAGAGCCTTGAAGACCGAGACCGGGGGAGCACCGGACGAGCGCGAACCGCCCGCGCCGTGGCCTTCGAATCTGCCCATGGAATGCACACCAATATTGTCTCATTTCGAGTGCAGCCTGGTGTGCGTGGCGGCGCAAAGATTTGCCGGAGGATGGGACAAGAAAGAGGCCCGCCGGAGCGGGCCTCGGTGTGCAGGAGATACTGACTACTTGGTTGCGGCCGCGCCGTCGGCAATGGCGGCCGGAGACTGCTCCGGAGCCGAGGCAGGAGCCGGTTGGACGGCCTGGGAGTCCTGGGCCGGTTTGGTCTCGATTGGGTTATCCAGGGTGAAGCGCGTTAGATGGGGGAAGACCGGAGTGACTTCAAGCGGCATCTTTTCACGCGCCGTCAGCAGTTGCACCGGCTTGCTCTTGTTGATCTCGATGCTGTTGTTCCAGGGATCGACCCTGATGCGGCCGCCGAGCGGAAGCGCGGCCACCTGGGTGACCTTCTTGGGGTCAAGCTTGGGGGCGGATTTGGTCAGCTCGTTCATGCGCAGGTCGCCGCCGCGGCCGGTAATGAGCGAGTTGCCCATCTCCGAACGGATCAGGTGGGGCAGGGCAGCGCGGCGGGCGTCCACCTGGCGCAGGAAGAGGCCAACCGAGTCCAGCTTGTCTTTGTAGGGCGAGTTCTGCAGCAAGGACAGCGCCTTGGTGTCAGCCTCATGCTCCTCGGCCTGGGTGCGGGTGAAGTGCATGCGGGCCAGCAGCTTCTGGTCGCAGACGATGGAGCGGTCCTTGAAGGCAAAGGTGGTGTCCGTTGGGATGGCCGAGCACGATGTGGGCCAGATTCATGGGCCAGAACGGCGGCCAGCGAAGCTTCGTCGGGCAGCACGTCCAGCATGCCGCGGCTGATGAAGATGGTGTGTCCCATGGTGAAGCTCTCGATCGGCGAGGTCAGCAGGACGCGGCAGCGGACTTCGGGCTGAATGTCGATGTTATTGGTGATTTCCAGGTTATTGATGACCGTGTTGAGGACGCGGTCGACTTCACCGGTTCTGGCCAGCAGGCCGCCGCGCTCCAGGCGCTCGACGACGTTGTCTTCGGCCTGACGCTGCCAGGCGCGCTCGGCCGCCACGGGAGGCAGGTCCTGCGCGGCTGTCGCTGTTGTCCTTGACGGCGCTGGCGTCGTCCACCAGAACCTCGGTGAACTCGTTTTCAGCATGGCCTTTGCCCACGTTGTAGCCCCAGATCCGGGTCTCGGCCTTGTAGTTGCCGGTGTGGGTCTTGGCATGGTCCGGTTCCAGATCCTCGCTGTAGATGTAGGCGGGCAGCCAGACGCCAGGGGCCATGTTCAGCCGCCAGGTGTCGAAGTGCAGGTAGTGGTCGCGCGTGGAAGAGGCGAAGGTGCCGTTGAAGCGGACGATGTTGAAGTCGCTGATCCTCAACCCAGACGCGGCCCAGGAAGCGGCCTTCGCCGGCGTGCGGCTTGGGGGTCACATCGATCACGATGCAGCGCACGTCGCCGAGGAATTCGCGGCCCTGGTAATCGAAGCTGTAGTGCGCGCGGTCCAGGCCGCGCATATCCATGGTCATCATCCAGTTGAAGCCGCTGGCCGACGAACTCGGTCCGGAATTCCTTGGTGACGCCGTGCATGACGCGGGCGAGGAAGCCGGGCTTGAGCATGGAAGCTGATGTCTTCCAGGGTCTTGCCGAAGCCGACGCGAGTCAGGTAATACTGATCGTTGACCGGCACCATGCCCAGTGTCAGGGTCGGCTTTCATGCTCTGCAGGTAGGTCTCCACCAGCGGCGAATAGGTCCGCAGTGTCTTGTTGTTTTCGGCTTCGCGGGCGATCACGCGGTCGACCATGCGGTCGAACGCAGTGCTGCCGGCAGTGGCGGGGGCAGCCTTTTGTCCGGCAAACGCCATGCTGGAGGCGGCAAGCAGGATTCCGACTAGCAGGTACTTCACACGATGTTCCATGACGATTCCTCGAATCAAGCTCGCCTTAGGAGAGCTGGAAGACTATGTGCAGAGTTGCGTTGGAGTCAACCGGATGACCGTCGCGCATGGCCGGGCTGAAGCTGAATGCCCTTGGCCGCGCGCTGCGCTGCTTCATCCAATCCATGACCGAGTCCGCGCACCACGTTCAAAATGCGAATCTGTCCGTCAGCGGTGAATACGACGTTCAGCAGAACCTCGCCCTCGACTTTAAGCTGGCGGGCTTCTGCGGTATATACGGGGGTTGGCTTACTTTGAATCGAAACCGGAGCTGAGCTTGGGGTGTGATTCGGGTCTGTGACCCGACGTGCCGGGCCGGCGCTGGGAGCAGGAATTGTCCGCGGCTCCGAAGTTGGTTGGCTGGACGTGGGCCTGAGCGCCGTTGCCGCCGCCGCGTCCGCCGCCGCCCTGGACCGCGGTGCCATTGCCGAATCCGGCGCTGGCGACCGTACCGCGAACGCCGGATGCGCCACCGGTTCCATTACCGTAGCCGGCACCCTGAGGAAGATCGAACGAACCTGCCGCCGCGATGTTGGGATGGTTGCTGCCGTGGGCGTTGACGGGAACTCCGTTGGGATCGCCGAAGCCGCCGGTCTGTACCTTGCTGGCAGGAACCTGGGGCAGAGTCGGCGTGGCCGAACTGCCTTGCGAAAAGGTATTGGTGGCGACGATCTTGGCCGCCTTGGGGCCGGGCAGAGCGGTGATCAGTTTGGAATCAAACCTGGGACCGGGAACCGCCCTGGGCTGGGCAACCTCTGCCACCGGTGCGATCGGCTGGACGCGCTGCGGCAGGTGAAGCTGAGGAACCGGCGCCTCGATTTTGGCGATCTGTGGGGCAACCAGCACGGGCTTTACGACCGGCACCTTGACGACCGGCAGTACCTTGACCACCGGATGAACTATTGGTTTGGCCGGAGCGGCTTTCGCCATCGGCATGGGAGCCAGGTTCGGGGCGATCAACTCCATGTTGGCCATCAACGGCGGAGCGATTTTGGGAGCGAGGATCGAGAAGACGATCATCGCCACCAGCCCGAGCGCCTGCACGGAGTAGCTCACGGCGAAAGATTCCCAGCGAGTTGTGGTTTCAGAAATCTGGCTGCTCGTGAATAACGGGTTGCCGCAGGTGCTCATTGTGGTGCTCATTGCCTATCCCCATTCCTTTGTTGCCGGCCATCGGTGGTCGTTAATTGCAATTCCATAAGCGGCTAAGGTTGTCTGGCCAGCCCGCGAGAGAATAACGGGCATTCTCTGCTTGGATGCATGGTATAGAGCTAAGCTTTGCGTACTCCGCCAAAAAACTTACCTAGCACCAAACTTTCAAACAGGGCCAAACCCATTGGGAAAAATTCCGGAAATGGAATACAACTTCCAACAGGATGATGGAGCTACACAGGATAGGGGTCAAGTTACCGGAGTTGTAATGCTAACAGGTTTCAGCCGTTTTATTCTCCGATTACCTTAATTAGTACCCGTTTGTCTCTGCGCCCGTCAAACTCGGCATAGAAGACCCGTTGCCATGGACCGAGGTCGAGCCGGCCGGCGGTGACGGGAACGATCACCTGATGGTGCACCAGCATGGATTTGAGATGCGCGTCGCCATTGGTTTCTCCCGTCTGATGATGTTTGTAGGCGGGATTGCGCGGCGCCAGTTTCTCCAGCCAGGCTTCGATGTCGTCGATCAATCCGGGCTCGTTGTCGTTGACGTAGACTCCGGCGGTGATGTGCATGGCGGAGACCAGGGCCAGGCCTTCGCCTATCCCGCTCTGGTGCACGGCCCGCTCCACCTGCGGCGTGATGTGCACGTACTCATGCTCGTGGGGTGTATTGAAAGTGAGATATTCGGTGTGCGATTTCATGGTAAGAGTGTAATCCAGAATCTCAGGTTGAGAACGCGGCAGAGCAGGTATAATGCCGGGCGATGAGCCAACAAGATGAACTGGGCGCACTGCGGGAGCTGATCGCAGAACTGACGCGGCGTGTCTATCGTCTGGAGCGAGTGGTTGGCGCCTCGGCGGAGAACTCACCGCGGGAAGAGCCGTTGGATGCGCGGACGCCGCTTCCGCCAACGCCACTCCAAACATCCGCTGCGGCGGTGTATCCCAGCGAGTTCCACAGCGTCTCCAGGCCCCAACCAGCGGAGCGGGTACAGACGGACCAAGCTCCCAAGGAGTCACTGGAGCGGCGCATCGGCTCGCAATGGCTGAACCGCGTGGGCGTGGTGGCGGTGCTGATCGGCGTCTCCTACTTTCTCAAGCTGGCCTTTGACAACGGATGGATTGGGCCGGGGCTGCGGGTGTCGATGGGCTGTGTGGGAGGAGTGGGACTGTGCTGGTGGAGCGAGCGCTTCCGCCGCCCCAACTCGGTCGCATTCTCCCACTCGCTGAAGGCGGTTGGGGTGGGCGTGCTCTATCTTTCGTTGTGGGCCTCGTTCCAGCTCTATCATCTGCTTCCGGCTGCCGTCGCATTTGTGGCGATGATGCTGGTGACGGCGGCGACGGCAGGGATGGCGATGACGCAGGATGCCGAACTGCTGGCCGGACTGGCGCTGCTGGGCGGATTGCTGACTCCCGTGCTGTGCGACACGCATGAAAACCACGAAGCGGCGCTGTTCGGCTATCTGCTGCTGCTCTCGCTGGGAGCGCTGGCGCTGCAGCGGGTGAAGCCGTGGCCGCGCATTCTATTTGGAGCCTTTGCTGGCACCGTCCTGCTGTCTGCGGCGTGGTTTAACAGCTATTACAGCGATGACCAGTTTGCCGGGACGCTGCTGTTTGTGAGCCTGCTGTTCGCGGTGTTTGCGGCGGCTCCGCTCTGCGCGGTGAGGCCGCAGGAGCACGGCCGCCTGGCTGACGCCCGGCCCAAGGTGTTGCTGTCCACGCTGAACGCGGCCGGTTATTTCTATGCGGTCACCGTGCTGCTGCGGATCTCCGGCGCCTCTGCGCAGCCGCGCGAGGGAGCCTGGGCGCTGGGACTCGCGGCGGTGTATGCCGGGCTGGGGGTGGCGCTGGATCGCCGGGCGGGAGACGGTGCTGGCGTGCAGGGCGGCGCGGAGCGCCTGCCGCCGCTGACGCATTACGGGTTGGCGGTCACGTTTCTAACTGTCGGCATCGCGCTCCGCTTGCATCAGCATTGGATCACGCTGGCCTGGCTGGTGGAGGGAGCGCTGGTCTTTTGGGCTGGAGCGCGGACGGAGCAACGCAGCGTGAAGAAGTTTGCCGCCATCGTGGCGGTTTTGGGATTGCTGCGGCTGCTTACGGTGGATCTGTACACGTGGGGCACGCAACCGCCGCTGTTGAATGCGCGGCTGGCGACATTTGCGGTCGCCATTGGAGCGCTGCTGTGGATGATTTCCCTGGACGCTCATTCGCCGGACCGCGAAGCCGACAGCCGGATTCTGGCGGCCGGAGTGATCGTGGTCAACCTGCTGGCGCTGTTGGCCGCGGGGCTGGAGATTCACGATACCTTCGAGCCTCTCCTCCGGGCAACGCTCTGGAGCCCGGGCTATCCAACCTTCGGCGAGGTGAACCGCGCCCGGCACGGCCTGGTGATTCTGCGCAGCTTTTCCTACTCGGCGCTGCTGATGCTGTATGGCGCGGGACTGATGTGGCTGGGATTTGCGCGGCGTTCGGCGCTGCTGCGCTGGCAGGCCATTGTGCTGATTGCGGCGACCATCGTCAAGGTGTTCTGCTTCGATGTTTCGGAGCTTGATCACCTCTGGCGGGTGCTGAGCTTTATTGTTCTGGGAGCGCTGCTGCTGGCGATTTCCTATGCCTATCAGCGGGATTGGCTGGGACTGCAGCGACGCACGAAATAGAAGGCAACCGGCCGGCGGCTAGCCGCGGACGCCACCACCAGCCCAGCGCAACCAGCGCCCACCATAATAGGGCAATCCAGGTGACGACGAAGACGCCAAGGTCTGCGATGGGCGATGCGGTGCGGAAAAGCGCGGTGCGGAGCAGCGCCCCACCCAGCGAGAGCCCGAACAGAAGCAGAAGGATTCCGAATTTTGTCCCCCGGGAGAGCGGGGCTTCGACGGCATGCGCCGGCGGCGTTCTGCGGAACCATGCCAGGCACCAGAGCGCGATAACGGCCATGCCGATCAGGGTGCTGAGGTGTTGCAGCAGAATGCAGACGAAGGTGGAACGATGGATGGGCCAGGGGATGACGACCTGCCGGTGCAGCAGAGGCCAATGTCTTACAATCCACGACCGGCGATGGGTAAACGAGTCCCATAGGACATGGGTGAGAGCGCCAACCATCACGGAGAGCGCCAGCAGGGCGAATCGCCGGAGATTGCCGAAGGGAAAATCGTGGCAGACCAGCCTCTGCTGAACGCCGGTGGGAAGCAGCCTGACGACGGCATAGCGGGCGCAGCGGTGGAAGAGCCAAAGCACGGCCAGCGCCACGGGCAGGGTGCAGAGGAACAGTCCGGACAGGGAGTGAAAATAGCGGCCCTGCGGAGCGAGGCGGAGGAAGTATTCGAAATCGGGCGCCATGGAGCCGACGACGACGGCGGAGATGACCAGCCGGGTTTTCCGGAATGGAAGCGCGGCGGCCGGATGGGCGAGCGTGAAGGGCATGCCGCAATTATCGAAGAAAAATCGCCGCGGAGCCAGTGTGACAGGTTATTCTTTCTCCCAGTATCCAAACCAACCATTCGGTATCGAAAACGGAAGATGAGCTCGCGTTCGCCGCATAGGCAGTCTCTTTTCGTCGCCGGATCTCTCCTGCTCGCGCTGCTGTGGCTGCCGGCGGCCCGGCAAGGACGGGATGCCTACGCCATGGCCGAGGACGCCGCTCCCGCGCCGGCCTTCTCAGACTACCGCTCGGAGACGCCCGGGCACTGGCATCACATTACCCTGCTGGATCTTCCGCCTCCGTACGCCACGCCCTCTGCCAGTGAGCAGGCGAAGGTGATCCAGCGTCCCGCGAAGGCGTGGCCGCAGGCGCCACAGGGATTCCAGGTGCAGCTCTACGCCACCGGGCTGGAGAACCCCCGGCTGATGCGAACGGCCCCGAACGGTGATGTTTTTCTGGCAGAGAGCCAGGCCGGAAAGATCGTGGTGCTGCGCGGCATCGACCCCAAGGGCAGGGTGCAGACGGTGGAGACCTTTGCTACCGGACTGGATAAGCCATTCGGCATAGCCTTTTATCCCCCGGGTCCCGATCCGGAATGGGTGTATGTTGCCGATACCGGCGCGGTGGTGCGCTTTGCCTATCACAATGGAGACCTGAAAGCGCGCGGCGCCGCGGAGAAGATCTGCGATCTGCCGGGCGGCGGACTCCTGCGCGGCGGCGGACACTGGACGCGCGACATCGCCTTTACGTCCGACGGCAGAGTGATGTATGTCTCTGTCGGCTCGCACTCCAATGACGACGACCCGGACACCCATTCGGTCGAGGAGAACCGCGCCGACATCCTGCAATTCAATCCCAACGGCGGTGCCCGGAGGATCTACGCCTGGGGCATACGGAATCCGGTGGGAATTGCCATCAATCCCACCAGCGGAGAGCTGTGGGCTTCGGTGAACGAACGCGACGAGCTGGGAGACAACCTGGTTCCCGACTACATTACGCACGTGGAGCGCAACGGTTTCTACGGATGGCCGTGGTTCTACATGGGTGGCGTGCAGGACCCGCGGCAGAATGGCAAGCATCCGGAACTGAAGGACTGGGTGATGACGCCGGACGTGCTGCTCCAGCCGCATGACGCCTCGCTGGAGATGATGTTTTACGAGGGTACGCAATTTCCCAAGAGCTATCGCGGCGATATCTTCGCGGCCGAGCACGGCTCGTGGAACCGGGCCGAGCGCACCGGCTATGAGGTGATCCGCATTCCCATGAACGGCGGCACGCGGGCGGAGAACGGCTATGAGGATTTCCTGACCGGATTCGTTACGCCCGACGGCGAGGTCTGGGGGCGTCCGGTGGGAGTGACGGAAGCCGCCGATGGCAGCCTGCTGGTAAGCGACGACGCCAGCGGAGTGATCTGGCGGGTCAGCAGCACCGTCCATGAGCCAAAGCGCGCGGGCAAGCGGCAAAGCAAGGAACCGCACGCGATGTCCTCGCCTTGAAGCTTGGGAAATTTTGAGAAACCGCCGACATTGGTGTTCCCCACATTTGCCAACAGCGGGCAAATATGGGCCACCCGCCGGGCCACGGCGGCGTACGTGGCCTGCGGGTACTTAAGCACGGGATCGAATACGGGATCGGAATGAAGAAACCACGACCAGCGGTGTTACGTAACCGAGGCTCATTGTCGGCCGCCCTGATCTTCTGCATATATGAGGCGCTGCCGCGGTCCCTAACGTCGATGCGGACGATTAACCACGCGGCTGACCAACGAGACTTAGTCCTGATCTTTGGGATGATCGCCGCATCTGTCATCACAGGCTCAATCGCAGGCAAAACGTCGTTTCTGGGCGATCGCATTGTGTTTGGTGCAGCGGCAGCTGCGTCTGCTCTGCGGCTGATCGCGATGCTTAGCTCATCGCGTCCCTCGGCAGCCTCTGCTATCGACGGATTGGCGTCCTTAATGTGGGCAGTTGGAGCCGTTGCCTCACTGGCGTTCCTCATATCTGCCTCGCGGCAGCGAAATAGTTGAGGACTGGTGGCCCATATCTGCCCTCTGTTGGCAAATGTTGGGATGCAGGCCGCCTACTAACCCCTAGCTCTCCATCTCCGAGATCCACTCCGGCGGCTTGAGGAGTTCGCGCGGCTTGGAGCCGTCGGCCGGGCCCACGATGCCATCGCGGTGCATCAGGTCGATGAGGTGGGCGGCGCGTCCGTAGCCGATGCGCAGGCGGCGCTGCAGCAGGGAAGTGGATGCCTTGCCGAATTCGAAGACCAGCCGCACCGCGTCGTTGAAGAGCGGATCGTTTTCGTCCTCACCTTCCAAGCCACCATCCACGCTCACGCTGTTGCCCTCCTCCTTGGGAGCGGCCAGGAAGCCGTGTTCGTACTGCGCGGTGGCCTGCGCCTTCCAGAACTCGACGGTGGAGGCAATTTCTTTTTCGGTGACGAAGGGCGCATGCACGCGCAGCACGCGCGAGGAACCGCTGGGCAGATAGAGCATGTCGCCGCGTCCCAGCAGGCTCTCGGCGCCGTTGGCGTCGAGAATGGTGCGCGAATCGATCTTGGTGGCCACGCGGAAGGACATGCGGGCGGGGAAGTTGGCCTTGATGAGGCCGGTGATGACATCGACGGAAGGCCGCTGCGTGGCCAGCACCAGGTGGATGCCGATGGCGCGCGCCATCTGCGCCAGGCGGGTGATGGATTCTTCAACGTTGGCGCCGTCGATCATCATCAGGTCGGCCAGCTCGTCGACGATGATGACGATGTAGGGCAGCGGTTTTTCCTCGGTGCCGTCCTCGAACAGCGATGGGGTGTAGCCGTCTTCGAAGAGCTTGTTGTACTGGTCGATGTTGCGCACGCCTTTTTGCGCCAGCAGCTTGAGGCGGTTTTCCATCTCGCGCACGGCGTTGCGCAAGGCGTTGCTGGCCAGTTTGGGTTCGCTGATGATGGGCGTGTAGAGGTGCGGCACGCCGTCGTAGTTGGTCAGTTCGACGCGCTTGGGATCGACCAGGATGAGGCGCACCTGGTCGGGCGTGCTCTTGTAAAGCAAGGACATGATGAAGGCGTTGATGGCCACGGATTTGCCGCTGCCGGTCGATCCGGCGATGAGCAGGTGCGGCATGGAATTCATCTCGGTGGTCATCAGGCGGCCGTTGATGTCTTTGCCCAGGGCGATGCTGAGTTTGGATTTGGAGGCGGAAAACTCCGGGCTCTCGACCACCTCGCGCAGCCAGATGGTTTCGCGCTTTTCGTTGGGAACCTGGATGCCGACGGTGGATTTTCCGGCCACGCGCTCGATCAGGATGCTTTCGGCGCGCATGGCGAGGCAGAGGTCGTCCTGCAGATTGACGATGCGGCTGTACTTGATGCCCGCGTCGGGTTTGAATTCGAAGGTGGTCACCACCGGGCCGGGATTGATCTGAACCACGGAGCCCATGACCCCGAACTCTCCGCACTTCTGGGTCAAGGTCTGGGCCAGATCCTTTAACTCCTGCTCGTCGTAGGCCATGCGGGCCTCGGGACGGTGCAGCAGGGTGCTGGAGGGCAGCTTCCACGAGCCCTGCTGCTTGGGCAGGGTGGTGCGGGCCTGGGTGCGTTGGGCTTCGTCGGCCCGGGTGCCGATCATGATTGGCACGGGGGGTGCGGACGACGCCGCTGAAAATGCCGAGGGCGCTGCGGATGCTTCGGCGGGGTAGCCGCCGCGCTGAGTCCTCGCGGCTTCGGCCTCCATGCGCTCGATGCCGGAGAGCGGACGCTCTTCGCCATAGGCATCGCGCCGGGTGCGGCGCGGAGTCGGTTCGTCGACGGGGAGGGGCGCAGTTGGCTGCGCGGCGAGCGGGGGCTTGGTGCCGACTCCGAGATAGTCGCCGGGAAAATCTCCGATGGGTTCTTCCAGCGGGTGTGCGGCGGGCTCGGGCGGCGCCACCACCAGCGGAGTCTCAGCCGGGGTGCTGGAGCGGATGGAAAGAAATGTTGGGCGCTTGTTCTTGGCCTCGGCGTTCTCCAGCCGTTGCTCCTGCATCTCGCGCTGGCGCTGCTTTTTGGCCAGCAACTTTGCCTCACGCGCGCGGACGCGGCGCTGCCGCCAGTCCTGGTAACGGTCGCGCAGGGCGTAGAAGTAGGTGAGGCGCGTGGGGAGCCAGATGCGCATCTGGCTGAACGAAAACGTGGTGGCCAGGTAGAGCGCGGCTGCAATGGCCGTGAGGGCGACGATGAAGGCCCCGGTGTAGTTCAGGTAGCGGATCAGCAGGTCTCCGAGCACGCGTCCCAGCAGCCCTTCGATGGGAACCGCGTGCACCCAGCGCAGCGGCCACGGTAAGAGCGCCAGCAGGGCGCTGGCAAAGGCCAGCAGACCGGCGGCGGCGGCGGCCTTCAGCAAGGGATCCTCGACCTTGCGCGAGCGCAGCCAGCGCATGGCCAGCATACCGACCAGCAGCGGCAGCAGGAAGGCGGCCACGCCCAGCGATTGCAGCATCAGGTCCGCCGAGTAGGCTCCCACCAGGCCGATCCAGTTGTGCGCGGGCCGCCCCAGCGGGGGATTGGCGGCGGTGTTGAGCGAGCGGTCGAGGGGCGAGTAGGAGGCCAGGGCAAGCAGCATGAGCACGGCGGAGGCAATCAGCAGGATGCCGATCAGCTCATTGAGCCGCTTGCTTTGCGTGGGTACGAACAACCGGGAGAGAAACGTCATAAGTGGCGTGGAGGAAGGCGAGCGGACGCACCGGAACTAGCGCGCATAAATTACGCGTGGTTCAACCGTCCGATCAACGCCAGAGCAAGATCATTATGCCGCATTTGGGAGGAAAAGCGGAGCGCAATCGGCGGGCAAGGGTAATGAGAAGGATTCGCCGCAAAGGTGGTCCACATTCGCCAACCGTGGGCGCATGTGGGCCGCCCGGAAACCGTCCAAAAGCGGTTTGCCGGGCGATGTGGCCTGCTTCCCAGGTTAGCGCCGCAGAAATCGCGGCGCGGAACCTGGGGCACCCGACGGTGGTTGCGGGATGCAGATTTTCGGAATTTGCTCTAGAACCCTTGCGCGTGGAGATAAAAGACCACGCCCGAGGCGGCGAGGCAGTAGATCCCGAAGAGATACCAGCGGCCGGTTTCCAGCCAGCTGCTGAGCCATTTAAGCGCAAGCATTCCGGCGATGAAGGAGAACACCATGCCCAGCAGGCTGGCGGCCAGCGAGGCATGGAGGTCGATGGGTACTCCGGCAGCCGCGGCTGCATGCGAGGCCTTGAGCAGGCGCAGCACCTCCAGAGCGACCACCGGCGGCGTGAGCACCACGGCCAGTGCAAAGCTGAATCGCTCCGCCTGTTCCTTGGCCGTTCCAACCAACATGCCGGCGGAGATGGTCGAGCCCGAACGCGAGAATCCACGGAACGGCAGCGCCAGTCCCTGCACAATTCCCATCCATCCGGCCTGTCCGGTGGTCATAAAGTCCTCGGAGTTCGCCGGCATCCGATCCGAAGCATTCCGGTTGCGGCGTTCCAGCAGGCCCGCGATGAGAATCAATACGCCTACCGCTGCCAGGGCGGGCGCGATCAGCTCAAGGTGGCTGAACAGCTGCTCGATCTCGGTCTTAGCCGCGCCGCGAAACAAGGTTTTCTCGATGATCTTTTTGAGTATCTCGCCAACGATTCCGGTGAGGAAGGTGGCCCAGATCACCAGCACGGCAAAGCGTTTGAAAGCCTCGCCGGTGGAGAAGAATGTCTCTTTCCAGGTCTTCCAGAAGTAGGCAATCACGGCGAACATGGTGCCGGTGTGCAGCATGACCAGCAGCAGGGTCATCTGGGGCGACGATGGGTCCAGCCCCATCAGCTTTTCGGCGACGATGACGTGGGCAGAGCTCGAAACGGGCAGCAGTTCGGCAAGCCCCTGCACGATGGCAAGGATGATCACTTTAAAAATGGGCATCCCTAAGTTTAGCCCAAAGATGTTAGCGATTCATGAATCTCAATCGCGTTCGGCGCTGGCGGTATCCAGCAGGCCGAGCATCTGTTCGGTCCACTGTACCAGCCGCCACTGGTCGTGCCAGCTCGCGGGGTCCAACTCGACGTGGCCGATGGCGGGGGTGATGAGCATGCCTTGGAGCACGCCGGGAGGCAGGTCATGCGCCAGCCACAGGGTTTCCGTGGGCGGTACCACGTTGTCGCCTGCGCCGTGTAGTAGCAGCACGGGGACGTGGACGCGGGAGAGATAGAAGTGCGGCGAGGCGGCGTCGAGCTCCGGCTGCACGGCGGCCAGCCCGCGCTGGATATCGGCGTCGAGCGATTTGGTGTCATGGGCGAAGAGCTGGGCCATGCGCTGCTGTCCCCGCGGGCTGAGCTTGGCGGCCTCGACGTGGGCCAGCGGAAGGTTTTCGTGCAGCAGCGTGCGCAGAGTGAGGCGCGCCTGGGGAACATCGGCGGGCGAGAAGAAAGCCGACGCGTGGGAGTAAACAACCACCAGCTGTCCGTACTCGTGGGCCTTCATGTGGAGTACGGTGCCATCGGGCGCGCGCGCCTCATCGGTTTCATAGAAGTCGAGCACGCGGCGCAGGTCGTCGTGCGCGCCGATGGCGATGACGGTGGAGAGCTGCTGTCCGACCGCTGGATCGCTTGCGGCAATGAGCGCCATGCCGCCGGCGAAGCTCAGCCCCAGCAGTCCTACCTTGGGTGCGCCGCTGCGCCGCGCCAGCTCATGCACGGCATCGCCGATCACCACCGCCGAGTCCTTGGTGATGCTGTAGTCGGCCAGTTCGTCCACCTGCGGTGTGAGCACCAGGTAGCCGTGCGAGGCCAGCGCGTAGGCGAATCGCATCAGGCGGGGCTCGTTCATGCCCAGGTGATGCACTCCATGGATGACCACTACCGGGCTGGGATGGTTAATGCCGATCGGATGATAAAGCCGCCCCAGTGTGGGGGTCAGGCTGGGGAAGGCAATCACTTCCTCGGCGACCGGGTTGGTGTCGACGTCGGCGATTGCCGGGGTGGATGCGCCGCCGATCTCCAGCAGGACGGCCGTGGCGCGCAGCTGGTTGTAAACCGTGGGCGCAGTGGCCAGAAACAGCAGCGGCAGAAAGGGAAGCGCGAGAAGAATGCGGGAATAGCGGCGATGGTGAGGCGCGGAGCTTTGAGAAGCAGAGCCGCGGGCCGGTCTTGCTGTACCAGAGGGAGAAAGCGTCATCTTCTTCAGCCCCATAGAATCCAGCCGCGCAGATGTTTGCTGAGCCTGACGAAACCGCCCCACTCAAGCCAACAAAGGGCTTGAATGGGCCACCCGTCAACTATAATATTCAGCTTTAAATCTCAACAATCACGGGAATAATGAGCGGCCGCCGCTGGGTGTTCTTGTTGATGTAGCGCTTGAGCTCCACGCGGATTTTCTCCTTGATCATGCCGTAGTCGGCTACTTCCTCGCGGGTGGAGTGTTCCAGCGTGCGGCGCACGTTGGCCAGCGCATCCTGCACAAAGCCGTTGTCGTCGGGAGCCCCGGCGAAGCCGCGCATCACGATCTCCGGATTACCTTCGAGCTTGCCGGTGAGCTTGTTGATAGCCAGGATCGGCATGACGAAGCCGTCCTCGCTGAGGTGCTGGCGGTCGCGCACGATGACCTCTTCGACGATGTCCGAGTTGGAGCCCGAGTCGATCAGGATGCGGCCCACCGGGGCTTGGCCCACGCGCCGGGCGCCCAACTCGTCGAACTCCAGGATGTCGCCGCTCTCGATCATGATGACCTGCCCGACCACTCCCTTCATGGCGCCGGCTAGCTCGGCGTGGCGCTTGAGCTGGCGGTACTCGCCGTGAATGGGAATGAAGTAGCGCGGCCGCACCAGGCTGATGATGAGCTTCAGCTCCTCCTGGCTGGCGTGTCCGCTGACGTGGACCGGCGGCTTGGAGCCGTCGTCGTAGATGACCTTGGCCTCGCGGCGGAAGAGGTGGTCGATGACGCGGTAGATGCCCTTTTCGTTGCCGGGAATCACCCGCGAGCTGAGCACCACGGTGTCTCCGGCTTCGATTTTGGCGTGGCGGTGATTGTCCACCGCGGCGCGCGATAGGGCGCTCATCGGCTCGCCCTGGGTGCCGCTGATCATCACCATCACCTGCTCGGGCGGATAGTCGCGGATCTGGCCGGGGGTGATGAAGGCCGAGGCGGGCAGCTTGATGTAGCCCAGGTCCTGCGCAATCTCGGTGGACTCGGTGATGCTGCGTCCCACGAGGGCGATCTTGCGGTGGAACTGGTGGGCCATCTCGACGGCCATCTTGATACGGTGGATGGACGACGAAAAGCAGGAGACGAAGAGCTTGCGGCGGGCGTGGAGAAAGATCTCCTCGAACTTGGGGCGCACCACGCGCTCGCTGGGGGTGTTGCCGGGGCGTTCGACGTTGGTCGAGTCCTGCAGCAAAGCCAGCACGCCCTCTTTGCCGTATTCGGCGAAGGCGTGCAGGTCGAACAAGCGGTTGTCGGTGGGGGTGAGATCGATCTTGAAATCGCCGGTGTGAATGATGACGCCCAGCGGGGTATGCACCGCAATCGAGACGGCGTCCACGATCGAGTGCGTCACCTGAATGGGATTGATCTGAAATGGACCGAGCTGGAAGCGTTTGCCGGGCACCATCTCGATAAGGTCGGCGTCATCCAGCAGCTCGTGCTCGGCGAGCTTGTCCTCCACGTAGGCGAGGGTGAACTCGGTGGCGTAGATGGGAACGTTGAGCTCGGCGATGAGCCAAGGCACCGCGCCGATGTGGTCTTCGTGGCCGTGGGTGAGCAGCAGGCCGCGAACCTTGCTGCGGTTTTCCGTCAGGTAGGTGAGGGCGGGAACGACGATATCCACGCCGAGCAACTCGTCCTCAGGGAACATCATTCCGGCGTCGATGACGATGATGTCATCGTTCCAACGGATGGCCATGCAGTTCATTCCGAACTCGCCCAGGCCGCCGAGAGGCACAATGTGAAGCTTTCCTGCTGGCATAAGATTTGATGCTAGCACATGCGCAGTGCGGGGGCAGAATCCGGGGCTGGACGAATTCGTGGCCCTGCCGCCTTTTCCCGGAAGCCGGATGCGGCTACACTAATGCGCTATGGAAGAGTTTGCAGAGAACGGCTCATGGCTGGCGCGGTACCTGGAGGATGTGTTCAAGGCTACGCTCACCCGCGCCTATGAGACGGTGCGAGTCCATCCCGGCCCATTTCTGACGCACCTGCGCGTGACCCACGGAGTGCCGGTGGCCAGCTACGAGGAGTTGTTCGTGGTGCCCGTCGCCGGACTGGATTCGATTGCGCGGCAGACGGTGCGCGGCGCCATGAAGATGGCAGGAGCGGAGGGCGCGGGCCTAGGCCTGGGAGGCTTTTCCACGGTGGTCCCGGACATGGGAATCTTGTCGGCCATTACCCTGCGCATGGTGCAGAAGCTCAGCCTGATTTACGGCTTCGAGTACAACACCGACGAGGAGATTGCCGAACTGTGGATTGCCACGGCCACCGCCGCCGGACTCGACCTGACCAAGGACGTGCTGGAGCGGACCGTGCTGAAGACCTTTGTGGAGCGGGTGATTGCACGCGTGGCAGAGCGCGTCAGCGTGGAGTTTGCGGAAAAGGCCGTCGCCCGCGCGGTTCCCATCCTGAGCGCCGCGGTGGGCGCGGTGCTGAATTACTACTTTGTGCGCGCCTGGGGCAATCGCGCCCAGGAGCACTTCCGCCAGCGGCATCTGGAGGAGCGCGAACGCCGCGCCGCACAGACCCGGCTGCTGGGCAGCGCTCCGGGTGTCGTGGAGTAACCGAGCTCACTCAAGAATATAGCGAGCTACCTTGAGTCGGAGTTGTCTCCGTCTGAGTCCGTGTTCTGGTCGCTTTTCTTTCCGCCAAAGATGCCGGAGATTTTGCCCCAGAATCCCTTGTGCTTTTCTGCCGGAGGCTGGTTGGGCGCGGGCTGGGGTGGCGCCTCGACCACAACGGTCTGGCGCGGCTGGTTGGGCGGAACCGTACGCCCAGGCTGGTTGACCGGCGGTGGCGCGGGAGGCGGAATGCCGAGAATCTTCTGGAGAACGTTGCGCTGGTCCGGCGTGGTCGCAGGTCTCCTGCGGCTCCGAGCCCTCGATGAAGACCGAGCTGTAGTCGTCCGGACAGCTGGGAGTGGAGAGCAGGTTGGTGGCCTTGTCCAGCGAGACGGTGACCACACCGGAGGGCGGAGTGAAGTCGGTGGTGTTGCTGTACTGCGGCAGGCGCACGGCGCGCTTCATGAACTCGGCCCAGATGGGTCCCGCGGTCGCGGCACCGGCCAGCTTCAGGTCGCTGTAATCGTCATAGCCCACCCAGACGATGCAGAGCAGGTTGCTGGTGTATCCGGCGAACCAGGCATCATGCGAGGTTCCGGTTTTGCCCGCCGCCGGAGCCAGGAATCCGCGCTGCCGGACGGTGTATCCGGTGCCGTGCTCGATGACGTTCTGCATCATGTTGGTGATCACGTAGGCCACGCGCGGGTCCAGCACCGGACGCCGGTTGGTGTGGAAGTCCTCGACCATGTCGCCGTTGGCGGCGCGGATGGAGTGGAGCAGCAGCGGGTCGATGCGCGTGCCGCCGTTGGCCAGCACGGTGTAGGCGCCGGCCATCTCCAGCGGGCTGGCGTCGTAGGCTCCGAGCGCGGCCGCCGGAGTGGCCTTGACGCTGGCGATTCCTGCGTTGCGTGCCAGTTCGGCCACCTTGTCATAGCCCACCATCTCGGCCATTCGCACGGTGGCGTTGTTCAAGGACATCTGCAGGGCGTAGCGAGCCGTAACCTGGCCGTGATACTCGTTCTTGTAATTGCGCGGGTCGTATTCCTTGCCGTCGAATTCAAACGCGGTGGGCGAATCGTCGATCTGCGAAATCTGGGTGAAGACCGGGTCGGTGCCCTGCGCGGTGAGCGCCGAGTTCATCGCCGCCGCATAGACGAAGGGCTTGAAGATGGAGCCGGTGGGACGCTTGGCGACGGCGTGATCCAGCTGGCTGAAGCCGTAGTTTCTGCCGCCCACCAGGGCCAGTACCTCGCCGGTGTGCGGGTCCAGCGCGATCAGCGCCACCTGCGGGATGGGACCGGAGACGGTGCTCTGCTCGACCTTGGCATCGCGGCCAGTGCCCACCTTGACGCGGCGGGTTCGCTGCTTGGCCACCTGGTCGTCCACCAGCTTGATGCCCTCGGAGACGGCTTCGGCGGCGGCGCGCTGCAGATCCGGGTCGAGCGTGGTGTAGATGCGATAGGCGTTGTCGTTCAGGTCTGTTTCCGTATGCTCGCTGGACAGGGTGTCCTTGACCAGATCGACAAAATAGGGGGCGTCGCTGGCTTCCACGTTGGGCGCGCTGAGCTTGAGCGGGGTGGCCTTGGCGGCCTCTGCCTGGGTGCTGGTGATGGCGCCGGTTTCTACCATCGAGTCCAGCACCACGTTGCGCCGCTCCATCACCTTATCGGGACGCTTGTAGGGATTGAGATAGTTGGGCGACTGAATGATGCCGGCGATCATGGCCGCCTCGGGCAGGCTGATCTCCTTGATGTCCTTGCCGAAGTAGGAGCGCGAGGCCTCGCCAAAGCCGTTAATGGAAAACGATCCGCGCTGGCCCAGATAAACCTGGTTGGCATACATCTCGAAGATCTGCTGTTTATTGAGCTTCTGCTCCAACTCGATGGCAATCAGCATCTCGGTGAGCTTGCGGCGATAGGTCTTCTGCTGGTTCAGGAAGAAGCCGCGCGAAAGCTGCATGGTCAGGGTCGATCCGCCGCGCCGCTTGCCCTCGGCGCGCAGGTCGGTGACGAACGATCCGATCAGGCTGAGCCAGTTGATGCCGCCGTGCTCGAAAAACCTGCGATCCTCGATGGCCAGCACCGAATCCACCATTACCTTGGGAATCGCGTTGTAGGTGAGCAGCTCGCGCTTGGTGCGGTCCTGTCCCTGGAAGAGCGCGGTGACCAGCTCGGGCTCCAGTTCGTAGGACTCCAGCGGCGCTCCCGAGTTGGAGCCGGCGCTGAGGATCTGCGCCACACGCCCATCGGAGCCGTCGAGAATCCTGGCGCCGTCGGCCGAGTGATAGGATTCCGGTCCGGGCAGCACCTCGATGCCGCCGGGGACCATGCGGTAGGTTCCCATCGGCGCTTCAGTCCCGGTGCCGGCGTCCAGGTAGCCGGCGCGGCGCAGGATGGCGGCTATCTGCGCCGGGGTAAACGGATCTCCGGCATGGATCGTGATCGAGCGGGAATAAATCTTGGCCGAGGTCGAAAAGATCTGGCCGCTCATTTTTTTGGTAATGATCTGGTCGTACTTCACATAGAAGTAGGCAAAGACGCCAAAGCAGAACAGCGCCAGGATGATAAAGATTGCCAGGGCGGCGCGCATCACGGGATGCGCGGGATGCGATGGGTGCGAGGCAGAGGAAGCCGGAATTTTCAGTTTGATGGCCACGGGGATAATGCTTCTATTGTAAGACACTGTGAGCGGCGCTAGGAAGGCGACGGGCAAAGCGCGGCGCCGGAGTTCCCCGTTCAGTCCATTGCGCGTGGAAGTTGCAGGCCGCGCCAAGCGGAACCGCCTGCAAAATAGCAAGCTTCAATTACGTTGCTTCCTCGCCGCGCTGCTTCACCGCGCTACTTCGTCATGATGTTGTGATTGGTGGTCGTGTTGGTAAAGTTCAAATCGAAAGGGTGGACGGGAACATCGATGTGGACGGTGTAGGCGACGCTGATCGTCAGGTCGCCGCCGGAGCGCGTCACGGTCACCTGCTCGGGATCGATCGGCACGGAGAGCTCCTGCGCCTTCTGCGAGACGGCTGTCGCGATCACCTCGTCGCTCTTGGGGAAATTGGTGTAGTAGATCGCCTCGTCGGAGAGCATCTGATTCAACTTGAAGTTTCCCCAATAGGCAGGCAGCGTCTTGTAGAGCAGAAAGCCGCCTGCGATCAGCACCAGCACCCAAAAAATCGATTTGAGTTCCTTCACCGGTCGCTCCTAGGCACGCGGATCGTACATTCCCTGCAAGTGTGAAAGTATATCGCCCACGGCCACGTCTGCCGACTGCGACTTTGCGCGCTCCACCACTTCCACTTTACCTTCGGCCAGCTTCTTGCCGATGTTGATGCGATAGGGAATGCCCACCAGGTCAGCGTCCTTGAACTTCACTCCGGGCCGCTCGTCGCGGTCATCGAGCAGCACATCGTACCCGGCTGCTTCCAGCTCGGAGGCGATCTTTTCCGCGGCCTGCACCAGCGCCGCGTCCTTCACATTGGTCGGCACCACCACCACCGTAAACGGAGCGATTGAGGGCGCCAGCCAGAAGCCGTTGTCGTCGTGGTTCTGCTCGATGCACGAGGTGAGGATGCGCTCCACGCCGATGCCGTAGCTGCCCATGATGAGGGTGACTTCCTTGCCGTCCTTATCGAGAACCTTGGCGCCCATCGACTCGGCGTACTTGGTGCCGAGCTTGAAGATGTGCCCGATCTCCACGGCCTTGCCCAGCTTCATCGGCTCGCCGCAGCGCGGGCAGCCTTCGCCCTCGACCACGTTGCGGAGATCGGCGAAAGCGGTCACCTCAAAGTCGGTGCCCACGCTCAGTCCGGTGAAGTGATGGTCGAGTTCGTTGGCTCCGCTCACCAGGTTCTTGCGGCCGCGCAGAGCTTCGTCCATCACCACCACGAAGTGGCCGTCTTCGCCCGCGTAGCCGGATTTACCCTTGTTCTCCACCGCGCGGACCTGCTTGAGGCCGACGGGGCCAAGGTATCCGGCCGGGGAGTTGAAGTACTTCACGATCTCTTCTTCCACCATGGGACGGAAATCGCGTCCGCCGATGGCCGAGGAGAGCTTGGCCTCGTTCATCTGATCATTGCCGCGCATCAGCACCAGCAGAGGCCGCGCCACAGGGGCCGCGGCGTCGGTCGCGGCGTCGGTCATCACATAGGCCAGCGACTTCATATTGTTGTTCACCGGAGTCTTGAGGAACGCGGCCACCTCGTCGATGGTCTTGGTTCCGGGCGTGTAAACCTTTTCGCGAGCGCCGCTGGCGTTAGGCGCCAGCTCTTCGACGGGCTCCAGCTTGGAGGTTGCTTTTTCCAGGTTGGCCGCGTAGCCGCACTTGCCGCAGCTGGCGACAAGGTCTTCACCCGCGTCGGTGTACACCATGAACTCCTGCGACTGCGAGCCGCCCATCGAACCGGAGTCGGCCTCGACGGCGACGAACTCCAGCCCGCACCGCGAAAAAATGCGGCGATACGCTGCGTCGTGCAGGTCGAAGCTCTTGTCCAGCCCGGCGCGGTCGATGTCGAACGAGTAGGAGTCCTTCATGGTGAACTGGCGCACCCGCAGCAGTCCGCTCTTGGGGCGCGGCTCGTCGCGGAACTTGGTTTGAATCTGGTACCAGATCTGGGGAAGCTGTTTGTAGCTGCGCAGCTCCTTGCGCGCAATGTCGGTCATGATCTCTTCGTGGGTCATGCCCAGGCAGAGGTCGGCGCCCTTGCGGTCCTTGAGTCGGAACATGTTGTCGCCCATCACGCTCCAGCGTCCGCTGGCCTCCCATACCTCGCGCGGATTCAGCGCCGGCAGGTAGAGCTCCTGGCCGATGGTGTCCATCTCCTCACGCACGATGCCGGTGATCTTGAGGATGGTCCTCTGGGCGAGGAACAGGTAGGAGTAGATTCCAGCCGCCAGCTGGCGGACGTATCCGGCGCGCACCAGGAACTTGTGGCTGGCGACTTCGGCGTCGGCAGGTGCTTCACGAAGAGTGGGGATGAACAGCTTGGACCAGCGTTGCATAGAGATGGTTGGATTCCCGTCTTGAAGATGATGAATTTTGATTGTAGCAAGGCGGGAGCGGCCCCGTCAGGCAACCCGCGATTCCTGCTCAGGGACCGAAAAAATAGTGAGCGGAAAGCCCTGTTATCGCCCTATATCCTGCTAGAGATAGTTTCCGGATTGCCCGTCATCCGCTCGCGACAGCTGCGCTGAGGTAGACTGGTGCTGTCAAGGATTTTCGCATGGCCGATAGCAGCAACTCGCCCCCACAGCCTGGTCCAGCCAGAGACCCTGAGGAAGACTTCCGAACCCTCGTAGACGCATTGCCCGACGCGGTTCTCGTTCATAGCCAAGACCGGATTGTTTTTGTCAATCCCCGCTGCGTGAGATTGCTCGGCGCCGAACGGCCGGATCAACTCATCGGCAGGGATATCTACGAGATCATTCATCCGGACTCTCACGAAGCCATCAGGCGGCGGATCCACGATTGTTATGAACGAGGGACGGCCAATCCACCGGGGGAGAACATTCTTGTCTCTCTTGATGGCTCGTTAATCCCGACAGAGGCTACTGCGATTCTTATTAGCTGGCGAGGATCACCGGCGATCGAGGTTGTCATACGGGACATCAGCAAGCGAAAACGGACGGGGAAAAGGCTACGAGAATACGAAAGAGTAGTGGAAGGCATGGAAGACATGATCGTTGTTGTCGACCGGGATTTCCGTTACGTCTTAGCGAATCGCGCATTCCTCAGCTATCGAAATATGGAGAGGGAGGAAGTCATCGGCCACCTGGTTTCGGAAGTGTTGGACAAGGAGGTCTTTGAAACGGTTGTCAAAGATAAATTAGAGGACTGCTTCAATGGCAAGCTGGTCAAGTACGAGTTGAAATACAACTATCCCAAGCTCGGTGAGAGGGATTTGTGCTTATCGTATTTCCCCATCGAGAGCAAGGGCGTTGTAAGCGGAGCAGCGTGTCTTTTGCGAGACGTCACCGAGCGCAAACAGATGGAGCAGGTGGATCGTGAGTGGCATAAACGTCTGGAACTGGCGGAAAGGGCCGGGCTCCGGATCGGGCTTTGGGATTGGGACATGGCTGCGAACACGGTGATTTGGTCAGATGAGACCTACCGCCAATTCGGATTTACGAGAGATACGTTTTCCGGAAGGGTCGAAGATGCTGCAAAGAGAATTCACCCGGAAGACCTGCCTAAGGTAACGGAAGCGATCCAGGATGCCCGCGCGGGCAGGGCGGAGTATTCAGCGCAGTATCGACTTGTGCGCCCGGATGGAACTATCTGTTGGATCGATGCCCACGGTGTAGTTCCCGGTAGCGGGTCGACTCATATGATCGGGATCGGGATCGACATTACGGCACGACAGACGCTGGAGCAGCAGTTTCGTCAAGCCCAGAAGATGGAAGCCGTAGGCCGGCTTGCCGGTGGCATTGCCCATGACTTCAACAATCTGCTCATGGTTATGCGAACCTACACGGAAATGCTGCAAGATGTTCTTCCCGAGCACGACATTCTACGAAAAAACACAGAGGGGGTCATCAAGGCCGTGGACCGCGCGGCGGGGCTCACTGGCCAGATGTTGGCGTTCAGCCGCAAGCAGATTCTTTTGCCGGTCATACTCGACCTCAATGCGCTGATCGCCGAGACCGTGAAGATGTTAAAGCGGGTCATTGGTGAAGATATTGAAATTCGAGTAGACGCAGAGAGATCGCTTTGGACGGTGAAGGCTGACCCGGATCAGATCGTTCAGGTTCTGATGAACCTTTGCGTGAACGCTCGAGATGCAATGCCTCAAGGTGGCATTCTCACGATCTCGACGGGAAACGACACGGTGGGGGAAGAAATTATTGGCCGACGCTCGTTTGTATCACCCGGCGAGTATGTGAAGCTTTCCGTGACTGATACCGGCATTGGCATGAGCCACGACATACAAGGAGAAATATTTGAGCCTTTCTTTTCGACCAAAGAACGCGGCAAGGGCACAGGCCTGGGCTTATCCACGGTTTATGGCATCGTGAAACAGAGTGGAGGCTATGTGTGGGTTGACAGCGAACCTGGGGAAGGCGCGTGTTTCACGGTTTACCTTCCGAGGGGAAAGGGCACAGTTAGCCGCAATCCACCAGCGAAGGCCGGACGAAGCGCGCGAGGAACGGAGACTTTGCTAGTGGTCGAAGATGAGGGCGCGCTGCGAGAGTCGATTAGCCGCTTTCTGCGCAGCCTGGGATACACGGTTTTGGAGGCTGGCTCAGGGCAACAAGCGCTTGATGTAGCAAGCCAAATCGACGGGCACATAGATCTCTTGGTCACGGACATCGTAATGCCGAAAATGAACGGAAGAGAGTTGTCGCAAACGATAGGAAAGTTGTGCCCTGGTTTGAAAACAATTTACATGTCCGGCTACACGGATGATGAGGTGCTCCGATGCGGCATTCACGAACAGTGTGTAACTTTCTTACAGAAACCATTTAGCATGGGCACGTTGGCAGGAAAAGCGCGCGAAGCGCTCAGGCGAACTGAGATAATGCACTGACTGAGGACGCTCGACGCTCTGGATTAGATCCGCAGCTTTCTCCAGCACAGAATTGGCCGCACTGGACTGACGGCGTTGTTCACCCTCCCCGCTCGCACCCCGGAACTTGCCGCTCACTGGCCCTAGGCCGCCCTCGGGCATCCGCCGCATTGTTCGCCAGTGCGGCACAGGGTACACTAAAAGTTAAGCTAACCTCCCGTTCCGGCTTGTTGCACCCTCTCCTGTCCGAGAACATCGATGAAGTTAGTTTTAGGAGGCAATACATTGTCACAGAACCGTTTTCTCTTCACCTCTGAGTCGGTGACCGAGGGGCATCCCGACAAAATCGCAGACCAGATCTCTGATGCAATCCTCGACGCCTGCCTGGAGCAGGACCCATACAGCCGTGTAGCCTGTGAGACGCTCACCTGCACCGGCCTGGTCGTGATTGCAGGCGAAATTACCACCAGCGCTTATGTCGATTTCCAGGCATTGGTGCGCGGCGTAGTCAGCTCGATTGGCTATGACAACGCCCTCTACGGCTTCGACTCGAACACCTGCTCGGTGATCTCGAGCATCAACAAGCAGAGCGGCGATATCGCCATGGGTGTGGATACCGGCGGCGCCGGCGACCAGGGCATGATGTTCGGCTATGCCACCAACGAGACGCCCGAACTGATGCCGATGCCCATTTCGCTGGCGCACAAATTGGTGCACAAACTCACCGATGTGCGTAAGAGCGGCAAGCTTCCTTATCTGCGTCCGGACGGCAAGAGCCAGGTGACGGTGGAATACGACGAGAACGGCAAACCGCTGCGCATCGACGCCGTCGTGATCTCGTCCCAGCACGCCGAGTCGGTGACAACCGAAGAGCTGCGGGCTGACATCCTCAAGTACGTCATCCAGGCTACGCTTCCCTCCAACCTGCTCGACGAAAACACCAAGTACCACATCAATCCTACGGGTCGCTTCGTCATCGGTGGACCGATGGGCGACACCGGATTGACCGGCCGCAAGATCATCGTGGACACCTACGGTGGCATGGGCCGTCACGGTGGCGGCGCCTTCAGCGGCAAGGATGCCACGAAGGTCGATCGCTCGGCCGCCTACATGGCGCGCTACATTGCCAAGAACATCGTGGCCGCCGGACTGGCGGACCGCGTCGAGGTGCAGCTGGCTTACGCCATCGGCGTGGCTGAACCGGTCAGCGTGCTGGTGGAAACCTTCGGCACCGGCAAGGTGGATCGCGAGATCCTGGGAGCGCTGGTTCGCAAGAACTTCCAGCTGACACCCAAGGGCATCATCGAGTCGCTCAACCTGCGCCGTCCCATCTTCCAGAAGACCGCAGCCTACGGCCACTTTGGCCGCAGCGACGCGGAGTTCACCTGGGAGCAGACGGACAAGGCCGAGGCGTTGCGTGAAGGCGCCAAGGCTGCAAAGGTGCAGGCGTCCAACTAACTGCACTGCAGTTGTGATAAGACGGTGAAAAAGAAAGAGGGCGTCGCTGCGGCGGCGCCCTCGCTTTCTTTGCCCGTGGATGATCCGGTCAGCTAGGCCTGGCTTGCGATCGGATGCTCTTCCTGCATGATCTGCGCGGCGCGATCCAGTGCCTGTTGAATGTGGCCGCAGATGTTCTCCGCGCCAATCTGCTGCACGAAGACGTCCTGATGGATCTGGCGCGACGGGTGCTCCTTGGCTCCGCATAAGAGCAGGTGGCGCCCGGAGGCTTTGAGCCGGAGGTTGAGATCTTCGATGGCGCCCAGTCCGGTGGAGTCGATTGCGCTCATGCCGCGCAGCCGCAGGATGATGATCGGCGGCAGGGCGTCCATGCGATGAAGGATGACTTCCAGCTTTTGCGCGGCCCCGAACAGCAGCGCTCCCTGCACGCTGAACAGTTCGACGTACTCCGGGATGTGCTTGTCGTGCAGTAGGTGCAGGCGAACGGTGCGCATGAAATCCTCAGTCACGGGAGAGACCGAGGTGGTTTCGGCTACGCTGCGAATGAAAGTGAGCGCCGCCAGAATCATGCCGAATTCGACTGCCGTGGTCAGGTCGGCCATCACCGTGAGTCCGAAGGTGACCAGCCACACCGCGATCGCGGACTTGGTGAGCTGCAGCAGGCGCACCGTCTCCGCCCACTGCCCCATGTTGTAGCTGACGACCATGAGGATGGAGGCCAGCACGGCCATGGGAATATAGCGCGCCAATGGCGCGGCAAATAAGAGAATCGCCAGCAGGGTGACGGAGTGGATGATGCCCGCCACCGGAGTGCGCGCGCCGCTCCGGATGTTGGTTGCGGTGCGCGCGATGGCGCCGGTGGCCGGCAGTCCGCCGAAGATGGGCGAGACGATGTTGGCGACGCCCTGCGCGACCAGTTCAACATTGGGATTGTGCTTGTCGCCGCTCATGCTGTCGGCCACCACGGCCGACATCAGCGATTCGATTGCGCCCAGCATGGCAATGGTGACAGCCGAGGAAAACAAAGGCAGGATGAGGCCGGAGTGAAACTCGGGCATCTGCAGGTGAGGCAGCCCGGAGGGAATGCCGCCGAAGCGGGTGCCGACGGTTTCCACCGGCAAGTGCAGCAGCACCGCGCCCACGGTTCCAGCGACCAGCGCGACGATGTATCCGGGGATGCGCTTGGTGACGCGCGGGGTGATGAGGATGATGATGAGCGAGACCACGCTGAGCGCGGTTGCCGGTAGCGAGATGGTTGCGGCGTGCGCGATGAGCTCGCGCATGCGCGCGAAAAATTCGCCGGGGTTGTGCTCGAGGCGGAGTCCGAAGAAGTCGCGGATCTGGGTGCTGGCAATCAGCACCGCAATGCCGTTGGTGAATCCCATCACCACCGGGCGGGGAATGAACTGCACCGCTTTGCCCAGTCCGGTGAGGCCCATGATGACGAGCATCACGCCGGCCATCATGGTGCAGAGAAAGAGACCTTGCACGCCGTGCTTGACGATGATTCCGTAGACGACCACGACGAAGGCGCCGGTGGGGCCGCCGATCTGCGTCCTTGAGCCGCCCAGCAACGAGATGAGAAGGCCGGTGACGACCGCGCAGTAGATGCCGGCTTGCGGGCTCATGCCGCTGGCGATGGCAAAGGCCATGGCGAGCGGCAGCGCAACTAAACCGACGGTGATACCGGCTGCGAGATCGGCGGCGAAGGTGCGGGCAGAGTAGTCCTTGAGGCAGAGAATGAATTTGGGAAGGAATTGTTTCCCAACGTGATTGGAAAATTTCATGGAGCTTCTATCATAGTCCATTGCGGTGTAGATGCGCATGAGAGCGAAGGTACAGGGCCTTAACGGCCGTGGTGCCATGCGCGGCGGAGCCATATAAACAGCGGGGAAAAGCGATGAAGGCCAAGGGCGCAAAGGATGAGAGGGCGGCGGGCCGCATGTTTGGCGAAATGCTGTGGCAAGTGCGGCGCGTGCCGCGCGGCAAGGTTGCGACCTATGGCGACATTGCGTATGCGGCGGGGTATCCGGGGGCGGCGCGGCAGGTGGCGTGGGCTCTGCATGCGGACAGCGCGGGTTTGCCGTGGCATCGGATTGTGGGCGCGGGTGGAACGATTCTGCTGACGGGCGAACCTGGATTTGAGCAGCGGATGCGGTTGCAGGCGGAAGGCGTGGGGTTTTTGGGGCTGAAGGTGAATATGGCGGCGCACCGGCATTCGTTTTTTAGCGGGACCGAGGCGGAGGCTGGGCGCAAGTCCGCCAAACATGCGGGTACGCGGGGTACGGCGAAAAAATCTACGGCGAAGAGCGCGGGGCGGAAAAGGAAATGAGGCGGCAAATTGGGCCTCCGGAGGCGACGGCGGCAGGGCGGTCCGGCAGGCGGAAGGATTGCTCTTGTAGATAATGGTTTCGGGAGCGAGGGTTAGCAGTTCGGCAATGGTTGCGCAACTTTGGCAAGCATGGGCGGAGTTGCTGACCGTGGCGTGTCCAGGGATTGACCAAAGAGTACATGTTTGTAACTCGTGGTCTGGTTGCTATGGGTGCGAGTGGGCGGTGCTTGGCCGGTTTCGCATTGTCTATCAGCCTGCGGGAATTGGGCCAGCCTCTCTGGACATCGCCGGAGTTCGCGGTGGCTCCGGAGAGGTGCGCGGGCGCTCGGAGAAAGATTCCAAACTGGGGGTGGAGTGCGGCGGCCGAAATGACCCTCGGACACGGGAGCGGGCCAGAGCGGTTGCGATTCCGACGCCTGAATCAAACCGTGTAAATGGTTGGTTTGGCTTGGCGATGCGCTTTGCGGAGCAGCCCTGGTGTGACGTGCGAGCGCGTGGCGGGTGACGGGGCTCACTGCAGTTTGGGCGGCGCGGCATAAAAGTATGCCCCGAGAGTGTGGGGACGTTCTCATCTACCTGCCGGGCACAGCCCAAGTTTGTCCATTGCACGGGTTTTGGCGCCGCCGGGCGCAGCACGCAGCTGCGAATCCTACAGGAGAACGGTCCTCGGCCAACCAAGGAGGCCAGGAGATGACAACCGCTGCAACACAGATAACGTCGGCATTCCAGGAAGTCGACGCTTTGACTGAGAAGGCGCTGAAGGCGCTGAAAGTTTTCAAGACGTTCAACCAGGAGCAGGTGGATAAGGTCATCGAGGCGATGGCCGCGGCGGGCGTGGCCAACGAACGCTACCTGGCCGAGTTTGCGGTGCAGGAAACCGGCATGGGGAACGTGGAAGACAAGGTGATCAAGAACCACTTCGGGGTTCAGGTGGTGCACGAGTACATGCTGGACGGCCGGTCGGTGGGGGTGATTGGGGAGAAGGACGGGATCATCTCGATTGCGGAGCCGTTTGGCGTGGTGGCGGCGGTGACTCCGACGACCAACCCGACTTCGACGACGATGTTCAAGTCTCTGATTGCGCTGAAAGGGAGGAACGTGATCATCTTCGCCTTCCATCCGCGGGCGCAGAAGTGCAGCGCGGCGGCGGCCAAGATCATGCATGACGCGGCGGTAGCGGCGGGGGCTCCGGAGGATTGCATTCAGTGGATCACGCAGCCTTCGATTCAGGCCACGGACGCCTTGATGAAGCACCCGGATATAGCCATCATCGTCGCCACCGGCGGCAGCGCCATGGTGAAGGCCGCGTACAGTTCCGGCCACCCGGCGCTGGGAGTGGGACCGGGCGACGTGCCGGCCTATATTGAAAAGTCCGCCAACCTGACTATGGCCGTTGAAGACGTCATCGCCTCGAAGACCTTTGACAACGGGACGATCTGCTCGGCCGACCAGTCGGTGATCTTTGACGATCGCGCGACGGCCGACAAGGCTCTGAAGATGTTTGAAGAAAAGGGCGCATACCTGTGCACCAAAGCGGAAAAGGTCAAGCTGGAACAGGTGATGTTCGACAAGGAGCACGGCGTTCCTTCAATGACCATCGTGGGCAAGAGCGCGCAGGTGATCGGCTCGCTGGCGGGACTGAAGATTCCCGAAGACCGGAAGCTGCTGATGGTTCCGCTGGATTCGACCAGTGGGGAGGATTGGATGAGCCACGAGAAGCTGTCGCCGGTGCTGGGCTGGTACGTCGCCGAAAGCAGGGACGAGGCGATCGAAGCGGCATCCGCGCAGCTTGAATTCGGCGGCGCGGGGCACTCGGCCGTGGTGTTTACCGAGGACGAGAGTGTGGCGGAGGAGTTTGCGCTGAAGGTGAATGCCAACCGCGTGATGTGGAATCAGCCTTCGGTGCACGGCACGATCGGCGCGCTGTACAACACGCTGGTGCCGTCACTGACGCTGGGCTGCGGCGCAAGCGGCGGCAACATTACCAGCGAAAACGTGGGGTACAAGAACCTGCTGAACATCAAGCGGCTGGCGCGGAGGAGAGCCTAGCGGTTCGCTGTTGTGCTTTGCCAGGTCAGCGCCGCAAAAAACGCGGCGCGGGACCTGGGGCACCCGGCTGGCGCTGCGGGGCGCAGGGTGCACTTTGAAACTGCAGGTGAAGTGAGGCGGCCGAAGTGACCCTGGGACGGAAGTGGATATTTTAGGGGTCCTTCGCGTTGCTCAGGATGACACCGCTGGGGCAAGAGGGGGGGGCTGAGTTGCGGGCTGAGTTGCGGGCTGGGGAGGCGGTTCGCGGCGCGCCAGGACCTGCTCGACGGCTTCGGGCGGCAAGGGGCGGGAGAAGAGATAGCCTTGCACTACGTTGCAGCCGAGGTGGCCGAGGGTTTCCAACTGCTCGATGGTTTCGACTCCTTCGGCGACGATCTTCATGCCCAGGCCTCCGGCCATGGCGATGATGGCGCGCACGATGGCGACGCTTTCCTTGCTCTCGGTGATCTGGCTGATGAAGGAGCGGTCCACCTTGAGCGAGTCGATGGGGAGCCGGTGCAGGTAGCTCAGGGAGGAGTGGCCGGTTCCGAAGTCGTCAACCGAGACTTCGACGCCGAGACGGGAGAGCTCGCGCAGGTGGCGGGTGACCTGGTCGATGCTGCTCATCATGGCGGTTTCGGTGACTTCGATTTGCAGATGGGCGGCGTCAAAGCCGGTCTCGCGCAGGGTGCGGGCGACGTGATCGGAGAAGGACTCCTGCGCGAATTCGAGGGCCGAGACGTTGACGGCGATGGGGAGCGGAAGGAAGCCGGCCTGCTGCCAGCGGCGTCCCTGGCGGCAGACCTCTTGCAGGACCCACTGGCCGATGTTCACGATGAGGCCGGTCTGCTCGGCGATGGGGATGAACTCGGCAGGGGAGATGGCTTGGAGCTCGGGCGCGCGGAAGCGGAGCAGCGCCTCCAGGCCGGTCAGTTCGCGCTCCAGGGTGTACTGCGGCTGGTAGTGGAGTTCAAAGCCGCCGTTCTCCAGAGCGTTGCGCAGCAGGCCTTCGATGTGGTGGAGGCGCGCGAATTTTTGGCTCAGCTCGGGGGAGAAGACCTGGAAAGCGTTGCGGCCCAGCTCCTTGGCGCGATACATGGCATGGTCGGCATGGACCTTGAGCTGGCGGGCTGAGGTTCCGTCGGCGGGATAGAGGGCGGCTCCGATGCTGGCCGAGGTTCGCAACAGGGCATCGCCGGAGGGGATCGGATCGGAGACGGCGCGCAGGATGACTCCGGCAAACTTCTCGACGGATTCGGCGTCGCGGACATCTTCGAGGACAATCATGAATTCATCGCCGCCGAGGCGGGCGAGGGTGTCGGTGGCGCGGACGTTGGCGGAGAGGCGCGCGGCGACGGTGCGCAGGACGCAATCGCCGGCCTCGTGGCCGTACTGGTCGTTGATCTCCTTGAATTCGTCGAGGTCGATGCAGAGGACGGCGAGGGTGCTGTGGCGGCGCTTGGCGCGGGCCAGAGCCTCGTCGATGCGCTGATCGCACAGGGCTCGATTGGGCAGCTGGGTCAGGGGATCGTGGTGGGCGCGGTGGAACAACTCCTCGTGCATCTGGGCGTGGGCGACGGCCATGCGGGCCATGCGCGCGGCGGTCATCAGGGCGTCGGACTCATCCTGGCCGGGCAGTCGTCCCTGGCTTTGCAGCATGGAGATGGTTCCGGCGATGGTTCCATTGCGGTCTACGAAGGGCACGGACGACCAGGATGCGAACTGGTATTGCGCGGTGAGGGCCAAAGCCTCGGCGGCGGTGAGTTTCTGCTCCAGGCTGGAGAGAAAGACCGGGCGGTTTTCACTGCGCGCCAGGAAGTCGGCTCCGGCGGGCTCAGCCAGCAGCTGGGTCAAGGCTGCGATTTCCGGGCGGGGGAAGCTGGGAGCGATGATGGGATCGGCCTCCCCGGCGGTGGAGGAGATGAGACAACGGCTGGCGGGACAGAAGGCTTCCACGGCCTGGGCGAGCTCGGAGAGGATATCGGCCAGCAAGGCGCCGGCGGCGACCATTTCCAGAATGCGATTTTCGCTGCGGTTGAACTCCTCGAGGCGGATTCGCTCGCCGATTTCGGTGCGCAGCTGCACGGTGCGCTCTTGCACGCGCTGCTCCAAGGCGTCGCGTTCGGCCTGCAGCTCGGCGTCGAATGCGGCGATCTCCTCGCTCAACCCACGCGCGTAGGCGGTTACCGGCGCGACCAGGAAAACACCAATGACGGTCAGAGAGATCAGGTTCATTCGCGTCTCGCGGATGCGGTTGGCCTCCTGGTCCAGCATTTCGTTCTTGGTGTTGGAGATGTTCTGGCTGATATTGCCGAGAATGGTGTGCAGGTGGCTGAGGTTTCTGTCGGCGGCCAAGGATGCCGCATGGAAGACAGGCAGGTTGCCGGCGCGGCGCGCATCCTCGGCCCGCTGCACCTGGCGCACCATTGCCTCGGACTCGGACAGGAGCGATCGCAGGTCGGCGGCGCAGCTGGAGAAGGCAGGATCGCTGGAGGATTGGGCTTCGGAGAGCAGAGTTTGTGTCCGGCCGATGAAGAGCGCAGAGCCGTAGCGGACCCGTTCGACTCCCGCAGCCCAGTCATCGGGACTGGCGTCCACGCCGGCGGGTGAGCCGGCATCGGCCAGGGCTCGCAGCTGGGCGACGCCGTGCTGGTGCTGGTTGAGGGTGGTTTCATAGGCGATCTGGGCGGAATAGGAGCGTTCCAGGCGATGGGCAAGGATGAGGTCCGCAGCCATGATCGAAAGCTGGAGCACGCATAAGGCGGCATAGAGGAAGCGCAGACGAAGGTGCTTCCGTCGGATGACCGGGGGACGAGCTGGCGAACGGCTGGCGGATTTAGGAAATCGCATCGCAGTGAGTCCCGATTACAATCTGCTTTCCCGGCTCCTCTTCCTGGTTCTATCGGCAGAATCGAGAGAACGTTCAGGTTCGGAAGCGATGAAAACACTCCGTGGCCGGTGGTGAAATGCATCGCTGGCCAGCAAGGACGGCGTGAGATTTCGGCCCCATTTCGGCAGCCGCGCGCGCGGTCGTGGAGCTTGCTTCGATGCCGGTGCGGCGGGTGGCTGCGGATCGAATTGCTACCTGCAGCCGAGGCGGCGTCCGGCGGATGAAACCGGCGACGAGCTATAAGTAAAAAGCTGTGGTCAATCCTCTTCCGGCGTACGGCGAAGCCGGGAGATGATTTGGGGCAGAGTGTAGGGGCAATCGACGCGCGGGGCAAGTTACGGGGGTAATGTGCGGGCACACAGTGAGCGTCTGGTACGGAGAGCGGCGGTCATTGCACGGTGACGGTGCGGCCGAGCCTGGCGCGGACTTTGCGCGCGAGGGGGTTCAGGCTGAAGGGCTTCTGCAGGAAGGCCGAGGGAGCGTCCAGAGGGGCGCGTGGTAGGATAGGCGGCGATGAAGCTACGGGATGCTTGCATGATGACCACTGCGGAAAACGTTGTACGGATTGAGGCCGAGGCGCTGCGGCGGCTGGCGGAACGCATCGGCGGGCCGATGGCGGGGGATGTGGCGCGGGCGCTGGAGCTGATGTTGGGCTGCGCGGGGCGGGTGGTGGTGACCGGGATGGGCAAGAGCGGGCTGATTGGACGCAAGCTGGCGGCGACGTTTGCTTCAACCGGAACGCCGGCGCTGTATCTGCATCCGGCCGAGGCTCTGCATGGCGACCTGGGGATGGTGATGCGCGGCGATCTGGTGCTGGCCTTATCGGCTTCGGGTGAGACGTCGGAGATTCTGGAGCTGCTGCCGACCATCAAGCGGCTGGGGGTTCCGCTGGTGACGATGACGGGGGACTGTTTGTACGGCGGCAACGGCAATGGTGGGACGAGATCGTCTTTGGCGCTGTCGGCGGACGTGGCGCTGGACTGCTCGATTCAGAAGGAGGCGTGCTCGCTGGGGCTGGCCCCGACGGCTTCGACGACGACCATGCTGGCACTGGGCGATGCGCTGGCGGTGGAGTTGAGCGAGCGGCGGGGCTTCCGCGCGGAGGATTTCGCGGACCTGCATCCGGGAGGGAAGCTGGGCAAGCGGCTGGCGCGGGTTTCACAGCTGATGCACAGCGGCGAGGCGATTCCGCGGGTTGGGCCGGAGACGCCGATGGCCGAGGTGATCTACGAGATGTCGCGCAAGGGGCTGGGAGTGACGGCGGTGGTCGAGGGCGGGGCGCTGATTGGGATTGTGAGCGACGGCGATTTGCGGCGGCTGCTGGAGCATCGCGGGAAAGATGCGCTGGATTTGACGGCGGGGCAGTGCATGACGGCCAAGCCAAGGACGATTCGAGCGGAGAGCTTTGCGGCCGAGGCACTGGACTTGATGGAGCAGAAGAAGATCACTTCTCTGATGGTGGTGGGCGAAGGAAACCGGCTGGAAGGCGTGGTGCACCTGCATGATTTGTGGGGCGTGGAGCTGGTGTAGGCGGCCGATGCTCGGGCTGCAGTCGAACGGAAAGTTAACCCTCTAGATGCGAGCATTATGCCGCCCCACATTTGCCGAAAGAGGGCAAATATGGGCCACCCGCCTCTTGATCATCTACAGGCAGCCGGCGGAAGAACAAAATTAAAGCAAAGTCAACTGCCCCACTCAAGCCAAAGGAAGGCTTGAATGGGCCACCCGGCTATTCAGCGGGGAATTGCTTTTTGGGGCGGAAGAGGAGCGAGGCGGTGAGGGCGGCGAGGATGAGAGCCAGGGTGAAGAGGTTGGAGATCTCAAAGTAATTGGCGCCGAGCATTTTGATCCCGATGAGGACGAGTACCGCGGCCAGGCCGTAGTGGAGATTGTGGAAGTAGTCCATGAAGCCGGCGAGGGCGAAGTAAAAGGCGCGCAGGCCGAGGACGGCGAAGACGTTGGAGGTGAAGGCGATGAAGGGCTGGCGGGTGACGGCCAGCACGGCGGGGATGGAATCGGCGGCGAAGATGAGGTCGGTGGCTTCGACCACGACCAGGACCAGGGCCAGGGTGGTGAAGTAGCGCGTGCCGTTGCGGCGGAGGGTGAAGGCGGCGCCGGAAAAGTCCGCGGCGAGGCGCAGGTGGCGCTGGGCGAAGCGGGCGAGGAATCCGTTGGCCGGATTGCTGGCCTCGTTTTGCTGGAAGAGCAGTTCGATGGCGGCATAGATGACGAAGGCTCCGAAGAGATAGGTCATCCAGTGGAAGCGGTGGAGCGCGGTGATGCCAACCAGGATGAAGAGGGCACGCATGAGAATGGCTCCGAGGATGCCCCAGAAGAGCACGCGGTGCTGCAGCGCGGAGGGAACCTTGAAGTGGCGGAAGATGAGCAGGAAGAGGAAGAGATTGTCGATGCTGAGCATCAACTCGACGAGGTAGGCGGTGAGGAAGTCGGTGGCGAGGCGGCGGTTGGAGGAAGGCGCTGCACCGATCATCCGGTGACCGTGGAGGTAGAGCAGGAGGGCGAATGCGGCGGCCAGTCCCACCCAGAACGCGGTCCAGCGCAGGGCTTCGCCGAGTCCGATGGCGCGCGGGGTGCGGTTGAAGACGCCGAGATCGAGCACCAGCATGAGGAGCACGAAGGCGAGGAACAGGATCCACGGCAAGGACGTTGGCATGATCGGGTGGTCTTCGGAAAGAGTGCTGCCGAAGGTTCTATTAGCCTACCATCCGGGTTGGAAAAGCAACGGCAACGACTGCTAGAGACAGAGGGCGTTGCTTCCCAGGTCAGCGCCGCAAAAGCGCGGCGCGAAGGAGGGCACCCGGCAGGCGAAGGGAATGGTAAACCTCAGATGCGAAAATTGTGCCGCCCCACATTTGCCAAAAGAGGGCAAATATGGGCTACCCGCGTAGGGTCCTTCGCTTCGCTCAGGATGACACTCTCAAAAATGTGACATTCCCCAAAAAGTGGTGGAACTGTTTTAGCGGGTGTTGAGGGCGCGGATGGTTTCCATGACGACGTCGGCGACGGTTTGCAGGCTGGCGGCGCTGCATTTGTCGGGCGTGTCCTCGGTGGTGTGGTGGTAGATGTTGTTGAAGCCGTAATCGAGGTCGATGATGTCGGCCACGGGGATGCCGACGGCGGCGAAGGGAAGGTGGTCGTCTTCGATCATATTGGTGCGCGCAAAGAAGTTGGGATGGCCGGCGCGCTGGGCGGCGCGGGCGACGACATCGAGCAGCCAGGGGGTGGAGTTGAGGTCGCGGTCGATGTCGAGGTCTTTATCGCCGATCATGTCGAGCAGCAGGAAGGCCTTGATTTTGGCGGCGGTGCCGTCGGCGTGCCACTGCTTGGCCAGCTGCTTGCTGCCGTACACGCTGTCGGCGTCGGTCCACTCGACGGTGGCTTCTTCGCCGTCGGTGAACAACAGCCAGACGCTATAGCCCTGGGGGGGATGGGCGCGGAGCTGGGCGGCGATTTCGAGCATGAGTCCGACGTTGGAGCCGCCATCGTTGGCGCCGATGAAGCTGGTGTTGCGCAGGGGATAGACGGTGTCGTAATGGCCGGCGAGGACGATGATGCCGTCTTTTTTGCCGGGGAATTTGGCGATGATGTTGTTCATCGGGAACGGGCCGGCGGCGGTCTGGGCGGTGAATCTGTCCTGCTCGATCTCGGAGGCGCCTTCGAGGTGGCTGAGGATGAACTGCTCGGCTTTGGCGTGGCCGGGGCTGCCCAGGTAGCGCGGGCCGAGGGCGACGAAGTCCAACAGGCGCTGGTAGGCCCTGGTTCCGCTGACCTTGAGGGCGGGCGGCGTCTGGGGCGTGGGATCGAAGTCCGCGGGGTTGAAGACCGGCGGGGGGATGGGCGCGGGCTGCGCGGCGGCTTGGGCTTGGGCCGTGGGCGCGGACTGGTGGCAGCTTGCGATGGGCAAGGCCAGGGCCGCGAGGAGCAGGGCGAGCAAGACGCAGTGGCGCAGGTACCCACCGTTGCCAACAGCGGGCAGAGAGGGGGCACCCGCTGCAGGAAGATAGCCCCTTCGATGCGAGCATGATGCCCTCCCACATTTGCCAACAGAGGGCAAATATGGGCCACCCGCGGGAAAGAGCTTCCGTCCAGCTTTATGGCTGGCTATTTGCGACAACAGCAGAGCGCGGAGACGGGTCACTACTGGCGGCCCAACTCGCGCTTCTTGCGCTGCTTGGGATGCACCATGTAGGCGACTCCGATGCTGAAGATGTAAAGCATGAGCATGGGAGCGGCGAAGGTGCACATGCTGATGATGTCAGGGGTGGGCGCGATGGCGCCGGCGACGATGAAGATTCCGAGGATTGCATAACGCAGGTTGCGCCACATCCAGCCGGGGCTGACGATGCCGAAGAGGGCGAGGAAGAAGACCAGGACCGGCATTTCAAAGACCACGCCCAGGCCGAGCACGATGGTCATAAACAGACCGATGTACTCGCTGATGGTGACCATGGGAGTGAACTGGGTGTTGAATCCGAAGAAAAAGCCGAAGGCTGCCGGGAAAACCGCCTTGTAGGCGAACATTCCACCGGCTATGAAGAGTCCGACGGTGCTGATCATGAACGGGCCGACGTAGCGGCGCTCGTGTTTGTAAAGTCCCGGCGAGATGAAGCACCAGACCTGGTAGAGGATAAAGGGCGAGGCGAGGAAGATTCCGGCGATGAGGCTGATCTTCAAGTACATATTGAAGGGATCGACCGGATTGGTGTAGACCAGCTGGGTGCTGAGCTTGTGGGCGGCGAGGATGGTGACGATCGGTTTCTGAATCCAGGCGAAGATGGCCTCGTGCCAGTAGTAGCAGACGCAGAAGCCGACGGCGATGGAGGCGATGCTGTTGATGATGCGCTTGCGGAGCTCCTCGAGATGATCCATGAAGCCCATGGAGATGAGCTCGGAGCGCCCGGTGACGTTCGCTTTTACGCTTTCGATTGGGGATTCTATCTCTGCCATCAGAACCTTTGCCGGGATTAACTTCTCTGCGGGGCAGAGTTGCTGGAGGCCGCTGCCGGATCGGGCGCGGGCTGGGAGGTGAGGGCTTCAACCGGCGAGGAAGCCTGGGTTTCGGGCGCGGCGGACGGCGCGGGCGGTTCCGGCTCGGCGGCCGGTGCCGGCGGCGGCTCGGGGGGACGCAGGGTGAAGTTCTGGGCGTCGAAGGCCATGCGCGCGGTCCGCATCAGCCGCTCGTGGGCTTCGTCGATGCCGTTGATGGCCGACTTGACGGAGGGCGGCAGAATGGTCTGGGTAAAGGAAGCGGTTTGCTGGGGCTGCGGCGCCGGCAGTGCGGAAGGCTGCTGGGACGAAGGGTTCTCATTGCCGGCTTTTTCAATCTCAGCCTGGAGCTGATACTTGAAATCGTTGGAGGCACGTTTGAATTCGGCGACGAACTTGCCGATCTCGCGTGCCATTTCGGGTAATCTCTTGGGGCCAAATAAGATCAGGGCCAGCAAGAAGATGAAAATCATCTCAATGCCCATACGCTGTTAATCATACACGGCAAATTCGTCCTCCGATAGAACGGGAGGGGCGTGGCGGATGGAAAAAGCAGAGCTGGCGGGAGCGGAGCGCAGTGCTGGGCGGGTAACGCTTCGCTGCCGGCCGCGGGCGCTAGGCGGGTAACGCTTCGCTGCCGGCCGCTGGCGCTCGTCGGCGGCGTTGATGCCGGGTTGAGGGCCAAGCTACGGGGATAAGAAGTTACGAAGCGAAGGGCACATTGTCGGCATCTTAAAAGCAGCGGTGAGGGGCGGATGAATTCGGAAGAGAGCGTTGGCGCGCTGGCTAACGGTTTCCGGAGTGAACTGCTATACTCTTGCTGAATCAAGGGTTGCGTCTCTGCCAAGAGGCGCGGCAAACACACATGGATTGCTCGGACGCAGGGCAAAAGAAGGATGCATCGATGGCTGGACGTTCCCGTCGCTCACTGGTTCTGGTTTTTCTGGTTATTCTGACGTGCGGTTTCCTTGGGGTGCTGTTCGGGCGGACGGACGACACGTCGGCGAGCAACGACAACCAGATGCGGGACTCGGCGCAGGAGTTTGCGCAGGTGTACAGCGTCATCGAGCAGAATTATGCGAACAAGGTAGACGCCGACAAGGCCATTTATGATGGCGCCATTCCGGGGATGCTGCGGGTGCTGGATCCGCACTCGAATTTCTTCGATCCCAAGCAGTACTCGGCGCTGCAGGAAGAGCAGCGCGGGCGCTACTACGGGGTGGGGATGCAGGTGGGACCGCGCAATAATAAGGTGATTGTGATTGCGCCGTTCGCGGGAGCGCCGGCGTACCGGGCCGGGATTCGTCCGGGCGACATTATTGTGGCGGTGGACGGCAAGGCGACCGACAACATGTCCACCAGCGACGTGGCCGACCTGCTGAAAGGCCCCAAGGGCACCACGGTGCACATTGCGATTCTGCGCGAAGGCAACACCAAGCCTCTGATCTTCACAGTGATGCGCGATGAGATTCCGCGCTACTCGGTGGATTTGCACTTCATGATCCGTCCGGGAATCGGCTATCTGCACATCAGCGGCTTCCAGGAGACGACCGAGCAGGAGACTGCGGATGCGCTGGAGCAGATGGGCGATCTGAAGGGTCTGATTCTGGACCTGCGCAACAATCCGGGCGGACTGCTGAGCGAGGGCGTGGGAGTGGCCGACAAGTTCCTCAGGAAGGGACAGGTGATCGTCAGCCATCACGGGCGGAATTCACCGGAGAAGGTGTATCGCGCGGCGCACGGCAGCACCCAGAATTATCCGATTGTGGTGCTGGTGAACCACGGGACGGCGTCGGCGGCCGAGATTGTTTCCGGGGCCATTCAGGACCACGACCGCGGGCTGATCGCGGGGGAATCCACCTTCGGCAAGGGACTGGTGCAGACGGTGTACCGGCTGAGCGAGAACACCGGGCTGGCGCTGACCACGGCCAAGTATTACACCCCGAGCGGACGGCTGATTCAGCGCAACTACAGCGGCGTGTCGCTGTATGACTACTACTACAACCGCAATGCCGACGATAACTCCATCAACGGAGATAAGCCGGACGACGCCAGCCGCGAAGTGAAGCTCACCGACAGCGGGCGCACGGTGTACGGCGGCGACGGCATCACGCCGGATGTGAAGATTGCGCCTCCCAAGGCGAACAAGTTCCAGGAAGAGCTGCTGCGCAAGTACGCCTTCTTCAACTTCGCCAAGCACTATTCGATCAGCCACAAGGTGGAGCGGAATTTCCAGGTGGATGACGCCGTGATGAAGGAGTTCAAGGACTTTTTGGCCGAGAACAAGCTGCCTTACACGGACAAGGAACTGGCGGAGAATAACGATTGGGTGCGGGCCAGCATCAAGAGCGAACTGTTCGTGGGAGCCTTCGGCCAGCAGGCCGGCATGCAGGTGCAGGCCGAGGCGGACCCGGTGGTGCTGAAGGCTCTGGATCTGATGCCTCAGGCCAAGGAACTGGCCGACAACGCGCGCAAGATTATCGCCGAGCATAACCAGGCGCGGCTGGCGGCGGGGAATTAAATCCGGCTGTCCGATCGGAAAGCAAGCAAGGGCACCGCGCAGGTGCCCTTTTCTTATGGGCCGCGGGTTGCGGGTTGGAAGTCGAATTGTGGTAAGAAAGCCTGGAACGGCGCGGGCGTAGGGGTTCTTCACTTCGTTCAGAATGACACCGTAGAGGCAAGATCTACGGCAACTCAGGAACTCCTTTAGCGGGAGAGATAGTCTCTGGAGGCTTGGGCCAACTCGGGGTAGGCGCCGGCACCGAGTTCGGACATATCCAGGCCCTGCTGCTCCCCGGTGAGGCCGATGCGCTGGGGGTAGAAGCGGTTCAAGAGCCAGTTGAGGCCGTAGGAGAGCGGCAAAACAAAGCCGAGCAGGGCGGAGATCATCGCTGCCTGGGCCATCCACTGGCCGGGACGGGGATGGACGAAAAGACCGGCGGCGAGGACGCCCCACAGGCCTCCGACAGCATGCACGGAGACGGAGCCGCTGGGATCGTCGCAGCCGAGGCGGTCAAGCCACTCGACCGAAAAGGGAACGGCGAGGCCGGCGGCCAGTCCGATGGCTGCGGCAATGGCAGGTGAGACCAGGGAACAGGCGGCAGAGATGGCAACCAGGCCGATGACGAATCCGTTGGCGGCGATGGAGGCGTCGGGTTTGCCGTAGCGCAGCCGGGTAACGACCACGGCAGCCAGGAGCGCGACACTGGCGGCGGCGAGGTTGTTGACCGCAATCAGTGGGACGCCGGCGACGGGCGCGCCGGCAAAGAGCATGGCAGCCGCCGAGTCCAGGCCCACCCAGCCAATAAGGGACAGCAGGCAGCCGAAGAGGACAAAGGGCATGTTGTGGCCGGGAATGGCCAGTCCCATGTCCTCATATTTGCCTTGGCGCGGGCCGAGAATCCAGGTGATGGACAGGGCGGTGAGTCCTCCGACTGCCTGGATGACGCCGGCGCCGCCCGCGTCGATGGCGCCATTGCCGCAGGAGGCCAAAGAGCCCAGTTGCGCGAGCCAGCCTCCACCCCATACCCAGTGGGCGAAGACGGGGAAGGTGATGCCGGCCAGCAGGGCGGTGGATGCACAACTGGCGCGCAGCCGCCAGCGGTCAGAGCCGGCGCCGAGCGGAATCATGGCGGCGATGCCCACGCTGAAGATCTGGAAGCAGGCCACGAGCGAGAGGGTGGGGTTGTTGAAGATGCTGCGACGCATCAGCGGGCTGGCCGAGCCCAGCAGGTTCCAGGAGCGGCCGCCGAAGGACAGCAGGCGGGCAGGTCCGCCGGCGTATCCCTGCAGGGAGAAACCCACCAGCAGGCAGGCGATGATGGCAACCGCGAAGACACACAGGGCGCTGAGCAGGGAGTGGGCGGCGCTGCGTCCGCGTCCGAAGCCGGTATGGATGAGCGCCAGGCCGGCCGCGGCGAGCGGCACCAGAAAGATGCACACCATGCATAAGGCCATTCCGGCTTCGGTGAGCGCCACCGGCTGAGTCTGCATTATCGTCCCTCACCCAGAGTGTAGTGCGCGCGGAAGACGAGCATGAGCCCGGTCGCCTGCACGGCAATGCCGGCCAGCACGAAGGCGGCGCGGGGCGCGGCGGCGGAGAGCAGCAGGAAGGTGCACAGCACGATCGCAAAGCCCGCGCACAACAGTAAGAATCCGGCAACTTTCATCGGTGCGTTCCAGTCAAGAGCAAATGCCAGGGTTGATAGGTCCTTCATTCCCACCTTAGCCGCGCAAAGAACGCGCGTCGAAGGTGGGGCACCCGGCCGCACATCATCGCTTAAAGCTTAGTCGCGTCGTACAGCTCGGCTCAAGCGTGCCTGGCAACGTAGAGCAGCAGCGCGAAGATGACGACGGGAATGAGGGCGAGGGCCACGTACAGGGCAATCCTGCGTCCCCAGGGCGAACGTCGCCGCTTCCAATTGTGCAACTCGGGGCGCTCTTCGACGCCGACCTGATCGAGGTGCTCGAGATCGAAGGCGAAGTCGCGGGCGCTGCGATACCGGTTGCGCGGCTCGCGCTCCAGGGCGCGATAGAGCACCTCCTGGAGCTGCGGGGAGATCTCGGGATTATGCTCGCGCGGCGGCACCGGATTGTTGAGCAGGCGGTCATTCATGATGGCGAATGGATTGTCGCCGGTGAAGGGCGCCGAGCCGGTCAGCATTTCGTAGAGCATGACGCCGAGGGAATAGACGTCGCTGCGCGCATCGCCGCGGCCGCCCTTGACCTGCTCGGGCGAAATATAGTCGGGCGTTCCCATGGTGTCGTTCAGTTTGGCGAAGGTGATGCGCCGCGACCCGCTGTTGGCCGAGATTCCGAAGTCGATGATTTTGATGTTGTCGTCGTCATCGACCATGATGTTTTCGGGCTTGAGGTCGCGATGAATGACGCCGTGGCTGTGAATATGCTCGAGCGCCTGGCAGATTTGCAGCACCAGATGGATGGCGCGCTCCTGGGGCAATTTGCCGGTTTCGGACATGATCTGGCGCAGCAGGCGTCCCGGCACCCATTCCATGACGATGTAGGGATCGTGGCGGCCGTCGTTGGCAATCACCTTCATGACGCCGGGATGATCGAGCTTTTTGCCGATCTCCTCCTCACGCTGGAAGCGCTCGAAGAAGACGGGGTCGCACTCCATCTGGGGGTGGGGGATCTTGATGGCGACCATCTGGCCGGTGCGCAGGTCGGTGCCCTGGAAGATCGAGGCCATGCCGCTGCGGGCTACCAGGCGGTCGATCTGGAAGTGGTCGAGTTGTTCGCCAGCGTGGACAGAGATCATGGATGGAGACTCGTCTCCCGAAGAGTTGGTTGGTGCCGATCAGAACAGCCGGTAGGGTCGGCCGCGATACATTCCGACGGCTTCCACGCTTTTTACCCTAATGAGCTGAACACTGACATTATCGCCACCATCGCTGTCGTTGGCAATCGCAATGAGCCGCTGTGCGGCATCGGTGAGGCTGCCGGGGCCGGTGGCGATGCGGACGATCTTTTCGTCGGAGACGGCGCCATGCAGGCCGTCGGAGCAGAGCAGCAGGAGGTCTCCGGAGATTACTTGATGCTCGGTGATGTCGGGAGAGACGAAGAGCTGGCTTCCGAGCGAGCGGGTGAGGGTGCTGCGCAGGCGAGCCCGCTGCGATTCGCGGCCGGGCAGAAAGCCCAGCCGGGCCTGATCGGCGAGCGCGGTGTGGTCGCGCGTGAGGCGCCGGGGACGGCCGTCGCGGATGAGGTAGCAGCGCGAGTCGCCCACATGCGCTACGGTGGCGCGGTCAAAGCGCAGCGCGCAGGCCACCAGGGTGGAGGCGATGGCGCCGTGTCCGGCCTCGTACACCCGGTGGTTGGCGCTCTGGATGGAGCGCTCGAAGAGCGCTTCGGAATTTTCTCCCTTGGCCAGAGTGGCGCACTCGGAGAGAACGGTTTCCACGGCCAGGCGGGAGGCGACTTCGCCGCGGTCGCGCCCACCTACGCCATCGGCGAGCACGAAGACCCATCCGCGGCTGCGCGCATGGTCCGCGCTGGAGGGAAGGGAATGGCCGACGAAATCTTCGTTGTGCGGGCGCACTGGACCGCAGTCGGTGGCCTCGGCAAATTCAATGTCCATGGTGATGGATGGGGCACGCAGCTCGGGCGATTCGGGAACCGCAGCCGTCATCGGATTACGCCGCATAGGAATGTCTCCTGCTAATGAGATGCAGGCGGGCTGGGAAGCCCGCCTGCGTGTGAGTTACGTTCGTCTGTACCCTCTACTAGCCGCGGCTGGTGACCAGCGTGGTTCTGCCCGTGGCTTTGGAGGATGTGATGAAGTAGATTCCTCCGTAGATGGCCCAGATCAACGCGATTCCCAGGGCCAGCAGCGGCTCTTTGACGGTTCCGAGGCCAAGGAACGGGCCGACCAGGTAGGCCACCATGCAGGCCAGGTTGGCCAGCACTCCGAAGATCGGAATGAACAGGTGGCGGATCGGGCTGAACTTCGGATGTTTGTGATATCCCACAATGCAGGTGATGCAACTCAGCATGTACAGCATAAACGTTCCGAAGTTGGAGGCCAGCGTCACCATCAACAGCGTGTTGGGCCAGGCCGCCATCTTGTCGTGCGTGGTATAGCCAAAGCTCGACCAGAAGCCGTGCGGCAGCGCCTGGATGACGGCGTCGGTAGGAGCGCCGGCGTCGCCGAAGGCCATGAACACCGCGACGCAGCCGACCACGGCGGAGATGGTGGCCAGCACCCAGATGGCGCGGTGCGGGGTGAGGTTGTCGCCATGCAGCAGGCCGAAGTGCTCGGGAACTTCACGATCCTTGCCCATCGCGTAGGTAACGCGAGCGCCGGTGTTCATGCAGGAGAGCGTGGTGCCGATGATGGCGAGGAAGACGGTGAAGGCTTCCACCAGCATGAAGGCGCGTCCGCGACCGGCCCCGAAGAGGGAGTCGCCCACGAGAACCATCATGTCGCCGATTGGAGCTGCCGACCCCGCCGCGCTTTGCATGGTGTAGCCATTATTGAGGAAGTAGTTGGCCGCGAAATACTCAAACAGGTAGCAGAATGCGCCCTGGATCAGCAGCGACGTGATGACCGCGATTGGGATATCCCGCTTCGCATTCTTGGCTTCGCCGCCCATCGAGGTTACGGATTCAAATCCGACCAGGATGAGAATGGCGACCGTGGCCTGCAGGAAGGTCCAGCTCAGCTTATGCGGAGCGATGACCGACTTGGCGTCGGGATGGGTCTGGAATAGCGGCGGGTTCGAGGTGTCATAGGTTGGGTAGTGGACGAGGAAGGGCACGGGCTGGCCGGCGGCGTCCAGTTTGGGTTGCGGTACTTGGCTGGCGTCGCGGACGACGGTGTCAGTGACCGTGCCATCGGCGGCCTTAGTCGGGGTGGTGGCAAACTCGTAGCTGTAGGACTGGCCCGAGGTGGAATCGAACTGGCGGCCCTGGCTGCCGTCCGGATGGTTGGCGCGATAACCGAGCGCCATCACCGAGAACACAAGCAGTGCCGAGATCTGGATGATGTTGATGGCGATGTTGACCGCCGTGGAGCCGTTGACACCGCGATAGGCGATGTAGGCGATGGCGAAAGAGAATACGACAGCCACGACCATCATGAAGGCCGGTCCGGGGTTGGAGGCGCTCATGAAGCTGGGCCAGAGAGTGCCGACCAGGTATCCGCAGAGGATTCCCATGACGCCGACCATCACGCCGGGGTAGATCCAGTAGTACAGGTGCGAGCCCCAGCCCACAATGAACTTGGAGATGCGGGCATACTTCCAGGCCTTGTCGTGGTTGAGGAACGACTGTTCGGCGAAGTAGTAGGAGCTTCCGGTGCCGGGGTAGAGCTTAGCCAATTCGGCGTAACAGACGGCGGTCGCCAGGCAGAGCAGCAGGGCGAGCATGATACCAGCCCACATCGCGGGACCGGTGCTGCCGGTCGTCGCCTGGATGTAGAAAGTGAGCCAGAGGAAGGCACCGGGGGCGATGAGCGCCATGGCGTTCATCGTGAGGCCGGTGAGGCCCAGGGTTTTCTGCATTTCAACGGATCCTACTTTGGTTTCGTCGGCCATCTGAATCTCCTAGTCGAACGTAGGTTGGGGGGTGGGGATTTCTGATTAGATCCCGGCCGGAACCGATCCCGGCCGGGTCTAACCTACATCGGTTGCAAAGTGGCGGCCCAGAGTTCGCCGCCTGGTTGGGTCTTACTGTGCCGGCTGAAGAACGAGCATCATGCCGACGGTAACCGTGTCCTGGTGGTCAGAGAATGACGCGGCTCCCTTGCCACCGCCGACCTCGAAGATGTCGTGATTCGAGAAGTCGTGACGGTACTCCAACCGGGTGATGAGGTGGCCGGCGAAGGTGCGCTCGAGGGTTCCGGTGAACTCCTGCGGGTGATCATGACCTCCAACTCCCACGGGCAACGAGTTGCCGGAGGGGAAGGGATAGCCGGCAAAGGCAAGACCGCCATTGATGCCGAGGGCCAAGCCGTCGTGATCGTTGAGGTACTCGTAGCGTCCGGCAACGGCTGTCTTGGAGCTAACGGCGTATCTTACGTAGCCGGCAACGCCGGCATAGTCAGCTCCGCCGGTTCCGGTGTAGTTCTCAGCAGTCGAGAGGCCCTGGTGGTCGTAGTCGAACTCACCCGCGAGAGACAGCTTGCCGGTGGGGTTGTAGGCCACAACGGTATCCGTGAGGTTGTTCCAAGATCTGTTGTTGGTGTCGGCGAAAATATCTCGAGGGCCGGTCAGGTAGGTTTCGGTCAGGGTGATCTTCTTGGTAGCGTTCCAGCTTGCGCTGAAGCCGCCGGTTTTGCCGGTGTTGGTGCTGAGGACATTGTTCCAGCCGTTGGTCGCCAATCCGGTGATCGAGAACTTGTCGTTGAAGGTGTACTTTACGCGGGCGCCAAAATGGTAGTAAGGGATTGCGTCATAAAACAGCAGGCCGCGGGTGTAGTTCCAGTTCTGGTTGGACTCGATGACTTCGTTGCCCGCCGGAGTGACGAACTTGCCGAAGTCGATCTGCAGGCCCTTGCCGATGGGAGCCATGTACGACAGGTAGCCTTCTTTGAGGTACTGGGTGGTGGTGGCGTTGCCGTCAGAGACCCCGGTTTTTAGAGAGAAATTGCTGGAGTTTTCGATCTGCGTCATTGCATTGCCGAAGCCCATTGCGACGCGGAAGCCGAGCGGGCTGGATTTATCAACCGGCTTGTCCAACTGGACTTCGAGCAGGTTCAGCATGAACTGGCTATTTACGTTGGTGAACGGCTCGGTGTAGGTGCCGTCGACCGGATGGTTGGCGTTGTACTGGTAATAACCATCGACCAGTGCGGTCAGGTTGACGCCGTGGAGGACGCTGGTGATTCCGGCCAACGGATCGGGCGCAGGCGCGGGCGCTGCTTCTGTGGCTGCTGCGGCTGGTGCGCCTGCGGCCGGTGCATCAGACACCTGTGTTGCCACTGCCGGTACTACCTTGGGTGTGGCAGCTGCAGTTTTCATGGCGTCCATCTCCGAGCGGAGCGCCTGGACTTGCTGTTTAAGGTCATTTACTTCCTGGTCAGTAGCAGTTTGGGCTGCAAGTCCAAGGGGCAGAGTGAACGCAAAGAGTGTGGCTCCGAGTGCGAGCTTCTTGTAACGTTTCATGCTCATTCAGTTTTTTCTCCCGTATAGAGTCGTTTCAGCGGTGTTCCCAAAGTGCATAAACGTTTGGTTAAACATAAACGTCAGTTGAGGGTAACTGCCCTTTCGGTGCGACACCAATTCCTTTTATTTATCGAGGCGATAACGGAAGGTTTTACGTACCAAGGAGGTAAACGGGATGCGATAGAAAAAGAATTGGATGCTTGAGATGCGGCAACACTGGGGACGAGCAGTGTCACTGGAAAGAAAGGCGTTTAGAGGCGTGGCGGAGGATTAGGGTAAATTATGTGGATTGCGAAAGGTAGATCGGACAGAGCGAGAACGCAGATTGCTTATAGAGCGGATAAAAAAGATTGATCGACTGCGGATGAATTGTTTTATGCAGAATAGTTCCCGATCTGGGAAATGGCTTAGATGCGGCGGTGGAAGCGGTATTTCGCCACAGATTTCGCCATAAAGCGAAGTGTCGCGGCGGCAGATGAGCGGGGCCCTGGGGCAAAACAACGAGTGAGTGAGCCTGCGCGAGCGCCAACGGCGGTTATTTCATCTCCGCGCGGGCCTGACGCACAAAGTTGAGGAAGCGGGCGGCGAGTTCGCGAATCCATGCGCCCTCGCGGAAGCGGATCGCCTGGCGTGGAATGAGATCTTCGCCGACCCCGAGGGCAACGGCTCCGGCGGTGATGAAATGGGGAGCGCTGCTTTGGGTGACGCCGCCGGCGGCGATCAGCGGCACGTGTGGCAGCGGAGCCTTGAGAGCGCGGATGTAGTGATATCCGCCGACCTCGGCGCAGGGGAAGACTTTTACGAAATCGGCGCCCGCCTCATAGGCAAGCATGACCTCGGTGGGGGTGAGCGCGCCGGCGATGACGGCGATCTCATGCTCGACGCAGTAGCGGGTGATTTCTTCGGAGTAACCCGGGCCGGTGAGGAACCTGGCACCGGAGTCGAGTTTGCGGTGCGCCTCGTCCAGACCGGAGGTGACCTCGGCGCCGACGATGAGTTTGGGGAAGCGATTGGTGAGGTCGCGAATCACCTGGTCGGACCCGGGGATGGTGGCCGCGATTTCGACGATCGGGATGCCGCCGGCGGCGACTTGCTCGGCGGCGAAGATGGCTTCCTCGGCCGATTCCACGCGGATGGATGGAATCAAACCGGTCTCGCGAATCTGCTTTCGAATCTGCTCCCTGGTCCACTGCGTGTTCTTGGTCAAGTGCGTATCCTTTCGCGACGCAGAATCAGTTTGCAGCAAGAGTACCAGCGATGGCGCGTCTCATAAACGGCTTGGGGCGTCGGAAGGGCGTTTCCCTCAGCGGCTAAAGCCGCGTGGAACGAGCACTTCTTGCGGCACGGCTGAAGCCGTGCCCTTTCAAAGCCGATTGAGACCACCGCTGTTCTGCTGAAGCCGTGCCCTTTCAAAACCGGTTTATGAGACCACCGCTATTCTTCATAGCCGTTGTTGGGCTCTTCGATCGCGGGCAGGTAATCGCCCGGCCCGGCCCACCAGACGTAGAAGGTCGGCAGCAGGAAGATGCTCATCAGCAGGTCGGCGATGAGTCCGCCGACGATGACGATGGCGAAGGGGCGCTGCGAATCCGATCCGATGGCATGGGAGGTGGCGGCCGGCAACAGGCCGAGGGTGGCCACCAGCATGGTCATCATAATGGGACGGAGGCGGCGCGTGGCGCCTTCGATGGCGGCGTCGCGGACCGGCATGCCGCGGGCGCGCAGTTGGTTGATGTACTCGATCATGATGACGCCGGTTTGCACGCAGACGCCGAACAGCGCCAGGAAGCCGATTCCCGACGAGACGCTGAAATGGGTGCCGGTAAAGAGCAGCGCCAGGATGCCGCCGAAGGGAGCCACCAGCACGTTGACCAGGTTCAACAGGGCCCACTTGAAGGATCCGAAGGCGCCGTAAATGATCATGAAGATGAGGAAGATCGTGATGGGGACGATCATCGCCAGCCGCGCAGCCGACCGCTTCTGGCTGGCGTACTCGCCCTCCCAGTCGATGTGGTAGCCAGTGGGCAGCTTGACCTGGGAGTTGACCTTCTGGATCGCCTCTTCGACGGCGCTGCCAAGGTCGCGTCCGCGGACGCTGTATTTGACGGCGATATAGCGCTGGTTGCCTTCGCGGTAGATCTCGGAGGCGCCGTCGCGCTCTTCGATTTTGCAGAGCTGCGCCAGCGAGACGCGCTCGCCGCTGGGCGCAAGGAGGCGGATGTTTTCGATGGCTTCCTTCTGGTCCCTGTACTGCTTCTGATAGCGAAGAACGAGGTCATAGCGGGCTTCGCCCCGGAGGACCTGGGTAAGAGCGTTGCCGCCTACGGCGGTTTGGATGGCGTCCTGCACATCGGAGACGTTGATCTGGTAGCGGGCGGCGGCCTGGCGGTCCACGGTGATGTTGAGATTGGGCTGGCCGAGGACGCGAAAGACTCCGAGGTCCTCGATGCCGGGAACCTGGCGCATGGCGTCGGAGATTTCCGTGGCCTTGTCTTCCAGGGTTTTGAGGTCGTCGCCATAGACTTTTGTGGCGAGCTCGCCTTTGACGCCGCTGACCGCTTCTTCCATATTGTCGGAGATGGGCTGCGAGAAGCCCCAGACCACGCCGGGAATCTTTTCCACCTCGCGGTCCATGGCGGCAATCAGCTCGTCTTTGTTCTGGTGAAAGACCGGCCGCCACTGTTCTTTCGGTTTCAGGTCCACGAAGAATTCGGTGTTAAAGAAGCCCGTGGTATCGGTTCCGTCATCGGGCCGTCCCGACCTGGCTCCAGCATTCGTGTGACCTCGGGGAATGAGGCAAAGATGATGCGGGCCTGGTTCATGACTCGAATGCCTTCGGTGGGCCCGGTGCTGGGCGCAAGGGTTCCGCGCGCCCAGATCGCGCCTTCATCCAGATGGGGCAGGAATTCGGAGCCGATGGCGTCGGTAAGCGTGAGGTAGCCGCTGATTCCGATGGCGGCAACGGCAACCACGATCATCACCCAGCGACGGTCGATGGTCCAGGAGACGGCGCGGCGATAAGCCTGCGTCACCCAGAGCAGCACGGGATTCTGCCAGTCTTTGATTTCTTTGCGGAAGAGAAAGCTGCAGAGCACCGGGGCGATGGTCATGGAGAAGATCACCGCGCCAAGCAGGGCAAAGGCCACCGTCCAGGCCATGGGACGGAACAGACGGCCTTCCACCCGCTGCAGGGTGAAGATGGGGAGATAGGCGGTGATGATGATGGTGATGGCGTAAAAGACCGGACGCTGCACTTCGTGCGCGGCATCGCGGATCCGGTCAGCCACGGGCAGGTTGTCGTGGTCCTGGCCCATGTGGCGGATGATGTTTTCCACCATGACCACGGCGCCATCGACCACCATGCCGAAATCAAGCGCTCCGAGCGAGAGCAGATTGGCCGGGATATGGCGGATGTCGAGACAGATGGAGGCGAACAGACAGAGAGAACGGAATGGTCAGGGCGACAATCAAGGCGCCGCGGACGTTGCCCAGCAACAGGAGCAGCACGAGCGTGACCAGGATGAAGCCTTCGGTAAGGTTGTGCATCACCGTATGGGTGGTGAAGTGAATCAGATCGCTGCGGTCAAGGAAAGGAACGATCTTCACCCCAGGGGGAAGGATGTGGTCGTTCATCTCCTTTACTTTCGCTTCGAGCCCTTGCAGCGCCTCGTCCGCATTGGCGCCTTTCCGCAAGGCAACGATGCCGGAGACTACATCGCCGTCGTCAACGATCTTGCCATCTTCGCGATGGATCGCCTTGGCGGTCTGCCCGAGCCGGATCTTGGGGCCCTGGGCGACGACGGCGATATCCTTGATGCGCAGCGGAGTGCCGTTCTTGGTCTGGATGACCGTGTTCTCGATATCGCTTACGTTGCGGACCAGGCCGACTTCGCGCACGTTGATCTGCTGCAGACCGGCTTCTATAAAGCTGCCGCCGGCATTCGCGTTGTTGTTGGTGAGCTGCTGCTCCACCTGGGCGAGGCTGAGGCCGTAAGCGATCAGTTTGTTGGGATCGACGCGCACCTGGTATTCGCGCGTGGGGCCGCCGAAGCTGGAAACATCGACGATGTCGGGAACGGCTTTGAGATTTTTTTCAACGACCCAGTCTTCGAGCGACTTCAGCTCCATCACGTCGTAAGCCGGATTGGTGCTTTTCAGCGTGTACCAGTAGATCTGACCGACCGGGCTCCAGTCGGTGCCCATCTGCGGCGTGACGCCGGGCGGCAGGGTGACTTGCGAGAGGCGCTCGAGAACCCGCTCGCGGTTCCAGTCGTTGCTGGATTCGTCATCGAAGATCAGCTTGATATCGGAGAGGCCGAAGAGCGAGAACGAGCGCAGGTGCACCACGTGCGGAATGCCGTTCATCACCGTTTCCAGCGGCACCGTGACCTGCTGCTCCACTTGCTCGGCGGAGATTCCGGGCCACTGGGTGATGACCTCGACGTAGTTGTCGGCCACGTCGGGATAGGCATCGACGGGAAGCCGGTGGAAGGCGACCGCTGCCGGCGGCGATCAGCAGCAGAGTGAAGGCAAGGACCAGCAGCTTCTGGTCGAGAGCAAAATCGACGATGTCGCCGGATCATCTATTGCTCCACCGTGTTCTGCATCACCAGCGCATTCTCGAACCACCTGGTCTCCGGGCTTGATGCCCGAGACGATCTCCTGCATGTTGCCGGGCAGCATGTCGCCGGCGGTGACTTCCAGCCGCTTGAAGGGCCGCTCGCCGAGCGGCGCAAAGACCCAGTCGCGGTCGTGCATGTGCAGGATCGCGGTGGCGGGAACCGCGGCGTGTGTCTCACCGCTGCTTGCCGTAGAAGGTGGCGGTGACGAACATGCCGATGCGCATCATTCCGGGATTGGGCACCTCGAGCCGAACCTTCGCGGTGCGCAGAGTGGGATCGAGAATCGGCAGGATGTTATCGATGCGGCCCTTTCAGAGCCTTGTTGGGATAGGCGTCAAGATGAATGTCGGCGTACTCGCCGAGGTGCACGGCGTCGAGATCGTTCTCGTACACATCGCAGATGATCCACACGTAGGACAGATCGGAGATGGTGAACGGGTTGGGGCCGCGAGAGCCCCTGCACGCCCGCGGCGTTGGTTACCTGCTGGTCGGTGATGACGCCCGAGATCGGGGCGACGACATCGACGATGCCCGAGGGATGATCCTTATCCACGCCGAGCAGATCGCAGGTGCTCGGTGGCCGTATCCAGATCGACCTTGGCGTCCTGCTCGGCGTCCTCGGCTTGCTCCAGGGCGCTCTTGGCGATGGCGCCGTTGTCGAACAAAATCTTTGCGCGGTCCAATTGCATGCCGCGCCAGCCGCTCGTCGTTCATCGGCCTTCTGATAAGCCTGGAACGCGCCCGAGACATCGTTGCTCTGCACCTCGCAGCAGCAACTGGCCCTTCTTCACCGCGTCGCCCAGCCGGGCGTGGATCTCCACCACTCTGCCGGTGGCCAGCGAGATGACGGGCACGGCGCGGGCGATATCGGGCTGCACCACGCCGGTCACATTCAGCTCCGGCGCCGCTTTGTGCTCGACGGCGGTGGCCAGCGGGAACTGCTCGGGATGATCGACCTTGAAGTTGTTGGCGTCCATGGCCGGCACGACGGTTGCCTGCGGCGGAGCCTCGGCGTTCGGGTTGGCCTCGGCTTTTCTTGCAGCCAGACAAGAAACAGGCTCGGGAGCAGAGTGAGAGTTGCGCATAGGACGAGGCCTGCAGATTTGATCTTCATTGGATTACCTCCCGGCCCACGGCCATGTTCAGTTGCGCTGCTGCCGTCAGGTAAGAGCCGACGAGGTTCACATAATTCAGTTGCACGGCCCGGTATTCGCTCTCGGCGTTCAGGAAATCAAGCAGGGCAGCGCCGCCGTGCTGATAGGAAAAGAAGACCGTGTCGCGCACCCGCACCGACTGTTGCAGATACTTGGCCTTGTAGGGCGCAGCAGCTTCACGGTGCTGCTCCAGGGTGGCGTAGCCGGAGTCCACGTCGCTGAAGACCTGCGCTTCGGCGGCGTCGTGCAAGTGCTCATCGCGCGTGATATCAAGCTGCGTGCGCAGCTTCTCGCCTTGATTGCGGTCGAAGATGCGGAGCGGAATGGAGACGCTGGCGCCGAGCGTCTGGATGCCATTCGGGTTGTTGTTCGAGGAGTTATATGTATACCAGGTGCCGAAGGTCGGGATCGGTGGATCCATTCGCCACCGCCAGCTTGTGGTCGGTTTGAGCCTTATCGACGGCTTGCAAGGCGGCCTGCAGGTCGGGCCGGTTCTCCAGGGCAATCTTGCGGAACTCGTCCTGCGTCATGGGGAGCTCTGCGAAATCAAATGTGCCGGTGACGTCGATACTTGTCGATCGGCGTGCGGTCGTTGAGCAGCGTGAGCAGCGCGATCTTTGCCGTGCGCAGGTTGACATCGGCGGTTTCCAGGTCGGACTCGTACTGCACCCGCTGCAACTCCAGCCGGTCGAGATCGATTTGCGCGATGTCGCCGGCCTTGAAGCGGGTGCGGCTGATGTCGAGCACATGGTCGTAATAGGCAAGGTTGTCTTTGGCCAGTTGCAGCACGGCCTTGGCCTGCAGGGTCGATACAAACGCGCTGCGCAGACCGAACAGCAGTGTCCGCTCCAGGTCGGCATGGGTTGAGGCCGCAATGGCCGTTGCCTTCTGCTGCGCTCTCCAGCCGCAACTCCCGCTTGTGCTGCCGTTCATGCAGATAGTTAATGCTAGGTACAAAATCAGTGCCTCTAAAGGGCTGCCACACTCCATCGTGAGGAACAATCTGGGTTCCGTCGGTAGATAAACCGACCTGCGGGTTGGGCCGAAGAAATGCCGTGATCTCCTGGGCCTTGGACTCATCGATACTTAACTGGTCAGCCAGCAGAGTTGGATTGTTTTGTTCAAACCGGTGGCGCACCTGGTCCCATGTCATCGGTGTTGGCGTTTGAGCCACAACGCCGACACTGGGCAACAGGATTAGGGTGAGGCACAGCCGACGCAACGTTTGCATCTCTACTCCACTTGGTCTCGATGGGTTGATTGGCCGCCTGGTGCGCGGAGCGGGCGGGCAGCGCTCGCCGGAGTTCCGCTCACAGAGTTATCCGTGCGCACAAGTATCCGGTGTCTGCGCGGCACTATCCGGACAAGCAATTTTCTCAAGTCCGGACTCCAACTCATAGCCTATCTTTCGATTTCGCCGCGATATCGCACGGTACGATCTTGAAGTTTTACCGCATTGCGATCTGCTCGATGACCTGATTGGCGACCACTGCGGCGGGGTTGGCGCCCACCAGCTTTTCGGCCTCCGCGGCGCCGACGATTTTGGCCGCCGCATCACGCGCCGCCGAGAGAACAGGAGGACGGCCCTTGATGCCGTGGGCATCGCTGGCGATGAAGTGAACCATTTTGTTGCGCAGCATATCCTCGCACATCTTCTGCGAGAGTTTTCCCCAAAAGCCAGTGAGCGAGTTGGCGGTGATCTGAAACAGACAGCCGACGGCGGCGTATTCCTTGAGCAGGCTGGGTTTGCCCAGGATCAGCGGATTGCGCTCGGGATGGGTGAGGATGGGCACCAGCCCGACGGTCTGCAGCTCATAGAGCGTCTGCGCCACGTTGAAGGCGCTGTATTCGGAGAGCTCCACCAGCAGGTAGCGCGTATCGCCGATGGCATAGCGCGCGGGGTGCTGCATGGCATCGTCGATATTTTCGAAGGAGAGATGAAAATCGCATCCCAGCGAAAAACTCATTCCGGGAACGCGCGAGCGAAGTTCCTCTAAGAGCGCCAGGTGGGAGTCGCGGTTGTAGGCGTACTCGTAATTGGCATGAGGCGTGGCGACGATGTGGGTCACGCCGTCGGCCTGCGCCATGCGGCACATTTCCAGCGTGATCTCCCAGGACTTGGCGCCGTCGTCGATGGCAGGCAGCAGATGGCAATGGATATCGATCAATGGGCGACTCCTTGTGGCTTGGCCGCCCGTGCGCGGTATTCGTCGCAGGCGAGGCGGATGCCTTGCTCCAGCGAAACCTTGGGACGCCAGCCAAGGCTGAACAATTTGGAGCTGTCCATCAACTTGCGCGGGGTGCCGTCGGGCTTGGCGGTGTCGAAGACGATCTCGCCGTGGAAGCCGAGCACGTCGCAGACCTTGCGCGCCAGCTCGGCAATGGTGAGGTCGCTGCCGCTGCCTACATTGACCAGGGGAGCCGCTTCGGGATTGCCTGTGAGGCGCTGGAAATCATCTTCCGGAAGGCTCAGCAGAAAAACGCAGGCGTCGGCCATATCGTCGCTGAAGAGAAATTCGCGCCGAGGCTTGCCGGTGCCCCACACGGTCAGCGTAGGCTCGCCGCGCTCCATGGCTTCATGCACTTTGCGGATGAGGGCGGGCAGGACGTGGGAGTTGGCCAGATCGTAGTTGTCTCCCAGGCCGTAGAGATTGGTGGGCATGGCGGCCAGGTAATGCGTTCCATATTGGCGGTTGAAGGCCCAGCACATCTCGATGCCGGCGATCTTGGCAACAGCGTAGGAGCGGTTGGTGAATTCCAGCTGGCCGGCCAGCAGTTGATCTTCGGAAATCGGCTGCGGCGCCAGCTTGGGATAGATGCAGCTGGAGCCGAGAAAGAGCAGCCGGTTGACCTGGAAGCGGTGGGCGCACTCGATCACATTGGATTGGATGCGCAGATTGCGGGCGATAAATTCGGCGGGGAAATCGCGATTGGCGAGAATGCCGCCGACCTTGGCCGCGGCGAGAAAGACGAACTCCGGGCGCTGCTCGCTAAAAAAGTGGCTGACCGCGCCGGAGTCTTCCAGGTCGAGCTCCGGATGGGTGCGCAGCAGAAGGTTCTGGTAGCCGAGCGAGCGCAGCTTGCGCACGATGGCCGAGCCGGCCAGGCCGCGATGACCGGCGACAAAGATGCGTGCGTCTTTTGCAATGTAGCTACTCATGGTGGTTGTGAATCTTGTAGCCGCGGTCGAGCACCAGGGCATCGCGTTTGGCTAAGTCGTAGTCGGCTTCCACCATCTCGGTGACCAGCTGGTCGAAGCCGATTTTGGGCGCCCAGCCTAACTTAGCCTTGGCCTTGGCGGGATTTCCCAGCAGGTTATCGACCTCGGTGGGGCGGAAATAACGCGGATCGATAGCGACGATGAGGCGTCCCCGCTCGTCGCAGGCTTTTTCGTCCACGCCCGCGCCCTGCCAGTGCAACGTCATCTCCAGCTTGGCGGCTGCAAGGTTGATGAATTCGCGCACGCTGTGCTGCTCTCCGGTGGCGATGACGAAGTCCTCGGGCTGCTCCTGCTGCAGCATCAGCCATTGCATCTCGGCGTAGTCGCGGGCGTGTCCCCAGTCGCGCAGGGAATCGAGATTGCCCATGAAGAGCGACTCCTGCAGGCCGGCCTTGATGCGCGACAGGCCGCGGGTGATCTTGCGGGTGACAAAGGTTTCGCCGCGCACCGGAGACTCGTGGTTGAACAGGATTCCGTTGCAGGCGTAAAGGCCGTAGGCCTCGCGATAGTTGACCGTGATCCAGAAGGCGTAGAGCTTGGCCGCCGCATAGGGCGAACGCGGATAAAACGGCGTGGTTTCGCTCTGCGGAGTCTCCCGCACTTTGCCGTAAAGCTCGGAGGTGGAAGCCTGATAGAAGCGGGTGGTTTTTTCCAGGCCCAGGATGCGGATGGCTTCGAGCACGCGCAGGGTGCCGAGGGCGTCGGTGTCGGCGGTGTATTCGGGCTCTTCGAAGGAGACCGCGACATGGCTTTGCGCGGCCAGGTTGTAGATCTCGTCGGGTTGGACGCTTTGGATGACGCGCACCAGGCTGCTGGTATCGGTCATGTCTCCGTAGTGCAGGAAGAAGCGGCGTCCGCGGTCGTGCGGGTCCTGGTAGAGATGATCGATGCGGTCGGTATTGAACAGGGAGCTGCGGCGTTTGATGCCATGGACTTCATAGCCCTTGCTGAGCAGCAATTCGGCGAGATAGGAGCCATCCTGCCCGGTGATGCCGGTGATCAAAGCCTTCTTCATTCGCCTCTACCCTGCCGTAACCCCTGGACTGCCGATCGCTGCCGTGCCCACGATCCGCCACCGGGAAAAAGCATATCAGCTTCCAGGAAAAGGGCGAAATATGTACGTCCGGTGAATTCCTGGCGGCTTCAACTTTCTGCGGCCCTGCGGTTCTAGGCGGCGGTGGCGGCTGCTATTCTAAGGGCAGCCGAGCTGGTTGGTGGTGGAAAGAGCCAGCTGCATGTGCTTCCGGCCATTTTGCTTTGCGTGGGAAAGGGAACGTAGTGGATTCTCAGCTGCCCAAACACCCGTCGTTAACAATTGCGGTCATCGGCTCCGGCTATGTTGGATTGATTGCCGCGGTTTGTTTTGCCGAGATCGGTCACTCCGTTATCTGCGTGGACAATGACCGGGAGAAAGTGGAAGCTCTGCAGTCCGGCGAAGTTCCCATCTATGAAGACCAGCTGCCGGAATTGCTGGCGCGCCACCGGGGGCGGGGCCTTGTTTTTTCCACCGATCTGCTGGCCGCCGCGCGTAAGGCGCAGGTGATCTTTATCGCCGTGGGCACGCCCCAGTCGCCTACCGGCGAGGCCGATCTTTCCTACGTGGAAGCCTCGCGTGCGCGAGATCGCCGTCCGAACTCAACGAGTATAAGGTGGTGGTGGAGAAGAGCACGGTTCCGGTGCTTACCAACCAGTGGATCAGCCGCACCCTGCGCTTCAACGGCGCCAGGGACGAGAACTTCGACGTGATCTCCAACCCGGAGTTTCTGCGCGAAGGCACGGCGATCGAGGACTTTCTCTATCCCGACCGGATCGTGGTGGGGGCTGACACGGAGCGGGCGCGTGCGCTGTTGCGCCAGGTTTACCAGCCGCTGATCGACGGCAGCTACTACTTCGCGTCCGGATCACCTTCCGGGGCCGCGCGATCTGCGCGCGGGAGTTCTCTACCTGGAGACCAGCGCCAAGAGCGCGGAGCTGATCAAGCACGCATCGAACGCCTTCCTGGCGCTGAAGATTTCCTTTATCAACGCGGTGTCCAATATTTGCGAGCTGGTGGGGACCGACGTGCAGGAGGTTGCCGTCGGCATGGGCTCGGACTCCCGCATCGGCTCCCGGTTCCTTAACGCCGGAATCGGCTACGGCGGCTCCTGCTTTCCCAAGGACGTGCGCGCCTTCTACAAAATTGCGGAGACAATCGGCTACAATTTTGACCTGTTGCGGGCGGTGGAAACCATCAATGAGAACCAGCAGCTGTGCTTTATGAAGAAGCTGCGCTCGGCGCTGTGGACGCTGAAGGGCAAGCATATCGGCGTTCTCGGTCTGGCGTTCAAGGGCGGCACCGACGACATCCGCGAATCTCCGGCGATCAGCGTGGTGAAGAGTCTTCTGGCCGAAGGATGCCTGGTTTCCGCCTACGATCCGGCGGCCATGGAAAAGGCGCATGCGCTGCTTCCGGCCGACGAATGTCTGCGTTATGCGAGTGACGAGTTTGATGCCGCCCGCGATGCGCACGCACTTCTGGTGGTGACCGAATGGCCACAGTTCGCCGGTATCGATCTGGACCGCCTGCATCAGGTGATGCGCTATCCGGTAGTCCTGGACGGACGCAACCTGTACGATCCCAAGCAGATGGCTGCGGCGGGCTTCCATTACTACAGCATGGGACGGCCTCTGGCGGAACCCAAATTGCGGATGCATGCCGGAGTGGAGGCGAAGTAGGGTTTTTAGCCGATGAACCTGCGATTCACTTTGAGCTTTCCTTCTGTAGCCCTAAACTGAGCTACTCAGGTTATACTAGATTAGAAGTCTCTCATTGTTGGGCGATCAACAAAGGCGTAGGAGTGCGGGAAATCAATTCACTGCGGGTGGAAAAGGTAATGAAGAACTTTTGCATAGCAGTTTTGTTCGTGGCGATGGCCGGGGTTTGCTTCGCCCAGGCGCCGCAGTCCTCGGTAAGTGTTCCCAACACCGACGTTTTTGTTGGCTACATTATGACCTCACCCGACTATGGCGGGGGGCTGTTTGCCTACCGGCTTAACGGCTTCGAGGGCGCGTTTTCCAAAGGACTGAGCTCGCATTTTGCGGTGGTCGCCACCGGTGACGTTCAGTTCGGGGACATATTTATCCATCACGCGACGCAATTTTCGGGCACGGTTGGCGGCAAGTACAGCTTTCTGACCGGCCGGTTCCGTCCCTATGGCATCGGGCAAGCTGGCTTCGCGCATCAGAACTCGAACGGCGCGTACGCCCACGACGTTGTGGATGGGTTGACCTTCCGCATGGGCGGGGGCGCCGATCTGCAGTTGACGCCGAAGCTCTACTGGCGCATCGCGCAGTTCGACGAGCAGCGGATGCCCTGGGCTCGGCACAGACCCTACTACGTGAACATCAGCAGCGGCATCGGCTACCGCTTCTAAGTCTGGGCTTCCTGAAGCCCGCAAAGATCTAAACTCCACACCTGCGCAGGCAGCGTTTCCTTCCCGGGCTTCGCTGCCTGCCGCACTGCCTGCTACGCCATCCGGCGTGATCCTACGGCCAACGAAAAAATGGGAACGGGCGCGGGCCTGGTGCCGCGCTAGTTCTTGTCGATGCCGGACTCGCACTGGACGTTATGGGGTTTCCGCAGGTTTTTCATCGAATCGGTGTACCATTTGCGGCGCTCAATCATCCGCTGGATGGCGGTTGCGAATTGAGTCTGCGCCCACTGGCCTCCCGCGGGAGGCTGGGGGAAGTTCACGCCTTTGGCCGAGTTGACGAAGGTGGCGCGGTTTTCGATGCTGTAGTCGTGTTTTTGCTTGATACGGATATCGAAAATTTTGCCTTCGTTGCGGGCGGGGGTGGTGAAGACGACGACGTAGAGATACTCGTCGCCGAGCAGGGTCTTAGTGTCGAGTTGGAATGCCAGATCCAACTCGGGGGCAGCGAGGGTTTGTGGATCCAGCCAATTTTGATCTGCGGCGATCAGGCAGTGAGCCGCCTCATGGAGCAGCACGGGAGCTTGATCTTGAGCGCACAGAGCGGTGCTCATGCAGGAGAGAAAGAGAATCAGCGCGACGCGGTTCATGATGTGGTGTGCGGCCTGTGACGGCCCAATCTCCTTTCGCAGGCGGAGTGCGATCGATAGCTCGTGATATTTGCAAGCGAGCTTTGCAGCCGGGTACGCGGCGAGCGGCTTGGCAACGGGTACGGGCCAAGCGATGGCCCTCCGGTCGCTGACGCCGGGCCGCTCCGGCTGCGGCGCTCGTTGGTAGCGATCTTACATGGAAGCACGGGGCAGGCGGAAGAACGCGAGGAAGTTCTCGAGGGCGAGCGAGCCGGCGGCTTCCGGTGTGAGATTGCGCAGCTGGGCGAAGTGGCGGGCGGTTTCCACCACGAAGGCAGGTTCGTTGCGCTTGCCGCGGTAAGGGATGGGCGCGAGGTACGGGCAATCGGTTTCCAGAAAGAAGCGGTCGAGCGGGACGATGGCGGCGGCGTCGCGGATGTTCTGCGCCTTGGGATAGCTGAGGTTTCCGGCGAAGGAAAGGACGAAGCCGAGATCGAGCGAGGCGTGGGCCTGCGCGAGGTTTCCGGTGAAGCAGTGCATGACGCCGCCCAGGCCGGTGGGACGCCACTGGTCGCGCAGGATGGCGAGCAGATCGTCCCAGGCGTTGGAGCTGTCCTGGCTGGGGCGGCAGTGGATGAGGATGGGGAGCTGGACTGCGGCGGCCAACTCCAGCTGCCGGCGAAAGACCCGCTGCTGCACGTCGTGCGGGGAGTGGTCGTAGTGGTAGTCGAGGCCGATCTCGCCGATGGCGATGACACGGGGATGCCGGGCCAGGCTCTCCATGTTGGCCAGGTGCGCGGGGGTGAGCAGGCGCGCCTCGTGCGGGTGGACGCCGGCCGAAGCGTAGATCCACGGGTAGCGCTCGGCGAAGGGAATGGCGCAGGCAACGTCGTCGGGTCCGTCTCCGTTGCCGATGGCGAGCAGGGCGCGGACGCCTGCGTCGTAGGCGCGCTGGATCATGGCTTCGCGGTCGGCGGCGAACTGCGCGCCGTCGAGATGAGCGTGGGAGTCGAGATACATCGCTCCGATCACATCATAGGGCGCGGGGGAAAAGCAACTGCGCAGGTTTCAAGGTTTCAGAGTTTCAAGGTTTCAGAGTTTCAACGTTAGGAGCAAGAACAAGTGCAAGGGCAAGGGCAAAGTCAAAATCCCCACCCAAGCCGAAAGATGGCTTGAGTGGGGCACCCTCGTGACCGGCGAAGCTGCGCGCTACTTCAGGCGGGCGCCGTTGGGGACTGCTTCGAGGAAGCTGGCGAGCGCGGGCTGGCCTTCTTCGCCGAGCGAGGCGGCGACGATCATGCCTTGCGATTCGATGCCGCGGAGTTTGCGCGGCGCGAGGTTGGCCACGATGACCACCTTGCGTCCCACCAGCGTTTCAGGAGCATAGGCCTTGGCGATTCCGGCGACGATCTGGCGGACTTCGGTGCCGATATCCACGGTGAGGCGCAGGAGCTTGTCGGCCTTTTCGACTTTTTCGGCGGTGAGCACAGTGCCGACACGCAGCTCGACCTTGAGGAAATCGTCGATGGTGATGTAGGGCGATGTGGTGCTATTCGCTGCAGCTGCTAAATGCAGATGTGGGGCATCGGCGGGCGGATGTGCGGCTCCGGCGTGGGGTGCTTCGGTGGTGTTTGCGGCGGCGACTGCCGGCTGGGCGGCGCTCTTTCGATCTTCTTCCATCTGTTGCATCCTTTCGATTGCGCTCTTGTCGGCGCGTGGAAAAACTCCCTCGATCTTGCCGAGGTGGGTGCCTGCAATCCTCTGTCCCCAGGCCAGCGAGTTGAGATCGGTTGCGGCGATGTCTCCGAGGCCGAGCTGAATGAAGATTTTTGCGGTGGAGTCGGGAATGATGGGATGGACGAGCGCGGTGATGATGCGCAGCGCTTCAGCCGCGGTGTAGAGGACAGTGGCCAGGCGGGCGCGCGACTCGTCGTCGTTCTTCTCCGCGATCACCCATGGTTTCGTTTCGACGATGTATTTATCGACGGCGCTGAGCAGGGACCAGAGAGTTTCCAGGGCGCGCGAGAACTGGAAGGCCTCGAAGAGCCGGTTGTATTCGGCGATGGTCTCGGCGGCGAGTTGAGCGATGGCGGCTTCGGCGGGTGTACTATCACCGGGCTCGGGAACCACGCCATCGAAGTAGCGCTGGATCATCGACAGCACGCGGCTGGCGAGGTTGCCCAATCCGTTGGCGAGATCGCTGTTGAAGCGCTGCACCAGGGCGTCGAAGGAGAACGATCCGTCCTGTCCGAAGACGACCTCGCGGAAGAGGAAGTAGCGCAGGGCGTCGGCGCCGAGCACGTCGAGGATGGTCTCGCTGCGCACCACGTTGCCGCGCGATTTGGACATCTTGCTCTCTTCAAAGAGCAGCCAGCCGTGGGCGACGATGCGGCGGGGCAGCGGCAGACCGGCAGCCAGCAGGAAGGCCGGCCAATAGACGCAGTGGAAGCGCACGATCTCTTTGCCGATCATGTGTACGTCGGCGGGCCAGTAGTGCTGGTAGCGCTGGAGGTCGGCCGGATCATCGGAGCCGAAGCCGACGGCGGTGGCGTAGTTGCACAGCGCGTCAAGCCAGACGTAGATGACGTGCGCGGGATCGTCAGGAACGGGGATGCCCCAGCTAAACGTGGTGCGCGAGATGGAAAGATCGCGCAGTCCGCTTTTGACGAAGGCGATGACCTCGTTGCGGCGCGCCTCGGGATAGATGAGGCCGGGATTCTCTTCGAAGAGTTGGAGCAGCGGTTCGGCCATCTCGCCGAGTTTGAAGAAATAGTTCTCCTCCTCGACGGTTTCGGTGACGCGTCCGCAGACGGGGCAGAGCGTGCCGGGCGTGTTGTCGTCGGCGTAGAGTTCGTCGGAGACGCAGTACTGTCCGGTGTAGGAGCCCTTGTAGATGTATCCGCGCTGCTTGAGCAGGGTGAACATGGCCTGCACGCCGCGCTTGTGCTCGGGGCTGGTGGTGCGGATGAACTGGTCGTAGCTGATGCCCATGCGGTCCCAGAGAGTGCGGAATTCGGAGCTGACCTGGTCGGTGAACTGCTGCGGACTGGTGCCGCTGGCGGCGGCCGAGCGCTCGATCTTCTGTCCGTGCTCATCGGTGCCGGTGAGGAAATAGGTGTCGCAGCCCATCATGCGCTGGCGGCGGGCGATGGCGTCGCAGACGACGGTGGTGTAGGTGTGGCCGATGTGGGGGCGCGCGTTGACGTAGTAGATCGGCGTGGTGATAAAAAACTTTTCGCGTTGCTCGTTCATACGAATCTCTCGATCAGGGCTAAATACTTTTAGAGGTGCTGCGGGATAAAGGTTCGTTATTAGCAGATGTCGCTTGGTATAGCCGCATGGCCTCCTGCAGAACAGCTTTGAGAGGCACGCCGGTTGCTTCGGCAATTTTGCGGCAGTCCTCGAACTCAGGAGCGCAGTTTACAACTTCTCCGTGCAGGCGTCCGAGCTTTACGCGGATCGGTCCCCAGGGCGATTCTACGGTGACGTGCTCGCGGGCCAGGATGCGGCGCTGCTCCTGGCGCATGCGGACGCCGAGGGTGGTGGTTTCGGTGAGCAGAATATGGGCCAGCGCTTCGGCATCGGCGGGCGCGGCGAGCACGGTGAATACGATTCCGGGACGGCCTTTTTTCATGTGCACGGGGACGCCAAAGGCATCGAGCGCACCGGCCGAGAGCAGCTTCTGCTGCACGTAGGAGAACAGCTGCGGATTCATGTCGTCGAGATTGGCTTCGAGGACTGTGATGGTGTCGGAGTTATCTACTCCCCACATTTGCGCCGATGAGGCTGGCGCAGATGTGGGCCACGCGTGCTCGGATTCGCCGATAAGGAGACGGACGAAGTTGGCCGAGCCGGGGAAATCGCGGGCTCCGGCTCCGTAACCGGTGGCGGAGAGCGTGATGCGGGGAAGCGGCTCAAAGCGCACGTCGAGGGCGCGCAGAATGGCCGCGCCGGTAGGGGTGAGCAGCTCCTTGGCAATGCCGGAGGAATAGACGGGCGCACCGCGAAGCAACTCGGTGGTGGCTGGCGCGGGGACGGGCAGAACTCCGTGGGCGCAGCGGACGGTGCCGCTGCCCACGTTGAGGGCCGAGCAGTACCAGCGCTCGGCGGCGATGGCCTCAACGGCGACGGCCGCGCAGACGATGTCCACGATGGCGTCTTCGGAGCCGACCTCGTGGAAGTGGATGGACTCGGCGGGCTGGTTGTGAATCTTGGCCTCGGCCTGGGCGAGCAGTTCGAAGGCTTTGAGGGCGAAGTCCTGCGCGCCGGCGCTGATGGGAGCGCGTGCGATGATCTCGCGGATCTCGTTTAATCCGCGATGGACGTGGGGAGCGTGCGGGGCTTCGTGGGAGTGGGTGTGCTGCCCGTGCTGGTGCGAATGCGCCTGAGCGGCATCGCTGGGCTGCTCGTCGATCGGATGGTCAGCGTGACCGTGGACGAGGACATCGATTTTGGTTGCGGCGAGGCCTCCGCGCGCGGTGCGGCGGGCGGCGAGCCGGGTGTTGAGGCCGAGGGCAGCCGCGACGTTTTGCAGCTTCTCCAGGGGAACACCGGCGTCCACTGCTGCGCCGAGAAACATGTCACCACTGATTCCGGAGAAACAATCCAGGTAGGCAATTCGCATTGCGAGTCCGAGGGGCGTTGGCCCGAACTTTAAGTATAGGAGGCGCAGGGGACTTGGGGCAAACGCGGGGCGGCGTATCAAGGCTGCTAAGGATTTTAGGTTGTGAGCCAAGACAGCAACCCGGAGGGAGGAGCGGCAACGGATGCCGCTCCCATTGGGCGGGTTTGGTCAGGCAGCTATTTTGGCGAGCAATTCACTGGGATGGACGGGTTTGGTGAGAAGTTCGAAGTCATATCCGCTACGGCGGGCGCCCTCGAGTAAGCCGGTGGATGCGGCCTGGCCGGAGAAGAGCAGGATCTTGCACGCAGGAAAGCGCTGCCTGATCCGAATCGCGGCCTGGATTCCGTTCATGCGAGGCATGACCACGTCGCTGACCACCAGATCAGGTTGGAAGGATTCGCATTTCTCGACAGCCTCGAGGCCGTCATAGGCGACGGCGGTTTCATAGCCCGCATTGCGGAGAATCACGGCCAGTGTGTCAGCGATGACTCGCTCGTCGTCCGCGATCAGTATGCGGCGCGGTCTGGCTTGCGGACGCGGCCCGGCATCGGACTGTAAATTCCGATGCGCATCGTCGGAGAGAATGCGTGAAAAATGGGAGGAGCGGCTGCGCTCCGCGTGAGATTCGCGCTGTGAAACTTTCTGGGTAAGGTTCTCTGGCTGTGGTCTGTCCGGTTGCGTCATCTTCCTACCTTCTAGTGGCGAGCTGCCATCCAGGGTCTTCGTGAGAACTTCGGCAAGCGATGCCGTTTGAAAATGTCTGTGAAATCTCATCACGCGAACCTCAGTGGATAAAAGACTAGCGCCGATGGACCGGTACGGGGAGATTTTCTTAGGGCGAGTGGTTGCGATCTTATAGGAAGAGAAGAGCTTACAGTTTGCGTAGGGTTAGGAGCATCGGTTTGAAGTTAGCGCAGTGTTACGAGCATTTTTAAGGAAAAAAGTTGCAACCATGACTGCCGATTGGGTTAGGTTAGCATCCCATTAATCGTCGGATAGCGATACGTTAGTGAGAGGTTAGGGTATGCCAAATAGCAGGCGAGTCTCGCCGCGAAAGTTCAAGACGGCTGAACGTACCGAGGTGCCCACGGGGCGCAATGGCAAGCATAAGGACATCGTTACGCAAATTTTGAGCGACCTGGAAGGGCTCGACGGCCAGCAGTGCCTGAAGATTCCGCTGAGCGAACTGCCGGACACGAAGGTGAACATCCGCTCGGCGTTGAACCGCGCTACGCATAAGTTGATCAAGTCGGTCGCGACGGCAGCCGATGATGAGTATCTATACGTGTGGAACGCCGAACGGGCTTCTGTAAAACCCTTTTGATGCTGGTTCGGCAGACAAGCATTGCGATCTATGTTGCCGGTTTGCACATTGGCTCGCGCCTCGCCTGATGCTTCGGCGCGTTTTTCAGCCGCCTACGAACGACAAAACCATCTTGCGTCTAAGAGGACGCGGGCAACTCTGGCCCGCGTCCCTTACAATTGAAGTTCGACCGCTCATCCCAAGGGATTGAGAGTCCCTCTGGACGCAAGGAATCGCTGTGTATCTTTTATTGCAGAACCGCCTGATTGCGCATGTGCGCGCCTTCCTGAAGCAGAAATACCAGATTGAATTGGCAAACATCGTGGTGGAGCAGCCGCCGAAGATCGAGTTCGGCGAATTTGCGCTGCCGGTTTCGTTTGAGCTGGCGCGGGCTTTGCGCAAAGCTCCGCGCAAGATTGCCGACGAGATCGTGGCGGAGATGAGCCTGCCGGAGGGATTTGCAAAGTTCGAAGTGGCCGGGGCGGGATACATCAACGCGAAGCTGGACCGGACGCAGGCGGCGAAGTTGGTGGCAGCTGGCGAGGGGTCGGCGACGAGCGCGCGTGGCAAAGTCCTGGTGGAGCATACGTCGATCAATCCCAACAAGGCGGCGCACATAGGGCATCTGCGCAACTCGATATTGGGCGACACGCTGGTGCGGCTGCTGCGCGCGGCAGGCTACCAGGTGGACGTGCAGAACTACATCGACAACACGGGCGTGCAGGTGGCCGATGTGGTGGTGGGATTCGAGCGGATGGCGAAAAAGTCCAAGGCGGAGATTGAAGCGCTGATCGCCGGAAGCGAAGGGCGTTTCGACTACTACTGCTGGGATCTGTATGCCAAGGTTTCGCAGTGGTATGAGGCCGACAAGGCGAACCTGCAGGCGCGGCGCGACACGCTGCACGCGCTGGAAACCGGCGGCAATGCCACGGCTGAGATTGCGCAGATGATTTCTATGGCCGTGCTGCGGCGGCATCTGGAGACGATGCATCGGCTGGATATTGAATACGACTTTCTGCCGCAGGAGAGCGACATTCTGCACCTGCACTTCTGGGCCGCCGCGTTCGAGAAGCTGAAGCACACCGGGGTTCTTTACTTCGAGGAGGAAGGGAAGAACAAGGGCTGCTGGGTGATGACGCGTCCGGGACGGACGAAAGACGACGCGAGCGAGGGGCCGGACGAAGATGCCAAGGTCATCGTGCGCTCCAATGGAACCGTGGGGTACGTGGGCAAGGACATTGCCTACCACATGTGGAAGTTCGGGCTGCTGGGGCTGGATTTCGGCTACCGCAAGTTTTATGAGTATGCCGACGGGCGCGCGGTGTGGATCTCGTGCGATCCCAAGGACGGCGAGCCGGGGGCTCCGCATTTTGGCGGTGTGGGCGCGATCTACAACGTGATCGACGCGCGGCAGAGCGATCCGCAGGAGACGGTGAAGCAGGCGATTCTGTTGATGGGTCACGAGGCCGAGGCGGCGCGCTACACGCACTTCAGCTACGAGATGGTGGCGCTGACGCCGCGCTGCGCGATGGAACTGGGCTATACGGTCTCCGAAGAGGACCAGCAGCGCAGCTACATTGAGGTCTCCGGGCGCAAGGGATTCGGGGTGAAGGCCGATGATCTGCTGGACAAACTGATCGAGGCGGCCAAGAGCGAAGTGGACGCGCGGCAGACGGAACGGAGCGAGACGGAGCGGCGCGAAATCGCCACGCAGATTGCGATTGGCGCGCTGCGCTACTTCATGCTGAAGTTCACCAAGCAGTCGGTGATCGCCTTTGATTTCCGCGAGGCGCTGTCGTTCGAAGGCGAGACCGGGCCGTACGTGCAGTATGCGGTGGTGCGGGCGACCAACATCTTCCGCAAGGCGGGAATTGTGCCGGAAGATGTACTGAAAGAAGAGGCGCTGGCCGCCGATGCGTTTACCGACAACGATGACCTGTGGTCGCTGTGGCTGACGGCGGGACAGACCGCCAAGGTGATCGAGCAGTGCATTGCCACGACTGAGCCGGCGGCGCTGACCAAGCATGCCTTTCAGCTGGCGCAGCAGTTCAACAACTTCTACCACAAGCATCACATTCTGACGGAAGAGGATGCGGGACGGAAGGCTCTGCTGCTGGCCACGGCGGCGGTGGTGCGGAGAGAGCTGATGGCGGCCATGGCCGTGATGGGGATTCCCACGCCGGCGGTGATGTAGGAGTTCGCCGTTCGGCTGGATGCGCTTTGCTAGATGTCGCGCGGGTCGATGATCGCCCAGAAGCGGCGGTTGCAATGGTGGCAGCGGAAGGGAACCATGCCGGTCAGGCGGGTGCGGAGGAATTCGAAAAAGTATTTGCGATGCGAGCGGAGCGCGGTGTTATGTCCGCAATACTTGCAGTCGAAGTCGCCGTTGGGGTCGTAGGTTACACGAGTCTTCACGGGCTGCACGAGAGCTCCTAAGCATTGGGCATGGTATGCACCTGGCACCCATCATAAAGCTTTGAGAATTCGGAGTAAATCAAGAAAACAGCTTAAGGGGGTAGGAACTAGGTCCTACCCTCTTACCGTAATCTATTTCGATTGGTTGGTTGGGAGATGGCGGGCGAAGTCCACCAGGGTGCGGACGGCGACGCCGCTGGGGCCTTTGGGCATCCAGGCCTTGTTTTCCTCCAGCCAGGCAGTGCCCGCGATATCGAGGTGGACCCAGGGAATGTCCTCGACAAACTCCTTGAGGAACATGGCGGCCGTGATGGCTCCGCCCCAGCGTCCGCCGGTGTTTTTGATATCGGCGATCTCCGAGCGGATGTGGTCGAAGTAGTCGGCATCGACGGGCATGCATCCACATCTTCTCTCCGGTGCGCTTGGCGGATTCCATGAGCTCTCCGGCGAAACCGTCGTTGTTGGTGAATACGCCGACGTTGTGATAGCCCAGGGCGACGACGACGGCGCCGGTGAGGGTGGCGGCATCGATCAGGTGGGTGGCTCCCAGCTGGCGGGCGTAGCAGAGACCGTCGGCCAGGACCAGACGGCCTTCGGCGTCGGTGTTGATGACCTCGATGGATTTGCCGTTCATGGCAAACTGCACGTCGCCGGGCTTCTGCGCCTTGGCGTCGGGCATGTTCTCGCTGCAGCAGAGGATGGAGATGACGCGCAGGTTCGGCTTGAGCAGGGCGATGGCGCGCATGGCTCCGATCATGGTGGCGGCGCCGCACATGTCGTACTTCATCTTTTCCATGCCGTCGGCGGGCTTGATGCTGATGCCGCCGGAGTCAAAGGTGATGCCCTTGCCGACCAGTCCGAGGACGGGCGAGGCGGGCGCGGCGGCGGGCTCGTAGCGCATGACGACCAGACGGGGCTCTTCCTCCGAGCCTTGCGAGACGCTCAGGAAGGCTCCCATCTTGAGTTCCCGGAGCTTGTCGGGGCCGTACACCTCGCAGGCCAGGCCGACTTCCTCGCACATGGCGCGGGCGCGGTCGGCGAGCATGGCGGGGGTCATCAGGTTGCTGGGTTCCAGGGCAAGAGCGCGGGTAAGGTTCTGCGACTCGGCGAGGATGGCGCCCTCGGCGATGGCCTGGAAGACGGCGCCGGCATCGGCTTTTTCCGAAATGGCGAGGGTGACGTCGGTGAGCGCTGATCCTTGCGGTCGCTGCGGTAGGTGTCCACGTCGAAGTCGCCGGCGACGATGCCTTCTACGGCGGCCTGCGCGGCGGCGGAAATCTGAAACAGTTCGGGCAAGGCCTCGGGCAAAACCAGGACGAAGGACTTGATATTTTTGGACTTGGCGGCGCGGGCGGCGGCTCCGGCGAGGTTGCGCAGCTCGGGAGAGCGAGAACTTATCGCGCTTGCCGGCGCCGAGGAAGAGGATGCGCTGGGCCGAGACTCCGGCGGGTGAGAGGTCCCACACCGGCTCGACGAACTTGCCGGTGAGGTCGGCGGCGGCGATGAGCGGCGCGGCCAAAGCCTGCAGCGCCGGATCGGCGGCCAGCAGCGCGGGAAGCGGAGTCTTGTCTCCGTGATCGGCGACGGGGAGGACGAGCAAAGGGGTCTCGATGGTGGAGGGTACAGATTGGGAGATTGCGATCTTCATGCGAACCTTTCTCTGTATCAGATTCAGAACTTGCCCAAAGTGCTTTCCGGTTCAGGATTTTCGGCTGCGGGCGACGGCATCGCGGGCTTCCTTGTCGGCGGTGCGGCGGCGTTCGGTCTCGCGCTTGTCCCAGAGCTGTTTGCCCTTGGCGACGGCCAGTTCCACTTTGACCCGGCCATTCTTAAAATACATCCGGGTGGGGATGAGGGTCTGTCCCTTCTGCTGGACGGCGGCGTGCAGCTTGAGGATCTGGGCACGATGAACCAGGAGCTTGCGGGTGCGCTGGGTCTCGTGGTTGAATTGTGCGCCCGGTGCGTAGATCCCAATATGAGCGTTGAGGAGAAACAGTTCCCCATCCTTGATAAGGCCGTAGGAATCCTTGAGATTGGCCTGGCCGGCGCGGATGGATTTGACCTCGGTTCCGCGCAGGGCAATGCCGGTTTCGTAGCGCTCCAGCAGGAAATAGTCATGCGATGCGGCGCGGTTGACGCAGGCATCGCGCTCGCCGCTGGCGACCGGGTCGCGCTTGACGTTCTTCGGCTTGTTCTGCTGCGTCGGTTGTAGTTGGTGCCGGGCCATGCTGAGATCCTGCGCCGGAAGTAGTGTCTGTTCAGTTTCCGGGCGCTTGCGCGTTGTTGCGAATTCTGTATCCTAACACAGCACGATGACTTAGCCTGGATTTTGGCCCGGCGGCACGATGCTATAATCGGCCCATCGATGAAGTGCTTTTACCCGCTCTCCTTGGCTGTTGCCAGAGCCACGCCCGCGGGAATCATCTTCTTTGTTGTATGAAGGATTGCAATGAAACGGTTTCACTGCGGATACCTGATTCTGCTGATCGCGCTCTGGGCCACGATTCCGGCAATTGCCCACGACAATGCACGATCGCTCTACGACAAAGGACAGAAAGCTGAAGACCGGCAACAATACGAAGAGGCCTATGTGTATTTTAAGCAGGCCTACGACTTGCGTCCGGAAAAAACCGACTACCGCGCCGCCTATGAGCGCAGCAAGTTTCTGGCGGCCGCCGCGCATGTGCATCACGGCCAGCAGTTGCGCGAGGAAGGCAAGCTGAGCGAGGCGCTGAAGGAGTTTCAGCTGGCGGCGATGATCGATGCCTCGAGCGGCATCGCGCTGCAGGAAATTGAGCGCACCCAGAAGCTGATCGATAAGGCGCAGCAGCCGGCGGGCAAGCCGACCTCGCAAGCGCCGCCGGGAGGGCTGAGCGAATCGGCGCAAAACGCAGCGGGGCCGGTGCAACTGGCCCCGATTTCACAGACGCCGCTGACGCTCAAGCTGTCGGAGGATTCCAAAACGGTTTACGAGACCATCGGCAAGCTGGCGGGCATCAACGTGCTGTTTGATCCGGACTACACTTCGAAGCGGATTCACGTGGAACTGAACGCGGTTTCGCTGGAGCAGGCGCTGCAGATCGTGGCGCTGGAATCGCACACGTTCTGGCGTCCGGTGACGCCGAACACGATTTTTGTTGCGCAGGACACCCAGCCGAAGCGCACCGAGCTGGAGCAGCAGGTGCTGCGCACCTTCTACCTCAATAATTTTTCCACCGTGAGCGAACTGCAGGACGTGGCCAACCTGATCCGCACCATTCTGCGGGTGGAGCGGGTGCAGCAGTTTCCGGCGGAGAACGCGATCGTGATGCGCGGCACGCCCGACCAGGTGGCGTTGGCGGAGCTGCTGATCGACAACCTGGACAAGGCCAAGCCCGAGGTCGTGGTGGACGTGGTGGTGATGCAGGTGAGCAAGACGAAGTTGAAGCAGCTCGGCATTCAGTATCCCTTCCAGGGCGGTACCTCGAATCCCACGATTACGCTGCAAAGTCCCACCAACACCAGCACCTCCACTTCGACGGTCGACTGGCACGACCCCCACGACGACCAACTCAGGGCTGACGTTGAATAACCTAGCCAATCTGAACGCGACCGATTTTGCGATTTCGATTCCGTCGATCAGCGTGGCGTCGCTGATGTCCGACAGCAATACCACGGTCCTGCAGCGTCCGCAGGTCCGCTCGGTGGATGGGCAGAAGGCCACGCTGAAGATCGGCGAGCGGGTGCCGATCGCAGTGGGTACAGCCAGTTCGACCCTGACGGCAACGGCGCTGACCCAGACCCAGTTCCAATACCAGGACGTGGGCGTGAACATCGAATTGACGCCGCACATCCACAACAACGAAGACGTCAGCCTGAAGATATCGCTCGAGGTTTCGACATCGACAGCTACCAGACGATCGGCGGCTTGACCGAGCCGGTGATCGGACAGCGCAAGATCGACCACGAAATCCGTTTGCGCGACGGCGAGGTTAGCCTGGTCGGCGGCATGATGGAGCACGATTTCAATTGGAGCATGAACGGGCTTCCCTGGCTGGCCCAGATTCCGGTCATGAAGTATCTGTTTGGGCAGGGGCAAAAGTCGAAGACCGATACCGAGACGGTGTTTGCGCTGATTCCGCACGTGGTGCGCCGGCTGGACCTGGATGATTTGAACGTCAGGTCGATCAGCATCGGTACGCAGAACGTAGTGGAGTTGCGGCACGTTGCGGCGGTGGTTCCGGAAACGGCAGCTCCGGCCACTGTGCCCAGCGGGTCGCCCAGCACGCCCTCTGCACCTGCGCCCGCACCGAACCCACCTGCCGGGACTCCGGGAGCGTCGAACGGAGCGGGAGGTAGCAATGGCGCAGCCAAAGCCGATATGCCGTCGTCCGTCCACCCAGGCCCGGTGCTGAGCCTGGATCCGCCCATGGTCAATCAGGCAACGGGATCGATGTTCGTGCTCAACGTGGTTCTGAACGGTGGGCAGAATGTGTTCAGCGTGCCGGTGCAGATCAATTACGACCCGAAGGTGATGCGATTGTTGAATGTGTCCAACGCCGGAGCTTTGTCCAAGGACGGCGCGGCGGTGGCGCTGGTGAACCGGGACGACGCGGAAAAAGGTATCGTGCGGGTTTCCGTGATGAGGCCGCCGGGATCGGGCGGAGTGACGCCAGCCGGGCCGCTGTTTACGCTGTCGTTCATGGCCAAGGCGGCGGGCCAGGGAAGCGTGACGGTGGACAAAGCGGTAGTGCTGGACCCGAACAACGTCTCGGTTGACGCAGCCGGCTCGCAGGCCATCGTCAACGTGCGGTAGGAGGTTGGGACGGTGAGACAGAAGCGGCAATCGGGAATGACCCTGGTGGAACTGATCGTGGCGATTGCGATCATGGCGATCCTTGCCACCATGGTGTTGCCGATCTCGCGCAACGTGGTGAAGCGCGAAAGGGAGAAAGAGCTACGGGCGGCTCTGTGGCAGATGCGCGACGCCATCGACCGTTACAAGGATGCGGCGGACCGCGGCCTGTTCCAGATCAAGCTCGACAGCAACGGGTATCCTCCCGATCTGGATGAGCTGGTGAAGGGCGTGGACGTGGGCGGAAAGAAGATAAAGTTTCTGCGCCACATTCCCATGGATCCGATGACGCACAGCAAGGAGTGGGGACTGCGTTCGATGCAGGACGATCCGGACTCGGATTCCTGGGGCGGGCAATCGGTGTTCGATGTGTACTCGAAATCGGAAGGCACCGCGCTGGACGGCACGAAATACAAAGACTGGTAACAGATGATTCGGAAGCACTCAAAATTCGGCAAAAAAAACGCTGGCTTCACCATGATCGAGCTGATGGTGGTGATGCGCGATCATCGCCATCCTGGCGTCGATTGCGGTGGGGAACTACCAGCACTCGGTGTGGCGGGCGCGCGAGGCGGTGCTGCGCAACGACCTGTTCACCCTGCGCAGCAGCATCGACCAGTACACGCTGGACAAGCAGAAGGCGCCGCAGTCCCTGGATGACCTGGTGACCGCAGGCTATATCAAGTTCATTCCCAAGGACCCCATCACGAATTCCACCGATACCTGGGTGACGGAGCAGGAGGATTCGCTGATGGCCATCGACCAGAGCGAGCCCGGCATTGTGGATGTGCACAGCGGCGCGGATACGGAATCCACGGATGGCACCGCGTATAACACCTGGTGAGAGCAGGTTTCAGGGTTTCAAAGTTTCAAAGTTGAAAGCGGCTCTCCGGTAATAATCCGCGCAGCAAATCTTTGCTTTTCGTAGTAACCCCTAAATCAAATTCGTGGTTGGTTTACCAACGGGCGCGTTCGTACTGTTTGGGCCAGGCGGCCGACTGCTTGAGGACGTGGGCGGCGCGCAGCGGCCAGTAGGGATCGCGCAGGAATTCGCGAGCCAGCAGGACGAGGTCGGCCTGTCCGGTGGCGAGGATGTGCTGCGCCTGCTCGGGCGAGGTGATCATGCCGACGGCTCCGGTGAGGATTCCGGCTTCGCGGCGGATGCGCTCGGCAAAGGGAGTTTGATAGCCGGGGCCGAGAGGAATTTTGGCCGAGGGCACGATGCCGCCCGAGGATGCGTCGATGAGATCGACGCCGAGCGGCTTTACCTGGCGGGCGAGGGCGACGGAGTCTTCGATGGTCCAGCCGCCCTCGGTCCAGTCCGAGGCGGAGATGCGCAGCCAGAGAGGCAGGCGCTCGGGCCAGACGTTGCGGACGGCTGCGAACGATCTCGCGCAGCAGGCGGGTGCGGTTGTCGAAGCTGCCGCCGTAGTAGATCGGTGCGGGTGTTGACCAGCGGCGAGAGGAACTGGTGGACCAGGTAGCCGTGAGCGCGCGTGGATTTCGACCAGTTCGAATCCGGCCTGGAGAGCGCGCCGCGCGGCTGCGGCAAAGGCCTGGACGACGATGGCGATGCCTTCGGCGGTGAGCGCTTCGGGCGGAATGGATTCCGGGGTGAAAGGCTTGGTGGTGGAGGAATAGACCGGACGCCAGCCGCCTTCGGAGACGGGCACGGGACGCGCGGTTCTCGCGCCAGGGGACGGCGGTGGATGCTTTGAAGCCGGCATGGGCGAGCTGGGTTCCGGCAACGGCTCCGTGGTGGCGAACAAAGCGGACGATGCGCGCCAGATTCTCGATGTGCTCGTCTTTCCAGATGCCGAGGTCGGCGGGGCTGATGCGTCCTTCGGGGAGCACGGCGTTGGCTTCGGTGAGCACCGCGCCGGCTCCTCCGATGGCGCGGGAGCCGAGATGGACGAGATGCCAGTCGTTGGCGAATCCGTCTTCGCTGGAGTACTCGCACATGGGGGAGACGGCGATTCGATTACGGAAGGTAATATCGCGGATTGGAAGCGGGTCGAACAGGTTCATAGAAGTTGGATGATAGCAGGGTGAGCGGGGGCGAGGCAGGAGCAGAGTTCTACGGGAGTGGTGAAGACGCGAGGGCAGGGATTGCCGCTAACACTCCGGGCGAAGTCATCGGCTTCGCCCGGTTGTGCGTTTTGGATTAGGCTTAGGTTAGGCTCAGGCTGCGCGGCGTGTGTCGTCTTTCTTGTCCCGGTCAATCAGCCCAATCTTGTTGCGCTGTCCGGTGATCAAGCGCACGATCGCCGTTAAAACAACAGCTCCTCCAATGGCCACCAGAATCGTGTATATCATCCCGCCCTGTCCGGCGAAACCCAGGGACCGCATCACCCAGCCACCGATGACGGCTCCAATGATGCCCAGGATGATGTCCATGAAAACTCCATAGCCAGCGCCACGCATGATCTTGCCCGTGGCCCATCCTGCAATCAATCCGACGACTACCCACCAAAGTAAATGTGTCACTCGGGACCTCCTTTACGTCTCCGGTCAGATGCGGATGAGAGGCGAGGGGTGTATTCCTGATTCCAATAATGCGGCGCCCCGCCTGCTAAGAGCAGGTTTCAAGGTTTCAAAGTTGAAGGCGTGGATGGCAGCGGAAGCGAGTTAAGAAAATCGCTTACCACGCCGGAGACCTCAAGCTTCTCGCCATCCACCGCGTAATTCATGCGGCGCATTTCTTGGGTGGTAATGCGTCCTGCAAGTTGCTGCAGTGCCGTTTGCATGCCGTCGAACTGTTGCAGAGTCTCCGGCCTGACAATGGGAACCGCGTCATAAGGCGGAAAGTAATGCTTGTCGTCTTCGAGTACCGTCAAGCCCAGGGCGGCGATCATTCCGTCGGTATTGGAACCCGCGACCACATCCACCTGCTTTGCTTCCAGCGCCCGGTACAGCAGTCCGAGATCCATGACGACTGGGGGCGCGGCGAATCGCAGCCCATAGGTTTTGGCCAATCCCGCAAAACCATCCGGACGCTCCAGGAACTCATATCCAACGCCGATGCGCATCTTCGGCGCGTACGCGGCGAGCTCGGACAATTTCGTAATTCGCGCGGCTTTGGCATCGTCGCCGCGCATGATGATGGCAAACGTATTGCTGAATCCCAGCGAAGGCATCACCATCAGGTTGAAGCGGCGCCGGTATTGCTCTCGCACAATCTCAAACACCGCTTGCGGATCCGGGATGACCGGCTGCTTGAGAATCGCGGCCAGAGCCGTGCCGGTGTATTCCACGTAGAGGTCAATTCGCCCGGCCAGAATGGCCTGCTGGCAGATGTATGTGCCGGCCAGATAGAAGCGGCGTTCGACAGGAACTTTGAGGCGGCGCTCCAGCAGCTGAGCCAGAAGTTCGCCCAGCACCAGCTGTTCGGTGAAGTTCTTGCTGCCGACCGTTACGTGGCGCTCGCGACGATCGCAACCTGCAAGCAACAGCGCAGCCATCCCGGATAAAGACGCTAGAAACGCGCGGCGATGCATCTCAGCGGCGCCGCCGGCGTGACGCCCACTGCAGCGCTCCGATGGCTCCATCCGCCGCGAGCGCCATCAGCGCTGCCGGAATGGCACCGGCCAGAATGACGTTGTTATCCACCATGGCCAAGCCGCGAAAGATAAACTCGCCCAGCCCGCCGGCTCCGATGGCGGCTGCGATCGTCGCCACCCCGATGGTGAGTACGGTTGCTACGCGCACCCCGCCGAGAATCACCGGAGAGGCCAGGGGAATCTCCACGTACCACAGAATCTGCCGCGCCGTGAGCCCCATGCCCGTTGCCACTTCGAGGACCGACGGGTCAACTCCAGCGATGCCAAGATAAGTATTGCGAACGATGGGCAAGAGGGCATAGAGCGTGAGGGCCGTGATGGTCAGCCGGTCTGCCCGCGCGCCAAGCCAGGGCACGGGCAACAGCAGCCCGAAGAGAGCCAGACTCGGGATGGTCTGAATCACATTATTCGATCCCAGCACAGCCGCCCTCCATCGCGGACGCCGGGCCAGAAGCACGCCCAGCGGGAGGCCGATAAGAAGCGCAAACATCATGGACCAGAGGACCAGGCGGAGATGCTCCACGGAGAGCGTCATGATCTCAAGGCGATGCTTGACCACAAATTCAGGAAACGACATGGATGTCACTCGTTCAGCAGTTGGAAACCGGATCGAAAGATTTCGACGTAGGCCTTCACGTTTTCATTGGATGACCGGAGAAACTCTTCCGGACTGAACACACCCAGCGATCTTCCGCTCTCCATCAGAGCGATGCGGTCACCAAGCAACAGAGCCTCGGTGACATCATGGGTGACAAACACAACGGTGGTGCCAAGGCGCTTCTGCAGCAGTTTGAACTCGCGTTGCAGTTCGGCGCGGGTGAGGGGATCGAGCGCTCCGAAAGGCTCATCCATGAGCAGGATTGGCGGATTCGCCGCCAGTGCGCGAGCCAGCCCTACCCGCTGCCTCTGGCCGCCCGAGAGCTCATGCGGGTAGCGTTCGGCAAACTGCTCGCAGGGCAAGCCAACCAGCGCGAGTATCTCCTTGACTCGCGCATTAATGCGGCTCCGGTCCCAACCCTTAACCCTGGGAATCAGCGCAACGTTGCCCTCGACCGTGTAGTGGGGAAAGAGGCCGACTTCCTGCACCGCGTATCCGATACTGCGGCGCAACTCAATGGGATCCCATTGAGCAGTCGAGCGGCCCTGCACGAGTACCTCTCCCCGAGCCGGAGCAAGTAGCCGGTTTATGAGTTTGAGGGTGGTTGTCTTTCCGGAGCCGCTTTTGCCCAGCAGGATGAGAATTTCCTGGGAACGAATTGCCAGATTGAGGTCAGCGATGAGGGTGCGAGTCCCGTGAACGCTGTAATCGACGTGCTCGAACTCAATGGCTAGTTCTGAGAGATCCTTCATGATCGATCGCCAGGCCACGCACTCGCCCGCTGAGATCCCGGAAGACACTCGAGCGCGCAGGCATCGGCGTTTCCTTGTCAGATGCGCCGGACGAAGAATTCGCCTGCTTGTGCGCTCGCCAGTTCACGATGTTATAGCCATAGATGGCCAGGCAGAAGAGGTTCGCAGGAATAAACCCGATTTGGGCTGTTTTAAAGCCGATCACACAAACGACCAGGCTGTTCACACCGGCCAAAATCCAGCCATGCCACAGCCGGCGGCCGATCATGATTGTGGATACTACCGTAAGAAGACACGAGATATAGTCGAGATGCAAAATTCCTCCTCTACTAAAAAGATACCCCGAGCGGATGGGACATGAAATGGGCCGAAGACCGTACCTGGACGGCATTCGAGCCCCAGTTTTTCTAGGGCCTTAGCAGCCAAACTGAGGGCCAACCGATAGTGCAACCCCAGAGGCGAAAAACCCTCTAACTAAACGTCTGTGTTTCGCAGAGTCGTGATAAGGCTTTCAAACCCTCATAGGGAGAATTCGACATGCAACATCCTCTACCTGACCTTGGCGAGTGGCCCGCACTCGAATGGGAACAATGGAAGGACACGGCGGAAACCCTGCACATGTACATGCAGATCGTCGGCAAGACGCGTTTGGGACTCACCCCGATACAGAATCACTGGTGGAACGTCGCGTTTTATCTCACGGCGCGCGGGCTGACGACATCGGCCATGCCCGCGGATGGCGGCATGCTGCTCGATATCGAATTCGATTTTGTCTCCCACGAATTGGTCTGCCGCACCAGCCGCGGGGAGATTCGCAAGATCCCGCTCCGGCCTATTTCGGTGGCGCAGTTTTTTGCGGAGTTCATGCAGGACGCTGGCCTCGCTCGGAGTGTCCGTCAAGATCGACCCGATGCCGGTGGAGGTCGAAAATCCCATCCGCTTCGATCTCGATTCGGTGCATTGCAGCTACGACGGCGAGGCGGTTTCGCGTTTCTGGCAATGTGCTCAGGATCGCCGACACGCTTCTCAAGCGCTTCTCCACGAACTTTTATGGCAAGATCAGCCCGGTCCACTTCTTCTGGGGATCGTTCGATCTGGCGGTGACCCGATTCAACGGCAAACGAGCGCCGGCGCGGCCCGGCGCCAATTCGATTCAGGCCGAAGCATACTCGCATGAGGTCATCAGTGCGGGCTTTTGGCCGGGCAATGGCGGCTACAGGCGGGCAGCATTCTATTCGTATGCCGCGCCCGTTCCCGACGGACTGCAAGAACACGGTGCTTCCCGGCAAGGGTGGATTCAACGCGAAGATGGGCGAGTTCATTCTCGACTACTCGGATGCGAGAAATTCCGAAGACCCGGCCGATACGGTTCTTGAGTTTCTCCAGGACACCTATTCAGCGGCGGCTGATTTGGCGAAGTGGGATCGGGCAACGCTCGATCGGCGCGACGAGGTTGCCCGTGCGATCTTGGTCGAGAATCCCCGGCGACTTCGCAGCGCCTGATCTCAGCGTGGTGCACTCATCCGGGGGTGAGTGCACCGTTCCACTAATACGCCCAGAACGGCCCTGCCGGAACGCTGCTGCCGCTGACCGGCGTGCCCGGCGGCGTTACTCCCCAAATGCCCGTATAGACATTCCTTACGGTTGTTCCGTAGGGTGTCGTGATTTCGTGCACCGTGTAGTTTGGTTTGGCCTGCACGGCGCGCATCGCCTTCATCTGCTGCTGGTCGGCCACAACCGAGGAAACATCGCCGCCCAGCGCCGCGGACGCGCCGATGGGCAGGCACAGAAACGTAAGGAATAGGCTCCCAATCGCCAGCGTGCGCAACCGGGACTCCGCTCCCTTGCGGATTTCATTTTTCACAATTTCACCTCTGTTGGCGGGCCATTGCTTGCCTTGAGGCCGGCGTTGGAAAACGATTGGATTAAGTCCATCATAAGGCGCGCAACCATGATCGGCTGTATTGGATATTGCGTATGATCGCGCACTCCGAGATCTGAATGGCCAACCGCAATCTATCTAATTCTCTTGCGGTAGCCGCCTTAGGTTCGGCAACTTAGCTCAAGAGTCCTGAGATCCTGTCATGGCTTGCAAGGAATGTGATCAGCTCTGGTCTGATGCGGCACGCCAACAGGATTCCATGTTGCGCAACGGGATATTCGGCCACCTTCGACAGCATGGAAGCTGTTCGGATCAAGGTCATAAGGGTGCTGCGCGCCTGGCGATGGTACAGCTCCACACCGCCGCGCAAATAGCAATCCACCGCCAGAAAAGCTGTATAGAGCGCGATCGATATGCCATAACCCGAGAAGGAGGGAATCACCGCCATCTGATCGCCCAGCCGGTACAATCCCGGCGAGGCGCTTGACGGAGCACGATGCACGAAGCCGTAAGGAATTCCGTAGATGGATAAAGGCCGCGGCCAGCAGGGCTGGGCTCCGGCCAATCGCCCGGCAAGTGGCGGCGTCGCGTGCAGAATCGCGCGCAACAGCCCATCCCAGTTTTTTCCGTACCTGGCAAAATGGCGCTTGGTCACCACCAGGCACAGATTTGCCTTTCCGCCTTCAACCGGTTCCAGCCCGGCGTAACCGCCGTCGAACAGAATCATCTCGACGTGTTCAGCCAACGCCGCTCTCTGTTCCGGCGTCAGCCGAAAATGACACTTGAAGCCGATGAAATCGTTTTTTGACCCGCCATCGCGCCGCCATTCGTGCAGGTCATGCTTGCCGGTTGCCAAAAATATTGTCTCGCTGCGAATGACGCCGTAACCGGCAACTTCAATCCGCCAGCAATGCGGCTCTCTGCGTGCCGCCGTCGCTGCGGCCCCGCGCCAAACCCGCGCGCCCTGCTCCTCGGCCCGCGCCAGCAGGGCCTCATCCAGCACGCGGCGAGACAGACTGAGGCCAGGAAACGGCAGCCGTGCCGAGGCAATCGCCCGGCCGCGCATCAGCCGCAGGTTGACAATGCGCGCGGCATCCAGGGCCGCCAAATCGAGGCCGAGTTCGCGCAGATAGTGCTGCGCATCGGGAGCGATAAACTCTCCGCAAACTTTGTCGCGCGCGGCGGGCTCTTTCTCCAGCAGCAAAACGCTACGCCCTTGCTGCGCCAATCGTATGGCTGCGGCGCTGCCGGCCGGGCCGCCGCCGATGATGACTACCTCATAAGGTTTCACGTTTTCCAACATGCCACACCATAGCGGAAGGGAAAGAACCACTCGATGCTGCTTCTCTCCGCTGCAATACCGGCCTGCGCCAGCAATTGCCGCCATTCGGACGAGGTGAACGCGCGCGCCACCGACACCGGCGCATCATGCCTTATCAGGCGGTTGCCACACAGCAAACGCACCGCATACTTGATGAAAAAATACGGCACAGCGTGGCGGTGCAGATCGTTGATGAACCAGCCGCGCGTGGCGTGACGATCCATCCACTGGATGAAGCGCAGTAATTCACCGTCGGTAAGATGGTGTGTAAACAGAGAACTGACGATAAAATCGGCGCGCCTGCCGGGATCGAGTGAAAACAGGTTGGCCGTTTCAAAGCGGATGGGGGCGTCGGTTGGGGTAACCATCTCAGCCGACTTTTTGGACCAGGGGTTCAGATCGATGCCGGTAAGCTCAACCTGCAGATTTCTCTGCCTCGCCCGCTGCCAGATTTGCCGCAGCATATCTCCGCCGCCGCAGCCGATATCAAGAACCGAGATCGGCGAATCGGCTCCGGCTGTCATGCGGTCGAACCACTGCAGGGTCGGGTGGTAGGCCAAGGTGAAAGTATTGATCCTGCTCAGAGTCTGCAGACAGTCATGGAGCTCCGCGAAGCTGACGGATTCGGTGTCCATGAGTTCCGGCAGGATACTGCGCCGGCTGAGATCCGGCCCAATCATCCCGTTCAGCTTCCCGCGGTCTCAAACAACATGCTTTCCGCCGTAAGACCGGGACCAAAGGCCATCGAGCATCCCCGCCCCGCAACCGTGCCGGGCTCTAACATTTCTTTCAACACAAACATCACCGTCGCCGACGACATATTTCCGAAGCGGCGCAACACATCGCGAGATTCGCGCAACGCTCCGTCTGGCAGGCCGACACCCTTCTGCACGGCATCGAGGATGGTGCGGCCGCCTGGGTGGATGGCCCAATGCGCGATATCTTCTGTCCGGTGTCCGCCCATAATTCGATCCAGGCACAATGGGAGCCCTTGAGCAATGGTCGAAGGCACCCGCCCCATCAGCACCATATCGAAACCGCGCCCGCCGATATGCCACGTGATCTGATCGGCGCTATTCGGGAGAATAGTTGACACGAAGCTCTGCAATTCGATGCCAGCCGGTTTGCTGGACACCAAGCTGGCGGAGCAGCCGTCGGCGAAGATCAGAAATGAGAGCACCTGTTCCAGATCATCGGTTTCCTGCAAGTGAATGCTGCACAACTCCAGATTCAGAATCGCGACTTCGGACGACGGTTCCGAGCGAACGATGTGACGGGCCAGTTTCAGCGCGTTGATTCCCGCGTAGCAGCCCATGAATCCGACCACCGTCCGCTCCACCGAAGGATCGAGCCCGTAATGATCCACCACCTGGAGATCGATGCCCGGAGCATAAAAGCCGGTGCATGTGGTAAGGATCAGATGGGTGATGCTGTCTTTATGCCCGGCGAAATTTAGCTGATCCAGCGCGCGCCTGGCCAGCGTGAATGCATAGCGCTCGTAAAAGCGCATGCGCGTCTCCGTGTCAGGAAACGCGCCCCGCCGGTAAAAATCATCGACGCTGTCCATCCCCGTCGCTTCCGGATGCGGGTTGAGAAACGAATAGCGATGCTCGATCTGCGACTTCAGTGCCATGCGTTTGAACAGGGCGCGATTACGCTCTTCGCTCAGGAACGAGGGAGCACTATCTACAAACCTGCTGTGCACATCGTAATCCGGCACAGACGTGGCAATTTGATTGAGATAGGCTTCAACCATCGATGGCACTCTCCTGCTCGTCTTGATAGGAATGGCAACCAAGGCCTGGGGACATGAACGAATCCAGACGTTTAGATGCTGCCTCTCTGAACCGGGACGCATTTCCGACCGAGATTCATAACGCACTCAACAAGCCATCACTACCGCCTCGCGGCCAACCTGGTCAGATCTTTGGCGTGCCAAAAAGACCTACGATTGCGGGCTTGGTGACCTTGCCCATCGCATTGCGGGGAAGCGCGTCAACGATCAGCAGACGTGAAGGGATCTTGTGGGACGCCAGACGGTCCCTCGCCCAACTGCGAAGGCGCTCCAGGTCAAGTGTCGCGCCCTCGCGCAGCACCACGGCGGCAGCGACTCGCTCACCCCATTCGGCGTCCGGCAACACCGACCACCGCGCATTCCGCCACGGCGGGGTGCTCGCGAAGCTGCTCTTCCACCTCCAGCGCCGACACCTTGTGCCCGCCGGTCTTGAGAATGTCAATGTTCATGCGTCCCAGAATGCGGTAGCGCCCGTTCTCCAGCACCGCTACGTCGCCGGTCCGGAACCATCCGTTGCGAAAACTCTGCTGGGTTGCTTCCGGTTTGCCCCAGTATTCCTTGAATACACTCGGGCCGCGAACCTCGATTTCTCCCGGGGCATCCGCTGCCGACCGCTTCCCCTTGCTCGTCCACCAGTCGCACTTCCACCGCCGGGCAGCGGCGTGCCAACGCTTCCGGGCACTCGCTCGCCGTCCAAGGGGTTCGACAGCGCCATGCCGATCTCCGTCATGCCATAGCGCTCGAGCAAGGTATGGCCGCTGATCTGCTTCCAGCGGTTCAGCGTGGAGACCGGCAGCGCCGCCGAGCCTGACACCATCAGCCGCAGCCGGGCGCAAGACCTGGCTGAGAACAGCCTGGCGCTCCGGCGAGGCCGCTTCCCAGGCCGAGATGAGTTTCAAATAGATGGTGGGAACCGCCATGAATAGCGTCAGGCTGCCACTGGCGATGCGCTCCCAGACAGTATCGGCGTCGAAGCGGGGCAGCATCTCGCAGGTTGCGCCCGACCACAGGGCACAGGAAACTACATTTACGATTCCATGAACGTGGTGCAGCGGCAGGCAGAGCAGAATCCGATCGTCGGCACGACCACCGCCAGGCGTCGAACCAGCGCCGTTACCTGAGCCTCGACGTTTTCGTGGGTGGTCACCACGCCCTTGGGGCGGCTGGTGGTGCCGCTGGTGTAGAGGATCATGGCGCGCCGCGCGCGATCGACCTCGGGCAGCGGCGGCGTCTGGCCGGCCCCGGCCCGACTGGTCAAAGCTTCGCCGCATAAGGCTTTGCCGCTTAACGCCTCGTCGCATCGCAGCAGGCGTAGTCCGCGGGCCGCCGCAATCGGAGCCAGCACGGCTTCCCCGGCAGCATCCGTCACCAGCGCGGCTGCCTGCGTGTCGTCGATAATGTATTCCAGTTCCGCTGGCGGAGAACCCAGCGGAAGCGGTACTGCGATGCCGCCCGCTCGCCAGATACCCCACTGCACGGCTACCCACGGAAATCCCGGCGCTACCAGAAACAGCACACGTTGCTCGTGCAGATCGCCAAGACCGTTCAGCAACGCCGAGGCGACACCAGCCGAAGCATCCAGCAGATGCTCATAGGTGAAGCTACCCTCGCAGTCGAGAATGGCGCTACGCCCCGCATGATCCCTGGCGCGCGTAATGAGCGGCGGTTGCGTGACTGGATCTTTCATTTTTCGCGCCTCCCTGATGTTGTGATGCGATTCTTGCGTCAGCAGCATCGCAGTTGAACAACACTACGCTGTAATTCTGCATCCAACGCATCCGCTACTGTTCCCGCACCACCCCAAGGAGTCTTTATGGCAGAGCGAGCTATCCCGTTTCCCCAGCCGGTACAGCTTCCCACCAAACTCACGCGCGATCAAATCACTGGCTTCTGGGCGGCCTGGACAGGTTGGACACTGGACGGCATGGATTCGGTGATCTACGCTCTGGTGCTCAGCCCGGCGCTCACCGAACTTCTGCCTAAATCTGGCATGTCCAACGCCCCGGCCAACGTGGCCTTTGCAGGCTCCATTCTGTTCGCGCTATTTCTCATCGGATGGGGACTGGCCTTCATCTGGGGACCCATTGCGGACCGCTTCGGCCGCACGCAGGTACTGGCCGCCACCATCCTCGTCTATTGCCGTATTCACCGGCGCCGCCGCGTTGTCGCAGAACGTCTGGGAGCTTGCAGTCTTCCGCCTCTTGGCCGGCATGGGAATCGGCGGCGAGTGGGCGCTGGCGGGAACCTACGTTGCCGAAGCGTGGCCCGAGGACCGGCGCAAAATGGGAGCCGGCTATTTGCAGACCGGCTACTACGCGGGATTCTTTCTCGCCGCCGCCCTCAACTTCACCGTCGGCGCGCGTTTCGGCTGGCGGGCCATGTTCCTGTGCGGCCTGGCCCCGGTTATCGTCTCACTCCTGATCATTCTTCGGGTCAAGGAACCGGAGCGCTGGCAGCGCACCGCAAAAATTGCGCCCATTAAGCGGCGCTCTCCTTTAGCCGAGATCTTTCGCGGCCAGTACCTGCGCCGTACGCTGGTGAATACGGGATTGCTGACCGTGGCCATCATCGGGCTATGGGCCGCCGCCGTCTATGAACCGACGGCGATTATCACGCTGGCGCGGAAAGCCGGCGCATCCTTGCACGCCGCTGTGCGTATGGCCTCATTGGGTACCGGTCTGTTGTCCATCGGCACCATCCTCGGCTGCCTGGCCTTGCCGCCGCTGGCCGAGCGCTTTGGACGAAAGCCCACCCTGGGCTTTTACTTCGCAGGCATGGCAATCGCAATCCTGCTTAGCTTTGGCTGGGCCTTCTATCTGCCGCACGGATTGCATCCGTTCATCGCCCTGCTGTTTTTTCTGGGGTTCTTCGGCGGCAATTTCACCATGTTCAGCTTGTGGCTTCCCGAGCAGTACGCCACCTCGGTTCGTGCCACTGCCTTTGCCTTCGCAACTTCATTCGGCCGCTTCATCGGCGCGGGTGTGAATTTCGCGCTGGGCGCGCTGGTGCACAACATGGGAACCCTGGGCAAGCCGGTGGCTCTCACTGCCATTGCCTTCGGCATCGGATTGCTCTTGATTCCGTTCGGCCTGGAAACTCGCGGGAAGCCGCTCCCGGAATAGCGGCAGCTCCTCGCCGGCGAAGAAATTTCCAACGCCGCGGGCCGTTGGCCGTTATGACCAACAGGGCGCAACGGGGCCGGGCACCATTTCGATAGGATATGGCTTCGCTGGAACCGCGCTAGGCGCGCCGCGAACTCACCGAGTCTGGAGTAGTCCCGATCTGCCGGTCAGCCGGAACCGCAGGCGACTCTTGCGCCGGCAGCAGGCTCATCAGCTTCTTCACCACCTCGGCTGCCGCGTAGCTTTCCTGGCCGGGGGCCAGGAATTGCAGTGCGCAGGCCATGTCGTCGCCGGTGGTCACCATGCCGGGCTCCACGCTGCCGTCTTTCTGGATCTGGTCGTGGCCGATGTCGGTCAGCAGGCAGTTGCACAGGCATTTGCGTCCCACGGTCTCTTCAAACACGCCGCCCTTGGCCACGAAAACGTTCTCCGGCTCCGACGGGCAGCGATAGGCGATGGTGCCGCTCGGCGTGCGGTAGCTCTCGCGCAGCACGCCCACGTCGCAGATGCGTTTGCGGGTCTGGTACACCGCAGCTTCGGAGGTCGTTCCCTCCAGTTGCGCCACCTTGAAGGGGAAGCCCGTGGGCGACGACCGCGGGTCGGTAAAAGTCGACTCCTCGCCGCGCCTGACCTTGGCCAGCAGCGCGCTCTTGTAGTCATCGCGCAGGCCGGACTCCTCGCTGAAGGCAAACGCCGTGCCCACCTGCACGCCCGTCGCGCCCAGTTCCAGCGCCTCCACCAGCTTTTCCGGCGTGCCATAGCCTCCGGCCAGCCAGAAGGGAAGGCCGATCTGCCGGATCTTGTCCAGGTCCACCCGGTCGCGCTCGCCGTACACCGCTTCGCCTTTTTCGCTGAGCACCATCTGCCCGCGTGGCGGCGCGTTGTGTCCGCCCGCCGTCGGTCCTTCGATCACAAATCCATCCACCTTGCCGTTGGCCCGCCGAACCATCGTGGTCGCCAGCGTGTTGGAAGCGATAATCGCCAGGAAATGGGGACGCTGCAGCACCGGCGCCGGCTCGCCAAAGTACTCCGCCGGATCAAAGTGCATCATGCAATCGTCTTCCGGCTGCGCCCCGGCCACCGTGAGCGGATAGCTCGCAGCCTGCCCGGCGGCAAATGCGTCCAGCACTCCCGGCGCCTTCAGCGGAATTCCTGCTCCCATCAGCACGTAGTTCACTCCGGCCAGCATCGCGCCATAGAGCGAAGCCAGCAGGGGAAGCTGGATCTTTTCCAGGCAGTTGATTCCCACCGCATTGGAGTGGCCTTCACGGGCCAGGGCAACTTCGACAAACGTGCCCACCACGATCAGCTCCGCAATGGCGCGGGTATTAACCCGCGACGGCATCGGCACCAGCTTGTAAGGCGCGCCCGCCGGCTTGCCTCCGGCGATGTAGTGCTTGCGCAGAATGCGCTCTGCCATCTCAGGGTAGGGAAACATCGCCAGGCCGCGCCGCATGTGGCCGCCCGGATCGCCGTCCTGCAGCCGCCGGGAGAGAATCGTGTCCAGCGCCACGCTGGAGACGACTCCAAGCTGCCCGGTAAGGGACACCGCCCTTGCCAGCCGCCAATTGGAGACGCCTGCTCCCATGCCGCCCTGGATCAGAACCGGATGTTGAGTCATAGGTCAATTGTTGCAGGCATTTACGATACAGTCAGTCATAGTTTTGTAACACCTTAGGCCCGCCTGCCGCCTTCCGCCTCGAAATGAAAAAGGGAACAGCGAAATAACCGCTGTTCCCGCTGTTGATTCTCTTCGAAATTTAAAGTACTAGATGAAGATATCGTCGTCCGGTACCGCCTTGGTTCGCGACCGTTCCCGCCGCATCCCGATCAGCTGGGTGATGCCCGCCAGAACGCCGTCCACCAGCCCCGACATATGCCGCACCGGCGTGCTGACCGCATTCTGCACCGTGGCAGCCGTGCGATCCACGCGCTCCATGGTGCGGCTGGCCAGCCCGTTGGCCCGTTCCGCCTGGCTGCGGGCCAGGCCCACGATCTCCGTAACCGCTCCGTCGATCTTGACCGCCTGCGATTTCACCAGGTCCGAGGTCTCCGTCACGTTCGTGATCACCGTCTGGATCTTCGGCGTGTTCTCGTCCACCAGCCCGCGCACCTTTTCCAGCAGCGGCAGCAACTGTTCGTTTACCCGCTTCTGCACGGCCTCCGCACGCCCCATCATCTTAAGCACGGCGACGAACATGCCCGCCAGGATCAATGTTTGCAGCACTACTGCAACCGCGGTCACCGCGATAAAGGCGATGAGTAAGGTCGTCTCGTTCATTTTGGCCCGTCCGTTCGCCCAGCCAGCAGCGAGTGTTTGCAACCTTCCAGCTTGGCAGCCCTGGCTTCCGGCGTTGCACGCCGAATCCGGGCTGCATCCCGCTGCGCCTGACTCCTGTATTAGATGCCGATGGGATTGTCTGGGTCGGTCGTCGTGTCCTGCGTGGCATCCCGGTACGCCTGCCGGCCTGCATCAAATGCCGAGCGGATGTTTTCCTTCTGCTGGGAGATCACTTCTTTGCCGCGATCCGCCCATTGCTGTGCCTGCTCCTTATACTTGCGGGCGCGTTCCTGCATCATTTCGCGGCTCTCTTCCGCCGCGGTCAACAGAGAATCGCGAGTTTCCTGGCCGGCCTTCGGCGCATAGAGCACACCCACCGCCGCGCCAATGCCAAGCCCCGCAAGAAACCACAGAATGCCACCTCCGCCACAGCTGCTGCAGCTTTCGTCAGCCATCAATTTCCTCCTCGGTAAACCATAGGGCCAGAATGGTAGCATCCACATTCCGGAATTACAAACCAACCCCGGACAACGCCCACACGCCTGCACCGCTCAACATCCGGCACCTCGTGCCAATACAGCACGCCAACAGGGACAAGGCAGCCCGCGAGCCCTCCTGCGAGTGCCTGGCCCCTTGGCAGTTATCCATTTCTGTCCTATGATTTGTGACGAACATCACGCTCCATAGTGACTCCTACACTTAGGACGCTCACCGGGGTTTGTATAATCAGTGTCGGCCTTGCCTCGTTTTGGGTTCATGGTATGAGGTGGGGTGGGACCCTCTATTTATGCCGTTACTCTGGCTTCGTGTTGCAACCGTTCTGTATGGCGTGGGACTTATTCACGCCATTCTCATGCTTCGCCAGCGGGGCGAAAAATTCGGTAAGATCGCTGCCCCGGCCGTCTGCCTGGGCATGGTCTTTCATTTCGTCTCCGTGGTGGAGACCGCTATCCTCTACGGATACGCGGAACTGCTCACCATCCGCCACGCCGAGTCCGTCCTGGCCCTGCTCATCGCCATCATCTTCACCATCTTGTTCGTGCGTTACCGCACGGCATCTCCGGCTGCCTTCATCTTTCCGCTTATCTTTGTCCTGACCTTTGCTTCGGCCATTGCGCAGCATCGCGTCTCGTTCCCCTCGCCCACCTTCCGCAGCGGCTGGATTCTCTTCCATGTTTCCACTCTGCTGTTTGGCTACGCCATGCTCTTTCTCAGCTTCGTCTCCAGCCTGCTCTACCTGGTGCTCTCGCGCCAGCTCAAGCGCAAGCAGACCTCGAGCTGGGCGACAAGGCTGCCCGCTCTGCAGGAGATCGATGAGCTGGGCTACAAGGCATTGGTGCTGGGCTTTCCCTTTATGACCGTGGGGCTGCTGGCCGGCGCCGTGGTCGCCACCGAGCGCTTCGGTCCCACTTTCTTCGTCGATCCCAAAGTCCTGCTCTCGCTGCTGATGTGGGTGATCTATCTGGTCCTGCTCTACAGCCGCTGGAGCGCCGGGATGCGCGGTGCCAGGGCTGCCTACTTGGCCAGCTTTGGATTTATCGTCGCGGTTTGCGCCTGGGGCGCAAACTACATGAGCAAACTGCACAGGTTCGTTGCCCCATGAATTTTTCCGTACTGGGTGTCAATCACAAAACGGCGCCGGTTCAAGTGCGGGAGCGCTTCGCCATTCCCGAGGCGCGTCTGCCCGAGGCTCTCGCCCAGCTCACCGCCATGGAGGGCGTTGAGGAGGCCATGATCGTCTCCACCTGCAACCGGGTGGAGATCTTCGCCCGCTCGCAGAACGGCCATTGCGATCTGCAGCGCTTCGTGCGCGAATACTTCGGCTTCAGCAGCGGCGAGTATGAGCCCTACATCTTCGAGCATCAGAGCCTCGAAGCCGTCAAGCACGTTTTCCGCGTCGCCTCCAGCCTGGATTCCATGGTGGTCGGCGAGTCGCAGATTCTCGGTCAGGTCAAGGAAGCCTACGCCACCGCGCGCGCCCTCGGCACGGTCAATTCGCAGCTCGATCAGCTTTTGACCCGCGCCTTTGCCGTAGCCAAAAAGATCCGCAATGAAACCGCCATTGCCACCTCTTCGGTCTCCATCGCATCGGTCGCCGTCGAGCTGGCGGAAAAGATCTTCGGCAGCCTCTCTGGCAAGTCGGTGTATCTCGTCGGGGCCGGCAAGATGTGCGAACTGGCCGCTCGCCATCTGATCGCCCACGGGGCCAAGAAGATTTACGTCGGCAACCGCACCTTCGACCGCGCCGCGGCTCTGGCCGCCAAGTTCGATGGCGAAGCCATCCCCTTCGACCGCCTCTATGAGACCGTGCCCTGGGCCGATATCGTCATCAGCTCCACCGGCGCGCCGCACGCCATCTTTGAAAAGAAGCATGGCGAAAAGTTCCTCCACGCGCGTAAAAACCGCCCCATGTTCTTCATTGACATTGCGGTGCCGCGCGACATCGATCCTGGCCTCAACGATCTCGATGGAATCTTCGTCTATAACATCGACGATCTGCAGCAGGTCGTGGCCTCCCACATCGGCGACCGCCGCAAGGAAGCCGTGCGCGCCGAGTCGCTGGTGGAAGAAGAGGTGCGCCGCTTCGAGCAGCGCGCCCAGACCGCCGAGGTCGTCCCCACCATCGTCAGCCTGCAGCAGCATCTTGAGACTCTGCGCCAGGCCGAACTGGACCGCGTGCGCGGCCGCCTGGGCACGCTCTCGCCCGAGCAGGAGATGGCCGTCGAAGCTCTCACCCGCGGTATCATCAACAAGATCATGCACACTCCCATCACCACGCTGAAATCGGCGGCGCGCGATCCGGAGTCCACCACCGTCGTCGATGTAGTGCGCAAACTTTTCAACCTGCGTGTCGAGTCGGATTCCGGTGCTCCCGAGGGCGCTTCCGGTTTCGTCGAGCGCCGCTCCGCGGAACGCCGTGCCGGTGAGGTGCCCGCGTCCATCCAGCCCACGCCTGTCTCCACGCCGGAGCAGGCTGCGGCCGAGGCTCCGGTCTCGCCGTTGTTCACCAATCAAAGTCGGAAATAACAAAGGAAGTTCTCAGAATGGCTCTGCTTCGTATCGGTTCGCGCGGTTCAATGCTTGCTCTCTGGCAGGCCCACCACATCTCGGCCCTGCTCCGCGAACAGGGACACCAGATCGAGCTGGAAATCATCAAGACCACGGGCGACAAGATCACCGACGTGGCCCTGGCCAAGGTCGGCACCAAGGGAATGTTCACCAAAGAGATCGAGGAGGCGCTCGAAGCCGGCCGCGTCGATCTTGCCGTGCACAGCCTCAAGGACCTGCCCACCACGCTGGCCGGCCCCTTTGAGATTGCGGCCATCACCGAGCGGGTCGATCCACGCGACGCCTTCCTCTCCATTCACTACAACAGCGTCAAGGAGCTGCCGCAGGGGGCCCGCGTCGGCACCAGCAGCCTGCGCCGTCAGGCCCAGCTCAAGCAGTATCGTCCCGACCTGCAGATATTTCCCCTGCGCGGCAACGTGGACACCCGCGTGCGCAAGCTGGAGGAGGGCGAATACGACGCCGTCATCCTCGCCGCCGCAGGCCTCAAGCGGCTGGGCAAAACTCAGCACATCAAGGAAATCATCGAGCCTGAGATCATGTGCTCGGCCGCCGGACAAGGCGCCCTCGGCATCGAGATCCGCCTGGGCGACGCCGTCATGCGCGAGCACCTTGCCTTCCTCAACGACGAGCCTTCGCGGCTGGCCACGACCTGCGAGCGCGCCCTGCTCAACCAGCTGGGCGGCGGATGCCAGGTGCCCATCGGCGCCTTCGCCGTGGTGGACAAGGGCCAGATCACCCTCACCGCCATCTGCGCCCGCCCTGACGGCAGCGAACTGCTGCGCGAAATCGGCACCGGCACCGATCCGCTCGAACTCGGACAGCGCCTCGGCGACCTCATTCTCGGCCGCGGCGGAGATAAGATTCTGAAGGATGTCTACGCCGAAAACGCCGCGGTCACTCCGGCCGGCGCATGACGAGCGGAATAGCGATGAGCGAAGTCACGATGAGCGAATTGGAAAACAGCGGATCGCGCGCCCCACTGGCGGGCTGGCGCATTCTTGTCTCCCGTGCCCGCGACCAGGCCAGCGCGCTCACCGATGGCCTCCATGCCCTCGGCGCCGAGGTCATCGAAATTCCGTTCATCGAAATCCGTCAGCCGCGCTCCTTCAAGTCCATGGACGAGTCGCTCAAGCTGGTGGCCGAATACCAATGGCTCATCCTCACCAGCGTCAACGGCGTGCGCGCCATGTTTGAACGCATGGCGCAGCTCAACATTCCCCGCCGCGTGCTGGCTCACCTCAACATCGCCGCCATCGGTCCGGCCACCCGCGCCGCCATCGAGCGCGAAGGCCTCAAAGTTGCGGTGGTGCCCAAGGAATACGTAGCCGAATCCGTCGTCGAGGCGCTCTGCGACAAAGTTCGCGGCAAGCGCGTCCTGCTCTGCCGCGCCAAAATCGCCCGCGACGTCATTCCCCGCGAGCTGCGCCACATGGGCGCGTTTCTCGACGTGGTGGAGGCCTACGAGACGGTGATTCCGCAGAGCTCGCGCGTGGCCCTGCGCGCCGTGCTGCGCGATCCCCAGCGCCGTCCGCACATCATCACCTTCACCAGCTCCTCCACCGTCAACAACTATGTTGCGCTGCTGGGCATCCGCTCCGGCCGCTCCCATCTGGTGGAGGGCGTGCTCAACGCCTCCATCGGTCCGGTGACCTCCGATACCCTGCGCAACTTCCAGTTGAGCGTGGATGTGCAGGCCGCGCAATTCACCATCCCCGGGCTGATCGAAGCCATCGTGCAGCGCGCCGGCGAGCAGACGAACTCCGCCCACGCCATGCCGGTCCTCTGAACGTCCGAGGATCTGGTTACGTTAGTGCAGGTTACCCGCCCGTACTGAAATCACAGCTTGGCATGTCCAATTTCCTGCGAGAGAATGATTCATCCAAAGCTGAACGTTGCCTTGTGAATTCACGTCGCCGCCCTTCGCGTCCGATGTGTACTTACGAGTCTGCTTCAATGGGTGCGGGTATGCCTGGCGGTTTTGCTGACGGGAAGAAGAAGACGGAAGGCCTGTTCTGGATTCGTAACAGATCTCTCGTCGTTTCCTGATCGCAATCTGTAGGGCCTAAGCTCGGCAATGCGTTGTACCGGCCGTAATCAGGCTGGTGCGACTCATACGCAGGGAGCTCTGCGCCGCACGGGAAAGTGTTGAGTTCGGGCCATCCGGCCCGCGGGGAGTGCACGGTTGTGAACAAGCAATGGTTCCGATCGCCGAGGCGGCAGCTACCGGGACTTGCACTCGTCTGTTTCGGTATCTTTGCCTCGGTGCTCTGCTTCCTTACCCTCCGCTCCCTGGAAACAGAGAAAACCCAGGCCGTCTTCCGTCGCGTCGCCCAGGAGCGTATCGACAACCTGCAATCCGATCTCGATCTCACCGTCGGCCAGGTCGAAGCCCTCGGCGCATTCTGCGACTCCAGCTATCCCGTCACCCGCTCATCATTCACGACCTTTGCCACCTCACTCCTGGCGAATCAGGATGCGGGAATCCAGGCGCTGGAATGGGTGCCTCAGGTTTCCCTCGCTCAGCGCGCGGATTTGGAGCGCTCTGCCCGCGCCGGCGGCCTCGCCGGATTCGAGATTCGTGACCGCCTCGCCCAGGGCAAAATGGTGCGCTCCGCCGACCGTCCAGTCTATTTCCCCGTCCTGTATGTGCAGCCCTCCGCTGGCAATGAACTCGCGCTCGGATACGACGACCTCGCCGCCAACCTCGGACGCCGCCAACTTCTCCTGCGCGCCGCTTCCAGCGGAGAGCTGACCGCATCCGCGCGCCTCACCCTGGCCCAGGAAACCGCTCATCAGTACGGCATCGTCATCGCGCGCCCGGTCTACCTTCGCTCCGGCTCGTTCGCCCGGAAGCAACTGCTGGGCTTCGCCCTGGGCGTGCTGCGGGTCGGCAACGTGGTGGAAGAGCACGGAGCCGGCTCCGGAGTCGCTCTCGCCGTTACCGATCTGAGCGCGCCCGCCGCCGAGCAGCAACTCTATCCGGCGGCGCAAGCGCAATCCCAGCCGCCGTCGCCCTTCACCCAGTACCGCACCATCACCGTGGGTGGCCGCACCTGGCAGATCGCCGCCTCGCCCATGCCCGGCGCATTCCCGATCAGCAACACCTACAGCTACGCGGGTGCTGCCATCTGCTTCCTGTTCACGCTCATGGTGGCGGCCTTGATGCTCGATACCCTCGACCGGAGCAGGCAGGTCGAGCGCCTGGTCGAGGAGCGCACCAGCGCCCTCAACGCGGCACTCTCTTCGCTGGCCGAGGTGCACCGCGGCCTGGAGGAGAGCGAAGCCCGCTACCGCCGTCTGGTCGAGGATTCTCCCGGCGCCATCGTCGTCGAGCGCCAGGGAAAGATCGTTCTCGCCAACCGCGCCGCCCTGGAGATGTTCGGCTTCGATCCCAACCACGAGATTGAGGGCCGCAGTCTGTTTGACTTCGTCGCTCCCGAGAGCAGGGAACTGGCCGAGCAGCTCCACCGCACCCTCAGCGCTCGCGCCATGCGCATCGCTCCGCGAGAGATCCGCCTGCTCCGCCCCGACGGAAAAGCCCTGGATGCCGAGTTTGCCGCCTCCTCGTTTCCTCAGGAGGGCGGCTATTCCATCCAGATCGTGCTCCGCGATATCTCCCAGCGCAAGCAGGACGAGGCCGTGACCGCCCGCCTCATCAGCGCCATCGAACAGGTCTGCGAATCCATCGTCATCACTGACCCGGACGGCAACATCGTCTATGTCAACCCGGCCTTTGAGCGCATCACCGGCTACAGCCGCCAGGAGGCGCTGGGCAAAAAACCCTCCGTCCTCAAGAGCAGCCGCCATCCCCGCGAGTTCTACGCCCAGCTCTGGAACACGCTCAAGTCCGGCGAAGCCTGGAGCGGCCGCTTCACCAACCGCGCCAAAGACGGCCGCATCTTCGTCGAGGAAGCCACCATCGCGCCCGTCTTCGACCGCTCCGGCACCATCGTCAACTTCGTGGCCGTCAAGCGCGACGTCACCCAGGAGACCGAGCTGCACGAGCAGCTGCACCAGTCGCAGAAGATGGACGCCATCGGCCGCCTCGCCGGAGGCGTCGCCCACGACTTCAACAACATGCTCATGGTCATCGTCAGCTACGCCGAACTGCTCGCCAACTCGCTGCCCGAAACCGATCCGCTGCGCAGCCACACCGCGCAAATCCTGCGCGCCGCTCAGCGCTCCGCCTCGCTCACCCGCCAGTTGCTGGCCTTCAGCCGCAAACAGGTGCTGGCGCCCCAGGTTCTCGACTGCAACTCCATCGTCTCGGAAACCAGCAGCATGGTGCGCCGTCTCATCTCGGAGAACATCGACCTGCGCTGCAATCTGGCCGCTGACCTCTGGCCGGTCAAGGCCGACGCCGACCAGATCGTGCAGGTCATCCTCAATCTCTGCGTCAACTCCCGCGATGCCATGCCCAACGGCGGAGCGCTGGTCATCGCCACCCGCAACTACCCTGCGCCCGCGGCCGGAGCGCCCGCTGTCGGCCCGCACCCGCCGGTAGGCGCGGCCGAGCATGGCCTGGTCGAAATCTCCGTCTCCGACACCGGCATCGGAATCCCCCTCGAAATCCAGGAGAGACTCTTCGAGCCGTTCTTCACCACCAAGGAGCGCGGCAAGGGAACCGGCCTCGGCCTGGCCACCGTCTACGGAATCGTCCAGCAATCCGGCGGACACATCCGCGTCGAGAGTGCGCCCGGGCGCGGCTCAACCTTCTCCGTCTACCTTCCGCGCTGCCTGGAAGCCGCCTCCGTGCCGGAATTGCCCGTCCTGCACCCTCTCTTCAGCGGACGCGGCCGCATTCTGGTGGTCGAGGACGAGCATGCCCTGCGCGAAGCCATCGCCGACCATCTCCGCAATCATGGCTACCAGGTCCTGGCCGCCTGCCGATGGCATCGAAGCCCTCGATCTCCTGAACCGGAACACCGATGTCTCCGTTCTGGTCTCCGATCTCATCATGCCGCGCATGGGAGGACGCGAACTGGCCCGCCTGGCCGCCGAACGCCTTCCCCACCTCCGCTTCATCTTCATGTCCGGCCACGCCGACCAGGACTCCCGGCGAAGACGACGGCGCCAGCTCCGCCGTCTTCATGCAAAAACCCTTTGCCATGACCGTCCTGCTCACCCGCATCGCCGAGCTGGATCGCTCGCCCTGCTGCGCAGTCTGCCGCTGGGCCATCCGGCCAGCCCCAGATCCAATGAACAGTTCCAGAGTTGATGCGAGCCGCTCTTTCTTGGCACTTGCTGTGCCAGTTATCCGAAGCGTAGCAGAATCTGAGCAACCCGCTAGAGGCATTTTAGCCGGTAACTGCACTTCAGCGGAACCGTCCCAGCCATAGCCTTCCAGCGCTTGGAGCTCACCCGCCCGCTTCACCCGGTCGGCATACTTGGCCCGAACCTTGGCCACCTTGGGAGCCACGGCAAACAGGCAGTAGGGCTGGTGGGAGTTGTTGGCAAAATAATTCTGGTGGTAATCCTCGGCCTTCCAGAAGGTGCCCGCCGGCTCCATGGTGGTCACAATCGGCGCGGCAAATACATGCTTGGCCGTCCAGATCGGCAATCACCCGCTCGGCCTCTGCCCGTTGCCCATCGTTGAGCACGAAGATCACCGAGCGGTATTGTGTTCCCACGTCGTTGCCCTGCCGGTTCAGCGTCGTCGGGTCATGGGCGGTAAAAAACACCTCCAGCAACTCCCCATAGGAGATCACCGCCGGGTCGAACTCCACCCGCACCACCTCCGCGTGGCCCGTTCCTCCGGTGCAAACCTGCTCATAGCTGGGCGCCTCGCGCTTGCCGCCCATGTAGCCGCTCTCCACCTGTCAGCACGCCCTCCAGCTGCAGCAGCGCGGCCTCCACGCACCAGAAGCATCCTCCGCCCAGTATCGCCGTCTCCGTCTTTGCCATACAACTTTCGATGCCTCGCTCCAGCAAACGATGCGTCTCTTCACGTAACCCGTCCGAAGCATCCAATATCCCCCGTGACACCTAACACCTTTGTCGTCATGAATATACGATAAAATATACCCTTAATAAGTACTTTCAATTAGTTACGTAACTAACTGAACCTAATAATGTTGTTGGTAATTAAGTCTTTTTTGTTATGCATCTCATAGAAAGAATCAATTTCCCATCTAGCGCAAATTGCGTCATGCTTTACCTACGGGCCCTGAATGCAGGTTTCGGTGCACGGAATCCTTCAATTCATATTTCTTTCGGCATTCTGCACAGGCAACTCGTGCTTCTCCTCATGATCCACTTGCCCGGCCCGCAAGGCCGGGTTTGATTTTGCCCGCCGCCTCCTGCGCCTTGCACTACAATGAACCGGTCATGTTGCTCAACGGAATCTTTCCCGCCATCACTACTCCCTACTACGCCGACGGCCGCCTCTACCTGAAAAAGCTGGAGCACAACGTTGATCGCTACAGCCGCGGTCCCATCACCGGCATTGTCGTTCTCGGCTCCACCGGCGAGGCCGTTCTGCTCAACTGCGAGGAGCAGCGCCAGGTCTTGCGCACCGCCATCGAAGCCGCCGCCCCGGAAAAGGTGATGATCGCCGGCTGTGGACATGAGTCCGTGCAGGAGACGGTCGAAGCCTGCGAGTTCGCCGCCTCGCTCGGCTATGACGCCGTCATGGTGCGCACCCCGCACTACTATCGCGCCCAGATGACCCCGCCGGTGATGCTCAATTATTTCCGCACCGTGGCCGACCGTTCGCCCCTGCCCGTCATCCTCTACAGCTTTCCGCAGTGCACCGGCTACGATCTCCCCGTCGAACTGATCGTCGAACTCGCCGCCCACCCCAACATCTTCGGCATCAAGGAATCCTCCGGCGACATCGCCAAAGTCGAACGCATCGTGCAGCGCACCCGGCCCATCGAGCGCCAGGTCCGCGTCACCCACGACTTCCAGCCCCTCACCGCCCGCATGATCCAGAAGGCCGCCAAGGCTCCTCAGCGGCGAACTCGTCAGCGTCGGAGCGCCAACGCCCGCAGGCAAGCCCCAGCCCTCTTCCTCTGCCGTCGAAGTCGTCGGCGCCCTGCGCACCCGCTCCAAGCAGGTCGGCTTCCAGACGCTGGTCGGCTCCGGACACAAACTGTGTGCCCTGCTCAACGTGGGAGCCGTCGGCGGCATCCTGGCCTTCGCCGCCTGCGCCCCCACTGCCTGCTATGAGATTTACGCGGCCTTCAAGGACAACGACCACAAACTCGCCGCCGAAAAGCAGCAGCGCATCGAAGCCGCCTGCCTGCGCGTCGCTGGCGACCTGGGCATTGCCGGAGTCAAGTACGGAGCCGATCTCAACGGCTACTACGGCGGCAATCCGCGCCTGCCCCTGCTGCCCCTCACCGCCACCCAGCGCGCCGAGGTCGAGCGCCTCATGGCGGAGATCAAAAACTAGGTTTCAATGTTTCAAAGTTGAAATCTCCAGCGCCGACTGGGTTGGAAGTTTTTGAACGTTGGGATCTTCGCGCTGACGGGTGCCCCACCTTCGACGCGCTGCTTTTTGCGCGGCTAAGGTGGGAAAGCAGAACGCCCCGGCCTTAGGGTTTTCGAGGCTGCAGGTTTTGCGGCCTCACTCCGCCGCTTTCGCCGCCAGTGTCTCCACCACCGCGATATTCTGCACCAGTTCCTGCGGCACTCCATGCCGGGTCTGCAGATACGCCGGGGAGTTGTAGGCGATCCACACCTTGCCCCCGCCATCCTCCCAAACCAGAATCTTCAGCGGCAGATCGATCGCAATGCTGGGTGCGGCCATCATCAGCGGCGTCCCGGCCTTCGGACTGCCGAAGATCAGCACCTTGGTCGGACGCATTTCGAGCCCGGCCTTTGCCGCCTCGCCGCCATGGTCGATCAGGGCAAACACCTTCACTCCCTTGGCCGCGAGCATCGCTTCCAGCTTCGCAATCGTCTCCTCCATGGAGTGATGGCTCGGCAGGGTTACCATCCCGTTCCCGAAAGGCTCATTCATTTCTTGCTCCTCGCGGCTTCCGGCGAGCACCGGCCTGGGCTAGCGCACCGCAACCAGGTAGATCGACATCGCCAGTCCCATCACCGCGAGGGTCACGGCAACGGCAATCGCCAGCGACGAAGGCTGCGCGTATCCCGTTCCGCCGCGGTTCAACTCCCGCACCAGCCGCACATGGTTGCGCGCGCTCACCAGGTTGACGACCACTCCCACCGCGATCAGCGCCGTCCCCAGCCAGAACGAGCTTCCGTACGTATGCGCCGCCAAATTCGCCTGCCCTAATCCACCCGCCTGCCCCAATCCACTCGGCTGCCCCATGCGCAGCGCCTGCAAAAACAATCCAAAGCGGGCCACGACAAAGCCGAATCCCATCAGCGCCAGCCCGGTTCGTATCCATGCCAGGAAGGTTCTTTCCGCCGCCAGATAGTCACTCGGCCCGTTGCTGGATCGCTCTGCCATGTCTTTTCACGATCTCAGAATGCCGTCGCCCGCTCGTGCCTTGATTTTGCTTTTGCTGTTCAACCTTGAAACCCTGAAACTTTGAAACTTTGAAACCTGCCCCGTCATGCCACCCGGTTCTTCCTCTGCTTCTCCAGCACCTTGGGAGAACGGTTGCTGCCCTGCATTCCACCGTCGTTCACATACTCTGCGGCCTCGCGGTCGTCCACGTCGGCAGGGTTGTTTCTGCGGTTCATCGGACGCCCGCTCACCCCGCCAATCGACCGACCCGGAATCTCCGACTCGCCCGCCAGGCGCAGCCGCTCCTCGCGATGTCCTGCCAGCGCCTGCTCCACCAGCGCGTACTCTTCCTCGGTCTCCGGCTGCAGCGCCGTGCTGACCTTGCCATCCGCCATCCACGGATCGCTCCTGCGGTTGGCGCCGCTGCGCGGATCGACGATAAACAGCAGCTCGCTGAGCTCGTCCGCGTGGTCTTCTTCTTCTGCCTTCAGGTGTTCGAACATCGTCCGCGTCGTGGGGTCTTTGGTGCCAAAGTGTTCGATAAACCGCTGGTACACGTCGATCACCACCCGTTCCGCAATCAGGTCCTCGCGAATCATCTGCCCCAGCGATTCGCCTTCCACATAATGCGAAACCGAGCGGCTCACCAGCGTGCCCGGATTGAAGTCCGGCTTTCCGCCCAGCTGCTGGATGCGCTCGGCGATTTCCTCCATGTGTTCGCGCTCCTGGTCGGAGTGTCGCTTGAAGGTCTCCGCCACGCTCCGCCCGTGTACTCCGGAGGCCATAAAATAGTGGTGCTGATAGCGCAGAACGCAGACAATCTCGCTGGCCAGCGCCTCGTTCAAAATGCCAATCGACTGTTGCCGGTCGAGCTGATAGCTATGGGTCACCGCGCCGTCTTCCAGCTTGGCCGTCGCCCGCTTCCGAATATCTTCGATGTCCTTGATAAAGCTCGCCATGTAATTTACACCCCCTGTGCGAATGGCCGCGCCCGGCATCCGTCGCCGTGTTGCGAAACACACTAAACTGTGTAGCTGATCGAGCTCTGCTGGTGCGCGAACCTATTCTCCGTTTTTGGTTGCGGAAATCGCCCTGCGGGATGCCAGCCGGTTGTCCGCGAAAGGGCCATCCATCCGCGCTCTTCCGTTTCGGTGTTATCCTCAATTCCATGCCCGGCGATTTCAACCGCGAGCCCGAAGCGCCCGATACTCCCTGCGGATGCACCAACTGTTACCGCCTCTTCAGCTACGCTGATATCGTTGACTTTTGGGATGAAGGCGACACGCCCGTCTGCCCCTGCTGCGGCTCCGATAACGTCGTCATTTCCACCCCGGACATGGTCGTGGACCCCCATCTCCTCTTCGCCATGCGCAAGACGTATCATTGATCCAGGTGGCCCATATTTGCTCTCTGTTGGCAAATGTGGGGCGGTTGCTTGAGTTGCTTGAGTACTATTTCGAGGGCCCTAATGGATTACGAGATCACTCCCCAGGAACTCCGCCAGCGCCAGGAGCGCAACGAGGAACTCACCCTGCTCGACGTGCGCGAGCCCTGGGAGCGCCAGACCGCCAGCATCGCACCCAGCGCCCACATCCCCATGGCAGACATTCCCGCCCGCCTGCAGGAGCTCGACCCCGAGCAGCACATCGTCATCTACTGCCACCACGGCATGCGCTCGCTCTCCGTCACCGGATGGCTGCGCCAGCAGGGTTACGAAAAGGTGCAATCCATGTCCGGCGGCATCGACCGCTGGTCCCTCCAAATCGATCCCCAAATTCCACGTTATTAGCAACGGGTGGCCCATATTTGCCCGCCTTTGGCAAATGTGGGGTGTGAAACATTCCTCACGATTCCTGCGGGTTAAGGTTTCAGAATGGGTGAATCGTTTCGCATGTAGATGTACAATGCATCCCGTCTTCAGGAAGTAGGAAGACCCATGGCAACAGAACCAGTATCGTTCACAGCTCCCGCGGTGCGTCTTCGGTACGCACCCTACGCCGCACATCGCGCCAGCCCCAACCGCGCACGGCAGGAGGTTCTATGCCCATCCAAAAGCTAAGACAGTTTCTTGATGCCAACAACGTCAAGTACATCGTGATCACCCACAGCAAGGCCTACACCTCCCAGGGCATCGCCGCCACGGCGCATGTCTCGGGAAACCAGTTGGCCAAAACCGTCATGCTCAAAAAAGACGGCGAACTCTGCATGGCCGTTCTGCCTGCGTCGAAGCAAGTCAATCTTTCGGTGTTCGCCAAACTCACCAACAGCAAAGACGTCTCTCTCGCCAGCGAGCGCGACTTCCGCGACCGCTTCCCGGATTGCGAAGTCGGAGCCATGCCGCCCTTCGGAAACCTCTACGGCCTCCCGGTGTATATGGATACTTCGCTCGCCCACGACGCGGAGATTGTCTTCAACGCCGGTTCGCATCTCGAACTGGTCAAACTCGACTACCGCGATTTTGCGAGACTGGCCAAACCAACCATCCTCGAACTCTCCGCCCACCACACCAGTCACGCCGCATAGATCGATACCCATCGATCCATCGAAGGTTCCACATCTGCCGCAGCCGGCAGATGTGGGATCTTCGCGCATTGCCTTAGCGAGTCATCCAGCCCCGTGTACGCACCGTGACCAGCGCCCAGGGAAAGATCCAGAACAGGGAGAAAAACGAGAAGTAGCTGAATAGAACTCCGTACACGACGTCGAACGATCTTTCGCTGTGGAGAAAGTAAAGCGAGTAGATCAGGGAGGCCATTCCCATGGACAGAAGCACTCTGAGCAGAACCAGAGGATCATGGAACAGCGCGGTCCCCAGGAGCACCAACGTCAGGCAGGTTGCGGGGTAGCGCAGGTTGGTAATGGATACATCCAGCAGCGCGATCATCCGGGCCAGCGGCGGCCGCTTCCAGACCACGCTGGCAAAGCGCAATTCCTCTCGAATAAAACTTCGGTCCCAACGCAAAAACATGCGGCACAGTTTGCCATAGGTCATCGGGACCACCGTCAACACCATGGCCGTGCGCTGATAGATGCTGTCGTAGCCCAGGCGCATGATGTCGTTGGTCAGCGCGCGGTCCTCGCCGATCGTGGCGCGCGAGCCGAGAAACCTTTGATGCAGCCACCGGTCCAGCACCGTCCTCACCGCGCTCGCACGGTACGCGGAAAGTGCGCCGGGGCTGCAGTAAACCGTCCCAAATGTCGATTGGTAGGCCCTGAGGAAATCGAATGACAGTGCGAAGCGAACATGCAGCATGCGTGGAATGATTCCCTCGCGACGGTTATAGACCAGGATTCTGCCGGCCACAACGCCCACGCGTTCCGAGGTAAATGGCCCGGCCAGCGCCAGCAGCGCATTGCTGTCAACCACGCTGTCGGAGTCCACGGTCACGAAGATCTCTCCCTTGCCGCGCCGGAAGCCAATCGCCAGCGCCTCGCGTTTTCCCCCATTGCGCTCCAGCCGAACCGCATGGATGCGGTCGCCATAGCGAGCTACCGCGTGTTGAATGTGCATCCAGGTATCATCCGTGCTGCCGTCGTCCACCACAATGATCTCCAGCCGCTCCGGAGGATAGTTGGCCCTCACCAATGAGTCGATCGCCTTGGCAACCATGGCGCCCTCATTGTAGGCGGGAACAACCACGGTCATGCAGGGGGCGTCTTCGAACTTGGCCAGGGAGCGTGGCTGGTAGGCGAACCAGAGTATCGTACGAAACAGCAGCAGCCCGGCCCCCATGGCGAGCCACAGGATGCTCGGACGCAGCAGCATGGCGCCGATCCCTTGCGTCCCCGCCGATCTCAGAAGGGGAGCGAACGTATGGACCCGGACGTTCACCAGAACCAGCGCACCAAGACCGGCAACGACGAGCGACTTCAGCAGTAGATCCTGGATGATCGACGTCGGCACCAGCGGGAACTGCAGGCTGTACGGCTGCAGTTCGGTACTGTATTCCTCCATAGGTGGAGACCTCCTGGCCGTTCTCTGTCCGGGCCTGATCCATCGCGAAGCTACGGCTGCTCTTGGCTCAACGTCTCCTCATCCTGACCCAACGAAACGCGAGACAGGCAGCCTCGCGCTCCATGGGAGCGCCCGATTGCGCAAATGGTGCTGAAGGATGGAATGGACTCTAATACGTTTTGGCTTCCGAGCTTCGGTCTTGCGTTGCCCGCCATTATACCTCACCTGCTTTGCCGCGGGAGAGCTTTACAGGCGGCCCGTGCAGCCCTTTTTCAACTCCCTTGCAGCCGTAACGTTGAAGGTGGCCCACGTCTGCTGCGGTCAGCAGATGTGGGCCACCTCGACGCGATGACTGCGTGCGCGCCCTGACGACGAGATCAATGGGCCTTCTTGACGCGACAAGACGGATTGCTGTTTTGTAAACAGCCGTGTATTGGTTTGACGCGGCGTAAGGTCCAAGTACATCCAACCGAGCAAGGAGACAGGCAATGGCTTACGAAACCATCAATCCATACACGGAAGAGCGGGTCAAATCGTTTAATGAGCATACTGACGCCCAGTTGGAGGCGATCATTGCCAGGGGCGAAGAAACATTTGAGACAGACTGGAGCCTGCGATCCCTCGCGGAACGCAAGGCGATCCTCAAGAAGGCAGCATCGATCATGCGTGAAAATCGCGACGAGTTGGCGAAACTGGTTACGATGGAGATGGGCAAGCTGATCGCGGAGGCACAGGGAGAGGTGGACCTTAGCGCCGATATTCTGGACTACAACGCCGACAACGCGGAGAGGTTTTTGGCACCCGAGAAACTGAAGACAAAGGTGGGCGATGCGGTTGTCGTCAGCGAACCGCTGGGCGTGCTTTTCTGCGTTGAGCCCTGGAACTTCCCCTACTATCAATTGGCGCGTGTCGCGGGACCGGACCTGATGGTGGGTAATACGCTGATCGTCAAGCACGCGCCGAATGTGCCGCAGTGTGCGCTGGCATTTGAGAAGCTCCTCCTCGATGCGGGCCTTCCGCCGGGTGCCTACGCCAACGTCTTTCTCTCCAATGACCAGGCTGCCAGAGCGATCGCGGATAGCCGAATCAAGGGCGTCGCGCTGACGGGCAGCGAGAGGGCGGGTGCGGCCGTTGCATCCGAAGCGGGCCAGGCTCTCAAGAAGAGCACGATGGAACTGGGCGGCAGCGATGCCTTTATCGTGCTGGACGATGCAGACATGGACACGGCCGTCAAGTGGGGCGTATGGGGGCGCATGAACAACACGGGAGAGTGTTGTGTCGCCGCCAAGCGTTTCATCCTGCACGAAAAGATTGCCGACGTATTCCTTGACCGCTTCAAGAAGGCGCTGGAAAAGCTGGTCCCCGGCGATCCGATGGACCCCAAGACGACGCTGGGGCCCCTGTGCACCGAAGGAGCTCTCCAGCTTGTCCAGAAGCAGGTCAAGACCGCGGTGGATGCCGGCGCAAAAGTGTTGCTGGGTGGAAAGCGGATCGACAGGCCTGGGTACTTTTTGGAGCCAACGATCCTGACGAATATAGCGCCGGAGAACCCGGCCTTCCATCAGGAGTTTTTCGCTCCCGTGGCACTTATCTTCCGCGTCAAGGACGAGAAGGAGGCGATCAAGCTGGCCAATGACTCTCCCTACGGGCTCGGCGGATCGGTGATCACCAAGGACATCGAACGTGGCAAGCGAATCGCCCGCAAGATCGAAACCGGCATGGTATTTATCAATCGAGCGACGTGGACCGCTCCCGATCTGCCATTTGGCGGAGTCAAGAACTCTGGCTATGGCCGTGAACTTTCCGACCTTGGCATCAGTGAATTTGTGAATAAGAAACTGATCTGCGTAGAGTGATCGACTCGTGGCCCAGTTAGCGCCAGATGCCGGCGCTAACTGGGGACTACCGAACCGCCGGCTAGTCGAACACCACCGTCTTTTTCCCATACAGCAGCACGCGGTTTTCCAGGTGCCAGCCCACGGCGCGCGACAGCACAACCTTTTCCAGGTCGCGGCCCTTCTGCGCCAAATCCTGCACCGAGTCGCGGTGCGAGATGCGCACCACCGCCTGCTCGATGATTGGCCCGTCGTCGAGCACCTCGGTGACGTAGTGGCTGGTGGCGCCGATCAGCTTCACCCCGCGCTCGAAGGCCTGATGATACGGGCGCGCGCCGATAAACGCCGGCAGAAACGAGTGATGAATGTTGATGATCTGGTTGGGGAACGCCGCCACGAACGCGGGCGAAAGAATCTGCATGTAGCGCGCCAGCACCACCAGGTCGCACTCCTGCTCGCGCAACATGGCAATCTGCTGCTGCTCCACCTCAAGCTTGCTCTCGCGCGTCACCGGAATGTGCACGAACTCCGCGCCGTAGAAGCCCGCCAGCCGCGCCGCGTCCGTGTGGTTGGAGAGCACCAGCGCAATATCGCAGTCCAGCTCGCCCGCCTTGTGACGGTAGAGCAGGTCGGCTAAACAGTGGTCGTACTGCGAAACCAGAATGCCCATGCGCGGACGCCGCGTGCCCTTGGCCAGCCGCCAGCGCATCTCATACAGCTCTGCAATTTTGGCGAACTGCACGCCCAGCTCATCCAGCCCCACGTCCATCCCCGACGGATCGAACTCCACCCTCATCAGGAATAGGCCGGTCTGCTCATCGCGATGCTCGTCGGCGTGCAGAATGTTTCCATTGTGGCGGAAGACGAAATCGGAGATCACCGCCACCAGACCTTTGCGGTCGGGACAGCTGATCAACAACACGGCGGAACGGCTACGCTGCGCAATCTCAGGCAAGGCTCACTCATCCGGATCGAATTGGGAGATCAACGGAGTGTACCACCGCCCGGCCCTCGGCTTCGACGGAGCACCGGAGGCCCGTACCCTGCCAACGATTGACGGAAGGGATAATCGTTGGTGAGGCGCAGGGTAACCGCCCAGTCAATGGTTGCGCAATTTCCGCAACCATTGCGGAATCGATCAACATGGCTTCGCCAACCATTGACTGAAACGGCAATCGTTGTCCAGGCGGCGGGTGTGGAGAAAAGCATCTTTGCGAATCCGGCGGCTATCCAGCAACATCGAAAACAGAGCATCGAAATACCGCAAGGAGCGTTAATGTCCGAGCACGGCAAGGCGCGCGCAAGCGAAGAAGCTCACATCCCCGGAGTCACCCACGATCCGGCGTTCCGCCCGGTGGGAACCGTCATGGTGATCGTCGGTATCATCTGGTTGCTGTTCTGGGGCATGGCCCTCGACTCCGGAACCAGCGGTCAGACCAAGGCCGCCGCGGCGTTGATCCTGCTGGGCCTGCTGCTGTGCGCCATTGGCAAACCCGAGCGGCAGATTTAATTAGCGAGGGTTGCCGATTACGATTTCTGCTTCGCCTCCGCCAGCTTGGCGCGCTTGCGGCTGGCCCATCCCTCTTTGATCTGCTGCTCCGGCCGCGCGATTCCCAGCGCATCGGCGGGCACATCCTTCGTGATGCAGGAGGCCGCAGCCACGTAGGCTCCGTCGCCGACGCTGACGGGCGCGACCAGGATCGTGTCGCTGCCGATGAAGGCATTCGCGCCGATGACGGTGCGGTGCTTGTTCACTCCGTCGTAGTTGCAGGTGATGGTGCCGGCGCCGATGTTGGTGCGCTCGCCGATCTCGGCATCGCCCAGGTAGGTGAGGTGATTGGCCTTGGCGCCGCGTCCCAGCTTGGCCTTCTTGGTCTCCACAAAATTGCCGACGTGCGCCTCGGGGCCGATCTCGCTGCCTGGGCGGATTCGCGAATAGGGGCCGACGATGGCCGCCTCGCCGATGATGGAATCTTCGGCCAGCGTGCCGTGGTTGATGCGGACCTGATCGCCGACGCGCGTGTTGCTGAGCACCGAGTAGCTGCGGATGAGGCAGTCCTGGCCGATGGTGGTTTCGCCGAGCAGCTGCACGAAGGGCTCGATGATAGTGTCTTCGCCAACCGTGACGCCGCAGTCGATGAGCACGGTTTCGGGCTTGTAGATGGTGACGCCGTTGTCCATCAGCTCGCGGGTTTTGCGCTCGCGCAGAAGGGCGTCGAGCTGCGCCAGCTCGCGGCGGGTGTTGACGCCGAGCACTTCGCTGGCATGCGCCGTGGGCAGGGCGAGCACGGGCTTGCCGTCGCGCTGCAGAATTGTTGCAATGTCGGTCAGGTAGTATTCGCCGTGCGGATTGTCGGTAGAGAGCCGGTCGATGCGGCAGAACAGCTCGGCGATGTTGAAGGCGTAGATGCCGGAGTTGATCTCGCCGATCTCGCTCTGCTCGGCGCTGAGCTGCTTCTGCTCGACGATGGCCTCGACCTGGTCGGTGACACGGCCATCCACCACGCGGCGCACGATGCGTCCGTAGCCGAAAGGATCGGGCGGGGTCGGCGGTGAGAATGGTCATGGCCGCGCTGCGCTGCAGGTGGAAGTCGCGCACGGAGGCGATGGTCTCCGGGCGGATGAGCGGCACGTCGCCGCTGAGCACGAGGACGTGATCGTAGGCGGCGAGCGCCTGGCGGCACTGCATCAGCGCGTGCCCGGTGCCGCGCTGCTCCAACTGCTCGATGAAACTGCGTTCCCAGCGGGGCGATCTCGGCGCGGACGCGCTCGGCCTCATGTCCGATGATGCAGAAGATGTCGGCGGGCGCAACCACTGTGCTGGCGGCGCGGACGACGTGGCTCAGCAGCGGGCGTCCCGCGATCTGATGCAGCACCTTGGGCAGCTTCGACTTGAGCCGCGTGCCCTTGCCCGCGGCGAGAATGGCGATGGCAAAACGTGAGTTCGGCATGCGTAGGTATTGTAATGCCAGCGGACACTGGCCGGGAATGGCGATCATGTCATATAATAAACACTATGACACTATGCTATGATATGTCATATCACGAAAGGAGTGTCGCGATGGAGCAGGGAATTCGGTTGCGTCTGAACGCGAATGGGCGGGTGGTGATTCCGGCATCGGTTCGCAAGGAACTCGGAGTGGAAGCGGGTGACGAACTCATTTTGGAAAAGAAGGACGATGTCTTCTTTCTCACCACGCAACAACAGCGCATTCAGCGCGCGCAGCGGCGAGTTAAGGCGCGCGTAGCGGCAGGCACGTCGCTGGCCGACGAGTTGATCGCGGAGCGCCGCAAGGCCGCTAAAAATGAGTAGGATCGTGCTGGATGCGTCGGCCATTCTCGCCATACTCAACCAGGAGCCGGGGCACGAAAAACTTACTCCAGAGATGCTTGCCGAAGCCGTGTGCAGCACGGTAAATCTTGCAGAAGTGCAGGCCAAACTGGTCAGCCGCGGATGGTCAGCGACTGAAGCGTGGGAGGATGCGACCAGCCCGATTCAGGAGGCGATTGCGTTCAACGTGGAACACGCGCAACGTTCAGGCGATCTGGTTCTGCAGTGCAAGCGCCTCGGGCTCTCGCTGGGAGACCGCGCGTGCCTGGCGCTGGCGGCCACGCTGCAATGTCCGGTCTACACCACGGACAAAGCGTGGAAGGAACTCAAGACGGCGGTAAAGATTTACGTGCTTCGGTGAGTGCTCTTAAGGCGGGCATTGCGACTCGATGATCTCAATTTCTTCCGGCGAGTTTCTCCGAAGAAGACTGCGGGCGAAACGTGAAAGCGGCGGCTGAGACGTGCGATGTGGTCGAGGGTGAGCGAACGCTTGCCGGAGAGAACGAGCGACACGGTGCTTTCGCTGCCGAGTTCCGCGACGATGTCCCGCTGCGCGAGCCCATTGTGTTCGAGGAGAAAGCGCAGTACGTCCGCGGGCTTGGCGTCCGGTACCGGGAACCGCTCGGACTCGTAGCGGTCAATCAAAAGAGTTAAAAGCTCGATTGCTTCTTCCTCATCGGGGGAAGGATTGGCCTTTGCCGTGAGATCGAAGAGCGCGGCGGTGTAGATCGCGAGCTCCTCGTCGGTGTGAATGAGCCGGGGAGCTCCTTGGCGAACCATCTTGGCTGGGTTGGCAAGTACAGTGCTCATTGTTTTAGGCCTTTATCCCAGTTCGCTTTGTTGTCGTACTCACTATGCGTCAAGAAGGACCGGATGTAAATGCGGCCTTCGGTGGTATGGCCGTTCTTCTCTCGCGAGTAATGAATGATCGTTACCAACCTGTAGCGGTTGTGGCGAATATTGAAGATGACGCGCCCATCGACTTCGTCCGCATCCTTGAATACTTTCTGCACGTCTACGAAATTTCTCCACCGCGCCGCAGCCGCGATCTTGTACCAGGCAGCGATCTCTTTTGCAGCGTCCTTGTACTGCTCTGCGGCTTCGGTCAGGTGTTTGCGGGAGACGACGTGCATAGAATTTTCTCCAACCTTCTACCGCTAGTCGCCACGCCATCTGTCGCAGAGACAGAATACTTTGCAATATGAAAAGGCGTCAAGCGGTTCTTGGCATTTTGCAAGGCAGCCTGATCGGCAGGCGGGCCACGCTACAGCGCTGGCGTCCGCGCACTGCGTGCGGGGTGGAGGCGGGCGGGGAGGTTGAGCAGGTCGAGAGCGATGCGGTCGGCGGCGTGGCGGGCGAACTGGGTGGCGTCGAGGTAGTCGCCGAGGATGGGGGTGACGCCGAGGGCGCGGATGGCGTCGAGGTCGTTGTCCAGGGGTTCGGAGTTGTCTTCGGCGTAGCGGGCGAGCAGCGTGGCGGGGACGGGCGCGGAGTTGAGCATGGCGTAGTCGAAGACCTTGCAGCTGGCGTGGGCGAAGATGGCTTCGATGTGCTGCGAGGCGGTGAGGCCGGTGCTCTCGTTGGGCTGGGTCATCAGGTTGCAGATGTAAACGCGCAGGGCAGAGGAGCGGCAGATGGCGTCGGGGACTCCGTGCACCAGCAGGTTGGGGATGCAACTGGTGAACAGCGAGCCGGGGCCGATGCTGACGATGTCGGCCTGGTCAATGGCGTCGAGCGCCTGGGGCAGCGGGCGGGCGTCGGGCGGGCACCAGACTGAGGCGGCTGATGCCGCTTTGGCTGGCGGTGATTTTGGTTTCTCCGCGGACGTGTTTGCCGTTGCGCATCAGCGCCTCCAGTTGCAGGCTGCTGCAGGCGGAGGAGGGATAGATTTCGCCACGGGTTTTCAGAATGGCGGAGCTGAGCTGGACGGCCAGGGAAAAGTCGCCGCAGACATCGGCCAGGGCGGTGAGGAAGAGATTGCCGAAGCTGTGGCCGTCGAGTCCGCCGCCGGCGAAGCGGTAGCGGAAGAGCTGCGCGAGCAGCTCTTCATCGTCGGAGAGCGCGGTCATGCAGTTGCGGATGTCGCCGGGGGCGGGCACGCCCTGTTCCTTGCGCAGGCGTCCGCTGGAGCCGCCGTCGTCGGTGACGGTGACGATGGCGGTGAGCCGGGAGATGAAGGGAGCAAGTGGCGCGGAGGCCGACGAAGCGGAGACGACGTGGCGCTTGAGTCCGCGCAGCAGGGTGGACAGGCCGGTGCCGCCGCCGATGGCAACGATGCGGAGTCCCTCGCCGGGATTGGTGGTGGACTGCGGGGTGGTCATCGCCCTGTTCTACGGAAGGAAAGCTCTGTCAAATTCACGGGCGCGGCGGCGGAAGTCATCCACCCACCGTACCTTCGGGATAGAGCAGCTCGGTGAAGCGCGGATCGTCGGCCATGTTGCGGAAGTCCGAGTCATTGCGGGCCTGGAAGCGATTGCCGGGGTTGAGCCGGATGGCCTCGGCCAGATGCTTCAGGCTCTCCGAGGTGCGGCCGGTGAGGCACTCCAGCACGGCGAAGCCGTACCAGACGAAATCGAGCGTGGGTCGCTGGCTGGAAAGGCTCTCCAGGTGCTCGCGGGCGGTGACGAAGTCGCCGAGGTTCATGAGAGAGACGGCGAAGTCGTAGTGCTCCTCGGGTGTGGCAAAGCTGTTCTGGATCTGGTCCAGCTGCTGGTTGCAGATGTTGATGTTGACCTTGGCGCGATCGCTCAGCTCGCTGATGCCGGATTCGATCACCTTTTCAAACATCAGCTTGGCTTTATCGAACTTCTGCGTCTGCGACAGTTTGAGGGCCTGCTCGTAGCATTGCAGGCACTGGGCGAAACGCTGCTGGTGCTCATCGGCTGCGCTCCTGCGCGCGTCGGACTTGGGTTTGGCAGAGGGGGTTTTCGGATTTGCTTCGAGTTTTTTGGTCATGGGCCCTTCCAGAAACACGAAACCTAAAACCGTCCCAAACGCTTGCTTGCCCGGGAGACGGAGGAACTATCTCAGGATACAGCTTTATACCGTGTGCAGGAGATATGGTCAACCGGAGGAATTACGGAGGCACGGCTAAGGCCGGACCCGGCGGGGGAAATCCCGCCCATCCAATCCGGCTAATCGGGCGCGCGGGGCCGCGCCGGGGCCGGGGCTGTATAGAATAATAAGAAGAGGTCGGTGCGAAATGGATGAGAGGGAAGTCCCGGCGCAAGGCGGCGGGCTGGAACCAACGGCCTGCGGTGCGGCGGCCAGCGGACACGGAGCATGGAGGTGGCTGCGCGAGTTCGCGCTGGCGATGGGAATTTCGATCTTCATCATCGTCTTTCTGTACCAGCCGGTGAAGGTGGAAGGCACCAGCATGATGCCGGGGCTGGCCGACCAGGAACGCATCTTCATCAACAAATACGCCTACCGGCTGGGCAGCATCGAGCGCGGAGACGTGGTGGTATTCCGCTATCCGGGCGATCCCAGCAAAAATTACATAAAGCGGGTGGTGGGCATGCCGGGCGACCGGATTGAAATAGTGCGCGGCGCGGTGCTGGTGAACGACCAGCCTCTGGAGGAGCCCTACGTGCCGGAGAAGTTCCGCGACAACCGCTCGATGAGCGAGGTGACGGTGCCGGTGGGGAGCTACTTTATGCTGGGCGATCATCGGGACCTTTCCAGCGACAGCCGCGACTTTGGCACGGTGGAGCGGGATGCGATCTTTGGAAAAGCGGTGTTCGCCTATTGGCCGGCGGAGATGGTGGGAAAGCTGAGATAGAGGACAGGCATGAGGCTGGCGATCTTCGGCGGGACGGGCGGCACGGGGCTGGAGCTGACGCGGCAGGCGCTGGAGCACGGCCACAACGTGCGGGTGCTGGTGCGGAATCCGAACCGGATGCCGCTGGTGAATCCGAACATGCGGCTGGTGCTGGGCAACGTGCTGGATCAGGAGAGTGTGACCAAGACGGTGCTGGGAACGGACGCGGTGCTGAGCTGCCTGGGGCAGCGCAATCTCTGGAAAAATACGCACGTGGTCTCCGATGGCACGCGGATGTTGATGGCGGTGATGAGGCAGCATGGGGTGCGGCGGCTGGTGGTGGAGTCGGCGTTTGGCGCGGGCGAGAGCCTGGTGTACGCGAACCTCATCGCGCGGCTGGTGTTTGCGACCCTGCTTTGGGCACCCTATGAGGACAAGAACCTGATGGAGCCGGAGGTGAAGTCGAGCGGGCTGGAGTGGACGATTCTGCGTCCGACCAGGCTGACCGACGGGCCGCTGACGGGGCGCTACACGATGAGCGCCGGGCGTCCGGCGGTGAGCAGCGTGAGCCGGGCCGACGTGGCGGCGGCGATGTTGCGGGCGGTGGAGGAACGGCTGTGGGTGGGAGAGGCGCAGACGGTGACAGGGTAGGGCGAGGATTCAGGGGGCGGGCTTAGTTGGCAGTCCCCGGTCGGGGCGACCTAGGGCTTGTCGGATATCTCCTTCTTTCCGGAATCCACAACACGCAGGAGATGATTGGCTAGCATCACGAGTTCCGCGGCCTCCGTTGGAGTCGCTGCGATGAGCAGGCTTGGTTTCCCTCTCCAACCACAGGGCCAGGCGTGCCGCAAAAGTGAATATTATGCGACTAGATGCATTAATATGCATGACAGAATGGGATTTCCTCTTGCGGTGGAGCGCCGGGGCTGGAATAGCTGTTATCATCTAGAAAATCCACTCCCTGAGGATGCGATGCAAGCTATCCTGGCGCTGGAAGACGGTAGAGTCTTCCGCGGCAAAGGCTACGGAGCACGGCTGGAACGCACGGGCGAAGTAGTTTTTAATACATCCATTACCGGCTACCAGGAGATCTTCACCGATCCCTCCTATGCCGGGCAAATCGTGGTTCTCACCAATCCGGAAATCGGCAACTACGGCACCAATCCCGACGATGAGGAGAGCGGCAAGCCTTACATCGAGGGGCTGATTGTGCGCGAGTTTTCGCCCTACGCGTCCAACTACCGCTCGCACCAGGTGACGGACGAATACCTGGAGCGGCACAGGGTTCCGGTGCTGTCGGAGATCGACACGCGGGCGCTGGTGCGGCATCTGCGCGACAAAGGGGTGATGCGCGGGGTGATCTCCACCCGCGAGATGGACGTGGACAAGCTGGTGGCGATGGCCAAGGCGACTCCTACCATCGACGGGCTGGATCTGGCCAAAGAAGTTTCCACCAAGGAGAGCTACAGCTGGACCAAGGGCGACGTGGAGGAGCGGATCATTACCGTGCCTCGCGGCTCGGGGAAGCTGTCGGTGGTGACCACGGAATCGGCGGTGGAGTGCGAAGGACCGGAGCGCAAGCAGGTGGTCGCCTACGACTACGGGATCAAGCACAACATTCTGCGGCGGCTGGTGAGCTCGGGCTGCGACGTGACGGTGGTTCCGGCGCAGACTCCGGCGGAGGACGTGCTGGCGCTGCAGCCGAACGGCGTGTTTCTCTCGAATGGGCCGGGCGATCCGGATGCGGTGGTGTATGCGCAGAAGACGATCCGCGAAATGGTGGGACGGGTGCCGATCTTCGGCATCTGCCTGGGGCATCAGTTGATTGGGCTGGCGCTGGACGGAAAGACCTACAAGCTGAAGTTCGGGCACCACGGCGGCAACCATCCGGTGAAGCAGCTGCAGACCGGCAAGGTGGAGATCACGGCGCACAACCACAACTATGCGGTCGATCCGGATTCGCTGAAGCAGAGCGAGGTGGAGCTGACGCACGTGGACCTGAACGACAACACGCTGGAGGGATTGCGGCACCGCAACTATCCGCTGTTCAGCGTGCAGTATCATCCCGAGGCTTCGCCGGGGCCGCATGACTCGCATTATCTGTTTGCGGATTTCGTGCAGATGATGAACGAGTGGAGACGGTAGCGATGAAGCGGACAGCTTTGATTTGGGCCGTGGTGTTGATGGCGGTGATGGGTGCTGCGCCGATGATGTTGGCGTGGCAGACGGGTGGGGATGCGACGGGTGGCGATCCGCACTCGGAGACGCAGGGCCCATCGGCGGACATCCGCTCCAACCGGGCGGACTTTGGTGCGATTTGCGGTATCCAGGACACCTCGGATCAGAGTGCTTTGGGGTTTGCGATGTCGGGCGATGGAGAGTGGTCGGCGCTTCCGGCGGGAGGCAGTCCGAGCGGAATCGATCAGGCCACGGCGAGAGTGTGGCACGAGACCAACTGGATGGTGGATATGCATGCCGCGCTGGAACCGGGCATGGCGGGGATGCACTCGGGACAGCTGTGCTTCGATCCGCAGGGACACATCACCTTTATGGTTGATCGCTACATGGAGACGATGCAATGCGGTTGCGCGCGCGTTACGTCGCTCACCTTTGCGACCGATGGCCGGGTGACGCGGCGCGAAAATCGATTTGTCAGTATGTCTACCGGCGAGGTAATTGCGGCGCCGGAATCGGCCAGTGAATTTCCTGATGTCTGGGACGTGCGCAAACTGGAGCAGTTATCGTTTTCTCCGCTGTTGAAGAGATAGCGAATAGCTCAGGAGCGAGTGAGTGAAGCGATCAGGGTTGAGTGCGTTGGTGGTGATGGGGATCGCGCTGTGCGCGGCGATGGGTGTGCCGGCTATTTGCGTAGCCCAGGCGGCGCCGCAGGCAGGCGGGGCGGAAGGTTCGCACGGAGTGGTGCCCTCCGACCGGTTTACGTTTGGTGGCGAGTGCGGAATTCGCGACACCGCGCCGCAGAAGGCGCTGCAGTTTGTGCGTTTGGCGGGCGGCAAGTGGATGGCCGTGAGCGCGGCGAAACGTCCGGGCGCCGGAGATAATGGCAGCGCGGGTTTGGCACCAGGGTCACTGGATGGTGGACCTGCACGACGCGCCCGGACCGCAGAGTCCGGTGACACACACCGGGCAGATGTGCTTTGACGGGCAGGGGCGGATTACGCTCATGATCGACCGCTACATGGAGATGGTGCAATGCCGCTGCCTGCGGTTTACCTCGCTGGCCTTTGCCGCCGACGGCAAGGTACGAAGCGGCAGCAGACATTCGTGAATGTATTGACGAACGAGCCGATGGACATGCCCGAGATGGCGAAGGGATTTCCCGACGTTTGGGAGTACCGCAAGGTGGATCAGCTGCCGTTCTACTCGCTGCTGAAGTAAAGAGTTGGTTGGATAGAGATTAATTTGCAATTGTAAGGACATCTTGCAGATGAGAAAGCATATTTAAATGCCACGTCGCACAGATATTTCGAAGATTCTGATTCTTGGTTCGGGTCCGATTGTGATTGGACAGTCGGCGGAGTTTGACTACTCCGGCACACAGGCGTGCAAGGCGCTGAAGGCCGAAGGCTATGAGGTCGTGCTGGTGAACTCCAATCCGGCGACGATCATGACCGATCCGGAGATGGCCGACCGCACCTATGTGGAGCCGCTGACGCGGCAGTACGTGGAAGAGATCATCCGGCAGGAAGTGGAGCGCGGAGTCGGCAAAGGGATGGCCGTGCTGCCCACCGTGGGCGGACAGACGGCGCTGAACCTGGCGGTGGAACTGGCCGACGGCGGCGTGCTGGAAAAGTATGGCGTCATGCTGATCGGCGCGCAGCTGGAGGCGATCAAGAAGGCGGAAGACCGCCTGCTGTTCAAGGATGCGATGACGCGCATCGGGCTGGATGTGCCGCGCTCGGTGCTGGTGAACAACCTGAAGGATGGTCTGGATTTCTCGACCAAGCTGGGCTTTCCGGTGGTGCTGCGTCCGTCGTTTACGCTGGGCGGCTCGGGCGGCGGGATTGCGTTCAATCGCGAAGAGCTGCTGGACCTGCTGGCGCGCGGACTGGACCTTTCTCCGGTGCACGAGGTGCTGATCGAAGAGAGCGTGCTGGGCTGGAAGGAATACGAGCTGGAGGTGATGCGCGATCTGGCGGACAACGTCATCATCGTCTGCTCGATTGAGAACTTCGATCCCATGGGCGTGCATACCGGCGACTCGATTACGGTGGCTCCGGCACAGACGCTGAGCGACCGCGAATATCAGCGGATGCGCGACGGCGCGATCAAGGTGATGCGCGAGATCGGCGTGGAGACCGGCGGATCGAACGTGCAGTTCGCGGTGAATCCGACGACCGGACGGCAGATCGTGATCGAGATGAATCCGCGGGTGTCGCGCTCCTCGGCGCTGGCGTCGAAGGCGACCGGCTTTCCGATTGCGAAGATTGCGGCGCGGCTGGCGGTGGGTTACACGCTGGACGAGATCACCAACGACATCACGCAGAAGACTCCGGCGTGCTTTGAGCCGACGCTGGATTACGTGGTGGTGAAGATTCCGAAGTGGCAGTTTGAGAAGTTTCCGGGAGCCGACGAAAGCCTGGGTCCGCAGATGAAGTCGGTGGGCGAGGTGATGGCGATTGGCCGCACCTTCAAGGAGTCGCTGCTGAAGGCGGTGCGCTCGCTGGAGACCGGCAAGCGTCTGGAGGCCGAGGCGATTGAGCCGAAGATTCGTCACCAAGCGGCTGGTGTCGCCGCATCCGGAGCGGCTGCAGTATGTGCGCTATGCGCTGGCGCATCGGCTGGACGGTGCCGCACGTGGCTAGGCTGACCGCGATGGACCCGTGGTTCCTCTACCAGTTGAAGGAAGTGAGCGACGAACTGGCGGCGCTGGAGACGAGCTCGCTGGAGACGATTACCGCCGAGCGAGATGCGCGAGGCCAAGCGCAAGGGAATCAGCGACGCGCGGCTGAGCGAGCTGTGGAAGATGCCGCGGCGCGAAGGCGCGATCAAGGTCTACGAGAAGCGCCAGGAGATGGGAATCGTTCCGGTGTACAAGCGGGTGGATACCTGCGCGGCCGAGTTCGAGAGCTTTACGCCGTACATGTACTCGACCTTTGAGGACGAGGACGAGGCGCTGCCGACGGCGAAGAAGAAGGTCGATCATCCTGGGCTCGGGACCGAACCGCATCGGGCAGGGAATCGAGTTCGATTACTGCTGCTGCCACGCGGCGTTTGCGCTGCACGATGACGGCTTTGAAACCATCATGGTGAACTGCAATCCGGAGACGGTTTCGACCGACTACGACACCAGCGACCGGTTGTACTTTGAGCCGCTGACCTTTGAAGACGTGATGGCGATCTACGAGCACGAGGCCAAGGGAACGGACGAGATCGGCGTGATCGTGCAGTTCGGCGGACAGACTCCGCTGAATCTGGCGCTGCCGCTGAAGAAGGCCGGAGTCAAGATCATCGGAACTTCGCCGGAGTCGATCGATCTGGCGGAGGACCGCAAGCGCTTTGAGGCCCTGCTGAACCAGCTGGATATTCCGCAGTCGCCGGGCGGGATGGCGACCTCGGTGGACGAGGCGCTGGCGGCGGCGGAGAAGGTGGGCTACCCGGTGCTGGTGCGCCCTTCGTATGTGCTGGGCGGACGCGCGATGGTGATTGCCTACGACGCCAAGGCGGTGAAGGAATACATGGGCCAGGCGGTGGAGTATTCGCAGGACCGGCCGATTCTGGTGGACCACTTCCTGGAGGCGGCGACCGAGGTGGACGTGGACGCCCTGAGCGACGGCGAGGACGTGGTGATCGCCGGCATCATGGAGCACATCGAAGAGGCGGGCATTCACTCGGGCGATTCGTCGTGCGTGTTGCCCAGCGTCGATCTATCGCCGGAGGTGCTGGCGACGATCCGCGAGTACACCTACAAGCTGGCCAAGGCGCTGAACGTGGTGGGACTGATGAACATTCAGTACGCGATGCAGCGCGACAAGGTGTACGTGATCGAGGTGAATCCGAGGGCTTCGCGCACGGTGCCGTATGTTTCCAAGGCGACGGGCATTGCCTGCGCGAAGATTGCGGCGCGGCTGATGACCGGACGCAAGCTGAAGGAGTTTTTGCCGGAGAACATTGCGGCCGGCAAGGACCTGGACACGGGCGATTTCTTCTACGTGAAGTCTCCGGTGTTTCCGTGGAACAAGTTTCCGGGGGTGGACACCGTGCTGGGTCCGGAGATGCGCTCGACCGGCGAGGTGATGGGCGTTGCGGATAATTTTGGCGAGGCCTTTGCCAAGGCGCAACTGGCGGCCGGACAGGCGCTGCCCTCGAAGGGGACGGTGTTCATCAGCGTGAACGAACGCGATAAGCCGTACGTGGCGGAGGTGGCGCGGAAGTTTGTGGACATGGGCTTCAAGATCGTGGCCACGCATGGAACGGCCGAGGCTCTGGAAGAGGCCGGGATGCGCGTGGAGCGGGTGTACAAGGTGAAAGAGGGAAGGCCGAACGTGGTCGATCTGATCAAAGGCGACCGGATTCAGCTCATCATCAACACTCCGCAGGCGCGCGGCGAGCCCTGGTTCGACGAGAAGGCGATCCGGCGGGCGGCGATCACGGCGCGCATTCCGACGATTACCACGCTGTCGGCGGCGCGGGCCGTGGTGGAGGGAATTCCCGTGCTGCAGGCGGGCGGGATCAGCGTCTACAACCTGCAGGAACTGCACGCGGCACATGACGCGGTGAGGCGCGACGCGGTAGGAAAGGAATAGGAGAAAACGATGCGGAAGATCATCATCATCGTGACGGTGCTGCTGATGACGGCGATGTGGGCTGATGCGCGCAGGGCGCCGCAGCATCCTGCGGCGGTGGATGGCGCCGGGGTGACGTTGCCCAACGGGTTGGAATACTGGGATTTGAAGGTGGGCACAGGTAAGGAGCAGAGCCGAGGCAGCAAGGTGAAGGTGCACTACACCGGCTGGCTGCTGGAAGAGGGCACGAAGTTCGACAGCTCGTATGGACCGCGGCCAGCCATTCGAGTTCACGATTGGCGCAGGGCAGGTGATCAAGGGCTGGGACCTGGGCGTGGCCGGCATGAAGGTGGGCGGCAAACGGCAGCTCAGGATTCCGCCGGAGCTGGCCTATGGATACAGTGGACAACCGCCGGTGATCCCGCGCAATGCTTATTTGATTTTTGATGTGGAGCTGCTGGCCGTGAAGTAACGTCGGGCATTGAGACTGAAAGGGCGCACCTGGATCATGGGTGCGCCTTTTTGTTTTGCGCTAAAACCAGTGTGGCTCGTTGGCTGAAAAGCCTCTGGGCGGCGCTGGAGATTTGAGCGGCGCAGGGTCTTCACTCCGTTCAGAATGACACCTTAAAGATCCAGCTTCACATCGTTCAGAATGAAGCCCCATTCAAATCCGAACAACCTATGGCTCGGGGAGTTCCGGGGTGACGATGAAGCCGGGGATGCTCCAGGGAAGGAAATAGGCGGCGGAGGTGGTGGCGAGGATCGAGCGCGTGGTTGGGATCGAAGGCGAGGCCGACGAGGTTGGTTCCGCTGATGACGAGCGAGGCCTCGCTTGTCCGGCGTGATGCGGATGATGCCGCGGTGGCCGCGCCAGGAGGCGGCGACGTAGAGGTTGCCTTCGAGGTCGAAGGCGAGGCCCTGGGGACGTCCGAGATTGGCTGAAGAAGGGCGTGACCACGCCGTGCTGGTCGATCTCATAGACGCAGTCGTTGGAGGACGTGGTGGGGCCGGTGACGTAGAGATTTCCGTTGGGCGAGAAGGCCAGGTGATAGGCGGCGACGCTGGGTTCGAGGGTGGCAAAGACGAAGATCTGGCGGTCGGGCGCGATTTTGAAGATGGTGCCGCTGCGGTCGCCGACGTAGAGATTGCCGAGCTCGTCGAAGGCGAGTCCGGTGGCGACGCCCATGCCTTCGGCGTAGGTGGAGAGGTCGCCCGCGGTGGAGAGGCGGTAGACGGCGCCGTCATTGCGCGAGGAGATGTAGAGGTTTCCGTGGTCGTCGAGAGCGAGGCCGGTGGGATTCATGATCTCGGCGGCGAGGGGTGCAGGGTGGATTCGTCGTCGATGCGGAACAGCGAGGTGGGCACGGACTGGCCGCGGCTGCCGGAGAAGGTGACGTAGATGTTGCCCGGCTTCATCGACGGCGGGATTGGCGACGGGATGGAGGTTTTCCGAGAGCAGGGTGGCGAGGGTGAAAGCCACCGAGGCGGAGCCGTGCGGGGTGGTGACGGTGATTGAGTCGCCCGAGGCGGCGTCCGGCACCAGGACGGTGAGCTTGCGTGGGAGAGGCGAAGACGACGGTGGCGACCGCGTCGCCGAAGAGAACCTGCGTGGGTTCGGTGAGGCTGGCCAGGAGCGCGCGGCCGTGCAGGACGACTTCGCCGCCGGGCAGGGCAAACGATGGCTCGACGGAGAGGATGACGGGAGATTCTGGACGTTTGGCTCATAGAGCGTGCGTACCTTCGAACACTATCTTACGATGCCGAAGTGCAGTAGGAGTTGAAGAACGATGAAAGCCGTAAAGCCCCGCGCCGAGATCGTCCACCACAATGCCGACGCCCTCCGGACGCAGGCGCTCCAGCCGGCGGATGGGCGGCGGCTTGACAATATCAAAGGCGCGAAAAAGTATGAAGCCCGCAAGCTGCGCCTTCCAGGTGAGCGGGGCGGCGACGAGCGTGAGCATCTGCCCGGCAACTTCGTCGATGACGACGTGCGAGGGGTCGTCGCGATGGCAGGCGCGCGCGGTGAGGGTGGCGGCGGGAATTCCGATGGCGGTGGCCAGGGCACAGTAGGCCAGGGCTCCGGGGATGAGCAGGTGCGGCGGAAGATGGCGGGCGATGAGCGCCCAGGTGAGCACGGCTGCCAGCCGAGCCCCAGGTTCCGGGGCCGGGCTTGAGCGCGCCGGCACCGAAGAAGGTGGCGACGGTCCACGCCCAGTAGGGACGAGTGGGGCGGGCAGAGCCTTTCTTCGTATGCTGACGCCGATTGCTCAGTTGGGCTTGCGGCGTCCATGGTTCTCGCTTTCATCGGCTGAGCCGGGCCTCGGGCCTCTGCGCAGCTTCCGAGCGGCGCTCTCTGGGCTCATTGTACTCGGCTTCGCCGCCGGATTCGGGATCATTCACCGGCGAGGAGATGACGTAACCGCCGCTGATCCATTTGCCGAGATCGATGACGCGGCAGCGGTCGGAGCAGAAAGGGAAGTCGGGATCGGTGGCAAGCACGATTTTGCGGCAGGTCGGGACAGCGGAGCGATGGTTTTTTTCTTCTTCATCGGACAGATATCAAGGGCTATCAGGGTAACGGCTTCTTGCTCTCCCACCTTAGACGCGCAAAAGCGGCGCGACGAAGGTGGGGCACCCGTCTTTTGCGCACTCGAGTCTACAACAAGCGTGCGACCAGGTCGTAGTCGTGGGCTTCTTCCACGATGGCGCGATGGAAGCTGCCGGGCTGGGGAGATTGTGTGCTCTCCGAAATCGTTGATGAAGACCTTGCCGTCGATCTCCGGGGCGTGGGCCGGAGTGCGCGCCTCCCAGAGCAGATCGGTCTCCTCGCTGGGGCCTTCGAGCATGACTTCGATCTCGCGGCCAATCCACTGCTTGCGGCGCTGGCGGCTGATGCGCTTCTGCAACTGCATGAGCTTGCGGCGGCGGCGCTCGATTTCCTTGGGACGGCACTTTGTCCGTCGAGAAGGAACGCGGGCGAGCCCTCCTCGTCGGAGTAGGCGAAGACGCCGAGCCAGTCGAACTGGGCGGCGGTGACGAAGTCGCAGAGCTGCTGGAAGTCGTCTTCGGTTTCGCCGGGGAAGCCGACGATAAACGAGGTGCGCAGGGTGAGGTCGGGAACGGCCTGCCGCATTTTGGCGATGAGCTTGAGGAAGATCTCCGCCGAGCCGCCGCGCTTCATGCGCTTGAGCACCGCGGTGGAGGCGTGCTGCAGGGGAACGTCGATGTAGCGGCAGAGGCGCGGATGGCGTGGCGAGAACCTCCAGCAGGCGCGGCGTGATCTTGTTGGGATAGGCGTAGAGGAAGCGGACCCAGCGGAGCGTCTTCGATTTGCGCGAGCTGTTCGAGCAGGGCGGCGAGGCCGTCCTGCAGTGCCGAGGTCTTCGCCGAAGCAGGTTGTGTCCTGCCCGATGAGATTGATTTCGCGCACGCCCTGGGCGGCGAGGCGCTCGGCCTCGGTGACCACCGAAGGCGATGGTGCGGGAGCGGAACTTGCCGCGCAGCTGCGGAATGATGCAGAAGGCGCAGGGATGATCGCAGCCTTCGGCAATCTTGATGTAGGCGGAGTGGCGCGGCGTGGCCAGCAGGCGCGGGGTGTTCTCGTCGTAGAGATAGCTGGGCAGCTCGGCGCGGGCGCCGTCCCAGGTGTCGCGGGCGAAGCGTCCGGCTTTTTCGCGGGCATCGCCTTCGGGACGCGAGTGGGCGGCGCTCGTGCTGTCCGCCTTTTAAGCTGCTGCGAGGCGCTGGGGTGCGGAGTGCGCGTGGCTCTCCGCAGCGCCGTTGAGAATGGTAAAGGGCGTGGGCTCCGGCTGGCGCTGGGAGCGATTCCGGCGGCGGCGAGGATGTCGGCCAGTTCGCCGGTGCCGAGAACGGCATCGATCTCCGGGATGTTCTTCTGAATCTCGTCGCGGTAGCGCTCGACGAGGCAGCCGGTGACGATGAGCTTGCGGGCGCGGCCGTGGGTTTTGTGCTGCGACCATTTCGAGGATGGTATCGACGGACTCCTGCTTGGCGGTGTCGATGAACGAGCAGGTGTTGACGACGATGATGTCGGCGTCTTCGGCGCGGGCGGTGATCTCGGCGCCGTTGGTGGAGAGCATGCCCATCATGACTTCGGAGTCCACCAGATTTTTGGGACAGCCGAGGCTGACGAAGCCGATGCGCGGACGCGGCGCGGGCGATGCCGAAGGAGAGCTGCTGGCTAGGGGCGCGGTACTGCGGTCGATGGACATTGCTAGAGCTATTTTAGCAGCAGCGGGCGGTGGGGAGGGTGGTGCCCGGCTATGCTGCCGTTGCCGCCGTTCCGAGGACAGGGATGTTAAGCCGCAACCCTACCCGTGTTGGTGGACACTAATTGGTTCGATAGAGCGCCGGGGCCTCGCAAGCCCGGCGGGTGGCCCAGAGTTGGCGCAGTTCCAACTCTGGGGCTTTAGGAGGCGGCCTGCATCCCCACATTTGCCAACAGAGGGCAAATATGGGCCACCCGTCGGGAGCTGCCATGGTTGCCGGAATGGGAGGATTCAGGAGCGGGTGAGCAGGACCACTCCTGCAGCAGACGAAGATGGTGGCGAACCAGCGGCGGCGGTCGACGTTTTCATGCAGGAAGAACTTGGCGCCCATGGCGTTGGTGACAAAGGTGAGCGCGGCCGAGGCCGGACCCATCAGGCTGAGGTCGGCCCAGGAGAGTCCGACGAGGTTGCTGAAGAACGCCATGGCCATGAAGAAGATGCCGCCGAAGAGCGCTCCGCTGGAAAGCACGCGGGCGATGACCGCCAGGAAGCCGTGCTCGCGGCGGAAGTCGCCGAGGTCGCCGATGCGGCGCATGCGCCAGCGCGAGGAGCACATCTCCGGCCGCCGCGAAGGCGACCGTGGAGGCGATGCAGATCCAGGTGTAAAGACTCTCATGCGCTGCTCCTGAAGGGCACTGGGATCGGGAACGGCCTCGGGCGGATGCTCGGTGCGCGATGGGCCTCCGGCGACAGGCCGACCCCGACGATGATGAGCACAATGCCGGCCCAGCGCTGCAGGCTGACGTGCTCATGCAGCCAGAAAATGGAGAGCAGCGCCATGATGACATAGCCGATGGCCGTGGCGGGCAGGACGAAGGTGAGGTCGGCAAAAGAGAGCGCGGTCATGTAGCTGGACATGAAGCCGAGCAGGAAGAAGATTCCGCAGAATGACCCAGGGATTGGCGAGGGCGGTGAACATGCTCGATAGGTGATGAATGTCGATGGCGCCGACATGCTTTCATGCCGCGCGCCAGGAAGGAATCTCCGGTGGAGCCGAAGATGACGACCGATGAGCAGAACCAGGTATTTACGAGGTGTCAACTGAGCTGTCCTGGCAGGGCGCTGGACTGTTCTCAAGCTATTTACGGCTACCCACTTTACTTGCCCAGGGCCCAGCCATGCAGCTCACCGGTCTGGCGGAGAAGCTGAAGCTGGGCGCGCATATACTCGAACTGGCTCTGCAGCAAGCAGAACCTGCCGGTTGGCAACATCGGCGCGGGCCAGCTCCTCGTCGCGGGCGTTGGCGTGGCCCTGCTCGATGTGCAGCTTTACGGCATCGATATTGGCTTGGGCGACTTCGAACTCCAGCCTCGAGACGAGGGCCTGGGCCTGCAACTGGCGGATGGTGTGCTGGGCGCGGACGGCGTCGGCCGCCACCTTGTCGCGTGCGGTCTGGGCGTCGGCTTCGGCCTGCAGCGCTTCGGCATCGGCGGCGGCAGCCAGGGCGTTCTGCGCGAGGTTGAAGATGGGGACGCGGAAGTTGATGCCGAAGCTGTAGCTGTGGGACGGGAAGTGCAGGTAGTAGGTCGAATAATTATTGAAACTGGCGTACTGCGCGTACTGTCCGGCGAAGTCGATGGATGGATATTTCTTATGGTGCTCGGCGCGGGCGCGGTCGCGTGGCGGCGCGGACGTGCTCATCGGCGACGCGGACGGCTGGCGGAGTTGGCCAGCGCGACCGAGGCGAGATCGTCGGCCGACGGCAGCGGCGGCGCGGCGGGAATGGAGTCGCTTACGGTCTCCAGCGTGGCCGCGGACTCGGCCGATGGCGCGTCCGAGAGCGCTCGCGGAGAACGTCCGCGCTGGTCTCCAGCTGCGTGATGCGGAGATCGACGCGGGCGACGTCGAGCTCGGCCCGTTTGCTGTCAAGCACGCTGCCTACGCCCTCCTGCTGGCGCTGCTGCGCGATGTAGAGCGCATGGTCCGTGGCCTGTTTCTGCTGCTGCGCCGCCGTCAGGCGCTGATGGGTGCTATCGAGTTCGATGTAGATCAGGGATATATCGAGGATGACCTGGTCGGAGTGGTCCTGGTAATCAATACCGGCGGCGATCATGTCGCTGCGGTCGGCCTTGATCGTGTCGCGCGAGGCGAGGTTGAGCAGGGTCTGCTGGTGCGTGATGCTGAACAGCGAAGGGGCTGATCCGGCGATGGCAACGGGCGGGCCAATGGTATAGCCGAGGTTTGAGCCGAAGATAACCGCGGGAATGTAAGCATAGCGCTCGGCTTTGTAACGCTGCGCGGCGCGCTCGCGGTCGGCCGAGGCCGCCAGCATCACGCCGCTGCGCTTGAGCGCAAGTTCCAGGGCCTGGTGGAAGTCGATGGGCTCGGCTGCCAGGGGCAACGCGGCCAGCCACATCAAAGCCAACAAGGCGGCGAGCAGAGCACGGAATTTCACGGAGCCTTTGGTCATCATCTTCGGTGGTAGTCCTCCGTCAGCAGCGGCGCGCCCCGGCATTAGTGTGGGTCCAGCCGCCGCAGGGCCTCTGCGGCCGGGCGATAAGAGCTGGCCAGGCTTAAAGCGGTCTTGTATTCGGCGGCTGCCTGGCTGGGGTCTCCGGTGTACAGGAGAACTTCGCCAAGCAGATAGTGGGCGCGAAACAGCGGTGCCTCTTCCTGGGTGAGGCCGTCCCGAATATAGGCGCGCAGCTGGCGCGCTGCTTCGTCCAGATTGCGATGGCTTTTCAGCAGCAGTTCGCCGGCGTTGTAGCGGTCGACGGGACGGATCTCCGCGGAATGCATGGCCCGGTCGACGGTCTGCTGCATGCGGTCCCAATTCTTGCGTCCCTTCAGGAAATGGGCGAGGTCGAGATAGCTGCGAGCGGAGTCGTGAGCCAGGTGGATTTCCTCGGTGTACTCGCGCTCCGCTTCCTCGTAGCGTCCAGCTTTGGTGTCAACCATGGCCCGCACCCAGGCGGCGTCGGAGGGATGCTCGGGAGCCAGTTCGGTGGCCAGGGCAAGCGCCTTGCCGTCGCCTCCGCCCAGGATCACCGGCGCGGAGACATAGTATTCGGCAAGGTCGTGGGCTATGGCCATGTTCTGGTGGTCCAGAGAGTGCGCCGCGGCAAAGGCCGCCACCGTTTTGCGGGCCAGCGGGAAGGCCAGGACCGGGCTGGCCACGCTGGCTTTTTCGCCGAAGCTGCGCCCCAACCAGAGCTGGAAGATGGCGTTCTTCGGGTCGAGCTGGACGGCGCGTTCGCAGTTGCGCACCGCGTTGTCCCAGTCATCCAGGGAGAAATAGACGCGTCCCAACAGGTTGTAAGCCGCAGCATTGTTGCCGGTTGCCGTGGGAGTCAGCACCCGGATGGCCTCATCAGGGCGTCCCGCGGCCAGCAGCTCGGATGGGTTGTCGGCTGCCCCATCGCCCGCCCAGGCGGCCACGGGCAGCAACAGCAACAGGCAGCAGAGCAGCCGTGCCACAGGCAGGCGGCCGCGAGGTACGGAATTACGTTGGTGGGCCGGACTCGTCACGCAGGATTCTCTACGATTTTGACTTCGACACCCTCCGCCATGGGCGAGGGGCTGAACGACTGGACGGCGATCACGTCGCCTTCGGAAACGCCGGTGACAATCTCGACGCGGGTGAGGTTGGAGATGCCCAGTTTGACTTCCTGGCGGTGCAGGTGGCCGTCCTTGAGGAGGTAGACATAATCGCGGTTGCCATCTTCGCGCACCGCCTCGCGGGGCACGGTGATGGCGTCCTGTTTGCTGCCGATGATGATGGTGGTGTTAACGTCCACGTTGGGCAGCAGCAGATGGTCGCCATTCTCCAACTTGCAGAGCACCTCGCCGACCACGCGCGAGCCGCGGGCGACGACGGTGGAGGGAAGCGTGGTGACCACGCCCTGCCAGGAGTGTCCGGGCAGGGCGTCCCAGGTGATGCGGACGTTCTGGCCGAGGGCCAGATGGCCGATCTCCGGCTCATCGACGAAGGCGCGTACCTGCAGCTGGCTGAGATTGGCTTCCTGCAGAAGAAGATCGCCCACGTTGACGAAGGCGTCGGTGCGCACCGGGATGAGATACACGGTGCCGTCAAAAGGCGCGCGGATGTTGCAGTTGCGCAGTACCTCCTCGGTGGCCTGGATGCTGGCCTTGGCGGCGTCGATCTCCTCCTGGGCGTGTTGCAAATCCAGCGGAGAGTAGCGGACCTGCGACTGCAACTGGGTGAGGTCGGCGTTGGCGCGGGCCAGCCGGTCGTTGGCGGCGGCGACCTCGTCGGCTGTGGCGGCGCCGTTTTGCAGCAGGCGCTGCAGCGCGGCCAGCTGGCGCTGGGCGGCGTCGCGGTCGGTGGTGGCCTTCTGCAGATCGCTGCGGCGGGAGAGCAGCTCCTGCTCCGTGCCTCCGGCGAGCAGGTTGGCGTAGAGCGCCTGGGCTGCCTTCAGCCGGGTCTGCTCCGTGGCAAGGTCGGCCCGGGCGCGGGAGTCGTCCAGCAGCAGCAGCAGCTGGCCTTCTTTTACCTGGGCGCCTTCCTTCACCAGAATCTTTTCCACCGTACCGGCCAGCGGGGCGTGGGCCTCAAAGCCATGGATCGGCTCGACCTTTCCGTTGGTGCTGATGTCGCTGGAGATGGTCTCGCGCAGGGGCTTGACCACCGAAACGCGGATGCGGTGCGGCCGCAACTCCACATAGGCGCCCACGGCGATGACAAGAACCAGCACGACAACGATGGTCGTGATCCAGCGGCGAGCTCCGCCGGGCGTATTGTTTAACGTTTCATTGGCCATGAGTCAGAGCTTTCAGTATATCCGAGCCGAGCGTTCCCATAAATCCAGACTAGGAGGTTGGTTGCTGGTTTGGCAAGTTCTTGCGCGGGTTCGGCAAGGAAGAAGCGGTTAGTGGCCGATTTTCGAGGTGTTCTCCCCGCCGCAGTTTCCCAGCATTGCGTGACACAGCTAGAATAGCCGGATGGTTACGAAGAACGCGACGAAGAAATCTGCGAAGAAAAAAGACGGCGATCCCGGCACCACCCCATTCAGTGCAACCAGCCTGGGCTACACGCCTGACCACGCGGCCAGCGGGCTGGATCACAAATTTCCGCTCATCGAATGCTGGCCCAATCAGTTTCCCGGCTACGAGATTGAGATCGACATTCCAGAATTTACTTCGGTGTGTCCCAAGACCGGGCTGCCGGACTTCGGCACCATCTGGATTCGCTACGAGCCGCGCCAGCTCTGCCTGGAGCTGAAGTCGCTGAAGGAATATATCCACGAATACCGCAGCCTGGGGATTTTTCAAGAAAACATTGTGAATCAGATTCTTGAGGATGTGGTGAAGGCCGCCCGGCCGGTGTGGTGCGAGGTGCGCGGGCAGTTCCGTCCGCGGGGCGGGCTGGGCACGCTGGTGGTGGCTCGCTGGCCGAGAAAAAAGTAGGATCACCAGAGTTCGGGCACTCCGATTCCATAGCCAGAGTTCAACAACGAGGCACACCGCTTGGCCGACACGCAGCGAGGGATAAGACATTGGGCGGCTGCAGGCGCTGGGTCGGGTAGCGCTGCGCCGCCGGCAGCAGGCGCTTGGGCCTTGGTGATTCTGACCGCGCTGAACTTCATGAACTACATCGACCGCTCGGTGCTGTTTGCCGTGCAGCCTCTGGTGCAGCGCGAGTTTCCGGGGTCGGACGCCAAGTTCGGGCTGCTGACCACGGCGTTTTTCTTCTGCTACATGGCGACGGCTCCGTTCACCGGCTGGCTGGCCGACCGCTATTCGCGCCGCTGGATCATGTGCGCCGGGGCACTGCTGTGGTCGGCGGCGACCCTGCTGACGGCGGTGACGCACACCTTTGCGCAGCTGATGCTGCGGCATACGCTGGTGGGCGTGGGCGAGGCGACGTTTGTGGCCATCGCGCCCTCGTTCCTCGCCGACCTGCATCCTGAGTACCGGCGAGGGCGCGTACTGTCGGTCTTCTACCTCGCCATTCCTGTGGGAACCGCCCTGGGATACCTGCTGGGCGGCGCGCTGGCGGAGCGCTGGGGCTGGCGCGCGCCATTCCTGGTGTGTGCCGCGCCGGGAGCTCTGCTGGGCTTGCTGCTGCCTCTGCTGCCCGAGCCGGAGCGCGGAGCCCAGGACCGGCTGGCGGTCACCGTGGAGCGCGGAACCTTTTTGGGGTTGTGGCGCAATCCGGCCTTCTGGACGGCTACTCTCGGCATGGCGATGATGACCTTTGCGGTGGGTGGGATGCAGGTCTGGATGCCGACCTTTCTCTTCCGCATCCGGGCCGTGCCACTGCGAACGGCCAATCTGCGCTTCGGATTGATGACCCTGGCGGCCGGTATCATGGCGACCATGCTGGGCGGCTGGCTGGGCGACCGGATGGAGGCCAAGCGTCGCGGCGGCCACTGTTTGATCTCCGCCATCGGCATGAGCCTGGCGCTGCCCACGGTGCTGCTGGCGGTTTTCCACGCCGGGGTGGGGATGTGGCCGGCCATCTTTCTGGGCGAGTTCTTTCTGCTGCTGAACACCGCTCCGCTCAATGCGGCGATTCTGAATTCGGTTTCGGCGCCCATCCGCTCCACGGCCTTTGCGGTAAACATCTTTACCATTCATCTGCTGGGCGATGCCTTTTCGCCGAGCCTGATGGGCTACATCTCCGACCGCAGCAACATGCAGATGGCCTTTGTGGCGGCTTCGGCGGCCATTGCGATCTCGGCCGGCGTGCTGTTTCTGGGAGTGCGTTACGCGCCGCAACTGCCGCAGGGAGAGCAGGCATGAGCGCCTGGCATACGCTGAATCTCGTCTCGGGCATAGCGCTGGGCGCGGTGTGGCTCTATCACGCCGAGGCGGCGCGCCGGGGTATGAGCGGGATTGCCGACCTGGGCCAGCCGCAGTATGCGGTTGCGTCCGGAAGTCGGTTGCCGCGCGTCAGCATCATTGTTCCGGCGCGCAATGAGCAGGAGATGATCGAAGCCGCGGTGCGCTCGCTGCTTGCCATCGACTACCCGGACTATGAGCTGGTAGTGGTCGATGACCGCTCTGAAGACGCAACCGGCGCGATCCTGGATCGCCTGAAGATCGAGTTCGGTGAACGCCTGGCGGTGGTGCACGTGCGCGAGTTGCCCGCGGGCTGGCTGGGCAAGACGCATGCCATGGGGAAGGCGGCTGAAGCGGCTACCGGCGAGTGGTTCCTCTTCAGCGACGCCGACGTGGTGCACTCGCCGGATGCGCTTAGGCGCGCGGTGCAATACGCCGTGCAGGAGCAGGCCGCGCACATGGTGTTGCTGCCCACCATCCAGATGAAGAGCATGGGCGAGCGGATGATGATCTCGCTGTTTCAGGCGATGGTGATCTTTGCCCACCGTCCCTGGAAGGTGCGCGACCCGAAGTCCAAGGATGCGTTGGGCGTGGGGGCGTTCAACCTGGTGCGGCGCGACGCCTATGAAAAGATCGGCACCTATCAGTCCATGCGGCTCAGCGTGGTGGACGACATGCGCCTGGCCGAAAAGGTGAAGCAGGCGGGGCTGCCCTCGCGCGTCGCCTTCGGCGAAGGCATGGTGTCGCTGCGCTGGGCGGTGGGGGCTGGCGGTGTGGTGCGCAACCTGACGAAGAACTTCTTTGCCCACCTTCGCTACAACGTTGCATTCGCCCTGCTGGCCTTGCTGGGCATGTTGTGGCTGCACCTGGGGCCCTGGCTGGGAACCGCGTTCGCCACCGGATGGGCGCGCGCCGGCTACGCGGTTGCGCTGGGTTCGCTCCTCGCAGTGTATTTGGGGATGGGAAAACGCACGGGAATCAGCCTCGGCTACGTGTTCCTGCATCCAATCGCCAGCCTGTTGATGGTGTACACCATCCTGCGCTCCACGGTACTGACCGTGGGCCGTGGCGGAGTGGTCTGGCGAGGGACGTTCTATCCCCTGGCGGAGTTAAAGAAGAACTTCTGAAAAGTCAGCTAAGAGAAAGAAATGCTGCAGGCGCCCTACCAGGCGCGGCCGTTGCCCACGCCGGGGATGGCCCTGACGCCGGGAACCGACCGGGCGCCGGGGATGCCTCTGCCGCCGGGCCTGCGCTGTCCGGCGTCAAATTCCGGCGGCGCTTCGTCGGCGGCCACTTGAAGTTGTTCTCTGTCCCGCACGATGATCTCGGGATGGCCCCGGTAATCGACCACATCGCCCACCACGGCGATGATTTTGCCGCGCAGGTAGGCGAGGTCGCCGACGCTGCCGTTGTCGCGCGCCTTGGCGATTACGTGGAACGAGCAATTGGCCCCGCCGCGCTTGCGGCTGGGGCATAGCGATAGATGAGTGTCGCCGCGCTTGGTGGTGGTGATGAGGAAGACTCTTCCCGCCACGCATCCATGTTTGCCGGTCAGCGCCGAGGCTTGCGAGGCGGGAGCGCAATCCACCTGCAGCGGGGGCGCTGCGGCTGTGTCGGCTGCCGGTTGCACGATAGCCAGTGGCTCGCTGGCGGCCTGAAGCGCATCCGGCTGCGCCACAGCGGGGATGGCGAGCAGCAGAACCGTGCCGAGCAGGCCGCGCAGCTTCATTTGGTGGGCTCCATTTTCAACGCGTTGTTGAAGCGGTTGAAGTAGTTGAAGACGCCGATGACGGCGGCCAGTTCGATAACCTCACCCTCGTCGAAGTGCTGGCGCAGCCCGGCCCAGAACTCGTCATCGACCCGGTTGGAGTCCATGGTCTCGCGCTCGGCTAGTTCCAGCGCGGCCTTTTCCCGGGGATTGAAATCGCTGCGGGTGCGGAAGTTGGACAGGTCGGCGAGCTGCTCCTCGGTCCAGCCGTACTTCAGGCCGAGGCGGTTATGGGAGTCCAGGCAGTAGTCGCAATGGTTGATCTGCGAGGTCCTGATGGCGACCAGTTCCTTCAATTTAATGCCCACGGTCCCGGTTTCCATGACGGCGCGGAAGTGCGCGATCATGGTGCGGAGAATCTCGGGCCGGTAGGCAACAGTGCGAAACATGTTGGGGATGTTCCCGCGCTCCTGCTTGTAATGGTCAAAGATCTCGCGGGCGGCAGGGTCGGCCTGTTCGTAGGTGATGGTTCGTATGCGTGGCATGGCAGCTATTGTGACTCTGGTCCGTGCGCCTGTCCAGTACTACGCAAGGAAAATCTCTGGAAGGGGTAAACCGCTTTGCCGTGAGTTGCTTAGCGGGAACAGCGCGCGGGTCGCCGGAAGCGGTTAAGGCCGGAACCCGGTCAGGGCTGGAAGGCGGCGATGGCCGCGGTTTCGTCGTCTTGCACGTCAAAGACGGTGCTCAGCTTGGTGATGTGCAGCAGTTCATGCACCTCGCGGGTGAGGTTGAGCAGTTTGAGTTCGCCGCCGGCGTTGCGCAGGCTGGTGTAGGCGCTGATCAATTCGCCGATGCCGGTGCTGTCCATGCCGGTGACCCCGCCCAGGTTGAGCACGATCCTGCGGCTGCCCTGCTGGGCCAGTTCCTGCACCGTTTTGCGCAGCGTCGCGCTGCCCTCGTCGAGCGTGATGCGGCCGCTGAGAGCGACGACGGTGACGCCGTCCACTTGCCGCGAACTGGTTTTCATGGTCACTGGCTAGCCTCCTGATCGTGCTTCGCACCGGCCGTTGGCGCATCCGGGGCGTCCTTTTCGGAACCGCCGGCCGGCGGGCGCCGGAACTTCGTCATGGTGATCTCGGTGCCGGAGGCGACCGCGGGAAACCTGACTTCGTCCATGAACGTCCGGATAAGAAAGATACCGCGTCCGGAGGATTTGAGAAAGTTTTCGGGAGCCAAGGGATCGGGAAGAGCTTTCGGGTCCAGTCCCGGGCCTTCGTCGCGCACCGCAATGGTCAGGCTTTCGGGCGTGCTCTCAAAGCAAACGGTGACGTGTTTGGCGGGGTCATATTGGTTGCCATGGTAGATGGCGTTGACCGTGGCTTCGCGCACCGCGATGCCGATGCGTCCACAATCGTCCTCGCCGAAGCCGGATTTGGCGGCCAGCTCGAGGGCAGCCTGCTCGACCGTGTTCACACTCTCCAGAGTGGACTCAAGCGCGTAGGAAACCCTGGTCCCATTCATAGGTCGCATTCATAAGTGTCGATCGATCGCACCCTGCGGGAATCGGTGCTGCCGATTCCCGCAGGGTGCGCTAAGTGTGCCCGCTGTCCTGTCGGCTGTCAACTTGGGACCCCAACGATTCATCAGTAATTTACCAACGCAAACGGATAAAGTCGCCTTCTGTGGTGGCCAGCAATTCGGCAAGGCAGGGCAGCAGTGCGCTGGCATGGGCGAGTTCGCCGATCGGGTACGTGGTGGGCAGGGCGAGGACGGGCATTCCCGCCGCCAGTGCCGAGGCAATGCCGTTGGGCGCGTCTTCCACGGCGACGCAGCTGGCGGGTTCCAGGTCCAGCAGGAGGGCGCCGCGCCGGAAGGGTTCCGGATGCGGCTTGCCGTTTTCGATGTCCGTGCCGGTGATCATGCGCTGCGGAACGGGCAAACCGGCGGTGCGCAGACGGTGGGTGGCCAGATCGCGTGTTCCGCTGGTGACGATAGTCCAGCGCTGCGGCGGCAGCGACTGCAGCAGGCGGGCGGCACCGGAGAAGGCGGTCACGTCATGCGATTCGGCGATCTCGCGCCGCTCCAGGTCGCGCAGCTCGGCCTCGGCGTCAAGCTGCGGCGCCAGCAGCCGGACCGTGTCGATGGCGCGGCGTCCGTGCGCGGCGTGGGCGGTCTCGGTGGGATCGAGTCCGTGGCGGATGCCCCAGTCGCGCCAGACGCGGGTCACCCCGGCGGTGCTGTCCACGAGCACGCCATCCAGATCGAAGAGCACGCCTTGCACCAGCAGAGAGTCCATGTTTTCGAGTGTAAAAGATTTTGCGGAAGTTCCGGTGAATTGCTTAGTCAGAAATATGAAAAAACGTCCTATGATGTTTTCAGAAATGATGAACATGACGATTGGGACTGTGCCACGATTTGCGCTGCGTGCGACGATGCTGATCACACTGCTGGCCTCGTTTGCCCTGCCGTCGCTTGCGGCCGAAAAGCTGATCGCGCTTACTTTCGACGACGGTCCACGGCCTTACGTTCTGTACGGAATGAAGCAGCCGGGCGCAGCGTCGTCTGCAAACCCGGGCCTGCTCGACGTGCTGGACCGCAACAGGGTAAAGGCGACGTTCTTCTATATGGGCTGGCGCCTGACGCCGAAGACCTGGGGCGAGACTCCGCATGAGACCAACATCGGCATAACCTGCCTGGAGGCGGCGCATGACGTTCTGCGGCGCGGACACGAGATAGAGAACCACACCTACAGCCACGCCAACCTGCGCCTTGCCGAGCGTAAAAAAGGCGAAGCCTGGGTGCTGTACGACGTGGAGCGCGGCGCCGAGGCGGTCGAGGCCGTCACCGGATCGAAGCCGCTCTACCTGCGTCCGCCGGACTGGGACCTGACCGACGACGCGCGAGGCGACCTGGAAAAGCATGGCTTCCACATCCTCACCATCTCCAGTGAAAATCCGGTTGCGCTGCGCGATATCAATTCGCAGGATTACCTCTGCGCGGGCAAAGCCGTTGGCTGCCCCAGGCCGTCGCTGGCACAGTCCGTGCTCCGGACCATCGAGCAGCGAGAGAAAAAAGGTGTTACGACGGATATCCTGGCGTTTCACGAGTTGACCACCACCACCGCGCAGCTGCCTGAACTGATCGCGGCGCTCAAGGCCAAAGGCTACCGTTTTGTCACCGTGACCGAGTACATGAAGCTCGTCCGGTAGTCTAAATTTGTCATCCAGGCCGCTGGGCGACTTTCCGTAAGACACGGATGGTTGTACACTTCTTGCCGCCAGCTTCTACTCTGCACAAGAGGAACGCCGATGGAATGGCTTACCCGGAATCTTCCCCATGAACTCTTCCTCGACAGGGAGTCGATCCTATTGGCGGGCGGAGCGGCTTTGCTCATTGTCACCATTGCGCTTGTCTGGGAGATCGCCGGCTTTGGCTCAGCCCGCGAGCCGATGGCGGACTTATCCGCTCCAAAAGTAGAGCCGCCGCGGGAGTATCGCGAGAGCCCCAAGGCCTCTGAGATCCTCGCAGCGATCGACCATGCCAAGCCCGAATTGAAAGATGGCGTGCGGGAGACCTATCTGGGTCGGCACGTACGATGGACCCTCCGGCTCAGCAGCATGTGCAAAATGCTCTCGGGCAACGAAGCGTGCTCCACCTATACGATGTTCATGCTCGCAGGCACCCAATTCAAGGCGGTGTCGGTCTGCTTCGATGTTGATCTCCACGCGCACCCGTTCCTTAAGACGGCACGCGTCAACGAGGCATTTACGGTCGAAGGCACCATCCAGGACTTTCCGATGGCCGACGTGGTTCGGTTGAGGGACATTCACGCGATTCACAAGGCCGTGGCGGAGCGTCCCATCAATCCACCTGCTTCTTCAGTTCATACAGTAGATTCATTGCCTCACGCGGGCTGAGCGAATCGAGGTCGGCCTCGCGCAGGTCTTTCCTCATCCTGCTTGCGCAACCCGTCTGTAGAGAGCGAGTGGAAGGTCACGTCTTGGCTACGCGATTTTATCCCTCAATGCGCCGGAGCCTCCCGTGATCTGGAACGAAACCTCTGTGGCACAAAAATCGCATTCGGCAGTATGCACGCCGTCGGGAAGTGGGGCCGGAACCGGAAAGGTTCTTAAACAGGCGGAACACGTCACCGCGATGTAGCCCGCATCGCCCCTTACCGGAATCCAAACAGCCGCTTTGGGCAAACGGGCCACAGTTGGGCGTTGAGGGATTTCTTTAAGCAGGGCAGTGATCTTCTGGAAGAGGTCTTCTGGAGAATACTGGCCTTTTTCAAAAAAGGCGTCTGCCAAGACGCTTTCAGGCACATCGATGCCGGAGAACTCACCACTGATTGCGATGACGGCAATCCGGGGAAAGCGCTTGCGCACCACGGACAGGAATTCAAATCCGCTCATGTTGGGCATACGCAAATCGGAGATGACAACATCGGGCAGCGATTGCTTCAACTTAGTGAGGCCGTCGAATCCGTCAACCGCGCATAGCACCTCATAGCCTTGCGATTTGAGAATCGTCGCGGCAATCGTGCGGAGAGTCTTCTCGTCGTCAACTACGAGAATCCTGTAACTAAACGGACTCATGGTTCCCGTTCCCCATTCTTCTGCTATGGATGTCGCAAGGATACAGACTGTTGTCTCTATCGGTGGAGTCCTTGCAAAGTCCGGATGCGAACGCAGAGCACACAAGCTCTCTAATCCACCTGCTTCTTCAGCTCATACAGCAGATTCATTGCCTCACGCGGGCTTAGCGAATCGAGGTCGGCTTCGCGCAGGCGGTCGAGCACGGTGTTCGAGACCGGAGTGAAAATCGTCAGCTGCACCGGCCCACTCTTCTCCGTCTTCGGCGCCAGCTGCGTGGTGGCCGTGTGCTCGGCGTTCTCATGCTGGTGCAGCACCTCGCGCGCTCGGGAGATGACTTCGGCGGGAAGGCCCGCCAGTTTGGCCACCTCGATGCCGTAACTCTTGTCCGCCGCTCCGCTGGAAACCTTGCGCAGAAAGACGATGCTGCCTCCGGTCTCCTTCACGCTCACGTGAAAATTCTTCACCGAGTCGAACAGCTCTTCCAACTCCGTGAGCTCGTGGTAGTGGGTGGCAAACAGCGTCTTAGCCTTGCTGTGTTGGTGGATGAACTCAACTACGGCCCACGCGATCGCAAGCCCATCGTAGGTGGCCGTGCCGCGTCCAATCTCGTCGAGCAGAATGAGCGAACGCGGCGTGGCTGTGTTGAGAATGGCCGCGGTCTCGGTCATCTCTACCATAAAGGTAGAGCGGCCGCGCGCCAGATTGTCGGAGGCTCCGATGCGGGTGAAGATACGGTCCACAATCGAGAGGCGCGCGCGCGTGGCGGGCACAAACGATCCCATCTGCGCCATCAGCACGATCAGCGCGGTCTGTCTCAGATAGGTGGATTTGCCTCCCATATTGGGGCCGGTGATGAGCAGGATTGATTGCTTCGAGCTGTCCAGATACAGATCGTTGGGCACAAAGCGGTCGTTCGATCCGGTGAGCTCGGGCTGCTCGATGACCGGATGCCGGCCTTCGAGGATTTCGATCCGTTGTGCGCCATCGGAATCGCCGTCAAACTCCGGACGGCAGTAATTGCGCAGTGCGGCCAAATGCGCGAACGACAGCAGCAAATCGATTTCGGCCAGTGCCAGCGCAGACTGGCGGATGCGGCGGGACTCGGCGGCGATGGCGAGGCGCAACTCGGCGAAGAGGCGGCGCTCGATGGCCACGATCTTTTCTTCGGCGTCCAGCACCTTGGCTTCGTACTCTTTCAGCTCCGGCGTGGTAAAGCGCTCGGCGCCCACCAGCGTCTGCTTGCGCTCGTAGTCGGCAGGGCGCGCGCTCCAGGTTCGCCTTGCTGATCTCGATATAAAAACCGAAGACGTTGTTGAACTTGACCTTGAGCGAGTTGATGCCGGTGCGCTCGCGCTCGCGCTGTTCGATGCGAGCAATGTAGCTCTTGCTGTTGCGGCTGATGTCGCGCAATTCGTCGAGCTCCGCATCGAAGCCGCCGCGGATGACGCCGCCGTCGTTGAGCGTGATGGGCGGCTCGGCGACCAGGGTGCGTTCGATGCGCTCCCGCACGTCGGCACATTCGTCGAGCAGGCTGTGCAGGGCAGCCAGGCGCGCGGCCGGCAGCTGTGCAAGCGCGCGGCGCACACCGGGCAGGCGGGCAAGGGAAGCGCCGAGGGCGATGATGTCGCGCGGGTTGGCTGTCTCCAGGGCGATGCGGCTCAGCAGGCGCTCGATGTCGAGAATGCCGTCGAGCGAGCGCCGCAGTTCCTCGCGCTGCATCAGGCGGCTGAGCGCGGCCCACACTGCGTCGAGGCGCTGGTTGATCTCGGCGGCGTCGATTGCAGGGCGCAGCATCCAGGCGCGCAGCAGGCGCTTGCCCATCGGCGTCAGGGTGTGGTCGAGGGCGCGGAAGAGCGTCACCGCATCGCCCGAGCCGGCAAAGAGCGGCTCGATCAGCTCCAGGTTGCGCACGGTAACGGCGTCGAGAATGAGGCAGTTCTGCCGCTCGTAATAGCTGATGCGGTCCACGTGGTCGAGCGATCCGCCCCGTGTTCGGCTAACCTGGGTTTGCCGCGCGTAGTGCAGGATGGCTCCGGCGGCGCAGGCGGCAGCGTTGTGCGCGGCCAGTCCAAAGCCCTCCAGCGAGAGCACGCCGAAGTGATTTTCGACCAGCGGGATGGCGTAGTCGGTGGCGAAGATCCAGTCGTCGAGCGGAGTCTCGCTCCAGCGCGCAAAGGGCGCCAGCTCGGTGGAAGCCAGCCGCGGCGCGGCACCGTTGGGTGGCCCATATTTGCCTGCAGTTGGCAAATGTGGGGAGGCAGATTGCTCGGGACTAGACTCGGACGCGGCTGCTGGAGCAGTGGCGTCAAAACTACTCTGCCGCGAGGCCGATTGAAACAGCGGCAGCGAGGCAGCGTAGAGCAACTCTCGCGGACGCAGGGTTTGCAACTCGTCGGCCACGCGGCGGTCGGCGTCCGGGCCGCTGAACTCGGTGGCGCGGAAGTCGCCGGTCGAGAGGTCGAGCGCGGCAAAGCCCAGGCCGTTGGCGTGGCGCGCCACGGCGCACAAAAAGTTGTTCTCCTCCGAGCCCAGCTGCGAGTCCGCTGCCGTGCCGGGCGTCACCACGCGGGTCACCTCGCGGCGCACCAGCTTCTTGGTCAGCTTGGGGTCCTCCACCTGGTCGCAAATGGCGACCTTGTAGCCCTTGCGGATGAGCTTGGAGATGTAACCCTCGGCGGCATGGTAGGGAACTCCGCACATGGGCAGCGGGATGCCGTCTACCTTCTGGCGCGAGGTCAGCGTGATCTGCAACTCGCGTGCGGCGGTGACGGCGTCCTCCATGAAAAGCTCGTAGAAATCGCCCACGCGGAAGAAAAGCAGCGCGGTGGGATGCTCCTTCTTGATCGCGGCGTGCTGCCGCATCAGCGGTGTTGAGGCGTCACTCATGGGAAAAATGTTGGTCTCGAAAGGGCGAGTATAGCAGAGCTGTGCGCCAGCGGCCGGAGCGGCGTTCGTTGCCGCATACCCGACTCACCGAGCGTCCGCCAGCGCTTGTGCTTACTTGCCATTTGACTCCTGCGCTGCATAGTGGTTTGCTATCGCCATGGAACTTCGGAAAGATCCCATCACGCGCTCCTGGGTGGTCACCGGCGAACAGCCGTCGCAGGGCAGGAACTTACAGCAGGGCTGCCCGTTCTGCCCGGAGTCGGCGCAGCAGCCGCAGGTGATCTCCTCCATGGAGTCGGTGAGCTATGGGCCGTGGTCGTCGCGCGCGGTGGTGCATCCCCAGCCGCTCTACCATGTGGAGGGTGACCCGGGACGCCGCGGTGTGGGGCTCTATGACGTGATGCGCTCGGTGGGCGCGCACGAGGTGCTGGTGGAAAACCCGCGCCACGACCGCCAGCTGTGGACCGCCTCCGACGCCGAGATCGAGCAGTTCCTGCTGCTCTGCGCCCACCGGCTGGAGGACCTGAAGAACGATCAGCGCTTCAAGTACGTCAGCATCTTCAAGGATTTCGGTGCGCTCAGCGGGCAGGAGTTCGACCATCCCTCTACCCAGCTGGTGGCCACCACCTATGTGCCGCGCCGGGTGCTCTACGAGCTGCGTTCGGCGCGCGAACACTACGCGCAAAAGGAGCGCTGCGTCTTCTGCGACATCCTCACCCAGGAGTTGCACCAGCGCGACCGCATCGTGGAGATCCGCGGCGACTACGTGGCCTGTTGTCCCTTTGCCTCGCGCGCGCCCTTTGAGGTCTGGATCATCCCCGCCATCCACCAGGCACACTTTGAGCGCACCGCGACGTCGCGTCCGGGAGCGATGCGCGAGTGCGCCTCGCTGCTGCGCCGCATGCTGAACCGCATCCGCGCCTTTACCGACAGCTTCCACCTGGTGCTGCACACTGCGCCCAACACCCAGCACCAGTCCAAGGCGCTGAATTACTGGCGCACCATCGACGAGGACTACCACTGGCATATCGAGATCCTGCCCATCCTGCCGGAGCAGCGCCAGAAGTCCTACACCTTCAAGGAAACCTACCGCTCGGCGGTGATGCCCGAAGAGGCGGCGGCGCGGCTGCGGGAAGCGCCAACCGAGCACATGGGGACGACGATTTAAGACGCGCTTCCGCAGGAAGCAGCGCTGGAATACAAAAAGTCGCCTCCATCCGACGTGATATACTTAGCCGTTATCGCGTTGTTTCGCGGTAGGAGAACGCCCGGCTGGATGGGCAACCGGGAAGCCGGATTTCCAGAAATCAAACAATCTACGAGGTTGGCATGTCGGGCCACTCAAAATGGGCAACAATTAAGCACAAAAAGGGCGCGCTGGACGCCAAGCGCGGCAAAATCTTCACCCGCCTGATCAAGGAAATCACGATGGCTGCCAAGGGTGGCGGCGATCCCGAAAAAAATCCTCGATTGCGCGGGGCCGTGGCCGCGGCCAAGGCCGAGAACATGCCGCAGGACAACATCAAGCGCGCCATTCAGCGCGGCACCGGCGAGTTGCCCGGCGTTACCTACGAGGAGATCACCTTCGAAGGCTACGGGCCGGGCGGCGCGGCGATTCTGGTCGAGACCTCGACCGACAATCGCAACCGCACGGTCAGCGACATCCGGCACATCTTCGGCAAAAACGGCGGCAACATGGGCAACGCGGGCTCGGTGGCGCACCTATTCAGCAAGAAGGGTGACATCCTCATTGCGAAGTCTTCGGCCAAGGAAGACGACCTGATGAACATCGTGCTGGAACACGGCGCCGATGATCTGCAGGACGATGGCGAGAGCTGGGAGATTCTGACCGATCCCTCCGTGTACGAGGCCGTGCTGGAGGCGATCAAGGCCGCCGGCATTACTCCGGAGCACAGCGAACTCGGCATGATTCCCGCCAACTACGTCAAGCTTGAAGGCCAGCAGGCGCGCACCATGGTCCGCCTGATGGAGGCGATGGAGGATTACGACGACGTGCAGAACGTCTATTCCAACGCCGACATCGACCAGAAGGACCTGGAAGAAGTCGCCGGCTGACAGCACAGCTGTTTCCGCAGGGCCGCCCGTGCCGGGCGGCCTTTGCTTCGCAGCGGGCCGGGCGAGGCGGCGGTTCGCAACTCCATCGTTTTCCCGGGAGGGTATTGTGCGCTTTTCATTTTGGACGTCGCTGAACCGTTGGCGCGGCGGCAAAATCTTCGACGCGGACCTCGAAAGGGCGGAGCAGGTATTTCTGGCACCGCCGTTCACGCCGGAGGTGGCCGCTGCCGTGGGTCTGATCTCCACCCGCGTCCCCTTCCACGCGGACGAGGCATCGCGTTTGCTTTGCCAGCGCGAAGCCAACGGGATGTCGGAGCGCGAGTACGAGGCGCTGGCGCCGTTTTTCGAGAAGATGGCGAAGCCGCGGCGCGTGCTGGAAATCGGCCCCGGCTTTGGCCGCTCCGTCGTGTACTTCAGCAAGAAAGGCGTTTGGGAAGAAGGCGCCGAAGTTCATCTTTACGATACCAACGGCACCCAAACCAAGTACAAGCAGAAGTATTATGACCGTCCTCCGCAGTGGCCGGATGTTTCCTCCTTTTGCGGCCACCTACCACTATTGCGCTCTTTTTTGGAGTACAACCACATCGCGGGTTACAAGATGTTCGATGCGGCGGAGTTGCCGCTTCGGCAGTTGCCCGGCCCCTACGATCTGGTCTATGGCTTTTTCAGCCTTGGCTACCATTGGTCGTTGGAGTTTTATCTGGACGACCTCAACCCGCTGCTTCAAGCGAACAGCGTCCTGATCTGTATTCTGAACAAGCACTTCAAGCCCTTTGCAAGACTGCGCGACTACTCGACCCGCATCCTTTACTGCCGGGATACCAAAAAGAGCGCTGTGCCGCTGCGGTTGCTGGTGTTGAGCAAGGGCGAACTGCCCGAGGCTGGCGTCTCGCTGGCGCAGGCGTTTCCCAGCTTCAAGCTGTAATTCGCTTTGCACTTGGAATCTCGCTAGCCGTCCTGATAACGTAATCACGATGAAGATTGCCACGTTGAAACCGCTTCGCCTTGCCATCCTCGCCGTGCTGGTTCTGTCTGCGATCTCGGCCCTGGCGCAGAGCAGCGACGATGATGCCGCCGCCATCCGGCGCGAGCACTGGGTGTTTGGCGTGCTGGCCAGCGGCGGCAGCGGGCTCTACAACCGCGACAACGTGCAGATGGTGCGCGCCGGCGTGCGCGTGGGCCGGGTGATGACCGGCGAACTCGGCAAAGGCTTTTTGCGCGGCACCTTCGAACTCGACGCCGAGATTATGCCGGTGGACTACATTTTGTGGAGCGGTTACCGCGACGTTTACGGCATTGGGATCAACCCGGTGGTGATGAAGTGGAACTTTACCCGCGGCCGAAAACTGATCCCTTACTTCCTGGCGCAGGGCGGCACGCTGTGGTCGGCCCACAACGTCCCGCCGGGCGATACTTCGAAGTTCAACTTCATATCAGGGCCGGGCTTGGGCTTCAACTATTTCCTCAAGCCGGGCCGCTCGGTGAACGTCGACTTCCGGGCCTTCCATCTATCCAGTGCATCGCTGGGCGATCATAATCCCGGGATCAATTCCAGCCTGGAAGTTTCGATCGGTTACAACTGGTGGAAGCGCTAGGCGGGGTGCTGCACGATGGCGGTGCTGATCGAGTGCGTGCCGAATTTCTCCGAAGGACGCGACCCGGCACGGCTTGATGCCATCACCGGCGCCATGAAGCGCGGTGGCGTTTACCTGCTCGATTGCGAGATGGATGCCGACCACAACCGCTCGGTGGTCACCCTGGTGGGCGAGCGCGAGCCGCTGCTGGCCGCCGTGCTCGCGGGCATCGGCAAGGCCACCGAACTCATCGACCTCACCGTGCAGCGCGGGGCGCATCCGCGGCTGGGCGCAACCGACGTGGTGCCGTTCATCCCCATCGAAGGCGCCACGCTCGAGGACTGCGTGCAGATGGCGCGTGAGCTGGGCCGGCGGGTTTGGCAGCGCTACCAGATCCCGGTGTACTTCTACGAGGCCGCCGCCACGCTTCCCGAGCGCGTGAACCTGGAAAACATCCGGCGCGGTCAGTTCGAGGTGATCCGCGAAGAGATCCAAACCGTGGAGTCGCGCCGTCCGGACGTGGGCGATCCGCGCTGCCATCCCACGGCTGGCGCGGTGGTCATCGGAGCGCGCAACTTCCTGGTGGCTTACAACGTTTATCTGCAAACCACAGACGTTGGGATTGCCAAAAAGATCGCCAAGGCGGTGCGCTTTTCCAGCGGCGGATTCCGCGCGGTGAAGGCCATCGGGCTGGAGGTTCGCGGACAGGCGCAGGTCTCCATGAATCTGACCGACACGGCGATTACGCCGATGGCTAAGGTCTTCGAGTTCATCAAGCGCGAGGCCGTGCGCTACGGGGTGCTGGTGCAATCCAGCGAGATCGTGGGCCTGGTGCCCAGGCGCGCCATTGAAGATGCGGCGGCCTGGTATCTGCAGGTGGAAAACTTCGACTCCTCGCTCATCCTGGAGAACCGCCTCGCGGCGGTGATGGGCGGGGCGATGGGTATTGCTTCGCCGCCGGCCTCAGACGCGCCGGCGGGCGGACTGCGTTCCGGCGTGGAGCCGTTTCTCGATCAGCTTGCTGCGCCTACGGCGGTGCCCGGCGGAGGCAGTGCCGCAGCCTCCGCCGGAGCCATGGCCGCATCCCTGGCGGCGATGGTCGCCGGTGTCTCGCGCGGCCAAAAAAACTATGCGGAGTTCGCTCCGGAATTGGGCGACGCGCTGGCCAAACTTGCGGCGCTTCGCCAGGAGCTGACCGCTGCCATCGACGCCGACGCCACCAGCTACCAGCAGGTGGTCGCCGCCTCCAAGGCGCGGAAAAATCTCCTGACGGCGCAGAATTCGGCATCGCTGGCCAAGTCCGCGGGCGAGGCGGTGTCGCTGGCCCTGCGCTCCGCCGCCGGGGTGCCGCTGCGCGTGGCCCAGTGTGCCGCCGAAATCTGCGCTCTGGTTCAGCAGCTGCGCACCCAAACCAATCCCCGCATGGCCAGCGACCTGACAGTAGCCATGGCGCTGGGCCGGGCGGCCGTGGAGGGCGCGCTGGCCAACGTGGAGATCAACCTGGAATCTCTGGAGGCGGAGGCCGAAGACAACGCTGCGTTTCTCGCCCTCACCCGCGCCGCCGTCGCGGCGCTCCGGAACCAATTGCAGTCCACGGCCTGATCCCGGCCGGGGCCGGGATCAACCGGATGCAATCTACGACTTTTCACTATGTGCCGGGACTGCCGAGGCGCGGTACAATCGTACAATGAAGAAATTGTTCATCGCATTCGTAATGGCTGGCGCGCTCTGCACGGCCGCGCTGGCATCCCCGCTCGGAACCGACACGCGTACCGTGCTTCCGGCACAGATCCAGCAGATCGTCTCCGTCGATTACCGCGCGCTGCGCAACTCTCCCAGCGGCTTGGCACTGAAGAATCGCGTGCTGCCGGATAATCTCAAAGCCTTTGAGACCTCGCTGCGCGGCATGGGCATCAATCCGGACACGGATGTGGAGCAGTTGACGTTTGTCTCCTACCGTACGACGAAGGGAGCGGTGCGCAACTTTGGTGTGGCCACCGGCGAATTCGAACTCAAAAAATTGATGACCCGCTTTAAGACCAAGAAAGTCAAGGGAGAGAAATATCGCGACAACATCCTGTGGCCAGCCAGCGGCGGTTTCATCATGAGCTTCCTGGACGATGAATCCATGTTGTTTGGTGAGTCTGCCGCGGTGAAGGATGGTCTGGACGTGCGCGACGGGCAGCAGCAGAGCGTTGCCACCATGCCGGACATGATGGAGATGATCGCGGCGGCCGAGTCGGCGCCGGTCTGGAGCGTGCTCGATCAGGAGGGCACGCAGAACATGCTCCGCTCGGTGCTGGGCGAGGCCTCCGGGTTGGCCGACTATGACACCATCAAGAAGCGCCTGCTGGGTTCGCGCTACGGCCTGGACATGCAGCATGGCGTGGATTTTAACCTGAACGTGCAGACCTCGGATTCCTTCACCGCCGGCACCTTGTCGGCCCTGATGAACGCGGGCGTGATGTACAAGAAGGCCGCCGGCAGCGCTACCGAAAAGAGCGCGATGGACGACATGGAGATCAGCTCCGACAGCGGTCGCCTGCAGGTGAAGTTCAAAGCCGACGACAGCCAGTTCCAGGCGCTGCTCAAGAGCGACCTTTTCCAGGCCGTGTCTCGCTGAAGAATATTTGAGGTAATTTCGCAGCAAGGGCGGCCCGCCAGGGTCGCCCTTTAAGCATTAGAGTTCGTCGAGCAGTCCCTTGCGCAGGCCGCGCAACGCGCTTTCGATACGGCGATAGCGGACCCAGGTGCCTTGCTTGTGGGTCTCGATCAGCCCCGCGTTCTTCAGGATCTTCATGTGGTGCGAGATCGTCGGCTGCGCCAGCTTGATTCGCTGTTCGATGTCGGAGGCGGTCCAGCCATCCGAGGCCGTGCTCTTGCGCATCGCGGCGGGATGGAGCAGCCGGAGAATCTTGCGCCGGCTTGGATCGGCGACGGCGCGCAGCGCCAGGCTCAGCTTATCGGTGGCGGCCTTCATGACGGTGCATTCATCATAAGGGATTCGGAGCTGCTGGCAAGCGGCAAACTGCGCCCCGGGTTACGTTTGTAACCGGAAAAGATCGGTACTTGTCAATCTAATGCTTGAGGAACGCGTTGTAGCCGGCGCCGATCAGCCGCGAGCGGATCGCGTCGGCCTCTTTGAAGTCCGCGTAAGGGCCCACCTGCACGTGATATAGCTTGTCTCCCGGCTGGGTGACAATGACCGGATACTGCTGCTTCTGCAGCGCGCCGCTCAGCAGCCTGGCGTCGTCCGGATTGCGCACTGCCGCAATCTGCACAAGGTAGCCGGTGCCGAGGGTGGTATGGCTGTCGGGGGCGGTCTGCGGCGCGGGGCTGGCCGCAGCTTCCGGCGGCGTCAGCTTCGGGTGAGCGTTGTCTTTCTGCTGTACCGTCTGGTAGAAGGTCAGGTCGCTGGGGTTAGGGACTGGCACTGACGCGTTAGGCGTGGACGCATTCGCCGCCGCATTGGCCATGGCAGCATTGGGCGCGGCTGCCGCCGGAGGCTGGCAGTTGTCCCCGCTGCAATCGGCGGCTGCGGGTTGGCTTGCCTGGGACGGCGCCGCAGCGAGCTGCGCGGCTCCAGGCTTGCCGCTGGCCGTGGGAGCCGGGTTTGCCGGAGCCCCACTCGCCGTAGTCGCGGCGGCCGGGGCCTGTTTTGCGGAGTTGCGTCCCAGCCAGTAGCCGGTGCCCAGCGCAAGGCCGCACAGAATTACCAGTGCGAAGAACAGCCCCAGCAGTTGCCCAACTCCGAGCGTAATCTCGGTGTCCGCAATTCCGGCGTCATCCATTCTGGTGTCGGCAGCCCTGGTGTTCTGATAGCTGTTCATCGTCTCCCGCTCCCGCATCCCCGCCTCCGCTAATTATGCCTCGGACGATGCCGCCGCGTCGCGGCTTGGTGATGGAGATTGTGGTGCCAGCCCCGTTAACTTCTGGATACCTGCGAGCAGATCGATGGGAATCGGGAAGATGATGGTGGTGTTTTTCTCTGCGCCGATCTCGGCCAAAGTCTGCAGGTAGCGCAGCTGGATCGAGGCTGGCTCGGTCTGCAGCAGGTGTGCGGCGTCCACCAGCCGCTGTGCGGCGGAATACTCGCCCTCGGCGTGGATGATCTTGGCCCGCTTCTCGCGCTCGGCCTCGGCCTGCTTGGCCATGGCGCGCATCATACTCTCGGCTAGATCCACCTGCTTCACTTCGACGTTGGCCACCTTCACGCCCCATGGGGCGGTGTGCTGGTCCAGAATCGACTGCAGCCGCAGGTTGATCTTGTCGCGATGCGCCAACAGCTCATCCAACTCCACCTCGCCCAGCACGCTGCGCAGCGTGGTCAGTGCAAACTGCTGCGTCTGGTACTGGTAGTTGGTCACCTCCACCACGGCCAGCCGCGGGTCGATGACGCGCAGGAAGACCACCGCGTTCACCTTCAGCGTAACGTTGTCCCGCGTGATCACATCCTGCGGCGGCACGTCGAAGGCGATCTGCCGCAGATCCACCCGCACCATGCGGTCCAGCGGCGCAAAAACCAGAATGATTCCCGGGCCCTTGGGCTCGGGCAGCAGGCGGCCCAGCCGGAAGATGACGCCGCGCTCATACTCGGAAAGTATCTTGATGGAGCTGAACAGGTAGAACGCAACGATGATGAGAACAATTCCCGACATCGGAAACATGATGCCTCCTCGCCTGCTTGCAGGTCACTCAGGATTCTACCCCACAGCCCGCCACGCCCGATAGGAGACAGATCACACCGGGCGCTCCGCATCTATCCTGCGCGCCACAACGGAACCCGGCCCGCGCCGCCCGCGTCCCGGGCAATCGACGAAGGCCGCATGCCGCCACAGCGTTGCCGTAAACTGGCCGCTGGGTGTAATCTAGCTCTGCTTACCTGTGAGCGGGAGTAGTTCAGCGGTAGAACGCCAGCTTCCCAAGCTGGATGTCGCCGGTTCGATCCCGGTCTCCCGCTCCAAAAAGCCCAACAAAACAAAGGCGTGGGTTTCCCTCAAGACGGAAAAATTGTTTTCGACGCTTTCCACTCACCGGCCAGGAGGACTCATTGGCTTCACGAATTCAAGACATTGCAACGTTGGCCATTCACGGCGGCCGCACGCTGGACGCCGAAGCCAAATCCATGCTTTTTCCCCTCTACCAAACCGGCATGTTCGTGCACGAGGTTGTGGGAGACGATACGGGAGTGAGTTATTCGCGCGTCTCCAACCCCACGGTGGAGGCGTTGGAAAGAGCCATCGGCGCGCTGGAGGGGACGGCCCCGGCGGTCTGCTTCCGCAGCGGCATGGCTGCCGAGAGTACGCTGTTTTTCTCCGTGCTGAAGGCCGGCGAGCACGCCATTCTTTCCAAGGTAACCTACGGCGGAACGATCCGCTTGTTCCGCGAGGTGCTGGAGCCGTTGGGGGTGCACGCAACTTTCGTCGATAGCTCCAATCCCGCCAATGTGGAAGCGGCGATCACGCCTCAGACCCGCATTGTCTTTATCGAGACTCCCGCCAATCCAATTCTGACTCTCACCGACATTGCCGCTATCGCGGAAATCACCAAGCGCCACGGCCCGCTGCTCGCCGTCGATAATACCTTTCTCACCCCGGTCCTGCAGCGGCCGCTGGAACTGGGCGCCGACATCTCCGTGCTCTCCACTACGAAATACATCGACGGGCACAACGCCACGGTGGGCGGCTCGCTGGCCACCAACGACGCGGCGCTGGCCGAACGCTTCCGGCTGATTCGGAAAACCGTGGGATCGATTCAGGCGCCCTTCGAGGCCTGGCTCACCTTGCAGGGAATCAAGACGCTCCCGGTGCGCCTGCGCCTGCATTGCGAGAATGCCCAGATCATTGCCGAGTGGCTGGAAGCGCAGCCTTGCGTTGCGCGTGTCTTTTATCCCGGGCTCAAGTCGTTCCCGCAGCATGAGCTTGCTCTGCGCCAACAGCGCGCACCCGGCGGCATGGTTTCCTTCGAACTGGACGCGCCTTACACCACCGCAATCGCAGCCATCAACGCCATGCAGCTTTGTACCCGCGCCGAGAGCCTCGGCGGGCTGGAGACGCTCGTCACGCACCCGGCCACAACGACGCACGCCGATCTCGGCCCCGAAGTGCGCCAGCAACTCGGCATCTCTGAGGGACTGATTCGTCTCTCGGTGGGACTGGAGTCGCCCGCCGACATCATCGCCGACCTCGAACAGGCTTTTGCGGCTGCTGGCTGCAGTAAAGCTTCGGACGGAGGCCGCCGATGAAATTCGCTAGCCGGCTCGTGCAATTCGACGCTGCGCCCGGAGATCGCTTCCGTCCCACGGCCACGCCCATCTACCAGACTGCAACCTTTGAGCAGGAACACGCGGACCAATTCGGCGATTACGATTACTCACGCAGCGGCAATCCAACCCGCACGGTGCTGGAAGAGCAGGTCGCCCGGCTGGAAGGCGGCACGCGCGGCTTTGCCTTTGCCAGTGGAATGGCCGCCATCACCGCAGTGGCGCGCACGCTGCGCACCGGCGATGAAATCCTCGCCGACATCGATCTGTACGGCGGCACCTGCCGGCTGTTCACGCGCATCCTGGAGCGCTCGGGCATCAAAGCGAACTATGCCGACGCCGGCAATCTGGAATCGTTCGGCGCGAAGATCACGCCGCGAACGCGTGTGCTCTTCGTGGAGTCGCCGACCAATCCTCTGCTGCGCGTTCTCGACCTGCGGGCGCTGGCCGCACTGGCGCACGAGAACAAGGCGCTGCTGGTGGTGGACAACTCGCTGATGTCTCCGTACCTGCAGAATCCGCTCGCGCTGGGCGCTGACATCGTGGTGCACTCGGCGACCAAGTTTCTCAGCGGCCACGCCGACGTGATGGGTGGCGTGGTGGTAGTAGGCGATGCAAACCTCGCCGAAGACATCTACCTGATGCAGAACGGCGAGGGCAGCGCGCTGGCTCCGTTCGACTGCTTTCTGCTGCTGCGCGGCCTGAAGACGCTGAAACTGCGCATCGACGCTCAGCAGCGCAATGCACTGGCCGTAGCCGAATTTCTCGCCGCCGACGCGCGCGTGGAGCGCGTCTTCTACCCTGGTCTCAACAGCGATGCCGGATACGCGCGGCAACAGCAGCAGGCCTCGGGCGCAGGCTCGGTGCTCTGCTTTACGGCGCGCTCGGCCCAGGCGGCGCGCTCGGTGGCCGAGCAGGCCAAGATGTTTCAGATCTCGGTAAGCTTCGGAAGCATGCATTCCACAATCAGCCTGCCAGGATGCATGTCGCACGCCAGCGTTCCAGCCGAGATCGCCGCTTCACGCGCGCTTCCGCCCGAGTTGGTGAGAGTTTCCGTGGGCATCGAAGACGCCGACGATCTCATCGCCGACCTCGACCAGGCGCTGGCCCGATCGATTTCTACACCCACGCATTAGTTGCCGCTCCGGGCGGTTACGCTGCAAGGTCGCCCGGTTTCGCGGTCTCCTGCTTCGGCCGCGGTACAGGCTGCTTCAAAGGCAGCGTTCCTTGACCACTCGCCTGCAGGCCTTGGCTGTTGATCGCCGCTCCCAGCAGTATAACAAAAGAGCTCCAGTACATCCATATCATCAGCGCGATGACCCCGCCCAGTGCTCCATAGGTTCGATTAAAGTTGGCGAATCTTTGAAAATAGATTCCCAGCGCATAGGAGAGTGCGAGCCAAAGGATAACCGCGAAGACGGCGCCCACCAGCGTATGAACAACGCGTTGCTTCAAGTTTGGCCCGAGCAGGTAGATGCTCTCTACCGCAGCCACGATGAATGCCCCGGAAACAGTCCATCGCACCCATGGCCAGATGCGAGCCAGAAGGCTTATGTGCAGGACTCGGGCCAGCCACCCTCCGAATTCTGGCCCCACCACCATGGCAGCCAAAGCGATCAACAGAAGACCGCCGAGCAGGAGTACCATCAATACGGCCAATCCGCGCGTCTTCCAGAATGGACGGGTCTCGGGCACAGCGTAGGCAACGTTGAGTGCCTCGATCATCGCGGAAAATCCGCTGGATGCCGTCCACAGCGTACTAACGATTCCGAAGGACAGCAGTGCTCCACGATGGGGATTCATCAGGTCGTGGAGAATCTGGTGTACGATCCCGATCGTGTCCGACGGAATGACGCGAGACATCAAGGCAATGGTTGGATTGAACAGGTTCGGCAGCGGAAGCAGGCTCACTATTGCCGAGAGGGCGATCAGTGCCGGAAAAAAGCTCAATACAAAGTAGTAGGAAAGTCCGGCAGCGAACACCCACATATGATCCCGGTCCGCCGCCACCATTGCGTTCTTAATGATGCTCATCCATCTTCGCACATGCAACCTCCCTCCCCTTGCTGTTGGCAGCACGCCGTTTCTCGCACCCTGGTTCGATGATTCGCACCGCCCGCGCGTTCACCAGAATATTCCGCCCGAGCAACTCCGGCAATCAATTGCGCTATTCGTTGCTCTACTGGCAGGGCCGCCCGTTGGGGTGGCATGCAAACCCTCGGCAGAAACTCTCATCCAGCCAATCAGTACCCGCCGCCGCCGGAGCCGTAACCCAGCCCTGCTCAAGCGATTTTGCGATGCCGGATGAAGGTGCCTTCCTGCAACTCGATCATCGCCTGCTTGAGTTCTCCCGGCGTGTTCATCACGATAGGGCCGTACCAGGCGACCGGCTCTTCGAGCGGCTTGCCCGAGACCAGCAGAAAGCGAATGCCCTCCGGCCCGGCCTGCACCACAATTTCGTCTCCGCGATCGAACAGCACCAGCGAGTGGTTTCTGGCGTCGTAGGTGGGAGCGACTTCAGAAATCGCCGTGTGCTCGGTCAGCACCGCGCGCGGCTCCGCCGCGTCGCGGAAGGTGCCTGAGCCGGCGAAAACATAAGCAAACGCGTTGCGGTCCACTTCCACCCGGATGCGCTTTCTGGTGCCGGACGGAACGGAGATGTCCACGTAAGCCGGATCGGCGGCCACGCCCTTGACCGGCCCTCGCTTGCCCCAGAACTCGCCGCAAATGATGCGTGCGCGCGTGCCATCGTCCTCGGTCACCTCCGGAATCGCGCTGGACGGGATGTCCTGATAGCGGGGATCGCTCATCTTCAGCGAGGATGGCAGGTTCGCCCACAACTGAAAGCCGTGCATGCGTCCTGAGGCATCGCCTTTGGGCATCTCCTGGTGAAGAATGCCGCTGCCGGCCGTCATCCACTGCACATCGCCCGCCGTCATCTTACCCTTGTTGCCCAGGCTGTCGCCGTGCTCCACCGAGCCGGCCAGCACGTAGGTGATGGTCTCAATTCCGCGGTGCGGATGCCAGGGAAAGCCCGCCAGGTAATCTTCCGGCCGATCATTGCGAAAATCGTCGAGCAGCAGAAACGGATCGAATTCTTTCGTCTTTCCAAAGCCGAAGGCGCGCTGCAGCTTTACGCCTGCGCCTTCCGTGGTCGGTTGAGTATAAAGAATTTGCCTCACAGGCCGTAGTGACATAGGGTGCCTCTCTTTCTTCAATTCGATGCGCTGCCGGCGGCTGACGATTCAATTGTGACCGTATATAAAGAATCATTATGTAAGGACATATAATCTGTTGAATAGCATCTCCGACGGTTCCATGGAGCTGCAAAGGAGAGTTTTATGATTCGTAAACTGATCGCCACCAACAACGATGCTGCAACTACAATTCTTCGTTTGGTGCTCGGCGTGGTCTTCTTCGCACACGGCGCCCAGAAGATGCTGGGTTGGTTTGGTGGCCACGGATTCACCGCGACGATGGGGTTTTTCACGGCTTCCATGCATATCCCTGCGCCACTTGCTTTCTTGGCGATTTGCGCGGAGTTTTTCGGTGGACTCGGACTGATCTTCGGATTACTGACGCGGATTGCAGCCTTCGGAATCTGTGTAAACATGGCCGTGGCCATCGCGACGGTGCACATCCACAACGGTTTTTTCATGAACTGGATGGGGACGCAGAAGGGCGAGGGCTACGAGTATCACTTACTGGTGCTCGCGATCACCGCATTCCTGATGATTAGCGGCGCGGGAGCAGCCTCGCTCGACCGCCTGTTGCAATTGGCCGGAGAGAAGAAAGCTCATGTCTAGGCTGCCGGAGAGGGAACGTCCCGCAAAGAAAAGCCGCACCCGCATTACCGCACCTCGGCTGTGGATCGTAATGACCAGGAGTTATCGCGCGCTCAGTCGTCTGGCGGAGCAGAGCATCGCAAGTTCGGGGCTCTGCCTGACCGATTTCGCCGCGCTGGAGGCCTTGCTGCATAAGGGGCCACTCACCATCACCGGGATTCAACAAAAGGTGCTGCTGGCCAGCGGTTCCATGACGGCGGCCATCGATCGCCTGGAGAAACTTGGGCTTGTGGTTCGCAAGTCGAGCGCGGCAGACCGGCGGGCGCGGCTGGTTGAACTCACCAGAGAAGGAAGGAAAGTAGCCGCATCGTGCTTCGAGAAACACGCCAGAGACCTCGAAGCTGTGCTCTCCGTGTTGTCGGCAGATGAGAAGCAGCAGATGTACTCATCTCTCAAAAAACTGGGGTTGTTCGCAGCGGGGCAAACCATCAGCAGGCCCCCCGGTTAATTCGCTTCCAAAAACTCCAGGATCGCGCGCTGAGCCGCTTCTGTCTGGTCGGTGGTAAAAATGTGGCTGGCATTGGCGAGCAGGATCAGGTTTGCGCCTGGAATCTTCTCCGCCAGGATTCGTCCGTTGCCTGCTGGCACCAGTCGGTCGGATTCGCCATGAATCACGAGGGTGGGCGAATGGATCTGCGATAGCCGTCCGTCGGATTCCCACTCGAGGATCGCCTGCAGCTGTGCGAGGTATGCTTCGGGTCTCGGAAACCACGGCCGCCGCACTTCTATATCTTCGTCGATGAGTTGGCGCGGAGTCGAAGGGGCATAGATATACGGCACCGCCGCCTGGGCCGCATCCTCCGGAGTCATGTTTCCGCGCGACATCAGCATCTGTGCCGCCTCCGGTTCGGCCTGCACCGCGCGGGGACCGCACGCAGACGTACAGCCGAGAATCAGGGATCGCACCCGCTCGGGGTACCGTAGAGCGAACTCCTGCGCGATCATGCCTCCCATGGAGAAGCCGAATACATGCGCGCTTTGCTCGCCCGCGGCGTCGAGCACTGCGGCTGCGTCCGACGCCATCAGGGCAATCGAATAGGGACCCGGCGGCACGTCGCTCCGGCCAACACCGCGGTTGTCCAGGGCGATGGTCCGGTATTTCCTGGCTAAAACCGGCCGGGTGCGATGCCATGCATCGGACGGATAGCCCAGCCCCATGATGAGCAGCAGAGGGTCTCCCTCCCCAACTTCATCCCAGTAAATCTTCGTACCCTGGTTCACCGTGCATACCATCGATGGCTCCTCTGTCCTGAATACCGCATCATTCTAGAGTGCGCTTCAACGGCTCGGCAACTGTGCCCGGCCGCGATTCCCTGAGATAATTTCCACCGGACAATGTGAGGACATGAAATCATGCGCCTGAAAAATAGAGTCGCCGTTGTTACCGGGGCTGCCAGCGGCATCGGCAAAGCAATCGCAAGCACCTTTCTGCGCGAAGGCGCCATGGTCGCCATTGCCGACATCAATCTCGATGCGGCGAACGCCACTGCGAAGCAACTCGACTCGACCGGCCATCGGTGCGTCAGCATCGCCATGGATGTGACCAACGAGCAGCAGGTTGACGACGGCATCGGCCAGGCCGTTGCGGTCTTCGGCAAACTCGACATTCTGGTGAGCAATGCCGGCATCCAGATCGTGGCGCCCATCGACCAGTTTGAATTTGCCCAATGGAAGCAACTGCTAGCCGTTCATCTCGACGGAGCGTTCCTGACCACCCGCGCCGCGCTCCGGCATATGTACCGGCAGGGAACCGGCGGCAGCATCCTCTACATGGGCTCGGTGCATTCCAAGGAGGCCTCCAAACTCAAGGCTCCCTATGTCGCCGCCAAGCACGGGCTGGAAGGTCTGGCCAGGGTGGTCGCCAAAGAAGGGGCCGAGCATAACGTGCGTTGCAATGTGATCTGTCCTGGCTTTGTGCGCACGCCGCTGGTGGAAAAGCAGATTCCCGAACAGGCCAAAGAACTCGGCATCTCTGAGCAGGATGTCATCAGGAATGTTATGCTCCGGCAAACCGTGGACGGCGAATTCACCACCGTCGAGGACGTTGCGGAAACGGCGTTGTTCTTCGCGGCCTTTGAAAGCAATGCGCTGACCGGTCAGTCGCTGGTCGTAAGCCACGGCTGGTTTATGCAGTAGCATGACGCACCGCTATCGTCCGGAAAGCAGCCTGCGTACCTGCGCCGCAAGCGCCTGATACACGGCTTCCTCCAACGGCCCGGCATGCCGCCACACTACGTTTCCCTTGCGGTCGAGTAACACCAGATAGGCGGTGTCCTCTGCCTTCGCGTCCCCTGCCTTCACGCCAAGCCGCTGCCGCCACGCCTCCGTGCCGCCGTACACCGTGATCACGTTTTCGTAATCGGCCTTCGCATTTCCGCGCCGCATCCCGCCTTCAATGAACCACTTTCCCAGCCGCGCCATGCCGCCCAGCATCGGAACCTGGTAAAACGTCACCTGCGTCTTGTCAGGGAAATCCGCGCGAAAACGTCGGGTCCAGTCCTTCACCGTCACTCGCGACGCATAACTGAAGCCCACCTGCAGCAGCGCCACTCGCCCGGAGACATCGTCGGGCAGCGTGGCCTTGCGCCCGCTCAAATACTCACCTTGGAGTTGGGGCAGCCGCTCACCCACCGCCAGCTCGCCCGCCTGTCCCTCCGTACCCGGCGACGTTGCAGCGTAACCAGCGCTTGCGATCAGCAGCACCAAACAAACCATCCATCGAAACGCGCGGCCACTCGTCAACAAACCACTCTCACTCATCCTTGCTCCAGCCCAGGATTGTAGCGGATTCCCATCGCAATCCCGCGCTCGGCATAAATGTGCACAACCAGTTTTCGTCCTTTCCGGTTGACTTGCCCCGCTGAGAACGATATAACTTTTTTCGTCTGGCCAAGGGAAGGCGGTGCAAATCCGCCACTGTCCCGCAACTGTGAACGCCGAGGAGTGAACCACTAGCCACTGGAGCAAGCGTCTCTGGGAAGGCGGTTCAACACCGACGACGCGTGAGTCAGGAGACCTGCCCCGGACGCTTATCTTCGGCTAGTCTGGCTTCGATGGGAGAGCCGGGCGCGCGTCCTCATCGCCCGCTCCGGGGCAACACAGGAAGCTGCCTCATTTGGAATCCCGCCCGACGCCCTCGCGCGTTTGGATGTGGTATGCAGGAAACATTCAATCCACCGCAACGAGCTACGCGAGGCGCGGCCCTCTGCGTCCTCCTCCTGTTCGCCCTCGCGCTGCCTGCGTTCGCCTCGCGGGTGCTCACCGACGAGGCGGGACGCAAAGTCACGCTGTCCGATCACGTTCACCGCATCGTCTGCCTCACGCCCAGCATCACCGATACGGTCTATGCGATCGGCGCCGGAGCCGATGTGGTGGGCATCACCGACTACACGCAGTACCCGCCCGAGGCGCGGCACAAGCCGATCATCGGCGGCGTGCTGCGTCCTTCGCTGGAGCGCATGGCCGTCCTGCATCCCGACCTCGCCATCGGCATCGCCTCGTTCAACGATGCGGAGACCATTCGCGGCATCGAGCGCATGGGCATCCCGGTTTTTCTGGTGAACCCCAGCGGACTCGCCGGACTCTACCACTCCATCGCCGCCATCGGACGCGCGCTGTCCCGCGAAAGCGAAGCCTCCGCGCTGCTCGCCCGGCTGCACGCGCGCGAGCAGGCGGTGCGCGCCCAGGCCGGGGCGAATCGCCCAATCGTCTTTCTCGCCATCTCGCTCGACCCGTGCATCACCGCCGGGCGCCGCGCCTTCATCACCGAGCTGCTCTCGGCGGCCGGTGCGCGTTCGGTCACCGACGATCTCCCGCAGGAGTGGATCAACCTGAACATCGAAGCGATTCTTCCGCGCAAGCCCGAGTTCATCCTGGTGCTGCAGGACGCGCCCTTCGGATTGCAGGAGATGCGAGAGCGTGCGGGATGGCGTTCGCTCGAGGCGGTGCGCATGGGCCGCGTTCTGCGCATCGACGAGCGCCTGCAGTATCCCAGTCCAGTCGCCTTTGACGCCCTGGAAGCATTCGCCCGTCAACTTCGCTCGGCGGTAGCCCGCTGAACCTGAACCATTTGTGGAGCATGAATATGAAGTCTGGTTTCCGAGTTGTAATTCGCGCGATCGTAACGTTTCTCATCATTGGTCTGACGGCTGCACCTCTGATGGCCTCCAGCGCGGCCGCCATCAGCGGCACTATTCGCGACACCCTGGGCGCGGTCATTCAAAACGCCACGGTCGAGCTCGTTGAGATCGATACCGGAAAGGTTGTGCAAACGACTAACTCCGGCGCCAGCGGGCATTATTCCTTCACCATCTCAGGCCAGGGACGCTTTTGCATCCGCGCCCAGGCCGCCTCGTTCCAGCCTGCTTCGAGCGAGGAGAAGTTCGTCGCCGGCACACGCCCGCTTGAGATCGACCTCACGCTTTCACCCTCCGTGGTGGCGCAGCAAATCGTGGTCACCGCCACCGGGGTTCCCACTCCCGAAGCAGAGACCGGCGCTTCCATTAGCGTAATCGGCGAGCAGGCCCTGGACACCCGCCGCGCCGTCGAAGAAGAGCTGCGCATCCAGTCCGGAGCCCAGGTCACCAGCACCGGTCAAGTCGGAGCCGTCACTTCGCTCTACGTGCGCGGTGGCCCCTCGAACGCGAACATGGTGATCATCGACGGCGTTCCGGCCAACGACATTGGCGGCGCTGTGAACTTCGCCAATCTGAGCTCTGCCGGCTATGAAAAAGCGGAGCTCTATCGCGGCTCCAACAGCGCGCTCTACGGCGCGGACGCCTATGCCGGCGTGCTCGATCTCGTCACCCGGCGCGGCGTCACTCCGTTGCCCGAACTCGGCTACGCCATCGACGGCGGCACCTTCGGCACCCTTCATCAGGAGGGCAACCTGGGCGGCGCATGGCGGCGCTTCGATTACTTCACGGACTGTCTCCCGCTTCGATACGCAGAACAGCACGCCCAACAGCGAGTTCCACAACGGCAGCTATCTCGGCAACTTCGGCTGGCAACTGCTTCCCAATACCGAGCTGCGCGCCACCGTGCGGCGCTCGGTCTCCGCATTCAACTCCGCCAACGCCATCGCGCTCTACGGAATCCCCGACGACGGCGTCAGCCGCGAGCAGGACACTGCCTTCGGCGCAACCCTGGAGAATCGTCCCTCGCCCCGCTGGCACAACCTGGTGCGTTATGCCGGTTTGCGCTTGCGCTCGGAATACACCAACGGCGGCCCTACGGGAATCCCCGCCTTCGATCCCTACCTCGATCAGATCTATCTGGGAGATGTCGAGACCATTCGCGGCGCCAACGGCTATCAGGTCACCGGGCAGGGAATTCTGCAATATGCCCCCGGCTCCTATGCCACCTCGACGCTCAGCGACCGCGACTCGGTCTATGCCCAGTCGGACTACCGTTTCAACAGCGCGCTCGTCGGCTCTGTTCGGCTTCCGTTATGACCACGAGGACGGATATACCAACGACGGCTTCGCCAAGCCCACGGTCGAGCACAACAACTACAACTACACCATTCAGCTCAGCGGCGGCCTCTGGCAGCGGCTCTTTTACACCGCCGGCGCCGGACTGGAGAGCAACGCCGTCTTCGGTTTTGCGGGATCGCCGCGCGCCTCGCTGGCCTACTATCTCCTCAAACCGCGCGATGAAAACATCCTGAGCGGCACGCGCCTGGTCTTCAACTTCGGCAAGGGCATTAACGAGCCGAGCATCTACTACGAGACCAATTCGCTCTACGATCTGCTGCAGAGCCTCGGCTCTACCGGCCAATCGATCGTCGCGCAATACAACATCCGTCCCTTCCAATGGTTACGCTCGCGCACCTACGACGGCGGCGTGCAGCAGACATTGCTGCACGGCAAGGCGCGCCTTTCGATCACCTACTTCCACAACGAATTCGGCGATCAGGCGGAGTTCGTTCCCTTGCAGGGACTGACCGAACTCGGCGTCTCGCAACAAGAGATTACAACGCTAGGCGCGATCATTCCCGGCGGCTTCGGCGGCGCGGCCTTGAACACGCTGTCGTATTCCGCGCAGGGAGCCGAGGTCGAAGCCGAGTACCACATCACGCACAATCTCACCGTCCGCGGCGGCTGGACCTACACCGATGCCGTGGTGCAGCACTCCTTTTCCAGCGATGCGCTGTTTCCATCCGCCAATCCGTTGTTCCCCAACATTCCCATCGGAGCGTTCTCGCCGCTTGTGGGCGCACGGCCTTTCCACATCGCTCCCCACACTGGATATTTTTCAGTGGATTGGAGCTCTGGGCGCTTCTCCGCACGCATGACCGGAACCATGGTCTCGCGCCGCGATGACAGCGACTTCCTGCAGGACCAGAACTACGGCACCACGCTGCTGCTGCCCAACCGCAACCTCGATCCCGCCTACCAGCGGCTCGATATGTTTACGCAGCGTCCGGCTCGCCCGCCGCATCCGCGCCTACGCCAGCATGGAGAACCTGCTGAATCAGCGCTACTATGAATCCTTCGGCTATCCGGCGCTGCCGTTCACCATCCGCTCCGGAGTCGAATTCAAATTTGGAGGCGAGAGCTGGAAGTTCTGAACTCAAACCGGTCGCCGGCAACTCCGAAAGCAACGTCGCAAATTACGCGGCGTCCGCGGACATTCGTCACCATTGCGCTTCCGGCCATGCTGTTGCTGTTGGCGATTGTGGTCTCGGCCGGGATGGGCGCGGTGAAGCTCTCGGCCGCCGATGTGCTGCGCGCGCTTCTGCATCCATCGGCCGCGGGCGATACCGGAGTCATTCTGTTTACCTTGCGTCTGCCGCGCGTGCTCGCCGCAGGACTCGTCGGCGCCGCGCTCTCGGCCACCGGTGTGCTTTTTCAAGGACTGTTTCGCAACCCGCTGGCCGATCCCTTTGTGCTGGGGGCCTCGGGCGGCGCGGCGCTGGGCGGCGCAGTCGCTGTATTCTTCCTGCCCATGCTCACGTTTGCCGGAGTGGGCGCGACCGAGCTGCTAGCCTTCGCCGGATCGCTGCTGGCCATGGCCATCGTCTGGAAGCTGGCCCGCGCAGGCGGCCACTTTGCCATGGAGAACATGCTGCTGGCGGGCTTCGCCATCGGCACCATGTTGAACGCGGCCACCTCGGCGCTGGAGCTGCGGCAGGAGTCAACCAATCCGGGCACGCGCATTCTGGAGGCGTGGCTGCACGGCGAAATTACCGTGCCTTCGTGGACGCAGCTCTCCTGTGTGGCCGTGGCCGAAGTCGCCGTCCTCCTGCTGGCTCTGCCGCTGGCCCGTCAGCTGAACACGCTGGCGCTTTCCGAAGAGTACGCCGCGCAGCTGGGTGTGCGCGTCGATCGCCTGCGCATTCTGGTGGTGGTGTTGGGCTCGCTGCTTACCGCGCTGGCGGTCTCGCTGGGCGGACTCATCGGATTTGTCGGTCTGCTGGTGCCGCATTTTCTGCGCCTCATCCTGGGGCCGGACCACTTCCGCCTGCTGCCCGCATCGGCCTTGTGCGGCGCGCTTTTCCTGATCGTCGCCGACACCATCGCCCGCACCGCCTTCGCACCCTCGGAGATTCCCGTGGGAATGCTGACGGCGTTTCTCGGCGCGCCCGCCTTCCTATATCTTCTGAACCACAGGCCAAGGAGTGCCTCTCTCTGATGGCGTCCATCCTTGAGTTTCGCGGCGTCGGCTTCACCTATGGAGCACGCACCGTCTTTAGCGAGCTTAGCTTCCCCGTGCAGCCTGGCGAGACCTTTGCCCTGCTGGGGCCCAACGGCTCCGGCAAGACCACGCTGCTGAAGCTGGCCGCCGCACTGCTGCGCCCCTCGGCGGGCGAGGTGCTGGTGCAGGGCAGGGAATTAAAAGAGTGGCCGCGCCGTCAGCTCTCCTGCTGCGTCGCTCTGGTGCCACAGCACCTCGACGTACCCTTCGCCTTCCGCGTGGAAGAAATTGTCGCCCAGGGACGGGTTCCGCATCTCGGCTTTTTCGGTGGTCTTCGCGGTGAAGATCTCGACGCGGTGGAGAGCGCGATGGAGTCCGTCGATATCCTCGGCATGCGCCATCGCATCTTTGCCGAGCTCTCCGGCGGCGAACGTCAGCGGGTGAAGATTGCCATCGCGCTGGCGCAGGCACCGCAGCTTATGCTGCTCGACGAACCAACTCAGCACCTGGATCTGGGACGGCAGATCGAAGTGATGGCCCTGCTGCGCCGCCTGGTGGAACGCGGCATTACCATCGTGGCCGCCATGCACGACCTGCCGCTGGTGCGCGAACACTGTGCTTCGGGAATCCTTCTCATGCCGGATTCACCCGCGCTGACCGGGCCGGTGCAAGATCTTCTGCGAGCCGATCTGCTGCAGCGCGCCTTTAGCGTCGAGCGCCCCAGCCTCGACCGCTATCTCGCCTCGGAGCCTGTGCGGCGAAGATGAGTTGTGCAATCGTGAGGAAGAAGGCAGTCCGTGCAGCAGGAGCAGCACTGGCGCGTCCTTCCGTCCGGCTTCCCGGTAAAAGATGGAGAGTCCATCGGTCTGTGCCGTGCCATAACGAGTCGGATTTTTCACCGGACGTTCCTTTCCTCGTGCTCGGCCGAGTGCCTTCGCGGACTACCATTTGCCAACGTGCGCACCGCCGTCCACGTGCAGCACCTCACCTGTCACCTGACCGGCTTCGGTCAGATAGACGATCGCATCCACAATGTCTTTCACGGAGGAAATTCCTCCCATCGGTTGCAGCGCCTTGAGAACATCCTTCGGGTCATGCTCGTGCATCGGCGTATCGACAACGCCGGGCGCAACGGCATTCACGCGGATGCCATGTTTCACGTATTCCATCGCCAGGCTTCGCGTGACGGCGTCGAGTCCGCCCTTCGTGATCATGGGAACCGCACAGTTCACTCCGGCGATCGGATGATCCACCATCGTGGTTGTGATATTGACGATGCTTCCGCCGCGCTTCTGAGCCAGCATCTGCCTGATGGCGAGCTGGCTGAGGAAGAAAAAACCTTCGATGTTGACGGAAATCAGAGATCGCAGATCGTCGAGGGTGTAATCGGTGAAGTGCTTTGAAAAAAATATGCCGGCACTGTTGACCAGCGCATCGATCGATCCGAATCGGCTCACGGCGGCTTCGGCGATCTTGGCTGCCGTTGCAGCCGCGGCAATGTCGCCGTCCACCAACGCGAGTCTGGCGGACGCCTCGAACGTGCCCGAACTGGTAATGTTTCGCGAACTCGCGACCACATTGTAGCCTCGCTCCAGAAAGGCCTTCACCGCACCGGCTCCAATGCCTTGCGAGCCGCCGGTGACGATCACCGTTCTCGATGTATTTGCCGTCGCGCTGGACATATGCCGTTGAACCTCACATGGTCAAAACCACGCGGAACTCCGCCTTCCCGCTCATCATGCGAGCGTAGCCTTCGGCGGCTTTTGCCAGCGGATACTTTTCGATCATGGGGCGCACGCCTGTCATCTGCGCAAAGCGCAGCGTGTCCTCGGAGTCGGTCGGAGTTCCCGCCGCCCAGCCCTGAATGCTCTTTTTGCCGGTAATCAAATGAATGGATGGCACCTCGATCGGATCCATCGAGGCTCCCACAACCACCAGCGTGCCGTTGGCGCCCAGGCCGCCGATCAGGGCCGACATGGCTTTCCCGCTGGGCGCGGTAGCCAGAATTACGCGCGCGCCGCCGAGCGTGCGGAGTTCGGCCGCAGCATCGGCGGCGGCGCTGTCGATATACACATCTGCACCAAGCTTTTTGGCGAGCGGCGCGTTCTCCGGTCCGCGGCTGATGGCCGCAACTCGATAACCGAATTTCTTCGCGAACTGGATTCCCAGGTGGCCGAGCCCGCCCACGCCCTGGATGGCGACCAGATCGCTCGGCAGCGCACCGCTATGACGCAGAGCGTTGAAGGTTGTAATTCCCGCGCACATCAGCGGCGCGGCTTCGGCGGCATCAAGCGACTCGGGCATGTGGGCCACGGCTTCGACCGGCGCGATCATGAATTCCTGATAGCCCCCGTCGTAGCTGATTCCGCAGACCTTGCCATTGGCGCAGTTCACGAAGTCACCCCGCCTGCATGCCAGACAAGTGCCGTCTTGCCCGCCGTGCCAGCCCACGCCGACGCGCTCCCCCATTTTCCATTCGGTCACTCCGGCTCCAACCTCGTCGATCACCCCGGCACGTCGGCGGGATACGTGATGCCAGGGAACAGACCGTCCTTGGTGAACACATCGCTGTGGCAGACTCCACAGGCCTGAACGCGAATCCTCACCTGTGCCGCGCCAGGCTCCGGGATCTCGCGTTCCACCACTTCGAAGTCCGCTCCCGGCCTCGGTACTTGCACCGCCATCATCTTTGCCATTTCGCCGTTTCTCCTTACTTGGTCCAAGGTCAACTTTTGACCATCGCCGTCGCCCCTGCCGTCGATCAGCCATGCAAGATTTTCTCGGTATTAAGGGTTAGCTGCATAACGGGTGAAGACATAGTTGCCGGCTTTGAAAGGTTCGTGGCAGGGAAAGCACTTCTTCAGTGTCGCTGCGTCGGCGTTAGGTTTGCCGTTTTTGAATTGAGCGAATCCCCAGCCGCCCGTGGAGGCGTATTTGCTTGAATCCTTGACCATGAACTGAACGTTCGTGGGGGCTCCGGCAACGAATGATTGCTCACGTCCAAAGACCTTGTTGTTTTCCTCAGACGGGACATAACTCCAAGCCAGCCGGGCAATGATTGTGCCGTCTGGAAACGGAAGCTTTCCTTCCCGATAGGCCTTGATCGCTATATCGTTGCCCAGAACAGCGCGAAGATCGTTGAGGGTGCCGGCTTCGTGGGCGACGGAGATCAACTTCCAATCCCGGTAGCCGGGTGGAATTTTGATTCCAAAGACCGGAGCGGCCTCTTCATCGGCATATCCAGACGCGGGAACCGAGTTGGCGACAACGCCGGCCACCGTAGCAACTGCGACCAGTAAGCAAGCGATCCGTTTCATATGTACCTCCTTCCAGAGAGGGCAAATGGCGTGGCCATCAAGGCTTCATCAAAGACACTGGCGGCGGAAGATGGCCCACGGAAGCGGCGTCGAGAATACCTCAAGCAGGGAACCTTCTTTAACTCGCTTTCCTCAGTCCTTCTGCGTTCACCACGTTGAGCGCGACCTCGACGTTGCCCTGCGTGGCGCGGGAATAAGGGCACACCTGGTGCGCCGCCTCTACCAGGGCTTGCGCCGCCTCGTGCTCCATGCCCGGCAGGCTGATGTTGAGGCGAGCCGCAAGTCCAAAGTTACCATCCGCCGTGCCCAAATCGACTTCGGCGTCAATGGCCGCGTCAGGCGGAAGCGTGATCTTCTTTTTTCCGGCGACGACTTTGATTGCCGAGAGGAAGCAGGCCGACCAGCCAGCAGCGAACAACTGTTCGGGGTTGGTGCCGGCCTCCGAGGTGTTGGTCGGAGACGATAGCTTAATGTCCAGCCGTCCATCGTCGGTGCGGGAGGCGCCGTCGCGGCCACCCGTGGTGTGGGTTTTAGCGGTATACAGAACTTTGTTGAGATGGCTCATCGTGGACTCCTTGTTCAATCTGTCCGTTCATTCTGTTTGCGTTAGAGTCTGTGAGATTGCAGCGCGTGCATTGGTTGCGTGCGCGACGGGACTCGCAGGTCGTGAATCGACCAGCGCTGACGCTATTCCGTGCCCGTGAAATAAGATTGGTCTGGCGGTGGAAAGGATGCGTGGTGCGACGCGGCATTGGGGCAGCGCTAAAGGGGCGAAGTAGGTTGATTACCGTGCTCACCTGCTGCCCTCTGATTTAGCATCCGGCCATGGAGAGGCAGAACACGTCACAGGCGAGTTCCATTTACGTCAACTTGCGAAAACCGTGCTCTTTTTCTCCAGCGTCACTGCTTCGCGCCATCCACGCCAAAGCAGTAAAGCTGGGAATAGCGCCCGCGCACCATCAGTGCGTACTCTCCGGGCGCAAGCGGTTGCACCGGGACTACGCGGAACGAAGAGCTGCCATATTCCTCAAATCGGATTGGTATCGCGCCCTCTTCCGGGTTTATTCCCCCGCCGACGATAGAACCATGTGCCTGGGTCAGCACGAGTTCACGGTGACTCTTCGAGTCTTTCAGCATACGCAGTTCATAGACCGTTGCAGGATCGACGTTCACGCGCCCACGAACCACGAACTGTGCCGACGCCGGAAGTCGAATCGGAGATTGGGCGGGCTTGAGATCGGCGACCGTCTTGAACGACGCGTAGCCCGGCACCGCCCAGCTCTTCGGGCGGAACGCCACGTTCCTGTACTCTAGCTCAATCAGATTCCCGTTCGGGGTCAAAGCATAGAAGCTGTTGATGTACTGCGGCTCTGCAACTTGAGCATAGGTATCGGGATTGTTCTGGGCCGTCACAGTTCCGGTCGCCACGGCCATGGTCAAAAACAACGCTGCGAGCACATGTGTCTTCATATCTGCTCCTGCCGATTATGTTGACTACGAATTCTAACTTTTCTGCATACAGCTCAACACCACATATACTCTTACTCTAACTCGCGACAAGCCGGAAAGTTTCGCAAGGGGTATCACCCGGCAGCCAGCCTAAATCTAGATATTTAAAGGTCTTTCAAAAAGAGGGCTGAAATTCCTGGTTTCGAGTCACCGCTCATGATCTCTGCAACCTGTGGATAAAGAAGGGGCTCTCAGCCTGCTCAGCCTATAGCCCCGGTTGCGGGTTGAACTTGCGACCCGCTCCTTTGTACTGTCAGGCTGGCGCCTGGGATCAAATGTGGACGCACGCCGCACAAAGGCCATACACAAAGAACTCGTGACCGGTCGCGCGAAATCCCCTGGGCAGTTTCGGCCTGACCTGCGCCACACAACCCTCCAGGTCATAGAGCTTCCCGCACTCCTTGCACTGGAAGTGATGATGATGCTCCTTGCCTGCGACCTCGTAGCGCGTCGAATCGCCCGGCACCTCGACCGGCCGGAGCCATTCTTCTTCGACCAGTGTTTGAATATTTCGATACACCGTCGCAATCCCCAGGGAAGGATGGTGATGTTGAGCTTCTTTCAAGGCCTCTTCCGGAGACAGTGGCCGGTCGGCTCCGGTGAATGCCTCGCGAATTGCAGCCTTCTGTCGTGTATTCCGTTTTTCCATGGTTCGCTCAGTTTTGAACTCGGCCGCTTTCGCGCGTGTAACGATAATAATGTATCATTATCGACAAGTCGAGGGCGCCGGTTCGAGTTTGCCGGCCTCTTGACCGAAGACGGATTCAGCACCGAGGCCTGTTAAACCGGGGAACAGCAAGTTGAAAGCTCTTATTCTTACTTCGATGGCCGCGGTTTCCACTTCGATCGGTGGTTATTGTGCAGTACTGCTACAGCGCCGGATTCATCTGCTCATGGCCTTCGGAGGCGGCGTACTGATCGGTGCGGCGTCTCTGGATCTGCTGCCGTCCGCGCTTACCGCTGCCGCCGTACGAGGCCTGACGGGCATCTATGTCTTTGCCATTGCCGCCTTGGGCGCACTCCTGATTCTCTGCATTCGACGAGCCGCTGATCGTTACTCGTCGCGCGGCGAGCAAGACCGCACGGCAGGAAGAGTCAGCGCCGCTCTGCTCATCGTCCATAGCACACTCGACGGAACCGCCATCTTCGCGGCCACCACCATCTCTCTGCAGATGGGCCTGATCGTCGGGATGGGCGTGGTGGCTCATGATATCTGCGACGGATTGAATACCATCCTGTTGTCCACGGGTGGGAGAGCGCCGGAATGGAAGGATTACGTTTTCCTTGCGCTCGATGCCCTGGCTCCCGTTGCTGGAGGATTGATTGCGGCCCATCTGTTTTCAGTTTCTCCGGCGCTGGTCATGGTGTTTTTGAGTCTGGCTGCCGGGTCGTTTCTCTTCACTGCAATTGCCGGATTTTTTCCCGACGCCTGGCAGCACGGGAACCGAGCCGTAATACCTTGGGCCGGATTCTCCGGTTTCGTGTTGGTCTGGTGCCTCACAAGAGCTCTCAACTCGTTGGCATAGAACGAATCGGAGACTCGGAAGAAACGCATCGACATCAGGTTAACCGGCGGGCTTAGCTACTGGGCGAGCGCGCCAGCATCTATATGTTCCGGAGGAAATCCAGCGTGACCTTCCAACGTCGTTTGCTCCTGCCGCTTCTATTCAGCCTTTTAGTCCATTCCGGCTCAGGTGAGCAGCAGAGCCGAGTCACGCGAGCCACGCTCTCCAACGGCCTGCGCGTGGTTCTCATTCGCAACCCGCTGGCTCCGGTGGTCACCGTGGAGATGAACGTTCTGGCCGGTGGCGATGAGACTCCCCCGGGATTTCCTGGGATGGCCCACGCCCAGGAGCACATGGCGTTTCGCGGATGCGAGGGCATGTCCGCCGATCAGACGGCGGCCATTTACGCCCTGCTGGGCGGAGAGAACAACGCTGACACCCAGCAGAACATTACGCAATTCTTTGCCACCGTTCCGGCCTCCGATCTCGACGTTGCGCTGCGGGCGCAGGCCGCCTGCCTGCGCGGCATCGACGACGCTCAGCAGCAATGGGCTCAGGAGCGAGGCGCGATCGAACAGGAAGTAGCGCGCGACCTTTCCAATCCGACTTACAAGTTCATCAGCCGCCTGAATCAAGATATGTTCGCGGAGACTCCTTATGCGCACGATCCTTTGGGCACGAAAGACTCTTTCGATGCGACCACGGGCGAGATGCTGAAGAAGTTCTACGAGAGCTGGTACTCGCCCTCCAATGCAATTCTTGTCATCGTAGGCGATATCGATCCAGCCGCGACTATGGCAAAGGTCAAGCAAGGGTTTGAAGGCGTTCCCAGTCATCCATTACCGGCACGCCCGGCCGTGGACTTGATGCCGGTGAAGCCGGAGAACTTCACTCTCGACAGCAATCTTCCTTATGTCCTCGGATTCGTCGCCTATCGCCTTCCCGGAACGGACTCGGCGGACTATGCGGCAGCCGAGGTGCTGAGTGACGTGTTGTCCAGTCAGCGCGGCGACCTCTACGCAATGGTGCCGGCAGGCAAGGCTTTGGCCGCGGAGTTTGGTATGGCGGAAACCTATCCGAAGGCCAGCGTCGGCTACGGCATGGTGGCTCTTTCCGCCGATGCCGATCCATCTGCTGCGATTGCTGAGATGCGGCAGATCCTGGCAAACTATGCGGCCAAAGGCGTCCCGGAAGACCTGGTAGCGGCGGCCAAAAGAAGCGAGCTCGCCGAGGCTGAGTTTCAGCGCAACTCGATTCCGGGACTTGCCGATGTCTGGTCCAATGCCCTGGCCGCGGAGGGCCGCACCTCTCCGGACGACGACGTCGAAGCCATCCGTCGCGTCACCCTGGCGGACGTGAACCGAGTGGCCAAGCAAACCCTGGTCAGCCAGAGTTCCATCACCGCCATTCTAAAACCGGTGCCGAGCGGGAAACCGGTTGCGGCGAAAGGCTTCGGTGGGGCAGAGCAAGTGACGGCGGCTCCAACCAAACCGGTGAAATTGCCCGATTGGGCGGAGAGTTCTCTAGCCGAACTCAAAGTGCCCGCGAACTACAGCACCGCTTCGGATACGACCCTGCCTAACGGAATTCGCTTGATCGTCAAGCAGGACGCAGTCAGTCCTACGGTTACCGTCATGGGAGTGGTCAAGCACGACTCGGACCTGGAGGCGCCCGCCGGGAGGGAAGGCATTTCCGATCTGCTGGAAAGCCTGTTCACCTACGGAACGCAGACCCTGGACCGGCTGGCTTTCCGCAAAGCTCTCGACGATATCGGCGCGAACGAGAGTGCGGGCTACAACTTTTCGCTCAAAGTCTTGAAGGATAACTTTTCCCGAGGGGTTCAATTGCTGGCCGACAACGAACTTCACCCGGCGCTGCCCGCGGAGTCCTTCCCCGTCGTCCAACAGCAGGTCTCGCAGTTTGTTGCCGGTAACCTGATCAGTCCGGAATACCTGACCTCGCGCGCCTTGGATCTGGCGTTGCTGCCTAAGAGCGACCCTGCCCTGCGGCAAGCTACGCCCGCTACCATCGCTACCATCAACTTAAGCCGGGTGAAACAATACTTCGCCGACACCTTCAGGCCTGACCTGACAACCATTGTGGTCATAGGCGACGTCTCCCCCGAGGAAGCCAAAGCGGTCATCGAGAAATGGTTTGGCGATTGGAAGTCAGTCGGCCCCAAGCCCAATACCATATTGCCTCCAGTTCCGTTGAATCAACCTTCGGCATCGAACGTTCCCGATCCTGAAGCCATACAGGATTCCGTCGATCTCAGCGAGCAATTGAATCTGAACCGTTTCGACCCGGATTACTATCCCTTGCAGCTGGGCAACCATGTGTTGGGTGGCGGCTTTTACGCGACCCGTCTTTACCATGATTTGCGGCAGGTGGCGGGCTACGTGTACACCGTTGACGTGCGCTTGCAAGCATCCGAGACCAGGGCCAGCTACTCCGTTACCTACGGCTGCGACCCTCAAAACGTTTCCAAAGCAAGAGCCCTGATTCAGCGCGATCTCGATCAGATGCGTACCGAAGATGTTCCCGCCAATGAGTTGCATCAGGCAAAGGCCTTGTTGCTGCGGCAAATTCCCTTGAGCGAATCAAGCGAAGATGCGGTCGTGGAAGGATTCCTTCGTCGCGCCGAAATCGGTTTGCCGCTGGATGAACCGATCCGCGCAGCAGAGACCTATGCAAAGCTGAGCGCAGCAGAGGTGAAGGCTGCCTTTGCCAGAAAAATACATACCGGAGACTTCGTTCAGGTGGTCCGGGGCCCGGTTCCGCAGTAGTCAATAAGCAGGCGTGAAGACGACAATCAATATCAAGGTTCCCGCCACCACGCTGCTCCAGCGCTAAGCGCCTCGCCGCGAAGAGGGAGTTTTAAACCTCTCGCGATCGAGGCGCGTCTCAACCAAGATCGGCCGGGTTTCCAAGACCGCTGCTCTACCAGTTGCCGCTCGCAAAAATCCCGCACGCCAGCCGGGATTGCGGAAGCGCGGTCTGGCAGTTGGGCAAAGAGGCACGTGGCAAAACCGGCCATGGCGGTTATCACCGACCTCCGGCCTAGATTGTGCGCTATTGGAAGTTCTATCGTAATGGTCGGAACAAGTGGCCGTAGGAGGAGTTCGTCAACAACTCTCTGATCCTGCCACCATTTGCTTTCCGATGCAGAAGTCGAGAGATGAACGCCTTACCCTGCAAATGCACCAGACCGGTTGACCGCGCCGCGCTGGACCGCCACACCAGGCTAGACCTCAAAGGGCTTGTTGAGCCTTTTGGGCTAGGGGCAGATCCCTTGGAATACTGGTCAGCGCGTCCGCCTTCGGGGTGTGGGAGCTCGTCGTTTCTATTCAACCTTTTTGGTGATTCGATCTGACAATTCAACAAGCGCCGCAGCGTCCGTTTCGGCCCGAGCCGCTTCGCAGTACGTCCTCAACCACAGATAGGCATCGCCATCCGGCTTTTCACCGATACTCGTGGAAAGCCGGTCTGCCTCGGCACTGCGGCTGCCGGCCCAGCCACGCAGGTACTCGGCGGAATGCTCCATGAACTTCGCGCATGCCTTTTTGTCACCGTTCAGCTACGGATTGTGCCATTCCGTTCTAATCGGCAGTGCCGCGGGGCTTCGCACTGAGGAACAGGGCGGGTAGGTGTAGCTCCACGTCGGCTGCGTGCAGCGTGGAGGGAAAAGGCATCGCTCCATCACCAGGAAGCCGTAAGCGGCAATGCCGAGCCTGGCGTGATGGTGAAAGCCGCGCCAGTTCCGTCCTTTGAAGTGCCCCAGACCAAGTTCCTGCTTTAGACCGCATTTCAATGTCCTCTACCAAGAATGGCCAATAGTCCAGAATCGGGACTCTCGATTCTGGAAGCATGCACATGCTATGAAGTAAGCGGACTTAACTCTTTCACTCGTTAGCCAAATAGATATTGCAAACAAGCCTCTTAGGTTTTTGGCACAAAGAAACGGGTCGGGTTGCTGAATGGCAAGCCATGTGCATGCATACTTGCGACAGCAGACACTCTGTTCTTGCAGACGAGTGCATGCTGCGACCAGGCAACCGGCGTCTCATTACAGCGTGCGGTGGATTAGGTCGACGGTTTATTAAGACTGTCCAAGCCTGAAATTCAATTAAAAGCCGCTGTGGAAAAAGTAATTTCCGAGTGGGGATAGCGAAGCTATGTCTGAGACTTGCGCAAGTCGGCGTCCGTTTGTGTCCAACGAGCAAACCATCGTTTCGGTTGCGGAGCCACAGTGGTATGCGGTCTACACCGCTTCGCACCACGAAAAGGCGGTCGCCACACACTTGAATCAACGCTCAGTCGAACACTTTTTGCCTTTATACCGCTCAATTCGTCATTGGCAACACCGTGCGAAGCTAACATTGGAACTGCCCCTGTTCCCAAACTACATCTTCGTGCACATCAACCGCGGTGACCGAATGCGTGTCTTGGAGGTTCCTGGAGTGTTGTCTATTGTCGGCAGCGGAAACAAGCCGGCGCCATTACCTAAATTCGAGATCGAATCGCTGCGTGCCGATCTTCATCTCCGACAAATCGAGCCGCACCCCTATCTCGTTATAGGCGAACGCGTACGCATTAGGATTGGTGCCATGGCGGGTATGACAGGGGTGTTGGTGCGCAAGAAGAGCAATCTCCGCGTGGTGCTTTCGCTCGACCAAATCATGCAGAGCGTAGCCGTAGAGGTCGATGGTGAAGATCTAGAGATAGTCGCCGACAATAGCCTTAGCGTTAGTCGCTGTTAACGAACACTCCATTATGTCTCCAGTCAAAAGTGGTACCAAAGAACGGATCGTTGAAGCCTCCGTAAAGCTATTCGCTCAGCAAGGCTTTAGCGCTACAACCACCCGCGAAATTGCGCGTCTTGCTGATGTTAATGAATGCACCGTTTTTCGTTACTTTCCCACGAAACACGAACTGTTTTGGACTGCTGTACGGTCACGACTGGAGCGCTTGTGTCTAGGCAAAGAACTCGATATTGCCCTCGCAAAGGACGAGGATCCGAAGAAGGTAGTGCCGCGGATAGTTGCGTTTCTGGTACAAACGGTCACATACCATCCAGAACTGATGCGCTTAATCCGGTTTAGCCTGCTGGAACAGCAGTCCACATCGCAACGTCTATACCGGCAGGACTTGTCGCCGATTTTCCAGGCGATTCTCGGATATATAGAACGCTCCATGCGGCATGGTGCTCTGCGGAGTGTCGATCCTTCGATTACGGCGGTTGGCCTCTTGGCTACCGTTTTCTTTCAGCAGGGCATATATGATTTATTTCTCGGCGACGGCCCTCTTTTTGCGAATACCGATGAGGCGATAGCAGCTTACACTAACTTCTGGCTGCGGGCGCTCATGCCAGAAGCCGACGTGATTAGTGCGAAACTGGCTCGCTCGACCACCGTTGGTTCCAACGCTCTTTCAGCTTCAGCCGATCTCAACATTCCTTATCTTCCCTAGCTCAGCATTGCAGCAACATCGGTTTGATCTGATGATGTTTCTGTTTCCAACCAAGGAGTGGCGTATGTGCGGAATCGTTGGCTATGTCGGCAGTAAACAAGCGGTGCCGGTGATTGTGGACGGGTTGCGGCGGCTGGAGTATCGCGGCTACGACTCGGCTGGAATCGCCGTCTCCGGTGGAGAACATGGGCTGCAGGTTCGCCGTGCCGAAGGCAAGCTGCGCAACCTGGAAGAGGTGATCCGCCACAACCACTTGGAAGGCAGCTACGGCATCGGCCACACCCGCTGGGCTACGCACGGGCGTCCGAACGAAAAAAACGCGCATCCCCACAGGGACTGCAGCGGAACCATCGTGGTCGTCCACAACGGGATCGTGGAAAACTACCTGGCGCTAAAGAAGCAGCTGCGCGAAGAGAGTCACACCTACAAGACGGAGACCGATACCGAGGTCATCGCGCACCTGATCGAAAAGTTTTTCATCCTGGAAAATCCGGACAAGAAGATTTCGTTGGAAGAAGCCGTGCGCATGACTGTGAAGCGGTTGACCGGCGTCTTTGCCATGGCGGTGATCTGCAGCACGGAACCCAACAAGATTATCGCGGCGCGCAACGGGCCGCCGGCGGTGATCGGGCTGGGCAAGGATGAGTATTTTGTGGCCAGCGATGTGCCCGCCATTCTGTATCACACCCGCGACCTTTTCTTCCTGGGCGATGGCGATCTCGCGGTACTCACACCCGAGGGTGTAACGCTGACGGATTTTGACGGTGTGCCGGTGCGGCGCGAGGTGCAGCACATTACCTGGGACCCCATCATGGCGGAAAAGGGCGGCTTCAAGCACTTCATGCTCAAGGAAATTTACGAGCAGCCGCGGGCGGTGCGAGACACCGCCATGGGACGCGTCTCGTTCGACACGGGCAAGGTGTTTCTGGAGCAGATGGATGTCTCCGAAGAGGAGTTCCGCAACTTGCGCAAGCTGAACATCGCCGCCTGCGGCACCAGCTGGCACGCCGGACTGGCGGGCAAATATATGATCGAGCGGCTGGCGCGGGTTCCGGTGGAGGTGGATTACGCCAGCGAGTTCCGCTATCGCAATCCGCTGATCGGACCCAACGAGATGGGGCTGCTGATCACGCAATCGGGCGAGACGGCCGACACCATTGCGGCGCAACGCGAGTGCAAGAGCCGCGGCGCCAAGACGCTGGCCATCTGCAACGTGGTGGGCGCCATGATTGCGCGCGAAGCCGACGGCACCATCTACACCCACGCCGGGCCGGAGATCGGCGTGGCCTCGACCAAAGCATTCACCGCGCAGCTGACTGCTCTGTTTCTGTTTGCGCTGTACCTGGCGCAGGTGCGCGGGACGATCAGCGGCGAAGAGTCGGTCAAGCTGACGCAGGAGTTGGCTCGGCTGCCCGGAGCACTGGAAGCCGTACTCTCGCGCGAAGAGGAGATCGAGGAGTTGGCGCGCACCTATCAGCGGGTGCAGGACTTCCTCTTCCTGGGACGCGGTATCCACTTCCCGATTGCGCTGGAGGGAGCGCTGAAGCTGAAGGAGATCTCCTACATTCACGCCGAAGGCTATGCGGCCGGAGAGATGAAGCACGGCCCCAACGCGCTGATCGACGAGGACCTTCCGGTGGTGATCCTGGCCACGCAGGACAAGAACGATGCGGGCTCGGTGCTGCGCTATGAGAAGACGATTTCCAACCTGAAGGAAGTCAAGGCGCGCTCCGGGCGGGTGATTGCCATTGCCACCGAGGGCGATGAGGACATTGCCGAGGCGGCCGACCACGTCATCTTCATTCCCCCCGCGCCGGAGATGCTGCTGCCGATTCTGGAGATTGTGCCGCTGCAGCTGCTGGCCTATCACATTTCGGTGCGCCGCGGCTGCGACGTTGACCAGCCGCGCAATCTCGCCAAGTCTGTGACAGTGGAGTAAACAGTCAATAGAACCTGCTGCCTTTTTCCAAGCTATATCTTCGTCCGAATCTCATTGCATTAAAGAATCCAAATGCTTGAAGTGCTAGAGGCGTGCTCACCCTTGTCTCCTGCGCAAGAAATTCAGTACTGTTTTTCGATCAGGAGCACTAGCAATCCGAAGAACTTCAAAAGCGAACATGTGCGTTCGCGTCACAATTAAAGGTCTTTATGGAGTCTTCAGTTGGAAAACTTATTTAATCCATCGCGCCATAGCCAGGTTCTTGCGGTTGAACCTGGCTCGCCGCGTAGCGAAATCTCGCTGGCCGAGATCTGGGCGGTTATACGGAAACGTCAGTTAGTGGTTATGTGTTGTCTTGGGATCACAATGTCCCTGGCAATCGCGTACTGCGTCAAGGCTCCCCGGAGATACGAAGCGACAACTCGGGTGGTTATCAACCCTGACAATTCCAACTCCTTGGGAATCGCAACCGGCGAGATGATGAATCCCTTTGGGGACCCCTCTTTGATGCAGGAGACGCAGGTGCGCGTCATGCAATCCGATGCGGTGGCGTGGGATGTTATCAGGCAACTGCGGCTGGACCGAAACCCTGAGTTTGCAGCAACAAAGCCAGGGGAACAGGTCGAACCGATCGAAGCGATCAGCCCTGCCCATCGTTTCAGGGTACTTGCGAGGTTTCATAAACAATTAAGGGTGGCCACTATCCCAAAGACGGCTATCGTCGAGATAAGCTTCCGCAGCAAGGATCCAAAGCTGGCCGCCGAAATCGTAAACACTTTAGCGAATGTCTACCTGGAGCGCAACTTCCGCACACGATACAACGCCACCATGCAGGCGTCGGATTGGCTTTCCAAGCAGCTTGATGATCTGAAAGCTACCGCAGAGTCCAAGCAGCAGCAGTTTGCTGATTTCCAGAAAAAAAGCGGCATCATCGGAATGGATGATTCTGATGGGCCAAACGGCGCGTCCACGGGGACGCACAGCATTATCGTCTCCCAACTGGAAGAGCAGAATCAGCAATTGGTGAATGCACAGTCTGAACGTATCGTTCGCGAAGCGCGTTACCGCGAAGCTATGAGCGGTGACCCGGCGGTGATTGCTGAAACCGCACCCACCGCGACCTTACAGGCATTGCAGGCTGAGCAGGTCGATCTCAAGAATCAGTATGCTCAGTTAAGTGCGCAGTATGGCAATGCATATCCGCGAGTGGTCCAAATGCGCACTCAGTTGGCGCAGGTCGAGGCGGCGATGCAAACGGAAGCGAAGACCGTGCGTCGTCGCCTCGAGGCCGACTATCGATCCGCTGTTACTGCCGAAAAGATGGCCGCGGGCGAAGTAGAGGGTACAAAGCAGGAAGCTTACAAGATGAATGAGGCCGGGGTTCAATACATGATCCTCAAACGCGACTTGGACGCCAGCCGCGATTTATACGAAGATCTGCTCAAGAAATTAAAAGAAGCTGGCATTACAGCCGGATTGAGGTCAACTAACGTAGATGTCGTCGACCCAGGCGCCATCCCTGTCGTACCAGCCGAGCCGCTTGTCCCGCTTAGCTTACTTGTTGCATTTATGCTCGGTTCGACTGGTGGCGTGGGACTAGCATTCTTGCTGGAACATCTCGACACCACTATCAGTTCCCCGGAACAGGCTGAGACGATGGCCTGCACTCCAGTGCTGTGCGTAGTGCCTCGTGTCACGCCGAATGGCCGCCATCGCAGAAATCAGTTAGCGGAACCGGACCGCAACAGGCCACTTTCGCTGGTCCGTCCACTCTCACCTTTTGCAGAATCGTTTCGAACCCTGCGTACCGCACTGCTGCTCAGTGCTGCGGGAGAACCGCCAAAGGTATTGGTGATTACCAGCGCCGTTCCCGGCGAAGGCAAGACTACAATGGCAATCAATTTTGCTGTTGCGCTTGCCCAAAACGGACGCCGAGTGCTGTTGGTTGACGCCGATATGCGCAGTGGTGGCCTTCAGAGACAACTGTCGTTGGATGACTCCAATGGCTTAAGCAGATGTTTGGCCGGTATAGGGGATCAACAGCCCGCAGCGATCTCAACGGCTGAATTACCAAGACTGTTCATTGTGGCCGCAGGCGAGCGTCCCCCGGCACCCGCGGAATTGCTGGGGTCAGATCAGATGCGAAATCTGCTCGAACAATGGCGGAAAGAATATGACCACATTGTGCTCGATACTGCTCCTGTACTGATGGTGTCAGATGCAGCGATTCTGGGATCTATGGCGGATGGAATCCTTCTTGTAGTGCGCTATGGCAAGACAGGGCGTCAAGCCATGCTCCGGACGATGGATACGCTTCTCCGTGGCACCACGCGCGTGATCGGCATCGTATTCAACGGATTGGGCGTGAATTCGTTAGCCTACTCTGCGTACTACGGTTTCGACGGCGCTGCGTGTAGCAAGTACTTCGACAAGAAAGAACTCAATGATTGAGGCAAAAGTGAAAACTTTCGGAAACGTTATCGCGACACTTTTGATGCTTGGCCTTGCCGCCGTTGCCCAGACTAGCCAAACTCAGGAACATACCTCGGTGTGGAGCACGGGATCATCGGCGGGAGTAGGTCTACCTGCGGTAGCTCCTATTGGAGGCCGGATTGGGCAGCAGCCTGCAGTAGCCCAACCGCTTGTAGTTACTTCTAGCGCCATCCCTGATGTGAATCCGATGGCGACCACAATGACGTCTGGACCGGTGAAACTCGGCCCAGGGGACCTGCTCGACATAAGCGTATTTGCTTCGCCGGAGTTGACGGCTCATGTGCGCGTGCCAAGCGAGGGCGACATCAGTTTTCCGCTATTAGGAAAATTGCACGTGAGCGGGATGATGCCGGAGGAGGTTCAGGATCTCATCCGCAATCAATTGATGAAGCGCGATTTTGTCAAGGATCCTCAGGTCTCGGTGTTCGTTCTAGAATACGCCAATCAGGCCGTTTACGTATTGGGTGAGGTTACAAGACCTGGCGCATATCCCGTTCTTGGATCGCATTTGTTATCCGATTACTTATCCGTGGCAGGTGGTTTCACGCCAAGAGCCGGGAAGACGATCACAGTTACTCGCCGGGATCACCCCGATGCTCCGGATGTGGTGCGGTTCTCTCGCCCCGCGAATCTAAGTGGCACGAACCCACAAGTCAATGCAGGAGATTCAATCTATGTCGGGCAAGCCGGGCTGGTATATGTAGTAGGCGATGTGACGCGACCAGGCGGATTCATGCTCGACCCCGACCAGAAGCTGACAGTTATGAAAGCTCTGGCGCTGGCAGAAGGCACAAGGCCGACAGCTAGTTTGAAAGGCGCGCGGCTGGTGCGTATAACGGGGAACCGACGCGAAGAGATTCCCATTGATCTCAAGAAAATTTATCAGGCGAAAGCTGCCGACCTGGAGTTGCAAGATCAGGACATTGTCTACGTCCCTGTCAGCGCTGCTCATATGGCGACTAACCGAGGCCTGGATGCACTGCAGGCCGTTTCCGGCGCGGCCATATACCACTTCTAGACTTTGTGTCTTCAATCTCAACCCCGCGAGCGCTTGGCTAAGAGTGTAAGAGATCGGCATCCAGAGTTGTCCATCCGATCGAATCGCTTCTGGTCACAGCATTGAGTACACAGATGAAACAGCCGGCGCGCTTGCGGATCTTCTTAGTTGAGCGGCCTGTCCTTCGGTGCCGTGACCGGCGGACGTTCCGCCAGGACGCTTGAGACGATGACTGAGGTTTAGCACACCCTCGGCGCACCCACGGTTTGGAGAATGCATTGGATTCCGCAATCTGTACGAAAGTTTGGTCGTTAAACGAGTGATGAATCCGAGAAGCAGCTTAGGGATGGCTTTTGCGATTGTCCTATCGCTGATAGCCACAGTCGCAGTTGCGGCGACCAGGCAGTTTCAGCCTGGAATACAGAATTGCGCGGTGTATTCGGGCAGGGATGCAGGCGAAAAGATAGCTGCCTGTCTTGCAAACCTGCCCAGCGGCGGAATCGCAGACGCCCGCAGAATTACTGGGGCACAAAAGATCTCGCGAAGGGTAGTGATCGACAAGAGGGGTGTCATTTTGCTTCTTGGACCCGCATCTGAGTTTACGCTCGAGGACGGGATCACGATTGACCTTACCGGCTACGCCTCGCAGATCATCGGGGGCGGTCACACCACGGTGTTCCTCCTAGGCAACGGTTCCAGTTTGCGGGTCGGTAGCCCGTCCACGCCCGTGGCCCGCTGGAAAATGGAGAATTTTGCAGTGAAACCAGCGGAAGGTAAGGCGCCAGTCGCTGGCATCATCCTGCAGAATGCACGCGAGGGCGTCCTCAGTGGCTTATCCGTGCAACGATTCTCCTCCGCCGGGGCCAGCGGCATCGAGGTCCTTGAGAATTGTTGGACGGTCCGGGCTGTCGAGAATATGGTTTCCGTCAACGATGTTGGATATCGGTTCCTGGGAACTGGCACCAATGCCTGGAACATTCGCGGCGGCGTTGTTTACGGCAACCAAGTGGGATTGTTGTTCGACTTGGGGCAGGGAACCGCGCAAGGAGTGTTTCTCACAGACAGCGTGCAACTCGAGAATAATCAAACGGGTGTGCGGCTTGCTTCAGGAACGGTTGCCGGTATGTTTCTTCGCGATATTTATGCCGAGATTAAACCTGGACAACGCCTGATCGTCGCTGCCGCTTCCCGCAAGGAGGCATTTCACGTTCTAAGACTCAGCATAGATGGCGGCTACATCAATTTCATGGGTACCAGCCCGGTTCTTGTACGCACTCGCGCAATTGATTCCGTGGAGGCCACAGTATCGAACGTAGTGCTCACAACGGGTGAGAAACTGGCGGTGGCTGAAGTGACCGGCGATACGGCTCATGTAGCTGTTCAAAACGCGATTCAAGTAGATATTGCCACGAAGAGAGTGCTAGCCAACCAATGACTTACTGGGTTGCCTTGGCTCCATCTGCCAGGTAATGGCATGTTGGCCTCAGCGCGACTCGCGTCGGAGTGAAGCGCGGAATCGAAGCCGCAATGCAGGCTGCCGTTGAAGAGGCAAGTTAGCGCTTCTAGCTCAATATAAAATGACAAAAGGACGACAATCATGACTCAGCTCCTTAATGATCGACAGCAGCGAGAGCGAGAATTTTTCAACGATCAGGTTGACGAAGATCAATATGCAAACTGGCGGGAGTTCCCACTTGAGAGCTGGGCTAATTATCGTTCCATTCAGCGGCGCTCCCTTGATTACTTGGGACCAGTGAGCGGGAAACGTCTACTACTCTGTGGCGTCGGTGCTGAATCCGTGCTGTTCGCACGAGCAGGTGCCGATGTCTATGGGTTCGACGTTTCTGAAAAGCAGGTCGAATCGGTTAGAAAATTGGCGCGACGCAGCGGCCTTAGCGATCGTATTCACGTAGATTCCATGCCGTTCGAACGACTGTCTTATGTTGATGGTTTCTTCGATATTGCATTTGGCGGGGCGATACTCCATCACATCGATCTCGCGTTCGGTGGCTCCGAGTTGGCACGAGTACTGAAGAAAGGAGCGCGCGCTTCCTTTGTCGAGCCACTCGGCGAGAATCCGGTGCTGGAGTTTGTAAGAAGGAATTGCCCATACCCCGGGAAAGCCCGTACCTGCGATGAACAACCGCTACGCTACTCCGATATTAAGACATTTGGTGCTTCCTTCAGCGACACCTGCATGCAAGAGTATGCCTTGCTGTCAGGTGTACGCCGCTTTCTCCACTCACGTCGCCTGTGTGCCATGCTCGAAAATCTGGACGGTGCAGTTACGCATTTCATTCCAGCGACTCGATCACTTTGCGCGACGGTGTGGGTGGGAATCCAAGTGTGATCGCTCTTTATTGCAAGAGTGCGCTGTGGTACAGCAGAACTCCTTCCTTCGTGGAATGGCTGTACATGTCCACGATTACTTGGGAACACAGCACACGTTGGCCAACTATCACCTGAGCTTGCTTGTCCTACCTAGTCATTGAGCGTCCTGTCCTTAAGTTCCGTTACCACAGACTTTTCTGCCAGCGTGCCGCTTGAGACGATAACTGGAGCCGTCGCTCACCCCCGAGAGCATGTAGCTGCTCAAAACGCGATTCAAGTCGATACTGCCACGACAAGAGAGCTCGCCAACCAATGACTTACCGGATTGCCTTTTTTGCTCTTTGTCTCTACGTGTTTACCATGCCATGGGAGCACAGTACAGACATGGGCTCGCGGCTTGGCTCCATCTGCAGGGTTATGGGCATCCTAGCCATGATTGCGGGGATGGGGGCGGTCCTGATGCGCGGCTCTCTGCGACGCATGACTGCTTTTCATGGCACGGTGGCTATGTTCTTTCTTCTGGTCGTCGCTTCTTTTTTCTGGAGCGTTGACGACGATGCGACTGCGACCGCCATTCGTGGCTTTGCGCAAGCCATGTTTGTGGTTTGGCTGGTCTGGGAATTTGCACCCGAGCTGGCGCAACGACGAGAGTTGATGTTCTCCTACATCGCTGGTGGATACGTCACCAGCTACCTGACCATCGATGACTATTTGAACATGCGAATTATCACTCATAACGAAGTTCGCATCAGTGCAGAAGGATGGAACCCGAATGAATTGGCAGTTGTACTGTCGATCGGAGTTCCTTTCGCCGCGCTGCTTATCCGAAAACCAAGCAGTCTGTTCGTGCGCATCGTCGCACTTGGATATTTGGTTATCGCTCCGGCTGCTGTTTTGCTGACCGCCTCGCGCGGTGGCGCCATCGCTATGACCATCGCGGGTATCTCTGTTGCACTCATTTTAGGGGAAGGTAGTGCGCGTCGGAAGATCGTCGCAGTTGTGCTTCTGGGAATTATTCTGGCGGCGGCTGTGACCGTTGCTCCACAGAACTCATGGGATCGCCTCACAACGATTGGTGTGGAACTCAACAGTGGAGGAATGAATGATCGCCTACCAATCTGGCGCACCGGTCTGAAAGTGTTTTCTGCCAGCGTCTCGAATGCATCCGTCGGCGTAGGTGCTGATGGATTCAAGGAGGCGGCAGGCATAGGTTTCGTTTCCCACAATACCTACCTCTCTATCCTCGTGAACAATGGAATGGTCGGCTTTGCGATCTTCATGAGCCTTCTGGCTCGAGCGGCGATAGGTGCGATGCGCAGCGCGAGTCCTGAGCGCAAGGCTATTGTGTTTTCGCTGTTGTGCTGGGCGGTGGCAATCGCAGCAGGTGTTTGGGACCACAATCGGGTCGCGTGGTTCCTGCTTGCTATTAGTTATACTGCCGGTGCGCCGGTGCTCCCTGCCCCCTCTCGCGATATTAACGATGGCGTGAGCGGTGAGGGGGCAGTCTGCGTCTCGCAGCCCCTGGCGTGTTGCCGGACTCCATGCTGAACTATGATGAAAACAGTACTCCACATTGCTAACTTTCAGGCTCCGTATTCAAGCAATTTTCTCGCGTCCATTCGAGCGTTGAATCGGCATTCCAAGGCCGCAGAGTTCCGTTTGGCGCTTGCTTTGCCCATGGAGGCACGGGCCCGGCAATGGATCAGCTTGTTGCATCAGGATGGGATTTCCGTGCATTTTCTCCCCGCACCAGAGAAGATTTCCAAGTCAATCGACGCCATCACTGCGATTTCTCGATCCGAGAATGCGGCCATTCTTCATACCCATTTCAGCAGGCAATACGAGGTCGAGGCGGCGTTTGCCCGCTTACGCAGTGCGCGTACGGGAATGAAGCTGATCTGGCATCGGCATTCCTCTGGCCCGATTCAGAAGCGGGCTGCCACTCGAGTAAAAGATCTCATCGCCAACCGCTTGCTGGCGCCTGATGTCACCGTTCTTACCGTATCCGGTGAGTTGAGCCAAAGTGCGATTGCCAGCGGGATCGCCGAGTCTCAGGTGAAAGTCCTGAAGAACGGCATCGATATAGAACGCGCGACGTCAGCCTCCACCAGCCGTGCAGCAATGCGGGCCCGCTGGAACCTGGAGCAGCAAGTATTCACGTTCTTGCATTTTGGCGGTGACCCGGTAACCAAGGGCGTCGATATTTTATTGCGCGCCGGAGCACAGGCGGAGGCTCAAGGTCTGTGTTTTGCTGTTGTTATTGTGGGTGGCGATCGCACCATGGAATCCGTCCGTGCCATCTTTGGCAATGAAAAACCGAACTGGTTGCGAGTTGTCCAACCCACGGAATGCGTGGCTGACTTTTACGCGGCTGCCGACTGCATGCTGTCTTCCAGCCGTTGGGAAGGATTCGCGTACGCTGTGGCAGAGGCGATGGCTGCCGGGCTGCCCGTGATTACAACCGATGTGCCAGGCCTGCGGTGGGCAGCCGCAAGCTCAGGTGTAATGCTTGTTCCGCTGGAGCCTGCCAGCCTCGCATCGGCCATGGTCGCAATGATTCATAGCACACAGCGGCCGGCACACGCGCAAGCGAATCGCCAATTGATCTCACAGAGCTACTCGGTAGACGGCTGGGCCAATGCCGTCACTCGCATTTATATCGAGCTAATGGGCTCCGTCACCAGGCGAAGGCTCACGTAGTGTCCATGACCGAGAATATAACCTCGCGCGGATGTACGCTGCTGATGGCGTTTCGCTCCCCGCGAACCACCAATCACCACATCTTTCGTGCCGCTTCCACTGTCGCTCTTTTTTCGGCAGGCGTGAAGGTCATTGCTACCGTTAAAGAGTTGGCGGTGGCGAGATTCTTTGGTCGTGGGGACGCGCTGGATGCATTTCTCATCGCCTACATGCTACCGGCGTTTGTAGTGACGCTGGTCGCAATCACACTCAATTCCGCCTTGGTGCCCACCTTTATCCAGGTAAGGAGGGACCGGGGGGATGCGGCCGCGCAGCGCTTGTTTTCCAGTGCTATGCTCTGGAGCCAGGGTTTGCTCCTCACAGTTACGATCGCTTTGGCCGCCGCAGGACCCTGGATTCTTCGGCAGATTGCTTCCGGATTCCCCCCGGCCAAACTTGCGCTTACGCTTCACCTATTTTACGCGCTTTTACCGCTGATCCTGCTTAGCGGCGTTGCCAGCAACTGTGGCGCAGTTTTGAATGCGTGCGGGCGCTTTGCGATACCCGCACTCATGCCGCTGACTACCCCGGCGCTCACTCTTCTGCTGCTGATGACGCGGGCGCACCAGTGGAGCATCTCGGTCTTGGTCGCGGGCGCGCTGGTAGGTGCAGCGCTTGAAGTTGTAAGCATCGCCTGGGCGCTGCGCCGTCGGGGGTTCCACCTGGAATTCCGCTGGTATGGGCTGAATGCCGAGCTTCGCCAGGTCGGCACGCAGTATTTGCCTTTGCTCGTTGCTGGATTGCTTAGCAGTGGCGTTGGAATTGTGGATCAGTCGATGGCGGCCATGTTGGAGCCGGGCAGCGTTGCCGCCCTGAGCTACGGAAATCGGATTGTGTCCGTAATCGTCGGTCTAACATCTGCCTCGCTGAGCACCGCAGTAATTCCGTACCTGTCCCAGATGGTTGCCGCGCAGGATTGGGACGGTTGCCGCCGTACGCTGCAGACGTACACCCGGGTTGTTTCGCTCGTGCTGATCCCGGTTGTAGTTGTCCTGGTTTTTGGTTCCGGGATGATTGTGCGCTTGCTGTATCAGCGCGGTGCTTTTACCTCCGCAGATACAGTACTGGTTTCTCGGGTTCAGGCCATGTACGCGCTACAGCTCGCGTTTTGCGGTGTCGGAATGCTGTATGGACGTTTGCTAGTCGCCATGAAGCGCAATGACCTCATCATGGTATGCGCCATGCTGAATCTCATACTCGATGTTGTCCTGAACATCATCTGCATGCGGTATTTCGGTGTGGCGGGTATTGCATTGTCTACTTCGCTGTTCTACTTCGGCTCCTTCTTGTTCTGCCGCGCCATGGCGAATCGTCTGCTGAGCCAAAAGGAAAACCTCGGTTTGACCGCAGCTGTACTTAGCGAGCAGGCAATCTGAACATGCTCGGCGGACCCACTGGAGATTCATGCAATTGACACTAGTACTTCCAGGGCTCCGAGGAGGAGGCGCTGAGCGGGTGCTATCCACCCTCGCCAACGCCTGGGCTGAGAGGGGTCATTTGGTTACGTTTCTCACTTTTGACTCTGAAGGTCCAGTAGCGTTCGTTCTTTCGCCTGCCATCAAGTTTCAGCCCCTTCCTTTGTTGCGGGCCTCAGGCAGTCTGCTAGCGGGGTTGATATCGAATGTGCGACGCTTGCGAGTCCTGCGCGCAGCAATTCGCGAATCGAACCCGGACGTGGTGGTCAGCTTTGTTACTTGCAGCAACGTGTTGAGTATTATTGCCAGTGTAGGATTGCACGTTCCAGTGATTGTCTCTGAACGCAGCGATCCGCTCCACTTTGAGACCGGCCTGGTCTGGCGTTCGCTGCGCACCATCACGTATCCGAAAGCAGCAGCCGTCGTCTGTTTGACCGGTCACTCAGAGGCAAGCTGTCGGAGGTTCGCTGCCGGGAAAGCACTTATCATTCCCAACCCTGTGGCCTTCCGGGAACAGTCAACCCGTATCCGCACGAGTGGCGAGTCCAAACAGATATTTGCGATGGGTAGGCTCGATCCGGTCAAGGGCTTCGATTTGCTGCTTGAGGCATTTCACTCGATTGCTTCTCGGCATCCGCACTGGTCTTTAACTATTCTCGGAGAAGGGCCCGAACGGGAGCATCTTGAGGGCCTGATTGCGGACTCAGGGCTTACTGGACGCGTTTCACTGCCTGGGTGGGTAGCTGACCCTTTCCCATTGCTGGCGGGGGCCGACCTGTTCGTGCTGTCATCCCGGGTCGAAGGTTTTCCGAACGCGCTTTGTGAAGCCATGGCTTGTGGTATCCCCGCCGTCGCATTTGACTGTCGTTCCGGCCCTGCAGACATCGTACGACACGAAGTGGATGGATTGCTCGTCCCCCCGGAGGACGTACACGCGCTTGCTGCTTCGATGGATCGAGTTATGAAAGATCCAATCGAGCGCACCCGCTTGGGCCATAGAGCCTCTGAGGTAGTGCAGAGGTTTGGCTTCAATGACATCCTGCAGCGTTGGAATGATCTGTTTCATAAAGTGTGTTCGATTGAAAATGGCTTGGGTAAGCAGCATCCCTGCGAGCAGCAAAATGACTACTGAGGTGATGGTTCTAATCAACTCGGATCTCTACCGGTACTTCGGACGAACGGACCGCAGCACATTCATTTCCACGTTCCTGAAGATCCCTGGATTTCGTTACTCATATTACTTGCGAAAAACGCGCAGCCATCGTGATCGAAGGGGAGTTTTGTCCAAACTCGCTTTTGCCTATAACAAGGTTCTCCTGAACCACTACCGGTTTCGCTATGGGTTCGAGATTCACGAGACGACAAACATCGGTCCGGGACTGTACCTGGGCCACTTTGGAGGCGTAGTCATTCATCCAAATACGGTGATCGGCAACAACGTCAACATCGCGCAAGGTGTGACCATCGGGCAGACAAGCCGAGGACGCAAAGCTGGCGTTCCGGTAATCGGGGAACGCGTGTGGATTGGAGCGAACGCGGTCGTGGTCGGCGCTGTCTCGATCGGCAACGATTGTCTGATCGGCCCGGGAGCCTACGTGAATTTCGATATGCCACCAGGGGCGGTTGTAATCGGGAATCCTGGAAAAATCGTTTCATACGCTGGCTCTGCAGGTTATGTCGAGAGAACGGTAGCGCAACCAATGCCCAGTGCAGAGCAGAAGGGTGGAGTAGCGTGATCACCGGTCCCCAATCTCGACGTCCGATTATCGCTCTGTTTTCGCCATCGCTCGAAGGCGGTGGCGCCGAGCGGGTGCTGCTCAATCTTGCGTGCGGACTGGTCACGGAGCGCATAGGCATTGATGTCGTTCTGGCCCGGTCTACAGGCGCGTTTCTGTCGCAACTGCCCGACCAAGCTCAGGTCATCGACTTGAAAGCCTCGCGCATCGCCTCGTCGGTACTGCCCCTGGCGCGTTATCTTCGCGAAGTTCGTCCAGATGCACTGCTTGCTTTCCAGGATCACACGAGTGTTGCTGCCATTGCGGCCGCTACTCTCAGCCGTTCGCGTACCGCGATCTTTCCCGCTATCCACAGCACGTGGACGAAGATTCTGGAAACCGGCGGCCCGAGGCAACGTGTCCTTGCCTGCTTTGCGAGCCTTGCATATAAGCACGCAGCCGGTGTCATTGCAGTTTCGGATGGGGTAGCGGCGGCTTTGGTAAGTTGCCTGGGCGTTGAGCGTTCGCAAGTACATGTTATCTACAACCCTGTCGTTACCGGCGACCTGTTCTCGAAAGCGGAAGCCGCAGTTACGCATCCATGGTTCAATGCAGGTCAACCCCCTGTGATACTTGGTATAGGACGGCTTACCCGAGCGAAAGACTTCGCGACCCTCTTGGCGAGTTTTGCGCGCTTGCGAGCGCACTGCCCGGCGCGCCTGCTGATTCTTGGGGAGGGAGAAGAGCGCTCGGCGCTGGAAGCTCTGACAAGGGAACTGGGCGTGTCTAAGGATGTAGCGCTACCCGGCTTCGTAGAGAACCCGTATCCCTACCTACGTCAGTCCGCGCTGTTCGTGTTGTCCTCAGCGTGGGAAGGATTGCCGACTGTCCTGATCGAAGCACTCGCGCTAGGCGCACCAATCGTGTCAACCAACTGCCCAAGCGGTCCTGCAGAAATACTCAGCAATGGCAAGTACGGTTCTCTGGTGCCGGTTGGAGATGCTGAAGCGATGGCGGATGCAATGTACAAAGCCATCACGAATAAGCGCTCTCAACCGGATGACGCCGCGTGGGCCAAGTTCACTGTACCCTCAGCCACTGCGACATACATCGACACGCTGCTACGATCGTCCGCCTCCACCCAACGCGTTCGCTATATTGCTTCAGCACGTAAGCCGCGCCAGCAGTGACGGGAAACCTCCACCCGTTCTTTCAGCGCGTTTCTTTCATCACTACGAAGATCGTTTTCTAAGTCGATCACGCAGAATACACTGGTCCGAAAGTTCAAACCAACAACGTGGAGAGACAATGTCTTTCGGATCAACAACCGCGGTTCGTGTCAATTCGCATCCCCGTATTGTTTTCGTCATCACCGGTTTAGGCATCGGCGGTGCCGAAATGCAAGTACTCGAGTTGGCTAAGCGGCTACACTCCCGCCGTTGGCCTATATCGGTAGTCTCCATGATTGCGCCAAAGCCCCTCGCAGAGCGCTTTAAAGAAGCGGGCCTAGAGGTGGAGTTTCTGGGCATGAGGGCAGGAATACCGGACCCGATGGGATTACTTCGCCTCGGGCTCATATTACGACGGCATCGGCCTGAGATCGTTCACAGCCATATGGTCCATGCGAACTTACTGGCCCGCGCTGCACGTATGCTCGTCCGGGTTCCGGTTGTAGTTTGCACAGCTCACAGCATGATTGAGGGCGCATGCTGGCGCGAGTGGGCGTACCGACTTACTGACCGGTTTGCCACCTTGACGACAACCATAAGCCAGGCCGCCGTCGAGCGGTATGTGCGGGTCGGAGCCGTGCCAGAGAAACGTTTGCGTTTACTACCGAATGGCGTCGACGTTCAGCACTTCCATCCCGACCAAAACTCGCGCACTGCGAAGCGTGCAGAACTTCGCTTGGAAAGCCATTTCGCGTGGCTCGCGGTAGGACGTTTAGTGCCGGCAAAGAACTATGCGTTGCTGCTCCGGGCATTTGCGTCCGCGCGGAATCCGAACGCAAGACTGATCATCGCCGGAGACGGACTCTTGCGTCCTCAACTGGAATATCTTGCGAGACAACTCGACATCTCCACTCAAGTTCATTTTCTCGGAGCACGGAATGACGTTATGGAGCTAATGAACGCCGCTGACGCGTACGTCATGTCCTCCGATTGGGAGGGTATGCCAATGGTCTTGCTGGAAGCCTCCGCGACCGGACTGCCGATCGTTGCCACTCATGTTGGCGGTAACGCGGAAGTCGTGCAGCACGGGCTTACCGGCCTGCTCGTCCCCCCCCAGCAGGAAGAAGCTTTAGCTGATGCGATGAGAACAATGACGACCATGCCTCCTGCGAAGCGTGTTTTGATGGGCCGTTCGGGCCGCGAACTGACCTCTGTGCACTATAACGTCGAAAGTGTGGTCGATTGCTGGGAATCCCTCTATTGGGAATTGCTGAACCAGGCAAAGGCCGACCAAAACAGCTCGTTACCTGTAATACAAATGCCATATCCCGAGGCGTAATTTATCGCCACGCTTGCCTTTAAATGATCGAAAGACACCACGCGGTCTTCAATGTTATCGGCCCTGGTACCTCGCTTTCTACATCGTGTGCCAAATCTCCAAACAATCGATAAATGTTACGCGCATTTGTCTTGCCGAGTGGAATCCTTGCGGCGCTGACTTGGCAAAGTCAATCCAGTCTTAAGAGGGATTATGAGAATCCTACATGTAATTACGCGCTCCGAAGTCGGCGGGGCACAGGCAGTGGTGCTTGCCTATTTGCGGAGCCTGAGAGATCGCGTTGATCTTGCACTGGTTACCGGCGAAGAAGGGTTTCTGGCGGATGAGGCGCGTGCCTTGGGAGTTGCCGTCTTTGTTGTACCTGAAATGGTACCGGAAATTTCTCCGCGCCTCGACTGGAAAGCCGTATGTGCGCTCCATCATGTCATCCGCGAATATAAACCCGACTTGGTCCATGCCCACTCCTCGAAGGCTGGTGTAATCGGACGACTGGCCGCAAGCCTGGCGAAAGTGCCGTCGGTATTCACCGCGCATGGATTTGCTTTCACTGAAAATACCGGTGTCCGGCGAAGAATCATAGCGATCGTCAGCGAGCGGATTGCGGCCAGAATGGGCAGGGCAGTAATTGCCGTTTCCGACTACGACCGTGATCTAGCGGTGCGCTGTCACGTGCTTGCACGCAATCAGGTGTGCGTCATTCATAACGGCATTGCAGACGTGTCTTTCCGAGCCGCTCCGGCAGTCGGCCGTCAGGTAAACATCGTGATGGTTGCACGATTCGCTGCGCAAAAAGCGCACAATTGCCTGCTCCGTGCCCTCCAGGACTTGCAAGGCAATTTCGATCTCTGGCTCATCGGAGATGGACCAGACATTGAGCAGGCGCGGGCCAACAGCGTCAGACTCGGCGTCAGCGATCGCGTGGTATTTATGGGCGCCAGAAACGATGTTCCGGAATTGTTGGCGAAGGCGCACATCTTCGTTCTGGCCTCAAACTATGAAGGGCTTCCTATCAGCATCCTGGAAGCTATGAGGGCAGGGTTGCCAGTTGTGGCGAGCGATGTGGGTGGCGTGGGTGAATCAGTTTGCGACGGAGAGAATGGTTTTTTGGTGCCACGCGGGGATGTGCTGACTTTAAGAGAAAGGCTCCAAAGGCTTATTTCGAATGAGACCCTGCGGGCGAAAATGGGAGCAGCGTCGCGGCGGAGATATGTAGAGGAGTTCACGTCCGAGCAAATGGTCTCGAAGACACTTGCAGTGTACAAGAAAGTGTTGGCGTGCAAGCACAACTGCGACGGATCTCGACAGGTAGAAAACGAAGCCACCGCTACAAATTACATATAGCGTCTTCTCCTCTGAAGCGAGCCAGCCAAGTTTCTCCGGATGGACGTATGACCTTGCCCGCGAAAAACGTATCCCTTAGCTGAGTGATTGAGCATCAGTAAGGGGAGATGAAGATGACGAAAGCGAAGCGGGCGCGATACACGCTGGAGTTCAAGCAGGAGGCGGTTCGGCTGGTTGAGTCTGGCCAGACCATAGCAGCAGCGGCACGCAGCGTGGGCATGGTTGAGCAGACGCTATTTAACTGGGTCAAGGCCTCGCGGGAGGGCACGCTCAAGGGTGCGGACAAGCCTTCGAAGGTAAGCGCCGAGCAGATGGAGATCAGCCGTCTGCGGGCCGAGTTGGCGCGAGTCAAGATGGAGCGCGACATCCTGGGAAAAGCCACGGCGTACTTCGCGAAAGGCCAGAAATGAAGTACGCCTTTATTTACCGGAACCGGCGTGTGTGGCCGATCAGCGTGCAGTGCCGGGTTTTGCGCGTGAGCGTGGCGGGCTACCATGAACACTTTGTTCGCCGTCGGGAAATTGTTCAGCGTCGCCACCTGAGTGATGAGGCGCTGCTGGTGCATATCCGCGCCGTTTATGCGGAGAATCGGGGAGCCTACGGCTGGCCGCGTATCTGGAGACAACTGCGGGCTCAGGGCATCCGCGTAGGCAAGCTGCGGGTGCAACGGCTGATGCAGCGCAACGGCATCCGCGCACGCGGCAAGCGCCGTTTCCGGATCACGACCACGGACAGCCGGCACGGCCTGCCGATTGCGCCCAACCTCCTGGATCGCAACTTCACCGTGGCCGCACCCAACCAGGTGTGGGTCGGCGACGTGACCTACATCTCGACCGATGAGGGATGGCTGTTTCTGGCCGTGGTCATTGACCTGTTCAGCCGCCGGATCGTAGGTTGGTCGCTGCGTGAGCAGATCACCAGCGAGATCGTCATCGATGCACTGCGGATGGCCTGGTTTCTACGCTGCCCAGACAGGAAGGCAGGACTGATTTTCCATAGCGACCGAGGCAGCCAGTACGCCAGCCACGAGTTCAACAAGGTGCTCAAGGAGTGCGGAATTACGCCCTCGATGAGCCGCAAAGGCAACTGCTGGGATAACGCTTGCAGCGAGACGCTGTTCGGATCGCTAAAGGTGGAACGGTTGCACGGCCAGCACTTTGAAACCCGTCGCCAGGGCAAAGATGAAGCCATCGACTGGTTGCTCTGGTATAACCAAACGAGATTGCACTCGACACTGAATTACGTCAGCCCGATGCAGTTCGAACAAGACTCGGCGTTTAGCGCGGAAGCATCCGCAAGTTGAACGCACAGGCAAACCGAAACAGGCTATGGAAAAGCAGGAAAGCAAAAACCGCTTTCCAACTTTCCCACAGCCACGACGACTACGAAGTACATTCAGTTATGGGATACGGATTCTAGGGGCAAGTTCAGTACACATTGTGAAAACTTCGGCAAGAGATATAGCCTTTTCAATCCCCAAAAGCCTCTACCTCTAAACCAATCAATTGGGTGCATATCTATGCAACGTCATTCGAAATTTGTTGGAAGGCAGCTTGCGATGGCTGCGGTGGATATCTTACTGCTGCACTGCGCTTTCACCGCCGCGTTCTATATCAGATTTGCTCCGGACCTGCAGAGAACACTCTTCAATCTGCATGCCTACTTTCGGATACTTACAGCGCTATCAGCTTGCGCTGTAGTGATCCTTTACTTCTCGGGTTTATACATGAATTGGTTGCGCAAATCCAAATCATTCTTGGTTCAATCTGCGGCCGTTGCCTCAGGAATGATCGTGCTCGCTGCGATGGTGTTAAGTTTTTTGGAATGCGCATTCGCATTTCCGTGCACAGTATTTGCCATCGCGTTCGCACTCTTCGCCATGCTTCTTGCCGCCAGCCGTTTGTTGGTTCAGCACCTGTACAGGGCTTATGGTGGGAGCCGGCGTGTTCTGATCATAGCTCGAAATACGGAGGCTGCTTTCACCCTAAAGCGTAAATTTAGCAAGGAGGCGGGGTGGTATCGTGTGGACAAGATTATGACGATCGACCAACTGGCATGGTTGCCATCGGTACTGCCCGAGGTTGACACTGTGGTCATTGGTGAGATGCTCGAAGAGAAGGCCCATATCTTCGGCTTATGTATTGAAGCTGGGAAGCAAGTGTTGGTGGTCCCCGGAATCAGTGAGCTACTTCTGTTCAGTGCGAGGACTCAGCAGGTTGATGATCTGCTGTTGTTCTCTGTTCTTCCGCCGGCACTTATCGGTTCAGAAAGAGAAATAAAGCGCACCATCGATCTGGCCGTTTCGGCAGTGGTATCCGTGTTGGTAAGTCCGCTATTTGTGCTGGCCTATCTGATGATTCGCCTTGATTCACCTGGTCCCGTGTTTTACAAGCAGGAGCGCGTTGGACAAGGTGGAAGAATCTTTAATGTGTTCAAGTTTCGAACTATGAAGCTCGACGCTGAAAAATGTAGCGGCCCAGTGCTTGCTTGCGAGCAGGATCCTCGAATTACAAAGGTCGGACGATTCTTGCGTGCCAGTCGAATTGACGAGTTGCCGCAGCTTCTGAACGTGATGTTGGGTGAAATGAGCTTTGTCGGACCGAGGCCGGAACGCATGTTCTTTGTCGAACAGTTTACCGCCACAACTCCCGGTTACCTTTTGCGATTGAATGTAAAACCCGGTATCACAGGGCTTGCCCAGATCTGGGGGAAGTATTCCACAGACGTGGAAGACAAGCTGCGTTTGGACCTGATGTATACGGCAAACTACTCACCAATATTGGATATCAATATCATTATCCAGACGCTGCGGGTCGTATTGCTTAGGGAAAATGCGGAGGGCGTTCAGCAATCCTCTGAAGCCAAAATGAGTTCCGGACAATCGGTTCAGTCACCGATGCAGCTATTAGCCACAGTTGAGTCTACTGTAATAGATTCCTCTAACGCGTTATGAAGGCTGAAGTGGCGAGTGCGCAACTTCAGCCACCGCAGCTTATTTGAGCCTGTTAACGCTTGGCAGCTCACCTGTTCATGTTGTTTCTAATAGGCGCGAGCGAAGTTCTTAATTCCGCTTTCTTAATTCAGAGTCGCAGGAGCTTCCATGCTCTCGCGTTGTTACATTCATCTTTAATCTCGATTTTTCTTTGGAGTCCGCCACATGCCGCTTTCCGCCTCGCTTTCCTCTGAACTTGAATCGCGCATCGCCTCTCGCCAACCCAGCATCGGCATCATTGGCATGGGATACGTCGGTCTCCCGCTCACTTTGCTGTTCAGCGAGCAGCACTTCCGGGTCACCGGCTTCGATGTCGATGCCTCCAAGGTTGAGGTGCTCAACTGTGGCGGCTCCTACATCGTCCGCATTCCCGCCGCCGACATTGCCAAAGCCCGGGACGCAGGTTTCCGCGCCACCGCGGCCTACACCGAAATAGCCCAGATGGACGCCATTATCATCTGCGTTCCCACTCCGCTGGATGAATATCATCAGCCCGATCTCCGCTTCATCGAGCAGACTGCGCGGGCTATCGCTCCCAACCTGCGCGAGGGCCAGCTTGATCATTCTGGAGAGCACTACTTATCCTGGTACCACCGAGGAAGTCCTCATCCCCATTCTGGAATCCGGTAATCGGCTCGGCCTGCGCGCCATCCGCCAACCCGGCGAGCACGGCTTTTATGTCGCCTTCTCGCCCGAGCGCGAAGATCCCGGCAATGACACGGTCGCCCGGCGCGATATTCCCAAGGTCATCGGCGGCCTGGAGCCCACCGCCACCTCACTGGCCTCGGCCCTCTACGGCACCATCTTCAATCGCACCGTGCCCGTCTCCTCGCCGGCCACCGCCGAGATGACCAAGCTGCTGGAGAACATCTACCGCTGCGTCAACATCGCCCTGGTGAACGAGCTCAAGCAGCTCTGCCAGCGCATGGACATCGACATCTTCGAGGTCATCGACGCCGCCAAAACCAAGCCTTTCGGCTACCAGGCTTTCTATCCCGGCCCGGGACTGGGCGGCCACTGCATCCCCATCGATCCTTTCTATCTCTCCTGGAAGGCCAAGCAGTTCGACTTTCGCACCCGCTTCATCGAACTGGCCGGCGAGGTCAACATGGGCATGCCCTATTACGTCATAGAGAAGACCGCCCTCGCCCTCAACGGCCACAAAAAGTGCCTGAACGGGTCGCGCATCCTCGTCCTCGGGCTGGCTTACAAGCGCGACATCGACGATCTGCGCGAGTCCCCGTCGCTGACAATCATCGAACTTCTCCGCAAGGCCGGAGTCCAGGTCGCCTACAACGACCCGTTCTTCCCCACGGTGGGCCGCGGCCGCCACTACGACCTAACATGACCTGCACTCCGCTCGACGACCTCGGCCAGTACGACGCCGTTCTTATCGTCACCGACCACACCAGCTACGACTACCGCCGCATCGTTGCCGAATCGCGGATTGTGGTGGATACGCGCAACGCCACCAAAGGCATCGCCGGCTGCCAACATCGTCCACTGCTAGCGTGGATCGTCATAAACCCAACCTTAAATTGTGTCATCAGCGAGGCCAGCTCCGACTGCATGGATTGGCCCGAGCAGGCGCTCCCGCTGTTATTGGACGAGCAGAGCCAGATTTACGCTCTTGACCGTACACAGCCGGCTTGCCATAGATGAGAAAAAAGCGAGATGAAAAAGCATTTCATTGCAACACTGCTACTCCTTTCGGCGGCTTTGTCGTTTGCTCAGTTGCCGAAGCCTTCTATCCATATAGCCAGCTCTGATCTGTTCATCGGGTATGTGGTGGACGTCCCCAACTTTGGTAATCGCCCCATTCCCGGTAACTTTCAAGGCTATGAGCTTGCCTACACGCTAAATCACGACGCTCGCTGGGGATTGACTGTTTCCGGGAGCCAAACGATTGTCACTAATCGAGACCAGTGGCAGCTCACCGCGGGTCCACGATTCAACTTCCTTACCGGGCGCTTCCGGCCTTACGGCATGGCACAATTAGGCGTCTCCAACCAAGACTCCGATCAACTGCATCCTGCGGATTCCTCGCGTAGCAAGGCTAGCGTGGAAAACTCATTGACTTTTCGACTTGGGGCCGGTGCCGACTGTCAACTCACTCAGCACTGGTATTGGCGTATCGGACAATGGGCCGCTCAGCCGGTTCCCTGGGGACGTCATTCTTCTGCGCTCCTTCCAGAACTTCAGCACCGGATTAGGCTTCCAGTTCTGACCTCGGCCAGTACGACGCCGGGCTCAACGTCACGGACCACGCAGCTTCGACTACAACGGCATCGTCGCTACCAATATTGTCCACTGCTATAGTTGGCGCGAAAACTTCTTGAGGAGTTCCAGTCTTTTTATGACGACCTATTTAGTTACCGGAATTGCAGGCTTCATCGGATCCAACATCGCCCGCGCCCTCGTAGCCCAAGGCGCCACCGTTCGTGGCGTCGATAACTTCATCACCGGCAATCGTACCAATCTCGATGACTTAGCTGGCATCGACTTCATCGAGGGCACAATCGAAGATCCCGATACTTGCGCCCGCGCCTGCCATGGCGTCGATTTCGTCTTCCACGAGGCAGCCCTCGCCAGCGTTCCGCGTTCAGTCGAAAACCCGGTCGCCAGCAACTCTGCCAATGTCGACGGAACCCTCAGCCTCCTGGTGGCCGCCCGCAACGCCGCAGTCCGCCGCGTGGTCTACGCCGGCTCCTCCTCCTGTTATGGAGACCAGCCCACGCTACCTAAGCACGAGGGGATGATCCCCGACCCAATTTCCCCCTACGCGGTCAGCAAACTCGCCGGCGAGCACTACATGCGCAGCTTCACCCGCGTCTATGGACTGGAAACGGTCATTATCCGTTACTTCAATGTCTTTGGTCCGCATCAGGATCCGTCCTCGCAATACTCCGGCGTCCTCGCCAAGTTCTCCCTCGCCATGCTCCGCGGCAGCACTCCCATCATCTACGGCGACGGCACCCAAAGCCGCGACTTCACCTTCATCGATAACGTGGTGGCCGCCAACCTGCGCGCCATGGGCGCTCCTACGGAAAAAGTTTCCGGCCGTGTCTTCAACGTCGCCACCGGCGAGCAGATCACCCTTAACGATGCGGTCGAAAGCCTGCGCCAACTCACCGGATACATCGGCCCCGTCGACCACGCATCCGCGCGCTCCGGAGACATTGCCCACTCTCTTGCCGATATCTCGCGAGCCCGCGCCGCCTTCGGCTACGAACCCAAGGTAAACTTCCACGAAGGCCTGCGCCGCACTATCCTCTGGTACCGGGGTCTCGCAGCCGCCGCAAAATAGTCGCAAAAAATCTAGAGCGCAATCAAGAGCCCACATCCAAATAGGATGTGGGTTTTTATTTGGGAGGATGGTGCTGCCAATTAACGTGGTAGCGGCAGGAATCGGCCCTTGGAACTTGTTGAAAAGTATTCAGATGTTTGCTGCGGAATGTGGCGGGAAACGCTGAGTTTATAAGGAGGACATGCGTAGAGATCTCGCCGAGTTTAATGCTTCGTACGCGGAGGGAGGGGCTCGATCGGTACCGGGTGCTTTGCTGCGAGCACTTTTGTTGCAGCTGTTCTACTCGATTCGTTCCGAGCGGGTGCTGATCGAACAATTGGACTACACCCTGGCCGGTGTCGGTTTGCAGATCGATGACCGCGTGTGGAGCCATGCGGTGTTCTCGAAGAACCGAGATCGGCCCTTGAATCAGGAGATGGCGCGGTCGTTCTTAGAGCCGCATCAAACCGCAGGCAGCGGGACTGGTTTAGGACACTCATTTCACGGTGGAGGGAACGCTGATGGAAGCCTGGGCAAGTCACAAGAGCAGGGAACTAATAGAGGCTGGGCTTGTGGGCTGACGCCGTCGGCGGGTCAGAGTTCAGAAGGCAGAAAGTTTGAAGGGAAGCCGAGAGACGTTCGATGGGGGTGGTCAGGGTGCGAATAAGGAGAGGAAGAATGAAAATAAAGATGAAGCTGATTTCCCGCCGCGCCCGGACGTTCTCGTCACGGGCCAGGAACTAACTCTCTTGAGACGACTTGACAGCTCTGTACTCGCTCGGCGGGTAAAGTCACGGCTGTGATAGCTTCGTGGTGGATTCCGCCGGGGATGGGAGCGCCTGGGAAAATGGCAACGGGCTTCAAGAAACTCGTCTTGGTTCCGGCACTGAAGGAACAGAAACTCAGTGTGCGCGAGGCAACGGCCGTCATCGCTGCCGTATTTAACTCCATCAAGGATGCGCTGGGGCGTCACGAGCGTGTCGAGCTGCCGATTGGAACCTTCACCGTAATGCAGAACCCCGCAGAACGACGAGCTTGGAAATTCCGGAATGTCGCAGTTTACTACGCAAATCGGTACCGGGTAGATTTTTTGGCGAGTAGTGAGCTGAATCTCGCCGCGGTCGCCGCTCCCCCTTCGCCGCCGCCCGCAAAACGCAAGAAGCGCGAGAAGAAACCGGTCAACAGCGACATGGCCATCTCTGCCGAACTCATCGTGGACTTCATTCGTAGGAACGTTCCGCCGGGCATGTGAAGATTGTTCTTCAACCAACTTCGCGCAGGATCCACGACGCAAGCGGTATTCACGCTCGCCAGGCCAAAGCCGGGCGAATTCCGCCCGCTGGACGAGTCTGTCATCGAGGAATGTGCGCCGCAGGAGATGCCAGAACATCCTCGGGAGCACCTCAACGCCTGCATCGCCTGGTTTGCCCGATGGAGTCAGCGCGTCATCCCAAAGACAGTCTCGCAACAGGCTATGCAACAAGCAAAGAAAACCTTGCTGCCGGGATTGCGTTAGCCTGCAGGTCTTTTTGCGATGGCTGATTCCTACTATGGCAGGCTGTGAGGATGAGGAGGAAGCTGGCACGGTCTTAGACGGTCTGCATTTGCAAGGTCGTAGGGATTACTACCTCATTCCAAGCCGCTCAACGCGGACAACGTAGCCTCTCCAACTGAGCACGGAAACGAGGAATGGAATAATCGCTACTTTGCCGACGGCTGCAAGCATCCGCTATATCGGCAGGATGCAGGGACCTGTTCTGACTCTGTAACAGTTTACAGCGTGGATTTCGCCGTCCAATCGGTGTCGTATTTTCTATGCCAAGGAAAGCGTTGGCACCGGATTGAGGCTTTGGGTGTTTAAGGCCATTGTTGAAAAGTACGATGGCTCCCTCGGGGTTACCACAAGTACGGAGCCAGAATCGGACGGCTCCTGCTTCACAGTTCGGTTGCCAGTTATCCCTACCGTCTGCTTGAAAGCCGCGTGAACGGGTGATCCGGGGGCGAATCCCTTCGGCGGTCGAGTCAGGCTTTCGCCTTTGCTCCGGCTGGCGGACATCAGAAACCCTACATGCGCGAGGCCGTCACTCTCGCGCCATAATCATTTCTCGCAGTTTGTGCAGGAGAGTTTGGAGAGTAAAGGGCTTCTGTAAGAACACCGTTGTTAAACTCGCCGGGTCATAATCAATCAATTCACGGTCAGTATAGCCAGACATGAAGAGCATCACCACCCGCGGAGACATCTTAGCGACCTCCCGGGCGACTTCGGCTCCGCTCATTTTGGGCAGAATCATGTCCGTGATGAGAACCTGAATCGATTCTGCGTGCTGGCTCGCGATGGGCAGTGCTTGGGCTCCATTTGCGGCCTCCAATACCTTGTATCCATGCAGATTGAGGTAAGTGGAGATCGATTCGCGCAGTGCTTCATCATCCTCTACAAGCAGGACGGTTTCCCCCTGTCCCTCGGCATCTTGGATCTTTGGCGTGATAATTGTCGTCAAAGGCGCATTGACGGCAGGCAGATGGATGGTGAAAGAACTGCCGCGACCCAATTCGCTATCGACCGAAATGTATCCTCCGCTTTGCTTGACGATGCCGAATACCGTCGATAGTCCCAGCCCGGTTCCCCTTTCCGATTCCTTGGTCGTGTAGAACGGCTCGAAGAGGTGGCCTTGAACCTCCTTCGTCATTCCTGTTCCGTTGTCGCGCACAACCAGTGCAACGTAATGGCCGGGAACAAAGTTAGGCGGTGTCCTCGCGTCTTCTACATCGAACGAGGCATTTTCGGTTAGGATCGTCAACTCGCCACCCCCACGCATCGCATCTCGTGCGTTCACGCATAGGTTCATCAAGACCTGAATAATCTGTCCCGGATCAGCCTTCACCGCCCACAAGGATTTATCAAGCGAGACCTCCAGCTCAACGTCCTCGCCTATCAGACGCTGAAGCATCTTCAAGCTGTCTTCAACCACCGAACTCAGGTCGATGATACGCGGCAAGAGGACTTGCTTGCGGCTGAATGCCAATAATTGAAGGGTCAGGCCAGCGGCTCTTTCCGCGGCCTTTTGCACCTCATCTAAATTTTTGCGGAATTCGTTTTCGGGGCCAAGTTGTTCCTGCATTAACTCGGTGTAAGTTCTAATGACCATCAGAATATTGTTGAAATCATGCGCAACACCTCCGGCAAGCCGCCCTACAGCCTCCATCTTCTGGGCTTGCCGGAACTGCGCCTCCAACGCACGGCGATCACTCAGGTCTGTGATGGCACCGATTGCGCGTATCGGTTGTTTATTTTCGTTATAAATGATGAATGCGCGATCTAGTACTATTGCGTAGGAGTCATCTACCCGTCGAAGGCGATACTCAACTTCATAAGAATCAGACCGCCGTGACAGTGCAGTCTGGAATCCATTCCACACGCGATCCCGGTCTTCTGGGTGAACAAGGTCTTTCCACGCTTCGATGTCCGGCTCCGCGTCTCTCTGCGGATATCCGAGGTGTTCCCAGAAATTCTTGCTACGCAATACCCGGCCGCTCCTGATGTCCAAGTCCCAGATAGCATCTTTGGTAGCTTGTGCCACCAGTTGGGATCGCTCCTCGCTTTGCTGCAGTTTCGTTTCAATTTGCTTCTGGCTGGTAATGTCCGCTGCGATGCTTGAACCGCCGATGACGGTTCCCTCTTGCCCGACAATAGGCGAAACGCTCAATGAGACATTGAATAGGGTGCCGTCTTTCCGCCGCCGAATCGTTTCAAGATGCCGGATTCGCTCGCCAGCAGCGACCGTGGTTAGAATCTCTTTCTTTTCGTTTTGCACATTTGGAGGCACTGTAATTAAGACACTCTGCCCAATCGCCTCCTCTGCCGAATATCCATACAGCCGCGAAGCTCCCGGGCTCCAATCGGTGAGGATTCCGTCCAACTTGTAGGCGAGAACCGCCTCATCGCAGCTATCTACGATAGCAGCCAGTAGTGCTGCGGCGTACTCACACCGCTCAAGTTTGCTCATGAGGGCCTCCTCTCGCCTCAGACCGATCTTGCGTTTTGGCCTAGTCGGCAATTATCCGTTGTGGCAAGTATGGAATGGTTGGCAATACACCACGAAAGATGAAGATGCTCGGAGATATGCCGCATGTTGCATTGCTGAATAATTTAGGCTGGATTTCCACGAACAACAAGGCCATCTCTGGTTCTGTTACGAATTCAGAACAGGCTGCGCCTCTTCGCCCAAGTTGATCTACCAGTTTATCGAAGAAGTTAAAAGAGGAAGAACGTTCGTGGCCTCGATGGCGTTGATGAGGAGCAGGTGTGCAGTCCGGCATTCATACGGGAGCTCACAGCTCTAACGACCTTCGCTCCTCAATGAAGTATGTCAACGCCGTTTGGCAGTGGATACACGGTGCGTGCTTCTCTGCGTGCTCTGCCTCGTTTTCGCTCCGTCCAGGAAATGAACGCTAGCAATTCGTACAGGTGACGATGTAGTAGTCGTCGCGACCTCTCGGGAGCCGTACCGTAATGGCGCACCCTTCCAGAGAGCTGGACGATGTTCCCCACCCAGCAACTCAGCAACCTTCGCCATAAGCTCAGGCGTACGGTAAAAAGCTTTCCTGAAAAATGCATCGCAGACCACGCATGGCGGAAGCACGAGCGGATCATAGTCGCCGCTTGTGGTAATCACAGGTATCTCTGGAAATCGCCGCCGTACTAACGAAAGCAACTCAAATCCAGACATGCGCGGCATCCGTAGGTCTGAAATGAGTAGGTCAGGCTGATGCTCATCTATGCGCAGGAGTGCCGCGAAGCCGTCTCCTTCGCCTGAATCGTACCGCTGGTAGCCGGTTTTGCAAAATCAAAACTCCCTTCTGCGGGGTGAAAAGATTTCTTCGAGAGTCCATTTCCTGGTTCTAAGTAACTAGGTGTCCAACATTGCGGTTGGTCGTTAGCACAACGACCGAACCTCCTTGTCCCTGAATCGGGTGGCGGGTCATCCTTTACAGGGAATCGGAAGAACCGTCCCCTTCGCTGGTCCAGATTCTGTACTTCTGTATGGATGTAGTAACTGACAGGAGGCCACCACCAAGAAGTGAGGACGGTGTTCCGACACAGTGAGCATAATTCAAAGCACTTAGTGTTGCTTTTAATGATGAAGTCGGTTTGGCGTGAAAATTGCTCCACTAGGATAGGGACTGACATGAGCAAGGCGCACGAAAGGTAGCGACAATGCACACTCTGGAACCGAAGTTGTTTGTGGAAAGTCAGAACGGCAGGCAGATCGCAAGTGGAATCGCTCACAACTGCGATGATCTTCTCATGGTGATTCTGGAAAATGCGGAACTGTTGTCCATGGGAACTCTTTCTCCGGAGACTAGGAAGAAATACATAGGACGCATAGAATCCGCGACCAGGCAAATCCGCAAACAAATAGACCGCGCAACTCACTCGCAGGTTGCTCGCGACCAGCCAAAAGCAATGGTGTCACGCGACTGATGTCTGGCCGGTCAACTGTTGTAAAAAACCATCCAGAAGGTTAAAAGGACGGCCAATGAGAGATTCGCACGAAATCCTCGCGAGAACGAACGCTCTGAGACCAGCAATATCAGAAGTAAGTCAGAGTGACCGGGAGATTCGGAGATTACGCATTCTCCTCTTGGTTCTGATGTTCGTGGAAGTGATCGCTGTGTTCGTGCCTAGAATATTCAACCAGTGGCGAAACGAGTTCCGGTTCCTTCCCCAGGTGCTAATAGGGTTCGTTGTTTTGGCGCTGATTCTCAGTCTGCATCTATCCGCACAGAGAAGATTGCTGCGCGAAGTCTCCACGGCCCTGATTGCCGCCAGTTCGTATGTCAACAGGCTAGAGGAGATTTCCCTGATTGATTTGCCAACCCAGTTGTTCAACCGGAGATACCTTGACGAATTATTCAATCATCAGCTCAAGTGGGTGAACCGTAGCGGCAAGTTGGCCACATTATCGCTGTTTGAGGTGCTTACGAATGAACAGAAAGTGGTGGCAGAGGAGGTTGTCATCGAGGCGGCATTCATCCTGCGGTCGAATTTTCGCGGCTCCGACTTTGTTGTGCGCTACTCCACCGATCAATTCCTTGTCGTGCTGCCGGATACCAACGAGCAGCAGGCGCAGATTGCTCTGAGTCGATTGATCGACAAGGTCGACCACTGGAACATTGCAAACGAAAAAAGAAAGATGACATTGCGGCTTACATTGAGCATTTGTCCTCCAGACGGGAATCTGTGGGAGAAGCTCCGGGAGATAGAGGAGAGGATGAGAAACAAGTCTGACCCGGAAGTTCGGACGCTTATTCCACTTGAGTGCGCTGGATATGAGGCTAATGAGCCTTTCCCTCAGGAAATATTCGTCCAATAGTTTGTCGTGCCGAGTGGGTGAATGTATAGCGAGTGTCGTCATTCCGAGCGTAGATAGGCGATCGCAAATGTGTCACGAGATTCGCAGTGACGAGGCGCAAGGCATTCTCTTCTAGTGTTACGTTCAGGACCTCGGTGTAGACCGGTTGGGTAAAGAGTAGCAAAAAAATCATATCATCGCGAAACCGTGGTGAGAGCCATGATGAAAAATGCTAATGCTAAGTCCGCTTGCACTGAGTCCACCGCGATCTCTGACGCTGAGATGGTTGCCGAGCTTGCGAACTCAAACTGGGCGACGATGGAACGCGATGCCAACACCTTTGCCACTACTACTACTACTACTAAGAAGTCCGCGAAGAAAAACGATGTTAAGCCCGTTCAGCCGTCCGTCGATAAACAGATGGCCGCGGCACACGATGTCGGTGCAGACGTTGTAAGTAGGTTTCACAAGAGAGTAACCGATGATGCGATAGTAACCTCCTGATATGGGTGCAGTCAGCGATGACTGCACCCACTTTTTTACCACTCCGTCGGGGTCAGGAGCGCAACGAACCCAGTTACTGGCTTTGCACACTGGGTGTCTGAATGGAGACACACGAACTTTCCAACACGGCTGTTGCAGACCCCGATGATCTTCTCGATGCTGTCAATCGCGTCCAGAAGAAGCCGGGTTCGAAAGCATCTGAATCGGCACGACGATGTTGGAACACAGTTCTGCCGATGACTTAATTTCTGGATGGACGATTTTTAGCTCATCCCCCCGTTCAGGAGAAGTCCTCGATGCTCATTGCGGATTTACAGGAACGAACCCGCCAACATGTCTTAGCGACCATAAAATCTCGGCAGATAACACAATCCGCTTTGGGAAAACTTGTTGGGATGCGGCAAGCCCACATTTCGAACTTTGTTCTTGGCAGACGCCGTCTTAGCATTGACGGAACGGACGCTATTCTCAATGCGCTTGGGCTCGATGTAATGAGCTTAATTGCGATGTCTGAGCAGACAACTCCGTCTCCCAAACACTGTTCAACTACTCTGGAGAGTGTGCCCCTTATAAAGCACAGGGCGGCAATGAGTCCGACCTTCGGCAAAGATGAGATTCTCGGGGAATTGGGATACGCCAGGCTCCTGGCGCGACGATTAAGCGTGGAACCAACCCATGCGCGGACGCAGTGGATTCGTTTTATTGCCATCAGGGCGGGCGCGGCACTGGCTGCACCCATGTACCCGAGATTCGAGAAGGGCTCAGTCCTCCTGGTAGATCGGTATCGCTGTTCGTTGTCTGGACATCGGGAAAATGGGCCGAACCTGTGTCTGGTTCGCAAAGGTGCGGCGGTGATGGTTCGATGGGCGGAAATGCTGGACAACTTGCTTTGTCTGCGCCCAGACCGCAGCGAGTACCCGCTGGATTACATTCCTGTTGCCAAAAATAATCCGCTTACCTCCTGCATTGTAGGGCGCGTGCTTCACATCGCCACTGAATTTGACAACCCGGTCCAATGCGCCTTTCCACGTTAAAGCTGCCGGCCGGAGGCTCGCCCCGTTAAGTCTGTGTTCAAAGCAACCTGCGAATCCAATCTCCTCGGCTGTGCTGCAAACTACAACTTTAGCTTATTACTGTAGGAAAACGCCGCACAGGTGTTACGATATTGGAGCGGTGAGAGAGTTTTGTTAGCGGAGAGAGCGGATCTCAGGATTTGTGCCGAAGTTCTTGGGACTGATCGGTTCTCTCGCACTCTCTGGACAGTTCCAGAGACACGCTAAAGGGTTCGGAGTGCATGTTGACTCGATTGCGGCCGCACGCCTTGGCTGCGTACAGTGCTCTGTCGGCGGCGGCTATCAGTTCGTCGCTGGTTCGGCCATCGCGAGGAAAAGTCGCAACGCCGAATGAAGCCGTCACTGCGATCTGCGACTCGCCGTAAGATACTGGAGCGGCAGCCATCATAGTGCACAACTGCTCGGCCCGTTCGATCGCGTTTTCTTTCGCCATTCCTGGCAGAACCAGCAAAAACTCCTCGCCGCCGTAGCGGCAATAGATGTCACTACCGCGCGAGTTGCACTTCATCAGGTCGCCGAATACCCGCAATACCTCGTCACCGCCCAGATGTCCATAACGGTCATTAATCGCCTTGAAGTGGTCCAGATCACCCATGATCACGCTGACGGGATGACCGTGACGCTCGGCAAACATCAGCTCCCGGCCAAGGGATTCTTCGAGATAATGACGGTTGTAGAGGCCGGTCAGCGCGTCATGCGTCGCCTGTTCACGCAGTTTTTCCTGTAAGGCCTGCACCTCGTGCTCGGAGCGGGTACGTTCCGTCACATCCATGACCAAACTAATCAGCTCCGGCTTGCCGCCAATTTCCATGGCGCTGCCTTGAATCTCGACGTCGATCACGGTTCCATCTTTGCGTAACGCGCGGATTACGTACTTAGCCTGCTCCACCTCACCGCTGAGCCGCTTTCGGATATGCTCCGCGAGGAATGGACGATCCTTCTCGGCTGCGATATCGAGAGGTCCCAGCCCCAGGATTTCCGCTGCGCTGTAACCGAAAATATCGTCAAACTTAGCATTGGAGTAGCTGAACTTGCCATCATCGGTGATGGCAATACCGACCAGGGACTGACTAACGAGACCGCGGAACTTCGCCTCGGATTCGCGCAGGGAACGAGTGATTTTCTCGTTCTCGCGCAGTGCCGCTTCCAGTTCCGCGGTGCGCCTGCGTACCTGCTCCTCCAATATGATCGCGGTCTGAAACAAACTGAAGTCGGAACTTTGAACACTAGCGTTGTGTTCGGCACGATCCATCAGCGCCCGGATGATTTTATTCAGACGAATGATCTCAGCGCGAAAAGCTTGCTCATCTGGGCTAGCGCCCGGCAATATTGGATTAGGCATCTTCGGCCCCTTTTGAATCTGCGCTGAACGCAATTCCGACGAGCGTCTGGTTAATATGCACGCCTTGGAACTGCTCGCCGTATGTATTGAATCCAATCGTGTTGTTTCGGAGGAAAATCTCGCCAACACGGTCTTTTAGTTGGTTCTGGTAAATCTCCAGTTTACGGAGAATGCAGTCGCAGCTGAGAACGAACTGCGGCGGGCCGATATCTGCACGTACCTGCAGAAAGGCTTGCTCCAGGTTCTCCACCAGGTCCACCCCCTTGGCCACCCGAAGAACCAGCCCGTTCTCGATGGCACAGTAAAAGGTCAAGTTACCATCAGGATTGACCTTCTGGATGGAACGCACATAGTTCGTGCCATCTATCAGCACCACGACCGGCCAGGCAGCGAACCGTCTGGGTGCGAGATCCTGCACATCAATGCCCAGGATTCGCGCGTATTCCTGAGCCGCCGGCAGTCCGTTAATTTCCTTCACGATGCGATGGGCAGCATCGGCCTCGGTGACGACTAGCCTTTCTCCTGTGGCGATGAAGTGCTGCGTCTTGAATAACGTGAACGGCAATCGAGAGGTGGCAAGAATCAGGATGGCGCTATCGGAGTGAAAGTGTCCATCGAAGTAAACATAGGTACCGTCGAAGTTCACTCTGCCCCCTGCCGAGCCTCCGACCAGTGGGACACTTCCCAACGAGTTCTGCAAGGCGCGCGTTACCGCCTCTTCTCGCATCGATAAGCCATCAATCAGGAGCAACGCAAAGCTCTTGTCTGGCTCGGCATGCGGCGCATGGCTTTCCAGCTTTTGCAACATCTCCTGAACGAAGGCCTGACCTGTGGCGATTTCGAATTCCTGCAAACGATCGATGCGGCCACATGCGGCGGCAAAGCTGCTGGCTGGAAAGCTCGCTCCGGTAAGGCTGTGCTCGCGGTAACCGGCGGGTCCGATTTCCCCGGCCGTGGTGCAACCTACGACTTGAACTCCGGCAAACAGACACCTCATTTCCTCCGCGAGCACCTTCAGGTCATACTCGCTGGAACAGAAGAAAATCACCAGTTCCATATCCGGCTGCGCCACCCCCGCGTGAAATTCGCGAACGGCCTCACGCGTGTCAGTCACGCAAGACTGAGCCCTGCGTATGCAGGTCTGGTTGTCCATGGTGGTATCCTCCTCCGGCTCCGGCCGGTCTAGCCTTCGAACTCAGACCTGTGGTACTCAATCTGACTATCGCCTTTGCCAAATTGAAGCGAGGATGTTCGGTGTTTTCCCGCAGCATCCGCGTTCGGCAACGGCAAGGAGGCGACAGCCCCATGGGAAAACTCCTCCTCTGCCATAACCCGCAACGTCAGCCATCGCTCCTCCGGAACATGGAGAAATGCCGCGACTGCGGCAGGATTAAACTGAGTGCCGGTGCAGCGGAGTATCTCTTTCCTGGCATTCGCAAAGGATGTGGCCCGGCGGTAACAACGGTCGGAGATAAGCGCATCCAGAGTATCGGCAATGGTAAAAATGCGAGCGCCCAATGGTATGTCCGCACCCTTCAGATGATCCGGATAGCCGTTACCGTCCCAGTGTTCGTGATGATGCCTGACGATCTTCGCCACTCCGCGCAGCGAGCCTACCGAGCCAAGAATGCGGGCGCCACAGACGGCGTGCGTTTTACACTGCTCAAACTCGTCCGCGGTCAATGAACCCGGCTTCAGCAGGATCGAGTCCGGAATGGAGATCTTGCCGACGTCATGGAGCAGAGCGGCGCTCTCCAGTTCGGCCATGAGTTCCGACGGGTATTTCAGCTGTTTAGCGATTTCGGAAGTATAGGCGCGCACGCGGAAGGAGTGCGCGCAGGTCTCATGCTCGCGTGCATCCAGGGCCGCAACCAGGGCTTCTAAGCTGGACCGCTCGGTAATTTTTAAATTGGCGAGGGCTTTCCGTAGCTGGAGGGACTTCTCTTTAACTTCTGTACTCAGTAAGCTCAGGCGTTTTGTAATTTTCCGTTGATTCCTCAGTGCCCGATAAGCCGTGTCAAGGGTATCCAGCAGTTGCGACTTATTGAAGGGCTTTTCAAGGAAGCCGGCGGCCTGCAGACGAAGTGCTGTAATCACATCCGGAAGTGCGGGGTTGCCGGTCATGAGAACGAATGCAACGTCTTTCCCCTGTTCGCGTATCTTTTTGATCAGTTCCAACCCGTGTACGTCCGGCATGCACATATCGCAAACAACCACGTCAATTTCGTGTTCGGCCATGCAACAAAGAGCACTCCTGACGCTGCCACATTGCTGAATGTCCCTGGCGTAGTCATACAGCCAGCGGGCAACTGCCGAGCGCACTGCATCCTCGTCATCCACCACAAGTACCCTGGGACCGCGATTCATCCCACATTCCTCGCCGGTAGACCGGCCAACTTTTGAATACGCTACCGGCTCCGGCAATTGACAGCGGCTTGCATTAATAGATTCTTCCATGATGCTACTCCGCATCCTGGACGCGTTCTTCTTCACAATCGGCAAGCATTAGCCGGAGGTTGCCCTCGTTGGTTGCATACTGCAGTGCCGTACGCAATTCGACTTTGCCTTCCCGCACCAGTTTTTCCAACTCTCCATCGAAGCACTGCATTCCATCCTGGTCTCCGTCCTGGATCGCATCCAGCAAACTCTTCCCCTCGCGTTCTCCCTGTTCGACATAGGAACGGGTTCGCAGCGTTGATTTCAGGATCTCAAAGATAGCAACCCGCCCCTCATGATTCATTCGTGGAAGCAATTTTTGCGCGATGAAATAGCGGAACGTAGCCGCCAACCGGGTGCGAATCGGTCCCTGTTCGGAAGGAGGGAAAGCGCCAACAATCCGCTCCACGGTCTTTGCGGCATCGATGGTATGCAGCGTTGAAAGTACCAGGTGTCCAGTTTCCGCCGCTGTCAACGCGATCTCGATGGTTTCCTTGTCTCTCATTTCACCCACCAGGATCACCTTGGGTGCCTGCCGCAGGGCTGCCCGCAAAGCCGAGGCAAAGCTGAACGTGTCGGTGTGAAGTTCGCGCTGGTGGATGGTCCCTTTCTTGTGAGGATGCACGAACTCGATGGGATCTTCGATGGTGATGATGTGGTCGGCCCGGGTGGAGTTGATTAAGTCGATGATGGCGGCCAGCGTTGAGGACTTTCCCGACCCGGTGGGGCCAGTCACCAGCACGGCACCCGTTCTGAGCAGTGCTATTTTCTTTAATTCTGCTGGCAATTGCAGTTCCTGAAATGTCGGGATGTTGCTCGCGATGACCCGCATCACAATCGCGAAGCTTCCTCGCTGCCGGAAGATGTTCACGCGAAAACGGCCTACCTGAGAAATGCTGTAGGACAGGTCGGCGGAGCCCTCGTCTTTCAGCGATTGCGCCGCAATGCGGTTTTCTCCTAGTAGGTCGGCGGCGATTCTGGCAGTGTCGTCTGGCGTAAGCACATTCAGTCCGGCTATGCCAATCGTCATTAACCGGCCATTTCTTTCCACCTGCGGCAAGCGCCCAGGGGAAAAGATCAAGTCGCTCAATTGACGGGAACTGTTTACCATCGCGGTAATCAGAGCCGGTGTCGCCAAGGGCATATCGGTGGCGGCAGGTTGCGAATTGACTAGGGGCGCTGGGGCTGAAGCCATATCGATATCATGTGCACGGCACATGCCAAAGGCACGAGAAACGTATGTAGCTGTTTTGATTGAAACTTTGAGTTGTTCCGATTTCCCTCCCGAACAACTTTGGGACAGCCGTCATCTGTATTCTGGAATCAGGACAGGGGGTATTTCCCTAAAAAGCCGGCGGCGCCTGGCTCTCCGGTAGATTCTCGAGAGCGATAGGGCTGGTAGGCGAGGCGTTATGTTGTAAGCGTTATGTTGTATTGCTTGATCTTCGAATAGAGCGTGCTGCGAGGAATTCCCAGCTTGTCGGCGGCTTTGTCCACCTTCCCATTTTCGCGCTGAAAAACAAGCGCGATGTGCCGGCGCTCCAGCTCCTCGAGGGTTAGATCGCTTCCGAACTCGACCGCAGGCTGCGTGCTCGGCGATGCGATCAGCTGAAAACTCAAATCAGAGACCCGGATGACCCCATCATCGGACAGCAATGCTGCTCTCTCCAGGACGTTGCGCAACTCACGGATGTTTCCTGGCCAGCTATAACTCTGCAAGGATTGCATGACGCCGTCTGCCAGATTCAGGCTGTCGCGATACAGGTCGGTCTTCAGATGCTCGAGGAACCAATCTGCGAGGACTGGAATGTCTTCGACTCGCTCGCGGAGCGGCGGAATTTTTAACTGGATGGTGTTGATGCGGAAGTACAGATCGCTACGAAACTTGCCCTCGGCCACCAAGGCGGCCAAATTGCGGTGCGTGGCGGCGATGAGCTGAACGTCAATCACGCGGTTCCGCACGTCACCAACCCTGCGAATCTGTTTTTCTTCCAGCACTTTTAACAGCTTCGGCTGGATGCACGGATCCATGTCGCCGATTTCATCGAGGAACATGGTTCCGCGATGAGCCACTTCCATCATGCCGAGCTTTGCCGTAACGGCCCCGGTAAACGCCCCTTTTTCATGACCGAACAGTTCACTCTCCAATAGCTCACGGTTCAGTCCAGCGCAGTTCATATCGACGAAAGGCTCGTTGGCACGCGGTCCATTCTCGTGCATCCAGGAGGCTAAAACGCCCTTACCGGTCCCCGTCTCACCCTCAATCAGAATGGTGCGATTACAGTTGAGAAGCCGACCCACCGCGTTTTCAAGGCTCCTGATCGCGGCAGAGGCACCCAGGAACGGGTCTCGCTTGTACCTCTGCCTGTTGACTTGTCCGGCCAATTGCTTTCGCTTCTGACGGCGGTTCTCCAACACGCCTTCCAGCAACTTGCAAAGTACCGACATCTCCACCGGCTTCGGAAGGAACTGCTCAGCCCCATCCTTGATGATGCGAACAGCCAGATCAATGGTGCCGTGCCCCGTGATGACGATCACCGGCAGGGAGGGGTCGATTGAATGGACCTGTCGAAGCAACTGCGTGGCGTTTGTGTCCGGGAGTTCGTAATCCATCACCACGACATCCGGCAGGTTCGCTTCCAGTGCCCAGAGACAAGCCTGTCCGTTGCCGGCCTCCCGTACCAGATAGCCTTTCGTCTCAAGATAGGTGCGAATCGCGCCCCGTAGCGGCTCGTCATCGTCCACGATCAGTATCTGTAGCTCAGACATTGCGTATCGCGCCAATCGCCGCAGATTTTAGGGTTAAAGTATTCCGTGACGTGACCATGAACCTCAAGTCTATAGTAAAACTCACCGGCAGACTTCCGAAATGCCTGCCCCGCATTCGCCGCCGATTTGGATGGATCTCGCCGCCGTTTTCCAAATGCTGGACAAGTCATCCAGAATGCTAGCCATTCTCTGCATCATTTTGGCGATGGGGCACCACCGCAGATCTCTATGGTCTTCAAGCGGTTAGTCCGCCCTGCTCCTATTTGGCAATTGTTTTGCTACTCAATTTGCATGAGTGCACATTTTTATCCCCGTCACTGGCAGCAGCGGCCTCGTTTTTGTTTCGCTTCTCGGAACTCTGATCGACGGAGTCTGAAACAATTGGCTCATCTTCGGCGGAAGGCCAATCTCAATGGCGAGAACCAGTTCTTATTCGCTGAGAGGCGCCCGGCCTTCAACGGATTATTCACAGCCGCTCTGATCGCGACGTTTTTCTGGGTTGCCCTGGCTTTCGTCATTCTTAATAAGCTGAAGTAGGCAGTTGGGCAAACCGCGATCCATCAGCGGGAGCTTCTCCTCAAAGTTGATCTGCTGTGTACTGTCGTCCTGCGAGGTGTATCGGGTACATTGTTCCAGCGATGCTTTGAAGCCGGACGCGCGGTGTGTATTCTGGTTTCAGGCCGAATCGGGGCCGATTGATCGCAGATGGAACGGCTGCCCAGGTGGAGAGTTCTCTATGCGGCTTGAAGCACCTGCAGGATCGCCTGGGAGCTCTAACGCTCGGCTCGACGCGGCCGACAAACATGCGCTTGCTGCTCGAGCTCATTGTCGAAGAAGATGAGGTTTCGAAGACGACGATCGGCCACGTTAAGCACTTCTTGTCGCCTACCAAGTGGATGCAGCCCCACTATCGCAAGTTCCGCACTGCAGTCCAATAGAGCAGAGGTTGCGCAGACCGCTGCTCTATCAGTCGAAATCGCAAAAATCCAGCACGAATCTGCAGTTTTGCTAGAATCGAGTACGCAATTGGTCCGCAATAATTGCGCAGTGCAAAAACTCGCTTGATGGTTTCTTATTGATTCTAAAGCGTGGCCCCGTAGCTCAGATGGATAGAGCAGCGGTTTCCTAAACCGGAGGTCGGCAGTTCGAATCTGCCCGGGGCTACCAGTTTTAGAGAAGGGAAGCGCGCCGCAGTTTACGGCCTTATGTCCGGTAGTCGACATAAACGCTGTGGAACTTGGGTTGTAAGCGACAGAGTTGGTGACAGCCCGACATCCATTTCGATACAATCCCGACATAGCTTAGAGCATTGTGAGCTGTTGGCTGGAGCAAGCATGATCCTCCTATGCATCGACGACGAGCCGATCGGACTGCGAGTCCGGAAGATGCTGCTCGAGCGCGAGGGATACGAGGTGCTCACGGCCCTGAGCGGGCCCGAAGGTCTGGAGCTTTTCGCCGATAACTTTGTCGAGGCCGTGGTGCTGGACTACTCGATGCCGGGGATGAACGGCGACGAGGTTGCTGCTGCGATGAAGAGCCAGAAGCCCGAGGTGAAGATTCTGTTGCTCTCGGCCTACGTGGACCTTCCCGACGAGGCCCTGCGAAATGTGGACAGACGAGCCGTGAAGGGTGTATCGCCTACCGATTTTCTGGCGGAGCTGAAGCAACTTCTGGCTTGTTAGTTACGGCGTTCTGGTTCATTCTGATTCGTCACCCAATAAATCCCCATGGAATGGTTCAATGGCAGAAGTGGAAGATAGCTCCCCTCACCGGTCCTACCTTCGCTTCGCGTTCGCGGCAGTGATCATTGCGGCGGCTTTTCTGCTGCGGCTGGCGATCGTGCGCTTGATTGGAGCCGAGCTACCCGCTTTCATTGCGTTTTATCCCGCCGTAATGGTGGCTGCGCTGCTCTGCGGGCTTGGCCCCGGATTGCTGGCCACCGCGCTGAGCGCGCTGGCAGCGGATTGCTGGATTCTGCCTCCGCGCGGAAGTTTTGCCATGGCAAACCCCGCGCCGGCTATCGCGCTGGCCTTTTTTGCCGCCATGGGAGTTTTTATCTGTCTGGTGGCCGAGGCCTATCGGCGCAACCAGCAGCGGGTTTCAGCCCTGAAAAAGGAACTGGCGCTGCAGGATCATCCCCAGGAGCTGCGCCAGAGCGAAGCGCAGTTTGCAACCTTGGCCAATGCCATTCCGCAGCTGTGCTGGATGGCCAATGCCGACGGCTGGATCTTCTGGTACAACCAGCGCTGGTACGACTACACCGGTGCTACTCCCCAACAGATGGAAGGCTGGGGCTGGCAGTCGGTCCACGATCCGGAGGCTCTGCCGAACGTGATGTCGCGGTGGCAGGGTTCCATTGCCACGGGCGAACCGTTCGAAATGGTCTTCCCGCTGCGTGGCGCCGACGGTGTCTTTCGTCCCTTCCTCACCCGGGTAATGCCGCTCAAAGACGCCGAAGGGAAGATCGCGCGCTGGTTCGGCACCAATACGGATATCAGCGAGCAGAAACGGGCTGAAATCGAGCTGCGCAAGAGCAAGGAGCGTCTCGATCTCGCGGCGGAAGTGGCTGGCCTGGGCGAGTGGGAACTGGACCTGAAAAACGGTGCCGTCGCGCATTCGCCGCGCCACGACCAGATCTTCGGGTATTCGTCCCCGTTGCCTGATTGGAGCTACGCGAAGTTTCTTGACCACGTGCTGCCGGAGCTGCGCGAATCGGTCAACCGCCAAATCAATTCCGGCAACAGCTGGTCGATCGAGACGAAGATCCGCCGTGCGGACGGCGAGGTGCGCTGGATCTGGGTCCGTGGCCGCCGCCGGGTGAACGATGCGGGCCACGTGGAGCGCATGTTCGGTGTTGTAACGGACATTACCGAGCGCAAGCAAGCGGAAGAGGAACGGGCGCGGCTGGCCGCCATCGTCGAATCCTCCGGCGACGCCATCATCAGCAAGGACCTTTCCGGAATTGTTTCGAGCTGGAACCAGAGCGCCGAGCAGCTCTTCGGCTACTCGGCGCAGGAGATGATCGGCCAGCCCATTACGCGCGTGATTCCGCCGGAGCGCCTGCATGAGGAGACGGACTTTCTCGCGCGGCTTCGCGCCGGGGAATGCATCGAGCATTACGAGACGGTGCGCGTCGATAAGCAGGGGCGGCGCATCGATGTGTCCGTGACTCTTTCGCCGATCTACGACTCGGCCGGAGCCGTCGTCGGAATTTCCAAGGGCGTGCGCGACGTCACCGAACGCAAGAAGGCGGAGGAGGCACTGCGCCAGCAGGCCGACATGCTGCGCCTTTCCTTTGACGCCATCATCGTGTGGCGGCTCGACGGCGGCATCGAGAGCTGGAACCGCGGCGCCGAACTGCTCTACGGGTATAGCGAAGCTGAGGCACTGGGCCGGGTCACCCATGAGTTGCTGAAAACTACTCATTTTGTGCCCTGGACTGCGGTTGAGGCCGAACTGCGGGAGCGCGGACACTGGGAGGGGGAACTGCGGCATATCGCCAAGGATGGCCGCGAGGTGATCGTTTCCGCCCGCCACCAGTTGATCGTCGGCTCCGACGGTATCGTACGGATTCTGGAGACCAACCGCGACATCACCGAGCGCAAGCAGGCCGAGGAGGCGGTGCGGCAGAGCCTTGAGCGGCTGGAGAAGGTGTTGGACGTCCAGACCGTCGGCGTGATGTTCTGGGATCTGAACACGGGTTGCATGGTTGACGCCAACGACGCGTTTCTCAAACTCATGGGTTACAGCCGCAGCCAGGTGGAGGCGCGCGAACTCAACTGGCAAAAGCTCACCCCGCCGGAATACATGGACGTGAGCCGCGCGGAGGTTACAAAATTCCTTGCCACCGGACGCGTCGGACCTTACGAGAAGGAATATTTCTGCCAGGACGGCACGCGGCGGTGGCTCCTCTTCGCCGGCAGCTCGCTCGGTAACAACCAGTGTGTGGAGTTCTGCGTGGATATTGCCGACAGGAAGAAGGCGGAAGAAGCGCTGCGCTCCAGCCAGGCCAAGCTGCAAGCGGTGATCGGCTCCGCGATGGACGCAATTATTTCCGTGGATGATGCGCAGCGCATTGTCGTCTTCAACCGCGCGGCGGAAAAGATTTTTCAGTGTCCGGCGGCGGAGGCGTTGGGTTCCAGGCTCGACCGCTTCATTCCCGAGCCGCTGCGCGACCTGCATGGCGAGCACATCCGGCGCTTTGGAGAGCAAGGCATTACCAACCGCTCAATGCACTTGCCGGGAGTGCTTTCCGGTGTCCGCTCCAGCGGGGAAGAGTTTCCGATTGAGGCTACCATTTCCCAGGTACAGGCGGACGGGCAGACGCTCTACACGGTGATCCTGCGCGATATTACCGAGCGCAAGCAGGCCGAAGAGGCGCTGCAGGCCAGCGAACATCGCTGGGCCACCACGTTGCGCAGCATCGGCGACGCGGTGATCTCGACCGATCCGGACGGCAAGATCGACTTTATGAACGACGTGGCGCAGAAGCTGACCGGCTGGACGCTGGAGGACGCCAAGGGCCGCGACCTGCCTGACGTCTTCGATATCGTGCAGGAAGTGACCCGCATCCGGCCGGAGAACCCCGTGGCCAAAGTCATTCGCCTGGGCAAGGTCGTCGGCTTGGCGAACCATACGGCATTGATCCGTCGCGACGGAAGCGAAATTCCCATCGAAGACAGCGCCGCTCCCATCCGCGATGACGAAGGAAAGATGGAAGGAGTGGTGCTGGTCTTCCACGACTGCCTGGAGCAGCGCAAGGTGGAGGCGGCGCTGCGCAGCAGCGAACGGCTGGCGACCACGGGAAGGCTGGCCGCAACCATTGCGCACGAGATCCACAACCCGCTGGATGCGGTGGGCAACCTGCTGTTCCTGATCCGCGAGGAAGCCAAGGACGACAGCATGCGCGAGTATGCGTCGATGGCCAGCAGCGAGCTGGCGCGCGTTACCCAGATGACCCAGCAGATGCTCGGATTCCAGCGCGAGGCGGCCAAGCCGGTTCCGGTGAAGATCGGCGAGATTCTGTCCAACGTGATCGCGCTCTACGACCGCAAGATCCAGACCGCGGGCATCCGCCTGGAGCAACGAATCGATCATGACGTTCGCATCGTCGCCTTGCCGGGAGAGCTGCGGCAGATCTTTGCCAACCTGGTGGGCAACGCCATTGAAGCGGTTGGCCCGCAGCGCGGCACCATTGCCCTGCGCGCCTACTCCACGCAAGACCGGCGGCGCGGCGTGCCCGGTGTGTGCGTGGTGGTGGCAGATAACGGTCCCGGCATCCCGGCGCAGGTGCGCAGCAAAATCTTCGAACCGTTCTTCACTACCAAAGGAGAGAGCGGAACCGGACTGGGCTTGTGGATCACCGCCGACATTCTGCGCAAATATGACGGTGCCATGCGGCTGCGAACGTGTACGCGTCCCGCGCGGTCGGGGACGTGCTTCTCGGTCTTCCTCCCGTTCCAGATTAATTCCGAATCGACCCCGCGTTCTTAGGTTCGGACGCGGGTGGCACCACCGAACAGGGCTAATCAGCTTCGGAGTTCGCCGAATCACGATATAATCCAGATGTGCCTAAATATTCCATAGTGGTACCTTTTCATAACGAGCAGGAGAGCGTGACCGAGCTCTACGACCGCCTGAAGGCCGTGATGGAGCAGGTAGGCGAGAGCTTCGAGCTGGTTTTTGTGGATGACGGCTCGCGCGACTCCACGTTCACCCTGCTGGTGCAAATTGCCGCCGTGGACAGCCGCGTCGTGGTGGTCAAGCTGCGCCGCAACTTCGGACAGACTTCCGCGCTGGCCGCCGGCTTTGACCACGCGCAGGGCGAGTTCATCATCGCCATGGACGGCGACCTGCAGCACGATCCGGCCGAGATCCCCAAGTTCGTCGCCAAGCTCAACGAAGGCTATGACATCGTCAGCGGATGGCGCGAGAAGCGCATCGACAACCTCTGGCTGCGGCGGATTCCTTCGCGCTGCGCCAACTGGACGATGTCCAAGCTGAGCGGCGTCCCCCTGCACGACTTCGGCACCACCTACAAGGCCTACACCCGCGAGCTGATCGATGACATTCCCCTCTATGGCGAGGGACTGCACCGTTTTATTCCCGCGCTGGCCTCCTGGTATGGCGCCAGGATCTGCGAGGTGCCCATCGTCAATATCGACCGCGGCGACGGCAAGTCGCACTATGGAATCTCGCGCACCATACGCGTCTTCTTCGACCTGATCACCATCCGCTTCCTGCTCAAGTACATGATGCGTCCGCTGCATTTCTTCGGCGGCATCGGCATGGGCGGCATCGGAACCGGGTTGCTGGTCGCGCTCTATATGGTGGCCGAGAAGGTGTTCCGCGGCGTGAACGTGATGGACGCCCACGGGCCGCTGCTGGTGTTTGGCGCGGTCATGCTGGTGGCGGGCGTGCAGATGCTGGCCATGGGACTGCTGGGCGAGTTGCAGGTGCGGCACTTCCATGAGCCGCGCTCCGGACAGCCGTATCGCGTGGCCAAGGTGATCCGCACCGAGACCGGCGAAGAAATTCACGGTTAGACCGGAAACAAATTAGAGCTCGGCTGAAAGCCTGCCCTGGTGGCGGGCTTTTTGCGTTGGTAAAGTGGTGCGCCGCCGCGGGACGAATTACAATTACCCGCTTGGCCGTTGCGCCAGCAGCCGGAGCGGCGGTGATTGCCGCGTACCCGACTGCGGAGTTCGGAGGTTCGAGCAAGTTGAGCGAGAACAGGTTGAATGAGAACGGGTTGAATCCGGAGAAGCTTCGCGTGTTTGCCACCTGCGACATTGGCCCCAGCCTGGAGCGGCTGCGCCGCCGCGGCTATGCGGTGGAAGTCTATCCTGGCCCTGAGGCTCCGCCGCGCCAGTTGCTGCTGGAGCGGGTTCGCAGCGGCATCGACGGCCTGATTACAACCCTGCGCGAGCGCATCGACGCCGAGGTTCTGGAGGCGGGCCAAGGCACGCTGAAAGGCATTGCCCAGATGGCCGTCGGGGTGGATAACATCAGCCGTGCCGACGCCAACCGCTGCGGCATTCCGTTTACCAACACCGCCGACGTTTTGACCGACGCCACGGCGGAGTTCGCCTTTGCGATTCTGCTGGCGGTCTCGCGCAAGCTGTGGCCCAGCGAACGGGTGGTGCGCGAAAATCGCTGGGCATACTGGCATCCATCGCTGCCCTTCCTGGGCGATGAGGTCACGGGCAAGACGCTTGCGGTGATCGGCTGCGGACGCATCGGCCAGGCCATGATCGCCAAATCCTTCGGCTTTGAGATGAACGTGCTCTGCTACAACGCCGCGCGGCAGAACGACGAGTTCGTCGCCTCGATCCGCCGCATGATGGAGCTGCGCCACGACCTGGGGCTGACCCGCCGCAGGAACTGGATTCGCTATGCGCCGCTGGACGAGTGCCTGCGCGAGGCCGACTACGTGAGCCTGCACGTGCCTCTCTTGCGCGAGGGGGAATCGCCCGGAAAGACGCCGACCTGGCACATGATCAACGAGCAGACCCTGCGGCAGATGAAGCCGAGCGCCTACCTGGTGAACACCTCGCGCGGTCCGGTGGTGGACGAGGCGGCGTTGGCGCGGGCCTTGCGCGAAGGCTGGATCGCGGGCGCGGCGCTCGACGTCTTCGAGCGCGAGCCGCTGCCGGCCGACTCCCCGCTGCGCGATCCGGCAATCGAAGATCGCTGCCGGCTCTTCCACCACTTTGCCAGTGGAGGCACGGCCACGCGGCTCTCGGAAGACCCGGATATTGGCATGGCCGGCCGCTGCGTGCAGGGAATGATCGACCTGTTGGAGGGGGACGATTACAGCAATATGCCCTACCTGGTGAACCGGGAAGCCTTTGCGGAACCTGCAACCAGTGACGATGGAATGTGAGCTCTCAGCCACAGCGCGAGGAGCGGGCTGTTGTAAAAAATTACCTTAACCCTTCAAAATTACCTAGGTCCCTCGTGCTGGATGACGGCTCCTCCGGACCGGCCCGACACCTAACTCCAGCTCTGACCTTGCTTTGTGATCACCTGCAGGATGGCTCCTGACTGGCGCTGAAAATGCTCTTTCGATTCTCGTGAATTCTTAGCGGGAGGTGATACGCAGCCATGATGAATCTGCAGCAGTCTTACCAGCCTTTGGTCCTTTGTGTTGACGACAACGAAGCCCTTCTCTCCTTAACCAGGAGGGCCTTGGAGCGTACCGGATATCGCGTGCTGACGGTGAATAACGGAGTCGCCGCGCTGGAGGCCTTTGCCGCCAATCCGGTCGATGCCGTGATTCTCGACTACGAAATGCCGGGGATGAACGGCGGCCAGGTGGCGCTGGAGATGAAGCGCATCAAACCCGAAATCCCCAAGATGCTCTTCTCCAGCCACGACTGCGTTTCTTGTGCGGAAACCCAGGCCTTTCAGTGCTACTGTCCCAAGCCGACTGATCTTTACACATTAACGGCGCATGTCAGGGAGCTGACGTCCTACGCGAAGAGCGCGTAGCCGAATGTAAACCTCATCTTCAATCACCCATAGGCGTGAGCCTCGGAAGCGCGCGACCGAAGCTTACGCGCCGAGCAGCGCAAAGGCGACGATGGTCTTGCCGGGGCCGACGGCCCGCTCCAACTCCCGATTCAGTGCGGACTCCAACTCTTCTCCTTCCAGCGGCACCTCGGCGGCGGCAATCTCTTCCGGCGCGGCCGTGGTGAAGCACAGCTCGCATACGCCCAGGCCGCCTTCGCTGCGCACCGGAGGGCCGAAGACCCGGCACGTCATGGGGCGATGGGCGTACAGATCGCAGGTCAGGGTTTCAGGATCGAGCGCGGGGCAGGGCTCGTCGTTGGCAAAGTCCTCGAAGATCTCCGCGGCCTCCGGCGTAGTCATCGAGGATTCCAGTCTCCAGGTCGCCGGGGAAGAACTCCGCGGTCCGCTCCAGCGAGTCGGCGGCGCGCTGCAGAATGCGCTTGGCGCGTGCGGCGTCGGTCTCCGCCAGCTCGTTGAGCCCCTGCTGCAGGCGCACGGCGTCCAGGCGGTCGATGGCAAAGGCTCCGATGCAGCATTGGGCGCAGCCGGGGCGGCAGGCGATGTGATGGCCGCCGCGCTGATTGGCGCGCTCCAGCCAGTTGTCGAGGATGTGCAGCAATTCGCCGTCGCGGCGGCGAAGCTCTGCTTCCGAGATCGCTTTGGCGGGTTGGGCGCGGCGTGTCATAGATTCTTTACTACTCATCGGACTACTGCTTCAGCGCGGCGCTCTCCACCAGCGAACGCAGCAGCTTGAGGCCGTCCGTCATGCCGAGCACGTCTTCGCTGGCGCGCTCCGGATGGGGCATCATGCCAAGCACGTTGCGGCCCTCATTGCAGATGCCGGCGATGTTTTCGAGCGATCCGTTGGGGTTCGCCTCGACGGTAATTTCGCCCTGCGGGCGTTGCGTAGCGGAAGATGATCTGCTCGCGCTGCTGCAACTGCCGCAGCGTGGCTTCGTCGCAAAAGTAATTGCCTTCGCCATGCCCGATGGGAATCTCCAGCACCTCGCCCGGAGTCAATCCCTGAGTGAAGGGCGTCGCGTAGTTTTCCACCCGCAGGTGAACCGGCTTGCAGATGTACTTCAGGCTCTTGTTGCGCAGCAGAACTCCGGGCAGCAGATGCGCCTCGCAGAGAATCTGGAAGCCGTTGCAGATGCCCAGAACCAGGCCGCCGCGTCCGGCAAAGCGCGTCACCGATTGCATGATGGGCGAGAAGCGCGCGATGGCTCCGGTGCGCAGGTAATCGCCGTAGGAGAAGCCGCCCGGCACCACGATGACGTCGGAGTTTTCCAGATCGATGCGAGTCATGCCAGAGCAGGGTGGCGGGCTGTCCGCAAACTTCCTTGAACGCCCAGTACGCATCGTGGTCGCAATTGCTTCCGGGGAAAATGATGACGCCAAATTTCATCGCACGCTCGCAGATCCGGGTGGATTGATACACAGTGTAGCATTGCTTGAGTGAAAATGCTTTGAAGGATTGAGCGGAGACTATGCGCTTTCAGTACCAAGCCGACCTGACGTTGGGAGCGTTGCGGCGCTGGCTGATCGCCCAGTGTTATGACTCGCTGCTGGTCGAGCTGCCTGTGGCTGGCGGCGCTGCTCTGGCTGCAGGTGCCCTGGGCTCCGCTCTGGGCGCTGGTGGCCGGAGCATTGCAGTTTATTCCCCATTTTGGGCCGCTGGTGGCGCTGTTTGGCCCGGCCATGTCGATGCTGGTCAGCGGCGCGCCGCTGGAGCGCTGGCTGGGCTTTCTGGGCGCTTACGCGGCCATTGCCATCGTCGATGGATTTCTGGTTCAGCCCTACCTCATGCACCGCCAGAATCGCGTGCCGGTGGTGGGCATCGCTGCTGACGCCGATCGTGCTGGGCATGGTGCTGCCCTTCTGGGGAGTCCTGTTTGCGCCGCCGCTGCTGGCCGTGATTTACGCCCACTACTACAGCTACCGGGCGGCGCCCAAGCAGAAGCCCGGGGCAGGGGAGCAGCAGTTTTCCGAACGAAGCGAAGGGATTGTGCTGCCTCCGGAGGAGCGCAAGCGCGGAAACGATTAGGACAGGCTGCCGTGAGTTTTCGGCCTCGAAGAAAAGCAAAGGCCCCGGTTTGATCCGAGGCCTTTTTTTCCGTTGCGAGATCGCTTTAGAACTCGTTCCAGAGGTACTGATTGTAAACCTCGTGGTGGTACTGGATCTCCTGGGTCTTGATCTGCGTTCCCAGCAGGCGCGGGCAGCGGTCGGCCGAATTCTGCTTCAGTTCGGCGTAGCGCTCCTTCACGTCGTCGCCCAGCATCTTGCCGATCCACTCCGAGCCGCGCCACAGATCGATCGCGGTGTAGATGTTATCGGGCAGATAGCGGTGGGCCTGGCGCAGGTTGTCGATCTTGGCGATGTCGCCGTCGAGGCCGGTCTTGAACACCGAGAGCAGCACCATGTACGGGTTCGCATCGGGGGCCACGGCGCGGACTTCGACGCGCGCGCTGCGCTCGTTGCCGATCGGAATGCGGACCATGGAGCCGCGATCGATGGCCGAAGCCTTCAGCTGATTCGGCGCTTCAAAGTGCGGATCGAGTCGGCGATAGGCATTCACGCTGGGGTTCAGCGCCAGGCAAATGTCCAGGCCGTGGGTCAGGATGCGGTCCACAAACTCCCATGCGAAGCTGCTGACCTTTTCCAGGCCTTTGGGGTCCCAGAACAGGTTCTTCTTGCCTTCGCTCACCGAAACGTTGGTGTGCATGCCGCTGCCGTTGACGCCGACGACCGGCTTGGGCAGGAAGCTGGCGGTGTATGCCCAGGTTGTTGGCCACCTGGCGGCAGATCAGCTTGTACAGCTGGATCTGGTCGGCCGCGGCCACCACGTCGCCGTATCCATAGTTGATTTCAAACTGCGAGGGAGCGACTTCCGGGTGGTCCTTCTCGTTCTGGAAGCCCATGGCGCGCTGCACTTCGGCAGTCGTGTCGATGAAGTTGCGCAGCGGATCGCCCGGCAGGGAGTAGTAGTAGCCGCCGTGATCGACATACTCGAACTTGCCGCCGTCTTTGCAGTATTCCTGCTCGGCGTCGCGGCCCTTGAACAGGAAGCCTTCGATCTCGTTGGCCGCGTTCAGGGTGTAGCCCTTGGACTTGAACTGCTCTCCGGCATAGTTCTTCAGCACGCCGCGAATGTCGCCGGTGTAAGGCTTTGCCGTTCTTGTCGTTGATTTCGCCGAAGATCATCACCTTGCCGGTGCCGAACACGTCGGAGGGCACCCAGTAGAAGGCGGACCAGTCCAGACCGAGGCGCAGATCGCTCTCGTGCTGCGCGGTAAAGCCGCGGATCGACGAGCCGTCGAAGGTGAGGTTGTCGGCGCTGCCCAGCAGGAACTTCTTGTCGTAGTCCAGCAGGTGGAGGCGGCCTTCCAGGTCGCTGAAGAGCACGGTTACGGCCTTGATCCGCTTTTCGTCGGTAAGGTACTTGAGCCGTTCTTCCTGGAGGGTGTGAGCGGCAACGCGGTTCTTCCGCTGTTCCTTAGCTTTCAGATTGAGTTCTTCGAGTTCGTCATAGCTAAGCGTCAGAAAGTTGCGTAATTCGTTGGACATGAATCTCCTCGAAAGGGGGTGGCGAGGCTTAGATTGGTAATTCAGCTATAGGGTAATTGCAGAGAGCGGTAGCGACAAATCAAAATAAAAATTACACGCATCGAAAGTTTTAATAGGAGGTATAAACGAAAACCGGGGCAGCAGGAAAATCGCGGGTGCCCCACCTTCGGCGCGCCGTCGTTGCGCGGCTAAGGTGGGAAAGCAGAATGTACAACTCTAAGGGGAATTCGCCCCGGCGGCCGCAGCCTCGCCCGGCGGAGCTTTTCCGCCCGTGGCGTGTTTCCTTTTATGACGTTCTTCCGGGGAATCCTCGAAGAATTGCAACAAAACTCAACATTTACGCCCTATCGCATAGGGTACAAAGGAAGAGCCTTCAATCGAGCTCAGATTGAAGACACAGGTTCCGTATGAAACCAAAGATACTCCGGACGTTGGTTATGACCATGACGATGGCCGTCGGCTGCGGCTGGCTTTGCGCCCAGGCTGCCCCGCCCGCCGCCTCTGGCGTGGTGAAGCAGCTAGGTTCTATCCGGCAGGTTACAGGCTCCTCGTTATCGCTGGCGACGGACCAGGGGGCGCAGGTGACGGTGAAGGTTCAGCCCGGCGCGCGGCTCTTCCGCCTGGCTCCCGGCCAGACCGATCTGAAATCTGCCACCGTAATCCAGCTGGGAGATCTGCAGCCCGGAGACCGCGTGCTGGTGCGCGGAACCACCGACAGCGACGGCGTTAGCCTGGACGCAACCGCCGTGATCGTCATGAAGCAGCAGGACATTGCGCAGCGCAAGCAGCAGGAGATCCAGGACTGGCAGCGGCGCGGCGTGGGCGGCCTGGTGAAAGAGGTGAACCCGCAGGCGGGCACCGTCACCCTTGCCGTCAACAGCGCCGGAGGCAGCAAAACCGTGGTCGTCATCACCAGTCCGAAGACCATCTGTAAACGATACGCACCGGATTCCGTCAAGTGGGAGGACGCAACCGCCGCCAGTCTCTCGGATATCCATGTGGGCGACCAGTTGCGCGCCCGAGGCGATAAGAATGCGGACGGAACCCAGCTGGCGGCCGAGGAGATCGTGGCCGGAACCTTCCGCAACATCGCCGGCTTGGTCACTGCCGTGGACCCCGCGCAGGGCACCCTCACGGTGAACGATCTGCTGACCAAAAAGCCGGTCACCGTCAGCATCACCGCCGACTCGCAGATGAAGGAGCTTCCCGCGCAGCTGGCGCAGGGCTTGGCCATGCGACTGAAGGGTGGGCCTGCGAGTGGGTCTGCGAGTGGGGCTTCGAATGATGCTGCGCCGCAGTCCGCCGTCGCGTCCGCGGGCGAGCGTCCGCGCGGTGCAGACTTGAACCGCATGCTGGCCCGCCTGCCGGCCGTGACCTTGGGCGATTTGCACAAGGGAGAAGCGGTGATGATCGTCAGCACCACCGGCTCGTCGGCGCAGCTGCCGGCAGCCGTCACCCTGCTGGGCGGGGTTGAGCCGATTCTTGCCGCCGCGCCAACCGGCCGGGGCACCGAATCCCTGCTCACGCCGTGGTCGCTCGCCGGCGTTCCCGGCGGAGATCAGCAGTGAACTGAAGTGAACTGAGACGTAATGGGCCCCGGCATCGTTGCCGGGCAGGAGTCGGTCACAGTGGGTACTTATAAGCGTTTGGCAGTCTTATTGGTTTTGCTGGGCACTCTTGCCGGAGCGGCGTGGGCGCAGACGGAGAAGAACTCCGGCAGCCTGCGCGGCCAGGTCACGGACCCCTCGGGCGCCCTGGTGGTGGGCGCCGCGGTCTCCGTCACCGCTCCCAACGGACAGGTGCAGCACAGCGTAAGCGACAAGCAGGGCAACTACGCCGTGCACGGCCTTCCGGCGGGAACCGTGACGGTGGACGTGAAGGCCCCCGGCTTTGCGGCCTACCAGATGCCCAATGTCATCATCCCCGCCGGGCAGACGCAGCAGTTCGACATCGCCCTGGGCATCGCCGTGGAGAAGCAACAGATCACGGTGCAGAGCGAGAGTCCGGGTGCGACCGTGGATGTCAGTCCGGAAAGTAATGCCAACGCCATCATCATCAAAGGCGAGGATCTCAAGGCGCTCTCCGATGACCCCGATGAATTGCAAAGCGAATTGCAGGCGCTGGCTGGTCCGGCCGCCGGACCCAACGGTGGAGAAATCTATATCGACGGCTTCACCGGAGGCCAGATTCCGCCCAAATCTTCCATCCGCGAAATCCGCATCAACCAGAATCCGTTTTCCGCCGAGTACGACCGCCTCGGCTATGGCCGCATCGAGATATTCACCAAGCCCGGCACCGAGAAGACGCACGGCCAGATCGAGTCCCGCGGCAACGATTCGGCGTTCAACTCGCAGAACCCCATCCTGAACGCCAATCTTGCGCCCGGCCAAACCCCGATTTCCGAGCCCAGCTACTACTCCTATAACTTCAACGCCAACATTAATGGCCCGCTCTCCAAAAACGCCTCCTACTTCCTCAGCGCCTTTGTGCGCGAAAACCAGAACGAGAGCGTTATCAACGCAACCAATCCCGCTCCCGCCGATCTGAGTTCGGTACCACCCTACCCAACCCTGCATGAAGCCATCAGCAATCCCAGCTCGCGCATCGACATCAGCCCGCGCTTCGACATCAGCCTGGGACAATCCAACACGCTCACCATTCGCGACGAATTCTATCGTTCCGTGGTGACCAACGCCGGACTCAGCGCCCTCACCTTGCCATCGCTGGCCAACGACACGCACGGCTTCGAGAACACACTGCAGGTGAGCGACAGCCTGGTGTTGAACAAGAACCTGGTGGACGACATTCGTTTCCAGTACCGCCGCATTCGCAACCAGCAGGTGCCGCTATCACTCGACCCGACGGTCACGGTTCAGGGCGCGTTTATCGAGGGCGGCAACAGCGCAGGCCCCTCGCAAGATCATCAGGACGACTTCGAACTGCAGAATTATTTTGCCGGCTCGGTGGGCAAACACTCGCTGAACTTCGGCGCGCGCCTGCGCTCCTATCGCGACGCCAACTACGCGGTGGCCGGCTCCAACGGCGCCTACATCTTTGCGCCCGATCCAACGCTGGGCACAACCGCAATTCAGAATTACCTGGCGGGCACGCCGCAGCAATATACCGTCACTCAAATCCATAACGCGGTGGCGCGCGCCATCCTCTTCGATGCCGCGCTCTTCTATCAGGACGATTGGAAGGTGAGCCAGCGCTTCACCTTCAGCTACGGCGTGCGCTGGGAGTCGCAAAACCGCATCAGCGACAAAGATGACTGGGCGCCGCGCGTGGCCCTGGCCTATGCGCTCGGCAAGCCCAAGCCCAATCAGAAGCCCAAGACCGTGCTGCGCGCCGGCTACGGATGGTTCTATCAGCGCTTCACCGTGCCCAACACTCTCGGCTCCACGCAGGGCGTGCCGTATATCATCCAGACGATTCACGACAACTTTTCAAATGAGCAAGTCTTTACCTCCGGCGTCCCCACCGGCTACTCCGTCGATCCGCATTTCCACTCCGCCATAGACATGCAGGGCGGCTTCGGCGTCGACCGCCAGCTGACCAAGGTGATGACCGCCAACGTGACCTATCTCTATAGCCGCGGCGTTCACATGTACCTCACCGACAATATCAACGCGGTGGGCATCTTCCCCGAGGCCAATGTGCAGTCCGATACCTATCCAGCCACGCCCCTGATGCCGCCGACAACGGAGAACAATATGCAGTTCGAATCCGGCGGCGTCTATCGCCAGAACCAGATCATCACGTCGGTGACGGCCCGCTATACCCGCTTCAGTATTTTCGCTTTCTACCAGTACAACGACGCCCATGCGGACACCAGCGGCCTCGACGATGTGCCTTCGGTGGCCGGTCATCCCGGCTTCGATTACGGCCGTGCCAACTTCGATGTGCATAACCGCTTTGTCCTGCTGGGCAATATCATGGCGCCCTGGCAGCTGTCGTTCGCGCCATTTCTTTCCGTCAACTCCGGAACCCCCTACAACATCACCACCGGCTCGGACCTGACCGGCAACAATCAGTTCAACGCGCGTCCCACCTTTGCCGCAAGTTGCAGCGAAGCCAACGTCGTCTCCACGCCGTATGGCTGCCTCGATTCCAATCCACGCGGCACCGGCGAAAAGATCATCCCTTACAATCTCGGCACCGGTCCCAGCAACGTGAGCCTCAATCTGCGCGTCAGCAAGGTCTTCGGATTCGGGCCGCTGATCAAAGGCGGCGGTCCGGCTGCCGGAGGTGGCGGCGGCCATCATGGCGGCGGTGGAGGACTCGGCCCGGGCGGATTGAGCGGCAACCAAGCCGGACATGGACCGATGCATGCTACCACCGACCATAAATACAACCTCACCTTCTCGGTGTTTGCCCAGAACGTTTTGAACCATGAGAATCTGGGCACGCCCAACGGCACGCTTACGTCTCCCTTCTTCGGGAAGTCGCAGTCGCTCGCGGGCGGCTTCTTCGGACCTTCCACGGCGGGCAATCGCAGCCTCTTTCTGTCGGCTACCTTCGCGTTCTAACCGTGTCCGTTAAAATCGTAGAGCGCGTCGATCGCAGGAGCGGAATCAGCCGCGTTCGCGCTCGCATCTAAGTTGCAGGAGATAGCAGTGGATCAAGTGGTTCTGGTGAGCGGCGCCAGCGGTGGCGCGGGCACGGTGATTGCGCAAACCCTGTTGCGGCGCGGAGCCAAGGTTGCCGGTGCGTCGCGCCAAGGCCAGCAAGTCATCGCCGGCTTTCCCGAATTCTTATCCATCGCAGCCGACCTTGCTTCCGCCGAGGGCGCCGAGACAGCCGTCCGCTCCGTCATCGATCGCTTCGCGCGAATCGACGGATTGGTCCACACCGTGGGCGGCTTTGCCTACGGAGCCTTGCATGAGCTGCCCGAGCGGGAGTGGCGGCAGCTGGTGGATGAGAACCTGAACTCGGCCTACTATCTTTTGCGCGCCGCCCTGCCCGCCATGCGTGCGGCGCGCCACGGACGCATCGTGGTGCTGGGCAGTCTTGCCGCCGTGCAGCCGCACGCTAATTTTTCCGCTTACGTGGCCACCAAGGCCGCGCTGCACTCCCTGGTGCAGGCGGTCGCCCTGGAGAACCGCGGGCTCGATATAACGATCAATGCCATTCTGCCCGGAACCATCGACACGGCGATGAACCGCGCTGCCATGCCCGAAGCCGACCGTTCGCGCTGGCTCTCTCCGCAAAAACTGGCGCTGCTGTGCGCGCAGTTAATCGACGATCAGGAAGGCACGCTCAGCGGCGCGCTGCTTCCTCTGGAGCGCTAAGCTTTTTTTTACGTTGCAAAAAGTACTGCGTCGCCGCATTCCTCGCAGCTGTGGAAATATCTTGTTTGGCATTTCATCTGTGGGACTTAAGCCCGCTATTTTTTCTTATATCCGCCATAGATAGTTTCGATTGATAAATCGAGGGCTGCATCGCCGCTGCATGCAACCCGCCTGCTGTCTCGGGTATCTATCTAAACTCACGACGAAGTAACAATGTTTTGTTCCACCGAATCGATCCGGCGGAATAATCACAGTACCCCCCATCCATATGAAGGAGGACACATGAAGGCCAAAGCTAAAGCTGTTCAAGGCGCTTCGCCATATCAGGCGAAAAACGCAGATCAAACCCGGACCTCCGAATTCGCACTCGATTTCCAGGACCTGTGCTCCCAGGAAATGGATCTGGCATTAGGCATTCATAAAGCATCGTTGGACCACGCCGTCCAGTTGCATTCCTGCGCCACCGAGATGTACAAGGCACTCGATCCCTGCGGTACTACTTCCTGGTTCGTGCCCGTATTCGAGGCATTCCTCGACGCCGTGGCCAAGTCGTTCGCACACTGCGTGAAGGTGCACGGGCACTGCATGGAAATGCACCGGACCTGGCTGACGCTGCTGCCCAATGGGTTGGACTACAGCCACGCCACCAGTTTTATCTCCGAAGCCGGCGCGCCGGCCGATGAGTTGGCCTACCACATGGATACCGCCATCGGGGAGCAGCACATTACGGACGGTGAAGCCTTGGCCGGCTTGGCCGGCTTCCGCGCCGCTATGGCTGCGCACGCTGCGCGGTCCGGGAGGGCCATGGGGATGCGCGCGGCGTAGTGGGCGGCACCGCCCGGCGCCTGCGGCGGGCAGCAGCAGCGTTACCCCTCACGCGGTGTCCTGCCACGCCAAAAAATCTCCGCAGTGGGCAACCACATTCCTTAGAATGGTCTTCAGGGCTCGGCCCGGTGAAGAGCCAGCGAAGGAATGTGAGCCCTTGTGAATCGTCCCGGAGAAACTCGTAACAGTTCTTCACAGCCATCCGATGCGGCTTCGCGCAAAATGGAAAACATGAAGCGCGTGCTCATCGTCGATGACGACCAGGGACTCGTCTCCCTCCTGCAGCGCTTTCTGCAGAATGAAGGTTTCGAGGTGCAGGCCGCATTCGACCACAACTCCGGCCTGGAATCGGCGCTCCGGGGCGAATTCGACGTGGTCATCCTGGACGTGATGCTGCCCGGCGGCTCCGGCTTCGAGCTGCTGAAGTCCTTGCGGGCGCAGTCCAAGGTTCCGGTGATTCTGCTTACCGCCCGGGGAGAATCCGTCGATCGTATTCAGGGCCTGGAGAGCGGCGCCGACGACTACGTGCCCAAGCCCTTCGATCCGCGCGAGCTGGTGGCCCGCATGCGCGCCGTTCTGCGCCGCACCTCCGGCGTGCACACCGAAGGCGCAGCCGACGAATCGCTGCATGTGGGCGACATGTTGCTTGCCCTGAACTCCCGCACCGCTCTGTGCAACGGCGTCCCCGTCGAGTTGACCGGCGCCGAGTTCAATATGCTCGAACTTCTGCTGCGCCGCGCTGGAATGGTGGTCACCCGCGAAGAGCTTGCGCAGGCCGCGCTGGGACGCCCGCTGAGCGCCTTTGACCGCAGCGTTGACGTGCACGTAAGCCGCCTGCGCCGCAAACTGGGCTGCACTCCCGCTGGAGAGGAGCGCATTCGCCCGGTGCGCGGCATTGGATACTTTTACGTTGCGGCCTCCAAGGTGACGCTATGAAGAGCCGTCTGTTCTGGAAGATCTTTCTGCCATTCTGGATTTTGCAGACCTGCATCCTGCTGTTTGTGGCCTATCGGGTCCACTCCAGCTTTGGCCCCGAGCGTCCCTGGTGGGTGCAGCCCGAGCGCCGCGCCATGCCGGTGCTGGCCCGCTATGCCTACTGGCGCTATTCCAAGAGCGGCCAGGACGGATTACGCGAGCTGTTTCGCAGCATTGACCTCGACCGCCGCTCCGCCTACTGGTTCTTTGACGGCTCGATGAACGAGTTGAGCGGCGAGCCCATGCCGCGCGAGGCGCGTGCCGCCATTCAGCGCGCCCTGCAAAGGGACGGTGTCGCCAGCGTCAAAGGTGGCACCTTCATCGTCGAACAGGTCGCCGACGCCAAGGGGCAGAACTTCGTCTTTGCCGGTGAGTTCTTCGTTCCGCCGCTGCTGCAGTCGCTGCCGGGCAGCATGATGGTGGGAATCCTCATCAGTTCGCTGCTCACCTCGCTGCTGTGCGCCGCACTGGCGCAGTACATTACGCGTCCCATCGTGCGCCTGCGCGACGCCGCCCACGCCATCGCCGGAGGCAACCTCGAAGCGCGCGCCGGACTTTCCGGCAGCACCCGGAGCGATGAAATTTCCGATCTGGTCAAGGACTTTGACACCATGGCGGGCGAAATCCGCGACCTGGTCGAGAGCAACCGGCGCATGCTGATGGGCGCCTCGCACGATCTCCGCTCTCCCATCTCGCGCATCCGCGTGGCGCTTTCGCTGGCCTCCACCGCTCCGGAGCTGGAGCGCAACGAGTTGCTGGGCCGCATTGAGATCGAACTGCTCCGCCTCAACGAAATGATCGAGCAGATTCTCACCGTGGCCCGGCTTGAGAGTGGGCATCTGCGGGCTCAAGCCGAAGCGCTCTCGCTCAATCAGGTCGTCGGCGAAGCGGTGGAAGACGCCCGCTTCGAAGCCAGCCAGTCCAACGTCGAAGTCATCTATGACGACCAGTGGCCCGAGGTGACCATGAAGGGTGAGGAGAACATGCTGCGCAGCGCGGTGGAAAACGTCCTGCGCAACGCCATTTTTTACTCCGGCACCAATGGCCGCGTGGAGCTCTCCGTCAAGGTGCAGAACTCGATCGCCACCATCTCGGTGCGCGACAACGGCCCCGGCGTGCCCGCCACGGCGCTGCCCAAGCTCTTCCATCCCTTTTACCGCGTCGATGATGCGCGCGGCACCACCACCGGCGGCAGCGGCCTCGGCCTCTCGATCGTCAGCGGCGCCGTGAAGGTTCACAACGGCTCGGTGTGCGCCCGCAACCTCCAGCCCCACGGACTTGAGATCATCATCGAACTCCCGGTCGCCGCCCAGGCGCCCGCAATCGCTCCCCACTCCCGCCTGCCGGTCTAGAGGCGGTCTCATAATTCGGTATTGACAGGGCGCGGTTTTGAAAGGGCACGACTTCAGTCGCCCGCAAGAATCGCTCATTTTCACGCGGCTTTAGCCGCTGAGGGAGACACACTCCGGACTCCAATCCTAGGAACCTTCGAAGACACTCTTAAGAACTGTGAATCGCACGTCGCCCTGTGACATGGCTCACGGCAGAGTACCTACTCCCGAAGTATCATTCGCTCGTCGCAGGGCATGTCCATCTGGAATATTTGCAGTCGCCAAATGCGCATGTCAGGCCGGGAGCGAAGTTGGAGAGTCCAGGGATTGGGATGAATCAAGTCGGGCAAAATTACAGGAGCGGGACGCTGGGCCGCCAGCTCAACCACGTTCTCGTCTCGCGGCCTGACTACTTCGCCATTTCCGAGGGCATGAGTCCCTTTGCGCCGCGTTGCTCGCCGGTCGATCACGCTCTGGCGTTCGTCCAGTGGGAAGCGCTGCTGGCGGCCTTTCAGCGGGCCGGCTTGGAGACGCAGCTGGTCGATCCCATGCCCGGCCTCGAGGAGATGTGCTTCACCGCCTTTCAGGCCTTTGCCGGAATCGACCGCGAAGACCGCTCCTTTGCCATCCCCTCACGCATGTTGCACAGCAGCCGGCGCGACGAGGTCGAGCTTTTAGCCGATTGGTATTGCCGCCAGGGTTACCGCCTCATTGATCTGGGACTGGAGGGCGAGGAAATTCTGGAAGGCACCGGCGACCTCCTCTGGAACCCCGATTGGGAATCGGTGTGGGCCGGCTTCGGCCACCGCTCCACGGCGGGTGCCGTCCATCAGTTTGCCGAACTGATGGAGGCGATGGGATTCGAGGTGCGCAAGCTGGAGCTGGTCGATCCCCGCTTCTACAATCTCAATCTTTGCCTCGCCCCACTCACCCCGGAATCGCTGCTGATTTACCCCGGTGCCTTCGCGCCGGAGACGCTGGCCCGCATCCGGATGTGGGCGCAGACCTACGAGGTGACGCGTGAAGAGGCGCTGCGATTCGCCTGCAACGGCGTTTCGGTCAACGGCTTCTACATCACGCCCCAGCTCAATCTCCGTCTGGAGCAAATTTTAGGCAGGGAGGGCATTGAGCCCATCGTCGTCGATCTCTCCGAGTTCCAAAAAGCCGGAGGCTCGGTGGCTTCGCTCAAAATGCTTCTGCCATAACGATGTTGTACTGCACTATTTAATTGCCTGACGCGGGCGGCCTACCAAGGCCGCCCGACTTTTCCAACCGTACTGAATAAGTGATTTACCTTTGCCTTGCCTTGCTTTTGACCTTGTTTGTGCGGTGTCATCCTGAGCGAAGCGAAGGACCCGTACCCCGCTCAACTACCCGCCGTCCCGAGGTCACCTCGGCCACCACGGATTTTCACCGATCTGCCCATGGTTGTCGGTCCTTATCCCATCGCCTCGGCTGCCTGCGCATTGGTGGCCAGCCGCACCTCTTCGCCGAAGAGCCATATCTTCTGTTGCACGCGGTTCATCACGGCTTCGCTGGGGGCGGGGGCCATCTTTCCCGTCAGAGCGGGCCAGCGTTTTTTCGCCGCCAAGATACGTTTTGCCGCCGTCTCCACCTTGGCCCGGAAGCGGCTGCTGCGCTCGGCTTCTTTCAAAATCGCCTCATAGGCGCGATGCACCAGCTCCCGGTTGTGGCACACCAGATACATATCCGCGCCCGCCTGCACCGTGCCCACCGCAGCCTCTTCGATCGTGGCCACGTTCAGCACGCCGCCCATCTCCAGGTCGTCGGAGACCACCAGCCCCACATAGCCGATCTTTTTCCGCAGCACCTCAGTAATCCATTTTTTGGAGATCGAAGCCGGCACTTGCTCGCCGGTCACCTCCGGAAACGCGCAGTGCGCCACCATCACAAACGGCAGCTGCTTGTTCAGCAGCCGGTAGGGAAGCAGATCCTCGTCCCACAGCGCCTTCCAGCTCTTGTGCACCACCGGCAGCGCCTTGTGGGAATCCAGTTTGCCCTCGCCCAGTCCCGGAAAGTGCTTGCCGCAGCCGGCCACGCCCGCATCCTTCAGTCCGCGCAAGAACTCCCTGGCATAGGCCGCCGTGGCCTTCGGGTCGCCGGAAACCGTCCGCGATCCCAGCACGCCCAGCGAGGCGTCAAAGCGCAGGTCCAGCACCGGCGCAAAGTCCACGTTAAAGCCCAGCGCCCGCACCTCGCCGCCGATCAGCCGCCCATGCTCGCGGTAGAACGGCTTGTAGCCGGACTGCACCACGTCCTGAACGCTCGGCGCCGGAGCGATGATGTCCTTCAGCCGGTCCACCGTGCCACCCTCCATATCCACGCAGCGGAACAGCGGCACGCCGGCTTGGCCACCGGCCGATTTCTGTGCGGCCTTCAGCAGCGCGTGCGTCTGCCGCGGCGTCTCGATGTTGCGCGCAAACAGAATGATGCCCCCCGGCTTCAACTCCTTGAGCTGCGAGCTCAACTCCGCGGAAACTTCCGTTCCGTCGAATCCAAAGGTGAGCAGTTGACCGGCCTGGGCGCGTAGTTCCAGCAATGAGCTTGGCATATGGCTAGGATTGTAGCCTGAATTCGCACGCGGTCCATGCCCAACCGGGTGCTTCCCTCGCGCTTTCGCGTTGTTCCCAGGCGGTGGCCGCGTTATTCTGAAACGCGATGAGAGTGCTGGCATTATCGGAGCTGTTGGGCCTGCCCGTCTATGACGCGGATGCCGGCCGCATGGGACGCGTGCGCGAAGTCGCGCTGGTTCCCCAGGACGATCCCGTCCACATCGCCGCCCTCATCGTCCGCACTCCGCAGGGAGACCGTATCGTAAGCGGCGATCTGCTCCGCACCGTTAACGGCGGCGTGTACACCACGGCCCACACCGCCGATCTGCCCAAGTACTCCAGCGGCGAGGGCATGTTGCTGCTGGAGCGCGACCTGCTCGACCAGCAGATCATCGACGTAAACGGTCGCAAGGTGGTCCGCGTCAACGATATCGAACTGGCCCTCAATGGCGACCCGACTTCTCACCTCGGACTGAACCTGCGCATCGCCTTTGTCGATGCCGGCGCGCGCGGCGCCATCCGCCGCCTGCTCAAGGGAGTGGTGCCGCGACGTTCGCTCTCCACCTGGCTGGAGCGCGTCCCCGCGCGCAACATCCCATGGGAATTCGTCAACCTCATCGAGACCGACCCGGCCCGCCGCGTCCGCCTTAAGATCTCCTCCGACCGCGTTGCGCGCCTGCATCCCGCCGACATCGCCGACATCATCGAAGAGCTGGCGCCCGCCGAGCGCGATGCCGTCTTCCAGGCCCTCGACGAGGACGTGGCCGCCCAGGCGCTGGAGGAGATCGATCCCAAACTCCAGGTCTCCCTGCTCAACAATATGGAGTCCGAGCGCGCCGCCGATATTGTCGAGGAGATGAATCCGGACGCGGCCGCCGACCTGCTCGGCGAGATGACCGACGAGCGCTCCGAGGCCATTCTGGACGAGATGGAGCCCGCCGAGCGCCAGGACGTCGAGGAGCTTCTCGAATTCGAAGAAGACACCGCCGCCGGCCGCATGACCACCGACTACATGGCGCTGGCTCCCACCGCCCGCGTCCACGATGCGGTGGAGATGCTGAAGCATTTCGATGGAGGACTGGAGAGCCTGAGCACCATCTTTCTCATCGGCGAAAACGAAAAACTTCTGGGCGCCGTCCCCCTGGCCAAACTCATCGTCTCCCACCCCAATACGCATCTGTCGGAACTCGCCGTCTCGCCGCTCATCACCTGCTCGCCCGAGGCCGACGAACGCGAGGTCGCCGAGATCTTCGATAAATACAATCTCCTCACCCTTCCCGTGGTGGATGAGGACGGCATCCTGACCGGCGTCATCACCGCCGATGACGTGATCTCCATCCTCCGCGCCCAGCTGTAGAGGGTGGCCCAGAGTTGGCGTTGTTCCAACTCTGGGATTTACCGTCGAGCACGGTGCACACGAGATACTGAACTACAGCCCAGTGTATTCTGAACCCATGCCGCTCGGGCTTGTGCGACTACAGCAGACCGGACAATCGCATTTCATCACCTTCACCTGCTATCGGAGGATGGAGCACTTGACCAATAGTCAAGCCTGCTCAGTTGTCCTGCGCGCGTTGGAGAACACGCGCAAACGATACGGACTCCGCGTATTTGGATTTGTTCTCATGCCCGAGCATGTTCATCTTCTACTCAGTGAACCGGAGCAAGGCACGCTTGCACGCGCAATGCAATCGCTCAAGAGTGCGTCGGCACGGGTGGCGCGAGGCGCGCGTGCTGAAAGAGTGGGAACACCTACCCCTTTTTGGCAGACGCGCTACTACGATCGCTACATGCGAGATTACGATGAGTTCTTGGAAAAACTGCGCTACATTTATCGCAATCCGGTAAAGCGTAGATTGTGTTCTTCGCCCGATGAATGGCCTTGGAGTAGCTTCCGGCACTACTGGAACGGTACCGATATTGGAGTGGAGATCGAGTCAGAGTGGACAGTTCGTGCAAGACAACTTCAAATTCGGTGAAGTGCACAATAAAACCCAGAGTTGGAACGGCGCCAACTCTGGGCCACCCGCCAATGAGAGGAGTTACGCATGCTTAAAGGTCTCGAATATCTCAAGGGGAGTTCCGCTCAGGTCTTCGCGGGCAATGCGTGTCCAGAAACTGGTATGGCCCCAGTCCGAATAGTATTTTCGCAGGGCACCCAACTCCGGGCCCTTTACTGGCGCATAACGAAAAATGGCAGGGCGTTCATAAGCAGCTTCGACCACAAACAAAAATACGGGCTCCCGGCCCCAATTGATGCAATAGATACATTGAAAAATGAGCTATTGGGACCATCCGTAACGGAAGCTCGACACGACAAGGAAACAGGCGACCTTCTGTTCTTTTTTTCGAATAACATTAACCTTCAAGTGCTCAATGTTACCGGTTACGAGATTTGGGAGATTTTTTTTCCTGACGGTACCGGAGCATACTCGAACTCTGCCAAGTGAAATATCCCCCGCCTCGCCTTGAGCTTCCACCGCCGGGCCATTTATGCTGACATCTCCGATGTAAACTCCAGCGCAAACTGGTCCGTTTGAATGACGAAGAAGAATCTTTGGAAAGTCCGACTGATGATGTTCCTCGCCGTAGTCGGGCCGGGCTTCATCACCGCCAATGTCGATAACGACGCTGGCGGCATCTGGACTTACTCCCAGGCGGGCGCTCAGTTTGGCTACGGCTTGCTGTGGACCATGATCCCCATGACCCTGGCCCTCATCGTGGTCCAGGAGATGTGTTCCCGCATGGGCGCCGTCACCGGCAAGGGGCTCAGCGACCTCATCCGCGAAGAGTTCGGCTTCCGCATCACCTTTCTGCTCATGGTCGGCCTGGTGCTCACCAACTTCGGCAACGTCTGCGCCGAATTTGCCGGCATCGCCGGCAGCCTCGCGCTCTTCGGAATCCCCATCTGGGTCAGCGTCCCCTTCTGCGCCGCGCTCGTCTGGATCATGGTCGTCAAGGGCAGCTACCATTCGGTAGAAAAAGTTTTTCTCGTTGCCTCATGCATCTACCTGGCCTACATCGTTGCCGGATGCCTCGCGCACCCCGACTGGAAGGCCGCCGGATTGGCGACCCTGGTACCGCCCGACCGGCATCTGTTCCGCAGCTCCAGCTACCTCTACATGGTCATCGGCGTCATCGGAACCACCATCGCTCCGTGGATGCAGTTCTACCTGCAATCCTCCGTGGTAGAGAAGGGAATCACCGAGAAGCAGTACGGCGCCTCGCGCCTGGATGTGATCGTGGGCTGCATCTTCACCGACGTGGTGGCCTGGTTCATCGTGGTCGCCTGCGCCGCAACCCTGTTCGTGCACGGCCAGCATGACCTGAAGGACGGCGCGCAAGCGGCGATGTCGCTGCGTCCCCTGGCGGGCAAGTTCGCCTACATCCTGTTCTCTGTCGGACTCTTCAACGCCTCGCTCTTCGCCGCCTCGATCCTTCCCATCTCGACGGCATACGCCGTCTGCGAAGGCCTCGGCGTGGAGAGCGGACTGGACAAGAAGTTCAGCGAAGCGCCGTTCTTCTACTGGCTCTACACCGGCCTCATCGTCGCCGGAGCCGGAGTCATCCTCTGGCCCAACCTGCCGCTGGTGAAGATCACGATCCTCTCCCAGGTGGTCAACGGCGCGGTGCTGCCCTTTGTGCTGGTCGCCATGCTGGTGCTCATCAACAAGCGCGAACTGATGGGGCGCCACGTCAACTCGCACTTCTTCAACCTCGTCGCCTGGGCAACCACCATCATCATGATCGTGCTGACCGTGATGATGCTATTCGGCGGCAGCGCCAGCTAGAACAGTTTCCGAAAAGCTAGTATCCCGCAGCAACCGCCGGGTGCCCCAGGTTCCGTGCCGCGTTTTTTGCGGTGCTAAGCCTGGGAAGCAGGACCCATCAATCCGTCGAACCGCTGGCGCAAAGTTGTTGGAGTCAGAGGACCACCCTGGCTGCGGAGACGCATTGCCTGGAATGATAATGGTTGTTGTATCGAAAGTTTACCGGATAGCTAATGGTTCGCATTTTGCGCAACCATGTACCATTCAATAACAATTGGAATTCCAACGATTGACCGGTCTGCCAATCCTTACCCAACCGAGCGCGCCCTGTTGGTCGCGCGCAAAACTGAGTTCTATCCCAGCTCTCCGCGCTTGAACCTCCGCACCACCCCGCGGTCGGCCTCCAGAAAGCTCTCCGCATCCAGCACCGCGCGCGCTTCCCAGCGCACCTGGCGGAAGATCCGGTTCTCGATCTCGCCGGCAAACTCCGTTACCACGAAGAAGTGCAGCTCCACGGCCAGCCCCTCCGCGTATTGATGCTCGACGGTCGCAATCTCCGGCCCAATAACGGCGCGGATTCCCAGCTCTTCGTCCAGTTCGCGAGCCAGCGCCGCAGCCAGCTCTTCGCCGGCCTCAACTTTGCCGCCGGGAAACTCCCATTGCAGTGCGAAGGCCTGCCGCTCGGTGCGCTGGCAGATGAGAACGCGATCCCCGCGCACCAGGATCGCCGCCACCACCTGCTTCCGCCGAAGCGTCTCCGTCAAGCCTGCTCCATGTTTGTCGAGCATGTTCGTCGAGATCGTGTTGTCGAGATTGCGATGAGTTCGAACCCGCGGCTCAGCCGCGCTTCGCGCTCTCCGGCCAATACACGGTCCAGCCCAGCTCCGTGGCTCGCATCTCCAACTCGCGGTTGGGATGGATCGCGTAGGCGTTGCGGCCTCGTTCCAGCATGGCGAAGTCATGCATCGAGTTGCCGAAGACCGCATCCACCGGGCGCGCAATGACCTCTTCGATGGCCGTCTGCTTCAGCTCGTCGGTGGGCACGCGCAGCAGCCGGTCGGTCACCAGGCCGTCTTGCACGGCCAGCGTGGCCGCCAGCACGCGTTCGGGAGGAATGCCGAAGGCCGCAGCTCCCGCTTCCACCACCCAGTTGTTGGTGCTGGAGACGGCCCACAACTCGCAGCCCTGCTGCGCCAGCTTCCGCAACAGCTCCAGCATCTCCGCGAAAATCCGCGGTGCGACTATCTTGGGGAAGAACTCGTCGCGCGCAGCTTTACGCAGGCGTGCGTCTTCCACTCCCTTGTTGATCTGAATCATCTCTCCGCAGATAGCGAGCTCATCCACGCGTCCGGCCAGGTATTCGCTGTAGCGATGCTTGATGGCAGAAATGATCTCAGGCGCAATGAATCCTTGTTCCATTTCCCAGTAAAAAAAATCGGCGCCCGCGTCGCCCGACCATAGCGTGCCGTCGCAATCAAATACGGCAATCGCCGGACGGCTGGCAAGCACCTGCTGTACAAACTGAACCGCATTAAGACTGAGAGAGGGATGACTCAAAATCATGGCTCCTGTGTGCAAAAATATTGACGGGACTAATCCCACGGCGCCTTCCATGCCGCGGCGGAGGCAACCGTCGTGGATGCAGCGTCGGTGGCCTTCAGCGACCGCACATGCTCCAGGTTGGCGGAGAGAATCTCATCGGCCGCGCTCCATTTCTGCCCGCGCAGAAATAATTCAATCATCCGGCGCCCCAGCAGCACGGGATGTCCCTGGTGAATCTCCGCCTCCGGCACCACGGCCCAGATCTCATCGCCGGCAGCGCAGTAGGCGGCCACCATGCGGTGCACCGTCTCCGCGCTGAGCGCCTGGCCGCCGGGTGAAGCTATCAGCGCCGCATCCCGCCCGCGATTCAACACCTCTTGCAGAGCAATCCGCAGCGCGTCAGCGTCGCTGGAATCCGCCGGAAGCGGCACCACGTAGGCGGCGCGCGCCCACACCGCCGGAGCCAGCGATTCGGCGTCGGCGCCCAGCGCAACCAGCACCATGTCGGTATCGCTGTTCAGCGCGCCGATCAGCTCGCTCATGGCTTCAGCTTTGCTTTTAAACGGCGGCGTCCCGGCTCCCACCTGCGAGCCGGCCGCCAGGATTACTCCGCAAACACCGGGGCTGTGCATACGCTTAAGGTAGCAGGAGCCGCGCCTCCTCGCCAGTATTCATGCTCCGGATAACGCGTTGCTGCCGCGCGGGCGCTCGGTATCCCCATGGGGGTGGAATCCGCGTGCGGTAGGCGGTATAATGTCCGACCAGTGGGGACATATGGAAAATAAGATCATTACAACGGGCGGCTTCCAGGTGAATGCGGGCGATCCGCAGGCGCCGGCGCGGCTGGCGCGGGTTACCTACGGCGGCAGCCACGAAACCGAAGGCCTCATTCTTACCACGCTCGACTCGGCCGTGAACTGGGTGCGCAAGAGCTCCATCTGGCCCATGACGTTCGGCTTGGCCTGCTGCGCCATTGAGATGATGGCCATGGGCGCATCGCGCTTTGACATTGCCCGCTTCGGCGCCGAGGTCTTCCGCCCGTCGCCGCGCCAGAGCGATCTCATGATTATCGCCGGCCGCGTCTCGCAGAAGATGGCCCCGGTCATTCGCCAGCTCTACATGCAGATGCCCGAGCCCAAGTGGGTCATCTCCATGGGAGCCTGCGCCACCTCCGGCGGTATCTTCAATAACTACGCCATTGTGCAGGGCGTAAACCAGTGGATTCCCGTCGATGTCTACGTGCCCGGATGCCCGCCGCGTCCCGAGCAACTCATCTACGCCATCACGCAGCTGCAGGAGAAGATCAAGAACGAGCAGGGCTCGTTCAAGCGCGCTCTCAATATCGGAGAATAAGGAATCGGAGTAACGTTGCCCGAGATATTCGTTTGTGTATTGAAACGGCCAGCCGACAATTCATCGGCTGGCCGTTCGCTTTCAGAATTCGGCGCAGGATTCATCGCGGCGGCTGGTGCTCAGAAGGGAAATGCAGGAGAGAATGCGCTTGGCTGCCCCCCAGGGATTCGAACCCCGATACCCTGCTCCAGAGGCAGGTGTCCTACCGTTGAACGAGGGGGCAGTGCGATGGCTGCAAACGCGATTAGCGCAACGGTTTGATCATAAGTGCTTACAGTGCTTTCGTCAACTGCATCGCTCAATCACCACCACGGCGAAGAACTTTGCATCTCTTCTCCCACGCCGGGAATCTGCGATAATGACGGAAAGAGCGAGCGCGGGGAGCCGATGAGCAGCTCTCCGCTGCGACGGGGTTGGTTCCGGCGTAGAGGGCTCGCGCGGGATGCCGCCGCAGTCCTGCAAGGAATCAGGTAGTGAGTTTGGAGCCGCAAAAAACATTCTTCATCGAAACCTTCGGATGCCAGATGAACTTCCACGACTCGGAGAAGGTCGCCGGATCGCTGGTTTCGCAGGGCTACCGGCAGGTGCAGTCCGCCGAGGAAGCCGACCTGATTTTCTACAACACCTGCTCGATTCGCGACAAAGCCGAGCAGAAGGTCTTCCATCGCCTGGCCGAGTTCAAGCGTCTGCAGAAGCTGGGAAAGAAGTTCGCCGTCATCGGCTGCGTGGCGCAGCAGGAGGGCGAGCACATCTTCGAGCGCGCGCCGCACGTTTCGCTGGTGGCCGGCTCGTCCAGCTATCGCAATCTGCCGCAGATGCTGGTGCAGATTGAGCGCGGCGAGCGGGCCACCGGACTGGACGACCGCAACACGGAAGAGACCTTCGAGACCGAGTTCACCGCGCGCACCAATCCGCATCGCGGATACATCACCATCATCGAAGGCTGCGACAAATTCTGCGCCTATTGCGTGGTGCCTTACACGCGCGGACGCGAGCGCAGCCGCACCTCGGAGTCCGTGCTGGAAGAGGCGCGGCGCATCGTCGATAGCGGACTGACCGAGATTCAGCTGCTCGGGCAGAATGTGAATTCCTATCTCGATCCGCTGGGCCGGCGCAGCTTTGCCGAATTGCTGGCCGAAGTGGGGCAGGTGCCGGGCATTCGGCGGGTGCGTTTTACCACCTCGCATCCGCGCCATTTCACCCGCGAAATCGTGGAGGCAATCGACTCCGTGCCCACGCTGTGCGACCACGTGCATCTTCCGGTGCAGAGCGGCTCGTCGCGGGTGCTTGCGGCCATGGCGCGCGAATACACCCGCGAGCAGTACCTGGAACGCGTTGCATGGATTCGCGGCGGCAAGCAACCGGACGATCTCCATGACCACCGATATCATCGTCGGCTTCCCGGGCGAAACCGAAGCGGAGTTCGAGCAGACGATGACGCTTGCTGGAGGAAGTGCAGTTCGACGGAGTGTTCAGCTTCAAGTATTCGCCGCGTCCCAACACTCCGGCCATCGCCATGGAGAACGCGATCACCGAAGAGGAGAAGAGCGCACGGCTGGCGATTCTGAACGAGCGGCAGCGCGAGATTCAGCGCGCCAACTACGCGCGCCACGTGGGGCAGGTGCTGGAAGTGATGGTGGAAGGATATCAGCCGGCGCGCGGCCAGGTGACCGGCCGCACTTCGCAGAACAAGACGCTGAACTTCACGGTTCCGGAGGGATGGCGCACGCCGGAGGTGGGCAGCTATGTGCAGGTTCGGGTGGTGCGGGCGCATCCAAACAGCTTGGTGGGAGAGACTGGCGGCGTCAACCCAGACGCAGGACGCGGAATCGGCGTACCAGTGTTATCTCTGAGTAGCTCGACGAGGGAGGATTGCGTGGAAGTCGAAATGCGAATTCGCGGACTGATGCTGGACCCAACCACCAACATGCCGATCATCGTTCTGAAGGACGTGAACAGCGATTCGGTGCTGCCGATCTGGGTTGGAGTCTTTGAGGCCAACGCGATTGCGCTGGAGATTGAAAAGGTCTCGCCGCCGCGCCCCATGACCCACGACCTGCTGAAGAATGCAATCGCCGGACTGGGCGCCACCGTGGAGCGCGTGGTGGTGACCGAGTTGCGCAATGACACGTTCTTCGCCGCCATCTGGGCCACGCGCAATGGCGAGCCCATCATGATCGACTCGCGGCCCTCGGATGCCATTGCGCTGGCGATGCGCACCGACTCGCCCATCTTTGTGGAAGAGGAAGTGCTGCAAGAGTTCGCGCATCGCCACCGGCACCACCGGACGCATCACGGGAGACGATCTGCGGCGCTGGCTGGAAGGATTGAGCGACGACGACCTGGGACGCTATCGGACCTGACATGCGCCAGCGGCCGGAGCGGCATCTGCTGCCGCGTACCTGACAGCCAGGCCAGTTATAGAGTTTTCAGAAACAGCCTTGCCTCTTCGATCTGAGGGAAGGCTTTTTCATCTTCGCGGAATTCCTTGCCGTGGACCCAGCGGCGGGTGCCGCGCATCTTTACCGGATGCTTCAGGTGGAGCATCTCGTGATAGACGATGTACTCCATGGCGAGGCGCGGCACGCGCGCCTGGTCAAACACTTTGCTGATGATGATGGCGTTGTGCGCAGGATCGTAGTGGCCCAGCAGATGGCGCGCACGCTCGCCGCTCCAGCTCATCTGCGGCCGGCCCAGCAGTCCGTAAAAGAAGCGCACATTCAGCGTGTCGAAGACCTCGTCGAGATCGTAGTAGCGTCCCTGTGCCGATTCCAGGCGCTTGCGTCCGCGCAGTCTGCCGCACCTGCTGCGCCTTTTCCATCATGTCGCGCGAGGCGACGTAGCGGCGGTAGCGCGAGGCGTGACCGGCATCGATGGGCTTGCGGTAAATCTTGGCCAGCAGAATGTGCACGATGGCCTTCAACACCGGCTCGGGCGCACCCTCCAGCAGATCGGAGAGGCGCAACTTCATGCGGCCTTCGGCCAGGCGAATGGTGTTGTTGATGTTGGCAAAGGGATAGAACTGCAGGTCGAACTCCGGGATCGGCGCGCGCGGCCGAAGCTCCCGGTATGTCTCATGCAGCAGCGAAGCAGCGAATCCTTCAAGGCGATTCCAGAGTATCAGAAGCGCCGCGCTTACTGCTCGGGCTGCGGTTTCTCTTGGGCTTTTGCTTCCTGCCTGTCCAGTTTTTCTTTGTCTTTCTCCTCGCCGCGCTTTGCGATCTGGGCGGCGAGCATGGACTTTGCGCTGTCCAGGCTGCTCTGCAGCGAGTCCGAAGCATTCTCCAGCGAACTTGCGATGCGCCGCTTCTCTGGAGGACTTGCGTGGTCATCCAGCGATTTCAACCTCTGCTGAAATTCGCCTTCGGCCTCCAGCACGTGGCGCAAAGGACGGCGAAGATCGTCTCCGCGCTTGCTGTACGCGTCCAGGTTGTCGTCCAACTCGTCGATCAGGTCTGCCAGCTCATCGAGTAATCCAGCAACTTTGGACGAATGATCGTTGCCGTCCTTCGCGGCGTGCAGCTGTTCGATGGCCATCAGGCGCTCGCGGGTAAAGCCGATGAGCAGATCGATGCGGCGATTGGGTTCCTGGGCGCTGTCGCGCATCAGGTCTACTTCGCGGCTGTTCAGAGGATCATGGCGCATCTGTGCCAGGGCGCATGCACAAAGGGCGGCGACCAGAAGCGCGACCAGCAGCCTCATGGCGTGTTCGCTTTGGCAGCACCCACTGCAGCACCAAAGAGCGCGTGCAACAGGCGGTCGCGCTGCTTCTCCAGTTCGGCCAATGCCGGGGTGAGTCGCGTCTGTTCTTCGGAATCCAGGGTCTGCCGCACATCGTTCATGCGCCGGATGAGTTCGCGCATTTCAATCTCCGCGTTCTTTAGGTGCGTGCGCGCCTCCAGCGTGCAGTCCACCGAGCGCCCAGCGTAATAGAGGGAAACGTCGATTGCGCCATGAGCGGCCTGGTCTCCGTCGCCGCGGAAGAGACGGTCGGCGTCTTCCAGCGACTTGCGGGCGGCCTGCATACTCAACTGAGCGCACTCCGTGCCGCGCGCCTCGTCGGCTTTGTGCTGCAGGTCCGCCGGGGACGTCTCCTGTGCCGCGCAGACGGCGGACAGGAAAAACACCAACGGCAATGCCCGCAACTTCCTCATCTACCTGCCCCCCCAACTTCGGGTTCTATGGCGTGGATGGCAGTTGCAAGCTCTCTGTTGCCTGCGGTTCGGCTGGGTGGGAAGAATCGCCGCAGCATTTCCCCATCGCGGCGGGGGCGGGTTACAAACCTACAGCTTGCTGCGGCAAAACCCTGCGCAACCATTGGCCGGTGTAGGAGCGTTCCGAGGCGGCAATGTCTTCCGGCGTGCCGATGGCCACCACCTCGCCGCCGCGTTCGCCGCCTTCCGGGCCGAGGTCGATGACCCAGTCAGCCACTTTGATGACGTCCAGATTGTGCTCGATCACCACGATCGAGCCGCCCGCGTCGATGAGCTTCTTGAAGGCCGCCAGCAGCTTGCTTACATCGTCAAAGTGCAGCCCGGTGGTCGGCTCGTCGAAGATGTAGAGCACGTGCAGCCGGCGCTTGGCCGGGGTGCCGTCAGGATTCTTGCGCAGGTTGGCGTGCGCGTGCGGCTGCAGATGCGCCGCCAGTTTCATGCGCTGCGCCTCGCCGCCGCTCAGCGTGGTGGCCGACTGGCCCAGGCGCAGATATCCGAGGCCGACTTCTTCCAGCACCCGCAGCTTGTCCACCAGCTTGGGTACGCCGGTAAAAAATCCCAGCGCCTCTTTCACCGTCATGTTCAATACGTCATGGATGTTCTTTCCGTGATAACGGACAGCCAGAATATCCGGCTTGTAACGCGTGCCCTTGCAGTCTTCGCAAAGTAGTTCCACGTCGGCCAGGAACTGCATTTCCACGGTCACCGTGCCGTCGCCGGAGCAGGTATCGCAGCGGCCGCCCGGAATGTTGAACGAAAAGTGTCCGGCGGTGTAGCCATGCTTCTTGGATTCGGGAAGGGAAGCGAAGACCTCGCGAATGGGATCGAAGGCTTTGATGTAGGTCACCGGATTGGAGCGCGGGGTGCGGCCAATGGGCGACTGGTCCACCAACTGGACTTCGTCAATCCACTGCTCGCCTTCGAGTTCGCCTACCACGTCTTCGCTCGCCGTTCCCGTGGGCTGGCGCTTGAGGGCCGCCAGGCGCTGGTAGAGCACGTCATGCACCAGGGTGCTCTTGCCCGAGCCTGAAACGCCGGTGACGGCAACCAGCATGCCCAGCGGGATGGTGACGTCAACGTTCTTCAGGTTGTGTCCGCTGGCATGGTGCAGATGCAACAATCGCTTGCTTTGTTGGCGCCGCTGCTGCGGAACCTGAATCTGCAGATCTCCGTTCAGGTAGCGGCCGGTGAGCGATTGATGATCGGCGCGGATCTGTTCATAGCTCCCGCTGGCCACCAGTTTTCCGCCGTGCTCTCCAGCGCCGGGGCCAAGATCGAGAATCTCATCGGCCGCGGCCATCACCTCCGGGTCGTGCTCCACCACCAGGATCGTATTTCCCAGGTCGCGCAGCCCATGGAGGATGTGAATGAGGCGGGCGGTGTCGCGGCTGTGCAGCCCAATCGAAGGCTCGTCGAGAACGTACAAGGTTCCCACCAGCCGCGAGCCGAGCGAGGTGGCCAGCTGAATGCGCTGCGCCTCGCCGCCGCTCAGGGTGGAAGAGTGCCGGTCCAGCGTCAGGTACTCCAGTCCCACATCGTTCAAAAAGCCCAGGCGGTCGCGAATCTCCTCCAGCAGTTTTCCCGCGATGCCGGACTCTTCGGCGGAGAGCGTCAACTCCTGGAAAAAGCGCGCTGCGGCCTCGACGGTTTTGTCGCAGAGCTGGCAGATATCGAGCCCGGCGATCTTCACCTGCCGCGCCTCAGGACGCAGCCTGGCTCCGCCGCATGCGCCGCACAGCGAGTAGCCACGATAACGGCTCAGGAAGACCCGCACGTGCAGCTTGTACCGCTTTTTCTCCAGCTGCTCGAAGAAGCCGCGCACCCCGAACCACTTTCCGTCACCTTCCAGGATGAGCTGCTGGTGCTCTTTTTTGAGGTTCGCCCAGGGCACGTCCAGCGGGATCCCCGCCAGGCGCGCGACGCGGCGCATCTCCGTGCCCAGCGGACGATACTTCGGCTTGGTCCAGGGTTCCACCGCGCCTTCGGCCAGCGTCTTGGACGGGTCGGGGATGACCAGATCCATGTCGAAGTCGATGGTGTTGCCAAAGCCCTGGCAACGCGGGCAGGCGCCATAGGGATTGTTGAAGGAGAACAGGCGCGGCTCGGGATGCTCGAACTTGAGATTGCAGCGCTTGCACTCGAAACGGTGAGAAAAGCGCAGTTGCTGCGCTTCTCCTTCGGCCGGAGCGGTTTCAAAAACCACTTCGCCCGCCTCGCGATATCCACTCTCCACCGCATCCACAATGCGGGAGCGCGACTCGGCGTCCACCACAATGCGGTCCAGCAGAATAAACACGGGACGGTTGAAATCGATGCCCAACAGCGATTCAGGAGTGGAAAACTCGAACAGCTCGCCCGCCTGCATAAGGCGGTTGAATCCGCGCTTGCGCAACTCGAAGAGGCGCTCGCGCAACGCCGCGCCCGTGTCGGCTTCGGGCTGCTTTTTACGGCGGCCGCGCGGCTTTTTCTCGGCGGCTTGCTCAGAGGCAGGAGCGGCTACGGCTTCCGAATGCAGCAGCGGAAACATTGCCTGTATGCGAGTGCCATCTCCGAGCGCCAGGATGCGTTCCGCCACCTCGTCCACGGTGTCATACTTCACCTGTTCGCCGCACTGCGGACAGTAGGTCCGGCCGATGCGCGCGTAGAGCAGCCGCAGATAATCGTAGATCTCGGTGGCCGTGGCCACGGTGGAGCGGGGATTGCGGGTCTGATTCTTCTGGCGGATGGCGACGGCCGGGGCAATGCCATCGATCACATCCACGTCCGGCTTTTCGATGCGCTCCAGGAATTGCCGCGCGTAGGCCGAAAGCGATTCGACATAGCGCCGCTGGCCTTCGGCATAGATAGTGTCAAAGGCCAGCGACGACTTTCCGCTTCCCGAAACTCCGGTCACCACCGTCAGGCGATTGTGCGGAATTTCGAAGTCGATGTTCTTCAGGTTGTGAACCCGCGCGCCGCGAACTACGATCGCATCCTTGGACATAGTGAGATCGGCCGCCGTTTGCGCCACTGATCGCTATGGCATCAATCCGGCGTTGTCCGAATCTCACTATTATATATAGGCGTCCGGCATCCCGCGTGGGGCCGAGAAATGCCCAGTGCTCCGGTTTTATGAATTCATCAGCTTCAGTACTGCCAGCACGTAGATCCACATCACGGCCATGAAGTGCCAATACCAGGCCGTCACATCGAGCGAGATGGTGCGCCGCTCCAGCGAATGCCGCGGCCCCGGCGCCAGGCAGGCATAGAGCAGGATCAGCACACCCGCCAACAGATGCACTGCGTGTGCCCCGGTCAGCAGATAAAAGAACACGCTGGCCGGTCCGCTGCTCATGTCCACGCCCTTCAAAAGCAGCTGCTTCCAGGCAAGAAACTGGCCGAAGAGAAAGCCGCAACCCGTCAGAACCGTGGCCCACACCCACAGCAGCGAGGTTTGCCGAATCCCGCGCACGCCAGGAATGCTGCCCATAGGCACCAGCACGGCCTCCGTTCGCGCCGCCCGCCGCGCCTTCTCGACCAGCAGGCTGCCTACTCCCAGCACGGCGGTGTTCACCAGCAGGATTGCCATGGGCAGCGGCACCGGAATCCAGTCGCTCTGGAAGCCGCCGCTCACGGTGTCGAAGCGGCCGGTTCCACGCCGCGCCACGAACAGGGTGGTGAACGAAATGAACAGCATGACGATGGAGGCCGCCGTGAACAGCAGGCCCAGACGGTAGCGCTGCAACTGCTGCCGGAAGCCATCCAGCCCGTCTCCGTCGCCGCGCCCGCCTCCACCACCCCCACCGCCGGAGGCTTCAGGCGGAGGCGGCCAGCGATTTCCTCCGCCTGGTACCGGTTTGTTGGACGAGCGCGAGAGCGTTGCCATCAATCCCCCATCCGTCCTTCGATGCGGGAAGATCGTTTCCGTGCCTCCTGAGTTGTGTGAGATTTTTCGAGTGCCAATCACGGCCCAAAAGCCGCACGCTTCCCGAATGCGCACTGAATCGAAACTGCCCGGTGCCGAATCGAAGCAAGCAGAGAGCTTTGCCCAGTGGAGCCGCCGGCCATGCCATCCGAGGACGCCCATCACGATGTTGCCGCGCGCCGCTGGCAACGCGACCGTTGCTTTGGATGCGGCGCGGCCAACCCCGGCGGACTGCAATTGAAATTCGTGCTCAGCCCCGGGGGCCGCAGCTACGTTTGCGAATTTGCGCTGAGCGCCCAGTTCGGCGGTCCGCCCGGCCACGCGCACGGGGGCATTGTTGCCACCATTCTGGATGAGGCGATGAGCAAGGCCAATAAGCTGAAGGGCAAAGTCGCGCTCACCCGCCGACTGGAGGTGGACTACCTGCGTCCGGTGCCGCTGGACCAGCCGCTGGTGGCCGAAGGACGCATCAGCCGGGTACGGGGACGGGCGATCTACAACAGCGCCGAACTGCGCAACGCCGACGGAGTGGTGCTGGCCCGCAGCCGAGGGAAATTTTTGATCATCGACGCAGAGAAGATGTTTGCCCGAGAGCTGGCCGAGGAGAGAGCGCAGAGCCGTTAGAGCGCCTGCCGTACCCACTCCAGAAAAGCGCGCAGCGCCGCCCCGCGATGGCTCACCGGCGCCTTCTCCTCTGGGGTGAGCTCGGCAAAGCTCTTGCCCAGCGCCGGAAGATAGAAGAGCGGGTCGTATCCGAAGCCCATGGTGCCTCGCGCCTGGCGCAGAATCATGCCGCAGCTCTCGCCGCGAAAGTGCGCCACCTGGCGTCCGTCGCGCGCCGCCGAGAGCACGCAGACGAAGCGCGCCGCACGCTCTGGCTCCGGCACCGCCTCCAGCTTGCGGAGCAGCTTGGCATTGTTTGCCAAATCAATGTTGGCCAAATCAGTGTTTGCCAAATCGATGCTGGCCCTGTCGATGGAGGCCGCATCGTCTTTCACCGCATTCGCGGCGGCATAGCGGGCCGAGTGCACGCCGGGCTGGCCTCCCAAGGCATCCACGCTCAGGCCGGAGTCGTCGGCCAGCACCAGTTCGCCCGGAGCAAAGCGGCTGTAGTGCTCGGCTTTTTTGCGGGCGTTCTCCTCAAAGGTCGCGCCATCTTCTACCGCCTCGGGCAGGCTGGCAAAGTTGGCCAGTCCCTCCACGCGGATGCCATACAACGCCGCCGCTCCGGCAAAGTCGCGCAGCTTTCCCTGGTTGGAGGTCGCAATTAAAATTCGCATCTGGCGTGACTCGCAGCGAACCTGTGGTTGGCTCACCCCAGAATTGTACGGAAAAATATGGGGGACGTAACCGCGAGCTACTCAATCGGTCGGGGCGGCTTCCGGCAATGCTTCGGTTTCGGGCTCGGGCTCAGCGGGTTCCGGCGACCTGAACTGGTAAGGGAAATACTTTTTTAGCTTCAGGAAGTGCTTTTCGAACAAGTGCCAGGAGAGGAATCCCGCTAGGTAGCTGCAGGCGAAAACTACGGGAAAAATTATGCTGAGACGCAATGGGAACGATGAGATGTATCGCCCCAAGAGATGGTACGTGAAGTTTGCTACGTAGTACATGATGCATGCGTGAAGGACATAAATTGCGTAGCTGTACTTGCCGACGCTGCGCAGGAGTCGGTTCCCCATGATCCGTGCAACAAGGCCATCCGAGCACGTGTAGCAGTGGAGCAGTAGCGCAGACCAAGCCACAGCGCATATCAAGAACGTCAGAGTGTGAAAAGCGGGGAAGTATGAAGGCCTCAGCGCGCACACGAGCATGAGGCCGAAGGACGCCGGTATTATCAGTTTCAATTGCGCCGTTACTATATGTAGCCAGCTCTGGCGGACGAGCCACGCAACCAGCGAGCCGAGCACGATGGCTTGCAAGCGCGGGACAGAGGTCGCCCAGACTACCAATTCTGGAAGTCGCGCAAATTCGACTCCAACGCCCGCAGCGAGCGATGCCCCGATCACGCCTAGACAAACCCAGGGAAAGGCGCGTTTGCCAGTGACCCAAACAACGAGCGGCCACACAAGATAGAACTGTTCCTCTACGCATAAGGACCAGAAAAGGGTCAATTCATTAACGGGCCAAAAGCCAATTTTCCAATTCGCAAGGTAGGTAAAGAACCAGATTTTACGGGTTGGATCGAAAGGATATGCGTGGAACATCGACCCGGGACAGTAAAAAAAGACAAGAAGTACCGCGAAGTACAGTGGGAATATTCGAACTGCGCGCCTGCCGTAAAAGGACCTGAAATACTGTGGCGAAGACTTTGTGTTAATCAGAATTGACGTGATCAGGAACCCCGAGAGGACAAAGAAAAGCTCGACGCCGCACCAGCCAAATTGGAATATCCCTCCAAACGGCCCCAGGAAGGTGGTATTTAGATATTGATCGACCCCTTGAAATATATAGGAGTGACAGATCATGACCAGCAGAATCGCAGTCCCTCGGAGACCGTCGAGCGCTGGGATGCGGGATAGTGCGCTGTCTGAGCTTTGCGGTGCCGCAGTGGGGAGATAGTTAGTCCCGTGATCTTCTTGGGGCGCTTCTTGAGCCAATGCACACCGCCTTGCGTCGATGGTGTGCATTGGCCACCGCGCTGAACTGAAATTGTGAGTAGGATTCGATGTTACTTAATGCAGGTACGTACCCTATGTGTCGCTGATCACCTTGAGGTGTGACCGCAGAGGAAGTGCGGGCCGGTGCGGAAGCAACGGTTTGAGCGGATGTACGCGAGCATTGCGCGGGAGGGAAATGCGTTGGCGCTTACGCAGTTTTTTGTGACATGGGAGACACATCTCAAGAAAGAGGAAATGGTGCGCCCTGAGAGATTCGAACTCCCGGCCTACTGATTCGTAGTCAGTCGCTCTATCCAGCTGAGCTAAGGGCGCACACCGAAGCGTTGCGCTTCAGATTTCTTAAGCCGTTGTGGCCAACGACCAAAATCAATATAACACAGACCTTTGCCTACTCTGCAACCGGAGCGGGGATCGCAGATGCATGGCCGACGCGCGATCGGCCTGCGCCGCGTACCCTGCAGGGTTCTACTGCAGGTCCAGTCCGGTTTGCCGCAACAATTTGGCCACGACCGCCGGACTGAGCCGGGTGGCGTCGTATTCCACGTTGACACTGCGCGAGGCTTCGTTGAAGTTCAGGCGCCGGATTCCATAGACTTCCCGTATGTTGTCGATAGCCCGCATCACCGACTCATCCGGCGACATGCCATAGTTGTAGCTGATTTCGACGTTGGTCATCCGACCCTTTACCATCCTTGTCCACATGCATCTGCATGGGGCGAACTTGCATTAGTATAGCAGTCACCGGCACGAATGCTGGAAGGGAGTTCATCCTTGCCCGATCGGAACGCAAAGGACCCGGTCTGCGGAATGACCGTCGATCCCGCCGCCGCACGCGGAGGGTCCTCCGTCTATGAGGGCGCAGAATATTTTTTCTGCAATCCAAAATGCAACGAGCGCTTCCGCGCCGAGCCGGGCAAATATCTTTCGCCCGATTACAAGCCAGGCGGAATGATGGCCACCTTGTCTCGGATTCAGCCGAATCTGGCTCAGCCGAATTTTGCTCAGCCCAGTCTGGTTCAGCTGGGGGGCAAGCCAGCCGTCTCCGGCGCTTCGGCCAGCGTCGCGCCCGCTCCAGGCTCGTCTGCAACGGCCTACATCTGCCCCATGTGTCCCGAGGTTCGCTCGGCCAAGCCGGATGCGTGTCCCTCCTGCGGCATGGCCCTGGAGCCGGAGACCGTCTCCGCCAGCCAGGAGCCCGCGCCCGAGCTGGTGGACATGAGCCGAAGGCTTCGGCTGAGCCTCGTCTTCGGGCTACCTCTACTTCTGCTGGCCATGTGGGAGATGGCGCGGAGCCTGATGGCTGCGCCGCATCACGCGCCGGGGCAGCTGCACACGGTGGCGTGGCTCCAGCTTCTGCTGGCCTCGCCGGTGGTTCTGTGGGCGGGCTACCCGTTTTTGCAGCGCGCCATCACTTCGGTCAAGCTCCGCAAGCCCAACATGTTCACCCTGATCGGGCTTGGGGTCGGCGTCAGCTATGTTTACAGCGCGATTGCGACGCTGTGGCCTGCGCTGTTCCCGCACTCGATGCGCGGCATGGGCGGCCAGCCGGATGTTTATTTCGACTCCGCCGCCGCCATTGTGATTCTGGTGCTGGCCGGCCAGGTGATGGAGCTTCGCGCCCGCGGACAAACTTCCAGCGCCATCCGCGCCCTGCTCGATCTTTCCCCGAAGACGGCGCGAGTTGTAGAGGACGATGGGCGCGAGCACGATGTTCGGCTCGACCAGGTTGCGGTGGGCCAGCGACTGCGCGTGCGTCCAGGCGAAAAGGTTCCGGTGGATGGCGTGGTGCTGGACGGGCGCACCGTGGTGGATGAGTCGCTGATTACGGGCGAATCCCTGCCTGTCGAAAAGAGTGCCGGCGACCGCCTCGTCGGCGCCAGCGTCAACGGCAACGGCTCGGTCCTCATGCGTGCCGAGCATGTCGGCAGCGCCACCATGCTGGCTCAGATCGTCCGCCTGGTCAGTGAAGCGCATCGCAGCCGGGCACCTATTCAGCACCTTGCCGATCGCGTTTCCGCCGTCTTTGTCCCTGCAGTAGTGAGCGTTTCGTTCCTCACCTTCCTGGGCTGGCTGATCCTCGGTCCCGCGCCCGCGCTGCCGCAAGCGCTGGTGAATGCCGTCGCCGTGCTGGTGATCGCCTGTCCCTGCGCGCTCGGGCTCGCGACTCCGATGGCCATCATGGTGGGCACCGGCCGCGGCGCCCGCGCCGGCGTGCTCATCAAGAACGCCGAAGCCCTGGAGGCCATGGAGCACGTCGATACCGTGGTGGTGGATAAGACCGGAACGCTCACCACCGGACGACCCACTCTGGAGTTTGTGGTATCGCTCAGCAAGCACAGCCAGGAAGATCTGGTGCAGTGGGCCTCCAGCCTGGAGGCGCTCAGCGAACATCCGCTGGGTGCGGCGATCGTACACGCCGCCGAATTGGCCCAACTCCGTCCGCATCGCGTGGAGCGCTTCGAATCCCGCCCCGGACGCGGTGTGCTGGGCGACGTGGATGCGCGCTACGTGGCCGTAGGCAACGCCGCCCTGATGCAGGAGATCGGGATCTCTATTTCGGATGGCGCCGCCGAGACCATGCGCAACAATATGCGTAACCAGGGTCAAACCGCGCTCTACATCGCCGCCGACCGCGAACTGATCGGCATGTTCGGCGTCATCGATCCGGTAAAGCCCACCAGCGCCATGGTGATTGAGGATCTCACGCGCGAAGGCCTGCACGTCATTATGCTCACCGGAGACAGCCACGCCACGGCCGAGGCTGTAGCGCGCAAGCTTGGTATCCGCGAGTTCGAAGCCGAGGTGCCGCCCGAGCGCAAGGCGGCGGTGATCCAACGCCTGCAGCAGCAGGGAAGAGTGGTCGCCATGGCCGGAGACGGCATCAACGATGCGCCCGCACTCGCCCAGGCCCAGGTGGGCATCGCCATGAGCACCGGAACCGATATCGCCATGCACAGCTCCGGCATCACCCTGCTGCGGGGCGATCTTCGCGGCATCCTGCGCGCCCGGCGCCTCAGCCAGGCCACCATGCGCAACATCCGCCAGAACCTGGTCTTCGCCTTCGCCTACAACGCGCTCGGCGTTCCGCTCGCCGCCGGCATTTTGTATCCCTTCACCGGCTGGATGCTGCCGCCTGTTTTCGCCGCCGCGGCGATGAGCCTCAGCTCCGTATCAGTGATCACTAACGCGCTGCGGCTGCGGGATGCGAAGCTGTAGCAGGGTTTTCGGTCAACTCACCTTGATATAAAGCACGACCGGCGACCCATCACGGCAGCCTGCGCATTTCCTGGCCTCCAATGCTAGACTTCACCTGAGCTGCCCAAGGAGACGCATCCGGCATGAGCATCGCCAAGCCTGCACGCCGTATTGCCCTTGTTTTTTTATGCGCCGTCATTTCCGTTGCTTCCGTGGCGCAGTCGAGCTTATACAAGCCAGGGACACCGGTGCTGATGTGGAAGATCTCCTCTGGCAGCAAGAGCGCCTACCTGCTCGGGTCCGTCCATCTCGGCGACCAATCGTTTTATCCGCTTCCGGCCGTCATTGAAAATGCCTTCGCGGCGTCTTCCTTGCTCATCGTCGAGGTGGACACCCGAAAATTGAGCCCGCTGGAGATGCAGCAGATGATCGCGGCATCCGGCATCTATCCCTTGGGAGACGATCTCTCCAAGCACATTGCTCCGGAGACCCTGGCAAAGCTCAATGCAGTTCTCACCACTTACGGAATACCGCCGGCGCTGTTTGCCCGCTATCGTCCGTGGATGGCCGGGCTGACCGTGTCGATGCTGCCCATGATCAAGGCTGGACTGAATCCGAGCCAGGGCATCGATAAGTATTTCTTGAACAAGGCCGGGGACAAACCCGTCGAACAACTGGAAGACGCCGCATGGCAGATCCAGCTGCTCTCCAGCGTTTCTGAGCGCGACTCCGACCAATTCCTGCTGTCCTCTATCCGCCAGGCGGAGCACGCCGAGGAGACCTGGACGAAGCTGGCGAAATATTGGAGCGAGGGAGCAGCCGACAAGATCGATGAACTCACAAACGCCCAGGAAGCCGATGACGACGCGGACGAGAAAGCTCTGTCGCGGCGCTTGCGCGAGGACCGCAATCCGCATATGGCCGACCGCCTGGAGAAATGCCTGCACTCCTCGGAATCGTGCTTCATGATCGTCGGCGTGGCGCATGCCGTCGGCAAGGAGGGAATCGTAAAGCTGCTGCAAGCACGGGGATATCGCGTGGAACAGGCCGTGGTGGAGAGCCCGGCCCAAGCCGCTGCCGCATCGAAATAGGAGACAAACCTGGCCGCGAAGGCTTGGAAAGAATTATCGGAACAAACAATAAGGCACAGATCTCTCCGTGCCTTCCATTGCTACCGTATTGTTCCGTTACAGCTTATTGAAGTAGTCGATCATCTCCGGCGAGGTCCACTCCTCCGCGCCGATAAACTTGCGCTGAATCTTCCCATTCTTATCAATCAGGAAGGATTCCGGATAGGCAAAGGTCCCATAGGCGGCGCTCGACTTGTGGTCCGGATCACGCGCCGTCAGCATTCCCGGCATGTTCTTGGCAGTGAATGCCTTGTAGGCTGCCTCGTCCTCGTCCATACTCACCGCCAGGATGATTACCTTGTCGCCCAGTTGATGCTGCAGAGCGACGAGATCGGGAACTTCCTGTACGCAGGGCGGGCACCACGTTGCCCAGAAGTTGAGCAGCACCGGCTTTCCACGTAACTGGCTCAACTGGATCGTCTTCTGGCCGTCGCTTACGGTAAAGTCCGGAGCCGTCATTCCGATTTGTGCCGGTTCGGAGTTGCGGCAAGAAGCCACTGCCAACGCCAGCGCCGCCACCAGCCCCACAATTGCAATTCGTCTGCTATATTTCACGTCCTTTATAATAAACCGGAACCCACTTATTATGGACTCCACGAATCCTGCTGCCGCTGTTCCTCAGCTCTCCGTCGTCATTCCGGCCCGCAATGAAGAGGCCAACCTTGAGCGCTGCCTGCGTTCGCTGGTGGTGCAGAAAGGCGTCTCCTTTGAGATTCTGGTGGTTGACGACGCCTCCACCGACCGCACCCGCACGATCGCCGAAAGCTTTACCCGAGTTCGCCAATGTCCGTTCATTGGGCTCAACCAGTTCCTGGTGGATGTCCGGCTGCTGGACGCGCCGCAGCCGCTGCCGTCCGGATGGACCGGCAAAACCAACGCACTGGTGGCCGCCGAAGCGGTTGCGCGGGGTGAGTGGCTGCTGTTTACCGACGCCGACACCGAACACCTCGAGGGTTCGCTTGCCGCCGCACTCGCCGAGGCCGGGCATTACCAGGCGGACATGCTCTCCTACTCGCCTGAGCAACTCCTCACCGGAGTCCGCCAGCGATTGGTGATGCCGCTCATCTTCGGCGAACTGGCCGTGCGCTACAGCCCACGCCGCGTCAGCGATCCCGCATTGCCGGATGCGGCCGCCAGTGGACAATACCTGCTCGTCCGTGCCGCTGCACACCAGCAGGTGGGTGGCTTCGCCTCGGTCGCCACTGAACTGCTCGAAGATGTCGCCCTGGCGCGCCGCTACAAGCAGAAATCCTACAAAATCCGTTTTCGCCTGGGCCGGGGACTGGTGCGCACCCGCATGTACAACTCCTGGGAAGAGCTGCGTAGCGGCTGGACGAAAAACCTCGCTCTGCTCTTTCCCGACGCCCGCCGGTTGGCGCGCAGACGCAGCGTGGAGTTTTGCCGTCTGCTCCTGTTGCTGGCGCTGTCCGTATTGAGTTCCGCGCTGCTTTCGGCGAGGGTTGCGACTGGCATGGGCACGGCCGGCCACTGGATTGCGAGTGCCGGGGTGGTGTTTCTGTGGCTGCTCACGCTCTCCAACTTTGCCCTCTTCTATGCTCGCGTGGCCCGTGCCCATCTGCCCTACTGGCCGTCGCTGCTCTCCATCTTTGGCCTGCCGTGGTTTGCCGCGCTGCTGCGTCTTTCGGCCAAGGCCCATGAGGAGGGAAGCGTCAACTGGCGGGGACGCGCCTATTCCACCCATGGAGCCGCGGGGTGCCCGACTGCATCCAATAGCAAGTAGCCGTAAAATTATCTTGTCCGGCCGCCAGGGGGCGCCTGCCATGATCTACCTTACCCGCAAGGCAGAGTTCTCGGCCTCGCACTACTATCACAACCCGGAGTGGACTCCGGAGGAGAACCTGCGGGTCTTCGGCAAGTGCGCCAACCTTAATGGACACGGGCACAACTATACCCTTGAGGTGACCGTCGCCGGCCAAGTTGATGACGTCACCGGCTTCGTCATCGACCTGAAGCTGCTCAAGGACATTCTCAACCGCCAGGTGCTGGACGATTTCGACCATCGCAATCTCAACTGCGAAGTCCCGGAGTTTGCTTCGCGCGTGCCCACGACCGAGAACCTTGCGGTCGCCATCTGGCAGCGGCTTCACTCCCACCTTCATCCCGCCCGGCTGCATCGTGTGCGCCTCTATGAGCAGCCCGATCTTTTTGTGGACTACTACGGAGAGTAGCGATGAAGGTCTATCTCACCCGCCGCTATCTGTTTTCCGCCTCGCACCGGCTGCATAGTCCTGCGCTCAGCGAGGCCGCCAACCGGGAAACCTACGGCAAGTGCAACCATCCCCATGGCCACGGCCACAATTATTTTCTTGAAGTGACCCTGAGCGGCCCCATTGCGCCGGAGACCGGAATGCTCTGTGATCTTGCCGCGCTGGACTCGGTGGTCAAGCGGGAGGTCCTCGAACGCTTCGACCACCAGAACCTGAGCTTGCTTGAGGATTTCCGTTCGCAGGTTCCCACCACGGAAAATCTGGCCATCCGGGTGCGGCAGATCTTGAGCCATGCGCCGCTGCCGGCTCATCTGGAAGGGGTTCGCATTGAGGAGACGGTTAATAACGCCATTGAATACGCCGGCGGTAAACCCCCAAAGCGTTAATCCCAGCAACGTTCCGCGAGAAGACACAGGGTTCGAAAGAGAGTCATAATGAAAACAGTCGCAATCCAAAAGGCCATGACGCAGGAGACCTCACAACCCGCTTCCACCGCACTCCGCAGCGCCAGCTTTGAGGAACTGGTTCGCGAGATGCTCTCGCGCATCGGCGAGGATCCCACCCGCGAAGGCCTAGTGGAGACTCCCGGCCGCGTGGCCAAGTCCATGGAGATTTCTCACCCACGGCTACTCCCAGGAGCCCGCCGAGGTCCTCAATGGCGCGCTCTTCACGGTCAACTACGACGAGATGGTGATCGTGAAGGACATCGAGATGTTCAGCCTCTGCGAGCATCACATGCTGCCGTTTTTCGGCAAGGTCCACATCGCCTACATTCCCAACGGAAAGGTGATCGGCCTCAGCAAGCTGCCGCGGCTGGTCGAGATCTTTGCGCGCCGTCTGCAGGTGCAGGAGCGGCTCACTACCCAGCTGGCCGAAGCCATCGAGGAGATGATCCAGCCGCAGGGAGTCGGCGTGGTGATTGAAGCGCGCCACCTCTGCATGATGATGCGCGGCGTGGAGAAACAGCATTCGGCGGCGGTCACCTCCGCTATGCTCGGCGCCTTCCGGCAGCAGGAGACGCGCAACGAATTTCTCTCCCTGCTGCGGCAAAAGAATTCCAACGGCTTCTAATGCCCGCACGTCCCAAGCTCGCTGTCGTTACCGGAGCCTCCCGCGGCCTTGGTCTGGCCATTGCCGAGGCGCTCTCCGAACGTGGCTTCCATCTCATCCTCACCGCCCGCGACCAGCGCGCGCTGGATCGCCTGGCCGCGCGGCTTCCCAAGGCTACCGCCATCGCCTGCGAGATCCGCGATCCTCAATCCGTCGCCCAACTGGCGGACCTCGTTCGCAGGCGCAAACGGCTCGACGTGCTCATCAACAACGCTGGCATCGCCGGCCCCTCGCAGCCCATCGCTTCGCTTGATTATGAGATTTGGCGCCAGGTGATCGACACCAATTTGCACGGAACGTTCCTGGTCACCCAGTGCCTGCTTCCGTTCCTTGGGAAGTCCAGCGTGATCGTCAACAATCTCAGCATTGCCGCCCGAGTATCGTTTCCCGGAATGGCCGCCTACAACGCCTCCAAGCGCGGCTTGCTGGCATTCACGGAAACCCTGCGTGAGGAGCTTCGTCCGCGTGGCGTCCGCGTTGTGGCGCTTCTGCCCGGAGCTACCGCTACGGCCATCTGGCAACAGTTCTGGCCCGAGGCCCCGCGCCGTTCGATGCTCGCTCCGCGAACCGTCGCTCAGGCGGTGGCCGACGCCGTCGCCCTGCCCGTCAACGCGAATATCGACGAGATCGTCATCGCGCCGTCCGCTGGCACGTTGTGAACTTGCTCGCTGCAACTCCACCTTGTGCGGAGCTGGGGCGGGCGCTTCAGAGTGAAAGGGCGAGTAGAGGGTTAATCCTCGTCCTCGTCGTCGATCTCCAGAGATCCATCGTCTTCGATGTCGTATTCGTCTTGATCGATCATGTATGGATCAACCGGCTCCGGCCGAGGATCGTACTCATCATCGGGCTCGGCACGGGCGTAGAGCGGCGCGCGATCGCAGAAATCTTTGAGTTCATGCTGCATGGTGAGCACCTCATATGACTGGCGTGTGAGTGGTTAGAAACCAAATCCTGCCACCGCGATGCCTGGAGCCGGAGATTTTTCCATCAGGCTCTAGTAGTAGTAGCGCCGCGTCCGGGAAGGGAAGAGACGCACCAGCAAAACTCCTGCCAGAAATCCGCCAACATGGGCCCAGAAGGCAACTCCCCCGCCTTGAGCGTCGGCCGCCACCAGCGAGGTTCCCACGCCGCTAATAAACTGCAGGACAAACCAATAGCCCAGAACCACCCAGGCCGGAAGCCAGAGAAAGAAGATGAAAAAGAAGGGAACCAGCATCAGAACCCGGGCTCGCGGATAAAGAACAAAATACCCGCCCATCACCCCGGCAATTGCGCCGCTGGCACCCACGGTCGGGATCATCGAACTGGGGTCAGATAGGGTCTGCGTCAGGGCCGCCGCAACCCCGCAGGTCAGGTAGAAAATGAGATACGGGAAATGTCCCAGTGCATCTTCAAGATTTCTACCAAAGACCCACAAAAACCACATGTTAAAGATGAGGTGCAGCCAGCCTGCATGAAGAAACATTCCGGTCAGAATGGGCAGTAGCGCAAACTCGGGCGCAAGGCCGTGCACGTGAGCGTGCATGTGCTGCACCGGCCCCTGCAGCACCGCACTCAACCGCGCGGGAACCAGCCCAAAGGTGTTGAGAAACACCGTCAGCGATCGCCGCCCCAGCGAAAGCTCAAAGAGAAATACTGCGAGGTTCGCCGCAATCAGAAAATAGTTCAGCAGTGGAGTCGATATTCGCGGCGTATCGTCTTTCAGTGGAATCATGGCCTTACCAAAGGAATGCTGTCGTTTCGCTTGATGAACGTTGGATACCAGATGACATGACGTTTGCGCCCGGTTGACCGCAGACGAGCTTTGTTTGACGATACAGAAGAATGATCAACGCAATTCTGGTTCTGGACAAGCCCGCAACCCTCACCTCTCATGACGTTGTCAACCGCGTGCGCCGCATCACCGGGGAGCGCAGCGTGGGACATCTTGGCACCCTGGACCCAATGGCGACCGGCGTTCTCCCCCTTGTGCTCGGGCGCTACACAAGGCTCGCCCAGTTCTTTAACGAAGCATCCAAAGTGTATGAAGGAGAAATACGTTTCGGCTTCGCCACGGATACCTATGATGCCCAAGGCTCACCGCTCGGTCCGATTTCCAGCGTACAACCGACCTTGGCCCAGATTCACCACGAGCTTGCCGCATTCAACGGATGCATCCAACAGCTTCCACCCATCTATTCCGCAAAGAAAATCCACGGCGTCGCTGCGTATAAACTCGCCCGCAAAGACAAAGTTGTAGAGATGAAGCCCGTTTCCGTCCAGGTTCACCGTTTCGAGGTTCAGAGCGTCTGGGCAGATCGCGCCCGTTTCGTTGCTGAGGTTTCCGCTGGAACCTATGTCCGTTCGCTTGCCCACGATCTCGGTCAGGCACTTGGATGCGGTGCCCACCTCACACAACTGCGACGCACCCAGGCCGGGGAATTCAGCATCTCTCAGGCGGTAAGCCTCGAGGAACTGGCAAGTTACCATGAAAGCCAGAGGCAAATCAGGCCGGTTTCGGATTTATCAGAATACCCATTATCGGACACACTGGGTAGCGAGAAGCCTGACGCATTTCCTCCGCCCGTCATGCTAGAGCTTTCGTCCCCTTACCTGCATCCGCGCCAGATTCTCAACCGCTTTCCCTCCGTTACTGGATCACCACAGGCGGTCGCCGCCATCCGCAACGGCCGCTCCATCAACCTGCCGGAATTCTCCCAAGCTCCTCTAGTCAAGGTCTTTGCCGATCAGCAATTGCTTGTCGCCGTCGTTCAGCGGATCGCCGGCACTCTCTTCCAGCCCCGCGTCGTGCTGTTCGGCAGTAACGAACCGCTTCCTCTCTAGCCCCGGCAGTACCATCGCTCGATCACGCGCGTGAAGCCATCAGATCTTCCAGCTCACGTTGAAAGTTTTCCAATTCGCTAAGGCGCTCCGGTGTTGCTTCCACCACCTCGCTCTTGGCTTGGAATACGCGCCTGCCCTTGCGCTCCACCAGTACCCCCAGAACCTCGCCCATGTGCCATCCCGGCTGGCCAATCAGTTTCAAGCCCTCGGCGGTCGGCTGTACCAGGGCGATGCAGTGCCCCTTCAGCAATCCCACTGTGTTCGGGAAGCGCTCGAAGGTCTGAATCTCGAATCCTGCCATGTAGATCGCTTGCAACTGATTTGCGGGATCGGGCACGGAGATTCTCCTTTCAGGCCCAGTCTTGGCTGCGCGGGCGCTTGGCTGGCCCCGGTACGCTAGGCAGCCGGACGAACCATGCTCGGCGTCTCGCACCTCCAGGACGCCATCTGCTCCGCCGAGGCTGTAACGCGAAACAACGGAACCATGGCCGTCGCCAGACGATTTTTGTAATCATACTCCCCGGTCATAAAGTCGACATCCAACCCCTCTGCCAGCGACTCCCGCGTCACATCGAAGATCATCACCTGTCCCGGCGAAAACCGCTCCCACCTGGAATCGTGATGAATGGTGTAAAAGTGCCGGATGCCGCCATGGCGAAAGGTCACCAGAGCCGCCGCAATGTCCCCATCGACAGTCTCATAACTCCATACAGTACAATCAACTACTCCATTACACACGATGTGTAGCATGAAGTTCTGGCGAAGCCGGTCGGCGAACAGATTCTGGCTCTTTCCAGACCATTCGGCTTTGCGGCGATAGATCCATTCGGCAATGGGTTGCAGCCGCTTCTCGCGCCGCACCAGCCGCAGCCCGGCACGGGCCAACCTACGGCTGGCCTTGGCTGATTTGTGGTGAGCGGCAACAAACTCTTTTGCCGTCAGATCGCACCGGCGGGTTGTCGGAGCATTACAAAACTCAGCCGGCCGCAGGCTCTGCCAGCGCTCCCGCGCCGCCAGTCCGCGCAAGGCCGTCACCTCCAGCGGAACACCGGTTCGCGCCAGTTCATGCCAGGCCCGCTCCAGCATACCGGGTTCTCCCGCGCTCAACACGTCGCGATAGTCGAAGAGCGTTTCTCCGATCAGTCCCAGTTCCCTCTCTCGCCGCACCGCCGGAATGATTGCCATCCCGGAATCCGACTCGGCCACCATGACCTGCGGTGTCTCGCGCGAGGCAAACCAATGTGCCGCCCGGCGATTCAGCTCATACGATTGGAAGAGTGTGGGATTGCACTGCTTCTCCAGCCACGTCCAGCGCGACCTGAGACGGTCCAACTCCTGCGCGCTCCGCATGGTCTCCAACTTCAGCATGGCAATTCCTTCGGATACCACATCCAGCTCTGTTGGACGCAGTTCGCCCCGCTGAGGTTCGCCCGCCGGTTTCGGCGGTTTAATTAACTTCCACTGTTTCGGGCTCGGCCAGCCCGGCTCTACGGTAGGCCCGCAGGATCTCCTCGACGCTGACAACACCGATCAGACGATCCAGCTTTCCGCGGTCCACCACCGGAAGCATCGGCCGGTCTTTCAGGAAACGCAGGGCCACATCCAGCGACTGGTCCTGATAGAGGCGCGGCACCCGTCCACGGACCAGCGTGCGCACGGCCAGGGATTCGTCGGCCCCGTCGGCAAACAGCGCATTCCGGCTCAGCGTGCTCCAACGGCCCTCGCCGAGCGAAACCAGGAAGTGCTCCTCTGGGCTAGCGCCGGCCACCCCACGCGCCGAAGCAATGGTTTCGTCTCCCAGCAGCGCCCGCACGGTGACGGCTTGCATGGCATCTTCCACGCACAGCACCGGCTCCTCGTGCTCTTCTTCGAGCGATGGCAGGTCCAGTCCGTCTTGCCGCGAAAGCTCATCGAGCAGTGGGACCTTCTGGAATCCGCGCGAGATCAGGTAGGAGATCGTATTGCAAATAATCACAGGCAGGATGATCGAGTAATCCCCGCTCACCTCCAGAACCATGAAGACCGAGGTCATCGGAGCGCGGAGGATTCCTGCGAACAACGCTCCCATGCCCACCAGCGCATAGGCCCCAACCGGCACGGCAATCGACGGCAGCAGTTGCTGCTCGATCATCCCCACCATCCCGCCCAGCATGGCGCCCATGAACAGCACCGGCGCCCAAAGTCCGCCCGGCGTACCGCTGGCGAAGCTCAATGCGGTGGAGATTAACTTCAATCCGGCCAGGATTCCCAGGACCTCCCACGGGAAGCGGTTGTGCATCGCCAGATCCACCCACTCGTACCCGGCTCCCATCACCTGCGGATACCAGACCGCGATGAATCCGATCAGCAGCCCCGCCACCGCCGGTTGCAGGTACTGCGACCATTGCGGCAGCCGCCGCAGGCGCGATCGGGTCGCCTTGATGAGGGTGACAAAGACCACCGAGGCCGCCCCGCCCAGCACGCCGAGCAACGCGTAGGCGAGCAATTCTCCGGCATGGTCCAGGTGATAGGCCGGCACCCGGAAGAGCGGCTCGGCGCCCAGGAACCAGCGCTCCACCACCACGCTCGAAATCGCCGACAACACGACCGCGCCCAACACTGCGGCGCTCCAGCGGCCGATCACCTCTTCGATCACGAACAGCACGGCGGTGATCGGCGCATTGAATGCCGCTGCCAGCCCCGCCGCCGCGCCCACCGGCACCACCAGGCGCATCCGTTCCTTGGACAGATGCAGCCACTTCCCCATCCCCGATGCCAGACCCGCGCCGATCTGCAGCGCCGGATCTTCCGGCCCCAGCGATTGTCCGCTCCCGATGGCAAGCGCGCTGAGCACAAACTTTCCCACTGCCGTCATGGGAGAGATGTGGCCGTCATAAATGTAGAGCGCACCCTTGGTGTGAACTACCCCGCTCCCTCGCACCCGTGGGAAGAAGCGCACCGCCAAGATCCCGATCAGCAGCCCCATCGCCGCCGGAACCAGTACCACCCGCGGCAATCCGGGATGCACGGAGCTGCCCAGCAGCCAGAGCCTTGCCGCCTGAATTGCGACCCGGAAGAGCACTACGCACAGGCCCGCCAGGATTCCGATGGCGATGGCCAGCACCAGGAAAAACTGCTCCTCGCGTATCGAGATCAGACCAGCGGGTCCGAGCATCCGCTGCAGCGACTCATAGTACTTCCGCCGCACCGGCGTCGCCATCAGCTTGACCAGCTTCTCCCGGCTGCGCTCGCTCAGCGGCTTCATTGCACGACCCCCATCCGTTCGCGAGCCAGCAGCAGCAGCGCCTCGTCGTCGGGCGTCGTTTGCCCGCAATCTTTTTCCGACGTCATCTCTGCCTGGAAGGCGAATCGCAGCGTGCTCTCGATGACGTCATCCCGCCCGTGCAGCTTGCGCTCGTTCATCATTGGGGCAAGCTGATCGGCCCACTTCCGCAGCTCGCTTCTCGGCTGCAGTCCTGCTGCCGGGGAGAGCCGCGGCGCAGTACTGCAATGTCCCAGCCGCTCTGTGGCAATCCGGAACACTTCAATAGTCCGCTGCGCGCGCTCTTTACCCTCGATCTTCGGAGCGAATGGGTCCAGCGATTCCACCCGGTCAAGCTGCGCCAGCAGGGTGCGCGTTTCCTCGGTCTGCGGATCCACTTGCCGCAGATAGCGTCGCGCCTCCGTGTAGTTGATGGCCATGCTGGCCTTGCCCGCGCCCAGCAGCGCCGCTTGGTTGTCCTTGTCCTGCTCCAGTTCCGCCTGGTACACCTTCAACGCCCGTCCCGCGTCGCCATTGCGCAGAAACAGATCGCCTAGCTTTCCCTGCTCCGGCCAGGATACCGGTAGGACTGCCGCCAGCGCCTGCAGTGCTTCCTCCGCCTCGGCTTGCCTTCCCTGCTCGACCAGGTACTCAGCCGCTTCAAAGCGCACTTCGATGCGCTGGGGAAATGGATCGGTATGCTCCGGCCATTCTCCTTCGACGGCATCCACGTAGTAGCGCAAGGCTTCGTCGACGTGATGCCGCCGCGCCTCCAGCCGGGCCAGCTTCAAATACACCTGCGCATCTCCGGGACGCTGTGCCAGAAAGCTTTGCAGCTGCGCTACCGCCTCGCTGGTGGCCCCCGAGGCCAGCAGCGCATCGGTCAGTTTCAGTTGGTACTGGAAGTTGTCGTGCGAATAAATCAGCGCATTCTCCAGCGCGTCCACCGCCTCGGCAGGTTTCTGCGCATCCATGGCGCGCAGCCCTGCGGCATAGTACTCGGAGGCAAGCGCCTGCCGGCTCGCGTCGTACTGGGTCACCACCAGCCGCGTAAACGAAAAGCCCAGCGCAATCACCAGTGAAAGCGTCAGCATGGGACGCCAATCCTGCAGCGTCCAAACATGGCTGGGCGCGCCGCAGTGCAGGCACCCGCCATCGGCGCCCAGCGGCTGTCCGCATACCCTGCAATCGGCAGTCTCTGTGCTCATTTCCACATACTACGCGAAGCTTGTCTCAACAGATTCCCGCAAATCCCCAGGAGAGCGCAACTTTATCACGCCCGAATTTCTCGACCTTCGTCCCCAACGCTCTCTCGGCTTATTTATAATGAGAGATTCAATACCGATCGGAGACAAAGACCCGAGTGGACCTCAAGGCGACCGTCAATCTGCCCACAACCGATTTCCCCATGAAGGCCAACCTGCCGCAGAACGAGCCCAAAATGCTCGAGCGCTGGCAGTCCATCCGCATCTACGACCAGATCCGGAAATCGCGCGCTGGTGCGCCCTCCTATGTCCTGCACGACGGCCCTCCCTACGCGAACGGCGCGATTCATCTTGGCCACGCCCTCAATAAGTGTCTCAAGGATTTCATCGTAAAGTCCCACACCATGAAGGGACTCGATTCACCCTACGTTCCCGGCTGGGACTGCCACGGCCTGCCCATCGAAATCAAAGTGGATGAAGCCCTGGGACGCAAAAAGCTGGAGATGGACCCGCTTGAGGTCCGCCACGCCTGCCGCAAATATGCCGAAAAGTATCTCCAGATTCAGAGCGAGCAGTTCCAGCGCATCGGCGTCTTTGGAGACTTCGACCATCCCTACTCCACCATGACCAATGGCTACGAGGCCAAGGTCATCGAGAACTTCTACGCCTTCTTCGAAAAAGGCCTGGTCTATAAGGGACTCAAGCCGGTCTATTGGTGCATCCATTGCCGCACAGCGCTGGCCGAGGCCGAGGTCGAGTACGAAAACCACACCAGCCCCAGCGTCTTTGTGAAGTACGCGCTCAAGAGCGATCCCGCGGCCATTGCGCCCGAACTGCTCGCCCATGAAGGCAAAATCAGCACGGTCATCTGGACCACTACGCCCTGGACCCTGCCTGCCTCCATGGCGGTCGCCTTCCATCCCCGCGCCGAGTACATGGCCGTGCTCGACAAAGCTACCGGCGAGGTTTATGTGCTCGCCGCCGAACTGGTCCCGGCCGTCGTGCCCCGGCTTGGCATTGGCAAACCCCAAGGCATCGATGTGCTCGCCACCTTCCCGGGTGCCAAACTCGAACGGTCCGTCTTCGCCCATCCCTTTCTCGACCGCGACATCCTTGGCGTGCTGGCCGATTACGTCACCATGGACCAGGGCACCGGAGCGGTTCACACCGCTCCCGCGCACGGCGCCGACGACTTCTACACCGGCGTCAAGTACGGACTCGATGCCACTACGCGCGTCGATGCCGGCGGCCACATCACCGAAGGACTCCCCGAGTACGACGGCAAGAAGGTCTTTGCCGCGAACGAACCCATCGTCGAGTTGCTCAAAGCCCGCGGAGTCCTGCTGGGCCGCGACAATATCGAGCACTCCTACCCGCACTGCTGGCGCTGCCACAAGCCGGTCATCTTCCGCGCTACCGAACAATGGTTCATCGCCATGGAAGGCGCGATCAACGGCGGAACTCTGCGCACCGAGGCCCTGCGCGAGATTGCCGGAGTGCGCTGGGATCCGGCATGGGGCGAAGAGCGCATCAGCAACATGATCGCCACCCGTCCCGATTGGTGCATCTCCCGTCAGCGCATCTGGGGCGTTCCCATCGCGGTGTTTTTCTGCGACGTCTGCGGCAAACTGCATGAGGACCCGGCCACCAACCGCGCCGTCATCGACCTGTTTGCGCGCGAGGGCGCCGACGCCTGGTACGCCCATCCTGCCGCGGAGATCGTCCCTGCGGGAACCCGCTGCGCGCACTGCGGCGGCACCGCTTTCCGCAAGGAGATGGACATCATCGACGTGTGGTTTGAGTCCGGCGCCTCGCAGGCCTCCGTGCTGCCCCAGATCTTCGGAGCGTGGAAGCCCGCCGACATGTACCTCGAAGGCGGCGATCAGTATCGCGGCTGGTTTCACTCTTCCCTGCTCTGCTCCATCGGACTCAATGGGCAGGCTCCGTACAAGGCCGTGGCCACCAATGGATGGACGCTCGACGAGAATGGCCGCGCCATGTCCAAGTCGCTCGGCAACACCGTCGATCCGGTCGATATCGCCAAGCGCATGGGCGGCGAAATCGTCCGCTTCTGGGTCGCCTCGGTCGATTTCCGCGAGGACGTGCGCGCCAGCGAAACCCTGATGAACCGCGTTGCGGAAAACTACCGCAAGATCCGCAACACCTTCCGCTACATTCTGGGAAACCTGCACAGCTTTGCGCCCGCCGCCGATCTGCTCAGCTTCGAGCAACTTGAGCCGCTCGACCAGTACATGCTGCTGCGCACCGCCGACCTGGCCGCCGAAGTTTCCGCCTGGTATGACCAGATGCTCTTCCATCGCATCTACCAGCGTCTCAACGAATTCTTCGCCGTCGATCTCAGCGCACAGTACTTCGATATTCTCAAGGACCGCCTGTATACCTTCCCGCGCTCCTCGCGCGAGCGAAAATCCGCGCAGACCGCCCTGTGGCGCATCGGCGAAGCTCTGCTCCGCCTCGTGGCGCCCATCCTCAGCTTCACCGCCGACGAGGCATGGCAGTTCATGCCGGCGATGCTCTCCCGCCCAGAGAGCGTGCACCTTGCGCTGCTGCCCAACGCAAACGACCTCACCGGTGAGATTCGCGACCGCGAGCAAGCCGTGCAGGTGCGCGCCGACTGGGACTACCTGTTCACCGTCCGCGAGTTGGCCCTGCGTGAACTGGAAGCGCTGCGCAACGACAAAACCATCAAGGCCAATCTGGAAGCCCGAGTCGTCATCCGCGCCTCCGGCGATGACTACAAGCGCCTTGCTCTCTATGCCGATAAGCTCGCGGGGTTCTTCGTCGTCTCCCAGGTCGAAGTGCGCTCCGCTGAAGCAGGTTCCGCCATTGCATTCGAAGTGGGCAAGGCCGAGGGCGTCAAATGCGAGCGCTGCTGGAACTTCTCTACCCACGTGGGCGAAGATTCCAAATACCCCACCGTGTGCGAACGGTGCAGCGCCAATCTCGTGGTGATCGAGGGCGAGCGAGCTACAGGTGCATCCGGGGGCGACGGGCAATAATGTCGCGTGCCGCGCTGCGCTTTCTCTATCTGTCCATCTCGGTGGCCGTGATCGTCCTTGACCGGATCACCAAGGTCTTCATCCGCCATCACGTTGCCCTCAACTTTGGCAACGTGGTGGTCATCCCTAATTTGTTTTCCATCACTCACGTGGAAAATAGCGGTGCTGCCTTCAGCCTCTTTGCCGAGTGGCCCCAGCGGGTGCGGGTTCCTCTGCTGGTCGGCTTCTCTACCCTCGCCATGTTGGTGGTCTGCTACCTGCTCTGGAACTCCGTTCGCCGCTTCAGTTGGAGCGGCCTTGCGCTGAGCCTCATCCTCGGCGGAGCCGTGGGCAATCTCTATGACCGCCTGCGTTACGGCCGCGTGACTGATTTCCTCCACTTTTACATCGGCTCGCATGCTTGGCCGGACTTTAACGTGGCCGATAGCGCCATCGTTACCGGCGCAACCCTGTTGGTTATCGATCTGATCTTTGGTGCCAACTCCTCGCGCGACGCCTGAGAAGCGGCGGGGAAAAGAAAAAAGCCCCATCCCGAACTCGCCAGTCCGGGTGAGGCTCCTATTCCCTATCTCGTTTTGGAGACCTGGCGCTATTCCTTCAGTTTCAGCTTGTCCTTGTTGGCCCCGAGGAACTCGCGCAAATCCTGCGAGCGGTCGAGGAGCTTGTTCCACTGCTCGTAGTACAGGGTAACCGGGAAGCGTCCCAGTCCGTACACGCTGACGCCGCCTTTATCGCTGACCTTGAAGCTGATGGTACTGCCGCGTTGTTGCTTGGCTTCCAGTTCGGCAAGTTTGGATTTCAGTTCTTCGTAGCTCGGCTCGGTCATAGTCTCATCTCCACTCCACATTGAAAGCTAGCCCACATCGGCGCGTCCGCGGCAGATGTGGGCGGTAGATCCCATCGCTAGTCGATATACAATACGTCGCTGCCCTGGCCCTTGATGTCCGTGTTGTAGTACTGCTGGATGAATTGGGTTCCGTTCTGGTAGTAAATATACAGCTCGCCGCCTTCGATGGTGTACACCTCGCCGCTGTTGACTTCCAGTGAAATTCCCGTGGCGTCGCCGTTGGCGTTGGCAAGCACCGTTGCCGTAGCCGAGGTGGACGTGGGCGTGACCATCGAAACGCAGCTCTCTACTCCGCAGTTCAGCGACGCCACCCAGTACACGCCGTTGATGTTGCGAATCCACCGCTTCACGCCATTGCCTGTGCGGGTGGACGATACCACCGTTCCGGACGTCAGATTGATCGCCGTAAAGTAGCCGTCCTGCACGTTGTTGCCGCCGTTCGCCGAGGTGGAGCAGGCTGGAGTGCCCAGGTCCGCGAACGGGCAATCAATCGCGGTCGAACTCGTGGTAGACCCGGCCAGGTAAAGCATGTTGGCCGTCTGGTCGATCAGCCCGATGCGGGCACCGTTGACCGTCCACTGATTCAGGACTGTCGCCGTGGCGACCGAGCCGGTGATGGTCGGGGTTTGCGGCGTAATCGAAGTGGTGTTGATTTCTGTGACGCTAGGGCTGCTGCTGCCGCCGCATTCATAGCCGCAGCTCAGGATGTAAGCCTTGGTGTTGTCGGCGGAGAAGAACGCGGCCACGGGACGCGAGAGGCTCACGCTTCCGCTGGCGTTGCTTAGACTAAGTGCGTAGTACGGCGGAACGCCTTTAGCCAGATCGATGGCGGTCAGGTCCACCCAGTTGGCGGTGTCATCGCTCACAGTCACGCTATTCACGGTCACAACAGGGGCGCCCTGCGTAAACGCCAGAAGGTGATGTTCTGCCGTGTCCAGGGCAAGATATTGCACGTAGGGGAACGGAATGTCGTTGTTGAGGCTGCCATCGGTCGGGTTAAAGCGCACAATGCCGCCCGGCAGGTTCGGCGGATTCCCGTTGGAAACGTTGGGGACCGCCGCAAAGCCGGACTGGTCGTCCGTCGAGGTGACGAAACTTTGCGTATACCCGCCCAGCTGGATCGTCCCCTTCACCGCCTCCTCGATGTTGTTAAACGACGAAATCGAGTTCGATTCCGTGTTGTTCACCAACGTCAGGAGGCCGTCGGGCGAAGGCTGCAGGTAGGTTGGTCCGGAGCCCACCCCGAAGGTAAAGGCCGTCAGCCGGTCCTCCGTCGGATCCATCACATCCAATACACCGGCATAATAATTGCTGACGAGGGCGCGATGTTTAAGATGGGTCTTCGGCTTGTAAGGTTCATTACAGATCTGAGGCGCGGTGGCGTTGTTGCCGCAGCCGGGGGAGGAATAATTGGTCTGACTCGTGGTGTCGTTGATGCGGCAGCCGACCAATACGATTGCGCCCAACAGGGCCAGGATCAATGTCGCTCGTTTCAAGCAACGCACTCCAGACGATTATGGATTTTTTGAAGATTCCGGAAAAGCTGATTATAACATTGCATCTGCGCATCCCAAGGCGGCCGCTATGGTAAGGTTCCAGAAACGCCGTGAATTGCAGCCTGGGATAATGCAGCAAAGAAAATCGCGGCGAAGGAGCGGAGATGTCATCGTTTTTGGAACGGCTGGGCCGTGGACCCATTTTGTGCGACGGCGCCATGGGAACCCTGCTCTATGCGAAAGGTGTCTTCATCAACCGCTGTTATGACGAGCTCAACCTCTCGCAGCCGGAGATCGTCGGCGCCATCCACGCCGACTACGTGAAGGCCGGGGCCGAGGTGCTGGAGACCAACACCTTCGGCGCCAACCGCTATCGCCTGCAGCGCCACGGATATGAGGCCAGCGTGGGCGATATCAACCGCGCCGGCGTGCAACTGGCCCGCGCCGCCGCCGGTTCCGGTGTGCTGGTGGCCGGCAGTGTGGGACCCCTGGGCCTGCACATTGAGCCGCTCGGCAAGATCTCGCGCGAAGAGGCGCAAGCCGCCTTCCGCGAGCAGATCGAGGTGATGGCCGCCGAGGGCGTGGACCTGATTCTGCTGGAAACCTTTGGCTACATCGACGAACTGCACCAGGCGGTGCTGGCCGCGCGCGCCGCCGCTCCCGGAGTGCCCGTCGTCGCCCAGGTCACCATCGACGAGGATGGCAACGCACTCGACGGTACCGATCCGGAGACCTTCGGCGCCCGTCTCACCGGCTTCGGCGTCGATGTGGTCGGCTGCAACTGCTCGGTCGGGCCCGCCGCCATGCTGGAGACCATGGAGCGCCTGCGCCGTGTCACCCCGCTGCCGCTCTCGGCCCAGCCCAACGCCGGTATGCCGCGCAATGTCGAGGGACGAAACATTTATCTCTGCTCGCCCGAGTACATGGCCAGCTATGCGCGCAAATTTGTGGCCGCCGGCGTCTCCCTGGTCGGCGGATGCTGCGGCACGACTCCCGAGCACATCAAGGCCATGAAGGCGGCGTTGCGCGTCGGCGAAGCCCGCTCCTCATCCTTCCATGTAACCGTCGCGAGCCCCGCGACCGCTCCAGAGTGCAAGCCGCTGGAAGAGCGCTCCGGCCTCGGACGCAAACTCGTTGCAGGCGATTTTGTGACCATGGTCGAGATTGTGCCGCCCAAGGGAACCAGCCCGGCCAAGGAGCTGGCGGCGGCGCAGTTTCTGCGCGGCGTCGGCATCGATGCGGTCAACATACCGGACAGCCCCCGCGCTTCGGCCCGCATGAGCAACCAGGCGCTGTGCACCATCATCGAGCGCGAGTGCGGCATTGAGACCGTTCTGCACTACACCTGCCGCGACCGTAACGTCCTCGGCATCCAGAGCGACCTGCTGGGCGCCAGTGCCCTCGGCCTGCATAATCTCATCTGCATCACTGGCGATCCGCCCAAGCTCGGCAACTATCCGGACGCAACCGCCGTCTTTGACGTGGACGCGATCGGCCTGGTCAACATCGTCAGCAACCTCAATCAGGGTGTGGACCTCGGTGCCAACCCCATCGGCTCGGCCACCACTTTCGTCATCGGCGTCGGTGCCAATCCCGGCATCACCGACCTCGAGGAGGAGGTGCGCCGCTTCGAATTGAAATGCGAGGCGGGAGCCCAGTTCGCGGTCACCCAGCCGGTCTTTGATATGCGCCTGCTGGAGCGCTTCATCCGCCGCATCGAGCACTGTCGCATCCCGGTCCTTGCCGGCATCTGGCCTCTCACCAGTGTGCGCAACGCGGAGTTCATGCGCAATGAACTGCGCGTCTCGGTGCCGGACGAGATTTTGGAGCGCATGGCCGCCGCCAGCTCCGACAGCGAACGTGCGCGTGCCGAAGGTGTCCACATTGCACGTGAGATGTTATTGGAGGCGCGCGGAATGGTGCAGGGCGTGCAAGTCAGCGCCCCGCTCGGCAAATTCGCCGCAGCGGTGGATGTGATCGAGGCCCTCGGCCAGCGCGCGCCGGGGTAGAGTACGGCAGTCTCAGCTGCCCGTTTCTAGCTGGCGCGCCTTTGCTCTGTCGCATCCGCGTCCGGATCCAGGCTGGCCTCTCTGCGGCTTGCAACCGAGAGCCGGTTCCATGCATTGGTGGCTGCAATGGCAAGCGTGAGGTCAGATAATTCCTTGTCGTTAAAGTACGTCCGAACCTCGTTGTAAACACTGTCAGGAACGCGCGTGTTTGCTACCAGCGTCACTGCCTCGGTCCAGGCCAGGGCGGCGCGCTCACGATCCGACCAGTGCGGAGACCTGCGCCAGGAGTCAAGTCCGCGGAAGCGCAACTCGCTGTCGGCAAGCGCGCGCAGGTCCTTCCATTGCGCGACTACGCTAAAGGCATTCTCGTCCCAATGGATGTCAATGCAAACGGCACTGCCGTTGATCTGTGAGGCGCGCAACCGGACCAGGTCGAGCAGCGATTCTTCCAGACCGCAGGTGTGAAGATACTCCTCGACAGCGCCCAGCGCCCGGGCCACGCCCGGGGCGGCTTTCACATAATCAAAACGTGCTTCCATCTCAAACCTCTACACCTTTTGGATGCAGAGGCAGGTGCGGGAGACAGGAACAAACCAGCTCAGCCGTGCGTGCTCTAGCTGGCGCGTCTTTGCTCCTGAAATTGACCGACGTGATATCTTCCAGGCTCGGCGCGAGTGGCAATCGCCAGCCGGTTCCATGCGTTGATGGCCGCAATGGCCAGTGTGAGGTTCGTCAGTTCCGTAAAGTTAAAGTGGGGCCGAACCTCCTCGTAAACACTGTCAGGAAACATGTGTCGTTGCCACCAGTGTCACCGCCTCGGTCCAAGCCAGGGCAGCGCGTTCCTGCTCGGAGTAGTACGGCGACTCGCGCCATGCGTCCAGCCCGTACAGCCGCTGTTCGGTCTCGCCCAGCGCGCGCAGTTCCTTCCAATGCATGTCGATGCAAAAGGCACAGCCATTGATCTGCGAGGCGCGCAGCCGGACCAGTTGCAGCAGATTTTCGTCCAGCCCGCAGGTGTGAAGATACTGCTCCACTCCGGCCAGCGCGCGATAGACACCGGGCGCGGCTTTGGCATAATCAAAACGTGCTTCCATGGCAACCTCCGCGGGGTTAGATGTACGCTAGGCAGCTCTGGTTTGAAATAAAGCAGTTCGGATAAGCCCAATCTGCGGTGATAGCATTGGGTAGGACGCTGTTTTACCAGGGAGCGCGCTTGCGGATTCTGTTTATCGGGGACATTTTTGGAAGGCCGGGACGGACGATTGTCCGCGAACAGCTCCCTGCGCTGCTGCGGCAGCACAACGTAGATCTCTGCATTGCCAACGGAGAGAATGCAGCCGGAGGCTTCGGCCTGACGCCGCCGATCGCCGAAGAGTTTTTCGATCTCGGCATCGACGTGATCACCACCGGAAACCATGTCTGGGACAAGCGAGAACTCACCGACTATTTCAACAGTGCGATCGACGAGCCTTACAGTCCGGCGCGCCGTGTGCTGCGCCCCGCCAACTATCCGGCGGGCACACCGGGCTTCGGAGTTTATGAAGGCACCGCCAGCTCCGGCATTGCCTACGCGGTGGTCAATCTGCAGGGCCGCGTCTTCATGCCCGCCATCGACTGCCCATTCCACGTGGCTGACAGCCTGCTCGCGCGGATCGCTGCCAAGGTGATCTTCGTGGACTTCCACGCCGAAGCGACCTCGGAGAAAGTTGCCCTTGGCTGGTATCTCGATGGCCGCGTGACCGCCGTAATCGGCACCCACACCCACATTCCCACGGCGGACACGCGCCTGCTCCCCGGCGGCACCGCCTACCAGACTGACGTTGGCATGACCGGCCCCTATGACAGCGTCATCGGCGTGCAGAAGGAGCTGATCCTGCAGCGCTTTCTCACCGGTCTTCCCGCCCGCTTCGAGGCTGCCGCCAACGACGTTCGCTTCTGCGCCGTGCTGATTGACTGCGACGCCCAAACCGGCCGCGCCCGCTGCGCCGAACGCATCATGCTCGACGTGAATGGCAACGGCGAAAACACCGGGTGCTGGCAGATGAGAGACGCCGGCCTGAAGAAAATAACATCGAAATAGGGAGCCCGCACATGAACGATAAGCGTCCCGAGAATTCCCTGGTGATTGCCGCCGAAGGCTTCGCCGGCAACTCCGGCCTGCCCCGCGGATTCAACTGGCGAGCCTTCGATGCCTATCTCTTCGACATCGACGGCACCCTGCTCAACTCACGCGATCTGGTTCATTACGAGGCGTTTCTCATCGCCATGCGCGAGTTCTGCGGCCGCGCCGTCTCGCTCGAAGGCGTTACCCTGCACGGCAGCACGGACCCCCTGATTCTTTTGGCCGCCCTGGAGCGAGCCGGAATCCCGGAGGCAGATGCGCGCCCCGCGCTGCCGGCCGCCCTCAACCGCATGTGCTCCGAGGTCGAGAGGCGTTTGGATGAACTCCGGCCCGAGCTCTGCCCCGCCGTACTTCCCCTGCTCAACGAGCTGAAGTCGGAGGGAAAGATCCTGGGTGTGACCAGCGGCAATCTGGAGTGCATCGGCTGGGCCAAGCTCAAGGCTGCCGGTATCGCCGACTTTTTTTCCTTCGGCTCCTTCAGCGACCGCCATGAGAGCCGCACCGAGATCTTCCGCTGGGGCGCCGGGCAGGCGAGCCAGCTCTGCGGCAGCGCCCGCATCTGCTTCCTGGGAGACACTCCCGCCGACGTGGCCGCTGCCAAATCCTGTGGCTTTCCCATCATCGCCGTAGCCACCGGCATTCATTCCCTGCTTGAGCTGGCCAAAAACGGGCCGGAGATGTGCATCCCGGCTTGCGAAACGCTCTGGACTTACGCACGGTGAGCCGAATCCGGTAAAATTCCCGGTATGCTTCGGAACTTGCTTCGGAACCCGCTTCGGGACTTGTTTCGGAGTCCCATCTGGGCAGCTGCGCTCCTGCTTCCAGCGATGCTATTCCCAAGCTCTCTGCAGGCCACCCAGGATGCGCCACCCAGCGTGCTCACGCCGCCCTGCTCCGATCACGACGAAAGTCTCCACTCCTGCGGCGTCTCCGGCGAGGACCGCCACAAGGCAGAGGACCTTTACCGCAAGGCGGCGAAGCTGGCACGTCACGGCCAGTTCGAGCAGGCGCTGGCGAATTTGCAGGCGGCTCTGGCCATCTCCCCGCACGATACCTTCTACACCACCGCCGCTCAGGCTCTCCGGCAAAAGGTTGCAGCGCTCCGGTTGCGCCAGGGAAACGCGGCGATCGAGAAGGGCGACGCGGCTTCGGCGCTGGCCGACTTCCGCGGCGCGCAGCAGCTTGACCCAGGCAATGAATATGCCGCAGAGCGCCTGCGTGACGTCCTGCCCGCACCGGCCCCCGCTGGCACGAAATTTCTCCCAGCCGATTTAGGCGAGCTCCGCCTTGAGCCAACGCCCGGAGTACACAACTTCGAATTTCGCGGACCTTCCCCGGCCGTGTTACAAAAATTCGCAGCCCTGTTTGGCATCGCCACCATTGCCGATGATGGCCTCACCCCCCGGAACGTTCGCATCACACTCGACAACGTAGATTGGGAGACCGGATCGAAGCTTCTGGCCAAAACCGCCAAGATCCTTCTGGTCCCGCTGTCTGAACATCAGGTGCTGCTCGCCAACGACACCGCGGAGAACCGCACCCGCTATATCGACATGAGCCTGCAGACCTTTTACGCCCAGGGTGGAAGCACGCCCCAGCAGCTCACCGAATTAACCAGCGCCTTGCGGGTCCTGTTTGATCTCCGCTTTGTCACCGCCGACCCCGCCCAGGGCAGCATTGTCGTCCGGGCTCCTGCGCCAACGCTCCAAGCCGTCGCCCGTTTTCTTGACGATCTGCAGGACGATCAGCCAATCGTGATGCTGGAGATCGATGTTTTTGAAGTTTCAACCGTATTCTCCAAGGACCTTGGAATCTCGACGCCCGATCAGTTTTCGGTCTTCAACGTAACCAGCGAGATTGAGAAACTCACCTCCGGAAGCAACTTTCAGGAGATTCTCGCTGCGTTGGCGGCTAGCGGCCAGTCCCTCAATGCCAGCACCATTCTGGCCGCGCTGCTGGCGACCGGATCGTCCAGCCCGCTCGCCCAGCCCTTTGCTACCTTCGGTGGCGGACTAGGCCTGACCGGAGTCACCATTGCGGCGACCAATCTGCACCTGAACGGCACCGACTCACTGGCCCGCACCGTGGACCAAGTCCTGCTGCGCTCCGAGCACGGCAACGCCGCCACCATGAAGGTCGGCGAACGTTACCCGATTGTGACCACTGAATTTTCCGCTGCCACTGCCACCACCAGCCTTCTCTCATCGTTCGGCATCAATGCGGCCGCGGCTATCGGAGCCACCTCGATTCCCACCCCGCAGTTCAGCTATGACGACTTAGGCCTGGTTCTCAAAGCCACGCCCCAGCTGCGCGGAAAAATCATCAGCCTCGATTACGAACTCACCCTGCGCTCTCTGGGCACAACCCAGGCCGTCGGTCCTCCGGTGCTCAACAACCGCGAAACCAAGGGCAGCATCAGCACCGAAGACGGCAAAGGGGTGGTTATCGCCGGAATCGTGGACAAGGGTGAGACCTCAGCTATCAACGGATATCCGCTGATCTCCTCGATTCCAGTGCTGGGCAAGCTTTTCAGCGTCGAGACCAAGGAGAAGACCTCCGACGAGTTGCTCATCATCGTCACTCCCCACGTCACCCGCGAGAGCCGCCAGCGCGGCGTCTATATCCCCGTACCCATGAACGTGCCGAAGTAGAAGCAAAGTTTTAAAGTTTCAAGGTTTCAAGGTTGCAATCTGTCAGAAGCTTCCAATGCTTCCATATTTCACAATTTCAAATTGGCCCTGCGCGCGTCATTTCTCGGCTTTGGCCGCCAGACAAAAAAACGGCGCTGCCATCACGCAGCGCCGCCATGCTCTTGCTTGAAACCTTGAAACCTTGAAACCTGCGAAATTTTGAAACCTGGTTTTTACTTCGCTGCCTGCTCCGACTCGTAGCCCGCCAGGCCCTTCAGCGCATCATACTGATCAGCTCTCGGATTCCCGACGCGGCGTCCATTCAAGAACAGTGTGGGGGTTGAGTTGACTCCCACATCCTTGCCCAGCAGTTGGCTGCGCGTGATGCGCTCGGAGGTCTCCGGAGTTGCGGCGCACGCTTCGACTTTGGCGGCATCGGCGCCCGCCATCGTGGTGTACTGGCGCAACTGCGCGGCAACCACGGCATCGTCCACTGTCGTCTTGCCGGAGGCATCGGTCTTGCGCACCGCGTCCTCGATCTCCTTCTGGTGAGTAAAGACGGCATCGAGGAACGTGAACGCCTGGTCCTGGTTCGTGCGCCCAATGCAGTCCAGATACGAGGCAGCTTTCATCGCCCACGGGTGCTGCGGCAAAGGAAAGCTCTGGAAGACAAACCGTGCTTGCGGAAAATCTTCGCGCAGCCGGTCCATCACCGGCGCCGCCTCCTTACATGCTGGGCATTCCAGGTCCGCAAATTCGACAATCAGCATCTTGGCGTCCGCCGGTCCCTTGGAAGGACCGGAGACTGAGCTGGCCAGCTTCGCCCGTACTTCTGCAAACGGATCGGCCCCAAAGGGAAGCATCTCGCCGCCTGCAATCACGTGCTTCAGGTCCTGGGAGACGTACCATTTGCCCGCCTGTTGCCCATCCGGCGTGACGAAGAGGACCGAAACCTCGGAGAGTTCAGCAATCGGCGACGGCGCGATGTTGAGCACCTTCACGTCGATTGCGGAGTTATAGCCGAACAGCCGCTTGAAGTACGCCTCGGTCAGTTCCCGGCTCGGCCCGCCCGCGGACTGGGCCTGCGCGACATCTGCGGACTTGGTGGCGGAACTCTTCGCGCCGTTCTCGGCAATCAGTGAAATCGACATCAACAACACGGCCGCATAAATCGCCGCGTACTTGCCAGCATTGCGCATGATCATCATCCCTGTTTACGAAACTGTGAACCTTCTTCAGACCTGGTGGCGAGCCGCAATCGGAAAGCGTCGTCCAATTCCGAAGGCCTTGGTTGAAATTCTAATGCCCGGGGCGGCCTGCTGCCTCTTGTATTCGCTCCGGTTGATCAGCCCGATGACAAACTCAATGACCTTGTCATCATAGCCGGTCAGAGCCGCAATCTCCGGGCCCGACTTCAAATTGCCGACATATTCCTCCAGGATCCGGTCCAACACCTCATAGGGTGGCAGCGAATCGCTATCCTTCTGACCCGGGCGCAGTTCGGCCGAAGGCGGCTTGGTGATCGAAGCTTCCGGAATTACCTCCCGTTGCGAATTCACATAACGGGCCAGCCGGTACACCAGCGTCTTGGGCACGTCGGAGATCACCGCCAGCCCGCCCACCATGTCTCCGTACAGCGTGCAGTAGCCAACTCCCAGCTCGCTCTTATTGCCCGTGGTCAGCACCAGGGCAGAAAACTTGTTAGCCACGGCCATCAGCAATCCGCCACGCGCCCGCGCCTGCAGATTCTCCTCGGTAACATCCTCAGCCATCCCCTGGAAAACCCCGGCCAGCGCGCCTCGATACGCCTCGAAAATTTCCTTGATCGGAACCACCTCGAAGCGGATGCCCAGGTTCTGGGCCAGCTCGCGAGCGTCCGTGATGCTACCCTCCGACGAGTACTGGCTGGGCATCGAGACGCCGATCACGTTCTCCGCGCCCAGCGCGTCCACCGCGATCACCGCCGTCAGCGCAGAGTCGATCCCGCCGCTCAGTCCCACCACCACCTTGCGGAAGCCGCATTTGCCCACGTAATCGCGCGTGCCCAGCACCAGCGCCGAATAGGCACTGCCCTCCTCGGTCGCCACCTGCTGGTGCATGTCGCCCGTCATGGCCGCAGTGTCCACCAGGATGAGATCTTCCTCAAACGACTTGGCCTGCGCCACCACTTCTCCATCGGGATTCAACGCCAGGCTGTTGCCGTCAAAGACTAGACTGTCATTGCCTCCCACCTGGTTCACCAGCAGCACCGGAACGCGGTGCTGCCGCGCGATGCTTGCCAGCATTGCCTGCCGCAATTCCCGCTTGCCCACGTTAAAGGGCGAAGCTGAGATATTCAGCACCAACTCACCGCCGGCGCGCACCAGATCCTCCACCGGATCGTGGCCATACATGGGGCGGCTCCAGAACGCCTTGTCGTTCCAGGCGTCCTCGCAGATCGTCAGCGCCATGGCCTTTCCGCCAAGGCAGAAGAGACTCTGCATCAGTGCCGGCGAAAAGTTACGCATCTCGTCGAAAACATCGTAGGTCGGCAGCAGCCGCTTGGACTGGATGAAGTCGATGCGTCCTTCGCGCAGCAACGCCGCCGAGTTCATCACCGTTTTGCCGGTCTCGTGCGCCGCCGGTGTCGGCAGCCCGGCAATGATCGCAATTCCGGATATCTCCGCCGCCAGATGCTCGAGCACTTGCCGCGAGCGCGATACAAACGCCCGAGACTCCACCAGGTCGCGCGGCGGATAGCCGCAGACAGCCAGCTCGGGAAACACCACCAGCTCCGCCCCGCGCTGCCGGGCGTCCAGGCTGAACTGGCGCAGCTTGGCCGCGTTGCCGGTAAAATCTCCGACCGTGGGGTTGATTTGAGCTAGCGCGATCTTCACCCGAATAGTGTAAAGGCTGCAGCAGATGCGGGAAAGCCTCGGGCGGAAAACCTTAGCGGGCATACACCATTGCTGGGACTCTCAGTCGCCGGGTGGGGCTGGTGCCGGCAGCGGTGTGCTCGCCGTCTCGCCATGGTTGTCGATCTTTTCCCCCGGACGAAGCAGCGTCGGCGCCTTGCGCTCCTGTTCCGGCGGCGCCGCCATCGCATCCGGCCGTGCCTGCTTCTCCGCTACGCTGTCCAAGGCGCCCACTTCGTCCTGCGTGCGCACCCGTTTTTCTCCGCTTACCTTCATGTCCTCGATGCGAACGACCTTGCCCCGCACAAAGCGCACGAACTCTACATCTCCCGGCGGAGCCCCATAAATCCACTCCTCAAACTCTTGCCCGTCGCTTGTCTCGCGCAACCGCTGCAGCGGCCGTCCCGCGGCGGCCTCCACCATCTCTTTGTCCATGCCCACCAGCGCGTGGTGCTCCTTCACGGCCGCAGCCAGCAGCGGCGGAAGGCCCTTCTGGTAGGCCTCGGCCTGCGTCATCGCCTTAAAGTCCAGAACCGGCGCAAGCATCTCCTTCACCTGATCGCTGCCGATCCCTTTGCCGTCTTTCAGCACCAGCAGAATAGAGGAGCCGTCGAACTTCGTATACACGCTCTCCTGCGGCACGGCGTTGGGATCCATTCCATTACTCACATTTACCCGGTCCTGCCAGCCTTTCCGCTTCGACGTCCCGCCGTTGATCTCAAACCGGATGCCCTCTCGCACAAAACGCACGCCCGTGATCTTGACCCGATCGCCGGCTTTGGCTGCAGCCCCACTCCGCTCCACCAGTTGCTTAATGTCGGCTTCCGACGGAGAAATCTTGCCGTCCTCAATGCGGATTTCCGCCTTCCCGCGCGGAAACGCGCAGTGCGCAAACGCAGACTCATCGAGAAATGCGCGGATCGTCTGCTCGCGCTGTTCCACCGAGAACCTGCCGCCCTCCGCGCCGGCAATGCCCGCCAGCAGCAGCACTCCCAGCACCAGCAGCGTCCGTCGCTTTGCTCCGATTCGCATGGAATCTTGTGCGCCCCACTTCGCCCGTGCTCCCTACCGAAGCCGGTACAGTGCGTTTGGGAATTTTTAGATGCGCCACTCCGGACGAGCACCCGCCCGCTACTCGTAATTTTTACGGAATGGGAGTTTGCGGAATCCGTCGCGACCGGGTCAGCTGCCACATCAGCGGCAGAGCGATCACCAGGACAATCGAGCAGGTTGCGCTCGCCTCGGGCCCATAAGCGCCTCCGGTCAGCGCCAAAGAACCGTGTGCGGTGGCCGTCACCAGGGTGGAAAACTCGCTCAGCCCGCTCACCGGAAGCCCGAAGACAGATCCTTGAAAGAGGTTCCATCCAAAGTGCAATCCGAAGGAAAACCATAGCGAGCCGCTGCGGATGCGCGCCAGTGCGAAAAGGACTCCCACGGCCAGCGTGTTGAAGAAGCCCCAGCTCAGCCAGCCTCCGGCATCGGGATTGCCCAAGTGTACCGCCCCGAACAGCGCCGAAAGTACCACCACCGCCCAGAATGCCCCGAGGGCCTCGGTCAGCTTCTGGAAAGGATAGCCACGAAAAGTCAGCTCCTCAAGCAGCGCGCCAAACAGCAGCAGCACGGCCACGGCTGCCGTCCGCTCTCCCATGTGAAAGCTGAGGTGAAAATTAAAGTGCAGGCTTCCGAAGCAGGCGATCGCGCCTACGTCGAGAGTCATCAACAGAGCTCCCAGCGCCAGCCCTCTGCCAAACTGCCGTCCGGCGAGCGGGTTCATCGGCAGCGCCAGGGCCACGGCTATGGGCTTGAAGTTATAGTCCAGCACACGCAGGAAAAACACGAAGCCTGCTGCTGTGAGCACGCACGCAACCACCCGGGAGAGCAGCCCTGGAAGCAGTTCGTGCCCGGGGAAGAACGCGTACACATATCCACTCGCCCAGAACACCCCAGCCGTCCATAGCGCCGCGATCACAAAGCGCGCCAGCGCCGGAATCGGGACCGGCGCACGATACGGGTCGTCCTTGCGCTCCGCCTCGAACTCAGCGTCCGCCGTCACCGTCATCCCCGCTCACCGTCCGGCCTCAACCGCGGCAGGTTTCAGTGAGGTCACCTTGACTCCCTGCCGCGCCACCTTCGCCGGCAGCAGCCGTGCTCCGGCGCTTTTCAAAACCTCTTCCACCCGTCCCCGAGCCTCCGGCGAAGTCATAAACAGCACGCAACCTCCGCCTCCCGCACCGCATACTTTTGCGCCCAACGCCCCGTTTTTGCGGCCCAGCGCAATCAGTTCGTCGATGAACGGCGTGGCGATGGCCGGCGCATTCGTCCGCCGCAGCTTCCACTCCTCGCGCAGCAGCCGCGCCGCCTCCGTCCAGTCGCCGGCCTCCAGCGCGCACCGCATCGCCCGCGCAATCTCCCCGATGCGCTCAAAGTTGCCGAAGATTCGCCGGTCCCCGTCGATGTGCCGCTTGAAGACCTCCCAGTTGTTGATGCCGCTCTTGCGGGGAGCTCCCGTATAGGCCAGCACCAGCCGACGGTCCAACTCCTCCGCATCGCAGTCGATCGCCTTGCGGTGGATGCCGTCCGCATCCAGCTGCACCGCGTTCACTCCGCCATACAGCGCAGGGTAGTAGTCCTGGCATCCGGTAGGTACCTTGATGAGCTGCGCCTCGACGTTCTGCGCAATCTCGCGAATCTTCTCCCGCGCGAGCTTGCGCCCGCTGAACCGCGCCAGCGCCGCAGCTGAGGCGATCATCAGCGCCGACGAACCCGAGATCCCCGCACCCGCGGGCGACTCCGAGTGCGTCTCCATCCGCAGTCCCGTGCCCGGCTCTGAATCCGCGTAGAAAAAGCGCAGCAGATGCACGGCCAGCCCGTGTTTGCAGCGCCGCGCCCGGCGTAGCGCCTGCATATCGGCAAAGCGGTCTGCCAGGCCGGTATCCAGCGAGACCAGTTCGATCCCTGCGCCCTCGGTAGGCACGATCCGGCAGCGGGTCATTACCTGCACCGCAATGTTGACCACCACCGCGCCGGGATGAAAAAGATAGAGCGGCCACATGTCCATCGTGCCGCCCGCAAGATCTACCCGGCACGAGGCTTGCGCAACCACTCCAGTGCCTGCGGCCGGCAGCGTAGCGTTATCCGCCCCAGCGCCTGCGGCCGGCAGCGTAGCGTTATCCGCCCCAGCGCCTGCGGCCGGCAGCGTAGCGTTATCCGCCTTGGCGCCTGCGGCCGTTTTGTATGGTTTTCCAGACATGCTGACATTTGTATCATGTAACCCCAGGCGCCTGCGGCCGGCAGCGCAGCGTTATCCAGCACGCACTAGCGGCGGGAGCGCACCGGCACGCACGGCGCAGCACGGATCTCCGGTACTAATTCCTGATTCCTCGGTTGCCAGAGGCAACTCCCGCCTGCTCTTCTGCCTCCCAACGTCTGGACGAAGCAGAGTTCCGCACCACGGAGGTGTCCAATCTCTGCATGGAAAGCCATTACCGGCTACAAAGAGGAAGAAGATGCCTAATTTCACCGGTAGATTCATTGGCAAGGCTGTCGAGCAAACCAGCATTGCGCTGCAAGATATTCCGGAGCACGAACTGGTGCTCTCCCAGTTCACCGGCCCGCAGACGGTGAGCGATGAGAACTGGAAGAATGTGCTGGTCACCTACTGGGGCACCATGGATCTCATCCAAGGGTTTGGCCCATCGCGCGGTTACTTTGTCAACGAACATCCCAACGGCGACCGCGACTGCGGAACCTACGACGGACACGTCAGCCTTGCCAACGGCGAGGTCGTGCTGGAAGGCATCTGGCGCTACACTCATGGCAGCGGTCAGTTTGCCAGCATCTCCGGAAACGGCCGTTTCAAGGGCCGCATGACTTCGCCCAACGATGTCGAGATGAGCTGGCAGGGCAATTACCAGATCGCGGCGGGTACCCGCGCTGCTTAAGTGCAGGGCCTTTGATACGGTATGCCTGGGGTACTTACTTTGGTTATATGCTGAGGAGGGTTTTCTTGTGGCCCAAAGCGGAACCTCGTTGATATGATGGCCTCCGTCACGTCAAAAAGGGGGAGAGGCATATGCTGCCGCCAGTCACTCATCCGGCGCTGCGCGAGCTTATCGTCGGAAGCAAGGAAATCACAACCACCAAGTTCGGATTCAATCTGCTGCTGACCAACAATCGCATCAGCTACAAAAAGAATCCCTCCGAAGCCACGGTCAAGCAATTGGCGCAGGCGACGCATGAATTTCTCACCCGGTATGAAAACCTGTACCAGTCTGAGCTCAAACAATTATTTAGTGGGGATTATCGTGCTTAATTCAATTGCCGAAGTTACAAAAATGATTGCAACCGAAAAACCCTTGCTGCTGGCTGGCAGCGAATCGGCGCTCGCGCAACTTCCCAAGGGAAACTGGATTGGAGGAACCACCTCCTATTTCATCGATACCGACGGCGGAACCTTTTCCGAGTCCAGCATCTTTGTCGACGAGCTCCCGGATTTTGTGCAGGGATTCAAGATCGCCGAATACTCCGTCGAGACCCTGCCCTCCATCTGCGCCGATGCCCCGGAAAAAGGTTTCTCCGTACTGATTCTTCCCGCCGGTAGCCCGGTTCACACCGCCTATGCCGAGGGTGCGCCGCGCTACGAAGGCTTCGTCCTCAAGCCGGTGGTCGGATGGGTTTCCGGCGTGCCGCTGCCCGAAGTGGGACGGACCGATCCCAAGGTCTTCAACGGACAGACCGGCGCCTGCTTCTCGGCTTGTGCCATCGCCATGCACGTCGCGCTCCCGGCCAACAAAATTGCGGACATCGAGATCGTCAATGTCTTCAAGCCCGGCGACGGAGATAAGATCACTTTCCCGAAATCCGGCTTCGTTCAGGAGCAATGCTCGGTCAACGGGAAGCCCATGAACTTCGCCCAATACCTGGCCAGTGTGCAAGCCGACATCCGCTTGCCGCTCACCGCCAACTACAACGGCAGCGTGATCAACGTCAGCATCCAGTCGGCCGATGAGGCGACCAATGTGGTCCGGCTCTATGCCCCGGTATTCCCCGGCGTCGAGTACCGCTTTGCCGCTCCGGTAGCCGACTACGTCTCGGCCTTCGAGTCCGCGCTGCCCGCCAAGAAGACGGACGCGGCCTTTGCCTGCAACTGCATCCTGAATTACATGTACGCCAACCTTGGAGGCAAGAGCGCAGGATCGGTTCCCTCGATGGTCACCTTCGGTGAAATCGCCCATCAGCTCCTCAACCAGACGCTGGTGCGGCTCATGATCCACAGCTGCTAACGCACCCCGGCAACAAACCAAGAGAGAGGCGCGACTCCAAGCCGCGCCTCTTTTTTTTTGTATCCACAAACCGTCCTCACTCTTTCTTATTCTCTTTGTTCCCCTCGGGATGGTTCTGCTCGTGCTGCGGAGCCGGATGGGCGGCCGGAGCAGGCTTTGCCATCGGAGCGTTGTGTGCCGCCGGGGCGGGACGCGTCGCCGGAGCAGGGCGCATCTCCGGAGCTGGTCTCACCGCGGGGGCAGCACGTGTCTCCGGAGCGGGTCTCGGCGCCGGAGCAGCACGTGTCTCGGGTGCAGGTCTCGGCACCGGAGCAGGGCGCATCTCCGGAGCAGGCCTCGCCGCCGGTGCGGGCCGTGTCTCCGGGGCAGGTCTTACTGCCGGAGTGGCATGCGCTTCCGTGGCCGGACGGGCTGGCGGGGCCGCCGCGTGCTGTGGAACTGGCCGCGTCTCGGGGTTCGGTTTGTTTGGTTCCGCCCGGTTTGGTGCAGTCCGACTCTCCGGCTGCATCGGTGGCTTAGTGGGAGTCTCAACCCTTGCGGCCGGCTTGTTCATCTCTGGCCTGGACTCCGTTGCCGGCCGCACTGGCGGGGCATTCGCCGCAGGCATTGGTTTTGACCCCGGCTCTGTCTTCATCCCAGCTGTCGGCATAGTTGTGGTTGGACGCCCTTCATTCTTCGCCATCGGCTGCATCACCGGAGCCGGTTTAATCCCGCGTTCGGCTGGAATCGGCTTGCTGGAGACAATCGTGGCCGGCTTGCCCTTGTTGACCGATGCAAACTGTGCGCGATTGCTCGCCGACGCCTTGGCAAGCTGTACCTGTGCCGCCATCGGAGGCGCGTGCGGCGCACGGTAGGCCGCTACCTCCGCCGGAGTCGGCCGGGCCTGCACGCCTTGCGGGCCGCCGTTATAGCTCACTCGGTTGTCGCGCGTGTAGTTCTCCACTCTGTGGTCGTAAACATTCGCAACGCGGGTGTTGCCGAAGTTATTGGCCGAGCGGTTGTAGTCGAATCGGTCTCCATGCCAGTAGCCGCCCTGGTAGCCCCGGCCGCCATAGCCATATCCATAGTTCACGCCGCCGTAGTAGCCGACATAGCGGCCCCAGTAGCCATGGTAGAAACCATACCGCCCATCATGGTATCCCCAGTATCCTGGCGTCCAAAGAGCGCCTGCGTAGGGCGGCTCCACCCATGCCCCAGGCACCCAGTAATAGCCGTCGGCTCCCCAACTCCAATACCCAGGAGTCCAGATGTAACCTTCGCCGGGAATCGGCGGCTGATCATACTCGGGCAATGGCGGAGGAGGCTCCGAGGCATATTCCTCCGGCGCAGGATTGTACGACGCTTCGTTGTATTCCTGATCCGGCGGATAATTCTCCGAAGCTGCTGGCGCTGAGGCCTGTTCTTGTGGCGCGGCCTCCGGTTGTGCCACAGGGGCCATGTTTGCCGCGGCGGGATTGCCCTGATCCGCTGTCGCAGGCTGGCTAGTCTGGGCGCTCTGCTCCGGTTGCGCGCTCTGCGCCTGAGAATTCTGATTGGGATTCTGTTTGCAGCTAGTCGCGCCCAAAGTAAGCACGAGAGCCAACATCGTGAACTCCAGAAAACGATCCGTGAGTTTCATAAATCTTCTCTCTCCGCCATCCTTAGATTCATGGCGGGCGCCACCGTCAGCCTCAGTCCGCGCGAATTTTACCGTTTCTCACCCATTCCGCAACTTCGAAGCGTTTTACCGCCTGACAGCTTGGAATTCCGCCCTGCCACTGGCAGCCGGCTCGCGCCTGCGGTACGCTGTTAGGCGTCCATAAAGTTCCTCAGGAGCTGCCGATGTATCCGTCTTCCCTTCCCGAACTCGCCGGACTCGCCTCCGAGCCGGTTGCCCGCCGCACCCTCGATCCGTCGCAATGCGCCCTGCTGGTGATCGATATTCAGGAGAAGCTGTTGCCATCCATCCGCAACCGCGAAGAGCTGACCCGCAACTCCCAGGTGCTCATCCGTCTCGCCTCCGTTCTCGAAATTCCGGCACTGGTCACCGCTCAATACGTGCGCGGCCTGGGCCCCACCGTTGGAGAGATATCCGGGCTGCTGCCCAACACGCAGGCCATCGAAAAGACCTCCTTCGGCTGCTTTGGCAGCGATGACTTTTGCAGCACTCTGCGTCAGCTTCCCGGGCAGCGCACCACTCTGCTTCTGTGCGGCATCGAAAGCCACATCTGCGTCACCCAGACCGCCCTCGGAGCCCTGCAGAACGGATACACCGTCCACGTGGCCTCCGACGCCGTCGGCTCGCGCAGCGAACACAACTGGCGCATCGGACTGCAGCGCATGGAGGCCGCCGGCTGCGTTCTGTCCTCTACCGAAATGATGATGTACGAGCTGCTGCGCCGCAGCGGGACCGCCCAGTTCAAGGAGATGCTCGCATTCATCAAGTGAACCAGCCACCGGCCGAAGCCGAGCCTACTCTGGCCGACGCCACTGCCGGCCAGCAGCAACGATTTGCCCACGCCTTCGAACTCATCCGGCAGGCCATCGCCAATCGCGTCTTTCCCGGAGCGGCCCTGGCCGTCGTCAGCCATGGGCAGCTTCTCGCCTGCACCGCCTTCGGGCGCTTTACCTACGACCCCGCCGCGCCTGAGGTTCGGCGCGAGACGCTATGGGATCTCGCCTCGCTTACCAAGCCCATCGCCACTGTCTCCATGGCCATGCTTCTGTTCGAGCGCGGCCAGCTCCGGCTTGATGCGCCGGTGGCCGACCTGCTTGCGCATTCCACCGACATCGGCTCCGAACCGGGTGGTCCATTCAATCCCTCTTTGGGCTTGAGTGGGGTAGTTCCCACCGCTTCTTTCGAAGATGCGCAGCGTTCCTGGCGCCAGTCCGTCACCGTTGCCATGTTGCTCGCTCACTCCTCCGGCCTGCCTGCTCATCGCAAGCTCTACCTGGAAGCTTCCGGCCGCGAGGCAATCCACAAGGCTGCCCGCCGCGTGCCGCTGGAGGCCAAACCCGGCACCCGCGCCGAGTACAGCGACATCGGATTCATCGTTCTCGGCGAATTGTTAGAGCTGATTGCCGGTGAGCCCATCGACCGCTTCTGCCAGCGCGAAATCTTTGCCCCATTCAACCTAAACATGAGCTACGCACCGCATCCCTCGCTCCGCTCAGCGATTCCGCCCACTGTCAACGACGTCAACTATCGCCACCGCATCGTTCAGGGCGACGTCAACGACGAGAACGCCAGCGCCATGGGCGGCATCGCCGCTCATGCCGGACTCTTCGGCGATGTACTCTCCGTCGCTCGTTTTGCGGAGTGCCTCCTGCGTGATGGCACCCCGCTCTTCCGCCCGCAAACTATCGAGCTCTTCACCGTGCGTCAGCCAACACCGGCAGGCACCTCGCGCACTCTCGGTTGGGATACGCCGTCCACGCCATCGCAGTCTGGCACGTTGTTCTCTGCGCGCTCGTTCGGGCATCTCGGCTACACCGGAACCTCTCTCTGGTGCGATCCGGAACGCCAGCTCTCCGTCACGCTGCTCACCAACCGCACCTGGCCCGATTCCGCCAATCAGGCAATCAAGCAGCTGCGTCCGCCGCTGCATGACGCCATCGTCCGCGCTCTCTGAGCGCTCATACAGAGCGACCCCCAGCTAAGCCCGCATCACAGCCGCGCAGTCCCGGAGCGTGTAAAATCATAGTGCGCCGTTCATATTCGTTCGTATTCTTTCGGGACTTATTTCATGGATAAGCTTGTCATTCGCGGAGGCAATCCGCTGCTCGGCACCATCCGCATCAGCGGCGCTAAAAACGCCGCGCTGCCGGCCATGGCTGCCGCTCTGCTCACCTCCGAAACCGTCGTGCTTGAAAACATTCCCCAGGTGCGCGACATCGAAACCGAGCGCCGCCTGCTGGCCGCCATGGGCGCCGAAGTCGAACTCGGCTACGGCCGCGCCCAGCACCGAACCACCATCTGCGCCGCCGGTCTGAGCTCCAATCCGGAAGCCAGCTACGAGTTGGTCAAAACCATGCGCGCCTCCTCGCTCGTGCTCGGCCCGCTGGTGGCCCGCGTGGGATTTGCGCGCGTCTCCATCCCTGGCGGCTGCGCCATTGGCGCCCGCCCCATCGATCTTCATCTCAAGGGATTGGAAAAGCTCGGGGCAACAATCGTGCAGCAGCATGGCTACATCGAGGCGCGCGCCGACCGGCTCAAGGGCGCCCACTACGCCTTCGACAAGATCACCGTCACCGGCACCGAAGACATTCTGATGGCCGCCGTGCTGGCCGAAGGGGAAACTGTGCTGGAGAACTGCGCGCGCGAGCCGGAGGTCGTCGATCTTGCCGCGCTACTGGTGAAGATGGGAGCGTGCATCGAGGGCGCAGGCACCTCCACCATTCGCGTGCGCGGCGTCGCACAACTGCATGGCGCGCGGCACCGCATTATTCCCGACCGCATCGAGGCCGCAACCTTCCTTATCGCCGGAGCACTCACCGGCGGCGATCTGATGCTTACCGATTGCGATCCCTCGCATCTCGCCGCGCTCATCGCCAAACTGGAAGAGGTCGGCGTGAAGGTCAAGGTTGGCGAAGGCTGCGTCCGGGTGATGGGCGACGCGGCTCCGCTCAAAGGAGCGGACATCTCCACCGAGGAATATCCCGGCTTTCCCACCGACGTGCAGGCGCAGTACATGGCGCTGATGACGCAGGCCGCCGGAACCTCCATCATTACCGAGAACATCTTCGAGAACCGCTTCATGCACGCGCTGGAGCTCTGCCGCATGGGCGCCAATATCAAGATTGAAGGAAACCGCGCCGTGGTGCGCGGACCCAGCACGCTGAGCGGAGCCGCCGTCCAGGCCAGCGACTTGCGCGCCTCCGCCTCGCTCGTACTGGCCGCGCTGGTTGCGCAGGATGAGACCATCATCGACCGCGTGTACCACATCGATCGCGGCTACGAGCGCATCGAAGAAAAGCTCCGCGCCGTGGGAGCGCAGGTGAAGCGGATTGGAGAGATTCTGCCGAGGCGGGTGGGAGTGTAGCAGAAGCTGTGTGCAGCCCACATTCGCTAGGCCTAAGTGGGCTGCACACAGGTAGTCTTCGTTCTTATGGTTTGGGTGCGCTCTGTTTGTTTACGCTCTTGTAAAATTCTTCAAACCCTTCGAACTCATAGCTCAGCTGAACCCAGGTCTCACCTTTCCGCAGTCCCATCGCTTCTAGAATGACGGCTCTGATGTGGTCATTCTTGAGGCTCTTAGACGTGGATTTCTGATCGGCGAAATCCCAGGTGGAAGCAAGCACTCTTTCTTTTTTCTGCAGTGCTTCTGCCCAATCGCTGGGGGATTGCAATTGACTACCCGGCTGAACAAAATCATAGTCCTTGGTTGGAGCGCCCAGGTAGGGGATGAGCGAATCGCGAAGGGTCCTGAATCCAACCTGGACTTCCGTGCCGTACTGGCTGGTGTCGATAGTCTGGCCCGCCGCAATGATCTTGAGCAATCCCTTGTCGGGCGAAATGATGAGCGAATAAGCCTCGAAGCGGTTGTCTGCCTCCGGCGCCTTCACCACGCGCAGAACAAAGCCCTGATCCTTGATCACCGCGTCCTTGCCGACAATCGCGATGATCTGGTCTTTGGTCATTCCGTAGTTGAAACCGAAAGGGCCGGCGAAACACAGGCCGGGCAACGCAATGGTCAATAGCGCAAGGACAAAAACAACTCGTTTCATTGTGTGAGGTCTCCCCTGTACTCTCTGGTTGGCAAGAAGTCGGTACCTCATTTTAACCTGAGGTGCCCGGCGGGTGTACAGGACAAAGAATGAGCGGGACCGGCAGATGGCTTGCCCCAGCTCGCGGCTCATGGCGCTGCTGGGGCAATGGCAGAACGCCAGACTCAGGCGGCTTTCGTGGTCGGGCGGTACTTCTGGATGCTGCGTTCAAAACCGGAAGTGGCTTTCTTCAGGTCGGACACGGTCATGGCGGCGTGCAATTCGACGTGCGCGCCGAAGGCTAGAAACCACGGTTCGGCGACGCCGGGAATCTCCGATTCGTCTTTGATGTTGCAGAAGATAAAACCGGTGCGGAGTCCGCGGTCCTCCGAGAAATAGGCCGCCTCCGGCTTGAGGTCGTGAAGAATCGACTCGATGGTGCTGCCCAGGCTGCCGTCCAGCACGCGCTGGTTCCCGGTCTCGGTTGGAATAGATACCTTCAGCAGAAAACGCATAAACCCTCCTATGCCAGATGCAAACCTGCGGTTAGAGGGTGAGCCGCCGGAAATCGTTGCCCGCCTTGCAGGGCAGCGAGGATTGACACAAAAGGCAATCGTTACGAAGAGCGGGTTTACCGCGATGGCAATGGTTGCGCAAAAACCGCAACTATTGACGTACTGGGTATCTGTGTCGAACGATGATGCTTCCTGCGCCAATACCTCATCAGTACATCGTTTCGAGATCAGGAGCAATTACGGACGCGAGCCGCGATAGATTGTGACGTCCGGCTTGCCCATGGTGTGCAGGATGGCGACTTTGGTCAGGCCGCGCGGATTGATGCGCACGGCTTCGGCCACCGGATCGCTATCGATGGCGACGATGTCATCGGCTCCGGCGAAGGGCGCGCTACGTGCCGAGTCCCAGTAGAGCAAGGTGCACTCGGAGATGACGCGGTCGAGGTGAATGCCCGCTTGCTGCAGAGCTCCCACGTAATCGCTGGTGTACATGAGCACGGTTGCGTCGGGGGGGATCTCCATGAGCGCCTCGGCCACCTGCTGCTCAAGGGAGATGCGGGTGCGGCTGTTGGCCCAGGCCTCGCGATAGCAGATCGGGATCATGCCACGGCGTCCTGGGTTTCCCGAGACGTCGCGGCCCTGCGAGTACCGGGAGAAGCACCACACCGACGAGCTATAGGCGAGGAGGGTGACCACGAGCAATACGCCTGTGACGCCCTGAGTGAACTCGCGACGCCGTGCGCCGGCGGCGGGCAGTGCAGCGGTACCCCTGTTGCCAAGGGCTTCCACCGCCCACGGGAGCAGGCCAACAAAGACAGCGATGGCGGGCAGCAGTTCGAGGCCATAGCGCACGTTGTAGTAGGAGAACGGCCACCAGGCGGGAACGAAGATGGGAACGCTGCCGTAGGCGATGGAGTAGGCGTAGAACGGGAGCGGAATCCACAACAGCAGGAGCGCGCCGAAGCGGCGGGGGCGGTAGAGCGCGACTAGAACTCCGCAGGCGGCGAGCGTGATCAGCCAATCTTCGCGCGAGCCCTCGCCGGTGTTCATGCGGGCGGCTTTGAGGAAGTACTGGGCGGCGACTTTCACGTTGCCCTTGCCGGGATAGGGCGGATAGCCCGTCGGCGACGAGCGGCGCTCGATGGCCTTGGCCGAGTAGGGACCGTTGAGCCAGTCGAGGGGATGGCGATTGATTTTGTAATTGTGCGCCAGCCAGAGCGTGGGGCAGAGCGCGAGCAGCAGCAGGAAACTCGTCATGGAGCGCAGCAGGCGTGCGCGCTGCGGTTGCGGCGGATGCTTGAGCCACCAGCGCAGAGCGGCGATGACCGCGCAGATGCCGAGGATGAAGGCGAAGATCCATCCGTCGTAGCGGGTGAAGATGGCGGCGGCGAGGCAGCAGCCGGCGCGCTCAAGAGCTTTCCAGGCCGGGAGTCCTGCGCCAGCGGCCGGCGGCGCAGCGTTACCCGTTTCCCCACTGAGGCCCCTTATGAAGTCATCGAAGTAGACCACGGACCAGATGAGTGAGGCGAGGAAGATTGACTCGGTCATGGCGGTGGACTGCATGTAGAGCAGGGACGGGTTGAGGGCGTAAATGAAGGCGGCCAGAGCGGCTCCGGCGCGCGAGGCGCGGGCACGCACCAGGCGGTAGATGCCCGCGACTCCGAGGACGTAGGCAAGCATCGAGGGGATGGAGCCGCCGATGCCGGTGCGCCAGAGCCAGTCATTGGCTACGAATGGGGCCATGAGGAGATGAGGCAGCGGGAGCCAGACCGAGCCGAGCTGATCCCATCCGGGATTGCGCGCGTCGAAGAGGCGGCGGGCGATGTTGATGTGGGCGACCGCGTCGCCGTAGAGGAGGATGTCTCCGCGGCGGTAGAACCAGGCGAAGGTGAAGACGGAGACGATGAAAGCAAGGGCGGCGACCAGGAAGCACTCGTCGTTGATGCTGACCTCAGGGAGGTCAGGCTCGCGGACTTCAGCCGCGTTTTGGCTGCGTTTATTTTGAACGGTCTCCACTTCAGTGATGCCTCGGATGCTGTGGGTTCGCGGTGCTGCCAGCGGAGGGGACGGGGACAACAGCAGGAGCAAGGTCAACTTCCCCACATCTCCTAACAGCGGCAGATAGGGGGCACCTGCTGGGACAGCTTGCTTCCCACCTTAGCCGCGCAAAGACGGCGCGGCTAAGGTGGGGCACCCGGCATTTTTTCCGGTCATGGGCGAGGTCAAAATCAAGCGCGGGGTCAAGAGCAAGTTCAAAGACTCCGCCCAAGACGTTTCCCTCAGCGGCTAAAGCCGCGTGAAACGAGACTTGGTTGCGGCACGACTGAAGTCGTGCCCTTTCAAGACCGCCTCCTTGCGCGATACCTTCTACACCACCGGCTATGAGACCGCCTCTAGTCAAGGTGGGTGAGGCTGCGGAAGAGCCGGAAGCGCTCTTCGATTTCCGGGCGGGTGAGCGAGATGAGTCGCTCGGGGCCGAAGCGCTCGACGGTGAACGATCCCATGACGCCGCCGTAGAACATGGCGTTTTTGAGTACGGAGGGAGTGAGCGCGGGCTGGGAGGCTATGTAGCCCATGAAGCCTCCGGCAAAGGTGTCGCCCGCGCCGGTGGGGTCGTGCACCTCGGCGATGGGCAGGGCGGGAGCGCGGAAGGGATGCGAACCGTCCGAGAAGAAAATGGTGGCGCCGTATTCGCCGTGCTTGATGACCAGCGATTTGGGACCGAGGGTGAGGATTTTGCGGGCGGCGAGGACGAGGCTGTTCTCTCCGGCGAGGAGTTTGGCTTCGCCGTCGTTGATGAGGAGAATATCGACTTCCTTCAATGTTTCTAGCAGCTCGGCGCGCTTGATGTTGATCCAGAGGTTCATGGTGTCGCCGCCGACCAGGGCGACGCGGGGCATTTTGCGGCGCACGTCGAGCTGCAGCTCGGGCATGATGTTGGCGAGGAAGAGGTATTTGGAGTCTTCGTAGGCGGCGGGAATTTTGGGGACGAAGTTTTCAAAGACGTTGAGGTCAGTGAATTTGGTCTGCGCCTCGTTGACGTTTTCGCCGTACTCGCCTCCCCAGTGGAAGGTTTTGCCGGAGGCGTGCTCGATGCCGCGGGTGTCAATGCCGCGCGCGGTTAGGACGGCTTCGTGCTCGGCGGTGAAGTCGTCTCCCACGACGCCGACGACGCGGACCTGGGTGAAGAAGCTGGCGGAGAGCGAGAAGTAGGTGGCCGCGCCGCCGAGGATTTTTTTGCGCTCGCCGAAGGGAGTTTTGAGGGTGTCGAAGGCCACGGAGCCGACTACGAGGATGGACACGTTATGCTTCCGCCTTGGGGTTGAGATATTTGCCGACGATGAGATCGAGCTTGGCGAGAGTGGCCGGGGGAACCGCGTTGGGCGCGGTCATGATGGCCACGGCGAGGGCCTGTCCGCACTTGCAGCCTCGGGTTGTGCCGAGTGAGGCGACGGCGTTGCGGACGACGCTGGCGGCGTTCTCCGCGTTCTGGTTGAGCACGGCGATGATCTGATCGACGGTGACGCTGTCGTGATCGGGATGCCAGCAATCGTAGTCGGTGACCATGGCGATGGTGACGTAGCAGATCTCGGCTTCGCGTGCGAGCTTGGCTTCCTGCAGGTTGGTCATGCCGACGATGTCGAAGCCTGCGGCGCGGTAGGAGTTGCTCTCGGCCTTGGTGGAGAACTGCGGGCCTTCCATGCAGACGTAGGTGCCGCCGCTCTTGGTGACAACTCCGGCGGCTGCGCCAGCTTTGGCGACGGCGGCGGCAAGCTCGGGACAGATGGGGTCTCCAAAGGCGATGTGGGCGACGATGCCTTCGCCGAAGAAGGTGGAGATGCGCTGCTTGGTGCGGTCGTAAAACTGGTCGGGAATGACGAAATCGGTGGGCTTGTGCTCCTGCTTGAGCGAGCCGACGGCAGAGACGGAGAGGATGCGCTCGACTCCGAGCTGTTTGAAGCCGTGGATGTTGGCGCGGAAGTTCAGCTCGGTGGGAAGGATGCGGTGGCCGCGTCCGTGACGGGCGAGGAAGGCGACTTTGCGTCCGGCGAGAGTGCCGAGGACGTAGGGGTCCGAGGGCGGGCCGAAGGGAGTTTCGAGTTGAACTTCATGGATGTCGGTTAAACCCTTCATGGAATAGAGGCCGCTGCCGCCGATGATGCCGATCTCTGCCTGTGCCAAAATGCTGTCTCCCGGGAGTGAAAGTGGATAAGCGATTATACCGGACGGCGATGGGATGGCCGAAGGGCCTATCGGGCGAAGAGGAGATGGGGGTGAGGTAGGGGTTCTTCGCTGCGCTCAGAATGACAACTTAAAAGCAGGGCAACTACAAGAGCAAGGGCAACGACAGGGGGCAAGGACACGTGCGGATTAATGTGCAGTTGCTGCGGCGGGCAGGAGCGCAGAGTGGAGTTTGGCGGCGTCGGCGGAGGTGAAGGATTCGAGGGCGATGACGCGGGTGTCGTCGATGTAGAGCGAGACGAGACCTTCTTCGGTGTCCCACTGGTGGGGAGTTGGCGTGGGCCGGACGGAACGGTAACGCGGAGTGAGTCCGGATTGGTAGACGGCGGCGAAGCGGTTGGCGGCGTCGTGGGAGGCGAAGTCGAGGACCAGGGCGAGGGAGATGGGCGCATCCTTGGGCGCATGTTTTTGGGAGAGCGCCATGTAGTAGCCGCCTCGCCAGGCGTGCGTCAGGCTGGTGTCCGGCTCCTTGGCGGAGCCGTCTTTGGCACCGTTCTTGGCACCAGCGTTCTTGGCGCTCCATTGACGAAGGATGATGCTGAGGTCGATTTCGCCGATGCCATCGACATCTTCGCGCTGCCAGCCGGGACCGAGAACGGTGTCGAGCGGCGCGACCTTGATTTGAGGCTGGGGCTCGTTGGTGAGATAGGTTGCGGGCTGCATGATCTGACGGCTGTCGGCGGGCGGGTGGTCGAAGACTCCGGCAAAGGCGGCCTGCTTGCCGCGCTGCATGAGGATGGCGCGGATGAATTCCATGCCGTCGTTGTAGGGGAAGAGCATGGACTCGCGCAGGTAGAGCGGCGCCTGGGAGTATATCGGGGTGGTGTCTTCGCCGAGCATGGAGCCCTTCATGGATTCGACGGCCTCGGGAGCGCTTTCGACGCTCTGGTTGGTGTCGCTGAGCTCGTAGTCGTAGAGGACGATCATGGCCTGGCCTTCGACGACGGCCTGGCGGGCGGTGCGGGCCTCTTCCAGGGCGACCTGCGCGGTGTCGTCCTTGGAGTCCTTGGCGACGTTGAGCCACTTCTCCAGGCCGAAGTTCTGGTCCTGCAGGGCGTGGACGAGCTCGTGGGCCATGACCGGCTTTTGCACGTCGGGTTCGACCCAGTCGAGCAGGTAGACGGTTTTGTTGCGGGCGTCGTACCAGCCTTCGACCTGCTCTTTGTAGAGGCCGAGCATGTACTGGCGGAGATTGAAGTCGCGGGGCAGCAGGCCGAGCTTTTTGAGCGGCAGGGCGGAGCGGTCAAAGCGCTCGCCGCTTCCCTGCTCCTTGAGGCGGTCCTGGATGTATTTGGCTACCTCGTCGCGCGTGGCCAGCTTTTTTTTGACCGGATGGCGGATGGGAAGGCCGGTGCGCTCGCTGGCAAAGCGGAGGATGTCGTCGATGGAGCGGAACAGTTCCTTGGCTTCGTCTTTGGAGACGTGATGCTCTTCGGATTCCGGCGCAGGCGCCTGCTGCGCGGAGGCGAGCAGGGCCAGCACGAGCAGGAGCGGGGCCAGCCGGAGCAGTTTGCGGAAGAGTTTCACTGGCACGCCTTGAGCAAGGTTAACGGCTGATGAAAAGATACCATCGGTAGAGAAGGAACGGTGGGCGGAACAGAGGATTGCCATCCTGCAGGCTGGAACGGATGACGGCGGTCTGCATCCAATCCTGAGGGGTAACGCGGCGAATGACGCCGCTGCCCGCCGCAGGCGCTGGGCGTCCGCTATAATCGCGTGTTGGAACATATGTCTATAATTTCCCTTTCGCAAAAATTCGGAATCCAGGCGGTGTCCGGAGACTATGCCGGGGCCGAAACGGTGCTGCGCTTTGGATCGGTCGAGGAGGAGTTGAAGGCACTGCGGCACGGCTGCGGTGTCTTCGACCTGGGCTGGCGCGGCAAACTAGTGGTGAGCGGCGAAGACCGGGTGCGCTGGCTGAATGGAATGGTCAGCAACAACACGCGCGATTTGTCGCAGGACTTCGGCAACTTCAGTTTTGTGCTGAACGCGCAGGGGCATATTCAGGGCGAGGTGATGGCGTTTCAGCGCGGGGATTTCTACATGCTGGAATGCGAAGCGGGAGAGATTGCGACGATCCGCGGATTCCTGGACAAGTTCATCATCATGGACGACGTGGAGATCGGCGACGTCAGCGACAAGCTTACCTCGATTGGAGTGGCGGGGCCGCTGGCGCTGCAGGTGTTCGAAAACGCGGGGCTTCCGGCAGGCGGGCTGAAGCCGGGAGAGCTGACGGACGGAAGCTGGGATGGGCACGGCTTTACCCTGGTGCGCGATCCGGTAACGGTGCGGAACTGGTACGAGCTGTGGCTGGCTCCGGGCAACGTGGAGGCGTTCTGGAACAAGCTGCTCTCGGCCGGAGCGGTTCCGGTAGGGGCCGAGGCGCTGGAGCAGCAGAGGATTCTGCTTGGCCTGCCGCGGGTGGGTGTGGACACCGGTGCGCGCGAGCTGGTGCAGGAGACAGAACAGGACTATGCGCTACATTACGCCAAGGGCTGCTACATTGGGCAGGAGATCGTGGAACGCGTGCGCGCGCGGGGAGTGGTGCCGCGCCGCTTCAGCGGGCTGATGGTGGAAGGCGGAGTGGTGGCGCCGGGCAGCAAGATTATGGCCGCAGAGAAAGAGATCGGCGAGGTCACCAGCAGCGCGAAGGTTACGCTGGATGGGGTGGCGCACAGCGTGGCACTGGGATATGTGAAGCGCAGCGCGGCCGCCGAGGAAGACAGGGTTCAGGTGGACGGGCAGGCGGCGAGGATTGTGGCGCTGCCGTTTCAATTGTGAGAACTAACTTTTATTAATTCGATTCATTAGCGCATCGTTTATTCGCAGGTCTTGATTCGCAGACCGATGGGATGATTGCCATGGAAAAAGAGAAGAAGCCAGAGTTCGTAGTGACCGACCGCCGGAAGTTCAACGTGGATGGAGAGCCCAGACCGGATGCTCCGCAGGCAGAGACGCAGGCCGCGCCGGTAACGCCCAGCGCCCCTCCAGCGCCCGAGCCGGTTGCGGCTGCGCCCAAGGCGGCGGCTGCGCCGGTTGAGAGCAAGCCCAGCGCGACGACTGTGCCCGGCGTTTCCGCGCCAGACCTGGAGACCGGCTATAACGGCGACCGGGAGCGCACCGCCTTCGGCGGACAGAAGATGGAGTTCATTCATCTGCTGGACATGCTGGTGCAGACCGCGATGATGTATGCCGGGGCGATGGAGAGCGGAGCGGAGCGCCGGGTGGACATTGTGGGGCTGCGGCAGATGATCGACCTGATTGCGGTGCTGGAAGAGAAGACCAAGGGCAACCTGAGCCAGCAGGAAGCCGAGATTCTTTCGAACACCATGTTCCAGCTGCGCATGACCTACATGGAAATTGTGAACATGATCGACCGGCAGGCGATGAAAAACGCTCCCGGCGCGCCGGGACCCGCCCGCAAGTGAAGCCCGGAACGGTGACCGTGCTGGGCAGCGGAACCTCGATGGGCGTGCCCACGATTGGTTGCGACTGCGCAGTCTGCCACTCCGAAGACCCGCACGACCGGCGCACCCGGCCTTCGGTGATGATCGAATGGGAGGGCCATCGCATCGTCATCGACAGCGGGCCGGACTTCCGCGAGCAGGCCATACGGGAGGGGATCACGCGGCTGGACGCCGTGCTGTACACCCACGGACATGCCGACCACATTCTGGGCCTCGACGATCTGCGTCCGCTGACCTATCCGCGGGTGACCGGCGGCGGGAAGCTGCCGCTCTATGCCCGGACGGAGACGGCCGCGGTGGTGCAGTCGGTGTTCAAGTACGTCTTCGACGACGACTACAAATACGGCGGCATTGCCCAGGTGGAGCTGCACGAGATCAGCGGCCCGTTCCAGCTGCTGGATGTGCGGGTGATTCCGGTGCCGGTGATCCACGGCGACGCCGAGATTATCGGCTACCGCATCGGAGGGTTCGGCTATCTGACGGACTTCAGCGCGGTGCCGGAAGCGTCGATCGAGATGCTGCAGGGCGTGCAGGTTGTGATTCTGGACGCGCTGCGGCACCAGCCGCATCCGACACACTCGACGGTGGAGAACTCGGTGCAGGTGGCCAAGCGCATTGGAGCCGCGCAGACTTACTTTACGCACATCAGCCACGACCTGGCGCACCAGGCCACCAACCAGACGCTGCCACCGGGCGTGCGCCTGGCCTACGACGGGTTGCGCGTCGAGTTCGACCTGGAGGGCTGAAAGCGTGCGGATCTTCGAATCGCTGGACGAGATTCCCGCCGACTTTGGGGCGGCCGTGGTCACGGTGGGCAACTACGACGGGATTCACTTGGCGCACCAGCAGTTGATTGAGAGCGTATGCGAGCGGGCCAGGGCGCTCAATGCCAGCTCGCTGCTGGTGACCTTCGACCCGCATCCGGCGCGGATTCTGCGGCCACACGGCGGGCCGCCGCTGATTACGCCGATGGAGCGCAAGCTGGAACTGCTGGAGGCGACGGGACTGGATGCGGTGGCGGTGGTTCCTTTTTCGCGCGACCTGTCAATGATGCCGGCGTTTGAGTTTGCCGAGGAGATCCTGTACAGCAAGCTGCACGCGATCGAGGTACATGAGGGTTTCAACTTCCACTTTGGCCACAAAGGGGAGGGCGACGAGGAGCGTCTGGTTGAGTTCGGCAATAAGCTCGGCTTCAGCGTGGTGACGCATACGCCGATCCGATGGGGCGAGCTGGTGGTTTCCAGCAGCAACGTGCGCGCCGAGGTGCTGGGCGGCAATGTGGAGACGGCGCGGCATTTGCTGGGACGGCCGTTCAGCATCGATTCCACGCCGGGGCGGGGGCGGGGATACGGGACGAAATACACGGTTCCGACGGTAAATCTGGCGCGCTACGACGAGCTGACGCCCTCGATCGGCGTGTACGTGACGGAGATTCGCATCAACGGCGAGGAGTTTGAGGCGGTGACGAATGTGGGGAACCGTCCGACGTTTGGGGTGGAGTCGTTCGCCATTGAGAGCTACATTCTGAATTTTCATCCGATCGAGCTGACCAGCGAGACGCCGATCCGGCTGACATTTCTGCACCGGCTGAGAGCAGAGCGGAAGTTCCCCAGCGTAGAGGCGCTGAAGGAACAGATTGGGCGGGATGTGGCAAAGGCACAGAGATATTTCCGGCTGCGGGAGAAGCTGCGGCGGAAGACGGAAATAGGGTTGCGATAGGTTTCTCTCCCACCTTAGCCGCAAAAACGACGGTGAAGGCTTGGGCACCCGGCGCTTCCCTGAGGACGGCAAGATCTCGTGCTCATCGGGGCCACTTGGACAACTTCGCGCAGGTGCCACAGTGTACGGTCAGGCATCCTCTGCTGGCAACTTCGCTACATCCGGCGTGGAAATCAGCCTTGCCGCTCACCGGAACCAACGTGCGAACGCGCGCGCGCAATATTGTTGCTCAACCAGAGCTCCGCAATTAACATTAACGGAAAGACCCCAAAAAACTTGCGGCGAAACGGTGGCCAGCCTGTCATGAAGAGCATTGTCGAGGTGTTGAGGCAGAAGGAAGCGGAGCTGCAAAAACTCCAGGGAGAAGTGGAGGCGCTGCGAGTTGCGATGCGGATCTTGTCGGATGACTCGGAGAGCTCCGCGCGGGCATCGGCACCGGCCGGGACTCCCTCGGAATTCCGCGTCAAGGAGAGCCTGACGGTTCCCGACGCACCGGCACGTCAGTTTCCATAATAAGTTTCCATAGCAGTTTCCATAACCCAAGGGGCCAGAAGTCGAGATGAAGGCGTCCTACGCCAGACCCGAACGTCGCGAACCGCGCAACGATCTGCCTGCCGGCCAGCTCTTTATTGTTGACCTGATCTCGCGCAATCGAGGATTCCGAACCTTCGGAGTCGTACTCAACGTCAGTCAGGGCGGAATGGCGGTGCAGACCTTCCGCCCCCTGGCGGCAGGTCACATTACGGAGATCCGCCACTGCTTTTCCAAAGCCCCCATCTACACCGGAGCGGGAGAGGTGGTTTGGAAAAAAGAGAACGGTCTGGCCGGCCTACGCTTCCTCAACGGAAGGCTGAAGAACATGCCCGAACTGCGCCAAAACGACGAACTCGATGCCTCGCCCCAGGGCGCGGTTTCCGCTCAGCCCCTGGCTGCCTGCAGAACTACCGGCAGCGCGGATGCCTTCGAATCGACCCTGCACCTGCTGGCCTGCAGCGCCATGGCGATTTGTGGCGCCACCGGGGCCGCCATCGTGCTGGGAGACAGCCGGGCGATGCAATGCCGCGCCAGCGCGGGCATCGCCCCCGAGGTAGGGACCCAGCTCAGCCCCGAGAGCGGACTCTCCGGTCACAGCATGCGCACCGGTTCGGTCATCCTCTGCCATGACGCCTGGGCAGACCCCCGCGTGAACATGGCCGCCGCCCGGCAGATGGAGACACGCTCGATCCTGATCGTCCCCATCACCATGGCCGGCAGCGTCGTGGGCATGATCGAGGCGTTTTCGCCGGAGATCAACCACTTCGACCAGCGCCATGTGGAACGGCTGGAGCCATTGGTGACGGTGCTGGCCAGCGTGCCGGAGTTGGAGACCGCCTCCGCAAGCCAATTGCCGGAAGAGCTGGCGGAGCCGACGTCTGTGTTGGCCGCCCAGGATACCTGCGAAGTTTCCGGCGATGTCCAGAGGACAGATCTCGAACTGCTGGGGAAAATTGCGGAGAAATTCGCCGAATCAGCTCCCGCGGAGGAAGCAGAGACTCCCGGCGCGGAAGCTGAGCTTGAGACGGACGGGCCCGACTTCATAGCAGCTTTATCGTCCTCGGAATTGCCTCGCTCGCGGCCTTTCCCAACGGCGATCGGCGTCATCTCCGCATTGCTCATCGTGCTGGCCGCGATGGCTTTCTTTACCTTCCGCCTGCGCAATCAAACCGTCCAGATCAGCCATCCTCCGGTGAGCCCGCAGAGCTCTCAGCCGCCGGCTGCCGCAATCGCGGCCCCCAGGCCGGAGATTGCCTTCGATCCCCCGGCGGTCGTTCAGAAACCGAACACCAACTTCGGCGTGAACATTGTTCTGAAAAACTCCAGGGACATCCTCTCGGTGCCGCTGCGAATTCACTATGATCCGCAGAAATTGCGGGTGGTCACCGTTGCCAGCGGCGGGCTGTTTGATCGCGCCGGCCAACCCGGCACGCTGGATCGCCGGGTGGATGCGGCGGCCGGCACCATCGATCTCACCCTCTCGCGGACGCTGCCCACTCCGGAGATCTACGACAGCGGGGCGCTGGTGACGTTGACCTTCGTGTCCAGGGCCGCCGGGCATTCGCAGCTACAACTGGACCCGGTCGATCTCCACGATTCGTCCAACCGGGTGACCCCGCTCAGCGGTGTCCAGGTCGCGGTGGATGTTTCATCAACCTCCGACAAACCCGCAGCCACTCCCGCGAAACCGTCGATTGCTCCAACCAAGCCCGCCACGGCCGGGGCCAGTCCTGCCACGACGAAAAAGGATTCCCCGGCCCAGTCCGCCGCCTCGGACACTAAGTCCGCTCAGCCGCCACCGGCCCAAGCCAAGGCAGCGCCCCAAGCCCCACCCACGGAATCTTCCAGCGCCGCGCCTGCACCCCCGAAACCGGAGTCAGGAGCTCTTGTTGTGAAAGGAATTTCTCCGGGGACGGAGGTGTGGTTCGACAATCAGCCGTTTACCGCTACCGCTACAACGGTGGCCATTCGCAATGTTCCCGCTGGAACCCATCATCTGCGCCTGTCGGCAAATAGCTTGCAGTACTACGACAATATCGTCGATGTGAAACCAGGGGAGGTCTTCAGCGTAGAAGCACAGGCGCACTAGCTCCCTGCTGCATGGCATCTTCCGTGCGCGAGCCTTCGTCCGTGCCCGTTGCGCCTAGATCACCGATCGGCCGCTGACCGGCTGGCTGCTCACCGTCACCGGATCGGGTCCGCCGTAGTCCTCGCCATAGTCATCCTCGAATTTGGCCGCATGGTCGGGAATAATCTCTACGCGTGAGGCGATCCACTCCCCGCTCTGCGCATCCATCTCCGCCGTTACCTGCACCTCCGTGCCCGGAACCAGCACGATGATCGCCGGCCTGCGGTTAGCGGAAGCATCCGCCTCGTCATACCTAAACGCGGCATGGGTTACAACCACCGAGCGAACGTTGCCGTCGTGCCCCTGCACGTAGATCATCTCAGCCGACGCTATCCCCTGCGGTGCCTCCACCAGATCGCCACAGAAGGTTCCTTCGGTCGCCGCCCAGAGCCCGGAGCTCAGGAGAAGAAGTGCAATCAATGAGAACCACTGAACCTGCTTCATGGGAATTAAGATGCTCCTACTTAGAAGTACGTAGTCCCAGTCTAAGTAAAAACCCTAATTTATCCAAAGAAAAAAGCAGGAGCCTTAGCCCCTGCCTTTAAATCTGGATCAGCCGATCCTAGTCGTAGTATTCCAGTCCCAGGTGGGTGATCAGCTCCTCACCCTTGATGTGGCGCAGGGTGTTCTTCATCTTCATCAGCTGGATGAACAGATCGTGCTCGGGATAGAGCCCCGGGGCGGTCATCGGAGACTTGAAGTAGAAGCTCATCCACTCTTGAATCCCGATTCCCTGCAGCTGGCTGCAGCGCGCCGCCAGGTCCAGGAACAGCACGATATCCAGCGCCAGCGGGGCCGCCAGAATCGAGTCGCGGCAGAGGAAATCCACCTTGATCTGCATCGGATAGCCCATCCATCCGAAGATGTCGATATTGTCCCAACCCTCTTTGTTATCACCGCGCGGCGGGTAATAGTTGATGCGCACCTTGTGGAAGATATCGCCGTACAGCTCGGGATACAGCTTGGGCTGCAGAATCTCGTCAAGCACGCTCAGCTTGCTCTCTTCCTTGGTCTTGAACGAACCCGGATCTTCCAGCACTTCGCCGTCGCGGTTGCCCAGGATGTTGGTGGAGAACCAGCCGCTCAGCCCCAGCAGGCGGGCCTTAAAGCCGGGAGCCAGAATCGTCTTCATCAGCGTCTGCCCGGTCTTGAAGTCCTTGCCGCAGATGGGCGCGCTGTTGCGGCGCGAAAGCTCCTGCATCACCGGCAGATCGACCGAAAGGTTCGGCGCGCCGTTGGCATACGGAACTCCTTCCATCAGCGCCGCGTAGGCATAAATCTGCGAGGGCGAGATGTTGGCGTCGTTGGCCTTCATCCCCTTTACGAAGGCCTCCACCGAGACGTGCACCTCGCTCGCCGTCTGGAAGCTCTCGGTCGAGCCACACCAGATCATCACCAGCCGCTCGCATCCGTTGTCCTTCTTGAACTTGCGGATGTCTTCGCGAAGCTGGTCGGCCAGATCGTGCTTGTCTTTGCCCTTCTTGACGTTCGGCCCATCCAGCAGCTTCACGTAGTTCTTGTCGAAGACCGCCGACATCGGCTTGATGGTTTCCAGGAACGGCTTGAGCTGCGCCAGGTGCTGCGGGTTGAGCACCTGTGCATGGGCTGCCGCCTCATAGGCGCTGTCGGTAAAAATGTCCCAGCCGCCAAAGACGATGTCATTCAGGTCGGCCAGGGGCACAAAGTCCTTGATCATCGGCGAGCGGCCATCGGTGCGCTTGCCCAGCCGGATGGTTCCCATCTGGGTCAGCGATCCAATAGGCTTGGAATACCCTTTGCGGACGGCCTCGACGCCGCCCATGAAGGTGGTCGCCACGGCGCCCATTCCTACGACTAATATTCCAAGCTTGCCCTGGGCTGGGGAAATGGTTGCGGGAATCGCAGCGGAACTTTCAGCAGGAGTGTTTTTTTGCCCTGTCGGCATTCGGTATGAATCGCTTCCTTGATAGAGTCAACATAAATACTACAAACAACTTATGCTCTCTCCTGCCCTGCCCGTTTGGCAAACCCGTTCTACCCTGTGGGGCAACCCGGCAGTCGAATGGCATGCAATCGGGGTCAAGATGCGCTTTTCCACAGGGGAATTGTAACCAATCGCCATTGAGCGGGAAAACCGGACAATCTGGGGCTGGTTCGCCCATTCGCGATAGTGAGCTAGTGGGCGATGGTTCGCCAGCAACCAGGTTATAGGCACTGGAAGTAGCATCGAACCGATGCTATTATGTGCATATAAAGGAGGTCCCAATGCGGACAACGATTGCACTTGACGACGAATTGGTGAGGCAAGCTGAAAACTATACGGGCATCAAGGAAAAGGCAGCTCTGGTGAGAGAAGCCCTCACCCGGCTGGTACGGAATGAGGCAGCCCGGCGGCTGGCTGCTCTCGGAGGGACCGACCCTGAGGCTGAGGCAGCGCCGCGGCGCAGGGGGAAGAAGTGATTCTCGTGGATACTTCGGTCTGGATTGACCATCTGCGAAAATCTGAAGCGAAGCTAAAGAAACTGTTGCAGAACGAGGAAGTCGTCACCCATCCGTTCGTTCGGCTGGAGCTGGCTCTGGGGTCAATTGCCAACCGGGAGCAAGTGCTGGCCGACCTGGCTCTGTTGCCCCAGGTTCCGGTCGCACAAGTTGACGAGTTGTTCAGCCTGGTCGAACTTCAAAGGCTATATCGAAGAGGAATCGGCGTCACCGACCTTCACTTGGTAGCCTCAGCTCTCTTCGACAAGTCGATCTCAATCTGGACCCGAGACCAACGACTCGGCGACATTGCTGACGAGCTTGGACTTCGGGTTGCCATTCCCTAATTCTCTTCGCCGCCAAACTGCCGACAATCACACGCGCGTTTTAGAAACAGGGCTTCCCACTCACTATCCCGAATCAGGAATCATCTTGGGCTCGGACAATGGCCCGGCAGATGAGAAAATGCAGGAAGCGCGCACCAGCACCATTCGCACGAGGCCCCATGGCGAACGCTGCAACCGTCTCCTCCCCGCTTACGCCCGGAGAACTCGTGGCCCAGCACCCGGTCACCGCCTACACGCTCACGCCGCAGCAGATGCAACGCTCCATAGGCCTGCACCGCGCCGGTCTCGTGCTCTCGTTCGCGTCCACGTTCTTCGGTTTCGCGATCCTGGCCGTGCTCATCGCGGTGCGCTTCGGACCCAAGCTGCAGCGCGTGGCGGAGTGCGCATCGAAAAAAGGGCTTCTGCAAGCGGCCATCTTCGTACCCGCCTTGTTGTTCACCTACTCCATCTTCCAGCTGCCGCTTGAAGTTTACGGGCACCACATCGCGCTCGCCTACGGACTCAGCGTGCAGAGCTGGTTCTCGTGGCTGGCTGATCTCGCCAAGTCCGAGCTTCTCACGGCCGTCTTCGCCACGCTCACCCTCTGGGGACTCTATACCCTCATCCGGCGCTCGCCGCGCCGCTGGTGGTTCTACGCGTGGCTTGCAACCCTGCCCATCATGGCAGGCATGGTCTTTATCTCGCCTATCCTGATCGACCCGCTCTTCAACCGCTTTGAGCCCCTTGCCAACACGCAACCCCGGCTCACCGAGCAACTGCGCAGCCTCGCCCACTCCGCCGGGCTGGACATTCCTCCTTCGCGCATCTTCCTCACGCACGCCAGCGACAAGGTGACCACCTACAACGCCTACGTCACCGGCTTCGGCGCCACCAAGCGCATCGTGGTGTGGGATAACACGGCGCGCGACCTCACTCTTCCGCAAATCCTCTTCGTCTTCGGGCATGAGATGGGACACTACCAGCTGCATCACATCTATCTCGGCCTGGCCTATAGTGCCTTGCTCGCCTTCGCCGGATTCTGGCTGCTGCAGCGCCTCGCCGAATGCGCGCTCCGCCGCTATGGCCCGCAATGGAGACTGCGGAGCGTCGGATTAAGTTCTCTGGGCGACTGGGCGTCGCTGCCGCTGCTGGCCTTGATTGCATCGCTGCTGATGTTCTTCGGCACCCCGCTGGCCAGCGCCTTCAGCCGATGGGAGGAGCACCAGGCCGACGTCTACGGCCTGGCCATCACGCGAGCCGTCACCCCTGACGCAGGACAGGTCGCGGCCCAGGCCTTTCAGCTGCTCGGCGAAAAATCGTATTCCTATCCCAACCCCTCGCCTCTGCTCGTCTTCTGGAGCTATTCCCACCCGCCCATCGCCCAGCGAATTCAGTTCGCTCTATCCGGCAAGTGAGACCAGCGTTACGAAGGTAATTTCTGGCAGCAATATTTCTTCTATGCAATTCGAAAAACTAAAGGCATAATCCTATGGCTAGAAGCTACTTGGAATTTGGCAGAGGAACAGTACGTGGGCCCATTCAGCCACTTGCGCCGCTTCATCCAGCATCGCCAGACGGCCGTGCTTGAAAGAGAGTTGTTTGCGGCCTGCAGCCGGCATGTCTCGTTGGACGTCCGCTCCGCGCTGGACGCCGCCGAGGGGCTCTTCCTGGCCACCATCTTTTCCTCGTTTTTCTGGAGCCTGCTGATCCTCACCTTCGTCCACCGGCGCTAATCCGGTCTTTCAGCGCCGCGCTTGTTCCCGCGCTACTCCAGTCCAAATTCCTTCCAGCGCTTCGTGATCCGCGCCTTCACCTCGGCGCTCATCTCCACCTCATCCGGCCAGGGACGGTCGAACCCCTCGGTCGCCCACTTGCGCGTCGCGTCGATGCCCATCTTGCTGCCGAAGTTCGGCAGCCGTGAGGCGTGGTCGAGCGAATCCACCGGTCCCAGCGTGAACTGAATGTCGCGCTCCGGGTCGATGTTGTTCAGCGCGCGCAGTGTCACCTCGCGCAGGTCGTGCACGTCGCAATCCTCGTCCACCACCACAATGCACTTGGTGAACATCGCCTGCCCCAGCGACCAGATGGCGTTCATCACCTTGCGCGCCTGCCCCGGAAACGACTTGCGGATCGACAGGATCATCAGGTTGTGCGCCACGCCCTCGGGCGGCAGATGGAAATCCACCAGCTCCGGAATCATCATCTTCGCCGCCGGCAAAAAGATCCGCTCCACCGCCAGCGCCATCCACGCGTCTTCCTGCGGAGGCTTGCCCACAATCGTCGTGGCGTAGATCGGGTTCTTGCGGTGGGTGATGCACTGCACCTTGAAGACCGGGTACAAATCCTCCAATGAGTAAAACCCGGTGTGATCGCCGAACGGTCCTTCCACCTTCAGTTCGCCGATGTCCACCGTCCCTTCCAGCACAATCTCCGCGCTGGCCGGAACCTCCAGGTCTACCGTCTCGCACTTCACCACCTCGATCGGCTTACCCCGCAGGAACCCGGCGATCATGTACTCCTCAATGTCCGGCGGCGCGGGCACAATGGCCGAAAACGTCAGCGCCGGATCGGTCCCGATGGCGACGGCCACTTCCATCTTCCCGCTCACCGGTTTGCCAGTAATGGCCACGCTCGCTCCGCCGCTGCGCGCCATAATGTCCACCGAGGAGGTCTTGCCCAGCGTCGAACCCTCGGCCACCGCCGCACGCATCCGCTCCCGCTGATGCTCCGCCGCGTTCTTGTGACGCTGCCAGTGCATCCCTGTCGTGGTCGCGTCATAGACGTGCATGCGATACATTCCAACGTTGCGCTTGCTGGTGCGCGGGTCGCGCGTCATCACGCACGGCAGGGTGATAAACCGTCCGCCGTCCTGCGGCCAGCACTGCAGAATGGGAAAATCCAGCAGCGAAAAATTGTCGCGCTTGATGACTTCCTTGCACGGTCCCGTCTTCACCAGCTTGGGAAACATGTTCCCCAGGTCGGCCAGCATGGGCAGCATTTTGAGTTTTTCCAGCAGCCCCTGCGGCGTCTTCACGTCCATCATCTGGTGAATCCGCTCGGCGATCTCATCCAGCGACTTCGATCCCAGCGCCAGATTCATCCGCCGCTCGGAGCCGAACTGGTTAATGAATATCTTGTGTCCCGGATGCCCCTTCACCTTCTCGAACAGCAGCGCCGGACCGCCCGGCCCACGGCCGTTCTTGGGGCCCCACTTGGAAACCCGGTCGCAAATCTCGGTCACTTCCAGAATCGGATCCACCTCGGCGGTAATCCGCTTCAACTCGCCCGCCTTCTCCAGCGCCGCTATCCACTCACGCAAATCGTTATAGGCCACAGGGACTCCTCAAAACTATGAAACACGAACAAGCGATTATAAAGGGGAGGGCGCGAATAGCTTCGCGCCTTCGCCGGAATGGGAACCTTCTTATCTTTTGGATTCGTTTTTCTGGAGTGAGGTTTCGGAGTCGGAATCCAGCATTTCTTTTACCAGCCGCCGATCCTCCTCCACCGGACGCTGACGATTATATTTTCCGCTGCCCTGTTCGGGACGTAGCAGGGTCAGCATTCCGTGTCCATTCACTGGTCCGGGCAGGGGTATCTCGTCCACACGAATGTAATACTCTTGGCCTTTTTGGACATCGAGATAGATCGGCCACATGTCATCCGCTTGGATCTTGTGCCTTCCCGGACTCAGCCGTATGCTGCAACGGCGTCCGTTCGCGATATTGACGATCCCTACGTTATCCACGAAGATCGAATTGAACAAAGGAAGATACGCAATTTGCCGCGGCCGATATATCTTGACGTGTCCTGATTCGTCATACGTGAGAGTAGCCACCGGCGCGGGTGCGCCCTTGCGGGCTGCCGACTCCACCATGGCGAGAATGATCGGCTCCGGAATATTGGCCTCCCTTAATTTCTTCAGCGAAGCCTCAGACGTATCGAAGTCCGTCTCCGTGGACCCGATCTCGGCTACCACGGTTTCCGTTGATATCCCCGTTTTCACAAGCTCCACCACATCTTTATTGTGCAGCGCCGGGCTGATGTCGACAGTCTGACAACGAGCCGGCGGCGTAACGACGATGGCAAAACAAACAGCCGCCAGCAGGCACATCTTCACCTTGGACCAGATTTTCAATGCCATCTGAACGCTCTCTCGGTAAACGTGAATAGCCGAATCCTACTACTCAGGAATCGGCGTGGCAATCATCCTCTCGCCGGAATCGGGGCGCTGAAGCGCCCACGATCGGCATAGGGGGAGCGGTCGCCCGCTCTCCCCTGCCACACCACCGTACATGCGGGTCCGCATACGGCGGTTCGGTGGGTTGAGCTATCCGGCGAACAAGTGCGGTAGTCCGAGCGAGTCGAAGTAAGCAACTGGTAGCGCAACCGTTAATGCGGGACTATTCGCCAGTCTCCAGCAGGAGTGGCTGCTTCCCACCGTTTGCGCGGCGAGAGCCTTGCCCACTCCTCGTTGTTGAAGCTGCCGAAAGCGCACGCGGCTTTGCTTCCAGTGCAGCCAGATCATGGATCGCAGCCTTCGCCGTATCCACTGATCCAGCTTCCTCAGCACCGAGGGTGTCTGGCAGAAGCCGAAGTAACTCTTCCAGCCACGCAGGTAGCTGGTGAGTTCTCTCGTCGTCCGATCCAGACTGATTCCCCTTGTCCGTCGTGTCAGCTCCCGTATCTTCCGCTTGCATCGCAGTAGGGCCTTGGGCGCGATGCGCCGCTTCGGCTCCTTCGCGTTGCTGATGCTGAAGCCCAGAAACTTCCGCTCCGCTGGCCGTGCCACCGCGCTCTTGGATTCGTTCACCTTGAGTTTGAGCCGCCTGGTGATGAAGCGCGTCACGCTCCTCATCACGCGCTGCCCCGCTCCGCCGCTGCGAACGTAGATGTTGCAGTCGTCCGCATAACGCACGAAGCGATGACCGCGCCGCTCCAACTCCCGGTCCAACTCGTCCAACACTAGGTTCGATAGCAGCGGCGATAACGGCCCACCTTGCGGCGTGCCCTCATCCACCGGACTCACCAGCCCGTTCTCCATCACGCCCGCCTTCAGGAATGCTCCGATCAACCGCAGCATTCGCTTGTCGGCAATACGCAGCGAAACCGACTTCATCAGCCGGTCATGGTTCACCCGATCAAAGAACTTTTCCAGATCGAGGTCCACCACCCAGCGGCGGCCTCCGGCCACATACTCCTGTGCCTTCTTGACCGCCTGATGCGCGCTGCGTCCGGGCCGGAACCCGTGACTGTGCTCGGAAAACGTCCCGTCCCATCTGCCTTGCAGAACCTGCATCGCCGCCTGCTGGATAAACCGATCCAGCACCGTCGGGATGCCAAGCTTGCGCACCCCGCCATCCGGCTTGGGGATTTCCACCCGCCTTACCGGTTGCGGCTCATAGCTTCCACTCAACAGTTGTTCCCGGATCGCTGGCCAGTGCTGCTTCAGGTAGCCCGGCAACTCACCGACTTTCATGCCGTCGATTCCCGGACTCCCCTTGTTCGACTTCACTCGCTGCAAGGCCCGCAAGCAGTTCTCCCGCCCGCAGACCTCCTCCATCACTTGCACTGGGATAGCCGGGCTTTCGCACTCGCGCTCCGCCGTGGACGTTTCGGTCCCTTCCCGTCGAGTCTTTGGAGCTTCACTCCTCCCCTCGACGGCGAAGGCCAGCACCATCTGTAGCTGGTTCTTCTGCCGCTTGCCGCCCATCGAGTCCCGCGGACTACTCGCCGCTCCCTTTCCGTTCGGGCCTTCGCTGCTCACGCAGCTACTACGCCCTCTGCTGACTCCTGCCGCGCGGTCAAGATGAATCGCTTCACCCTCAGTCGTGATTCCACGACACGCAGCAGGTCTCCCGAGGTAAGTTCAACCGCCTTCAGCGCACAACCGCCGGATTTACCACCAGTGCCCTTGATGGATATGGGCTTCGCGTCCATTGGCCCGCTCGCCCGGCACCGTAGGCCTCATCATCCGGTTCTTGTTCATCGGCTCGCGCCTTTGCTCCACGCTTCTTTCAGACCCCGTCTCGCGACGACGCCTTTGCGCTTCGCTAACCCTTCACCTCCATCAGGTTGGGTAGAGGACTTCCACCTCCAAGCTGTTGAACATGCTCGGCACACCAATAAAAAGGCGCGGATTGCTCCGCGCCTCTCAATTCCCTATCGAGCTTCCCTACCGGTACTCATCCATAATCTCGTCCAGCACTGCCTTGGGCGGCCGCGTCATCTCCTGCGGCAGCGTGGCCAGCGGGCGGTCCACCAGATTCAGCAGATCGGTAAAGCTAGGCTGCTCCGGGTTCAAATAGAACAATCCCGTCAGCACCTCATTGTTTTCGCGAGCCTCCGCCAGCCGATGCAGCGCCTCAAGCCGATTGGTCGGATTGAAGTCTTCCTCCAGCTTCACCAGGTGCATCTTCGAGCCGTCGTGCATCTCGATCTCAACACTGCTGCCCGGCTCGTACTCCACGTCGATCTCCTCAAATGAGGCCACAAAATTAATGTCCTGCAGCGGCTCTTCGTGGTCCTTCATGAATTTGTAGCTGCGCGTCGAACCCTCGTGGTCGTTAAAGGTCACGCAGGGGGAAATCACATCCAGCAGTACCGTTCCGTTGTGCGCAATGGCCGCCTTCAGCAGCGCCAGCAGTTGCTTCTTGTCGCCGGAAAAGCTCCTTGCAACAAATGTCGCGCCCAGCTCAATGGCCAGCGCGCAGGTGTCGATCCCCTGCAACTTGTTCACCAGGCCGCCCTTCAGGGTCGAGCCGATATCCGCCGTGGCCGAAAACTGTCCTTTGGTCAGGCCATACACGCCGTTGTCTTCGATGATGTAAATCATGGGAAGATTGCGCCGCATCAGGTGGGCAAACTGTCCCATGCCAATCGAAGCCGTGTCGCCGTCGCCACTCACGCCGATGTACATCAGCTTATGATTGCCCACCGCCGCGCCGGTGGCGATGGCGGGCATGCGCCCGTGCACGCTATTAAAGCTGTGCGAGCGTCCCATGAAATACGCCGGGCTCTTCGACGAGCAGCCGATGCCGCTCACCTTGGCAACCTGCTCCGGCTCAATGCCCATCTCGTAAAAGGCATCGATAATGCGCTCCGAGATTGCGTTATGCCCGCATCCGGCGCACAGCGTGGACTTGCCTCCGCGGTAATCCAGCACGGTCAATCCAATGCGATTGGTTTTGGGGGCCGGAGGCTTCGGTGTGGTGGCCATTACTTCTGCTCCTGTAGAACGACTTCCTGGTGCGCGAGTTGCGACGTGTCCTGTGCAACGTTCTCTTGCGCAACCTTCTCTTGAGCAACAATGTTGTCGGTCACGAAGCGTGAATCCAGCGGGTGTCCGCTGTAGTGGCAGACGCCGCGCAGCTTCGCCACCTCGGCAGGCGCAATGTCCATCTTGATCAGCTGCTGCATCTGCCCGTCACGGTTTTGCTCCACCACGTAGACGCGCTCGTGGGCGGCGATAAACTCCTCCACCGCCGCAGAGAACGGAAAGGCCCGCAGCCGCAGATAATCGGCCGCAATTCCCTGCTCCGCGCGCAACTGGTCCAGGCTCTCCACCACGGCCCAGTGCGACGATCCAAAGGCGAGTATGCCCACCTTGGCGCCCGGCTCCTGGTGCTCCAGCACCGGCGCCGGAACCAGCCCGCGCGCCGTCTCCCACTTGCGGTTCAGCCGGTTCATGTTCTTGAAGTAGTCGTCCGGACGCTCCGAGTAACGCGCATGTTCGTCATGTCCGCTGCCGCGCGCAAACCACGCCGCATTGGGATGCTCCGTCCCCGGCAGCGTGCGATAGCCTACGCCGTCGCCGTCCACGTCCTTGTAGCGAGCGAAGCTGCCCAGCCGCTCAATGTCTTCCTTGCTCAGCACCTTGCCGCGGTTGAGCGGAGCCTCGGGATAGGGGAACGGATCGCTCATCCAGTGGTTCATCCCCAGGTCCAGGTCGCTCATCACAAACACCGGAGTCTGCAACTGCTCGGCCACGTCAAACGCGGTTCCGGCAAACTCAAAGCATTCGCTCATCGAAGCCGGCAGCAGCATGGGATGCTTGGTGTCGCCATGCGAAAGGAACGCGGTCGAAAGCAGGTCGCTCTGCGCGGTGCGCGTCGGCAGCCCGGTGGAAGGCCCAACCCGCTGCACGTCCCAGATCACCGCCGGAATCTCCACGTAGTAGCCCAGCCCGCTGAATTCGGCCATCAGCGAAATTCCCGGCCCGGAGGTCGAAGTCATGGCGCGCGCGCCCACCCAGCCGGCGCCCAGCACCATGCCGATCGCGGCCAGCTCATCCTCGGCCTGTACCACCGCAAACGTCGCCTTGCCGTCGGCGTCCACCCGGTACTGCCGCAGATATTCGCTCAGCGTCTCGATCAGCGACGACGACGGCGTAATGGGATACCACGGCACCACCGTCACTCCGGCAAACAGCGCGCCCAGCGCCGCTGCCGAATTGCCGTCGATGATGATCTTGCCCGCCGTCTGGTTCATGCGCTCCACCCTGAATCGGGTCGGCGCAAAGTTGGCGGTGGCGTACTCATATCCGGCGCGCGCTGCGGCCACGTTCACCTCGGTGGCCCGTTTTTTGCCGTGGAACTGCGTGCCGATCGCCTTTTCCACCTCGGCCAGATCCAGCGACAGCAGATGCGCCATCACGCCCACGTACACCATGTTGCGCAGCAGCTTTTTCAGCTTCGCCTCGGGAGCCAGCGGCGCCACCAGTTTGTCGAACGGCACGGCGAAAAACTGCACGTCGTCGCGCAGCCCTGCCAATCTCAGCGGCTCGTCAAACAGCACCACCGCGCCGGATTTCAGCACCCGCACGTCCTCGGCGGCGCTCTCGGCGTTCATGGCAATCAGCAGCTCGGAATTGCGCTTGCTGGCCTCATAGCCATCCTTGCTCACACGGATCGTGTACCACGTAGGAAGTCCCGCAATGTTGGAGGGAAACAGGTTCTTGCTGCTCACCGGAACGCCCATCTCGAAGATGGCGCGCATTAAAACTGAATTGGCCGATTGCGATCCGGAACCGTTCACCGTGGCAATCTGGATACTGAAGTTGTTGACGACCAGCTCGCTATCATGGCGGCGGTCAGAGCCCTGTTGCAGGGCAACGTCGGGACTTGGCATTCAAGAGCCATCCTTTGGGGCAGCGCAAATCACCACGGATCGCACGGTTCACCCCGTGTTCATTATACGGCAGCCGTCAACCCTGCCCCCCGCCGCGCAATAGACTGCAACTCTCTGCATCCAATTGCGATTGTGGAGCTCTGACCGGCTCTGGGCTGCTGCCTTTACCACCAACTTTAAGCTCCTGCGCCCCAGCCGTCCGCGACTTAAGTCACATACCACCTTTCTTGCAAAAGAAAACGCGCGGCCATCACGCCGCGCGTTCTCGACTCTGCTTTTGAGGCTCGCTTCCGCCTACACCTCGCGGAAGAACTGCGCCATCTTCCGGAACTTCTCATAGCGGCCGTCGACAAGCTGCTGCGGGCTCAACCGCCTCAGCTCCGCCAGGCTCTCCGAGAGCACCTTATCCATGTTCTCCGCCATCTGCGCGTGGTCGGTGTGCGCGCCCTCCCCAGGCTCGGGGATGATCGCATCCACAATGCCGAAGCCGATCAGGTCGGGAGCCGTGATGTGCATTGCCTCGGCTGCCAGGTTGCGCTTGGTGGCGTCGCGCCACATGATCGAGGCGCAACCCTCCGGCGAGATCACCGAATAAATGCTGTTTTCCAGCATGAACACCCGGTCGCCCACGGCAATGGCCAGCGCGCCGCCCGAGCCGCCTTCGCCCGTTACCGTACACAGAATCGGCACCTTCAGCCGCGACATCTCGCGCAGGTTATAGG